>NZ_FOFF01000003.1 GCF_900110755.1 Streptomyces sp. yr375
ATGGTCAAGGAGTACAAGTCCGAGCTGATGCACCCGTACTACGCGGCGGAGCGCGGCCTCGTCGACGACGTCATCGACCCCGCCGAGACCCGCGAAACCCTCATCGCCGCACTCGCGATGCTCCGCACCAAGCACGCCGATCTGCCGTCCCGCAAGCACGGCAACGCGCCGCAGTAGATCCGCCGCGTAGAGAACCGAGTCGAGAACCGCGTCGGGAACCGAGTCGCGAGACGAGGAAGGGCACTCCCATGAGCGCATCCGCCGCCGAGGACATCCTGCGCGTCGAGAAGGGCCACGCCCGGTCGGAGGAGATCGCGGCCATCACCGTGGTCCTGCTGGCCCGCGCGGCGGCCCGGGCCAGAGCCGCCGCATCGGAGGAGAGTCCCGGCGAAGCCGGCCCGCACCCCCTCGACCGCGGCCACGGCTTCCGGGCCGCGCACAGTTGGCGGGGCTGAACAGCGCCGTGCCGCGGGCGAGTTCGCTCCGCGGCACGGCCGGCCGTCTTCACACACCGACGAGTCTGCTGCCCGCCCCCGTACGCCGACGAGGGGCTCGGTACCCGGCCTCCGGTCCGGCCGGGCGGGTGGTGTCCTCGCCGGTCGGCCGGGTGGGCCTGTGGCCCAGGCCGGGCAGGGCGAGCAGCACCGGCGGCCGGCTCCAGTCCTCCTGCCGGACCGTGATGTCCAGCCGGGAGTGGGCGCCGGCACCGATCTCCACCGGGCCGACGGCCCCCACGAGCAGGGGCGATCCGCAGCACTGAGCGCTTGAGGCCCGGCCGTCGAGCGTCACCGCGTGCAGGTACCAGGTGCCCGGCGGCACCTTCTTCAGCGAGAACGGTCCGGCTCCGTCGAGCCTGTTCCAGGCCACCGGCTGCCCCTGAAGGATCGGACTGTCGAACGCGCCGACGTACAGGGGGGAATGGGTCGTCCCGGTCACATGAGCCCTTCCGGATATGGATCCGAGCGGCCCGGTTGTCACGGGTGCGGGGGTTATCCGGGGAAACTCCTCGCAATCACCTCGGCTGATTCGCCGGTACTGGGTGGGTGAGAGTCCGACCGAGGCCGTGAAACGCCGGGAGAAGGTGCTCGGGCTGCTGTATCCGACCCGCGCGGATATGTCGGCCACATTCACCTGCGTATGGACCAGCAGGCATTTCGCCTCCTGTATGCGAACGGCGCTCAGGAAGCGGCCGGGTGTCACTCCTGTGGTGCGCTGGAAAACTCTGAGGAAGTAGAACTTGCTCATCATCACGGACCGGGCCAGGTCATCGAGGGCCAGGGGCTCGTGATAGTTTTCACGAATTGTCATGATCGCGCGGCGGGCGAGGTGCTCCATATGCTGCGGACTCCCTGATCTGGTGGTCTGTGGCGAGAAATTCGCGAGTGGCGGTTACTCGGCGGTGCCTTCCCGTTGTGAGGGTCGCTGGGTCCGCGTCCCGAGGATCCGGGCGCGGCGCTGCGGACATCCTTGAGCGAGATGCGTCAGCATCGGCGTCGGCTTCGTCATGGGCATGGGCATGGGCATGGGCATAAACGTGGGCATGGGCATCGGCGTCGCGAGAACGTGCCCGGTGTCAGCGCCGGGTCGCGCTCGTGAGAGGGCCTTTCGGAGAGGAACGCCTTGGAGGCGGGGCCGTCAGCTCGCCCGGACCGGGCCTCCGGCGCCGGCCGACAGGTGCGCCCCGGTGGTCCGACACGTCCGCCCGACTGGCCGCCCGACCGGCCGTCGAGACTCCCCTTCGGCCATGGATGTACGCCAGTCCAGGAAATGGCCAAGGCTTTGCCGGTGTATCGACAGGAGAGCTCCGTCGGCATGTTCGGAAAGCTGGTCGTTCAACCGGAAACCACCGGACAGAGCGGTGGTCGGCGAACAGGAAATCCAGCCGGGGGACGGCGCGAAAAGCTGCGGCGAATCACCCCGAACGGCTGAACGACTCGGCATGTCGATGTCGTCCCCGTATGTGCCTGCACTCATCCATGAACACTTGGCAACCCCCGTTGCAATCTGTCACGACTCCTTTGAGCCTCGCACATCAGTCTGTCGGGAGGCAATAGCGTTCAGGCCACCCCCGTCGCGTGTGAGTAGCACGGCTGTGGGGATTTATCCGAGGCGCAGGGCCGTGAGGACCGGGCATACGGGGCTTACGGCGTCGTCGGAGGCGGCGCTGCATGCAGTATGAATCCGCCATCGGGCCGCTACGTCACGCGCCGATCGGTGGGTGGGCGCGGAAGCGGTTGGCGTGAAATCGACCGTGGCGCGGGGTTCGGGCCGGGGCGGCCGGCCCGTTGTTCGGCGCAGTGAGCAATATGGGCGATGACAGCACCTCGGCCCGAACCGCAGGCTGGGGACGCCGACAGGTGACTCACCATTCACCCGGGGCGCGGCACGACACGGCGCGGCACGAGACGGCACGGGGCTGTCGGCATCGGCGACAGGAGCGCGGGCGGGCCGGCGGCCGGTCACAACCTCCGTCAGGGCGCGCCCTCTTGGAGCCCTCCCCGACCGTCTTCCCCGACCGTCGTCACCGCCGCCATGATCTTGTTTACGGTCACGCGCCCCGAAGGAAACCCGGTTCGCGCCACGGCGACGGCACCGCGCAGATCCGCCGTCCGACCGCGCCCGACCGCCGCCACCGTCCCTTCAGACCAAGGGGTGCTCGGCGGACCGCCCTTCCATCCGACGCCAGCCGCCGATCGAGGACCGACCTGCCATGACGAGTCATCAAGTGCTGTTTCTCCTGCTGGACTTCGCGCTGATCCTCCTGCTCGCCCGAGCGCTGGGCGCGCTGGCCGGGCGCATCGGCCAGCCGCCCGTGATGGGCGAGATCCTCGCCGGTGTCCTCATGGGCCCCACACTCTTCGGCAGTTCGGTGTCCGACCGTCTCTTTCCCGCCGACATACGGCCCCTGCTGGGCGCGTTGGCGCAGATCGGCGTCGCGCTGTTCATGTTCGTCGTCGGACTGGAACTGGAACACCGGGTCCTGCGGGGCAGAGTCAGACTCACCCTCGTGGCTGCCGCGGGCTCGACCCTGGTGCCGTTCGCCTTCGGTGTCCCGCTCGCCCTCTATCTGCTGCGCCACCATCCGACCGAACAGCACGCCGCCTTCGTGGTGTTCATGGGACTGTCCGTGTCGGTGACCGCGTTCCCCGTGCTCTCCCGCATCCTGGTCAGCCGGGGGATGTCCCGTACGGCGATCGGCGGGCTCGCGCTGGCCACCGCGGCGGTCGTCGACGTGGTGGCCTGGTCGGCGCTGGCCGGCGTGCAGGCGGTGGTGGGCGGCGCCGACTACTGGCAGGTCACCCTGCTCGTTCCGTTCGCCGGTCTGCTGCTGGCCGTACGGCCCCTGCTGCGGCGGGTGTTCACCTCCCGCGACGCCCAAAAGCCGCTCACGCCGACGGGGATGGCCGTGGTCATGGTGGGGATCTTCCTGTCGGGGGCGGCGACCGAGGCGATGGGGATGCACTACATCTTCGGCACCTTCCTGTTCGGCGCGTTGCTGCCGAGGGAGGGGATGGACGCGTTGCGCGAGGAGATCTGCGACCGCACCGGCGAGATCACCTCGCTGCTGCTGCCCGTGTACTTCGTGGTCGCGGGCCTCAAGGTCGACCTGCGGGGCGTGGGACTCGACGGACTCACCGAACTCGGCGTCATCCTGCTGGTCGCCATCGGCGGAAAGTTCGGCGGCACCTACCTGGGGGCCCGGTCGCACGACCTTCCGGCGCGGGACTCCGCGACCCTCGCCGCGTTGATGAACACCCGGGGTCTGACCGAGCTGGTCATCCTCGGCGTCGGCCTCGAACTCGGCCTGCTCGACGGCTCCTTGTACTCCCTCATGGTCGTCATGGCCCTGGTGACGACCGCCATGACCGGCCCGCTACTGACCCTCATCGACGCCAAGCGCTCCCAACCGCTCCAGGCCACGGCACCCGACAAGGGCGCCGCCGCCCACGACGCCGGAGAGGGCGTGCCCGGCGAAGACCGAGACAGCCGTACCGTCGGCTGAACGCGCCCGCGAACTCGCCGAACTCACCGAGACGCTCGACGAGGCGTCACAGGACCGGGGGAGCATCGCCCTCGTCACGGCCGCCACCGACTGCGGACACACCGAACTCCTCTACGCGGTGCGGCGGTTGGCACCCCATGGCACCCGTGGCATCCCGTGGCATCCCGCAGTGTCTTGTGGCGCGCTCGGCGGTATTGCGGAGTCGTCCGTGCCCGCGCGTTGCTCGCTGCACCGCCGTGCCGTCCGGTTGCTCCACCAGGACCGGCACCGACGCCCTACGGATCGCCCGCAGCGCCTGCTGACCGCCCGCGACCGTCCGCGCGGAGGCCGCCCAGCGCCATGCGGCGGCCGACCGGATTGCCGAGGCGCACACCTACCCAGACACCGCTCACATCCTGCGCGCCGCCGATGACCCGCCGCAGACCGCCGACGCCCTGGCCGAACTCAGCCGCGCCGGGCCGCTCTTCGAGACAGCCGCAGGGCTCGCCGCGCGGCTCGCGGTGGGCGGACACACTCGGTGTGCGGGCGGCGCCGGGACTTTCCCGGGCGGCTGGACGGCGAGACCCTGAAGCCCTGAAGCCCTGAAGCCCTGAAGCCCTGAAACACGCCGTGTTCGGGTCCGGCGGCGATGTGTAGTGTGGCTAGACATGAAGGCGGAGAACTTGAGAGGCAACCTGGAAGGCATGCTGCTGTCCGTCCTGGAGCCCGGGGCGCAGCACGGGTACGCGGTCATCGAGGAACTCAAGCGGCGCAGCGGCGACGCCATCAACCTGCCCACGGGGACGGTCTATCCGGCGCTGCACCGGCTGGAGGCCGCGGGGCTGGTCGGCAGTGAGTGGACGCGTCACAACGGCCGCCGCCGCCGGAACTACTACCTCACCGCGGCCGGTTCCCGGGCGCTGGCCGAGAAGCGGGCGGACTGGCAGGAGGTCTCCTCCGTCATCTCGGTGGTGCTGGGAGGCGGGGCGTGATGGAGACGGCGGTCCTGCAGCGCTACACCGACCATGTGGCGGAGCACCTCGTCGGGTCGTACGCGCGCCGCTCGGCCATCATCGACGAGGTGCTGGACGGCCTCCTGTGCGCGGCGGAATGCAATCTGGAGGACTGTCCCGACGTCGAGGAGGCCGCGCACCGCGCCGTCCAGGAGTGGGGTCCGCCCACCGACGTCGCCCGCGCCTACAACGACGCCACGCTGCGCCTCAGCGCGAACCGGCTGGCCCTGCGGGCGGTCTGCGCGCTGCCGCTGCTCGCGGCGACCTGGGCGTCCGCGCTGCTCGGGGGACCGGCCGGACCCTGGGCGTACCGGCATCCGCCGCTGCTGCTGATCGGGCTGTCGATCGTGGGCTTCGGCTGCGTGTTCTCCCTGGCCGGGGCGTTCTCCGGGCTGCGCAGGGGCAGCGGCCTCGAGGCGGCGTCCGCCCGGCACGACCACACGGTGACCACCGGCACGCTCGCGGCCCTCATCGGGCTCCTGTCCGTCCTGGGCGCGCTGATCCTGCTTCTGCTCAACCGGGGCCTGAGTCATCCGGAGTCCCTGGACTGGCCCATGGTCTCCATCCCCACGACCCTGACGCTCCTGGCCGGCGGCTATTTCGGGCTGTCCCTGAAGCGTTTCGTCTCCGTCGTCCGGGGAGCCGTCGCCTCGTAGGCCCTGCACCACTTCTACTGGCACTGACCTCGGCTTCTACTGCTACGTACCTCGGCGTATCGCCGCGTGAGCCCCCGGTGGGGGCGGCACTCCTCCACGGGTGTCGCCGCCGCCGGGGGCTCTCCGCGTTTCCGAACGGGTGGTCCGGAACAAGTGGTCCGGAACAGGCGGGTCCGCGTCAACTTCCCTTTCCCGGAAGCCGGTTCGGTGTTGCGGTCGTGGCGGCGGGGGGCTACTTTGGCGATCGAAAGCGATATGTAGCGTGGCTACATAGTAGCGGTCCTACAGGAGGAGGAGTTGACGTGGAGCGCATGACGCGATGGGTACTCGCCCATCGGTTGCCCGTGGTCCTGATCTGGGTGGTGCTCACCCTGGCCGGGGGTGCCATGTCGGGCAGCACGATCGACAAGCTCTCCTTCGAGTCGCGGCTCCCGGACAAGTCCTCCCAGGCGGCGAACGACGCGCTGGCGCAGCGGTTCTCGCAGACCGGCGGCAAGAACGCCCCCCTGCTGCTCGTGGTGACGGTGCCCGAGGGCGCCACCCTCGACAGCGCCGCCGTGCGCGAGCAGTGGGGCGACCTGATCGCCAAGGTCACCCCGCAGGGCGGCCGCAGCGTCTCGTACGCGACCGCCGGCGGTGACGCGCTCGTGTCGCAGGACAAGCGCACCACCGTCGCGCTCGTCTACCCGCCGGCCAACCGCTCCAACGTGCCCTACGAGCAGTCCCTCCCGCAGATCAAGGCGGCCGTCGGGCAGGCCAGGATCGCCGGAGCCCAGGTCGAGTTGACCGGTCAGCCCGTGCTGTCGGGCCGCGACAGCGGAGCGCAGCGCAGCCCGATCTACGAGACGCTGATCGGAGCCCTGGGAGCACTGGTCGTCCTCGGCCTCGTCTTCGCCAGCGGCCTCGCCATCGTGCCCCTGCTGATGGCCCTGGTCGCCATCCCCACCACGTTCCTGCTGGTGCGCGGCATCACCACCGTCACCGACGTCTCCTTCATCGTCCAGTACCTGGTGGCGCTCATCGGTCTGGGCATCGCGATCGACTACGCGCTGCTCGTCGTCACCCGCTGGCGCGAGGAGCGGCAGAAGGCGGGAGCCGACGGCCCCGAGCCCGAGGCGCGCCGGCAGGCGGTCGTCCGGGCCGTGGCCAGCGCGGGCCACGCCGTCGCCCTCAGCGGCGCGACGGTCGCGATCTCCCTCGCCGCGCTGGTGGTCCTGCCCGTCCCGTTCCTGCGCAGCGTCGGCTACGCGGGTCTGCTGATCCCCATCGTCAGCGTCGCCGTCGCCCTGACCCTGCTGCCCGTCCTGCTGTACGCCTGGGGCGACAAGCTCGACCGGCCGCGCCGCGCCCACCGCCCCGACAGCAAGCTGTGGGGCCGGATCGCCGGGCTCACCACGCGCCGTCCCGCCCTGTGCGCCGTGCTCAGCGGCGCGGTGCTGCTGGCCCTGGCCGCGCCCGTACTGGCACTGCGCCTGGGCCAACCGGCCACGGTGACGCTCGCTCAGGGCGGCAAGCCCGCCGCCGCGTTCCAGCGGATCGTCGACGCCGGCTTCGGCGAGGGCATCGCCCGTCCGCTGGAGGTACTGGTGCCGGCGGCCGACGGTGACGCCATGCACGGGAAGCTCGGCGGTCTCGAAGGCGTCGCGGGCTCCGTCGCCCCCGCCGACTGGGCGCGCGGCGGACAGCGCATCGTCGACGTGTGGACGAAGGGCGACCCCTCCAGCAGCGCCGGCCGGTCCACGGTGACCGGCGTCATGGACGCCGCGAAGGACACCCCCGGCGCGCTCGCCGGCGGCGGGCCCGCGCAGGACGTCGACTTCATCGACGCCGTCTACGGCTCCCTCGAGCTCATCCTGATCGTGGTCGCCCTGCTCACCTTCGTCGTGCTCGCCCGGACCCTGCGCTCGGTCGTCCTGCCCGTCAAGGCCCTGATCCTCAACGCGCTGTCCACCTGCGCGGCCTACGGCGTCGTCGTCCTCGTCTGGCAGAAGGGCTACGGCAGCGAGGCGCTGTTCGGGACCCCGGCGATCGGGGCGGTGACCATCTGGATCCCCATGGCGGTCTTCGCGTTCCTGTTCGGACTGTCCATGGACTACGAGGTGTTCATCCTCCACCGCATCCGCGAGACCCACCTGGAGCTGACCGCCAAGGGCGAGCGGGACACCGTGGTGCCCTCCGTGGTGACCGGCATCAGCCGCACGGGGCGGCTCGTCACCTCCGCCGCGCTCATCCTCTTCCTGGCCTTCACGGCGCTGGCCAGCATCCCGATCACCGACGTGAAGGTGTTCGCCACCGCGCTCGCGGCGGGCATCATCATCGACGCCACCGTCGTACGGGGCCTGCTGACCCCGTCCCTGGTCACCCTCCTCGGGCGGTCCAACTGGTGGTTCCCACGCTCCTTGGGCCGGTTGCTCGTCACCACCCCCGGACGGGCATCCGGCCCGAGGTCCCACCCCGCCGCCGCGACCTCCACCACCCAGGAAGCCGCCCAGGACGCCCCGCAGGAAGCCGCCCGGCGCAGCGTCTGATCGTGTGCAGGTGCAGGTCACCGCGGTGCGGCGCGGTGGCTTGCACGTGCTTTCTCACGCCTTCATCGGCGTGCGCAAGGGTGGTCGCGCGGACGCCGATCGCCATACGGCGTGCGAGACCGGACGACTGCGAAGGGAACGACAGTGTCCACACAGACGCCTACCCACGACGTGGTGATCCTGGGTTCGGGAATCGCCGGATCCACCCTCGGCGCCGTACTGGCCCGCAGCGGAGCCAGCGTGCTGATCGCCGACGCCGGCACCCATCCCCGCTTCGCGGTGGGGGAGTCGATGATCCCCCAGCTCGTCTCCTGGCTCCAGGTGCTCGCCGAGCGCTACGACGTGCCGGAGTTCGAGGCCCTGACCGACGTGACGGCCATCAACACGAAGGTGAGCAACACCTTCGGCCGCAAGCAGCACTTCGGCTTCATGCTGCACCGCCCGGGACAGGAACCCGACCCGACGCAGGCCCACCAGTTCGTCATCCCCGACGCCCTGACCTCCGCCAGCCACCTCTTCCGGCAGGACAGCGACGCCTACCTGCTGCGCGTCGCGATCGGACACGGCTGCGACACCCGTCAGCAGTGGCGGGCCGAGAAGATCGACTTCGACGACGACGGCGTCACCGTGATCGGAACCGACGGACACGAGATCCGGGCCCGCTACCTGGTGGACGCGAGCGGCTTCCGCTCCCCGCTCGCCGACCACCTCGGTCTGCGCGAGGAGCCCGCCCGGTTCCGGCACCACTCCCGGTCCCTGTTCACGCACATGATCGGCGTGCGGCCCTTCGACGACGTCATCGAGGTGCCCGAGGCGAGCCGGCCGCCGGTGCCCTGGCACAACGGCACCATGCACCACATCTTCGAACGGGGCTGGTTCTGGATCATCCCCTTCGACAACCACGAACTCTCCCGCAACCCGCTGTGCAGCGTGGGCGTCACACTCGACCCGAGGCTGTACCCCAAGCCGGAAGGGGTCGGCGCGGAGGAGGAGTTCGCCGCGCTGCTGAGCCGGTTCCCCGCGGTGGAGCGGCAGTTCGAGGGGGCCAGGAAGGTCAGGGAATGGGTGTCCACGGGGCGGCTGCAGTACTCGTCGCACCAGACCGTGGGCCGGCGCTGGTGCCTGATGTCGCACGCCGCGGGCTTCCTCGACCCGCTGTACTCACGGGGCATGTCCAACACCTTCGAGATCATCCACGCCCTCGCGCCACGGCTGCTGGCCGCGCTGGCGGACGACGACTTCGAGGAAAAGCGCTTCCGCCACGTCGAGGACCTCGAACAGGGGCTGCTCGACTACAACGACACCCTCGTCAACTGCTCGTTCATCGCCTTTTCGCACTTTCGCCTGTGGGACGCGGTATTCCGGGTCTGGGGAAGCGGCAACACCCCCGGCACTCTCCGGATCAACAACGCGCTGCGCGCCTTCCGTACGCACCGCGACCCGAGCGTCTTCGACGCGCTGGAGAACGCGCCCCACACCGGCCTGTGGTGGCCCGACAACGACGCTTTCAAGACCTTGCTCGACGCGACGGCCGAGACCTGCGCGCAGTACGAGGCGAAGCTGATCGACGGCGACCGCGCGGCGGACATCATTCTCGGCCTCATCGAGGAATCCGAGGCGGTGCACCCGGGGTTCGGCTGGAAGGACGTCAACCAGCGCTTCATCCATCCGGACCGCGCGCAGATCGCGGATTTCCTGCAATGGGCCGCGCGGTCGCCGATTCCGGCACTGAGCACCATCGGCCGCGAGAGCCTCGACGCGCTGCGCGCGGCAGGCGCGGCGGAGTCCCCCGCCGCGGAGGGGGACCGGTGACCGACACGGCCGGACCCGGGCAGTCGAGCGTCCAGGAGGCCAACAAGGCCCTCGCCCGCCGCTGGTTCGACGAGGGCTGGAGCCGCGGCGAGCTGGCCGTGGCCGATCTGCTCTTCGCCCCCGACTTCCTGTTGGGCGGGGAGCAGGTCGGCCCCGAGGGCCCCAAGCGGAGCGTACGGTCGCGGCGCGCCGCGTTCGCCGGACTCACCGTCGACGTCGGCCTCCAGGTGGCCGAAGGGCCCTGGGTGGCGAGCTGGTACACCACCCGGGGTACGCACGTGGGAGAGTTCGCCGGAGTGGCCCCCACGGGACGGGTGATCTCCTCCGAAGGCATCCAACTATGGCGCGTGGAGAACGGACTTGTCGTCGAGGACCGGAACGTGTTCGACGTACGGCGGGTCCTCGCGCAACTGCTCGCGCCGGCGGGAAACACTTCCGGGCCGGCCTGATCCGCTACAGATGGCTCGCGTGGATGATGTTGTTCTCGTAAGCAAAAATAACGGCATGCACGCGATTGCGGAGACCGAGCTTTTCCATTACCTTCTGGATATGGGATTTCACCGTGCTCTGACTCAATGACAAATCGGCCGAGATTTCGGCATTGCTGTATCCGCGGGTCATGAGGCGAAACACCTCTATTTCCCGGTCCGTGAGCTGTTCGAGCGGAGAATCGCCCGAATTCTCGCGGGCCCGGGGAATGAGGAGGGACCGGCCGATGGCCATGACGCGGACCGCGGCGGCGAGTTCCTCGGAACTGCTGCCGCTGGACAGCAGGCCTTTCACGCCGCACCGCAGCGCGCGGTCCACCGCCGCGTCCACGTCGTCGACCAGCACCAGCGTGTTGGGCGGCGAGAGCGGCGACCGGGCCCGGGACAGCGCCCCCACGCTGTTGAGAGCCTGTGTGGCGTCTTTGTGCGCGTTGACGATGACGACATCGGGCCGCAGCTCCCGGTACCGGGCGACCGCGGTGTCGTCGTCCTGGGCGACGCCGACCACCCGCAGATCGGGACAGCCGTCAAGAATCGTGTGCAACCCCGTCAGTGAGATGGGATGCGAATCGATGACCAGGATGCTGATATGCGCCGAGACCGACATCTATACCCCCGAGGTGCCATGGCCTTTGCAGTTGGCGGCCAGAATAGCGCAGCCGCTGTTGTCCAGATACGAATTCCGGGGGCGCTGAACACCCGCTCCCGGGTCGCGGCCGGGTGGCGGGTGTTCAACGTTTGCGTCAATTCTTGCGGCCGATCACCGCTGTCGTCAGCGCGGGCAGCCGTACGACCCGCTCGACCGTGAAGCCCGCCTCCGTCATCCAGGCCCCGCACTCGGCCGGCGTGAAGCCGCCGGCCTGCGCGGACTGGAGCATCATGATGAGGCTGAGCATCAGGCTGTCCGCCTGCCGCCGGTCGTCGTCCAGCATCGTGTCGTACACGATCAGCGTCCCGCCGTCGTGGACGGCGTCGTACGCCTTGCGCAGCAGGGTGGCGCGCTGCCGCGCCGGCCAGTCGTGCAGCACGCTGCCGAGGATCAGGACGTCCGCGCGCGGTAGCTCGACGGTGAAGAAGTCGGCCCCCACGAACCGCAGTTGCTTCGCCACGCCGCGCTCGGCCACCAGCCGGTCGAAGTGCTCCGCCATCGACGGACGGTCCAGCACCGTGCCGGTCAGTCCGGGATGAGCGGCGGCCAGACGCGCCGCCAGATTGCCGCGGCCCCCGCCGACATCGCTGAACGTCGCATGGCGCGACCAGTCGAAGACCCGCGCCAGTTCCTCGGCCACGGCCCCGCTGAAGCTGTCCATGGCGGACAGGAACTGCGCCAGCCGGGACGGATCGTGGAAGATCTGCGTGAACGGGACCTCGCCCCCGGCGCCCTGACCGCGTGCCGTGCCATGGCGCAGCAGCCCGGTGAGGGATTCCTGGTCGCGGCCCATCAGCTCGGTGGTCATCCGCAGGAAGCCGCCCACGAACTCCTCACGGTCCGCCAGCAGATGGCGCAGCGTGCCGGGGCTGTTGCGGTAGCCGCCGTCCTCCCGCGACAGCAGGCCGATGGCGGCCAGCGCGTCGAGGAAGTCCCGGGCCCCGCGCGGATGCAGACCGGTGCGATCGGCCAACTCCTCGGCGCTGAGGAGCCGTTCGCCCAGCACCGAGAAGACCTCCAGGTCCAGCGCCGCCGTCAGGAGCCGGCTCCGGAAGAACGCCCACCCGACGAACATCACGTCGAAGGGGTCCTCAAGCGGCCGCTCCGTGGCCGGCCGGGGCTGCCCGGAGGCGGCCCCGTTCGTGACGGGTCCTGACGTCGTCATGCCTGTCACCCTCATTCCCTCGACGCGGAACTGCTCTCGGTACGACGCCCCTCGGCAGCGCTCGCCTGAATTGCGGAAACCGGGACGCGAGCGGCGCGCCGCCCGATCCGGGCCCGCAGCCACCGCTCCACCGGGCGTTCGAAGAACTGGTACAGAACGGCGCACACGGCGATCGTGATCGCGAGGGCGAGCGCCGCCCATCCCGCATTCGACCAGCTCGCCTCGACCGGACGCATATAGAATTCCATGATGCTCTTCCGGTCGAAAACCGCCGACGATATCTCGAAGAGCACGGTGAAATGCAGAAGATAGAAGGCGTACGACCATTCGCCGAGCGCCACCATCGGCTTCGACTTCAGCCAGGACGCCCCGCCTGCCAGGTCCCGCTGCGCCACCGCGACGACCACGAGGGCATACAGCGGGGCCGAGACCTGGCTGAGCGCGTCGTAGGCGACGTACTGGCGCCAGGTCTCCGCACGCAGCAGCCACAGCACGAAGAACCCGGCGACGAGCAGCGCGGTGGCCGACCTGACGCCGAGCGGGGAGCGCCAGCCCTTGCGCACGGCGGCCGCCGCGACCATCCCGAGGAGGAACTCCCAGACCCGGGCGACGGGCGAGTAGGTGCCGAAGACCAGACCGTCCACGCCCGTGAACGCCGGGCGCGGCGACGGCGGGTAGGCGTCCCACAGCCACAGCTTGATGCCCCAGCCCACCAGCACCAGCGCGACCGCCGCGCAGCCGAGCCAGCGCAGCGAGCGGCGCACCGTGTACTTCGCCACGAACGGGAAGATCGCGTAGAAGAACGCCTCGCAGGCGAGCGACCAGGTGACGGGGTTCGTACTGCCCAGGATGTAACCAGGCACCCACGCCTGGTACACGAGGACGGCGGAGAGCGCCATCAGCAGCAGCGTGTCGGACTGGCCCGGCATGGCGTCGGGCAGTTGGAGCAGCAGCGGGACCAGCACGCCGATCGCGAGCATCGGCCAGATACGGGCGAACCGGCGGCCGTAGAACGGGCCGACCCGGTCGCCGGCCATGTACGTCCAGGTCAGGACGAAGCCCGACAGCACGAAGAAGAACGTCACGCCGGAGGAGCCCAGGACGAACACCGGCTTCGTGCCGGGCAGCGGCAGCAGGGTGCTGACGTGCGACAGGAAGACGGCGAGGGCCGCGATCCAGCGCAGCCCGGTGAGGGAGTGCAGCCGGGCGGCGGGGCCGGCGTCGGGTGTCCGGAGTGGAGCGGACGAGGATTCCCGCTGATGCGCGGAGGAACTCATGAGAGCGACCAGCCATTTCGACGGGGACGGGGAACAGGAGCGGAGTGCGGGCGACGGGACAAGGAAGTCGAGCCAATCGCGCAGCCGTATTTCACCATCGATCGATGAACCCTCGCTTAAGTCAAAATAAACCGGGCCACAGGGTCTTTGGAGCCGTCCATTCACTGGCCTGTTCCCGGTCGGCGGGGCTAATCTGTCGGGACGTATGCAGTTGAATTGTCGAATTGTCGAAGAGATTCGAGGAATGTCATGCGGCGATTTCCCTACGGCTCGGCCATGGTGACGGGTGCGTCGAGCGGGATCGGTGAGGCATTCGCCCGGCTGCTCGCCCAGGAGGGGGTGGATCTCGTCCTCGTGGCGAGACGGGGCGACCTGCTCAAACAGCTCGCGAGCGAGCTGGAGTCCGCGCACGGCGTGAGCGTGGAGGTCCTTCGGCTCGACCTCACCGACGAGCGTGAGGTCCTGGCCGCCGAGAGGCGGCTCACCGACCCCGAGCGGCCCGTGGAACTCCTGGTGAACAACGCCGGGTCGAGCGGTTCCGGGTACTTCGCGGAACTGCCGGCGGAACGCGAGCTGCACACCGCGATACTCAACGCCGTCGTACCCCTGAGGCTGTCGCATGCATGCCTGCCGGGCATGATCGCCCGGGGCGCCGGCGGCATCGTGAACGTCTCCTCGCTCGTCGCCGTCCTGCCCAAACCGCGCTCCGCGACGTACGCCGCGTCCAAGGCCTTCCTGTCCTCGCTGAGCGAGACCCTGGCGATGGAGGTCGGCCGCCACGGCGTCCATGTCACCACCGTGCACACGGGGTTGACCCGCTCCGGGTTCCACGCGGCGGCCGGGGTGCCGACCGAGGCGCTGCCCCGTATGAAGTGGCTGACGGCCGATCAGGTCGCCCGCGCGGGCCTGGACGCGGTGGCCGCCGGACGCCCGTCCACGGTGCCGGGCCTCGCCTACCGCATCCGGCTGCCCCTCATGCGGGCGATGCCACGGTCCGTGGTCCGGGCCATCACCCGACGCGTCCACGAGAAGGGGCGGTCATGACCGCGCGGCGCTCCCTCTCGCCCCGGCACCGGGCACGCAACCACGTCGTCATCCTCCTGCACCGCCTGGGCCTGCCCTTCGGCCCCATGCACCTGCTCACCGTCCCCGGCCGCACGAGCGGTCTGCCACGGACCACACCGGTCGCCCCGGTCGTCGTCGACGGCACCCGCTACCTCCTCCAGGCGTACCCGGGGTCCGACTGGGTCAAGAACGCGCGGGCGGCGGGGCACGGGGTGCTCACCCGTGGGCGGCGGGCGCAGCGGGTGGAACTCGTCGAGCTTCCCGAGGCGGAACGGGGCCGTGTGCTGCGGGAGTTCCCCGTCCAGAACCCCAGAGGGGCCGGCGCCTTCGTGCGCAACGGGCTGGTCGCCTCGGGCTCCCCGGCGGACTTCGAGGCGGCCGCCGCACGCTGCCCGGTCTTCCGCGTCGTACCCCGGCCGAGCTGAACCCGAGGCGGGCGGCCCCCACCCGTAGTGGGAGCCGCCCGCCCGCGCGGTGTTCCATCCGCCGTTGTCAGTGCGGCAGGCCCATCTCGTCGTCGAGTTCCGCCTCCAGCGGCAGCCCGCGCACGTCCACGCCGGTGGTGAGGTAGCGCAGCTCGGCCGGCCCGTCGTGGCGCAGCCAGTTCGCCATCCGGCGCAGGTCGTCCGGCATGGGGTAGACGAACCGGCACTCGGGGTCGCGCAGTCCGAGATGGTCCAGTACGACGGGGGAGTTCACCACCGTCTTCAGCAGGTCCGGGCCCGCGTCGGCGGCGGTCCGCTCGCCCCGGTCGACGGCCTCGCAGACCCGCACCATCTCGTCGAACAACGCCTTGTAGCCCTCGGACCCGGGCACCGGAAGCCCCGGGTGGGCCGCCTCCTCCCAGGCGCGCAGCACCCCGTCGTCGCCGGAGTCCACGAAGCGCTCGGTGAACCGGTCGAAGCGCAGGTTGATCGGCACCTCGGCCGCACACCAGACGCGGTACACGGCGTTCCACAAGGAGTGGTCCTGGAAGGAGATGAACGAGCAGTTGACCAGCTCGTCGTTGTAACGGATCAGCCCCTGCTGGAGTTCGTCGACGTACCGGAAGCGCTCCTCGTCGAAGTCGTCCTCGGCGAGCGCGTCGAACAGCCGCCACGCCAGCGAGTTGACCACTTCGCCGGTGTTGGTGAGGCCGCGCGAGTACAGCGGGTCGATGAAGCCGGCCGCGTGCGACATCAGGCACCAGCGGTGCCCCACGGTCTGCGTGGACGTGTACTGGATCCGGTCGGCCGACACCCACGGCCGTACGGTCCGGGCGTCCGCGAACAGCCGCTCCACCGCCGGGAACCGTGCCGCGAAGCTCCGGAACTCCGCCTCCGGGGTCAGCTCGCGGTTCCTCGGGTACCGGCGCTCGTCGAAGGTGAGCCCGACACTGACCAGCGGGTTCTTCGACCCCGGCGCGTTGTTGAACGGGATCGACCAGAACCACCCGCGGTCGAAGAGGTGGTGCATGGTCCCCTCCACCCACGGGATCGGCGGCGCGTCCTCGGGCCCCACCCGCAGGCACTCGTCGGTCGGCCGCACCCCCAGCATGTGGGTGAACATGGAACGGGAGTGGTGCTTGAGCGACTCCGGCGGCCTGCGCAGCGCGAGTTGCCGGGCGAGCGGGGAGCGGAAGCCGCTGGCGTCCACGAGGTAACGCCCCTCGTACCGCTCGCCGTTCCCGCCGACCACGGCGACATGGTCCTCGGCCAGCTCCACGTCCTCGACGTGGAACGCCTGTTGGACGTCGCAGCCGTAGCCGATGGCCGTGTGGAAGAGGTACGCGTCGGTGTCCTGGCGGAACAGGTGGCCGGTCTGGAGTGCCTTGGACGGCGGGCTGAACTGGAGGAACTCGGCCGGGTCCGGTTCCTTTCCCTCCTCGTGCCGGATGAACCCGAAGTGCCGCTTGGTGCCGGACGTCGGGGCGATGTCGTCATGGATGCCGGCGTAGGAGGTGAGCGACTCCAGCTCGGGGATGCCGTAGCGCCGGGCGAGCAGCCGGAACACCTTCAGGGTGTACAGCGTCGTCGACTCGCCGACGGCGAAACGGGGGTGCGTGCCGCCGTCGAGCAGCAGCACCGAGACGCCCTGCTTGGCGAGGATGGCGCCCAGAGTCGACCCGGCGATGCCGGAACCCAGAATGATCACATCGTGGCGGCCGGGCGGCGAAGCGGCCCGCAGGCCGGCGAGATTGCCGGAGAGGTGTCCGGGCATGGTGTCCTCCTGGTCGGACGAAAGCGGTTTTGGACGGACGCGGGTGGACGGAGGCGGGTGGACGGGAGCGGGTGGACGGAGACGGTTGGACGGACGCGGTCGGAGGGAAGAGGGTGGACGGGAGCGGGTGGGCGGAAGTGGTCGGACGAGAGTGAGTGGGCGGAGGTGGTCGGACGGGAGCGGGTGGACGGACGCGGTCGGAGGGAAGCGGGTGGACGGGAGCGCGTGGAGCGGAGCGGAACGGGACGGCCGGGGCACCGCGGTGTGCCGCGCTGCCCCGGCCGGGGTCCTGCGAGCCACGCCACGCGGCGCGAGGAGGGGCCGGTGGCGCAGGGCGAACGGCGTGTCAGCCGCGGGCTGCGTGGCCGCGGCCGGGCTGCCCACGCCGCCGTGTACCCCGGTCGGCGGACTGCCCAGGTCTGTCAGCTCCGAGACGGTGTGTCAGCCCCGGGCTCCGTGGGCGGCGGCCGGGCCGCCGGCCCCGCCGTGCACCCCGTCTGGCGGACCGCCCAGGTCTGTCAGCCCCGGGACGGCGTCTCAGCCCCGGGCTCCGTGGGTGGCGGCCGGGCCGCCCGCGCCGCCGTGTACCCCGGCCGGTGGGCCGGTCAGGTCGCCGCGGGCGCCCGGTGGGGGCTGGAAGCCGCGCATCTGGTTCTCGTTCGCGAGTTGCTGCATCTTGGCCCAGTCCGGGGCCCCGCCGCCCGAGACGAGCCGTGACAGACCGATGAAGAAGTTCTCGACGCCACCCGGCGTCGCGATCACCAGCAACTGGCCCGGCTCGTCACCGACGTTGACGAAGCGGTGCGGCACTCCGCGCGGCCCGTAGATCACGGTGCCGGCGGTGAGGGTCTCGGTGACCCCGCCGACCTCGAACTCGTACGTGCCCTTGTTGACGAAGAACGCCTCGTCGGCGGCCTCGTGGACGTGCAGCGGCGGCCCGCTGCCCGGCCGCGTGGTGATCTGGTAGAAGCTGTACAGGCCGCCGGTGTCCTCCTTGCGCAGCAGGAACCGGCCCTCCTCACCAAACCAGCAGACGGGCTCGACATCGTCCCGGCTGACAACTTTTCGTTCGGGATGCGACAAGGTCTCTTCCTCTCACTCGGGTCGTCCGGTGCCGGACGGCAGCCGTTGGACAGGCAACCAGCGGCTGCAAAAGGGCTGATAAAGAAGGCGAAAAGGGCCCGACGGCGGTCAGGCGAGCGCCGTTCCGCCGTCCGCGACCAGGCAACTGCCCGTGAGATACGAGGCACGCTGCGAGGCGAGGAACGCGATGACCTCGGCGACGTCCTCCGGGGTCCCGTTGCGCCGCAGCGCGGCCCGTTCGGCGGCGGCCCGGCGCTGCTCCTCCGGGATGAAGCGGGCGAGTTCGGTGAGGATGAGGTTCGGCTCCACCGCGTTGACCCGCACACCGTGCGGGCCCACCTCCAGCGCCAGGGTGCGCACCGCGGCCTCCACGCCCGCCTTCGCCACGGTCACCGGCAGGAAACGCGGCGCGGGCCGGCGGGCCAGCGCCGCCCCGACCGCCACCACCGAGCCGCCGCCCCGGGCCACCATGTCGGGCAGCACGGCGTGCGTGGTCAGGAACAACGCCTTGAGCTGCTGGGTGACCACATGCTCCAGGTCCTCCCACGCCAGGTTCGTCGCGGGGGCGATGCGCGCCTCATGGGCGCCCAGACCGGCGGCGTTGAGCACCAGGACGTCGATCGGGCCCAGCTCGGCCCTGGCGGCGGCGACCAGCGCGGTCACCTGGCCGGGGTCGGTGACGTCGCCCTGGACCGCCACGGCCTCGCCACCGCGCCGCCGGATCGCGTCCACGACCTCCCGGGCCCGGTCCTCGCTCTTGTGGTAGTTGACCGCCACCCGGGCCCCCCGGGCGGCCAGGATCCGGGCGGTGGCCGCGCCGATGCCCTGACCGGCGCCGGTGACCAGCGCCACCCGGCCCGCGAACTCCGCTGGCTCGGGCGGCTGTTCGGCGGCCTCGGGGACGGACGTACGCGAAACGCGCTTCTCATGTGCCGGATTCACCGGATCACTCCTCAACTCAGGGACGGATAGCGGTCGTTCGGGCGGGCGTGGCTCGGGCCTGCGAGGTCGGCGGGGCGTTCAGGCCCACAGCCGCCAGCAGCCGCCGAGCGCCGCGCAGAACGCGAGAGCGGCGAAGGCCGTGCGCAGCAGGTTCGCGCGGGCCCACCGGGACCGCAGGGCGTCCCACCCGTCCGGGATCTCCCCGGCGTCGGCCCACGCGTCGATACGCCGGTTCATCCGCACGTTGCGCAGCTCCGACACCAGGGCGACGCCCACCACCCCGGCCAGCGCGGTCGCGAAGACGGCCTTCGCACCGGCACCCGGAGCCAGGAACACCAGCCCCAGGCCGGCGGCCAGCGCCACCTTGTTGACGGTCGGCATCAGCGGGTCGAAGCCGGGGTCCAGCAACCGGTGCACCTCGGACCACGTCCGGCGCGGCAGCCGCAGCAGCATGGGCACGACGGCCCGTTCCACCGCGATCAGCGCGCCCGCGAGGACCCCGGTGCACAGGACGAACAGCACGGCCAGCACGGCGACCAGCATCGGGCGGGCTCACCCCGCCCCGTGGCCGGGTGCCCCGGCCGTCCGCAGCGGGGCCCGCTCCAGCCGGTCGTCCAGCATCAGCGAGTAGCTCTGGGACCGGGCGACCGAGTCGAAGAACGCGTACATCGCGAGGTCCCGCAGCCTGCACAGCGGACCGCTGTGCGCCAGGCCCAGCGTGCCGATGCGCCACGACGTCGTCACCATGTCGGCGGCCCGCGCCCGCCGGGCGTCCTCGAACGCGCGCAGCGTCTCGGGCACGGCGTCCGGCTCCGCGCGCCCCAGCAGGTCGGCGAGGACCACACCGCTCTCGATGGCCTGCCCGGCGCCCTGGCTCAGGTTGAGCGTCATCGGATGCGCCGCGTCGCCGACGAGCACGACCCGGCCCTTGCTCCACCCCCCGCCCGGCGGCCGGTCGTGAATGCTCACCGGGAGGATCGCCTCCTCGTCGGTCGAGGAGATGATCGCGCCGACGGGCTCCGGCCAGTGCCGGTACGCGTCCGCCAGCGCCGCGCCCCGCGACAGGCGCAGGGTGTCGATCCCGGCGGCCGCGCGGTCACTGGTGATGGCGTCCCAGTAGACCTCCTTCTCGTTCAGCCGGCAGTACAGGAAGCGCAGCCCGCCCTTGCCCCACAGGTTGAAGAAGGTGCCGGTGGGCACCAGCGACTCGCCCGGCAGCCGGGTGATGGCCTGCCAGGCCGTGTAGCCGGCGTACCGCGGCGGCGGCTCGAACCCGCCGCGCATCGCGACGCGCACGGTCGAACGCAGTCCGTCCGCGCCGATCAGCACTTCCCCGCGCGCCGTGGACCCGTCGTCGAACCGCGCGGTGACGCCGTCGGCGTCCTGCGTGAAGCCGGTGAACCGGCTGCCCAGCCGGATCCGCTCCTCGCCCACCGCGTCGGTGAGCACCGTGTGCAGCGCGGCGCGGCGCAGCGCGCAGGCCGGCGCGCCGGCCCGCTCCGTCGGCCCGTCCAGATGCCAACGGGCCAGCCGCCGCCCCGAGTCGGAGCGGAACTCGTGGAAACGCATGCGTACGGAGTCGGCGGCGACGGCCTCGTCGAGCCCCAGTCTGCGCAGGGCCAGGAAGGCGTTGTGCCAGAGCATGAACCCGCCGCCGGTCAGCAGCCGCCCCGGAGTGGGGCGGCCCTCGAAGACCTGCGTCTCGATGCCCTGCCGCAGCAGGCCCGCCGCCGTGGTGAGCCCGCCGATGCCGGCCCCGATCACCAGGGCCTTGCGGATGTTCGCCATGGTGGGGAACCCGCTCAGACGTCGGACGGCACGCTGTCGAGCCGCGCCCGCAGGTCGAAGATCCGCCGCTCGATCTCGCCGCCGCTCCAGTAGGGGAACATGGGCGCCGCCATCTCGCGGTGGGACGGGGCGTCCTCCCAGGCGCGGAACGCCTCCTCGCTCTCCCACTCGGCGAGCAGGATGTAGCGGCCGGGCTGCTCCGCGTCGCGCAGCAGCTCGTCGCGCAGATGCCCCGGGGTGCCCCGGACCACGGCGGTGACCTGCCGGTAGGCCTCCTCGAAGGCCTCCTGGTCGGTGTCCTCGACACGGGCGGAGACCATGATGCGTACGGTCACGACGGACCACCTTTCAGCGATGGGGTGCCCGGCACGTGCGACACGACTTCCAGCACGCGCTTGCGGGCGGATTCACGGAACGGCTCCAGCCGGGCGCTGAGCCGCTCCCTCTCGGGGCTGCTCTGGAAGGCCTCCAGAGCGGCCCGGTCGGCCCAGTCGGCCATGATCAGATGCGTCCGGGGGTGGCGCGGGTCCCGCAGCAGCGACTGGGCGACGGAGCCCGGCAGCCGTGCGGCGGCCTGCGCGGTCTGCAGCCAGGCCGCGCGGAACTCGTCCTCGCAGCCCTCCCGGACCGTCATCTCCAACACGGTGCGCAGCACGGCGTGTTCGCCTCCCCCGGGTCAGATGCCGCCGTCGACGTCGAGCGTCGCGCCGGTGACGTAGCGGGCGGCGTGCGAGACGAGGAACAGCACCACGTCGGCGATCTCCTCCGGTCGGCCGAGCCGGCTCAGCGAGATCATCTGCTCGTAGCGGGCCCGTCCCTCGGCGCTGACGGCCTTCATCTGGTCCGTCTCGACCAGGCCGGACGCGACGCAGTTGACGCGGATCCCCCGGGGGCCCAGCTCCTTGGCCAGCGCCCGGGTCAGACCCATCACACCGGCCTTGGACGCCACGTAGTGGGCGGCGCCCGGCATGCCGTGGTGGGCGACCGCCGAGCTGATGTTGACGATCGAGGCGGACTCGGCGACGTACGGCAGCGCCCCGCGGATCACGTGGTACATGCCGGACAGGTTGGTGTCGAGGATGCGGTGCCACTCCTCGGGGGGCAGGTCCGTCAGCGGGAGGTGGCTGATGACACCGGCGTTGTTCACGACGGCGTCGATGGCCCCGTACCGCTCGTGGGCGTCGGCGGACAGCCGGGCGGCCTGGTCGTGGTCGGTGACGTCGCAGCGGTCGAGGAAGCCCTCGGCGCCCTGTTCGGCCAGTTCCCGGCGCAGCGACTCGACCTGCTCGCTCTCGTTGACGTAACAGGCCGTCACGGCGGCGCCCTGCGCGGCCAGCGCGAGGACCGTGGACCGGCCGATGCCCCGGGCGCCGCCGGTGACCAGGACGTGCCTGCCCTTGAGTCCGAAGTCGAGGCCGGTCACCGGGTCACCGCCGCCGCGGCGGCCGCCGCCTCCACGCGCTCCTTGATGAGCGCCATCTGCACCCGGGTGTTCTTGTTGATGCGCTCGGTCATGGCCGCGTCGTCCACCGGCGCGTCCGGCTTCATCCGGAACTCCTGCACCCAGCGCATCTCCACCCCGGCGGCGGTCCGCGTGTAGGACCAGTGGATGTTCATGAAGAGGAAGGGGCCGGTCTCGACGCGCCGCGCCGTGACGGTCCCGCTCTCCCGGTCCATGACGCGCTCGGAGACCCAGCTCCAGACCTTTCCGTCGGCCTCCGGGTGGAGGGCGAGACGGAAGCGCACGGTGTCGCCCCGCCGCTCCAGGATCTCGGCGGAGGCGTACTCGCTGAACAGGTCAGGCCAGTTCGCCACGTCGTTGGTGATGTCCCACAGCAGGTCGAACGGCGCGTCGACCACGATGTGGTTCTCGGTGCGCGAACCCGTCGGCTTCGCCTGCTGCTCCTTGATCAGCGCGTGGATCTCGGGCAGCCGGGTGAGGCCCTCGGCGTCCAGGCGGAGGTCGTAGCGGTTCTCCACCTCGGTGAGGACGTTGATCAGACCCAGCGAGTCCACGCCCAGGTCCTCGATGGTCGCGGTCGGGTCGTCCGTGCGCAGCGTTTCCACCGGAACTCCGGTGCACCGCTGGACGATGGTGAGGAACTCGTCGTACGCGAGGGGTGCCATGGTCATGGCGAGCGGTCCTTTCGAGGTCGCGGGTTCGGGGCCGGAGAAGGGCGTCGTCACGGCGTCAGCGACCGGACGACGAGGGCGGAGTTGAAGCCGCCGTGGCCGCGGGCGAGCACCAGGGCGGTGCGCAGCCGCGCCTCACGGGCCCGCGTCACCAGGTCGATCCGGTGCGCGGGGTCCGCGACGGCGTGCGGCCCGGTGGGCGGGATCACCTGCTCGCGCAGGCTGAGCAGCGCGGTGACGACGTCCAGCGGCGCGCCGCCCGCGTACAGGCGTCCGTAGCGCGCCTTGGGCGCCGTCACCGGCACCCCGTGCGGCCCGAACACCTCGGCGAGGCACCGCGCCTCGGCACGGTCCAGCTCCGGTGTGGCCGCCGCGTCCGCGAAGACGACGTCCACCTCCTCGGGCCGGACGCGCGCGTCGGCGAGGGCGAGCAGGACGGCCCGCCGCAGCGCCGTGGGGGACCCGTCCGCCGGGAGCCCGGGAGCGGGGTCGAAGGTCGCCGCGTGACCGGCGATCTCACCGTAGGGAGCCTCGACGCCGCGCTCCCGCGCACTGTCCTCGTCCTCCAGTACGAGGATCGCGCCGCCCTCGCCGGGCACGTGGCCACACGCGGCCGCGTCGAACGGCAGGTAGGCGCGCTCCGGGTCCGCGCCGCTGCTCAGCCGCCCGGAGGTGGTCTGGCAGGTCAGCGCGTACGGGCTCAGCGGCGCTTCCGTGCCGCCGGTGAGGACGACCTTGGCGTCGCCGTGCAGCAGCGCGCGGCGGGCCTGCCCGATGGCGTCGAGGCCGCCGGCCTGCTCGGCCACGGTGACACCGCAGGGCCCCTTCATGCCGTGCCGGATGGAGAGTTGGCCGGTCGTGGCGGCGTAGAACCAGGCGATCGACTGGTACGGGCCGACATGCCGGGGCCCCTTCGACCACAGCGCCGCGATCTCGCGCTGGCCGAAGGCGTTGCCGCCGGACGAGGACGCGGTGACGACCCCGAGGTCGTACGGCGAGAAGTCCTCCGGCCGCACGCGGGCGTCGGCCAGCGCCTCGTCGGCCGCCAGCAGCGCGAACTGGCTCCAGCGGTCGGTCTGCACCGCCAGCCGGGGATCGACGCCGGGCAGTGTGCCGTCGTCGAAGACCTCGCCGACCGTCCGCACCGGGAAGCCGTCGGCCGCGAAGTGCGTCACGGGTCCGAGGCCGCTGCGTCCCGCCAGCACACCGTCCCAGAACGCCTTCGCCCCGAGGCCGCCCGGCGCGACCGCCGAGATCCCGGTGACCACCGCGCGGGGCGTGGCCGTCGCCGCGTCAGCCATGGGCCGCCGCCGTGCCGGGCGCGGTCAGCACCATCGCCGTCTGGAAGCCCCCGAAGCCGCTGCCCACACTCAGCACCGTGTCGGTCCGCTGCTCGCGGGCCGTCAACGGTACGTAGTCCAGGCCCAGTTCGGGGTCCGGGTGCCGGAGATTGGCGGTCGGCGGGATGGTGTTCAGCTCGATGGCGAGGGCGCACGCGGCGACCTCCAGAGCGCCGATCGCGCCCAGGGAGTGCCCCACCATCGACTTGATCGAACTCACCGGCACCCGGTGGGCGTGCTCGCCGAGCGACACCTTCAACGCCGACGTCTCGTGCCGGTCGTTCTGCCGGGTGCCCGAACCATGGGCGTTGACGTAGTCCACGGCGTCGGCCGGCACCCGGGCCCGGTCCAGGGCCACCCGCACCGCCTCGGCCAACTCCGTGCCGTCCGGGCGCAGTCCGGTCATGTGGAAGGCGTTGCTGCGCTGCCCGTACCCGGCGACCTCGCAGTAGACGCGCGCCCCGCGACGACGCGCGGACTCCTCGTCCTCCAGGACCAGGACGGCCGCGCCCTCGCCGAGCACGAAACCGTCCCGGTCCCGGTCGAAGGGCCGGGAGGCGTGCGCGGCGTCGCCGTTGTTGGGCGAGGTCGCCTTGATCGCGTCGAAACAGGCGACGGTGATGGGCGAGATCGGCGCGTCGGTGGCACCGGCCAGGACCACGTCGGCCGCCCCGTCCTCGATGAACTGGGCGCCCTGCGCCACGGAGTCGAGGCCCGAGGTGCAGCCCGTCGACACCACCCGGACCGGACCCTGCGCCCCGGCCGTCCACGCCACCTCGGCGGCGAGCGTGCCGGGAACCAGCGCCCCGTACAGATGCGGATACGGATCCGAGGCGTCCACCACCCACCGGCTGCCGCCGTCGCTGACCTGGACGTACTGCTGTTCCAGCGTGATGGTGCAGCCCACCGCGCTGCCGATCGAGACGCCGATGCGGTGCGGCGGCGCCGAGCCGGTCTCGACCCCGCTGTCGGCGAGGGCCTCCCGCGCGGCGACCACGGCGAACTGCGCGGCGCGGTCCATGCGCCCGACCTCCTCGGGTGTCAGTCCGCTCGCGGCCGGATCGAAGTCGCATTCCGCCGCGATCCGGGAGCGGTAGGCCGACGCGTCGAAGTGCGAGATGGCCCGGGTGGCCGTACGGCCGTCGGTCAGCAGCTTCCAGAACGCCTTGGTGCCGATGCCGCCGGGCGCCACCACACCGACCCCGGTCACCACGGCCCTGCGGCGGCTCACGCCCGCTCCTGGCCCGGAAGGGGCTCGGTGTCGACGTGCCCGAGCTCGGGCCGGGGCGCGAGCGGACCCAACTGGAAGACCAGGAAGGCCGGTTCGGCGGCGTGGTTCTCCAGACGGTGGCGGACGTCGACCTGCAGATGCAGCGCCTCACCCGCCGCGAGCGGGACCGGCTCCCCGTCGATCCGCGCCAGGATCTCCCCGCTGACGAGGTACAGGAACTCCTCGGAGTACGGGTGGTAGTGCTCGGTGACGACCTCGCCGGGCTCCAGGGTGAGCACCCCCATGAAGCCGGCGGTGGCCTTCGCGGTCGCCGGGCTGAGCAGGGTGCGCAGATCCCCGCCCCGGCGCCGGTTGGACTCGACGTCCTTCGCCGCGATTTTGGTCATTCGTTCGCTGGCCACACCAGCCTCCTCTCGTGGTCCCGCACCGGCGGTGCGGTCCGCTCGGCCGGCGACGTTCTCGGCGCCGGAGTGTGCGAGCGTGGCGTCGCCTCAGCCGTCCGCGCGCCAGGTGTAGAACTCGTGGGCCATCGCGTCCTGGGGCCCCCGCCAGGTCTCGGGGTCGTAGGCCGCGATGTGCGGGCTCAGCCGCTCGCTGACGTCGACGAACAGGTCGTGGCCCTTCATCTCGGAGATCGGGCCGCGCACGTCCTCGTCGGACGCCATGTAATGCAGATAGAGATCGTGGAAGCGGAAAAGCCTGCGTTCCTTCACACCGATCAGATGCGGAAGCTCACCGGCGTCGGATTCGGCGAAGATACGCTTCACGTCAACTGCGGCGGACGGTTTCATGCGGGCCACGATAAGAGTGCTGCGCATTCACTTTCCTTCCGTTCCGGGTTCGGCCGCTCGGGGGTGGTGAAAACAGCATCACCCGGTGCGATAAAGCGTCCATGAGGGCGCGGAAAAGCCTGCCGGAGAAAGGCCGCCGACCGGTGCCCTGCCGTACCCGGACCGGGCGGCAGCGGTGGCGCAGAGCCGCCCGCCGCCCGCTCCCGGCTCTCCCAGATTGCCCAGTCAAGAACGCCGGACCAGCCGCTTCAGCCGGCCTCCGCACGTCCTTGACCAGGAGTTGAGCGGCCCCGCGCGGTGCTTTGGTACCGGCGCTTCGGACGAAAGTACGCCCCGCCTCATCCTTTGGGCCGTAGGTGGCCGCAACGTCACCTTGTTAGGGTCTGGCATCCGCACTGCCCCGTTTCCGGTGCACGTTCATTCGCTGGTGACGGGTGAGCGCGGTCTTCACTAAGGGGGAAAATGGGTGGACAAGACAACTGTTTCCGATATCGGCGGACAGGGAAATGTCACCGTGGAGGCGCGGGCGCTGCGTGAAGTGTGCGGCCGCTATCCGACAGGCGTCGCGGTGATCACCTGTCGGGGCAGTGCGGACGAGGAGCCGGTGGGAGTCACGGTGAATTCGTTCACCTCGGTCTCGCTCGACCCCGCCCTGGTGCTTTTCTGCGTCCACCGGGAATCGCGGGCGCTCGCCGCCGTGCGCGCCAGCGGCGCCTTCGCCGTCAACATCCTGGCCTCGGACCAGGCCGCCCTGTGCCGCGCCTTCGCCCGTCGGGACACCGCCGGCTTCGGCGGCCTGCCGCACGGGCCCGGCCGGACCGGTTCCCCGGTCTTCGGCGACGCGCTGGCCTACCTCGACTGCGAGCTGCACACCACGTTCCCGGGCGGCGACCACGTCATCATCATCGGCGAGGTCGTCGACCTCGGCCTGCTGCGCGAGGAGCAGCCGCTGACGTTCTTCCGCAGCGCCCACCCGCGGCTGGAGGTCCTGGTATGACCGACACCGAGACGCAGCCGGCCCACGCCGTGCACGACATCACGACGCGCCGGGACGACAGCACCCCGCGCCGGGTCGCGCTGCGGCTGCTGGGGCCGCTGGAGATCGTGGCGGGCTCCGCCGAGATCCCGC
The DNA here is from genome assembly GCF_900110755.1 of Streptomyces sp. yr375. Lineage (GTDB taxonomy): Bacteria > Actinomycetota > Actinomycetes > Streptomycetales > Streptomycetaceae > Streptomyces. The sequence continues at coordinate 27,272 of NZ_FOFF01000003.1, forward strand.
TGCCGCAGCGCAAGTTGCGCCAACTCCTGGCCACGCTCCTGATCCGGCCCAACGCGACCGTCTCCAACGAGGCCCTCATCCGCGAACTCTGGGGCGACCGGCCGCCGGCCACCGCGCTCGCCGCGTTGCGGGTGTACGTCTCGCAGTTGCGCAAGTTCCTCATCCGCTGCGACCTCGACGGCCGCTGGTGCACCCTGCGCACCCGCCCGCCCGGCTACCAACTCCAGGTCAACGACGGCATCCTCGACACCGTGTGCTTCGACCGGCTGTCCGCCCTGGCCGCGGAGTCGGCGGACGCGGGCCACCACGAACTGGCGTCGAAGCAGTACCGCGAGGCGCTGGCGCTGCGGCGCGGTCCGACCCTGGAGGGACTGCGGGAGAGCTCCGCGCTCTCCGGCACCGCCTTGCAGTACGACGAGGCCTGGATGACCGTGCTCAAGCGGCGCATCGACCTGGACCTGCTGCTCGGCCGCCATCTCGAACTGGTCGGCGAGCTCAGCCGGTTGGTGGCGGAGAACCCGCTCAGTGAAGGGTTCTGCGCCCGGCTCATGGTGGTGCTCCACCGCAGCGGCCGCAGCGGCGACGCCCTCGCCGCCTACCGCCGCACCCGTGGGCTGCTCATCGAGGAACTCGGCATCGAACCCGGCCTGGAACTGCGCATGGCCCACCAGACCGTGCTCGCCGACGACACGGTGTTCCACATTCCGACGAGGGTCTCCGCCTGAACACCGGACGACGGCCGATCGTATGGCCGGTCATACCGCCGGTCATACGGCCGGTCCTGACGAAACTCCTGCTTTATCCGGGCTTTTGCCCGACCGGTCACGATGGTGCCATGCGTGATTCCCTGAGTCGTCTGCTGCGCATGTGCGCGAACGCGCTGATCGCCTATGGCCAGATGTACTTCGTCATCCCCTCGCCGGACAATGCGGAACCCGATCGAGGGCATTACGAACGTATGCCCTGCGACAGGCCGTTGACGGATACGGAAAAGGCTCTCGCCCGTCAACTGGAAGACCTGTAGGGAAGATACGTGCAGGGCGGCGCCGTGACTCTCATGCCTCGGCCTCCTCGTGCCGCGCGCCGTCGGGCTCGGACGGCGCGCGGACGGGCTGCGGCCCGCCGTCGAGCGGTGCCACCGCCGTGACGACGAGCAGGACGAACGCGGCCAGGGCGGTGCCGGTGCGCAGCCGGTTGAACAGGTCCCAGTGGTGCAGGATCTCGACGGCGTCGGCCGGTGCCGAGGTGGCCGCCCACACCTTGATCTGCGCGTTGATCGGCACGTTGCCGAAGCGGGTGATCAGGAAGGATGCCCCCGTCAGCAGGGTCGCACCGGACGCGAACCACCGCTCACGGCCGCGCGTCTGCAAGGTCAGCGCGAGCGAACTCGCCGCGGCCGCGCCCATCGCGGTGAGCATCACGGGAGAGTTCATCTTCATCAGTTCGGCATGGAAGGACAGTCGCGTTTCCAACGGAACCTTCCAGAAGGTCGGCGCGAGGTTGACCGCCCCATAGCCGAACGCACCGGTGAGCAGACCGGTGGCGGTGACGGCAATGCCCTTGGTCACGCGAACACGCATTGTTTTTCCTTTCGTTGGGCTTCCACGGCCTTGCCGCGCACTCCTCGCGAGGGCAAGGATATTCACCGTAGTGGCAACGGAACCGGCGGCGCGTACCGGGCCCGAGCAGACCGGAAAAAAGGCAAGAAGAAACGGCTGAAAACCCCTCTGGAGGGCCCATGTCATTAGGAGCACAGGCCGAACCGGGCGCCGAAGCGGCCGACCCGGCGGACTCGACCGACTCGACGGACCCGACCGACGCGGCGGACTCGGCGGGCATCAGCCGCCGCCCGGGCATCGCCCTGCTGGTCATCGCCGCGGCGGAGTTGATGGTGGTGCTCGACGCCACCATCGTGAACATCGCCCTGCCGAGCATCCAGAGCGGGCTGAAGATGTCCGCAGGCGACCTGGCCTGGGTGGTCAACGCCTACGCGGTCACCTTCGGAGGGCTGATGCTCCTCGGCGGCAGAGCGGGCGATCTCTTCGGCCGCCGCCGCGTGTTCAGGTTCGGCATCGTGGTCTTCGTCCTCGCCTCGGCGCTCGGCGGCCTCGCCCCCAACTCCGGACTGCTCGTCTGCGCACGGGTGCTCCAGGGCGTCGGCGCGGCCGTCGCCGCGCCCACCGCGCTCGCGCTGATCGCCACGAACTTCCCCGAGGGCAAGCAGCGCAACCGCGCCATGGGCACCTACGCCGCCATGGCCGGCGTCGGCTCGACCGTCGGCCTGATCCTCGGCGGAGTCCTCACCGAGTACCTCGACTGGCGCTGGGTGCTGCTGGTGAACATCCCCATCGGCATCGGCGTGCTGGCCGGCACCACCGTGCTCGGCGAGGCCGACCGTTCCCACGGCAAGCTCGACGTCTCGGGCGCGGCAGCCGGCACGGCAGGCCTGCTCTGCCTCATCTACGCGGTCACCCGGGGCGGACAGCAGGGCTGGACCGACCGGCTCACGCTCACCTGCTTCGCGGTCGCCGCCGTACTGCTCACCCTGTTCCTGGTGCGGCAGGCGCGCATCGAACACCCCATGCTGCCGCTGCGCATCTTCAACGACCGCAACCGCGCCGGTACGTACGCCACGCTGTTCCTCGTCGGCCTGGGCATGTTCGCGACCTTCTACTTCCTCACCCTCTACATGCAGCACGTGCTCGACTACGGCGCGGTCCGGACGGGGCTCGCCTACCTGCCGTTCAGCGTCGGCATCGGCATGATGGCCGCGATCGGCTCACGGCTCGTGGTCAAGCTGCCGCCGCGGCTGGTGGCGGCGCCCGGACTGGTCGTCGCCGCGCTCGGGATGTTCTGGCTGAGCCGGCTGACGCCGCACTCCTCGTACCCGGGTGCGCTGATGCCCGCCATGTTCGTCACCGCCGCGGGACTCGGCTGTTCGTTCGTGCCGCTGACGCTCGGCGCGGTGCGCGGCGTCGAGGACCGGGACTCGGGCAGCGCGTCGGGGATGCTCAACACGGCGCAGCAGATCGGCGGAGCGCTCGGTCTCGCCACCCTGGCCACGCTGTCGACGTCGTTCGCCGACAACCGCCTGCCGCGCGCCGACGCGGCCTACTTCTCGGGCCTGCGCACCCACGACGGCGCGCTCGTGATCCGGGCCCAGGAGGCCATGACGTACGGCTACACCAGGGCCTTCGTCGTGGGCGCGCTGGTGTTCGCGACGGCTGCGCTCATCATGGCCACGGTCGTGAACGCCCCCAAACAGGAGGCTTCCGGAAGCTGATCCGGACACGCCTCGCCCCGCGGCCGATGAAGTGGGGGGTCCGCGGGGCGAGGGTCTCCGAGTCGAAGGGGGCCGACCTCAGCAGTCGTAGTCGATCAGGTTGAAGGTGGCGTAGTGGTCCGCGGTGTAGTAGTCCTCGTCGGTCTGCTCCCCGGTCACGATGCGACGCGCGCCGCGGGTGGAGGAGCCGGGGGTCTTCACCGTGTACTCGTGGTAGTAGCCGGACGACTGGCTGGGCAGGACGCCTTCCCGGTTCTGGAAGACGACCCCGTCCTGCGAGTACGGGAACGGCCCGCCCTGCTCGATCAGTTTGAGCGTGTCGTACGCCTGGGACGGCAGCTTGGAGTAGCAGACGCTGCCGACCGCGGCGTGCGCGGTGGTGGCGGAGACGGTCCCGCCGATGAGCAGGGCGGACAGGACGGCGGCCGAGGCGCCGATACGAGTGATCCGTGGGGGGAATCTCATGGCCACATGATGACGCGCGTAGACAGTGACATGTCAATGACAAGGGTGCGGAATTCACGGTTGCACCCGAGAAGTTTTCCCGTAGTTAACACACGAAGCCGACGGCCCCGCCCGCGCCGCTCAGTCGGACTTCCGGCTCGCCGCGGCGGCGAACAGGGCGAACGCCGACGCGAGGAACGCGACGCTCGCGTAGATCTCGTAGCCGTCGAGGAGGCCGATCCGCTGCACGAGGCCCACGTGCCAGTCGCCGAACTCGTGCACCAGGCCCAGCACACCCTGCACCAGCGCGAGAAAACCGAGGACTTCCAGCAGTTGCTTCATGTACGGAGCCTCGCCCCGCGCACCTCCCACGGTCCATCGGCCGCAGGGCGGGACCCGTCCGACGGAAGGCTCCGGTCCACCGGTCCGGCCGCGCCGAAAGGAGCCGACGGCACGACTTCGGTCGATCGGCGTACCCCTTCGGTAGGGGATCCGCTCGGCGGGGAGGTGACGCGGTCCTTCGCTGCGTAGATTTGTCGACCATGAGGGCAGACGACGAGACGGCGGCGGCGCAGGCCACACGGCCGGCGTCCGGGTTCACCAGGCACCGGTGGCTGCTGCCGTCCGCCGTGGTCGCGGGGCTCGACCCCGACACCGCGCGGCCCGGCCGCCCGCACCGGCGCACCGCCCGCGACTGGGCCGTCGACTTCTGCTGCTTCCTGCTGGCCGTCGCCGTCGGCCTGGCGGTCGCGGACTCCTTCCCCGGCGAACGGGACCTCCCGCCCGCCTTCGCCATGGCCGACCAACTCCTGGGCGGCCTCGCCTGCGCGGCGGTCTGGCTGCGCCGCCGGTGGCCGCTCGGCCTCGCGGTCGTGCTGGTCCCCCTCGGCTTCGTGTCGACCACCTCGTCCGGCGCCTGCACCGTCGCCCTCTTCACCCTCGCCGTGCACCGGCCGCTGCGCTACGTGGCCTGGGTGGGCGGCGTCCAGATCGCCCTGATCCCGCTGCTCGCCTGGGCCCGGCCGGACCCCACCCTGTCGTACGGGCCCGCGGTGGCGTGGAGCGTGCTGATCACCGTCACGGCCATCGGCTGGGGCATGTTCGTGCGGTCCAAGCGGCAACTGATGCTGAGCCTGCGCGAGCGCGCCCGGCGCGCCGAGGCGGAGGCCCGGCTGCGCGCCGAACAGGCCCAGCGGCTGGCCCGCGAGGCCATCGCCCGCGAGATGCACGACGTCCTCGCCCACCGGCTCACCCTGCTCAGCGTGCACGCGGGCGCGCTGGAGTTCCGTCCCGACGCGCCCCGCGCGGAGATCGCGCGGGCGGCCGGGGTCATCCGGGAGAGCGCCCACGAGGCCCTCCAGGACCTGCGGGAGATCATCGGCGTCCTGCGGGCCGCCGAACCCGACGACGCCGGCCGCCCCCAGCCGACGCTGGCCGCCCTGGACACGCTGGTCGCCGAGTCCCGCGAGGCCGGCATGAAGGTCACCCTCGACCAGCGGGTCACCGACGCCGGCGCCGTCCCCGCGTCCGTCGGCCGCACCGCCTACCGCATCGCGCAGGAGTGCCTCACCAACGCCCGCAAACACGCCCCGGGCGCGGAGACCGCGGTCACCGTCACCGGCGGCCCCGGCGAGGGCCTGGCCGTCACCGTGCGCAACCCGGCCCCCGAGGGCGACGTACCGCCCGTCCCCGGCTCCGGCCAGGGCCTGATCGGCCTCACCGAACGAGCGACGCTGGCCGGGGGTCGCCTGGAGCACGGGGCGTGGGGCGACGGGGGTTTCGAGGTACGGGCATGGCTGCCGTGGCGGGCGGCGGCTTAACCGGGCCGCCCCGGGGGAGGAGCCGCGCACCATGAACTCGCCCGCCCACAACCGTGATTACGTGAGCCCATGACTGCTGCGATCAGACTGCTCCTCGTCGACGACGATCCCCTGGTGCGGGCCGGTCTGGCCTTCATGATGGGAGGCGCCGACGACATCGAGATCGTCGGTGAGGCCGCCGACGGCGGTGAGGTCGAGGGACTCGTGGACCGCACCCGGCCGGACGTCGTCCTGATGGACATCCGGATGCCGGCCATGGACGGGATCACCGCCACGGAGCGGCTGCGCGGGCGGGCGGACGCCCCGCAGGTCGTCGTGCTCACCACCTTCCACGCCGACGAACAGGTGCTGCGGGCGCTGCGCGCGGGGGCCGCCGGGTTCGTCCTCAAGGACACCCCGCCCGCCGAGATCCTCGACGCCGTGCGCCGGGTCGCGGCCGGTGACCCGGTCCTGTCGCCCACGGTCACCCGGCAGTTGATGAACCACGCGGCCGGTACGGCGGCCGACACCCGGCGCGCCCACGCGCGCGTGCGGCTCGCCGCCCTCGGCGAACGCGAACGCGAGGTGGCCGTCGCCGTCGGCCGGGGGCTGTCCAACGCGGACATCGCCGCCGACCTGTTCATGAGCGTCGCCACCGTCAAGGCCCACGTCTCCCGGGTCCTGGCCAAACTCGACCTCAACAACCGCGTCCAGATCGCCCTGTTGGCCTACGACGCGGGCCTCGTGGACGACGGAACGGGAAACGGGGCGGAGGGGAGGGAGGGGACGGAAGACGGGCGTTAGCCGGACGTCTCCGGGATCTCCGCGAGCCACACCGCCCTGCGCTCCCGGCGGGACCTCTCGCAGGCCTCCGCGATGCGCAGGGCCTGGAGGGCCTCGTTGCCGTTGCAGGGGTTGGCGCGTTCGCCGCGTACGACGTCCACGAACGCGATCAGTTCCGCCTCGTACGCGGGTTCGAAGCGTTCCAGGAAGCCGGTCCACGGCTTGTCGGCGGCCGGCGGCCCGGTCGGCTCGGTGGACGCGATCGGCGTACGGTCGTCCAGGCCGACGACGATCTGGTCCAGCTCCCCGGCCAGCTCCATGCGGACGTCGTACCCCGCGCCGTTCAGCCGCGTCGCCGTCGCCGTGGCGAGCGTGCCGTCGTCGAAGGTGAGCACGGCGGCGGCCGTGTCGACGTCCCCCGCCTCGCGGAACATCGCGGGCCCGGCGTCGGACCCGGCCGCGTACACGTCCGTCACCTCGCGCCCGGTGACCCAGCGCAGACAGTCGAAGTCGTGGATCAGCGCGTCCCGGTAGATCCCGCCGGACGCCGGCAGCCACGCGGCCGGCGGCGCCGCCGCGTCGGACGTCAGCGCCCGTACGGTGTGCAGCCGCCCGAGCCGCCCCGAACGCACCGCCTTGCGGGCCCCCGCGTACCCGGCGTCGAAGCGGCGCTGGAAACCCATCTGAAGGATCGTTCCGGCGGTTTCTACCTCGGCGATGGCTTGTAAGGTACCCGCCAGGTCCAGGGCGATCGGCTTCTCGCAGAAGACCGGGAGCCCGGAGCGCGCCGCCCGGCCGATCAGTTCGGCGTGCGCCGAGGTCGCCGTCGTGATCACCACGGCGTCCACGCCCCAGCGGAAGATCTCGTCCACCCCCGGGGCAGCCGTCTCACCCAGCCGGTACGCGAGCTCCTGGGCCCGCGCAGGGTCCGCGTCCGTCAGGATCAGGGATCCGACCTCGCGGTGACGGCTGAGTGTGTTCGCATGAACGGTGCCGATGCGGCCCGTCCCGATGACCCCGATGCGCATGATTCCAAAGTGGGGTCGCGGGGCACATGCTGTCAATGCGTATGTCCGGACAATCTGACTACACAACTTCCCGTCACCCGGCCGCAGAGCTACGCTCGGCCCGTGCCGAAACCAGAAGTGGACCCTACCGTGCAGCTCGAACTCCGTGTGGACCGAAGCTCTCCGGTGCCGTTGTACTTCCAGCTCGCCCAGCAGTTGGAGGCCGCCATCGAGCACGGCCTGCTCACCCCCGGCAGCCTCCTGGGCAACGAGATCGAGCTCGCGGGCCGCCTCGGTCTGTCCCGGCCGACCGTCCGCCAGGCGATCCAGTCGCTCGTCGACAAGGGCCTCCTGGTCCGCCGCCGAGGCGTGGGCACGCAGGTCGTGCACAGCCAGGTCAAGCGCCCGCTGGAGCTGAGCAGCCTGTTCGACGACCTGGAGGCGGCCGGGCAGCGTCCGGCGACCACGGTCCTGGTCAACACCATGGTCCCGGCGTCCGCCCAGGTCGCGGCGGCGCTCGCGGTGCCCGAGGGCAGTGACGTCCACCAGGTGGAGCGGCTGCGCCTCGCGCACGGGGAGCCGATGGCGTACCTGTGCAACCACCTCCCCGCCGGTCTGCTCGACGTGCACACCGGCCGGCTCCAGGCCACCGGCCTGTACCGGCTGATGCGGACCGCCGGGATCACCCTGCACAGCGCCCGCCAGTCCATCGGCGCCCGCGCCGCCACCCCCGCCGAGGCCGAGCGGCTCGCCGAACCCGAGGGCGCCCCGCTGCTGACCATGCAGCGCACGACCTTCGACGACACCGGCCGGGCGGTGGAGTTCGGCGACCACATCTACCGCCCGACCCGCTACTCCTTCGAGTTCCAGCTACTCGTACGCCCCTGAGGCGACGGCCGGGAGGCGGTCTCTCGCGGTCGCAATGTACGGACAATGTGACCGAATGTCCGGACAAGGCGGCTGATGTGTGGTCCCCGGCCATAAGGCGCGTGACCCCTGTGTTCGATAATGGGGCGTTTGCATCCGGTGAGCGATCACCTGATGCGCCGCCTGCTCACCCGCCCGGAACTGGGCGCGGTCTTCGGCTTCTTCGCCCTGGCCGCCGACAGCTTCTTGCGCGCGGGCAGCCTCGGCACCGTTCTCTACGCGTCCTCGACGATCGGCATCATGGCGGTGCCGGTCGCGCTGCTGATGATCGGCGGCGAGTTCGACCTCTCGGCCGGTGTCATGGTCACGTCTTCGGCGCTGATCTTGTCGATGTTCAGCTACCAGATGACGGCGAACGTCTGGGTGGGCGTCGGGGTGTCCCTGGTGGCCACCCTCGCCATCGGCGCGTTCAACGGCTTCGTGCTGACCCGTACCAGGCTTCCCAGCTTCATCGTCACGCTGGGCACCTTCCTGATGCTGGCCGGCGTCAACCTCGGCTTCACCAAGCTCATCGACGGGACGGTGGCGACGAAGACCATCGCCGACATGGCGGGCTTCACCTCCGCGCACGCCGTCTTCGCCTCGACCCTGAGGATCGGCGGCGTCGGCTTCCGGGTGACCATCCTCTGGTGGCTCGCCCTGGTGGCCGTCGCCTCGTAGCTCCTCCTGCGCACCCGCACCGGCAACTGGATCTTCGCGGTGGGCGGCAACAAGGAGGCCGCCCGCGCGGTCGGCGTCCCCGTCCGCGAGGCGACGATCGGCCTCTACATGGGCGTCGCCCTCGGCGCGTGGATCTCCGGCCAGCACCTGCTGTTCTCGTACGACGCCGTCCAGTCCGGCGAGGGCGTCGGCAACGAGCTGATCTACATCATCGCGGCCGTCATCGGCGGCTGTCTGATCACCGGCGGCCACGGCAGCGCGGTCGGCTCGGCGGTGGGCGCGCTCCTCTTCGGCATGACGAGCAAGGGCATCGTGTTCGCTCCTCGCGACCCTGCTCAACGCCCGGGTCCGCAAGCGCGCGGAGGCCGCCGCGTGACGCTCGTCGAGCTGACCGGCGTCAGCAAGCGCTACGGCACCGTCAAGGCCCTCGAAGGGGTCTCCCTGGAGGTGCACGCGGGCGGTGTCACCTGCGTTCTGGGCGACAACGGCGCGGGCAAATCAACATTGATCAAGATTGTTGCCGGACTGCATCGACATGACGGCGGTGTGTTTCGTCTTGACGGCGAGGAGACGATGTTGACGTCTCCTCGGGACGCCCTGGAGCGCGGTATCGCGACCGTCCACCAGGACCTGGCCGTCGTCCCGCTGATGCCGGTGTGGCGAAACTTCTTCCTGGGCTCGGAGCCGCGGAAGGGCGTCGGCCCCTTCAAGCGTCTCGACGTCGACCACATGCGCCGCACCACGCGCACCGAGCTGCTGCGCATGGGCATCGACCTCCGCGACGTCGACCAGCCCATCGGCACGCTCTCGGGCGGCGAAGGCCAGTGCGTGGTGATCGCGCGGGCGGTGTACTTCGGCGCGAAGGTCCTCGTCCTCGACGAACCGACGGCGGCGCTCGGCGTCAAACAGTCCGGCATGGTCCTGAAGTACGTGGCGGCGGCCCGGGACGAGGGCCTCGGCGTCGTGCTGATCACCCACAACCCGCACCACGCGTATCTGGTGGGGGACAGGTTCGTACTGCTGCGGCGCGGCACGATGGTAGGCGGCTACCGGCGCGACGAGATCACGCTCGACGGGCTGACCCGCCAGATGGCCGGTGGAGACGACCTGGACGACCTGCGCCACGAGCTGCGGCGGGGCCGAGGGGCGTGAGGCGGAATCCGCGGCCCCCGCCGCCCCGCTCGGCACCCGGCATGACGGTGAGGCAGAATCGGCGACGATGAGCACCTACGGCAACTTCAGCGCCCCCATCGGTTCCCGCCGCGCCCCCGCACTCCGCACGGTGGGCACGAGGGAGCGCCGCTCGCACCTCACCGCGCCCCGGGTGCCGACCGTCGGCATCGACATCGGCGGCACGAAGGTGATGGCGGGCGTCGTCGACGCCGACGGCAACATCCTGGAGAAGGTCCGCACGGAGACCCCGGACAAGTCCAAGAGCCCGAAGGTCGTGGAGGACACGATCGTCGAGCTGGTCCTGGACCTGTCCGACCGCCACGACGTGCACGCGGTCGGCGTCGGCGCGGCGGGGTGGGTCGACGCGGACCGCAACCGCGTCCTGTTCGCGCCCCACCTGTCCTGGCGCAACGAGCCCCTCAGGGACCGCCTCTCCGGCCGCCTGGCGGTGCCCGTCCTCGTCGACAACGACGCCAACACCGCCGCCTGGGCGGAGTGGCGGTTCGGCGCGGGCCGCGGCGAGGACCACCTCGTCATGATCACGCTCGGCACCGGCATCGGCGGCGCGATCCTGGAGGACGGCCAGGTCAAGCGCGGCAAGTACGGCGTCGCCGGCGAGTTCGGCCATATGCAGGTCGTGCCCGGCGGCCACCGCTGCCCGTGCGGCAACCGCGGCTGCTGGGAGCAGTACAGCTCGGGCAACGCGCTGGTCAGGGAGGCGCGCGAGATGGCCGCCGCCGACTCCCCGGTGGCCTACGGGATCATCGAGCACGTCAAGGGGAACATCGGCGACATCACCGGCCCGATGATCACCGAGCTGGCCCGCGAGGGCGACGCCATGTGCATCGAGCTGCTCCAGGACATCGGCCAGTGGCTCGGCGTCGGCATCGCCAACCTGGCCGCCGCCCTCGACCCGTCCTGCTTCGTGATCGGCGGCGGTGTCTCGGCCGCCGACGACCTGCTGATCGCCCCCGCGCGGGACGCGTTCAAGCGCCAGCTCACCGGCCGCGGCTACCGCCCCGAGGCCCGCATCGTCCGCGCCCAGCTCGGCCCCGACGCCGGCATGGTCGGCGCCGCCGACCTGGCCCGGCTGGTCGCCCGCCGCTTCCGGCGCGCCAAGCGCCGCCGCGTGGAGCGCTACGAGCGCTTCGAACGGTTCACGGACGCGGCCCGCCGCACCCAGGACACGGCGTGACGGCCGCGTCACCCCGCACGACCGGGGAGACGACCTGAGACACTGCATGACCGTTGCACCACCCCGTACCACCCGCACCACCTGGGACATCGCATGACAGCACCGCTGCCCCACCAGGCCGCGTCCCCCGAAGAGCCGCCCCGCCCGCCGGAGGACCGCCGCCATGTGATCCGCCGCAGGGCGCTCACCCTGCTGATCATCGTGCTGCTCATCGGTGTCCCGGCCGGCTACCTGGTGATCTCCGCCAACCAGAGCCGCGACAGCGGCAAGGACAAGGAAGCGAAGTACTCGGCGACCGGCCTGACCGCGGCCTGGCCGTCGAAGGTCCAGCGCCGCCTGTACCAGGTGCCGATCCCGCACCCCTCCAACCAGGTCGCCTACTACGAGACGAACAACTGGAAGACCAGCCGCCTCTACGTGCAGTTCCAGACCACACAGGCAGGCCTCGACCAGTTCCTCGCGGACATCGGCGTCAGCCGGGCCGACCTGAAGAAGGGCGACATCGCCATCAGCGCCCGCGACCAGCAGATCACCGGCTGGAAGTTCACCGGCCCCGGCTCCCGCCCCGGCGACGACTTCGGCATCGTCCACACGCAGGAGAACCCCGACCCGACGCTGGACATCGTGGTGAACACCGGCAACGCGATCTACCCCTTCGTCTACGTAGTTTCACGCACGGTGCCCTAACCGAACGGGACCGGAGCCCACCCAATGGGGTGCTCGGCCGGCCGCCGGGACCGATTGTCAGACCCCGCCCGTAGAGTCGAAGACGACTGATCCGACACACGGCCGGGAGGTGGACACAAGGCATGAGCACGACGACCGACGGGCCGGCTTCGCCAGAGCCCGGCCCAGGCCCCGGCCCCGTCTCGGGTCCCGGCCCCGTCTCGGGTCCCGGCCCCGTCTCGGGTCCCGGCTCCGTCTCGGGTCCCGGCTCCGTCTCGGGTCCCGGCCCCGGCTCCGTCTCGGGTCCCGGTCCCGGCTCCGTCTCGGGCTCCGGTCCCGGCCTCCGCTCGGGTTCCAGGTCCGGTCCTGGCCTCGCCTCGGGTCCCGGCTCCGGTTCCGGCCTCGCCTCGGGCCCTGGCGCCGCCTCGGGTCCCGACCCCGCCTCGGGTCCCGGCCTCGGCCCCGGTTCCGGCCTCGTCTCCGTGCGGCTTGCCGCCGTCTTTCTGCCCGGGGCCCTTCCGCGCGAGGGCCGCGTCGTCTTCTGGGATCCGTCGGACGGGCCGCCGATCCGTACGGCGGACGCGGCACACGGCGTACCTGAGGCGGAGGTCGTGGAGCTGACCGTCGTGCGGCGGTACGGCTCCTCCATCCGCCGTAAGCAGGCCCCCGCGCTCTCCCTGCCGCTCGACACGGCGCTTCCGCTGCTCGTGCGCGCCCGCCGTGACCCCGCCGCCCATCCGGCCACCGCCTGCTGGGGAGCCGCCGCGCTGCACGCGCTGCGGCTCACCGCCCGTGGCCGTCTGCTGCCCGGCCTGACGCCCACCGGGCACGACGCCTGGCGGGCGGGGCCGTTGGACCCGGAGGACATCGCCCACCTCCGCGCGGTCGCCGCCGCGCTCCCGTACGAGGGCCACGCGGTGCCGCTGACCGGCCCCGGCCCGCTTCGGCTGCCGAAGCCGGAAGCCCTGATGCGCTCCTTCCTGGACGCCGTCGCCGACACCATGCCGCGCACCCCGGCCGCGCCCCACGCGTGCGGGCGGCCCTTCGCGGACCGCAGGCCCCAGCGGCTGCCCGGCGCGCACGACTGGGCCGCCGAGGTCGCGGCCGGCATGGACGCGGGCGTGCGGATCTCCCTCCGCCTCGACCTGTCCGCATACGACATGTTCGACGTCTCCGACGCCGACGGCGGGCGGGTGCGCAGCGCGGGTGCCGCGATCGTCCAGGTGCACAGCCTCGCCGACCCGACGCTGGTGACCGACGCGGCGACCCTGTGGGCGGGCGGCGCCGACGCCGCCTTCGGGGCACGCGCACGCGTGGACGCGGCGCTCGCCGTGCGGCGCGCGGCCCGCCTCTGGCCCCCGCTCGCCCGCCTCGCCGAACAGGACGCACCGGACGTCCTGGCCCTGACCGAGGACGAACTCGGAGACCTGCTCGGCGTGGCGGCCACCCGGCTCGCCGCGGCCGGGGTCGCCGTGCACTGGCCGAGGGACCTGGCGCAGGACCTCAGCGCCGCCGCCGTGGTCCGCCCCGCGCCGGGCTCGGCGACGGACGGCACCGGCTTCTTCGAGAGCGAGGAACTGCTCCAGTTCCGCTGGCAGTTGGCGCTCGGCGGAGACCCGCTCAGCGAGGCCGAGATGGACGCGCTGGCGGAGGCCCACCGCCCGGTGGTCCGGCTCCGCGACCAGTGGGTCCTGGTCGACCCGGCGCTCGTACGCAAGGCCCGCAAACGCGAACTGGGCCTGCTGGACCCGGTCGACGCCCTGTCCGTCGCCCTCGCGGGCACCGCCGAGGTCGACGGCGAGACCGTGACGGCGGTCCCCGTCGGCGCCCTGGCCGCCCTGCGCGACCGGCTCACCGCCGGGGTGCGGCCCGCGCAGCCGCCCGCCGGCCTGCACGCCACCCTCCGCGACTACCAACTGCGCGGCCTGGCCTGGCTGGACCTCATGACCTCCCTCGGCCTCGGCGGCTGCCTCGCCGACGACATGGGCCTCGGCAAGACGATCACCGTCATCGCCCTGCACCTGAAGCGCGCCCGCACCGAACCCACCCTGGTGGTCTGCCCGGCCTCCCTCCTTGGCAACTGGCAGCGCGAGATCAACCGCTTCGCACCCGGCGTCCCCGTCCGCCGCTTCCACGGCCCCGACCGCAGCCTCGCGGACCTCACCGGCGGCTTCGTCCTCACCACCTACGGCACGATGCGCTCGGCGGCCCCGACCCTGGCCGAGCAGCCCTGGGGCATGGTCGTCGCGGACGAGGCACAGCACGTCAAGAACCCCTACTCGGCGACGGCGAAGGCACTGCGCACGATCCCGACCCCCGCGCGCGTGGCCCTCACCGGCACCCCCGTCGAGAACAACCTCTCCGAGCTGTGGGCCCTGCTCGACTGGACGACACCGGGCCTCCTCGGCCCCCTGAAGTCCTTCCGCGCCCGGCACGCGCGCGCGGTGGAGAACGGCGAGGACGACCAGGCGGTGGAGCGCCTCGCCCGCCTGGTACGCCCCTTCCTGCTGCGCCGCAAGAAGTCCGACCCCGGCATCGTGCCCGAGCTGCCGCCCAAGACGGAGACCGACCACCCGGTCCCGCTCACCCGCGAACAGGCCGCGCTGTACGAGGCGGTGGTACGGGAGTCCCTGCTGGCCATCGAGACCGCCGACGGCATCGCCCGGCGCGGCCTGGTGCTGAAGCTGCTGGGCGCGCTGAAGCAGATCTGCGACCACCCGGCCCTCTACCTCAAGGAGGAGGCGGTCTCGGTCGGCGACGCCCTGGCCGCCCGTTCCGGCAAACTCGCCCTTCTGGACGAGCTGTTGGACACCCTGCTCGCTGAGGACGGCTCGGCCCTCGTCTTCACGCAGTACGTCGGCATGGCCCGCCTGATCGCCGCCCACCTCACCGCCCGCGCGGTCCCCCTCGCCCTCCTGCACGGCGGCACCCCGGTACCCGAGCGGGAGCGGATGGTGGACCGATTCCAGAGCGGCGAGACGCCGATCCTGGTCCTCTCCCTGAAGGCCGCCGGCACCGGCCTCAACCTCACGCGCGCGGGCCATGTCATCCACTTCGACCGCTGGTGGAATCCGGCGGTCGAGGAGCAGGCCACCGACCGCGCCTACCGCATCGGCCAGACCCAGCCGGTCCAGGTCCACCGCCTCATCACCGAGGGCACGGTCGAGGACCGCATCGCCGAGATGCTCCAGGCCAAGCGCGCCCTGGCCGACGCGATCCTCGGCTCCGGCGAGTCGGCCCTCACGGAACTGACGGACCGCGAGCTGTCCGACCTGGTCAGACTGCGGAGGGAGACGTGATGGGGGAGCCGGAGAAGGACGACATCGAGGCCGAGGCTGAGGCTGTCACGGCTGCGGCTGCGGCGGCGCACCCGGAGCCGAAGCAGGAGCCGGAGCAGGAACAGGAGCAGGGCGGCAGGCCGGCCGACGAGGCCCGCCGGGCGTTGCGGGCGGCCCGGGAACGGCGGCAGGAACAGCAGGCGCAGGAGTCGTCACACCGCCCCGGAGACGCTCCGTCCCGGCCCGCCGACGCGGCCCGCGCGGCCCTGCGGCGCCCATCGACCCCGGCTCCCGCAGCGCCCTCCGCTCCCGAGGAGGGTGCCCCGGCAGCAGACGCCGTCCCCATCCCCGTAGCGGCCCCCGTTCCCCCGACGGATGTCACCCCGGCAGCCGACAAGCCGGGCGCTCCGACCGCCCCGACCGGTTCGCGCCCAGGGGACATCGCCCGTGAGGCCCTGCGGGCGGCACGCGCGCAGACGCGACAGGGCTCCGCCGAGCCCGGGGCGCAGCCAGCACGGGAAACCGGACGCAGCGGCCCCCGCCCCTCCGAAGCCAGACGCCCCGGCCGCATACGTGACCACGTCGCCGATGAACGAGCCCGTGTCGTAAGGGAGTTGCTCGCCGACGCCTTCCGGATGCCCCCGGAGGAGACACCCGACCCGGAACCCGAGCCAGAGGCAGAGCCGACCCCCCGCCCCCAGATGGAGCCCGACCCCGCCCCCGACCCTGATCTCGACCTCGACCCTGATTTCGACCCCGCCCCCGACTGGCACAACGCACCCCCGCCCCCCACCCCCCGCTCCATGGCCGCCCCGTCCCGGGACGGCGACCACCGCCGTACCTTCCCGCCTCTCCCGCCCCTCCCCGCCCTCCCCCCGCGCCCCGCCGGCCCCTTCGCCGAGACCTGGTGGGGCAACGCCTGGGTCGGCGCGCTCGAAGAAGGCGCTCTGGACCCCAAGCGCCTGCTGCGCGGCCGGGGTTACGCCGAGCAGGGGCACGTGGACGCGATCACGGTCACCCCCGGGCTCGTCCTGGCGTACGTGCAGGGCAGCCGCCCCCGCCCCTACCGCGTGCAGGTGCGACTGCGCACCCTCACGGAGGACGACTGGGAACGCTTCCTGGAGGCCGCCGTCGAGCGCCCCGGACACATCGCCGCGCTGCTCGACAAGGAGATGCCCGAGTCCCTCGCCGACTGCGGGGTGCCGCTGCTGCCCGGTCCCGGCGACCTCGACCCGCAGTGCAGTTGCCCCGACCACGGTCACCCCTGCAAGCACGCCGCCGCCCTCTGCTACCAGACCGCGCGGCTGCTCGACGCCGACCCGTTCGTGCTGCTCCTGCTGCGCGGTCGCGGCGAACTCGAAGTGCTCGACGCGCTGTCCCGCCGTAACGCCACCCGCGCGGCGCGCGCCGCACAGGAGCAGCAACCCGAACCGCTGCCGGGCGTCCGGGCCGTCGAAGCCCTCGCCGATCGTCGACTCCCGCCGCTCCCGGCCCCGTTGCCCGGACCCCCGCACCCCGAGCAGCCCCCGGCGTACCCGTCCGCGCCGAACGGCCCCGACTCCTTCGCGCTGGACCACCTCGCGACGGACGCGGCAGCCCGCGCCCACGCCCTGCTGACCACCGGTCAGGACGGGATCGGCGAACTGACCCTCTGGCAGGACGCCGTCCGGCTCGCCGCGTCCCGCCCCGGCTCCGGACTTACCGTCACCACCCGCGCCCTGTACGCCTCGCTCGCCCTGGCCGTCGGCCGCACCCCGTCCGAGCTGGCCCGCGCGGTGGCCGCCTGGCGGCAGGGCGGGCCGGACGGACTCACCGTCCTGGAGGAGACCTGGGACCCGCCGGCCGGCCGCTTCGACCGGGCCCGCCCCCTCCTCCTGGCCGCCGACCTCCCCGCCTTCCGCCCCCGCCGCAACCACCTCACCCACCCTCGCGGCCACGTCCAACTCCGCTTCGGCCGCGACGGCTTGTGGTACGCCTACGAGTCGGAGCCGGGCCACGACGACTGGTGGCCGCGCGGCACCCCCGACCCGGACCCGGTGGGCGCCCTCACCGGCCTCGGCGCTTCGGACGACCTGTGAGCCGCCGGAAGATACCGCATCGACGGGCCTCAGGAGCGGGATGTCCGGGAGGTCTCGGGCCGCGCGGGATGCCTCTGTACGATGCCTGAGGCCGGGAAACGGCATGTGGAGGGAGCGTCGAGGATCTTCGCGATCCCGCCACAACAGGGGAGGGACTGCGCAGCGTTCCCACCCGACGCCGTGAGGAAACGTGAGATGTGAGAGCGTGAGTCGAGTGAGCGAGACGACTGCCGCACCCCTGCAATACCGCTTCGACGGTCCGGAAGACGCTCCGGTGCTGATCCTGGCTCCCTCACTGGGCACCACCTGGCACATGTGGGACCGTCAGGTCCCCGAGCTGGCTCAGCAGTGGCGGGTGTTCCGGTTCGACCTGCCCGGTCACGGCGGTGCCCCGGCCTACCCGGCGGGTTCGGTCGCCGAACTCGCCGCGCGCCTCCTCGCCACACTCGACGTGCTCGGGGTGCAGCGCTTCGGCTACGCGGGCTGCGCGTTCGGCGGCGCGGTCGGCGTGGAGCTGGCCCTGCGGCACCCGGAGCGCGTCGCCTCGCTCGCGCTGATCGCCGCCTCGCCCCGGTTCGGCACGGCCGACGAGTTCCGCCAGCGCGGTGTCATAGTGCGCACCAACGGCCTCGACCCCATCGCCCGCACCTCGCCCGACCGCTGGTTCACCAGCGGCTTCGCGGCCGCCCAGCCCGCGATCACCGAGTGGGCCGTGCAGATGGTGCGCACCACCGACCCCGGCTGCTACATAGCGGCCTGCGAGGCCCTCGCCGCGTTCGACGTACGGGCCGAGATCGGTCTCGTCGGCGTTCCCACGCTGGTCCTCGTCGGCTCCGACGACCAGGTCACCGGCCCCGCCGAGGCGCGTACCCTGGTCGCCGGGATCCCGGACGCCCGGCTGGCCGTCGTACCGGGGGCCTCGCACCTGGTCCCGGTCGAGCAGCCCGCCGCCGTCACCGACCTGCTGGTCCGCCACTTCTCCACCGCCTGGCAGCCCGCCCACGACTCCGTCACCGGGCAGACGGCCGTCCCGGGGATCCCCGTCAGAGCGGTCCTGACCGCGCCCCAGCAGTCCCCGCAGCCGCTGGCCATCGCGGAGATCGCGCCCGCCCCCGTCGTCGAACCGCCGCAGCTCATGGGCCGCCCCGATCCGTACGACGCCGGTCTGAAGGTGCGCCGGGAGGTCCTCGGCGACGCCCATGTCGACCGGGCGCTGTCGCAGGCCGACGAGTTCTCGGGCGACTTCCAGGAGTTCCTGACCCGCTACGCCTGGGGCGAGATCTGGGACCGCCCCGGCCTCGACCGGCGCACCCGCTCCTGCGTCACGCTCACCGCGCTGGTCGCCGGCGGCCACCTGGAGGAGCTCGCCTTCCACACCCGCGCCGCCCTGCGCAACGGCCTCACCCCGGACGAGATCAAGGAAGTGCTGCTCCAGGCGGCCGTCTACTGCGGCGTACCGTCGGCGAACAGCGCGTTCACGGTGGCGCAGCAGGTGATCCGCGAGGAGACCACCCCCACCGAGTGAGCCCCGTCGCCGGCGCGGAGGCAGGATGGACGCCATGACGACGGACACGACGGCCGCGCAGGCGGCGACGGCTCTGAAGCTCACGAAGAAGGTCCACGCGTGCGTGCGGCTGGAGAAGGACGGGCGCGCGCTGGTCCTCGACCCCGGCGGGTTCGGCGAGGCGGACGCGGCCGTCGGCGCGGACGCCATCCTGGTCACGCACGAGCACCCCGACCACTTCGACGAGGCGCGGCTGCGCGCGGCCATGGACGCGAACCCGGCGGCCGAGATCTGGACCCTGCGGTCGGTCGCCGAGAGGATCTCCGCCGCCTTCCCCGGCCGTGTTCACACCGTCGGCCACGGCGACACGTTCACCGCCGCCGGCTTCGACGTCCAGGTCCACGGCGAGCTGCACGCCGTCATCCACCCGGACATCCCGCGCATCACCAACGTCGGCTACCTGATCGACGGCGGTCGCGTCTTCCACCCCGGCGACGCCCTCACCGTCCCCGACCAGCCCGTCGAGACGCTGATGCTTCCGGTGATGGCCCCCTGGAGCAAGATCTCCGAGGTCATCGACTACGTCCGCGAAGTGAGGCCCGAGCGCGCCTACGACATCCACGACGCCCTCCTCACCGACCTCGCCCGCCCGATCTACGACAACCAGATCGGCGCCCTCGGCGGCGCGCGGCACCTGCGGCTGGCGCCCGGGGAGAGCGCGGCACTGTGAGTGTCAGTGGCGCCCGGTAGGTTGTGAGGCATGCGCATCGCGACCTGGAACGTGAACTCGATCACCGCCCGCCTGCCGAGGCTCCTGGCCTGGCTGGAGAGCAGCGGCACCGACGTGCTCTGCCTCCAGGAGGCCAAGGTCGCCGAGGCGCAGTTCCCCCTCGACCAGCTCCGCGAGCTGGGCTACGAGGCGGCGGTCCACGCCACCGGCCGGTGGAACGGCGTGGCGGTGCTGTCCCGGGTCGGCCTGGCGGACGTCGTCAAGGGCCTGCCCGGCGACCCCGGCTACGAGGGCGCGTCCGAGCCCCGCGCCATCTCGGCGACCTGCGGCCCGGTCCGCGTCTGGTCGGTGTACGTGCCGAACGGCCGCGAGGTCGACCACCCGCACTATGCCTACAAGCTCCAGTGGTTCGAGGCCCTCAAGGCGGCCGTCGCGGGCGACGCCACGGGCAGCCGGCCCTTCGCGGTGCTGGGCGATTACAACGTGGCGCCGACCGACGACGACGTCTACGACGTGGCCGCCTTCGAGGGCCTCACGCACGTCACCCCCGCCGAGCGCGCCGCCCTGACGTCCCTGCGCGAGGCGGGCCTGTCGGACGTCGTGCCGCGCCCCCTGAAGTACGACCACCCGTACACGTACTGGGACTACCGCCAGCTCGCCTTCCCCAAGAACCGTGGCATGCGCATCGACCTCGTGTACGGCAACGAGCCGTTCGCCCAGGCCGTCAAGGACTCCTACGTGGACCGCGAGGAGCGCAAGGGCAAGGGCGCGTCGGACCACGCGCCGGTCGTCGTCGACCTGGACGTGTAGCTCCGGAAGCCGGGGCCCGGCCGACGAGCGCGTGCCAGCGCGCCTGTGGTGTGCGTACTGGTGCGAGTGTCACGCTGGGCTGATGAACATCCCTTTCCTGGGCAACAGGAGCAAGAAGCACGGTGCGGCGGTGCTGGCCGAGGACCCCGAGGGGATCGCCGAACTCCTCTCCGAATGCGAGCTGTTGCGTTCCCACGCGGACCGGGAGGGGATCCGACTCGACGACACCGCCGCCTCGTTGGAGGCGCTCGACCAGTTGCCGCCGCGCTGGCGCGACGACGAGGAGGGCCTGTCCTGGTTCGGCCACGACGCCGGGCTCTACCTGGGGACGGTCGTCGTGCGCACCGTGCCCGGCGCCGCCTGGGCGATCCGGCCCGGTGGCGAGCCGGTCGTCCGGCTGGCGTCCGGCCGGGAGATCGACGTGGCCGCGGCCGGTCGCGACTGGGCCGCGAGCGGGACTCCCGAACTGTCCCAGCTCTACGCGGAGGTGGCCGAGAACTGACCTCCCGGCACCCCGGCACGACTGGTGTAAATACGGCTAATGACCGAAAAGTGCGTGTCGTACCTTAACGCCGCTCTTATGTGGATAGTTTGCGGCAACCACGACACGGCTGAGAGTGAGTAGGGCTGCGCATGGCCGTCGATCCGTTGATCGAGCTGCGTGACGTCAACAAGTACTTCGGGGAGCTGCATGTACTCCAGGACGTCAACCTCACCGTCGGCAGGGGGGAGGTGGTCGTGGTGATCGGCCCTTCGGGGTCGGGGAAGTCGACACTGTGCCGGGCGATCAACCGGCTGGAGCCCATCCAGTCCGGCTCCATCACGCTCGACGGACAGCCGCTGCCGGAGGAGGGCAAGGGCCTGGCGAGACTGCGCTCCGAGGTCGGCATGGTCTTCCAGTCCTTCAACCTCTTCGCCCACAAGACAGTCCTCCAGAACATCTCGCTGGGCCAGGTCAAGGTGCGCAGACGCAGCAAGGACGACGCCGACCGGCGTTCGCGCGAACTGCTCGACCGGGTGGGCCTCGCCGACCAGGCCGACAAGTTCCCGGCGCAGCTCTCCGGCGGTCAGCAGCAGCGCGTGGCCATCGCCCGCGCCCTCGCCATGGACCCCAAGGCGCTCCTCTTCGACGAGCCCACCTCCGCCCTCGACCCCGAGATGATCAACGAGGTCCTCGAGGTGATGCAGCAACTGGCCCGGGACGGCATGACCATGGTCGTCGTCACCCACGAGATGGGCTTCGCGCGCTCCGCAGCCAACCGCGTGGTCTTCATGGCCGACGGCCGGATCGTCGAGGACCGCACGCCCGAGGAGTTCTTCACCGACCCGCGCAGCGACCGGGCCAAGGACTTCCTCTCCAAGATCCTCAAGCACTGAGCCCCGACGGTGGCAGCCGCCGAGCCCACCCGCCCCGGCAGCGGCCGGAGATCACTGCTCGCGCAGCGGAATCGACACGTACGACGGGTCGTCCACCGGCGAGGAGAAGGTCAGCCGCGCGCCGGACGGGTTGTGCTCGATGTAGAGCGGGTCGACCGTGTCGACGACCAGGGCGAGCCGGTGCCCTGCCGGGACGTCGTAGGCCGTGGCGAACAGGTCCAGGTCGAGACGGAACGGAGTGCCCGGCGTGCGCCCGTGGAAGGTGTACGGCGCGTTGCTGACCAGCTTGCCGAGGCCGAGCGGCCCCACGTCGTACAGATAGGCGACGAGGGTGCCGCTCTCCTCGGTCGGAGTGACGGTGGTGTGCAACTGGGCGGTACCGCGCACCTGTTGGGGCGTGGCGTACTTCTCCGACTGCCATACGGCGGCCCAGGCGCGGGGGAGCAGCGGGACGACCGCCACCGGGGGGAGCTTCACCAGTTGGTCGAGGACGCTGGAGAGGAAGACGGTTCCGGCGTCCGCGCCCGAGTCCACGTTGGTGTGCAGGGTGGTCGTGCCCGCGAGGGCGATCTTCCGCCGGGTCGCGGTCACCGACTTCCAGTCCGGATACCCCTCGTAGCCGTCTGTGGAACGGGACTTGAGCCGGACCGGCTGCTCCCGGTCGACGCCGTTGTCCGCGCCCTTGAGGTAGTGGTCGAACCAGCGCTCGGTGTCGGTCCACACGTCGTTGGGCAGCCCGAACAGGCCGGAGATCTCGGGGGTCGCGTGGTCGCCGGGCCGGAACTCCAGGCGCTTCGGGCCGGTCAGCTTCCCGTAGAAGTCGATGGTCTGGTTGGGCGGGAAGATCGTGTCGCCCCAGGCTCCGGCGAGCATGACCGCGGGGCCGTTCTTGTTGAGCTGGTCCAGATACGTCGCGACGGAACGTTTCCGCCCCCAGGCGAGCATGGCCTGCTCCCGGGACAGGTCGGAGGCGGAGAAGTCCGCGAAGAGCTGCCGGGACTCGGCGCTCATCCGGCCCGTGGCAGCGCCCACCGCGTTGAGGAAGGCCGCGGCCTGGCTGTGCTGGGTGCGCCCCGAGTAGATCGAGGCGATCAGGTCCGCCCAGCCGCTGAGCGAGGCGACCGCCTTGACGCGCTTGTCGTGCGCGGCGGCGAGCAGGCTGATGCCGGCCCCGTAGGAGACGCCCGCCATGCCGATGTTCTTCGGGTCGCTGGGGGTGTGGGCGAGCGCCCAGTCGACGACCTTGGCGGCGTCGGCCACGTCGGACGGGCCCGCGACCTCGATCTCGCCGCCGGACTGCCAGAACCCGCGCACGTTGTAACTCAGCACCACGTAACCGGTGTCGGCGAGTCTGCGGGCCTCGGCGAGATACTGGACCTGCGGGAAGCCCCAGGCCGTGGGCAGCACGATCAGCGGGAGGCGGCGCGAGCCGTCGGCGCGCGCGGGGGTCACGACGTTGGCCTTGAGGACGGTCCCGCCGGCCCCGGCGATGTCGACGAACCGGACGTCGCTCGTCGCCGCCTGCGCGGCGGGAGCCAGCGTGAGGCCGCCACCGGCGACCAGGGACGCGCAGACCGCGCCCACGGCGGTCGTACGCAGGGCCTTGCGATGCTGTCCCAGTCCCACGGTCCACTCCTCGACGTGCCACAGTGCAAAGTGACCCGACGGTAACCGATTCGTCCCAACTGGGGTAACCCGGCGGCTAGTTACGTGGCAGTAACAATTGTCGCCGCAGGTAGCGGGGCCTGGGCCGCCCGGGTCACGTCCTCCACCAGCTCGACCACGTCGGGGCCGTACGCCTGGGAGTTGATCACCTTCAGGAGCAGGACGAAGGAGGCGTTGCCGTGCTTGCGGGCCAGCCGCTCGTGGTTGCGGACGAGATACCGGGTCGCGGCCTGGTTGTTGATCGCGCGCTGCCCGCAGAACAGGAACACCGGCCGCCCGCCACGCCGCGAGCCGGCGGTGAGCCGGGCCAGCAGGACGTACTCGGTGACGCCCGACTCCATCCGGTAGTGCTCGCCGCCGATCTGGAACGCCAACCGGTCCGGGCCCGGTTCGCGGTCGGTGTTGACGCGCACCCCGGGCAGCATGGCCTGGAGATGGGCCGCCATCCGCCGGTTCGACCCCGGGCCGCCGACGCAGAACTCCGTGCGCTCCCCGAAACCCTGCCGGGCCGCGTCCTGGGTGACCACCTCCGCGCCCGCGCCGCAGTCCTTGATGAGCGCGGCGAGCTCCAGCAGCGCGAACACGTCGTGCCGGTGCACCGCGAGATCGGGGCTGCCCGCGTCGCGGTTGACCACGAGCAGCGACTCCGAGTGCTCGGGCAGCCCGAAGAACGCCTGCTTGCGCCGCAGCCTGCGCCTCCACAGGTAGGTACGGGCCAGCCAGCCCAGCGTGGCACTGATGCCGGCGGCGACCACCCCCAGGACGATGTTGCGCACGTCGTCGTTCATGGGCGCGCATGGTAGCGGGCGAGCATGACCGGCGCGTACTTGTGTTCGACATGTGGCAGTCGTATGACAGTGCCCGGAAGGAGGCTGTCGGGGCCCCGGGAATGTGGTTACGCTGCGCGGACGGTTCCCGACTGGAGGTATGGATGCGTCGCCCTGTCGCGCGGAAGCTGTCGGTCCTGGCGGTCTCGGCCGCCGTGGTCACGGTGGGGGCGGCAGCGCCACCCGCCGCGCAGAGAACGGCGGTCGAGAAGGTCCCCGTCGCCGTCGGCTACGGCGGTGCCGTCGCCAGCGTCGACGCCGACGCCTCCGCGGCCGGCATCGAGGTCCTGAGGAAGGGCGGCAACGCCGTCGACGCGGCCGTCGCCACCGCCGCCGCCCTCGGCGTCACCGAGCCCTACTCCTCCGGCGTCGGCGGAGGCGGCTACTTCGTCTACTACGACGCCAAGTCCCGTACGGTGCACACCATCGACGGCCGCGAGACCGCCCCGCTGACGGCGGATTCCGGCCTCTTCCTGGAGAACGGGAAGCCGCTCGCCTTCGCCGACGCCGTCACCAGCGGCCTCAGCGTCGGCACGCCGGGCACCCCGGCCACCTGGGCGACGGCACTGGGCAAATGGGGCAGCGAGAAGCTCGGTACGGTGCTGAAGCCCGCCGAGCGCCTGGCCCGCGACGGCTTCACCGTCGACGACACCTTCCGCTCCCAGACCGCCGCCAACGAGACCCGCTTCCGCTACTTCCCGGACACCGTGAAGCTGTTCCTGCCGGGCGGCCAACTCCCCGTCGTGGGCTCGACGTTCAAGAACCCCGACCTCGCGAAGACGTACGCGGAGCTGGGCCGCAAGGGCGTCGGCGCGGTCTACCGGGGCGACCTCGGCAAGGACATCGTCGACACCGTCAACCACCCGCCCGTGGACCCGGGTTCGGGCTGGAACGCCCGGCCGGGCAACCTGACCGCCAAGGACCTCGCGGCCTACCGCGCCAAGTTCCAAGCGCCCACGAAGACTTCGTACCGCGGACTGGGCGTCTACTCCATCGCGCCCTCCTCCTCGGGCGGCACGACGGTCGGCGAGGCCCTCAACATCCTTGAGAAGACGGACCTTTCGAAGGCCAGCGAGGTGCAGTACCTGCACCACTACATCGAGGCCAGCCGGATCGCGTTCGCCGACCGCGGGCGCTGGGTCGGCGACCCCGCCTTCGAGGACGTCCCCACCAAGGAACTGCTGTCGCAGAAGTACGCCGACTCGCGGGCCTGCCTCATCAAGGACGACGCGGTCCTCACCAGCCCCGTCGCACCCGGCGACCCGCGCAAGCCGGCCGCCTGCAACACCGGCGGCACGGCCGCGCCGACGACGTACGAGGGTGAGAACACCACGCACCTGACCGTCGCCGACAAGTGGGGCAACGTCGTCTCGTACACGCTCACCATCGAGCAGACCGGCGGCAGCGGCATCACCGTCCCCGGCCGCGGCTTCATCCTCAACAACGAGCTGACGGACTTCTCCTTCGCCCCCGCGAACCCGGCCGTCCACGACCCGAACCTGCCCGGTCCGGGCAAGCGGCCGCGGTCCTCGATCTCGCCGACGATCGTGCTCGACCGGCACAACCAGCCGGTGGTGGCGCTGGGTTCGCCCGGCGGCGCGACCATCATCACCACCGTGCTGCAGACCCTGACCGAGTTCCTCGACCGCGGTCTGCCGCTCGTCGACGCGATCGCCGCCCCGCGCGCCAGCCAGCGCAACGCGGCCCGCACCGAACTCGAACCCGGCCTCTACAACAGCGACTTGAGGACGCAGTTGGAGAAGATCGGGCACTCCTTCACGCTCAACCCCGAGATCGGCGCGGCCACCGGCGTCCAGCGACTGCCGAACGGCAAGTGGCTGGCCGCCGCCGAGACCGTACGACGCGGCGGCGGCTCGGCGCAGGTGGTGTACCCCGCCCCGTAGCCCCAGGCTGTCTGGCCCTCTGGTCAGGGCCTTCTGGTCAGGACGGGTCAGGACGTCGGGACGGGCGGCCGCGTGTGGAACGCGAGCCGCCCGTCCTCGACCTCCACCCGCACCCGGTCGCCCTCCGCGACCCGCCCGTCGAGCAGCAGCCGCGACAGCTCGTTGTCCACCTCCCGCTGGATCGTGCGACGCAACGGCCGGGCGCCGTACTCGGGTTGGTAGCCGCGCTCGGCGAGCCAGTCGACGGCCGTGTCGCCGAACTCGACCGTGATGCCCTTCGCGTGCACCAGTCGGCGCGTCTTCTCCAGCAACAGGTCGGTGATCCGCCGCAGTTGCTCACCGGTGAGCTGACGGAAGACGACGATCTCGTCGATCCGGTTGAGGAACTCCGGCCGGAAGTGCTCGCGCAACGGCCGCAGGATCCGCTCGCGCCGCGCCTCTTCGTCGGCGTCCGCGCCCCCCGACCCGAAGCCGAGGCCCGCGCCGCGCCGGGTGATCGCCTCCGACCCCAGGTTGCTGGTCATCACGATCACCGTGTTGGTGAAGTCGACCGTGCGGCCCTGCGAATCGGTGAGCCGGCCGTCGTCGAGAACCTGGAGCAGGATGTTGAAGACGTCCGGGTGCGCCTTCTCCACCTCGTCGAGCAGCAGCAGCGAGTACGGGTGCCGGCGGACGACCTCCGTCAACTGCCCGGCCTCCTCGTGGCCGACGTAGCCGGGCGGGGCGCCCACCAGACGGCTCACCGTGTGCCGCTCCTGGTACTCGCTCATGTCGAGCCGCACCATGCGCTCCTCGCTGCCGAACAGCGCCTGCGCCAGCGCGCGGGCGAGTTCGGTCTTCCCCACGCCGGTCGGGCCGAGGAACAGGAAACTGCCGATCGGCCGGTCCGGGCTCGACAGGCCCGCCCGCGAACGCAGCACCGCGTCCGCGACGACCCGCACCGCCTCCTCCTGGCCGACGACCCGCTCGTGCAGATGCTCCTCCAGGGCGAGCAGCCGGTCCTTCTCGTCCTGCGTGAGGCTGGCCACCGGAATACCGGTCTGCCGGGACACCACCTCGGCGACGGCCTCGGCGGTCACCTCCAGCCGCCCCTCGTCGGCCGCCTCCTCATCGCTCACGTCCGCGATGCGCCGCCTCAACTCGACGATACGGTCCCGTAGTTGAGTGGCCTGCTCGTACTGCTCGGCCGCGGCGGCCTGGTCCTTGTCGAGGGCGAGCTGCTCGACCTCGCGCTCCATCGCCCGTACGTCCGTGCCCTTCGTGCGGGCGACGAGCCGCACCCGGGCGCCCGCCTGGTCGATCAGGTCGATCGCCTTGTCCGGCAGGTGGCGGTCGGTGAGATAGCGGTCGGACAGCTCCACGGCCGCGACGAGCGCCGCGTCGGTGTAGCGGACCTGGTGGTGGGCCTCGTAGCGGTCGCGCAGCCCGCGCAAAATCTCCAGCGCGTCCGCGACGGACGGCTCCGGGACCAGGATCGGCTGGAACCGGCGGGCCAGCGCCGCGTCCTTCTCGATCCGCCGGAACTCCTCCAGCGTCGTCGCGCCCACGATGTGCAACTCGCCCCGTGCCAGGGCCGGTTTGAGGATGTTCCCGGCGTCCATCGAACCGCCCTCGCCGCCCCCGCCCGCGCCGACGACCGTGTGCAGTTCGTCGATGAAGACGATCAACTGGTCGGAGTGCGCGCGGATCTCGCCGACGATGGTGTTCAGCCGCTCCTCGAAGTCGCCGCGGTAGCGGGTGCCCGCGACCACGCCCGCCAGGTCCAGGGCGACCACCCGCCGCGCGGCGAGGTTGTCCGGCACGTCGCCCTCCGCGATCCGCTGCGCCAGCCCCTCCACCAGGGCGGTCTTGCCGACGCCCGCGTCACCGATCAGCACCGGGTTGTTCTTGCCGCGCCGCGAGAGCACCTCGATGGTCTGCTCGATCTCGTCGTCCCGGCCGATCACCGGGTCGATGCGGCCCTCGCGGGCCAGCTCGGTGAGATCACGGCCGAACTTGTCGAGGGTGGGCGTGCCGCTGGGCCGCCGGCCGTCCGCCGCGCGGGTGGCCTGGGCGGCGTCCGGGTCCGCGGGCGGCATGCCCGTGGCGGCGAAGCGCGCCGCGTTGAGGATGTGCCCGGCCGCCGAGTCCGGGTTCGCGGCGAGGGCGCTGAGCACGTGCTCCGGGCCGATGTGCCCCGCGCCCCGGGAACGGGCCAGCTCGTGGGCGTCCAGCAGGGCGCGCTTGGCGGCCGGGGTCAGGGACAGCGAGGTGGGCGGCGGCACCTCGCCCGGCGGGTGCTGGACCGGGCCCGAACGCTCGTCGATCTGCGTCGCGAGCGAGTCGGGGTCGGCGCCGGCCCGGCTGAGCAGCGTACGGGTCGGCTCCGCCGTGAGGGCCGCGCGCAGGAGGTGCTCGGTGTCCAGGTCGCGGCTGCCGTGTTCGGCGGCGTACTGGGCCGCGCCGCGGACGAGCTCCCTCGCGGGGGCGCTGAGGAGCTGGCCTATGTTGATCTGGCGGGGGCCGGGGCGGGGCCCGCCGAAGAAGCGGGCCAGGAATTCGCCGAAGGGGTCGCCGTAGCCCTCCGGGCCGGTGAAGCCGCTGGTCATGGCGTTCCGTTCGATCGACGGTACCGGTCGGACGCGGGTGCCCTTGCCTGCGGCGCTGTGGTTGTGGGGTGGGGTAAGGGCCCGTGAACCACCATGGCACGATCCCTTTTAAGCGGCATGTCCTGGCGGATTGGTGTTGGACGGCGGCTGCGGGCCGGATGTGGCTGGTCGCGCCCACGCGGCGGAGCCGCACGTCGATACAGCCCCGCGCCCCTGGGTGGGGCCGCTTAACGCCTCTCGGTCAGGACCCTTGGGCCGCTCTTCGTGATCGCGACCGTGTGTTCTGCGTGGGCCGCTCTTGAGGTGTCGTTGGTTCGGAGGGTCCAGCCGTCGGGGGCCTCGTGGTAGGTGTCCTTGCCGCCGGCGATCAGCATCGGCTCGATCGCGATGACCATGCCGTGGCGCAGCGGGAAGCCGCGGTGGGGGCGGCCCTCGTTCGGGATCGAGGGGTCCTCGTGCATGTGGCGGCCGATGCCGTGGCCCCCGAAGCCGTCCGGGATGCCGTACCCCGCCGCCCGGCACACCGTGCCGATCGCGTGCGCGATGTCGCCGACTCGGTTGCCGACGACCGCCGCCTCGATGCCGGCCGCGAGAGCGCGCTCGGCGGTCTCGATCAGCCGGACGTCCGCCGGGCGGGGGGTGCCGACGGTGAAGCTGATGGCGGAGTCGCCGACCCAGCCGTTCAGCTCGGCGCCGAAGTCGGCGGAGAGCAGGTCGCCGTCGCGCAGCCGGTAGCCGGTGGGGATGCCGTGCACGATCGCGTCGTTCACGGACGTGCAGAGCACCGCCGGGAAGGGCGTCGCGGCGAAGGACGGGCGGTAGCCGAGGAACGGCGACGTCGCCCCCGCCCCGCGCAGCACCCCGTGTGCCAGCTCGTCCAGCTCCAGCAGGGAAACGCCCACGTCAGCGGCCTCGCGCACGGCCGTCAGGGCTCGTGCGACGACCTGTCCGGCCTCGTACATGGCGTCGATCGATGTGTCCGTCTTCAGCTCAACCATGCCAATTACTATACCGGTATTAGAATGGTGCCATGGTGCGTACCCCCTTGACCCCTGAAGAGCGCGAACGCGGCGAGCGGCTCGGGCGGCTGCTGCGCGCCGCGCGCGGCGACCGGAGCATGACCGAGATCGCGGCGCGGGCCGGCCTCTCCGCCGAGACCCTCCGCAAGATCGAGACCGGCCGGGCGCCCACCCCGGCGTTCTTCACCGTCGCCGCGCTCGCCCGGGTGCTCGGCCTGTCGATGGACGAACTGGCGGGACTGTGCGTGCTCGCCCCGGCGTGACGCCGATCTGACGCGATATGAGGCCGGCGTGATGTCCGGAACCGGCCGCCCGCCGACGTGTCACGGGTCAAGATCGTGCAATGGGGCCCGCCGCGTCCGCTCTGAGAACTTGACGTGACCGCGCTGTAACACGAATGGTGTTTTCTACGAGCTGGATTGTTCCGGTCGGGGCGGGAGTCGAGCGATGGATGTGCATCAACTCCCGGTCCGGGTGCGGGAGTTCGCGAGCCATTTGGGCGGGCTGCTGGCGCGCCTGGACCAAAACGCGGGCTGGTGCGCGGTGTTCTGGCAGCGCGATCCCGACGGCATGCGGGCCTGCCTCGACGGACGTGAAGTGCCGCCCTGGGACGTGGTGGAGGCGGTGCTCCAGGACTTCGCCGCCGAGTACGGCACCGATGCCGCCGCTCAAGAGGCCCAGCGCGTACGGCCCTTGCACGCCGCCGCACTCGCCGCCCTGCCCGGCGGCCGCGACGCCCTCGGGGACCGGCTCGACGTCATGCACCGCGAACAGCGTTACGCCGCCGAGCGGTTGGCCGACCTGGGCCGCCGACTGGCCGCCGCCGGCACCCGCGAACAGGCCGACGCCGTCCGCCTCGACCTCGCCTGGGCCCACGACGACCACGAACGCGCCACCGCCCGCTGCGCCGAACTCCGCCACCGCATGGCGGAGCTGGACCGCCTCCCGCCACCCACCACAAGTCCCCCGCAGACGGGGAACGTTGTCACGAACCCCACCGCCCCGGCCGACGACGCGGGTCGCGCCTATGACGCCCGTAGTGGGTATCGCGCTGCCGGTCCTGCGCCGGGCACCGGGGTCGCCGCCTACGACGCTGGCCGCGCCGCCCCCGACGACGGTGCCGGCCGTGCCTACGATGCCCGGAGCGGTTACCGCACAGCCGGTCCCGCGCCAGGCGCCGGGGTCGCCGCCTACGACTCCGCCGGTGCGCCGACGGCTGCCGAGTCCGCCCGCGCCCAGAGTGACCCCGTCCAGGGCTACCCCGCCGCCGCACCCACCACCGCTCCCGCTCCCGCCCCGGCGTCCGTGCCCAAGCAGCGCAAGCGGCGTCGTGGTAGTGCCCGGTTCGCCGGGTTGGTCGAGGAGGAGGACGCGGGCGCAGGCGTCGTGCCGCCCGCCGCCGAGTCGGTGGTGCCCGCGCCCGCAGCGGCCCCTCGGCGTAGTCCGCGTGGGGCTCGCTTTGCCGGGGCTGCCGAGAGTGTCGACCGGGTGTCCGAGCCGCAGCGGGAGCCGTTGGATCCGGCGGCTCGGCGGGAGGCCGTCGAGGTGGTGCGGCGGTTGGTGGGGCTGCGCGGGGAGGGGCGCAGTGGGGAGGCGCACGCTCTGCTTGTCGAGCTCGCGTACTGGCCGGCCGCCCGTATCCCGCTGCTCGCGGCCGAACTGCAGCGCGCCGGGCTCACCGCCGACTGGACCACCCTGCTCTGGGAGGCCGCCTCGCTGCCCGCCGACCGGCTCGTCGCCGCGGCCGACGCGCTGGTCGCCGTGGGGCGTACGACCGACGGCGAGCAGATCCTGCGGCAGGGCGTCGCCCGCCCGGCCGCCGAGATCGGTACGGCCGTCCTCGGCCTGGTCGCGGACGGCAGGCGGCGCGAGGCCGCCGCGCTGCTCGACGCCTACGTCCGCGTCCGCACCCCCGAGGAGGCCGCGCGCAGCGCCGCCCCGGATCCGCGGACCCTCGTCCCGCTGCTGCTGGAGGCGGCCCGGGCCGTCTCCGAGGAACGCCGCTGGGACCTGGTGCACGCCCTGCGGGTCGCGGGCTTCACCGCCTGACCGGCGCCCCGCCCGCGCTCCGGTGCCCGCGTACGCCGTGCGCGTCGCGACTCACCCACCGGAGTGTGAAACGCGATCGACTTCGCGGGTTAACGACGATGGTCTTGGCAAGCCTCTCCCGGAGGCTTACGTTCATCCCTCTACGACCATTGTCTACGGGCGTAGAGGCTCTGACGTCCCGTCGAAGGAGCAGCTCATGGCCAACGTCGTACGTGCCGCACTGGTCCAGGCCACCTGGACCGGCGACACCGAGTCCATGGTGGCGAAACACGAGGAGCATGCCCGCGAGGCGGCCCGCCGGGGCGCGAAGATCATCGGGTTCCAGGAGGTCTTCAACGCTCCCTACTTCTGTCAGGTCCAGGAGCCGGAGCACTACCGCTGGGCCGAGCCGGTCCCCGACGGGCCGACCGTGCGTCGTATGCAGGAGCTCGCGCGCGAGACGGGCATGGCGATCGTCGTGCCGGTCTTCGAGGTCGAGCAGTCCGGTTTCTACTACAACACCGCCGCCGTGATCGACGCCGACGGCTCCTACCTCGGCAAGTACCGCAAGCACCACATCCCGCAGGTGAAGGGCTTCTGGGAGAAGTACTACTTCAAGCCCGGCAACCTCGGCTGGCCGGTCTTCGACACGGCCGTCGGCAAGGTCGGCGTCTACATCTGCTACGACCGCCACTTCCCGGAGGGCTGGCGTCAACTCGGGCTCAACGGAGCCCAGTTGGTCTACAACCCGTCCGCCACCCACCGCGGCCTCTCCGCCCACCTCTGGCAGTTGGAGCAGCCCGCCGCCGCGGTCGCCAACGAGTACTTCGTCGCCGCGATCAACCGGGTCGGCGTCGAGGAGTACGGCGACAACGACTTCTACGGGACCTCGTACTTCGTCGACCCGCGCGGTCAGTTCGTCGGCGAGGTCGCGAGCGGGAAGGACGAGGAACTCCTCGTCCGCGACCTCGACTTCGACCTGGTCGAGGAGGTCCGCCAGCAGTGGGCCTTCTACCGCGACCGCCGCCCCGACGCCTACGAAGGACTGGTGAAGCCGTGAGCGACCTCTACGCCCGCCACCGGAACGTCCTGCCGGACTGGCTCGCCCTCTACTACGAGGAGCCGCTGGAGATCACCCACGGCGAGGGCCGGCACGTCTGGGACGCCGCCGGGAACAAGTACCTCGACTTCTTCGGCGGCATCCTCACCACGATGACCGCGCACGCGCTGCCCGAGGTGGCGAAGGCGGTGAGCGAGCAGGCCGGACGGATCAACCATTCGTCCACGCTCTACCTCAACCGGCCCATGGTCGACCTCGCCGAGCGCGTCGCGCACATCAGCGGCATCCCCGACGCCCGCGTCTTCTTCACCACCTCGGGCACCGAGGCCAACGACACGGCGCTGCTGCTCGCCACCACCTACCGGCGCAGCAACACCGTCCTCGCGATGCGCAACAGCTACCACGGGCGTTCCTTCAGCGCGGTCGGCATCACCGGCAACCGCGGCTGGTCGCCGACCTCGCTGTCCCCGCTGCAGACGCTGTACGTGCACGGCGGGGTGCGCGGGCGCGGCCCCTTCGCCGACCTGAGCGACGCCGAGTTCGTCGCCGCCTGCGTCGAGGACCTGAAGGACCTGCTCGGCCACACCCGCGCGCCCGCCGCCCTCATCGCCGAGCCCATCCAGGGGGTCGGCGGCTTCACGTCACCGCCGGACGGGCTGTACGCCGCGTTCCGCGAGGTGCTGGACGCGCACGGCATCCTGTGGATCGCCGACGAGGTGCAGACCGGCTGGGGCCGCACCGGCGAGCACTTCTGGGGCTGGCAGGCGCACGCGCAGAACGGCCCGCCGGACATCGTCACGTTCGCCAAGGGCATCGGCAACGGCATGTCCATCGGCGGTGTCATCGCCCGCTCCGAGATCATGAACTGCCTGGACGCCAACAGCATCTCCACGTTCGGCGGCACCCAGGTGACCATGGCGGCCGGCCTCGCCAACCTCGGCTACCTGCTGGAACACGACCTCCAGGGCAACTCCCGGCGGGTCGGCGGTCTGCTCATCGAGCGGCTGCGGGGCGTCGCCGCCCACGACCCCGGCGTCCGGGAGGTACGCGGGCGCGGGCTGATGATCGGCGTCGAGCTGACCAGGCCCGGCACCGATCTGGCCGACCCGGACCGGGCGTCCGCCGTGCTGGAGGCGGCCCGCGCCGACGGGCTGCTGATCGGCAAGGGCGGCGGCCACAGCACCAGCGTCCTGCGCATCGCCCCGCCGCTGTCCCTGACCGTGGCGGAGGCCGAGGAGGGCGCCGCGATCCTCGAAAGCGCGCTGCGGGCCACGCAGTAGCGCCGGTCCGAGGACACGAAGGGCAAGCAAGGGAACACGACGCCATGACCATCACCCTGGAGCCCTGGGGCCCCGTTGAGCCCCTGGAACCCGCCCTGTCGGTCCGTCAGGTCCTCGCCCTGGAACGGGTGTTGGCCGGGGAGCCCGAGGTGGTGGCCGGCGCGGCCCAGCTCGACCGGCCGGTGCGCTGGGTGCACGTCGCCGAGGCCGCGGACGTCGGCGTCATGCTCAGCGGCGGCGAGATGGTCCTCACCACCGGCGTCCTGCTGGCCGGCGACGAGAGCGCGCAGACCGAGTACATCCAGTCCCTGCACCGGGCCGAGGCCGCGGCCGTGGTGCTGGGCCTGGGCCGTGCCTTCCCCGCCCCGCCGGACGTGATGCGGCGGGCCGCCGAGCGGTGCGGGCTGCCGATGGTCGTGCTCCACCGGCCGTTCCCCTTCGCAGAGTTGACGGAGGAGGTGCAGTCCCGGCTGGTCCGGCGCAAGTACGCCGCCGTCAGCCTGTCGGAGGCGGTACGGACCGCGCTCACCGGGCTGATCACCGCGGGCGCCCCGCTGCAACTGCTGCTCGACGTGGTCGCCCAGCACGCCGGCTGTCCCGTCGTCGTCACCAACCTCGCCCACCGGGTGCTGGCGACGGCGGGGGAGCGGTCGGCGGTCGACGACGTGCTGCGGGACTGGGAGCGCATCGCCCGGCAGGCCGGCGGCAGCGAGGGCGACGGCTGGATCCGCGCCGAACTCGGCGGACGCGGCGAGCGGTGGGGGCAGATCGTGCTGTGCGGGCATCGCGGCGACACGGCGGGCGGACGGCTGCTGGCCGACCGGGCCGCCGAGGCCCTCGTCCTGCACCGCATGCTCGGCGGCACCTCCACCCACACCTGGGAGGAGCAGTCCGCGCAGAGCCTGCTCACCGACCTGATCTCCGGCGTCGTACCCGCTCGCCAACTGCTGCCCCGGGCCCGGGCGGCCGGTCTCCCCGTCAACCGGCGCACCTTCGTCCCGCTGGTCGTGCGGGACGCAGACCCGGCCCAACTCGACCGGATGCTCCGCCTGTTGGGCCTGCCGGGGCTGGTCGCAGAACTCGCCGAGGGGGCGACGGCGGTGCTGCTGAGCCTCGCCCGCGACCAGGACGCCGACGCGCTCGCCGCGCACTTCGCCGCCCGGCTGCGGACCGAGTCGGGCGAGCCCCGCACGGTCGTCGCGGCGGCCGAGGCGCGCATCGTCTGGGACGACGTGCCCGCCGGGCTGCGCGAGGCCCAGCATGTCGCGGACGCCGTGGCCGACTCCCCGGCCGCCCTCGACCTGCCGGCCGTCGTCCACCTCAAGGACGTCCATCTGCGGGGCCTGGTACGGCTGTTGCGCGACGACCCGCGCGTGCAGTCCTTCGCGGAACGGGAGCTGGACGGGCTGCTGTGCGCGGCCGGGGACGACCTGCTCGCCGTCCTGCGGACCTATCTGGCCACCGGCCGCAACAAGTCCCGCACCGCCCAGCTCCACCACGTCTCCCGGCCCGCGCTGTACCGCAGGCTGGAGGCGATAGAAGGGCGGCTGGGCGTGGACCTCGACGACTTCGAACAGGCCGCGTCCGTGCACATCGCGCTCCTCGCGCACGACGCGCAACAGCCCTGAAACATGCGACGACCTGGGAAAACGGCGGTGAAACATGGGCCGACGACGACGTGACACGGTGGCATGCCGGACGCCCGCAGACGTGACACGGTGCATCTCAAAGCCTGCTTTCGGACTTTCTAGCCTTCTCGCACACCGAGCGACCGGAGGTCCCGATGAGCAGAGTGATCCGTGCCGCGATATTCCAGACGGCCTGGACCGGCGACAAGGAGTCGATGATCCAGGTGCACGAGCAGGCGGTGCGCGACGCGGCCGCCCAGGGCGCTCAAGTGCTCTGTTTCCAGGAGCTGTTCTACGGACCGTACTTCTGCCAGGTCCAGGACCCGCAGTTCTACGAGTACGCCGAGCGGATCCCCGACGGCCCCATCGTCGAGCGCTTCCAGGCACTCGCCCGGGAACACGGCATCGTCCTGGTGCTGCCGATGTACGAGGAGGAGCAGCCCGGCGTCCTCTACAACACCGCCGCCGTGATCGACGCCGACGGCTCCTACCTCGGCAAGTACCGCAAGCACCACATCCCGCAGGTCGAAGGCTTCTGGGAGAAGTTCTACTTCCGCCCCGGGAACGTCGGCTGGCCGATCTTCGACACGGCCGTCGGCAAGATCGGCGTCTACATCTGCTACGACCGCCACTTCCCGGAGGGCTGGCGGGCGTTGGGGCTGGCGGGCGCGGAGATCGTCTTCAACCCGTCGGCGACCTCACGCGGACTGTCCGCCTACCTGTGGCAGTTGGAGCAGCCGGCGGCCGCGGTCGCCAACGAGTACTTCGTCGGCGCGATCAACCGGGTCGGCGTCGAGGAGCTCGGCGCCAACGACTTCTACGGGACCTCGTACTTCGTGGACCCGGAGGCCCAGTTCGTCGGGGAGGTGGCCAGCGACAAGGAGAGCGAACTCGTCGTCCGCGACCTCGATATGGCCAAGCTGCGCGAGGTCCGCGACCGCTGGCAGTTCTACCGGGACCGCCGCCCCGACGCATACCCCCCGCTGACCGCACCGTAACCGGAACACCCGTCGGCCCGGTGCACGGGGATCGGGCCGGCGGGGCCGAACCGGCTTACGCCACACCAGTGTTGAACACGGTAGGAGAGGGAGTATGAGCAGCCGAACCGTCATCCGTGGCGGACTCGTCATCACCGCGTCCGACGAGATCCATGCCGACGTCCTGATCGAGGACGGCCGGATCGCCGCCCTCGCCGCCTCCGGCACCTCCGCCGCCGAGGCCTGGACCGCCGAGAGGGTGATCGACGCCACCGGGAAGTACGTGATCCCGGGCGGGGTCGACGCCCACACGCACATGGAGCTGCCGTTCGGCGGCACCTTCGCCTCCGACACCTTCGAGACCGGCACCAGGGCCGCCGCCTGGGGCGGTACGACGACCGTCGTCGACTTCGCCGTGCAGAGCGTCGGACACAGCCTGCGCGAGGGCCTGGACGCCTGGCACGCCAAGGCGGAGGGCAACTGCGCGATCGACTACGGCTTCCACATGATCGTCTCCGACGTGAACGAGGGCACGCTGAAGGAGATGGACCTGCTGGTCCAGGAGGGCGTGACCTCCTTCAAGCAGTTCATGGCCTACCCCGGCGTCTTCTACAGCGACGACGGCCAGATCCTGCGCGCCATGCAGCGCTCCGCCGCGAACGGCGCGCTGATCATGATGCACGCGGAGAACGGCATCGCCATCGACGTCCTCGTCGAACAGGCGCTGGCGCGCGGCGAGACGGATCCCCGCTACCACGGCGAGGTGCGCAAGGCGCTGCTCGAGGCCGAGGCCACGCACCGCGCGATCAAGCTCGCGCAGGTCGCGGGCGCCCCGCTGTACGTGGTGCACGTGTCGGCGATGGAGGCGCTCGCGGAACTCGCCAAGGCCCGCGACGAGGGCCTGAACGTCTTCGGCGAGACCTGCCCGCAGTACCTGTTCCTGTCGACGGACAACCTCGCGGAGCCCGACTTCGAGGGCTCCAAATACGTGTGCAGCACCCCGCTGCGGCCCAAGGAGCACCAGGCCAAGCTGTGGCAGGGCCTGCGGACCAACGACCTCCAGGTCGTCTCCACCGACCACTGCCCCTTCTGCTTCGTGGGCCAGAAGGAGCTGGGCCGGGGCGACTTCTCGAAGATCCCCAACGGCCTGCCGGGCGTCGAGAACCGCATGGACCTGCTCCACCAGGGCGTCGTCGAGGGGCGCATCAGCCGCCGCCGCTGGATCGAGATCGCCTGCGCCACCCCCGCCCGGATGTTCGGCATGTACCCGAAGAAGGGCACCATCGCCCCGGGCGCCGACGCCGACGTCGTCATCTACGACCCGAACGCCGAGCAGATCATCTCCGCCGACACCCACCACATGAACGTCGACTACTCGGCGTACGAGGGCAGACGCCTCACCGGCCGCGTCGAGACGGTCCTGTCGCGGGGCGAACTCGTCATCACCGAGCGGGAGTACACGGGACACGCCGGGCACGGCCTCTACACCCCGCGTGCCACCTGCCAGTACCTCAACTAGGCCCGACTAGGAGCAGCGCTCATGGACTTCGGACTCGTCCTGCAGACCGACCCGCCGGCCTCGAAGGTCGTCAGCCTGATGAAGCGCGCCGAGCGCAACGGCTTCAGTCACGGCTGGACCTTCGACTCCGCGGTGCTGTGGCAGGAACCGTTCGTGATCTACAGTCAGATCCTCGCGAACACCAGCAAGTTGACGGTCGGGACCATGGTCACCAACCCGGGCACCCGCACCTGGGAGGTCACCGCCTCCACCTTCGCCACCCTCAACGACATGTTCGGCAACCGCACGGTGTGCGGCATCGGCCGCGGCGACTCCGCGATGCGCGTCGCGGGCCGCGCCCCGAACACCCTCGCCCGGATCAGCGAGGCCATGAAGGTCATCCGGGCCCTCGGCTCGGGCCGGGAGGCCGACCTCGGCGGTACGGTCGTCAGGTTCCCCTGGATCAAGGAGGACGCCCGGCTCCCCGTCTGGATGGCCGCGTACGGCCCCAAGGCGCTGAAGATGACCGGCGAGGAGGCCGACGGCTTCATCCTCCAGCTCGCCGACCTGTACCTCACCGAGTACATGGTGAAGGCGGTCAAGGACGCGGCCGTCGCCGCCGGCCGCGACCCGTCCGAGGTGAAGATCTGCGTCGCCGCCCCGGCGTACGTCACCGACGACGACTCGCCCGAGGCGCTCGCCCACGCCCGCGACCAGTGCCGGTGGTTCGGCGGGATGGTCGGCAACCACGTCGCCGACCTGGTGTCCAAGTACGGTGAGCACTCGGCCGCCGTACCCGACGAACTCACGGACTACATCAAGGCCCGTGAGGGGTACGACTACTCGCACCACGGACGCGCCGACAACCCCGACACCGACTTCGTGCCCGACGAGATCGTCGACCGGTTCTGCCTCATCGGCCCCGTCGAGAAGCACATCGAGAAGCTGAACGCGCTGCGCGAGCTGGGCGTCGACCAGTTCGCCGTGTACGACATGCACGACGCGCAGGAGAAGGTCATCGACGTGTACGGCACGACGGTCATCCCGGCGGTCAACGGCTGACCCCCGTCCCGAGGTTCGACCCGCCAAAGATCAACTCCCCATCCCCCCACTCCAGTTCTCCCCTCCCCACCGTCCCCGGGGAGGGGGCCCGGAGACCCCGCACGGCCTTTCCGGATCCGCCCCTCGTTTGATTGGCCTGCCCATGACCGACACCGCTCCCACGGCGATACCGCCGACCGCCCAAGTCACCCTCGCCGACGGCCGGGTGGAGATCGCCCCCGGTTCGCCGCAGCCCAGCGGCCCCTACGCCAACGAGGACCTGCTCCCGGTCCCGGTCGAGAAGCGCACCTGGACGACGTACAACTTCTCCGCGCTGTGGGTCGGCATGGCCCACAACACGGCGTCGTGGACGCTCGCTTCCGGTCTGATCGCCGTCGGCATGGACTGGAAGCAGGCGGTGTTCACCATCGCGCTGGCCAACCTGATCGTGCTGGTCCCGATGCTCCTCACCGGGCACGCCGGACCGAAGTACGGCATCCCCTTCCCGGTCTTCGCCCGCGCCTCCTTCGGCATCCGGGGCGCCAACCTGCCTGCCGTCGTACGGGCGTTGGTGGCCTGCGGCTGGTTCGGTATCCAGACCTGGATCGGCGGCGAGGCGATCTACTTCCTCGCCGGGAAACTCATCGGCAACGGCTGGAGCGACGCCGGGAAGATCGGCGGCTACGCCTGGACGATGTGGCTGTCGTTCGCCATCTTCTGGGCGATCCAGGTCGCCATCATCTACCGGGGCATGGAGACGATCCGCCGCTTCGAGAACTGGGCGGCGCCCTTCGTCCTGGTCGGCGCGCTGGTGATGCTGATCTGGATGAGCAACAAGGCAGGCGGTTTCGGCCCGTTGCTCGACCAGCCCTCCAAGCTCGGCTGGGGCGGCGACTTCTGGAAACTGTTCTGGCCGTCCCTGATGG
The DNA here is from genome assembly GCF_900110755.1 of Streptomyces sp. yr375. Classification (GTDB taxonomy): domain Bacteria; phylum Actinomycetota; class Actinomycetes; order Streptomycetales; family Streptomycetaceae; genus Streptomyces. The sequence goes on from NZ_FOFF01000003.1 coordinate 67,427, forward strand.
GCATGATCGGTTTCTGGTCGACGCTGTCGCTGAACATCCCGGACTTCACCCGGTACGGAAAGTCGCAGAAGGCGCAGACCTGGGGACAGGCCCTCGGCCTGCCCACGACCATGACGCTCTTCGCGCTGCTGTCGGTGATGGTCACCTCCGGTTCGCAGGCCGTCTACGGCGAGACGATCTGGGACCCGGTACAGCTCGCCGCCAAGACGGACAACGTCTTCGGGCTGCTGTTCGCGCTGGTGACCGTGCTGGTGGCGACCCTGTCCGTGAACATCGCGGCCAACCTGGTCTCGCCGGCCTTCGACTTCTCCAACATCGCGCCCCGGAAGATCAGTTTCCGCACCGGCGCCCTCGTGACCAGCGTCCTCGGCGTGCTGATCTTCCCGTGGAAGCTGTACTCCGACCCGCAGGGCTACATCTTCACCTGGCTCGGTCTGGTCGGCGGTCTGCTCGGCACGGTCGCCGGCATCCTCATCGCCGACTACTGGATCCTGCGCCGAGGCAAGCTCGACCTGACCGACCTGTACCGCACGGGCGGCCGCTACTGGTACGACGCCGGCTGGAACTGGCGGGCCGTGGTGGCCTTCCTCGTCGGTGGCGTCCTCGCGGTCGGCGGCGCGAGCTTCAAGCCGCTGTTCGACGGGCGGCCCGTCCCGGCACTGGAACCCCTCGCCGACTACGGCTGGGCGGTCGGACTCGGCACCTCGATGGTGCTCTACCTGGCGCTGATGCTGCCGCGCGGACGACAGGAGGCAGACGCCGCCTGACGCGCGGGGTGCAACGGGGACGGCCGGAGGAGCGGTTCAGCTCTTCCGGCCGTTCTGCAGAGCGGCCACCGCTTCCTTCGCGGCCTTGATCGCACCCTTGTTGATCTCGTCGGTGCCGGGCGCCTTCTTCGTCTCGAAGTCGCTGCCGTTGTAGTTGACGACGACCAGCGCGTTGGACACCTGGGCGATGACGACGCCCTCCCGGGTCTGCTGCTTGTCCTCGGTCGTGAGGTTCACGACGGAGTAGGCCGCGTTCCCGAGCCCGGGGACCACCCCGCCGCCGCTCTTCTCCCCGATGCGCTCCTTGTACGAACTCTGCGCCGCCTCGTCCGAGTCCGTGATCTCGAAGGAGATGTCGAGCCACCGGTAGTCGTAGCCCTTGAGCGCGTTCCAGGAGCAGGTGCGGCGCAGGTCGACGTCCGTCGACGGGATCTCCTTGCCGGCCGTCTTGGCCCCCGGCACGAGTGCGGTGAGCGTCTTCGCGGTCACGCTGGTGCAGGGGACGGGCGCGGCGGAGTACGTCTTGGACGCGGGCGCCGTGGAGGGGCCGGACGACGCCTTCTCGGACTGGGTCTGCTGGGTGTCCTTGCCCGCGGTGTCCTGCGTGTCGGTCAGCGGACCGGACGACATGGCCCAGCCCGCGCAGGCCAGCACGGCCACCGGGGTCAGACGTGCGGTGAGGGCGAGCGGCAGTGGGAGTGAGCGCACGACGCACTTTCGTGGGGGACGGTGCGGACGACGTCCGCAGTGCGGACAGGGGACGCCAGTGTCACACGACTCCCTGTGGGGCGGAAGTGCGAACTCGCTCCGTGGCGGCGCGGTGACCAAGGAGCCTGGACCTATCTGGCATATCGGTACTTCATGCGACATAGGTGTGGTCGGGCGGCGCGACGGGTCGTCCGCCGGGCGTCGGGGGTGACTCCGGGGCCGCCGCGGCGTAACCAGGCCCGTGCCCCGGAGCCTGGTCGTACGGGTTCCGGGGCACGGCTGGGTGGAGCACTGCGGGTCCGTACTCGACTCACTGGTAGGCGGGTACGGCCCAAGTGGCTTTGTAGCGCCGGTCGTCGGTGGAGTACGACGCGAGGGACTGCGGGCCGCTGGTGGGGATGATTCGGATGATCGCGGTCTCCCAGATGTTGGTGTCCGGGTTCGTCTGTGTCTCGGGGCACCCTTGGGAGCAGGTGGAGATCACACGGCCGGTGATGGGGTCGTTGCCGACGCTCTTGATGAGGGTGCGCTTGGTCACCTCGGCCCGGTTGGCGTAGTTCGTGCACCAGTGGTTCTCGGCACCGGTGACGTACTGCGGCAGCGGCCAGGTGCCCTGGGAGTCGTCGTAGCAGTCGGTGGCGCCGCTCTTGGAGAACTGGACCATGCCGGCGTTGGCGCCGACCCACAGCCGGTCCGGGTTGCCGTAGACCGGGGTGAGGTCGTGACCGTACGCCTTCTTCGCGCCGGCCTGTTGGGGCAGGGGCCAGGACTTCCCCCACTTGAGCCGGCCGTCGACGTAGTCGTACCGGACCAGAAGCTCGTCGCCGACGGCCCACACCGAGTTGCTGCTCGGGTCGTAGAGGACCTCGTGCGCCCCGGCGAGGGACGTGGCCTGGACGGGCGTGGCACTCCAATTGCCCGGCGCGCCCTGCGCTTTGGAGTAGACCGCGAGCCCGCCGGCGATCCCCGCGGAACCGAAGACCCGCGAGGCGAAGGCGGCGATGACCGTGCCGTCGGGGAGCATCTCGACCCCGTGCACGTCGCTCGGTTCGCCCACGTTGATCGCCCAGTGGTAGCCGGCGAGCGACGGGTACGGGATCACGCCGATGAAGCCGCTGGGGCCGTCACCGGTGACCAGGACCTGTCCGCCGTAGGTGCCGCCGGGGCGCAGCTTGTGTGAGGTGCCGCCTTCCCAGTCGTCACCCTTCAGCGTGGTGTCGAAGACCGAGTGGTCGGCGTCGGGGATCCACCGCTGGTACGGGCCGGAGGCCGGCCAGACGTCCGGGTCGGCGGAGTCCAGGAACTCCAGCGCCGCGTGTGCCGCAGGGCGGCCGCCCGGGTACGGCTTGCCGTGGGCGTTCCCGGAGATGATCGGCGTGGAGCCCGTGTTGAACTCGACCTCCAGCGTCGGCGCGTTGTACGCGGCGTTGCACGCGGAGTCGGCCGACACCGGGTCCATGGAACAGAAGTCCTTGTAGCCGGTGCTGACGTCCTCCTGTGCCGAGAACCTGATGCCGTAGTTCGGGAACGAGGCGTCGTCGGCCCAGGCCTTCACCCAGTCGGTGACGTCGATGCGCTGGATACCGTTGGATGCGGCGGGGTTGGTCTTGTTCGGTACGACGGGGCAGTTCGTGTTGCCGATACCGAACCAGGTGCCCTTGCCCGCACCGACGGTCGGCTGATTGGCCCATGTGATGGTGGACTGGTCCCAGGGCTTGGTCACCGGGTAGACGCCCATCCACGCCTTCGCGGCGCAGTCGGAGACGTAGGAGTTGTAGACCCGCAGGGTGGCCTTCGAGATCGGGGCACCGCGGAGCTTGGAGACGTCGAAACGCATGAAGCTGCGGTACTTCGTGGTGCCCTTGTCGGGCGTACCGACGTGCAGGATTCGTCCCTGTGAGTGGTCGGCATTGTCCACGTTGCTGATGTAGGTGTCCTGCGACCGGTCGATGATGTTGCCCGGCCCCGTCTGCGCCATGGGGGACGCCGTGGGCGTCGCCGCCGCGACGGCCGCCGTCGGCACGGCCGTCGCGCCGGTTTTGGCCGCCTGGGACGCGGGGACGAGCATCGACGCCAGGAGCACCACCCCGCCTCCCGCCGCCACCAGGCATCTCCTCATGAGACACCATGGAGTGTGACGTTGCATGTGTGAGTCCGCCTCTCACGATCTTGATCCGAAATCGGCACCGGGCACGGAACGGCTGCGGGCCGTTGAGCACTGCTTCGAGGGCCCGCAGCCGGCTCCTACTGTCCGTCCCAGTCGCCGGCGAGGGGGATCATGTCGTCGCCGCCGTAGGCGAAGTTGTAGTCGGCGTCGTTGTTGGTGTTCTGGTTGTTGATGTAGAAGTTGTGGTTGCTGGGGCGCCAGATGGCGACGGTGTCCTTGCCGTCTCCGTCGTAGTCGCCGACGACGGGCTTGTCGCCGGTGGTGCCGTAGCCGAACTGGAAGTCGTTGCCGCCGGCGTTGGGTGAGTTGCGCAGGTAGACCATGTGGGTGGCGGGGTCGTACATGCCGATGCCGTCGGTGCCGATGCCGTCCCAGTCGCCGGCGAGGGGGATCATGCCGTCTCCGCCGTAGGCGAAGGTCTTGTCGGCGGCGCCGGGGGTGTTGGAGTTGCGGAGGTAGAAGGTGTGGTTGGAGGGGCGCCAGACGCCGATGGTGTCGGTGCCGTTGCCGTCCCAGTCGCCGACGACGGGGATGTCGCCGATGCTGCCGAAGCTGACTTCGTAGTCGTTGCCGCCGGCGTTGGGTGAGTTGCGGAGGTAGAAGGTGTGGTTGGTGGGGTCCCACATGCCGACGCCGTCGGCGCCCTGGCCGTCCCAGTTGCCCGTGAGCGGGGTCATTCCCGCGCCGCCGTAGACGAAGTCACGGTCGTTGGCACCGGCGTTGGGGGAGTTGCGCAGGTGGAAGTAGCGGTTGTAGGTGTCCCACATCCCGATACCGTCCTGGCCGGACGTGGTCTTGTCGTAGCGCAGACCCTTGTAGACGCTGGTCGGCCAGCCCGCGAGAGAACTGGAGTTGAGGTTTCCGGTGTAGGTGTTGGTGACGACGGTGGAGTTCTGCTCGGCGAAGTACTTGAAGGTGCCGGCGCTCTTGTCGATCCAGTTGCCGAAGAGGATGACGTGCTCCTCGGAGTAGTTGAGGGCGTCGCCCGGCAGCAGGCTGCTCTTGCTGACCTCGGTGGAGACGTTCGGCAGGGTCCAGGTGGTGTAGCTCTGGTCCGCGTGCCAGGCCATGGACACGTAACCGGAGCAGTCCATGCGGTAGTTGCGTCCCTGCGGGTCGGGGTACGAGGTCCCCTGGTTGTAGGGGACGGCCTCGTCGACCCAGTTCTGGGCGCGGGAGATGATCTCGGCGCGGGTGATCGGGCCGGCGACCGATGAGGCGGCCTGGGCGGTTGGTGCTGTGGCGGCCAGGGTCGTCATGGCGAGCCCGGCGGCGAGCAGGAAGGTCGTGCTGCGGGCAACACGGGAACGGGTGCGGGACATGGCTGTACTCCTCGGGTTGTGAGGTGGAGGTGCTTGTAGGGAGGGCGGGTCAGCCGGCGAGCTGTGCGCCGAGCGTTCGCAGCACGGCGGCGTCCCCGCTGAGGTCGTAGGAGGGCGCGGCCTTCGCGTCCCATTCGTCGAAGTGCAGGAGCGCCAGTACCTGGCCGTGCTGCACGGCATACACGTGGTTGGTCTGGTCGCCGGGGGCGGAGAAGCCCTGCACTCCGGTCCAGCGCCGCATCCACGCGGTGCCGCTGCGGGTGTCGGCCGTCTGGCGGACCACGGCGTCCTCGGGGAGCTTGTACTCCTTTTGCAGGGCGCGGCTCTTCTCGGCGCAGCCCTTCATGGCGTCGAGGACGCCGAGGTAGGCGGCGCGGGCCGCTGCCTCGTCGGGGAAGGACAGCGTGTCCTGGACGGCGGGCGTGCTCTGGGCGCTGATGAAGCCCTGCTGCTGCCAGTCGACGGCTCCCGGCACGGACACGCACTCGTTGAGGCCGAAGGCCCGGTCGAGTGGCTGTGTCACGGGTGCGGAGATGGGCCGCCAGCGCTTCTCCTTCTGGTCGGGCAGCGCTGTGGCGGCGACCTGGGTTCCGGTGAGCGGGATGTCTGCGGTCTGGCTCCGACTCGGCGCCGGCTGCTGCGTTTTGGGTGGTGCGGAAGGCGCGGTGGTCGGAGTTGCGGCGAGGACGCCCGGTGCGCCGGATGAGGCCGCGGTGGCGGACGGGGTTCGCGGGGCTGCCGCTTCCGGCTGCACGGCGGCCCGGTCCGGCCGGGTGGGAACGTCGGCCGCGTCGGCGCTGGTCTGGATCACGACGTAGGTGGCGGCGATCGCCAGCAGCCCCGAGCCCACCGCGGCAGCGGTGCGGTACCGACGGCGCGTGAATGACATAGGCATGACAGATCTCCGGTGCGGGTGCGAGCGCGGTTTGCGAGAAACGCGGGTTGGTTGCCGCGGTGGGGTTCGGGGGGTGGCTCAGGGCGCCTCGAGCCGGGTGGCGGGCCGACGCCCGGACGCCGACGCGGTGCCGCAGCGTGGCGGCGGCGCGGCGCGGCGCGGCGTGGTGATGGCGCGGCGCCGGCGCGGCGCGGCATGGTGATGGCGCGGCAGGGCCACGCGTGGGGGCCGCCGGCGGATGCTTCCCGGTCGCGGCGGCCCGATGGCGCACGGCTACGACGGGGTGAGCGAGCTTCCCCAGTAGTAGTCGCGGCCGACGCTGTAGTCGAAGACCGAGAATCGGACGGTGTCGTAGGCCGGGTTTTCGGGGTCCAGGCTGCTGTCCTGGTCATAGGAGCCCGGGCCGAGGTAGTCCAGGCAGTCCTGCCACGCGTACCAGCCCGACGCCAGGTAGATCGACCGGTCGGCCGCGCCGGTCTCCAGGCCTGTAAGGCGCCACGTGTACCAGTCCGATGCCAGGTAGATGCGCCGGTTGATGCATGAGTGCGCATTGGTGGCCGGGTACTTGGCGATGTACTGCGTGCGCTTGTTGGTGGCCGTCTCCCCAGCCGCCGACGCCGGCGGCGACCCGAGCGCGACAAGGGCCGCAGCGCACGCGAGCACGGCTGCTGTCTTCTTCCTCATGTTCCCCTCCCAGGACTCGGTCTGAGTAACCGTCGGGCACCTGCTCGGCAGGGCGGCTGACTTGCGCAACACTAGCAGCGAGTTTCACTTAAGTGAAAGGATTACTCTCCTGTGATGCATCACTCCTGTCACACCAAACGTCTAGCGAGCCTCCGCAGTCCTGGCCCGTCTAGACCAGTGCATGTTTATGTGCTGTCGCCCGTCTGGGGTATCCACCGGATGGCGAGGCCGCAGCCATCGGAAAACAGAGCTTCTCGCGAGGCCGTGACCGGTCCGCGAGCGGTGGCGGACCCCCGGTACCGGCACCGCGCACACGGCGCACTGGATAATGCCCGTACGGCAGGAGGCTTCGAGAGGTGAGCGAGCAGTGAGTGAGACCGAAGGACGGCGGCTGGCCGCCCGACTCGAGTACCTCTTCGAGCATGTGCAGCCGCTGGGCAGACGCCACACCCTTCAGGAGGTGGTCGACGGCATCAAGGCGGTCGACGAGCCGGGAGGGGTGTCGCTCTCGGTGGGCCGGCTGTCGATGCTGGTGAACGCGAAGGCGCCCAACCCCACCATCGGAACGCTGCGTGCGCTCGCCGACTTCTTCGGCGTGCCGGTCGGCTACTTCGTCGACGACGCCGTCGCCGACCAGACCATGGCCCAACTCGCCCTCATCACGGCCATGCGCAACAACGACGTCAAGGCGGTCGCCCTGCGCGCGGCGGCGGTGGCCACCCTCTCCGTCCACGGCCTGGACGTGGTCCGCGGCCTCGTCGAACACTCGGCCGACCAGGCGCGACAGCAGGACGGACGGGAGGCTTAGACTTCCATCGAACAGGCTGTGGCCGCTCGGCACGGCACCGAGCGGTCGAGGGAAGAGGTGCGGTGCAGGACGGCATCCGGTCGGAGACAGACCCCTGGTCCGACTTTCGCACCCGGTGCGACATCATCCTGGACGGCCTCCCGCTCGGACAGGCCCAGGCCCTGACGGTCGAAGCGCTGTGCGCCGCGATCGAACAGCAGCACGGGAGGCGGCTGACCCTGTCCCCGCTGCCGAAACAGGCGGGAGCCGTCGCCAACCTGTGCGGCCTGTGGATCAGCCTCGGCCACGCCGACCACATCTTCTACGAGACGTCCACCAGCGCCTTCCACCAGCGGCACATCATCCTGCACGAGATATCCCATCTCCTGCTCGACCACACGACGGAGCGCGACGGCGACGGCGCCACACCCTGGCCCGGAATGGAAGCACTCTTCCCCGGCCTCGATCCCGCCATGGTGCGAAGGCTGCTCGCCCGCGGCCGCACCGACTACACCGCACTGCAGGAGCAGCAGGCCGAGCTGATGGCCACGCTGATCCATCAGCGGTGCACCGGCGGATCACGTGGCGTTGCGCCGGTGCACAACGGGTCCGAGGTCCTCGACCGGCTGGCCCGCGCCCTCGGATCGGAGCGCCCTCGATGACGGCCATCCGACCGTACGAGGTCGTCGTGCTCGTTCCGATGTGCTACCTCACGGTGCACACCGCCCACCGCGCGCTGCGCAACCGTGCCGTACCGGGGTCCGAGCCCTCCCGGCTGCTCGCCGGACTCGTCGCCCTGTTCACTCTGTCGATCGCCGTGGGGGTCCCGGCGGTGCGTCGGGTGATCGACTCCGTCACCGGTGTCCAGAGCATCACCAATCTCCTCAGTCAGCTGCTCGGAATGGCGGCGATCACGTGCCTGATCGGGTTCGTGCGTCAGACGTCCGCCGCAGCCGACGCTGCTCCCGGCCGCAGGCGCCGCCACTGGCTGCCGCTTCCGGCCGTCGCGGTCGCCATGAGTGCGGCGTTCTTTCTGGCAGCCCGCCCGGACGGTGAGCAGTACCTTCTGACCACTGGCCACTCCGTGGCCGTTATCGCCTACTGGGCGGTCTACCTCGGTTACGTGTTCTGGGGTGTGACCGCGGTCGGGGTGATGTGCCTGCGGTACCGCAGGCAGGCCCCGCCGGGCCCCCTGCGGACCTCCCTCAGCCTGATGGGCGCGGGCTCCGCGACGGCCCTCGTCTACGTCCTGCACCGGTGCGCCTATCTGGCCCTGCGCGACTCCGGCATCCCGTTGCTCGCGGACTCCGTCGTCGTGCCCACCACACAGGCCCTGCTGACGGGTTCCCTGTTGCTGTCCTGCGCGGGGATCGCCTGGCCGGGCCTGGTGAAGGGGCGGCGCGCACGAGCCGACCGCCGCAGACTGCGCCGCCTCGAACCGCTGTGGCGGATGCTGGGCGATGCCGTACCCCAGGTCGTCCTTCCCCTGCCTGCCCCACTGCGCACCGAGCCCGAACTCGTGCTGTACCGGTACGTGATCGAGATCAGTGACGCGATCCTCGCCCTCGACCCGTTCCGCAGCACCGCCGCCGAGACGGCGGCGCGGGAGCAGCTCTCCGCGCACGGGTTCACCGGCCCGCGGCTGGCGGCGGCCACCGAGGCCGTAGTCCTGCGCTGCGCCGTCGCGCGGGCATCCCTGACGCAGCCCGCGACACCGCCGACCAGGGACCCGGAACCTTCGAGTGAGGGCATCGGAGCCAGCGGCGACCCGCTGGAGTGGCTGGAACTGCTGGCCGCGACCCACCGGCATCCGCTGGTCCGCAGCATCTCCACGGCCCTGGCGGGCGATCCGCAGCCCGCGCAGGGAGCGGGGGCGGAGAGCTCCGGCCCTGACTTCCCGGACTCTCCCCCGTACCGGCCCTGAGTGCGGATCCGACCAGTTGGCGCGCGTAAACAGCGAGGTGAGAGCCCAGATGTTCACCACCCGACCCACCCTCCAGGGAACGTTCGGCATGGTGTCCTCGACGCACTGGCTGGCCTCCCAGTCGGCGATGGCCGTCCTGGAGGACGGCGGCAACGCCTACGACGCCGCCGTGGCCGGCGCCTTCGTCCTGCACGTCGTCGAACCGCACCTCAACGGCCCGGCGGGCGAGGTGCCGATCCTGCTCGCCCCGGCGGGCGGCGAGGTGCGGGTGCTGTGCGGGCAGGGGGTCGCGCCGACGGGCGCGACGGTCGCGCACTACCGGGGGCTGGGCCTGGACCTCGTCCCCGGCACCGGACCGCTCGCCGCCGCCGTGCCCGGCGCGTTCGACGCCTGGCTGCTCCTGCTGCGCGACCACGGCACCAAGTCCCTCGCCGACGTCCTGAAGTACGCCATCGGGTACGCCGAGCACGGGCACGCGCCCGTGGAGAACGTCGGCGCGACCGTCGAGACCGTACGGGAACTGTTCGAGACGGAGTGGACCTCGTCGGCGGAGGTGTACCTGCCGGGCGGGCGGTCGCCCCGCCCCGGCGAGCTGCTGCGCAACCCCGCCCTCGCCGCCACCTGGCGGCGGCTGCTCGCCGAGACCGCAGGGGCGGGCGGCCGGGAGGCGGAGATCGAGGCCGCGCGGGAGGTGTGGCGGACCGGGTTCGTCGCCGAGGCGCTCGTCCGGCAGGCCGCCCGGCCCACCCTGGACACCAGCGGCGAGCGCCACACCGGCACCCTCACGGCCGCCGACCTCGCCGGCTGGTCCGCGACCTACGAGACGCCCGCGACCTACGACTGGAACGGCTGGACCGTGTGCAAGGCCGGCCCCTGGAGCCAGGGCCCGGCCCTCCTCCAGCAGCTCGCCCTGCTCCCGCCCGAACTGCCCGCGTACGGCTCCGCCGACTACGTCCACCTCCTGATCGAGGGCTGCAAGCTCGCCATGGCCGACCGCGAGGCCTGGTACGGCGACGCGGCCGAGGTCCCGCTCGGCGAGCTGCTCGCCGCCGGCTACAACGCGCAGCGGCGCGCGCTGATCGGCGACAAGGCGTCGTACGAGCTGCGGCCCGGCAGCCCCGGCGGGCGCCCGCCGCGGCTCAGTCCGCACGCGTACGTGGTCGCGGGCGACGATCCTGGCTTCAGCCCGATGGGCGCGGGCGAGCCGACGGTCGCCAAGGGGCCTGCCTCGCCGGGGCCGGGGGAGCCGGCGGTGACGTTGCCCGGCGAGCCGGCGGTGACGGGGGAGGGGCTCACCCGGGGCGACACCTGCCACCTCGACGTCGTCGACCGCTGGGGCAACATGGTCGCGGCCACGCCCAGCGGCGGCTGGCTCCAGTCCAACCCGGTCGTGCCCGAGCTGGGCTTCCCGCTCGGCACCCGGCTCCAGATGACCTGGCTGGAGGACGGCCTGCCGAACTCGCTGACGCCCGGCCGCCGCCCCCGCACCACCCTGACCCCCTCGATCGCGCTGCGCGACGGGGTGCCGGTGCTGGCGTTCGGCACGCCCGGGGGCGACCAGCAGGACCAGTGGCAACTGCACTTCTTCCTGGCCGTCGCGCTCCGCGCGCGGGTGCGCGGCGGACTCGACCTCCAGGGCGCGATCGACGCCCCGAACTGGCACAACGACGCCTTCCCCGGTTCCTTCTACCCGCGCGGGATGCGGCCGGGCAGCGTCACCGTGGAGTCCCGGATGCCGGCGGAGGTGGTGGAGGAGCTGCGGCGGCGCGGCCATGACGTCACCCTCGGCGACCCGTGGTCCGAGGGCCGGCTGTGCGCGGTCGCCCGCGACCCGGAGAGCGGGATCCTGTCGGCCGCCGCGAACCCGCGCGGGATGCAGGGGTACGCGGTGGGCCGCTGACCCCGCGTACCTCGCCCATCCCGGGTTGCGGCATCCCGGCTCTTCATCCCGATTCCACCCGGTGTGCACCGGCGGGCCGGGGATTGTCAGTGGGGCGTGCTCTCATGGAGACATGATCGAAGAAACGGAAACCATCGACGAGTTTCTCGCCCGCCACTCGGCCGACGTGGCGGAGGCGCTCCGCAATGCCGCCGCGGCCGAGATCCTGCCCCGCTTCCGGCAGCTCGCCACGCACGAGGTCGACCAGAAGAGCGGCCCGCACGACCTGGTGACGGACGCCGACCGCAACGCCGAGCTGTTCCTCACGAAGGCCCTCGGCGCGCTCCTGCCCGGCTCGGTGGTCGTCGGCGAGGAGGCGGTGCACGCCGACCCGGCGACGTACGAGGCGATACAGGGCGACGCGCCGGTCTGGATAGTCGACCCGGTCGACGGGACACGGCAGTTCGTGCACGGCGACGACGGCTTCTGCACCCTGGTCGCGCTCGCCCGGCGCGGCGTCCTGCTCGCGTCCTGGACGTACGCCCCGGCCCGTGACCAGATGGCCACGGCCGTCCGCGGCGGCGGCGCGTTCCTGGACGGCGAGCGCCTGTTCGCCGGCCCGCCCGAGCCCGGCCGCGACCTTACGGTGGCCACGTCCCACCCCGACTACACCACCGACGAGCAGAAGCGCGCCCTGCTGGCGCTGTGGTCGGACGGCGTCGCACCGCGCGCGTGCGGATCGGCCGGCCTGGAGTATCTCGCCATCGCCCGGGGCGAGTTGGACGCCACGGCCTTCTCCTGGGAGGCCGCCTGGGACCACGCGGCCGGACTGCTCCTGGTCGAGGAAGCGGGCGGCACCCACCTCACCCTCACCGGCGAGCCGTTCCGCATAACAGGCGGCAACACCCTGCCCTTCACAGCGGCCCGCGACGCGGCAACGGCCCGCCGGGTGGCGGGACTGCTCGCGGGGGGTGAACCACTGGGGCGCTGAGGGACCCTGCGGGGCGGGAGCGGTTCGTGCGGGGCGAGGTCTCCGGGGCGCCGCGGGTGCGGGGCAGGGCGGGGCGGCTCCTGCGGGCGTGGGGTGCGGGGGACTCTCAGGCTCGCGGGTCACTCGTGATGTCGGGCGGCTTCGGCGGGCGCGGGCTCGGGGGCGGGTCCGAGCCCGGTGGCGTGGTCGGGTGGCGGTTTCTGTGGCGCGGTGACACGGATTCGGCGGCGTGCGGGGCCCGCTGCTGCGGGTGCGGGTGCGAGTGCGGGTGCGGGCCGGTGCCCGGGTGCCGTGGTCTGGCGGCGGTTTCCGTGGTGCGGTGGCGCGGATGCGGCGGTGTGCGGGGCCCGCTCCTGCGGGTGCGGGTCAGCGCCGGGTGCCGTCCCCGCGCGGCGGTTTTTCCGTGGTGCCGCGTCGTGCGGCCCTGGGCGCGTGCGATCGAGGCTCCCAACCGGTGCGCGGGCACCCTGACGGTTCGAGGGCACCCCCGACGGTTCGAGGGGACCGTGCCTGCGGTGTTGGTGGGGTAGCGGCATATCCTGAATGCGGGGGCCGCCGGGCTGCGGAGGTCGCCGGCTGACGAAGGGGTCGAAGTGCCGTCGATGCTCGATGCGGTCGTGGTGGGAGCGGGGCCCAACGGGCTGACCGCGGCGGTGGAGCTGGCCAGACGCGGTTTCTCCGTGGCGCTGTTCGAGGCGCGGGACACCGTGGGCGGCGGAGCCCGCACCGAGGAGCTCACCCTGCCGGGCTTCCACCACGACCCGTGCGCCGCCGCGCACCCCCTGGGCATCAACTCGCCCGCCTTCCGCGCCCTCCCCCTGGAGCGCTACGGCCTGGAGTGGCTGCACGCCGAACTGCCCATGGCCCACCCGTTCCTCGACGGCAGCGCCGCCGTGTTGTCCAGGTCGGTCGCCGAGACGGCCGCCTCCTTCGGGCCGCGCGACGCGGGCGCGTACCGCCGCCTGGTCGAGCCCTTCCTGCCCAAGTGGGACACCCTGGCCCGCGACTTCATGTCGCTGCCGCTGACCGCGCTCCCGCGCGACCCGGTCACCCTGGCCCGGTTCGGCCTGGTCGGCCTGCCCCCGTCCGCCTGGCTCACCCGCCGCTTCCGCGACGAGCCCGCCAAGACCCTCTTCGCCGGTCTCGTCGCCCATGTCATGGCCCCGCTGACCGGCATCGGCACCGGCGCCGTCGGCCTGGTCTTCGCCCTCGCCGCGCACGCGCGCGGCTGGCCGGTGGCCCGCGGCGGCTCCCAGTCCATCTCGGACGCCCTCGCCGCCTACCTCCGGGATCTCGGCGGCAGCATCCACACCGACTACGAGGTCAAACGCCTCGACGACCTGCCCCCGGCCCGCGCCTACGTCTTCGACACCTCGCCCACCGCCCTCGCCCGCATCGCAGGCTTCGGCGACTACTACGCGGGCTACAAGTACGGCCCCGGCGTCTTCAAGATCGACTACGCGCTCGACGGCCCCGTCCCGTGGACCGCGAAGGAGGCCCGCGCCGCCGGCACCGTACAGATCGGCGCGGACAGCGCGGAGATCGGCGCCGCCCTGCGCGCCGCCTCCCGGGAGGGCCGGGCCCCCGACCGGCCCTTCATGATCACCGTGCAGCCCAGCGTCGTCGACCCCACCCGCGCCCCGGCAGGCAAGCACGTCTTCTGGGCGTACGGCCATGTCCCCAACGGCTGGACCGGCGACCTCACCGACGCCATGGAACGCCAACTGGAGCGCTTCGCCCCGGGGTTCCGCGACCGCGTCCTCGCACGAGCCACCGCGGGCCCCGCCGAACTCGTCGCCCGCAACGCCAACTACGTCGGCGGAGACATCGCCGCCGGCGCGACCGCAGGCCTCCAACTCCTGCTGCGCCCCAAGCTGACCCCGTTCCCGTACGCCACCCCGCACCCGGCCGTCTTCATCTGCTCCTCGGCCACCCCGCCCGGCCCTGGCGTGCACGGCATGTCGGGCCACAACGCGGCGAAGGCCGTATGGCGGAGGCTGCGGCAGCAGGACTGACCGGCCCCGGCACCGGCACCGGCCCCGGTCCTGGCTCCGGCCGCCGCCCGGCCCGCCTTGGCATACCCAGGCTTGACCACGACGTATACAGAGGCATGACCACGAACAAGACCGCGATCACGCTCGTCCAGGGAGACATCACCCGGCAGTCCGTGGACGCCATCGTCAACGCGGCCAACTCCTCCCTGCTCGGCGGCGGTGGCGTCGACGGCGCGATCCACCGCCGGGGCGGCCCCGCGATCCTCGCCGACTGCCGCCGCCTGCGCGCCGGGCACTACGGCAAGGGCCTGGCCACCGGCCGCGCGGTCGCCACGACCGCGGGCGAACTGGACGCACGCTGGGTGATCCACACCGTCGGCCCCGTGCACAGCGCGACCGAGGACCGCTCCGCACTGCTGGCCTCCTGCTACCGGGAGTCGCTGCGCGTGGCGGACGAACTGGGCGCCCGCACCGTCGCCTTCCCTGCGGTCTCCGCCGGCATCTACGGCTGGCCGATGGACGACGCAGCCCGGATCGCCGTGCAGACGGTCCGGGCCACGGAGACGGACGTCGAGCAGGTCAGGTTCGTCCTCTTCGACGAGCGGGCCTACGAGGCGTTCGCCGGGGAGGTCGCCCGGCAGCCCGAGTGAACTGGGCGCGCCACAACCGCAGTTGGCCGACGTTGACGTTGAACGCGGCTGCGGACCGGTGGACTTACCCGGTCCGCAGCCGGTGCCGGCTCAGCCCTCGATGCGGTGGGTCGTCCAGAACGACGTCAGGTCCGTGGTCGTGGCGGCCTGCGCCGCCGCCTTGAACTCGGCCGTGGTCGAGACGCCGTACCAGTGCGAAGTGGCGTAACTCTTCAGCAGGTTGGCCATCGCCGTGTCGCCGATCAGGCGGCGCAGGTCGTGCAGGGCGCACTTGCCGTAGCCGTAGACGACGGTGGAGTACCGGGAGGAGTGGGCGTCCCAGTAGGCCATCGAGTTGGTGATCTTCTCCGCCGACGAGGACCACGAGACGCTGCTCCAGCAGCCGGAGCCGGTGCTGCCCAGCGCCAGGTCGGTGGCGTAGTCGGTGAACGACTCGTCCAGCCAAGGGCTGTTGTACTCGTCGTCGCCGACGATCCCGTACCACCACTGGTGGCCGATCTCATGGGTCAGCGCCGTCGTGCTCACCAGGTCCAGGACGAACCCGGGGTACTCCATGCCGCCGAACCAGAAGTTGTTGTCGATGACGGCGTCCAACTCGCCGTACGGATAAGCCCCGAAGCGCGCCGCGTGGGCGTCGACCGCGGTCTTGGCGGTGGTCAGCATCGACTGCGCGTTGGCCGAGCTGATGCCGGAGACGGAGTAGACGTTGATCGGCGTCCCGGCGGTCGAGGTGCCGGAGATCTTGCTGAACGGGCCCGCCGCCCACGCGAAGTCACGCACCTTCGACGCGGTCGCCGTGGTGATGGTGCGCCCGCTGGAGCCCGCGGTGTCGACCGAGGCGCCGGTGGCCGGCACCAGCAGGGTGGTCGGGTGGTCGAGCGTCACGTGGAAGTCGGCGGCCAGGGAGTAGAACGACTCGCCGTTGTTCGTGTACGGGTCCAGGTGCCAGCCCGATCCGTCCTTGACCGCGAGGACCGGCAGCGCGTTGCCGATCATGCTGAACGCGCCGTCGTAACCGAACCGGTCGGCGCCGCTGGGGACGGTGATCCCCAGGTCGAAGCCGATGGTGGCGCTCTGTCCCTGTGCGAGCGGGGTCGGCAGGGTGATCTGGAGGGCCGTGCAGGCGACCGAGAGTGCGCCCGCGGTGCCGCCGGTGACGTTGGTGACCGAGATCGGCATCGCCGAGCAGGTGCCGTGGTAGTTGTCCCACAGCCGCAGATACACCTCGCTCAGCGCGGTGGCGGAGGCGTTGGTGAAGGTCGCGCTCTCATGACCGGTCCACACCGTGCCGGCCGTGTTGCTGGTGAGGCTGACGGTGTACGAGGGTGCGACCGGGGTGCGGGTGGAGTCGGCCGGCGGTGCGGTGTCGCCGGAGGTCGCGAGGGCGACGTCGTCGAGGACGAAGCTCGACTGGAGGCTGGAGTCCTCGGTGCCGGTGAAGGCGAGGCTCACGGTCTGGCCCGCGAAGGCCGACACGTCGAACGACTTCTGGACGTAGCCGGTGTTCTTGTCGAGGTTCGAGTACGTGGCCAGCGTCGTCGTGCCGATCTTGGCCGTCAGCTTGTCGTACGCGGTGGACGAGGTCGTCTCGGCCGAGTCGATGTGCAGCCAGAAGGTCAGCGTGGCGGCGGCGCACCCGGACGGGATCGTGACGCTCTGCGACAGCGTGTCGGTGTGCGTGCTGCCGACTCCGTCCAGCCATGCGAAGGCGGTGCCGCCGTGCGCGGACTGACCGGTGCGGCTGGTGATCACGCTGGTCGAGGACGTCGTCCACGCGGAGGTGCCGCTCTCGAAGTCGCCGCCCGCGACCACCTGGGCCGGGGTGCAGGCGGCGGCCGCGGCGGTCGCCTTCTCCGCTGCGGCGGCCAGGGGCGCGGCGGCCACGGGTGTGGCGGGGAGCGCGACGGCGGCCAGCGCGGCGAGGGCGAGTGCGCTCGCGGCGAGGGCCTTGCGGGGGGTGGGTCTCACACGTGGCTCCTTTGCGGCGGCCGGGTTTCCGGCCTGCTCGGTGGCTTTCCCCGACGGCGTGGGTGTGCCGGAGGGCGGCGTGCGACGGCTGCCGGAAGCGTGACAGATTTGACGCGCTCATGCCATCCAGGATTGGCAAAGAGGCCCGCAAAAGGGGCCCGCAAAAGGGGCCTGAAAAGGGACTCTGCTCCCCTGCGTGCTGCCCGCCGTATGCTCACAGCCGTCCGCTCACACCCGCCCGCCCTCCGCTGTGCGCCGGGGTTAACTCCCGACGGCCGGTCCGGGAGACACCTGCGTAATGCATGGTTCGTACCGTCACAGAGATCAGGGACCGGAGAGATCAGGGACCAGAGCGAAAGGGGCGCCCGTGGCCGCGTTGGACCCGCGGACCGACAGCGCGACCGAGTCGAAGGTGCGCACGGTCTGTTCGTACTGCGGTGTCGGCTGCGGCATGGTCCTCGACGTGCGCATGGGCCCGGACGGTCGGCGTACGGTCCTGAAGGCGTCCGGCGACAAGGCGCACCCGGCGAACTTCGGCCGGCTGTGCACCAAGGGCGCGACCACCGCTGACATGCTCGCCGCGCCCGGCCGACTGACCACCGCCCTCGTCCGCCCGGACCGCGGCGCGGAGCCGGAGCCCGCGCCCGTGGACGTGGCCGTCGCCGAGACGGCGCGGCGGCTGCGGGCGATCGTCGACGAGCACGGCCCCGACGCGGTCGCCCTCTATGTGTCCGGGCAGATGAGCCTGGAAGCGCAGTATCTGGCGAACAAGCTGGTCAAGGGCTACCTGCGGTCCAACCAGATCGAGTCGAACTCCCGGCTGTGCATGGCGAGCGCCGGAACCGGTTACAAGCTGTCGCTGGGCGCCGACGGCCCGCCCGGCTCCTACGAGGACCTCGACAAGGCGGACGTCTTCCTCGTCATCGGCTCCAACATGGCCGACTGCCACCCGATCCTGTTCCTGCGGATGATGGACCGGGTGAAAGCGGGCGCGAAACTGATCGTCGTCGACCCGCGCCGTACCGCCACCGCCGCGAAGGCCGACCTGTTCCTCCAGGTCAGGCCGGGTACCGACCTCGCCCTCCTGAACGGTCTGCTGCACCTCCTGCACGCGAACGGCCACACCGACCCCGAGTTCGTCGCCGCGTACACCGAGGGCTGGGAGGCGATGCCGGAGTTCCTCGCCGACTACCCGCCCGCGACCGTCGCTGAGCTCACCGGCATCCCGGAGGCCGACCTCCGTACGGCCGCCCGGCTGATCGGGGAGGCGGGGGAGTGGACCAGTTGCTGGACCATGGGCCTCAACCAGTCCACGCACGGCACCTGGAACACCAACGCGCTCATCAACCTCCACCTCGCCACCGGCGCGATCTGCCGACCGGGCAGCGGCCCCTTCTCCCTCACCGGCCAGCCCAACGCCATGGGCGGCCGCGAGATGGGGTACATGGGTCCGGGGCTGCCGGGCCAGCGTTCCGTCCTCGTCGACGCCGACCGCGCCTTCGTGGAGGAGCTGTGGGGACTGGATCCGGGCACGATCCGGGCGGACGGCGTCGGCAAGGGCACCGTCGAGATGTTCCGGAAGATGGCCGACGGCGAGATCAAGGCCTGCTGGATCATCTGCACCAACCCGGTCGCCTCCGTCGCCAACCGCAGGACGGTCATCGAGGGCCTGGAGGCCACCGAGTTCGTCGTCGCCCAGGACGTCTTCGCCGACACCGAGACCAACGCGTACGCCGACGTCGTCCTGCCCGGCGCGCTGTGGACCGAGACCGAGGGCGTCCTCATCAACAGCGAGCGCAACCTCACCCTCGCCCGGCCCGCCGCCGACCCGCCCGGCGAGGCCACCGCCGACTGGCGGCTCATCGCGGCCGTCGCCCGCGCGATGGGCTACGAGGACGGCTTCACCTACGACAGCGCCGAGCAGATCTTCGAGGAGATCAAGCGCGCCCACAACCCGGCGACCGGCTACGACCTGCGCGGAGTGACGTACGAACGGCTGCGCGCCACCCCCGTGCAGTGGCCGGCCGCCACCGCCGACGGCCCCGACCGCAACCCCATCCGGTACGTGAACGACGACGGCTCGCTCACCTTTCCCACCGCGTCCGGCCGTGCCGTCTTCCACCCGCGCCCGCACGTCCCGCCCGCCGAGATGCCCGACGACGACTACCCGTTCGTCCTGAACACCGGCCGCCTCCAGCACCAGTGGCACACCCTGACGAAGACCGCGAAGGTGGCCAAGCTCAACAGGCTCGACCCCGGGCCGTTCGTCGAGGTGCACCCCGAGGACGCCGCCGCGCTCGGCCTCGCCGACGGCGACTCCGTCGAGGTCGCCTCGCGGCGCGGGCGGGCCGTGCTGCCGGCCGTCGTCACCGACCGGGTCCTGCCCGGCTCCTGCTTCGCGCCGTTCCACTGGAACGACCTGTTCGGCGAGTACCTCAGCGTCAACGCCGTCACCAGCGACGCCGTCGACCCGCTCTCCTTCCAGCCCGAGCTGAAGGTGTGCGCGGTCTCGCTCACGAAGGTGTCGACCCCGGTGACCGTACAGCTCCCGGCCATGGACACCCCGGCCACGCCGCAGACGGCGGCGCCCGTCCTCGTACCGACCGCCGTCCAGCCCGCCGCCTCCGCCGCCGCTGCCGCCGTGTTCGGCCTGGAGCCCGCCCCGCCGCCGGTGCTGACCGAGCGCGAACGGCGGTACCTGGTCGGTTTCCTCGCCGGTATTCCGGCCGGCGCGCCCGGCGTCCCCGTCCTGCCGCCGGACGCGCCGTTCAGCCCCGAGCACGCCCTGTGGGTCAACGGCACCCTCGCCGGCATGTACTCCCGCGCCACTGCTGCCGCCGAGCCCCAGCAGTCCCGGGAGTCCCCGGCGCGCCGGGTCGTGATCCTGTGGGCCTCACAGACCGGCAACGCCGAGGACTTCGCCGCCGCCACCGCCGCCCGGCTCACCGCGAGCGGCCACCCGGCCTCCCTGATACCCATGGACGACGCCGACCCCGCCGCCCTGCCCGCAGGTGCCGACCTGCTGCTGATCACCAGCACCTTCGGCGACGGCGACGCCCCCGACAACGGCGCCGGTTTCTGGGACGGCCTCGACGCGCTGGACACCGGCCGCCTCGAAGGCCGCCGCTACGCCGTCCTCGCCTTCGGGGACTCCTCGTACGACGACTTCTGCGGCCACGGCCGACGCCTGGACCGCCGCCTGGACGAACTCGGCGCGGTCCGGCTCGCCCCGCGCACCGACTGCGAACCGGACTACGAGACGGAGGCCGAGGCCTGGCTCGACCAGGTGGTCACCGCCCTGAAGGAAGCCACGGAACACCTCCCCGAGACCCCCGCCGACCCCCCTGGCCCCGGCCTTGCCCCTGCCCACACGCCCCCGGCCCCAGCCACCACCCCCACCACTACGGCGGCCCCCGCCCCTCCCCGCACCAAGCGCCCCGCCCCCGTCACCGCCCGTCTCACCGGGAACCGGCTGCTCAGCCTGCCGGGTTCCGGGAAGGAGGTCCGGCGCTTCACGTTCGACACCCGCGACAGCGAGACCCCGCTCGTCTACGCGGCCGGTGACGCGCTCGGCGTGCGCCCGCTGAACTCCCCGGAGCTGGTGGCGGAGTGGCTGACCGTCACCGGGCTCGACGCGCTCGCGCCGGTCGTCGTCAACGGGGTCGGCGAGGTCGCCCTCGGCGAGGCACTGCTGCGCCACCTCGACATCACCCGGGTCACCCCGGCCCTGCTCCGCTTCACCGCCGACCGCACCCGCGACCCGCGCGAGCTGCGCAAGCTGCTGCGCCCCGACAACAAGGACGAGCTGGCGAAGTGGTCCTGGGGCCGCCAAGCAGTCGACGTGGCTGCCGAGTTCGGCGTCCGCGCCGACGCCCAGGAGTGGGCCGAGCTGTTCGGACGGCTGCAACCGCGCCTGTACTCGATCTCCTCCAGCCCGCTGACCGACCCCCACCTCGTCTCGCTCACCGTCTCCGTCGTGCGCTACGAGAACCTGGCCGGCCGCCCCCGGCAGGGCGTCTGCTCGCCCTTCCTCGCCGACGCCGCACCCGGCACCGAGGTCCCGGTCCATGTGCAGCGCTCCGCGCACTTCCGGCCGCCCGCCGACCCGGCGACCCCGATGGTGATGGTCGGCCCGGGCACCGGCGTCGCGCCGTTCGTCGGGTTCCTGGAGGAGCGCCGGGAGCGCGGGCACCGGGCGCCGAACTGGCTGTTCTTCGGCGAGCAGCACCGCGCGACGGACCACTACTACGCGGACGAGCTGGCGAGCCTGCGGGCCGACGGCACCCTCGCCCGCCTGGACACCGCCTTCTCCCGCGACCAGCGCGCCAAGGTCTACGTCCAGGACCGGATCCGCGAGCACGGCTCCCACCTGTGGTCCTGGCTCCAGGACGGCGCCCACTTCTACGTCTGCGGCGACGCCTCCCGGATGGCCAAGGACGTCGACCGGGCGCTGCGCGACGTCGCCGTCGTGCACGGCGGCATGAGCGAGGAGGCCGCGGCGGCCCATGTGAAGCAACTCGCCGCCGACAAGCGGTACGTGCGGGACGTCTACTGACGGACGTCACCGGAAGAGCCCGTGGGAGCCCTGTGAGAGCCCTGCGCATCAAGTGGCGTTGCGCCGAAGAGAGTTGATATTCGGTCAATACGGCGCGTCTATGTTCGTTTTTTCAACAGGAGTGGACAAGATCTGACGCACCCTCCGTCCGTGCACCGCCGCACGGTCGCCCCGAGGAAGGTCGTGGTCATGTCGCACCCGCACGTGTCGTCCATGGATCGGCCGGACCGCCCCCAGCGGGCGGAGCCGGACCGCCACCGGCCGCCGGCCGTCAGCCGCCGCCGTCTGCTCGAAGGGTCGGCCGCCGTCCTCGGCGCGCTCGCCCTGTCCGCCCCGGCCACCGGCCACCGGGCCGTCGCGGCGGACGGCACCGCGGGGCAGCCGCAGTGGAACGGCTCGATCGACGTCTTCCGGCTCGGCACCGAGGCCCCGCACACCACCCTCATGCCGTACGCGGACCTCGCCCAGGCCCTCGCCGCCGACCGCACCCGCTCCCCGTACCGGCTGAGCCTCGACGGCACCTGGAAGTTCGCCCACGCCGACCGCCCCGACGACCGCGACGCCGACTTCCACCGCACCGACCTCGACGACAGCGACTGGGACACCCTCCCCGTCCCCGCCGCCTGGCAGTTGCACGGCTACGACCGCCCGATCTACATCAACGTCACCTACCCGTGGTGGGGCGCCAACGGCCTGGGCGAGGACGCGCAGCCGCCGCACGCCCCCACCCGCTACAACCCCGTCGGCCAGTACCGCCGCACCTTCACGGTCCCGGACGGCTGGGCGCGGCGCCGGACGTTCCTGCACTTCGAAGGCGTCAAGTCGGCCCACTACGTTTGGATCAACGGGGAGTTGGTCGGCTACCACGAGGACTCCTACGACCCCGCCGAGTACGACATCACCCCGTACCTGAAGCCGGGCGTCAACCAGATCGCCGTGGAGGTCTACCGCTACTCCGACGGCGACTGGCTGGAGGACCAGGACATGATCCGGCTGAGCGGCATCTTCCGCTCGGTCTACCTCTACTCCACACCGGCCGTCCACCTGCGCGACTTCAGACTCGACACCCCGCTGACCGACGGCTACCGGGCGGCGGCCCTGTCGGTCACCGCGAGCGTGCGCGACTACGGCGGGCAGGGCGCGGGCCGCTACTCCGTCGAGACCCAGCTCTACGACGCCGACGGGCATCCGGTGTGGTCCAGGCCGCTCCAGCAGGCCGTCGCCGTCGGCTCCGGCCAGGAGACGACCGTCCAGGCGGCGAAGGCGGTGCCCGCGCCGCGCCTGTGGTCGGCCGAGCACCCGAACCTCTACACCGCCGTGCTCCGCCTGCGCGACCCGGCGGGGCAGGTGATCGAGACCGTCTCCCACCGGGTCGGCCTGCGCGAGTTCGCCCTCAAGGACGGGCTGATGCGCATCAACGGCAAACCGGTCTCCTTCCGGGGCGCCAACCGGCACGAGATGCACCCGGTCCACGGCTCGGCCCTCACCCGCGCGGACCTGGTCGAGGACATCGGGATCATCAAACGGCTGAACATCAACTCCGTCCGCACCTCGCACTACCCCAACAACCCGCTCTGGCTCGAACTCGCCGACGAGTACGGCCTGTACCTCGTCGACGAGACCAACCTCGAGACGCACGGCATCCGCGCCGAGTACCCCGGCGACCACGCCGAGTGGACCACGGCGTGCGTGGCCCGCGCCCAGAACATGGTGCACCGCGACAAGAACCACGCGTCGGTCGTCATCTGGTCCCTCGGCAACGAGGCCGGCGGCGGCAGCACCTTCACCGCCATGCACGACTGGATCCGCTCCTACGACACCACCCGCGTCATCCAGTACGAGGGAGACGACCGCCCGGGGATCAGCGACATCCGCTCCGAGATGTACGACAGCCCCGCCCGCGTCGAGGCCAGGGCGAAGGACACCGCCGACACCCGGCCGTACGTGATGATCGAGTACGCCCACGCGATGGGCAACTCCAGCGGGAACTTCAAAAAGTACTGGGACCTCGTCCGCCGCCACGACGTGCTCCAGGGCGGCTGGATCTGGGACTTCGTCGACCAGGCCCTCGACTGGCCCACCCCGGCACGCAAGCTGTTCACCGAGGCCGGACCCGCCGCGCTGCACGGCGAACTCCTCGCCCCCAGCGGCACGTTCACCCGCGAACAGGGCGTGTCCGGCGGCACCGTCTTCGCCCGCGACGCGCGCCTCGACCTCACCGGCTCCCTCACGCTGGAAGCCTGGTTCACCCCGCACGTCACCGGCTACCACCAGCCGATCATCGCCAAGGGCGACACCCAGTACGCCCTGAAGCAGACGGACCAGGCCCTGGAGTTCTTCGTCTACGGCAACGGCCAGTGGATCACCGCGAGTTGGGCGTTGCCGGACGACTGGACCGGTGCCGAACACCATGTGGCGGGCGTCTTCGACGCGGCGGCCGGCACCCTCACCCTCCACGTCGACGGCACGGTCCGCGCCACCCGGACCACCACGGTGCGCCCCGCCGTCAACACCGCGTCCCTTTCCCTGGCCACCGACGTCGACAACCCGACCCGGGAGTTCAGCGGCACCATCCGCCAAGCCCGGCTGTACGCACGGGCGTTGACCGCCGCCGAGCTCGCCTCCACCGGCCGCGCCCCCGGCGACGACGGCGTCCGCTTCTGGTTCGACGCCGCCACCGTCGCTCTCACCGAGCAACAGCCCCGCGAGACGTCGTTCCGCGCCTACGGCGGCGACTGGGGCGACAACCCCAACGACGGGGCCTTCTCCGGCGACGGCATCGTCACCGCCGACCGCGGCCTCACCGGCAAGTCGGCGCAGGTCAAGCGCATCTACCAGGCCGTACAGGTCACTTCGGGCCCGACACCCGGCACGGTCACCCTCACCAACGAGTACCTCTTCACCAACCTCCGGGAATTCGATGGACGTTGGGAGCTGGTCGGCGACGGCAAGGTGGTCCAGCACGGGAAGCTGACCCGCGCCCAACTGGACGTGCCTCCGCTGTCGAGCACGACCGTCACCGTGCCGTTCACGCTGCCGGGCGACCCGCAGCCGGGCGCGGAGTACTTCCTCCAACTGTCGTTCACCACAAGGGAGACGACGAAGTGGGCGAAGTCCGGCTTCGAGATCGCCAGACAGCAACTCGCCGTCGACGCGGGCAGCCCCGCCGTCACCCCCGTGTCCCTGGCCGGCGTCCCCGCGCTCAGCCATGAGGACGGCGACGACTCGGTCACCGTCACGGGCCCGGACTTCTCGGTCACGGTAGACAAGAAGACCGGCGTCATCACCTCGTACGAGGCCGACGGCGCCCAACTGATCGTCTCCGGACCGGCCCCGAACTTCTGGCGCGCCCCCACCGACAACGACCGCGGCAACGGCCAGCACACCCGCAACCAGACCTGGCGCGACGCCGGTGAACGCCGCGAGGTGACCGCCGTGACGGTACGGGCGCTGCGCGACCGCGCCGTCGAGATCAAGGTCGCCGGCACCCTGCCCACGACGCCGGAATCGACGTACACCACCACCTACACCGTGTTCGGGAACGCCGAGATCAAGGTCGACAACACCCTGCACCCGGGCGCGGCCGCACTGCCGTACATCCCGGAGATCGGCACCCTGCTGTTCCTCCCCGCCCGCCTGGAACGACTGCACTACTACGGCCGCGGCCCCGAGGAGAACCACTGGGACCGCAACGACGCCACCGACGTCGGCCTGTACTCCGGCACCGTCACCGGCCAGTGGACCTCCTACCTGCGCCCGCAGGAGAACGGCAACAAGACCGACGTCCGCTGGGCCGCCCTCACCGACGACACCGGCACCGGCCTGCTCGTCTCCGGCGAACCCCTCCTGGAGATCAACGCCTCGCACTTCACCCCCGAGGACCTCTCGGTCGGCGCCCGCCACGACTACCAGCTCACTCCCCGCAAGGAGGTCGTACTCCGCGTGAACCACCGCCAGATGGGCATCGGCGGCGACAATAGCTGGGGCGCCCACACCCACACCGAGTACAAACTCTTCCCCGACCACGACTACACCTACACCTACCGCCTACGCCCCCTGCCGAACGTCGACGAGGCGACTACCGCCTCCCGCCGCCCGACGGCGACGTCCGACTAGCCGACCCCGGGGCCCCGGTGCGGCCCAGGCGTGCGCCGCACCACGGACAGAAGCCGATCTCGCGGCAGGACGTTCCCCCGTCGTGGACGATCAGCCCGTAATCGTCGGACCTCGGGTCGTAGTACACCAGCGCGTCCGGACAGTCGAAGACGTCGGCGTGCGCGTCGCACCGCCAGCCGGCCTGGAGGGTCATCTCGTCACAGCAGTGTTCGCTCACGCACGCATTCTCCCCGCGGGGCGCGGAACCCGCGCCCGACGGGGCCGCTCACCCGAACGGACCGCCGCGCTCGCCGTCGTCGTGCGGCCGGGGTGTGCTGGCATCCACCGGACCGGAACCGGACGGGACGGGGCCGGGTCGGACCGGAGCCGATGGTGAGGGAGCCCGCGATGGCGGACAGCGGTGCCTCGGGCAGTGGCGGGCCCGCCGATGCCGAGCTGGCCGCGCTCAAGGCGCGCATCGCCGCGCTGGAGGCGGAGGGCGCGCGACGGCCCACGCACCACCGGGTCCGCTCGATCGTCGCGGTCGTCCTCATCGTCCTCGGGTGCGTGCTGGCGCCGCCGGCCGTGGTCGCGGCCTGGACGGCCGACATCGTGGGCGACACGGATCGCTATGTCGACACCGTCCGCCCCCTCGCACGCGACCGGGACGTGCAGAACGCCGCCGCCACCCGCGTCACGAGCGCCGTCATGGACCACATCGACCTCGCCGCACTGCTCCAGGACGTCGCCCCGACCCAACGCCCGCTCGCCCAGCAGGCGTTGGGCAGGCTCGGCAGCTCCATCGAGGGCGCCGTCAGCAGCTTCGTGCACGACAAGGCGCAGGCCGTCATCGCGTCCGACGCCTTCGAACGCATCTGGGTCGACGCCAACCGCCACATCCACGACACCGTGAACAAGGCCCTCACCGGCAGCGGCGGCGGCGCGGTGAAGATCGAGAAGAACACGGTGACCGTGGACCTCGCCCCGGTCGTCGACCAGGTCAAAAAGCGGCTGGTCGACTCCGGCATGACGATCGCGAAGAAGATCCCCACGATCCACACCGACTTCACGGTCCTCCGGTCCGACGACATCGGCAGGGTCAAGACCTACTTCCGGCTGCTGCAACTGGCCGGTGTGTGGCTGCCCGTCGTCGCCGTCCTGCTGGTGGCGTCCGGCGTCCTGCTCGCCACCCACCGCCGCCGCGTCCTGATCGTCTCCGCGCTCTGCTTCGCCTTCGCCACCCTCCTGCTCGGCGTCGCGCTCACCGTCTTCCGGATCGTCTACCTCGACGCCCTCCCGGCCGGCATCTCCCAGCCGGCCGCCGGATCCGTCTACGACACCCTCACCCGCTTCCTGCGCACCTCCGTACGGGAGATCGTCGCCCTCGGCGTGGTGGTCGCCCTCACCGCCTGGCTGACCGGACCCGGCCGCCACGCCACCCTCGTCCGACGGCTGTGGCACTCGGGCATCGACGCCGTACGCACGACCGCCGACCACGCCGGACTGCGCACCGGCCCCGTCGGTCCCTTCGTGCACCGCTACCGCACCTGGATCACCTGGACCCTGGCCGGGGCGGCCGTCCTGGCGTATCTGCTGTGGCCGTACCCGACCGGCTGGGTCGTCGTCGGCCTCGCCCTCGCCCTGCTCTTCGCCCAGGGCGTCGTCGACTTCCTCGCCACCCGGCCCCGCCGAAAGGACAGCCCCGCATGAGCCCGCACCCCCCGACCGGCGACCCGCACGGCGAGATAGGCACCGCCTGGTCCACCCCGCGCGGCGGCCCGCACCGGCCCGCCCCGCCCGTCGGCCGGACCGGCGGCGCCGTCGCCTTCGCCGGCGTGCTGATGCTGTGCGGCGGCGTGCTCGCCGTCCTCCAGGGCGTCGCGGCCGTCGCCGAGGACGACGTCTACGCCCGCGTCGGCTCGTACGTCTACGAGCTCAGCCTCACCGGCTGGGGCTGGATCCACCTCGTCCTCGGCGCCCTCGCGGCCACGACCGGCGCGGCCCTGCTCAAGGGCCTGACCTGGGCCCGCCACCCGGGCATCTTCCTCGCCGCGCTGAGCCTGGTCGCCCAGTTCCTCTTCCTCCCCTACGAGCCGCTCTGGTCGATCACCGTCATGGCCATCGACGTGTTCGTGATCTGGTCGCTGGCCGCCTCGGGGCCGCAGGACACGTGAGGTCGATGTCGGATTCTCGCCAGCGCCGCGTCGGCGGTCGGCCGATGCTGGACGCATGCAGAACGGGAATGGGAACGGCAACGGGAACGGCAACGGGAACGGCAACGGGAACGGCATGTACACCGACCGCGAGCGCTGTGTGCGCGCCGTGCGGTCCAAGGACGCGCGGTTCGACGGCTGGTTCTTCACGGCCGTCCTGACCACCGGAATCTACTGCCGGCCCAGTTGCCCGGTGGTGCCGCCCAAGCCGGCGAACATGGTCTTCCACCCGAGCGCCGCCGCCTGCCAGCAGGCCGGCTTCCGCGCCTGCAAACGCTGCCGCCCCGACACCACTCCCGGTTCCCCGGAGTGGAACCAGCGCGCCGACCTCGTCGCCCGCGCCATGCGGCTGATCGCCGACGGCGTCGTCGACCGCGACGGTGTGCCCGGACTCGCCGCCCGCCTCGGCTACAGCACCCGCCAGATCGAACGCCAACTCCTCGCCGAACTCGGCGCGGGACCCCTCGCGTTGGCCCGCGCCCAGCGCGCCCAGACCGCCCGCCTCCTCATCGAGACGACCCGACTCCCCATGGCGGACGTCACGTTCGCCGCCGGCTTCGCCTCCATCCGCACCTTCAACGACACCGTGCGCGACGTCTTCGCCCTCTCCCCGAGCGAACTGCGCGCCCGCGTCCCGCAGCAGAACGCCCCGGCGACGCCCGGCATCCTCCAGTTGAGGCTGCCGTTCCGCGCCCCGCTCAACCCCGACAACCTCTTCGGGCACCTCGCCGCGACCGGCGTACCGGGTGTGGAGGAGTGGCGCGACGGCGCGTTCCGGCGCACGCTGCGACTGCCGTACGGGCACGGCATCGTGGCCCTCACCCCCAACCCCGACCACATCGGCTGCCGTCTCACCCTCAGCGACCTGCGCGATCTCACCGTCGCCAGCAGTCGCTGCCGCCGCATGCTCGACCTGGACGCCGACCCGGTCGCCGTCGACGACCAACTGCGCACCGACCCGCTGCTCGCGCCCCTGGTCGACAAGGCCCCCGGCCGCCGGGTGCCGCGCACGGTCGACGAGGCGGAGTTCGCCGTTCGCGCCGTGCTGGGCCAGCAGGTCTCCACGGCCGCCGCCCGCACCCACGCGGCCCGTCTGGTCACCGCGTACGGCGACCCGATCGACGATCCCGAGGGCGGCCTCACCCACCTCTTCCCGACCCCCGAGGCGCTCGCCGCCGTCGACCCCGAGCACCTGGCGATGCCCCGCACCCGGCGCACCACCTTCACCACCCTCGTCGGCCAACTCGCCGACGGCACCCTCAACTTGGGCGTGGACAGCGACTGGGCCGAGGCCCGTGCCCGGCTCCTCGCACTGCCCGGCTTCGGCCCGTGGACGGTCGACGTCATCGCGATGCGCGCCCTCGGCGACCCCGACGCGTTCCTCCCCACCGACCTCGGAATCCGGCGCGCGGCCCAGCAGTCGGGCCTGCCCTCCACCCCGGCGGCCCTCACCGCCCGCGCGGCGGCCTGGCGCCCCTGGCGCGCGTACGCCGTCCAATACCTCTGGGCGACCGACAGCCACCCGATCAACTTCCTCCCCGCATAGCGACATTCAGAGATGAGGTACGCGATGAACGCGATGAACTCGATGAAGCGGCACACGATCACCGACAGCCCGTACGGCCCTCTCACCCTCGTCGCCGACGACGGAGTCCTGTGCGGCCTCTACATGACCGAACAGCGCCACCGCCCACCCGAGGAGAGCTTCGGCCCCCGCGACGACACCCTCTTCGCCGACGCCGAGGACCAACTGAAGGCCTATTTCGCAGGCGAGTTGACGGACTTCACCCTCGAACTCCGCCTGCACGGCACCCCGTTCCAGCGCACCGTCTGGGCCGAACTGCGCAAGATCCCCTACGGCGAGACCCGCACCTACGGCGAACTCGCCGAAGCCCTGGGCAACCCGGCCGCCTCCCGCGCGGTGGGCCTCGCCAACGGCAAGAACCCCATCGGCATCATCGTCCCCTGCCACCGGGTGATCGGCGCGGGCGGCGGCCTCACCGGCTACGGCGGCGGCCTGCCCCGCAAACAACGCCTGCTCGACTTCGAGCACGGCACGCCCTCCGGCGAGACGACCCTGTTCTAGCGCCGTCTCAGAGCACGCTGCGGCCGTTCTCGAGTTCCGCCGTCACCGTGCCGTCCGCCAGGGCGTCCAGTGCGGCCAGGACCCGGTGGCCCAGGGAGCCCAGCAGGAAGTCGGTGAGTTCCTCGCGCGGTACCAGTCGCCAGGACAGCAGCTCCGCCTCCTGGAGGCGGATCGCCGCGAAGTCGTCCTCGTCGAGGACCCCGCCGTCGTACACGTACGCCACCAGCGGCGGCCGGCCCGGGCCGACCACCCAGTCCACCGCGAGCAGCCGCCCGAGTGCGCGGTCGAGGCCGATCTCCTCCAGCGTCTCGCGGCGCGCACCCTGCCGCGGGCTCTCGCCGGTGTCGGACTCGATCGTGCCGCCCGGAAGCGCCCAGCCCGCACGGTAGTTGGGCTCGACGAGCAGCACCCGCCCCTCGGCGTCACGGAAGAGCGCGGCGGCGCCCGCCAGGACCTTGGGCAGGGAGGCGATGTACGCGGCGAATTCGGGCGTCGTGTGCGAGGCAGTCATCCGGAAAGGGTAAGTGGTGGTTCGTCCGGTCGGCGGCGGTTCGACCGCACACAGCCGTCACCCAGGCCTCTTCCAGGTTCCGGGCGGCGCGGCGCACCGCATGACGGCGGGGGTGTCCTGCGGTTAAGGTCGCAGCGGCGCGACTGGCCCCGACATGCGCGGGGCCCGGAGAGCAAGGGGATGGCAAGGTGGCGGACGTTGCAGCGCGGGGCACCCGACGGGTGCTCGTGGCGGCGGACAAGTTCAAGGGCTCGCTGACGGCCGTGGAGGTCGCCGAGCGGGTGACGGCCGGGCTGCGCCGGGTCGTACCGGACGTCGAGGTGGAGTCCCTGCCCGTCGCCGACGGCGGTGACGGGACCGTCGCCGCGGCCGTCGCGGCCGGGTTCGAACGCCGCGAGGTCCGGGTCGCCGGCCCCCTCGGGCACGAGATCACCGCGGCCTTCGCGGTGCGCGGCGACACCGCGGTCGTCGAGATGGCCGAGGCGAGCGGACTGCAACGGCTCCCGGCCGGCGTGTTCGCCCCGCTCACGGCGTCGACGTACGGCTCCGGGGAGCTGCTGCGGGCCGCGCTCGACGCGGGCGTGCGCACCATCGTGTTCGGGGTCGGCGGCAGCGCGACCACGGACGGCGGCGCGGGCATGCTGTCCGCGCTCGGCGCGCGCTTCCTGGACGAGGACGGCGAGCCGGTGGCACCGGGCGGCGGCGGCCTCGCGGAGCTGGCCCGCGCCGACCTGTCGGAGCTGGACCCGCGCCTCGCCGCCGTCGAACTGGTCCTGGCCAGCGACGTCGACAACCCGCTGACCGGCCCGAAGGGCGCACCCGCGGTGTACGGGCCGCAGAAGGGCGCCTCCCCGGACGACGTGGCCGCCCTGGACGCGGCGCTCGCGCACTACGCGAAGGTGCTGGAGACGGAGCTCGGGCCGAAGGCGGCCCAGTACGCGGTCGCCCCCGGCGCGGGCGCGGCGGGCGGCATCGGCTACGGCGCGCTGCTCGTCGGCGCCCGCTTCCGCGCCGGGATCGAGGTCATGCTCGACGTGCTGGGCTTCGCGCCCGCGCTGGAGCGGGCGGAACTGGTGATCACCGGCGAAGGATCGCTCGACGAGCAGACCCTGCACGGCAAGGCCCCCGCGGGCGTCGCGGCGGCGGCCCGGGCGGCCGGCAAGGAGGTCGTCGCCGTGTGCGGCCGCCTCGCCCTCCAGCCGGCCGAGCTGGGCCGGGCCGGCATCCGCCGCGCGTACCCGCTGACCGACGTCGAGCCGGACGTGGGCACGTGCATCGCGGACGCCGGCCCGATCCTGGAACGGGTCGCGGAGCGGATCGGCCGCGACTTCCTGCTCTGAGGAGCCCTACGAGCCCTGTACGAGTCCCGATACGAGGCCCTAGATGGGGAACAGGGCGCCGTCGTCGTCGCGGTAGTAGCTGCCGCTCGACAGGCCCTCGATCTTGCCCTTGTCGAGCCAGCTCCTCGCGAAGCGCTGCACGACCTTGGAGTTGCGCTCCCAGGGCACGGAGTGTCCCGCACCGGCCAGCTCGAACATCAGCTTGCGCGGTCCCTGGACGGCCTCGTAGAGGTCCGTGGTGGAGAAGTGCAGGACCGGAGGGAGCGTCGCCGAGGTGTTGGCCGAGGTGTCCTGCTCGCCGTAGAGGATGAGCACCGGCACCCGGTCACCGAGTACATGGGTGCCGACCGGGTCCTCGTGCGGGACGGTCCGGTCGTTCCAGCCCCACCAGTAGGTGTTCCGGTACCGCAGGATCCCCTCGAAGCCGCCTGTCGGCAGCGCCGGGCCCCACTGGCTGCCGACGGGGTCGTTCTCCATGCAGGCGGCCCACACCTTGTCCTCGATGCCGGGCTCGCGCTGGAGTGGGCTGGCCTGCTCCTTGTCCCAGCCGGCCTTGAAGCCGGTCTTGCTGCCGACGTACATCGGGTAGCCGAACGTGACGGCAGGCAGGGACAGGGGCAGCGTCGAGGCATCCGGCGGCCGCCCGAAGGGATCCGCGGGGTTCGTGGACCAGCGGCCCTGCGGCGGGAAGATCGGGGCGAGCAGGAGCAGGTTCCGGACGTCGCCGGGGTGCTGGAGCGTGTAGGGGCCCATCACGAACGCGGCGGCGGACCAGCCGACGAAGTCGATCGGATGGTTCCTGCCGGGCAGCGCCCTGATGAACTGGACGACGGTGCTCAGCTCCGCCCACTCGCTCTCGGAGTTGCCCAGTTGGTGCGGGTAGGGAGGCGCGCACGTGGCGGCGAGCGGGTTCGGGATCAGGATGTTCTGCTGCGCCGGGTTGGCGTTGCACGGCGCGTCCATCTGCGGCCGCGGCGAGCGGCCGCTGCCCTGGAGGTCCATGAGGAACACGTCGTAGCCGTCGTCCGCCAGGTCCTGCGCCCAGCTATACCGGGTCGCCGGGCCGCCGCCTCCCGGCGGGAGCACGAGGTCGAAGCCCGCGACCGCCGGCACGCTTCTGCCGTGGAGCATCAGGACCGGTTGGGGCGTGTGTCCCGGCTTGGTGCCGTCGTACTCCCGGACGAACAGGTTCACGTTGGCGCCCGAGTTCGCCGGGATCGTCGAGATGTGCGGGACGGAGTAGTCCGTGGGGGTGTGTGCGGGCATGGTCGCCCTCCGATCCATAGAACGGGACGCATCCCATCCATCGAACGGGACGAATCCCTGTGAATCCCCCTGATTCCACCGTCCTCTTCTTCCCCGTCTCCTGCAAATGGGCGTAGTGGAGAGGTAGTTGACCCGTCAAACGGGTGTGGCCCGAGCCTTCGAAAGGCTCGGGCCACACCCGTTTTTTAGCGGTGACGTGAGGGTCAGGGGAGCTGGGCTGCCCGTGCCTCACGGCGGTTGTCGCGGAAGTTGTTCACCCGGCGGGCCGTGGCGAACAGCGGGATCACCGCGCCCATGACCAGTTGCAGCGCGCAGCCGGTCTGGAGCAGGAGCTGACCGCTCGGCGCGTCGAACGCCCAGGCCGCCAGCATGCCCATCGACAGCACGATCCAGGCGAGCATCGCGCCGGCGAGGCGGCCCCGCGGCTTCGGGTACTCGACCCGGCTCACCATCAGCCAGGCGGTGCCCAGGATGGCCATCAGCGTCGCCGCGAACGGCAGCTCGAGGAGCACGATCGAGACGACCGTCAGCGCGCCGAACGGTGACGGCATGCCCTGGAAGGTGCCGTCCTTGACGGTGACGCACGAGAATCTCGCGAGCCTCAGCACCACCGCGAGCAGGACGACGATCGCGCCGACCGCCGCCACCCGCTGGTGTGCGTCGTCGGCGACCATGCCGTAGACCAGGACGAAGTACGCCGGGGCCAGACCGAAGCTGATCAGGTCCGACAGGTTGTCCAGCTCCGCGCCCATCGGGGAGGAGCGCAGCTTGCGGGCGACCAGGCCGTCGAAGAGGTCGAAGACCGCCGCGCAGAGCATCAGGATGACCGCCGTGGCCGCGCTGTGGCGGGCCATGCCGGATTCCTGGCTGCCGGTGAGGTGCGGGATCAGGATCCCGGTGGTGGTGAAGTACACCGCCATGAAGCCGCACGTGGCGTTGCCGAGGGTGAGGGTGTCCGCTATCGACAGGCGGAGAGAGAGGGGCATCTCCTCTTCTTCGTCCACCTCGTCGGCCTCGGGCACCCAGCCCGCCTGGGTCTCAGGGTCAATCACGGTCAATGCGAGTCACCCCCGCCACTGTCTTCTGCCCCACCTCGACCGCGACGTCCACACCCTCGGGGAGGTAGAGGTCGACGCGGGAGCCGAAGCGGATCAGGCCGACGCGCTCGCCCTGCTCGACCTTCGTGCCCTCGGGGATGTAGGGGACGATGCGGCGGGCGACGGCACCGGCGATCTGGATCATCTCGATGTCACCGAGCTCGGTGTCGAAGTGCCAGACGACGCGCTCGTTGTTCTCGCTCTCCTTGTTGAACGCCGGCACGAACCCGCCGGGGATGTGCTCGACCGACGTCACGGTGCCGGCCAGCGGCGCGCGGTTGACGTGGACGTTGAGCGGGCTCATGAAGATCGCGACCCGGGTCCGCCCGTCCTGCCACGGCATGATGCTCTGCACCACACCGTCGGCGGGGGAGATGACCCGGCCCGAGGCGATCTCGCGCTCGGGGTCGCGGAAGAACCACAGCATGCCCGCCGCGAGAGCGGTGGCGGGCACGGCGACGGCCTTGGCGGCGCCCGAGCGGCGGGCGCGCAGCAGGCTGACGGCTGCGGTGGCGACGGTCGGCAGAAGCCACGGCGATGCTCCGCGCGCGAGGCGTGCGCCTACCAGGCTGTCTCGGTGTGCAGAGGTTTGGCTGTGGGGCATGGATGACCTTCGTAGCGGACGATGCCGCGCTTCGACGGGGGACGGCGGCTTTCCGCGATGGTAGCGGTTCGGGGCCACAACTGGGTAAGCCAGGAAGCCGAGTCGACGGCTGACGGAAGTTGACGGGGTGTGATCTTCTTCTCGAAGAAAACACCCCCAACCTGGACATTCAGCCTTGGAACCGATACTCCTCGAGCAGCCTGCGCCCAATGATCATTTTCTGGATTTCGGCGGTGCCTTCACCGATCAGCAACATCGGGGCCTCTCGGTAGAGGCGCTCGATCTCGTACTCCTTGGAGAAGCCGTATCCGCCGTGGATCCGGAAGGCGTCCTCCACGACCTCCTTGCAGTACTCGGAGGCGAGGTACTTCGCCATCCCTGCCTCGAGGTCGTTTCGTTCTCCGGAGTCCTTTTTGCGTGCAGCGTTCACCATCATCGCATGGGCGGCCTCGACCTTGGTAGCCATCTCGGCCAGCTTGAACTGGATCGCCTGGTGCTGGGCGATCGCCTTGCCGAAGGTGTGACGCTGCTGGGCGTACCGGACACCGAGCTCGAAAGCACGGTGCGCGACGCCGCAACCACGCGCGGCGACGTTGACCCGGCCCACTTCCACGCCGTCCATCATTTGGTAAAAACCCCGGCCGGTGACCCCGCCGAGCACGCGGTCCGCGGGAAGCCGCAGGCCATCCATGATCATCTCGGTGGTGTCGACACCCTTGTAGCCCATCTTCTCGATCTTGCCGGGGATCGTGAGGCCCGGCCGGACCTCACCGAAGCCCGGCTCCTTCTCGATCAGGAAGGTCGTCATCGACTTGTGGGGGGCCGTGCCCTGCGGGTGTCCTTCGTCACTTCGTACGAGAACGGCCACCAGGGACGACGTTCCGCCGTTCGTCAGCCACATCTTCTGGCCGTTCAGGACGTACTCCTCGCCGTCCTTCACCGCCTTCGACGTGATCGCCGACACGTCCGAGCCGAGCCCCGGCTCCGACATCGAGAACGCGCCCCGGACGTCGCCGAGCGCCATCCGCGGCAGGAAGTGGTCCTTCTGCTCCTGCGTGCCGTGCTGCTTGAGCATGTACGCCACGATGAAGTGCGTGTTGATGATGCCGGACACCGACATCCAGCCGCGGGCGATCTCCTCGACGCACAGCGCGTAGGTGAGGAGGGACTCGCCCAGACCCCCGTACTCCTCCGGGATCATCAGGCCGAACAGGCCCAACTCCTTGAGGCCGTCGACGATCTGCTGCGGGTACTCGTCGCGGTGCTCCAGTTCGGTCGCGACCGGGATGATCTCCTTGTCCACGAAGTCGCGGACGGTGGCGAGGATCTCCTGCTGGACGTCGGTCAGACCGGCGGTCTGGGCGAGTCGCGCCATGGCTACTTCTCCTGCTCCTTGAGCTGGGGGCGGCCCGGCTGTTCGCCGCCGCGCTCCTTGATGTACGTCTCGGTCGGCACCAGCACCTTGCGGCGGAACACGCACACGAGCGTGCCGTCCTGCTTGTAGCCCTTGGTCTCGACGTACACGATCCCGCGGTCGTCCTTCGACTTCGACGGCCACTTGTCGAGCACCGTCGTCTGCCCGTACAGCGTGTCGCCGTGGAAGGTCGGCGCGACGTGCTTGAGCGACTCGATCTCCAGGTTGGCGATCGCCTTGCCGGAGACGTCCGGCACGGACATGCCGAGCAGGAGGGAGTAGATGTAGTTCCCCACGACGACGTTCTTGCCGAAGTCGGTCGTGTGCTCCGCGTAGTTGGCGTCCATGTGGAGCGGGTGGTGGTTCATCGTGAGGAGGCAGAAGAGGTGGTCGTCGTACTCCGTGACCGTCTTGCCGGGCCAGTGCTTGTAGACCGCCCCGACCTCGAACTCCTCGTAGGTGCGCCCGAACTGCATCGCGTCACGCCTCCGGGATCTCGAACACGCTGGTGCGCTTCATGCCGGCGGCGCGGCCCTTGCCGGAGATGACCAGCGCCATCTTGCGGCTCGCCTCGTCGATCATCTCGTCGCCGAGCATCGCCGAGCCCTTCTTGCCGCCCGCCTCGGACGTGCAGTAGTCGTACGCGTCCAGGATCAGTTCGGCGTGGTCGAAGTCCTCCTGGGAGGGCGAGAAGATCTCGTTGGCCGCCTCGACCTGGCCCGGGTGCAGCACCCACTTGCCGTCGAAGCCGAGCGCGGCGGCCCGTCCGGCGACCTCGCGGTAGCCGTCGACGTTGCGGATCTGGAGGTAGGGGCCGTCGATCGCCTGGAGGTCGTTGGCGCGGGCGGCCATCAGGATCTTCATCAGGATGTAGTGGTAGGCGTCCGCCGGGTAGCCGGGCGGCTGCTCGCCCACGACCAGCGACTTCATGTTGATCGACGCCATGAAGTCGGCCGGGCCGAAGATGATCGTCTCGACGCGCTGGGAGGCCGTCGCGATCTCGTTGACGTTGTTGAGACCCTGCGCGTTCTCGATCTGCGCCTCGATGCCGATCTTGCCGACCTCGAAGCCCATCGTCTTCTCGATCTGGGTCAGCAGCAGGTCAAGGGCGACGACCTGCTGGGCGTTCTGCACCTTCGGCAGCATGATGCAGTCGAGGTTGGGGCCGGCCCCCTCGACCACCGTCACGACGTCCCGGTACGTCCACTCGGTCGTCCAGTCGTTGACGCGCACGACCCTCGTCTTGCCCGTCCAGTCACCCTCGTTGAGGAACTTGACGATGGTGTGCCGCGCCTCCGGCTTGGCGAGCGGCGCGCACGCGTCCTCCAGGTCCAGGAAGACCTGGTCGGCGGGGAGACCCTGCGCCTTCTCCAGGAAACGGGGGTTGCTGCCCGGCACCGCGAGACACGAGCGGCGCGGACGCAGTCGGTTGACTGGCGTGGTCATGCGGGGACCTCCAGGGGGTCGAGCTTGTTCGCTTTCCGGATCTCGTCGACGATGCGGCCGATGATTCCGGTGATGTCGAAGTCCTTCGGGGTGAACACGGCGGCGACGCCGGCGGCCCTGAGCTGCTCCGCGTCACCTTGGGGGATGATGCCACCGGCGATCACCGGTATATCTGTGGCCCCGGCCACACGCAGCCGATCCAGCACGTCCGGCACCAGTTGGGCGTGCGAACCGGACAGGATCGACAGTCCCACCGCGTGCACGTCCTCCTCCAGCGCGGCGTCCACGATCTGCTCGGGCGTCAGCCGGATGCCCTGGTAGACCACCTCGAACCCGGCGTCACGCGCGCGTACCGCGATCTGCTCGGCGCCGTTGGAGTGCCCGTCCAGACCCGGCTTGCCGACCAGGAAGCGCAGCTTGCCGACGCCCATCTCGCGCGCCGTCACCTCGACCATTCGGCGGACGTCGGCCATGGCCGACCCCTCCTCCGCGGGCACCGCCACCGGCGCCGACGAGACCCCGGTCGGCGCCCGGAACTCGCCGAACACCTCGCGCAGCGCGCCGGACCACTCGCCGGTCGTGACCCCGGCGCGGGCGCACTCGAGGGTGGCCTCCATGAGGTTGGCGGTGCCCTTGGCGGCCTCCTTCAGTTTCTCCAGCGCCTTGCAGGGCCGCGGGTGGTTGAAGGGCGGCTGGTAGCGGGTGTCGCGCCAGTTCTGGAGGGAGGCGATGACCCGGGCCTCGACCGCCGGATCGACCGTGTGGATCGCCGTGTCGAGATCGTCGGTCAGGGGGTTGGGCTCGGTCGTCTCGAAGATGTTGACGCCGATGATCTTGTCCTGACCGGATTCGATACGGGCCCGGCGCTCGGCGTGCGACGAGACGAGCTGCGACTTCAGGTAGCCCGACTCTACGGCGGCCATCGCGCCGCCCATCTCCTGGATCCGCTCGATCTCCGCGAGGGACTCCTCGACCAGGGCCGCCACCTTCGCCTCGATGACGTGCGAGCCCTCGAAGATGTCCTCGTACTCCAGCAGGTCGCTCTCATGCGCCAGGACCTGCTGGATGCGCAGCGACCACTGCTGGTCCCAGGGGCGGGGCAGACCGAGGGCCTCGTTCCAGGCGGGGAGCTGCACGGCACGCGCGCGTGCGTCCTTCGACAGCGTCACCGCGAGCATCTCCAGCACGATCCGCTGGACGTTGTTCTCCGGCTGCGCCTCGGTCAGGCCCAGGGAGTTGACCTGGACGCCGTAGCGGAAGCGGCGCTGCTTGGGGTCCTCGATGCCGTAGCGCTCGCGGGTGACGCGGTCCCAGATGCGGCCGAAGGCGCGCATCTTGCACATCTCCTCGACGAAGCGGACGCCCGCGTTCACGAAGAACGAGATCCGGGCGACGACGTCGCCGAACTTCTCGGCCGGCACCTGCCCGGAGTCCCGGACGGCGTCCAGCACGGCGATCGCCGTCGACATGGCGTACGCGATCTCCTGGACCGGCGTGGCGCCCGCCTCCTGCAAGTGGTAGCTGCAGATGTTGATCGGGTTCCACTTGGGGAGGTGCGAGACCGTGTACGCGATCATGTCCGTCGTCAGCCGGAGCGAGGGCCCCGGCGGGAACACGTGCGTGCCCCGGGACAGGTACTCCTTGACGATGTCGTTCTGGGTCGTGCCCTGGAGCCGGGTGATGTCCGCGCCCTGCTCCTCCGCGACGACCTGGTAGAGCGCCAGCAGCCACATGGCGGTGGCGTTGATCGTCATCGAGGTGTTCATCTGCTCCAGGGGGATGTCCTGGAACAGCCGGCGCATGTCACCGACGTGGGCCACCGGCACGCCGACCCGGCCGACCTCGCCGCGGGCGAGGATGTGGTCGGAGTCGTAGCCGGTCTGGGTCGGCAGGTCGAACGCGACCGACAGACCTGTCTGGCCCTTGGCGAGGTTGCGCCGGTACAGCTCGTTGGACGCCTCGGCCGTGGAGTGACCGGCGTACGTGCGCATGAGCCACGGCCGGTCCTTCTCCCGCTTGCCTTCGGAGGGCTGACGCTCAGTCATCGATGACCTCGGGTGTCTCAGATGTTGCGGAAGCGGTTGATGGCGTCGATGTGCCGGGCGCGCTTTTCCTCGTCGCGCACACCGAGACCCTCCTGGGGGGCCAGCGCGAGGACGCCGACCTTGCCCTGGTGCAGGTTGCGGTGCACGTCGTAGGCGGCCTGGCCGGTCTCCTCCAGGGAGTAGACCTTCGACAGCGTCGGGTGGATCTTGCCCTTCGCGACCAGCCGGTTGGCCTCCCAGGCCTCGCGGTAGTTGGCGAAGTGCGAGCCGATGATCCGCTTCAGGGACATCCACAGGTAGCGGTTGTCGTACTCGTGGGTGAAGCCGGAGGTCGAGGCGCAGGTGACGATCGTGCCGCCCTTGCGGGTGACGTAGACGCTCGCGCCGAAGGTCTCGCGGCCGGGGTGCTCGAAGACGATGTCGACGTCCTCGCCGCCGGTGAGGTCGCGGATGCGCTTGCCGAAGCGCTTCCACTCCCGGGGGTCCTGGTGGTGCTCGTCCTGCCAGAACCGGTAGTCCTCGGCGGTGCGGTCGATGATCGCCTCGGCGCCCATGGCCCGGCAGATGTCCGCCTTCTGCGGGCTGCTCACCACACAGATGGGGTTGGCGCCGCCGGCCAGCGCGAACTGCGTGGCGTAGGAGCCGAGTCCGCCGCTCGCGCCCCAGATCAGGACGTTGTCGCCCTGCTTCATGCCGGCGCCGTTGCGGGACACCAACTGCCGGTAGGCGGTGGAGTTGACGAGCCCGGGGGCCGCCGCCTCCTCCCACGACAGGTGATCCGGCTTCGGCATGAGCTGGTTGGACTTGACGAGCGCGATCTCGGCGAGGCCGCCGAAGTTCGTCTCGAAGCCCCAGATGCGCTGCTCGGGGTCGAGCATCGTGTCGTTGTGGCCGTCGGAGGACTCCAACTCGACGGACAGGCAGTGCGCGACGACCTCGTCGCCCGGCTTCCAGGCGTTCACGCCCGGGCCGGTGCGCAGGACGACGCCCGCGAGGTCGGAGCCGATGACGTGGTACGGCAGGTCGTGCCGCTTCGTCAGCTCGCTGAGCCTGCCGTAGCGCTCCAGGAAGCCGAAGGTCGCCATCGGCTCGAAGATCGACGTCCACACGGAGTTGTAGTTGACCGAGGAGGCCATGACGGCCACCAGGGCCTCGCCCGGGCCGAGTTCGGGCACCGGGACGTCGTCCAGGTGGATCGACTTGCGGGGGTCCTTGTCGCAGGTGTCGAGGCCCGCGAACATGTCCGTCTCGTCCTTGTGCACGGTGATCGCGCGGTAGGACTCGGGAAGCGGCAGAGCGGCGAAGTCGTCCGGCGTCGAGTCCGGCGACTGGATCGCGTCCAGGATTGCCTGAATGGTCACGGTGTTGCCTCCGGCGGTGAGCGCCCTGAGGGCGGGGCGCTGAGGGTCAAGACGGTGCTGCTGAGTGCTGGGTGGACGTGCCGTCGGTTCGGCGGTGGTGCTGTTCGGCAGCGCTTTGTGGCGCGGGAGGTTGCCTGTGACGCAGGCGTCCGGGCGCGCAGGCCATGTGCTTGCGGGGACAGCCGACGTACGAAAGGTCTCTGCACGCCGGCCGCCCGGACACCTTCAACGTATGACACTGCGTGTCACATCGCAAGGCACCGAGTGCCACAAATTGCTCTCAGGTGAAATCTTTACGTAACAAATGAGCGATGATCGATCGAACGGGGTCTGAAAGCCGCGAAAAAGCCGCGTAAAGCTACGAGATGTCCGTGCGAAAAGGTGGCCCTGACATGCGAAAACGGCCACCCGGTGGGGGTGGCCGTCAGGATGTCGTCGCGCGGTGGAGGGTCGCCTCAGCGCTCCTTGAGCGCCTGCTCGATGGCCCGCATGACCTCGTCCAGCGGGGCGTCGGTGCGGGCGACCGTGACCAGCACCTCGCCGTGCGCGGAGAGCGTCGCCGGGGCCTGCGCGGGGGCGCCGGCGCTGCTGCGGCCGGCGCCGATGCCCGTCCCGAACGTCTTGCGGACGATGGCGAAGGCGTGGTCGAGCTGGGTCTCGACGTCGCCCTGGCCGCCCGCCCGCAGCCAGCGCCGCAGGACGTGGTTGTGGGCGGTGACCACGGCGGACGCGGCGACCTCGGCGAGCAGCGGGTCGTCGTTGGCGTCGTCGTCGTGCGCGTGCTCGTCGAAGTGGCCGAGCAGGTAGCGGGTGAAGAGGCGCTCGTAGCGGGCCACCGACGCGATCTCCGCCTCGCGCAGGGTGGGCACCTCGCGGGTCAGCTTGTAGCGGGCGACCGAGATCTCCGGCCGGGCCGCGTACATCTTCATGACTTCCTTGATGCCGCGGCACACCGTGTCGAGCGGGTGCTCGTGCGCCGGGGCCGCGTTGAGCACCGCCTCGGCCCGGATCAGGGTGTCGTCGTGGTCGGGGAAGATCGCCTCTTCCTTGGAACGGAAGTGGCGGAAGAAGGTGCGGCGGGCGACCCCGGCGGCGGCCGCGATCTCGTCGACGGTGGTCGCCTCGTACCCCTTGGTCGCGAACAGCTCCATGGCCGCCGCCGCCAGTTCGCGGCGCATCTTGAGCCGTTGGGCGGCGGCGCGGCTGCCCGCGGCACTTTCCGGCGCGTCGGACGTGGCGGGTGTACGTGAGGACCTGGCGGGCTGGGACATGACCCGAACGTACTGCATGTGCGCAGCTCGGTGTGCCTGTCCTGGATCACCCCCGCCCTCGACCGGCGGGGGCCCGCCCGTGGGGTCGAGCAGCCCGCCCCAGTCCTCGCCCGCCGGGAGCCGGCCGCCGGCGCGCTCAGCGGCGGGCATGTTCGCGGAAGCCGCGCCCGGTCTTGCGGCCGAGGCAGCCCGCGGCCACCAGGTGCTCCAGGAGCGGGGCCGGCGCGAGCCCCGGGTCGCGGAACTCGCGGTGCAGGAC
Source organism: Streptomyces sp. yr375 (assembly GCF_900110755.1). Lineage (GTDB taxonomy): Bacteria > Actinomycetota > Actinomycetes > Streptomycetales > Streptomycetaceae > Streptomyces. The sequence continues at coordinate 109,726 of NZ_FOFF01000003.1, forward strand.
CTTCTCGATCGCGAGGGAGACATCGAGCCCGACGACGTCCAGCAGCTCGAAGGGGCCCATCGGGTAGCCGCCGCCCAGCCTCATCGCGGCGTCGATGTCGTCGAGGGACGCGTAGTGCTCCTGCACCATCTTGATCGCGTTGTTGAGGTACGGGAAGAGCAGCGCGTTCACGATGAAGCCCGCCCGGTCCGCACAGTCGACGGCGTGCTTCTTGATCCGTCCGCACACCTCGCGAGCCGTCGCGTGGACGTCCTCGGCCGTCAGCACCGTACGGACGACCTCGACCAGCTTCATGGCGGGCGCCGGGTTGAAGAAGTGCATGCCGATCACGTCCTGCGGGCGCGAGGTGGCGCGGGCGCAGGCGACGACCGGCAGCGAGGAGGTCGTCGTGGCGAGGACCGCGCCGGGCTTGCAGACCTTGTCCAGCGTCGCGAACAACTGCTGCTTGACCGCGAGGTCCTCGGCGACCGCCTCGACGGCCAGATCGACGTCGGCGAACGCGTCGTAGGTGCCGGCGGCGGTGATCCGGTCCAGGATCTGCGCGGCGGCCTCGGCCGTCAGCCGCCCCTTGTCGACCGACCGGGCGAGCGACTTGCCGATCCGGGCCTTGGCCGCCTGCGCCTTCTCCTCGCTGCGGGCGGCGAGGACGACGTCGTAGCCGCCCTTGGCGAAGACCTCGGCGATGCCGGAGGCCATGGTGCCGGAGCCCGCGACGCCGACGCTGCGCACCGGGCGGCCGGGGCTCGTGATCCCGCCCGACAGGGGCGTGAGCGCGTCCGGGACGACCGTCGCGCTGCCGGGGGCCTCGTACGTGTAGAAGCCGCGGCCCGACTTGCGGCCGGTCAGGCCCGCCTCGCTGAGCTGCTTGAGGATCGGCGCGGGGGCGTGCAGCCGGTCCTGGGACTCGGCGTACATGGCCTCCAGGACCGTCCGGGCGGTGTCGACGCCGACCAGGTCGAGCAGGGCGAGGGGCCCCATCGGCAGACCGCAGCCCAGCCGCATCGCCGCGTCGATGTCCTCGCGGGAGGCGTACCGGGCCTCGTACATCGCGGCGGCCTGGTTGAGGTAGCCGAACAGCAGGCCGTCGGCGACGAACCCGGGCCGGTCGCCCACCGCGACGGGCTCCTTGCCGAGGTCGAGGGCGAGGTTGGTGACGGCGGTGACGGCGGCGGGCGCGGTCAGCACCGAGGAGACGACCTCGACCAGCTTCATCGCCGGCGCCGGGTTGAAGAAGTGCAGGCCGAGCACCCGCTCCGGATGCGCCGAGTCGGCGGCGAGCCGGGTCACGGACAGCGCGTTGGTGCCGGTCGCCAGGACCGTCTCGGGACGCACGATCCCGTCCAGCTCACGGAAGATCTGCTGCTTGATCTCGTACGACTCCGGCGCGACCTCGATGACCAGGTCGGCGTCGGCCGCCGCGCGCAGGTCGGTGGAGAAGCGGACACGGGCCAGGACGGCCGTGCGCTCCTGGTCGGTGCACCGACCGTGCTGCACGGCGCGGGCGGTGGAGGCCTCCAGCGCGGCGAGGGACCGCGCGGTGCGCTCCTCGCTGATGTCGACGCCGATCACCTCGCGGCCGGCCTGGGCCAGGACCTCGGTGATGCCGGTGCCCATGGTGCCGAGGCCGATGACGGCGATCGTCCGGAGCGGGGACAGAGGGGTGTCGGACAGGGGAGCGACCATCGCGGGACTCCAGGAATGAGGTGACGACTGGGACGCGCCCGGGTGCCCGGAGGGGCCACGGGTGCGGAGAGAGACAGTGCGGGTGGTGCCGGGCTGCAAGCGCACACGCCCGGTGCCGTACGTCCGGGGCGTGCACACGCCCGGAGACGAACGGGAGATCCGACCGGCCTCTGTCCCGTGGCCGGGCCGTACAGCGGTACGAGGTACCGAACCGACTTCTCTCGCGGCGACTGCGTCACCAGGCCGGCGCGAGGAGTGTGGCGAATGGGTGAATCGCTGGTCCGAGCTTAACCGGTGAGTAACGGGCCCGCCAGCCCCCGTGGCTGTGATGCAACTCCCTGCCGGGCCGGACAGGTTCTAGGCTCGCCACCATGGACGAAGAGTTGCGGGCGGTCACGGAGCGTTTACGGCGGGAGTCGGGCGGCACGGCGCTGTACGAGCGGCTCACGGCCGAGGTCGATCACGACGAACTGGCGGGCGTGCTCACCGAGCCGGGGCAGCCGTTGTGGGCCCGAGAACTCGCCGCGTTCCGGCTGGGGCTCGCCGGGGACCGGCGCGCCTTCGAGGCGCTCGTGCTCCTGCTCAACCACCGGGACCCGCCGCGCTGCGCCTCCGCCGCCCACGCGCTGGCCCGCCTCGGCGACCCGCGCACGGCCCGCGCCGCGGCGGCCCTGGCCACCAACGAACTGCGCGTGGCCTACGCCCTGCACCCCGTGCGGCTCCTGGTGGAGCTGCGGGCGCCCGAGTCCGTGCCCGCGCTGATCACCACGCTCCGGCGGCGGCTGCGCCCGCACGACCCCCACCGGCGGGTGGCCCTCGCCTGCGTGGAGGGACTCGGCACCCTGGGCGACGGCCGCGCCCGCCCGGTCCTGAGCGACGCCCTGGCCCACCCGGTCCTCGCGGAGGCGGCCGTCCACGCGCTGGCCCGAATCCCCCGCCAGCGGCGCTGACGCCCACCGAACCGGCGGGCGTCAGCCGGGAACCCGCCCGAGGTACCGCACCTCGGTCACCAGAGCGCCCGCCACCTCGCACGGCACCTCGGCACCGTCCGCGTGGAACCCGGCCCGCTCGTAGAAGCGACGGGCCGGGAGGTTGTCCCTGAGCACCCACAGATACATACGGGAGCGCCCGAGGGCACCGGCCTGCCGGACCGACTCCGCCAGGAGCGCCCGCCCGACGCCCGTCCCGAGGTGCCCGACGTCGACGTAAAGCGCGTACAACTCGGCGTCGCAGATGTGGACTTCGCCGTCCCGGTAGGCGCCGTGGGCGGCCCAGCCGACCACCTCCCCGCCCCGTTCCGCGACCAGGTTCACCGCGCCGCCGGCGCTCCCCGAGAAGCCGGCCCGGCGACGCCCGGCGTCCTCGGCAACGCTCAGCGCGTCCAGATACGACTGCGGCAGCAGCCCCCGGTAGGCGCTCTGCCAGCCACGGACGCGGATCTCGGAGACGCGGTCGACGTCGGCGAGTGTCATGTCCCGTATGACGGCCAGGGAGGTCATCCGCTCATCATCGCGCATGCCCCGAGCGTCGGCGGACGGGCCATGTCCGTGCCGGAGCGGGTGAGTTTGACCACGTTGTCGGAGGTTGCCTCCGGCGGTTTCCCCGGCAGGGGGGCGGCTGGAAGGGGACCGGAGGTTATCGGCCATTAGTTCGAGATTCGAATATCTTCACGAGGGGAAGATCGCCCTCCGCTGAACTGCGGTGGCTTGGCGTGCCTTTCGGGCTGCCCAAGTGGTCGTGGACGAGGCCGGATTGGTCCGGCTATGGAGGGTGATGGACAGTGACGAGTGCGCAACTCCCTGATGAGATATCCGACCTGAGCGTGCGTCAAGGCTCGGCCAAGACGTTCGGCCGGTTTCTGGAAGAGAAGTGGACGGCGGTCTGCCGTGGTCTGGGGACGGACCAGTGGGAGACGGAGGCCGTACTGGAGGAGCTGCGGGACGTGATCCACCCGTGGGCCGCGCGGCCCGTCGGAACGCGTTGCGATCCCCCCTCGTTCGTCTCGGCCGACGGCTTCCCCGCCGAACTGTCCGTCAGTTGGAAGGACGGCCGCCCCGAAGTCCGCATCCTGTTCGAGTCGCTCGGTGCCGACGGCACCCCGCTCGGCTGCCAGGAGGCCGGCCGGAAGCTGACGCGCCGGCTCGCCAAGAGCCCGGGCGTGGACATCACGCGGTACCTGGGCATCGAGGATCTGTTCGTCACGTCCGCCCCCGACCACTACCGGGCCACCATCTGGCACTCCTTGGCCTGGCGGCCGGGCAAGCGGCCCCACTACAAGGTCTACCTCAACCCGCAGGTGCACGGCCTGGACGGCGCGTACGAGGTCATGGCGGAGGCCATGCACCGGCTGGGCCTGGCCGACGCCTGGGAACCGGTGGCGCGCCGCGCCGAGGAACTCGCCGGGCGCGGGCACGAGTTGGAGCTCATGGCCCTCGATCTGGACGCCGGAAACGCCTCCCGCGTGAAGGTCTACTACCGCCACCACCCCATGCCGATGGCCGAGTTGGACACCGTCGGCACGCTGGCGCACCGCCACGAGCCGGACCGGGCGGCCCGGGCGCGCGCCGTGATCTACGGGCGGGACAGCGGCATCGTGAGCAACGAGCCGATGACCTGCCTGGCGTTCCGGGAGGGCGCGCCAGGACCGGAGGAGGCCAACGTCTATCTGCGGCTGCCGGACAACACCCGCTCCGACGCCGAGGCGGCCGTACGCATCGCCCGGCTCATGGAGCTGGAGGGCATCGACCCGCGCCCGCACGCCGAGGTCCTCAGACAGTTGACGGTGGATCAGCCGCAAGGCGTCGGCGGGCTGCAGGAGTTGTGCAGCTACCGGACGATCTCGCCGGACACGCCCGCCGACATCGGGGTGTACCTGCGGTTCAACACGTATGCCGGCCTTCCGGGCTGACCGCGCGCTAGCGCCGCCGTCGGGGGTGCCTGACAACACCCCCGACGGGGCGGCCGTCACCGCTCAGCCACGGAATCCCAGCAGCCCGTGCAGCGTCGAGCCGTGGGCCGTGCGCGAGGTGACCTTCGTGGTCAGCGGCTTCGGGTCGGGCTGCGCCTTGCACACCGCGTCGACCCCGCCCATGCCCGCCGCCCCGCGCGGCACGGTGCCGTCGGTCAGGTACGTCGCCAGGTGCTTGTCCAGACAGGCGTTCCCGCTCAGGGTGATGCCGTGGTTCTGGCCGCCCTCCTCGACCACCAGACTCGAGCCGCGCAGCAGCGCGTGGACCGTCGCGCCGCCCTCGTACGGCGTGGCCGCGTCGTTCGTCGCCTGGAACAGCAGCACCGGCGGCAGATCGCCGTTGGTGAGGTTCACCGGTCCCAGGGGCGCGGTCGGCCAGAACGCGCACGGCGCGTTGTACCAGGCGTTGTTCCAGGTCATGAACGGGGCCTTCGCGTACACCGACCAGTTGTCCGTACGCCACTCGTCCCAGTCGCGCGGCCAGGACGCGTCACGGCACTGCACCGACGTGTAGACGCTGTACCCGTTGTCCCCCGAGGCGTCGACGGCGGCGAAGTTCTCGTACGCCTCGACGAGCGGGTCGTCGTCCTTGTCGTTCACGTACGCGGCGAACGCCTCGGCGAGGTGCGGCCAGTAGCCGTTGTAGTAGCCGCCGGGCAGGAAGGTGTCCTCCAGCTCCGAGGCGCCCACCTTGCCGCCGGCCGGCTTCTTCGCGAGGGCCGCCCGCATCGCGTACCACTTGGTCTCGACCTGCTCCGGGTCGCCGCCGAGCTTGTACGTCTTGTCGTACTTGGCGATCCACGCCATCAGGGCGCGGTGCCGGTCGTTGAAGGCCAGGTCCTGCGTCAGGTTGTCCTCGTACCAGACCCCGGTGGGGTCGACGATCGAGTCCAGGACCAGGCGCCGCACCCGCTGCGGGTAGAGCTTGGCGTACACCGCGCCGAGGTAGGTGCCGTACGAGTAGCCGAAGTAGTTGAGCTGCCGCGCGCCGACCGCGGCCCGGATCGCGTCCATGTCGCGGACGGCGCTCAGGGTGTCGATGTACGGCAGCACGCTCGCGTACTTCTTCCCGCAGGCCTCGGCGAACGACCGGGCGCGCTTCAGGTTGGCCTGCTCGATCGCCTCGGTGCTCGGCACCGAGTCCGGGCGGACCGGGGTGAAGTGGCCGGGCTTGCAGTTCAGCGCCGGGGTGCTCTTGCCGACCCCGCGCGGGTCGAAGCCGATGACGTCGTACTGGGCCGCCACCGCCTTCGGCAGCGCCGAGGCGACGAACCCGGCGAGGCGCAGCCCCGAGCCGCCCGGGCCGCCGGGGTTGACCAGCAGCGGGCCCTGGTACGTCTTCGCGGTGTGCGGGACGCGCGACAGCGCCAGCGTGATCTGCTTCCCGCCCGGCTGCGCGTGGTCGAGCGGCACCTTCAGGGACGCGCACTGGAGTTTCGGCTGGTCGGTGGTGCCGCAGCTCTTCCAGGAGAGCTTCGCCGCGCGGGCGGGCGACGCGGGGTGCGACGGGTCCGCGGCGGCGGGCACGGCCGTGACCGTCCCGGCCACGACGACGGCGGCAGCGCACAGCACGGCTGCGCGTTGGTTCATGGAGGACTCCCGGGACGGAGGGGCAGAGGCTTGCGGTGGTCGGACCGCAGGTCGCGGCCCTCGCCGCATCGTCCCGGGAAGATCGTCGGTAAGAACCCTTTCCGGCGTTACTTGACCCGTTCGGGTTGCCGGATGCGCTCGAACGCGCTCAGATCAGCGTGAGTTGGGTCGGCCCGGAGTCGGTGGGCTCCTCGGCCGGGCCGACCGCCCCGAGGGGCCGCTCGGGCTGCGGGAGCCGGCGGGGCATCCCCGCGCGCGTGGGGCCGATGCCGTACTCCTCGGCCAGCTCGTGGACCTGACGGGTGATCCGGCGCTGGTACCACTTCGGGGCGTAGGCGCCGTCCGCGTACAGCCGCTCGTACCGGCGCACCAGGTGGGGGTGATGCTGCCCGAGCCAGGCCATGAACCACTCGCGGGCGCCGGGGCGCAGATGCAGCGCGAGCGGGGTGACCGAGGTGGCCCCGGCGGCGGCGATCGCCCGCACGGTGGCCCGCAGCCGGTCCGGCTCGTCGCCCAGGAAGGGGATCACCGGCGCCATCAGCACCCCGCAGCCGATGCCGTGGTCGGTGAGGGTCCGTACGACGTCCAGGCGGCGCTGCGGGGCCGGCGTGCCCGGCTCCACGGTGCGCCACAGCTCGGTGTCGGTGCAGCCGACGGAGACCGACACGCCGACGTCGGTCACTGCGGCCGCCTGCCGCAGCAGGTCGAGGTCGCGCAGGATCAGCGTGCCCTTCGTCAGGATCGAGAAGGGGTTCGCCCGGTCGCGCAGGGCGGCCAGGATGCCTGGCATGAGCCGGTAGCGGCCCTCCGCGCGCTGGTAGCAGTCGACGTTCGTGCCCATCGCGACGTGCTCCCCGTGCCAGCGGGGCGAGGCCAGTTGGCGGCGCAGCAGCTCCGGCGCGTTCACCTTGACGACGATCTGGGTGTCGAAGCCGAGGCCGGTGTCGAGGTCGAGATAGCTGTGCGACTTGCGGGCGAAACAGTAGACGCACGCGTGCGTGCAGCCCCGGTAGGGGTTCACGGTCCACTCGAACGGCAGCCGGGAGGCCCCCGGCACCCGGTTGAGGATCGAGCGGGCCCGGATCTCGTGGAACGTGATGCCGGCGAACTCGGGCGTGTCGAACGTCCTGGTCGTGACCGCGTCCGCGCCGAACAGCGCGGCGTCCGCCGCCCGGTCGTGGCGGGTATCCGCGGTGAGGTTGTCCCAGCGCATGACGCCTCCTCGGTAGCCCTGCCCACACAATAGAACACACGTTCGCATGATCGTGCGATCCGCTCCCTGCGGGACCCCGATTTGGGCGGCCGTGGACCGGGGTGGTTGGCTTGCCCCGCATCTGATGAACCCTGATCAACCCTGAGCAACACGGACCTGGAGGAACCCCATGGCGCAGGTCGAGGCCACCACCGAGCGGGTCGTCGCTGCGGACCCGGAGAAGGTGTTCGACACCATCGCCGACTACAGCGGCACGCGCGCGAAGCTGCTGCCCGAGCACTTCAGCGAGTACGAGGTGCAGGAGGGCGGCGACGGCGAGGGCACCCTCGTCCACTGGCGGCTCCAGGCCACCAGCAAGCGGGTCCGCGACTGCCTCCTGGAGGTCACCGAGCCGACCGACGGCGAGCTGGTCGAGAAGGACCGCAACTCCTCGATGGTCACCGTCTGGCGCGTCACCCCGGCCGGCGAGGGCTCGTCCCGGGTCGTCGTCACCACCACCTGGACCGGCGCGGGCGGCATCGGCGGCTTCTTCGAGAGGACCTTCGCGCCCAAGGGCCTCGGCCGGATCTACGACGTGATCCTCGCCAACCTCGCCACCGAGGTCGAGAAGTAGCCCAACACCCGTGCGCTCCCTGCGCGTTGACCCCCTTCACCGGTTCGAGTGGATCTCCCTTGTGACCGGGATGGCCCCGTAACTCGTCGCGCTTGCTCGTAGTTGTCGCTTTACGCGGTAATTGTGTGGCAGGTGCGACGAGGGGAACGGGACATGGGCGGGACCACTCTGGTGCAGGACGAGCCGGTCACGGCACCCCCTGCGAAACACCCGCCCGAGGCGACGGTCACCGGGCCACAGCCCGGCCGACGCCGGGTGCGGGTGGTCTTCTTCGCCCTCATGCTCGCGCTGCTCCTCGCGGCGCTGGAGCAGATGATCGTCGCCACCGCCCTGCCGAAGATCGTCGGCGAGCTGCACCGCCTCGACAGGATGTCCTGGGCGATCACCGCCTACCTGCTCACCGCCACCGTCGGACTCCCCGTCTACGGCAAGCTCGGCGACCTCCTCGGCCGCAAGGGCGTCTTCCAGTTCGCGATCGTCGTCTTCGTCATCGGCTCCGCGCTCGCCGGACGGGCGCAGACCATGGACCAGTTGATCGCCTTCCGGGCCGTCCAGGGCGTCGGCGCGGGCGGGCTCATGATCGGCGTGCAGGCGATCATCGCGGACATCGTGCCGGCCCGGCAGCGCGGCCGGTTCATGGGCCTCATCGGCGCGGCGTTCGGCCTCGCCTCGGTCGCCGGACCGCTACTCGGCGGCTACTTCACCGACCACCTCTCCTGGCGCTGGTGCTTCTACATCAACGTCCCCTTCGGCCTCGTCACCCTCGCCGTGGTCACCGTCGTCCTCAAACTCCCGAAGCCGACGGCGAAGCCCCGATTCGACGTCCTCGGCGCTCTGTTGCTCGCCGTGGCCTCCACCTGCCTGGTCCTGCTGACCAGTTGGGGCGGCACCGAGTACGCGTGGGACTCGAGCGTCGTCGTCGGCCTCGGCGCGGGCGCGGCCGCCGCGACCGTCCTCTTCCTCGTCGTCGAGGGCATCGCCGCCGAACCCCTCATCCCGCTACGGCTGTTCAGGGACCCCGTCTTCAACGTCACCGCGTTGGTCGGCCTGGTGATCGGCGTCGCACTGTTCGGGGCCGCCAGCTATCTGCCGACCTTCCTGCAGATGGTCGACGGGGCCACCGCCACCGAGTCCGGGCTGCTCATGCTGCCCATGATGGGCGGCATCGTCGGCGCTTCGGTCCTCTCCGGGCAGCTCATCACGCAGACCGGCCGCTACCGGGTCTACCCCGTCCTCGGCAGCGCCCTCGCCGCCCTCGGCATGTGGCTGCTGTCCCGGCTCGAAGTCGACACGCCCCGACTCCAGTACAGCCTGTGGATGGCCGTCCTCGGCGCGGGCATCGGCCTGGTGATGCCCGTCCTCGTCCTCGCCGTGCAGAACTCCGTGCGCCCCGCCGACCTCGGCACGGCGACGAGCGGGAACAACTACTTCCGCCAGATCGGCGGCAGCGTCGGCGCGGCGGTCTTCGGCACCCTCTTCGCCGACAGGCTCACCGACGCCCTGCACGACCGCCTGCCCGCCCGCACCGGCGCGGGGCTCCCCGACCCCGAGTCGCTCACCCCGCAGCTCGTCCACGCACTGCCCCCGGCGCTGCGCGACGCCTACATCCGCGCGTACGCCGACGCCATGCCGCGGATCTTCCTCTACCTCGTACCGGTGCTCGTCCTCGGGCTGCTCATCGCCTGCTTCCTCAAGGAGAAACCGCTGGTGACCCACAACGCCGCCGACGCAGATGCCGATGCCGCCGACGAAAGGGAGCCCGCGCCCGGGACCGCACCGATCCCGCCGGCCCGCATCATGCAGGCCCGGGCCCCGCACACCGCCGGCGTCCCGGTCTGCGGCACGGCGCGGCACCCCGACGGGACCGTCGTGCCCAGCGCGGCGCTCACCCTCATCGACGTCACCGGACAGCAGATCGGCCGCGGCGCGAGCGGCGAGGACGGACGGTACGCGCTGGCCACGCCCGGCGCGGGCGCGTACGTCCTGATCGCCGCCGCGGGCGGCCACCAGCCACAGGCCGTCGCAGTCACCGTCGGTGAACGCCCCGTCGAACTGGACATCGTCCTCGGCGGCGCGGGCCGGCTCGCCGGGAACATCGTGACGGCGGACGGCGCACCGGTGCGGGAGGCCGCCGTCACCCTCACCAACGTCCACGGTGAGGTCGTCGCCAGCACCCGCAGCGGGCACGAGGGCGGCTACGTCATCACCGAACTCGTCGCCGGCGAGTACACGCTCGCCGCCAGCGCGCCCGCCCACCGCCCGGCCGCCCTGCCGGTCAGCGTCCAGGCCGCCCGCGAGACCCGCCAGGACGTCGAACTCGCCGGCGGCGCCCTGCTGCGCGGCACGGTTCGGGCCACCGGCGGCCGCCCCGTCGAGGACGCGCGCGTGACCCTCCTGGACGCGGCGGGCAACGTCGTCGACACCCTCACCACAGCAGCCGACGGCACATTCCGCTTCGTCGACCTGTCCTCCGGCGAGTACACCGTCATCGCCTCCGGTTACCCGCCGGTCGCCACCGTCCTCCAGGTGGCGGGCGGCGCACGCACGGAACGTGACCTGCGACTGGGCCACGAGGACTGACGAGGACCGACGCCGGCCCGTGCGGGCACCCGGACGTGCGGAGTCTCCCGGCGTACCCCGGCGGGCCCGGGTGAAACCAATTCCACCAATGCCGCACATGCCGACCGGCGTGCGCCGTACGGTGGGGACAACGGGACAGATCTTGTACAGCTCTGGGGAGAGAGGGCCTGGGCCATGGACCGTGGCACCGAGAGGGACGCACCTCCCCGCCACGAAGCCGGGAGCGACGCGGCACACGAGGGGGCCGGTGCCGGGCGCGTCCCGCTCGCCGTGGTCGTGGTGGACCGCGAGGGCCTCGTCTCCCACTGGAGCACCGGCGCACGCCGGCTCTTCGGCGCCGCCAAGGAAGCGGCGATCGGCCGACCCGCGATCGACCTGCTCCCCGTCTCCGGCGCACTCCCCGAACCCGCCGACGCCCTTCCGGACGACGGCGGATACGACGCCCTCCTGGGCGGCGGACGCGGGGAGACCGACGGATACGGAGACCATGGGGGGTACGGAGCGCGCGCGGCCCTCGGCGGCCTCGGGCCCGGGCTGGACTCCTCCCTCGACCAGGGCATCGGCTACCCGGCCGCCGGACGGGCCCGGCTGACCGTCCCCGAGCGGGACGGCGACCGCGTCGACGTCCTGTGGTGGGCGTATCCGCTCGCCGGACCCGGCACGGAACGGCTGCTGGTCCTGGCGGCCGACGCGGCCGGACTGCGCCAGGACGATTCGGCGGACCGCGCGGCAGTCGAACGCATCGCGCCCGGCTTCGCACTGCACACCGACTTCCCCGGGGCCGATGAGCTGGCCGGCCGGCTGCCCGAGATCCTGCCCAGCATGAGCGTCGGCGAGAGCGCCCGCATCGTCGCCCAGATCCTCGAACTCGGCTACCCCGTCCTGGAGTTCAGCCAGAACGACCGGGTGCCGGTGACGCCCGACTGGGGCGTGACCCGGCGCGTCGAGCGAAGAGCCCGCCGCGAGCGGGCGGCCCGCGCCGCCGCCGAAGGGCTTCCGATACCGGACGACCCGACAGGCGAAGGCGACGAGCGAGAGGACCTCGAATACGTCGCCGTCCGGGAACGGCTGGAGTTCCTCAACGAGGTCAGCGGGAAGATCGGCACCTCCCTCGACCTGTCCCGCACGATCCTCGAGGTCAGCCGGGCCGTCGTGCCGCGCTTCACCGACGTCGCCGGCACCTACCTGCGGGAACAGGTCGTCGCCGGTGAGGGCTTCCCCGACGGCGTGCCGGACACCACCACCCTGTGGCACCGGGTGGCCGTCGAGCACACCGACGAACCCGGCCGCTGGGACGACGTCGTACCCGTCGGCGAGGCGATGCCGTTCCCCGCGCACACCCCGTTCTTCCAGTGCATGACCACCGGCGAGCCGGTCCTCGTGCCGCGTATCAGCGAGCAGTTGGGGCACGCCATCGCCTCGCAGTTCGAGAAGCGCGACATCCGGCCCCTGATCACCGGCCGCTCCATGCTCGTCGTCCCGCTGAAGGCGCGGCACGTCGTCCTCGGCTTCATGGTCCTGCTGCGCCACCCCGAGCGCGCCGTCTTCAACGACATGGACCGCGTCACCGGCGCCGAACTCGCCGCCCGCGCGGGCCTCGTGCTCGACAACGCGCGCATGTACACCTACCAGGAGAGCGTCGCCGAGACCCTCCAGGACAGCATGCTGCCGCACATCCCGCCGCGCATGGCGGGCTGTGACATCGCCACCCGCTATCTGCCGGGCACCCTGCAGGGGCGCATCGGCGGCGACTGGTTCGACTCGGTGAAACTGCCCGGCGCCCGCACCGCCCTCGTCGTCGGCGACGTCATGGGCCACGGCCTCAACTCGGCAGCCATGATGGGCCAGTTGCGGACGGCCGTGCAGACCATGGCCGCCCTCGACCTGCCGCCCGCCCAACTCCTGCGCAACCTCGACGACTTGGCGCAACGGCTGGGCGACACCTACCTCGCGACCTGCCTGTACGCCGTCTACGACCCGATCGGGAGCGAACTGCACATCGCCAACGCGGGCCATATCCCACCCGTGTTGGTGCGTGCTGCCGACGGCCGTAGCGAACTCCTCGACCTGCCCACCGGCGCGCCCATCGGCGTCGGCGGGGTGCCCTTCGAAGCGGTTCGCGTACGGGTGGCGCCGGGCGACCGGCTCGTCATGTGCACCGACGGGCTGGTGGAGATGCGCGGCGAGGACATCGGCGTGGGCCTGGCGGCGCTCTGCGAGTCCGCCGCCCACCCGGCCGCCTCCATGGACGGCGCCTGCGACACCATCATCCGCGCCCTCGCCGTGACCTTCTCCGAAGCGGGCCGCGGCAGCCGCAACGACGACGTCGCCCTGCTCATGGCCCGCCTGAACGGCATCGAACCGGACGACGTCGCCGAATGGCGCTTCCCCCTCCAACCGGCCGAGGCCGGCCGGGCCCGCGCGGTGGTCCGCGAACAGCTCCACGACTGGGGGCTGGCGAAACCGGCCGACACGGCCGAGCTGCTGGTGAGCGAGCTCGTCACCAACGCCCTGCGGCACTCCCACCGGCGGCCCGTGGGCCTGCGCCTCGTCCGCGGCGAGACGTTGCTGTGCGAGGTCGAGGACGACGACCACGAACTGCCGACCCTGCTGAGCGCCGGACCCGGCGACGAGTTCGGGCGGGGGCTGCGCGTGGTGAGCACGCTGGCCCGCGAGTGGGGCACCAGTCGTACGGGCGCGGGCAAGTCCGTCTGGTTCGAACTGACGCTGCCGCGCAACGGTGTGCGGATCTCGTAGGCGGTGTGAAGGAGTGCGCGGCGCGCTTGTCACGGAAACCCGGAGGCGGTAGACCGTACCCGCCCGTCACACGTGCGGCGGATCGGCCTTGTGTCAGGGGGAGTTGGGCATGAGCGTGACGCGTCGGTACCGCGAGGCGTGGGAGGGCTTCTGGCGGGAGGCTCCGGGCGAGGCGGGCGAGGTGTTCTGGGACGCGGATCCGCGCGTCACGGCCGCCCTCCACCTCGCCTACTTCGAACCTCATCTCACCGACGCCGAGCTTGCGTTGGTGGACCTCGGCTGCGGCAACGGCACCCAGACCCGGTACCTCGCCGACCGCTTCCCGCGCGTGCTCGGCGTCGATCTGGCCGCCGCGGCCCTCGACCACGCCCGGCACGCCGACCCCGCAGGACTTGCGGCATACCGGCTGCTGGACGCGGCGGAGAAGGGCGCGGCCGAGACGCTGCACGCCGAACTCGGGGACGCCAACGTCTACATGAGGGGCGTCCTGCACCAGTGCGAGCCGGCCGACCGGCAGCCGCTGGTGGACGCGATCGCCGCGCTGGTGGGGACGCGCGGCCGGGCCTTCCTCGTCGAACCGTCGGAGGCCGCCGGCCTCGTCCTCGGTGCTCTGGCGCAGAGCCCGGACGGTCCACCGCCGAAGCTCGCGCCGATCCTCCGGCACGGCATCGCCCCCGGCGACGTCGCCGACGACGCGGTGCCCGAGTATCTGCGCACCGCCGGACTCACGATCCTCTCCTACGGCGAACTACCGCTCACCACCACGGAGTTCACCCCCGACGGCACCCGGATCAAGCTCCCGTCACAGTGGTTCGTGGCGACCCGCGCCATGTGACCCCCTCTCTCTCTCTCGGGTCAGAAGCGGCTCCCACGGCTGCGTGCCGCACCGTGAAGATGCCGTCACTGCGGCAGGATGTCGACTCATGAGAATCCTCATCAGCGCCGACATGGAAGGCGCCACCGGTGTCACCTGGCCGGCCGACGTGCTGCCGGGGGCCCCGCAGTGGGAGCGGTGCCGGTCGATGTTCACCTCGGACGTCAACGCCGCCGTGCTGGGCTTCTTCGACGGCGGGGCGGACGAGGTCCTGGTCAACGAGGCCCACTCGACCATGCGCAACCTGCTCCTGGAGCAGCTCGACGAGCGGGTGGAGATGCTCACCGGTCGGCACAAGTCCCTCTCCATGGTGGAGGGCGTCCAGCACGGTGACGTCGACGGCATCGCGTTCGTCGGCTACCACGCGGGCGCGGGCATGGAGGGCGTCCTCGCCCACACCTACCTCGCCAACTCCGTCACCGGCGTCTGGCTGAACGACGTACGGGCCAGTGAGGGCCTGCTCAACGCGCACGTCGTCGCCGAGTACGGCGTGCCGGTCGTCCTGGTCACCGGCGACGACGTGGCCTGCGAGGACGCGCTCGGGTACGCGCCCGAGGCGCTGAAGGTCGCGGTCAAGGACCACATCTCGCGGTACGCGGCCGTGTGCCGTACGCCGGCCCGCACCGCCGCCGACATCCGGGCGGCGGCGAAGGCGGCGGCCGGGCTGGCGGTCCGTCAGGAACCGCTGGACGGTGGGCCGTTCACGGTCGCCGTCGAGTTCGACGCCGAGCATCTCGCGATGGCCGCCACCGTCGTGCCGGGCGTCGCCCGCATCGGCGAGCGGAAGATCGCCTACACCAGCGCCACCATGTACGAGGGCATCCGCACCTTCAAGGCGGTCACCACGATCGTTGCGGCCGCGATCGAGGAGCAGTATGGCTGAGCAGCAGGGAAACGGGTGCAGGTACGAGTACGGGTACGGGCGGGAGGTGGAGCGGCGTGGTTGACGCGCAGGCGCGGGACGAGGTCGTCCGGTTCACGTCCGATCTCATCCGCGTCGACACCACCAACCGGGGCGGCGGGGACTGCCGGGAGCGGCCCGCCGCCGAGTACGCGGCCGGGCTGCTCGCGGAGGCGGGCATCGAGCCGACGCTGCTCGAACGCACCCCGGGGCGCACCAACGTCGTCGCCCGCATCGAGGGCGCCGATCCGGCGGCGGACGCGCTGCTCGTCCACGGCCACCTGGACGTCGTCCCCGCCGAGGCCGCCGACTGGAGCGTGCACCCGTTCTCCGGGGAGGTGCGCGACGGGGTGGTGTGGGGGCGTGGGGCCGTCGACATGAAGAACATGGACGCGATGATCCTGGCCGTGCTGCGGCTCTGGGCCCGGCAGGGCGTGCGGCCCCGGCGCGACCTCGTCATCGCCTTCACCGCCGACGAGGAGGCCAGCGCCGAGGACGGCTCCGGGTTCCTCGCCGACCGCCATCCGGGACTGTTCGAGGGCTGCACCGAGGCCGTCGGCGAATCGGGCGCGTTCACCTTCCACGACGGCACCGGACGCGAGATCTACCCCATCGCCGCCGGCGAGCGCGGCACCGGCTGGCTGAAGCTGACCGCGCGCGGGCGCGCCGGCCACGGCTCCAAGGTCAACCGGGAGAACGCGGTGACCCGGCTGGCCGCGGCCGTCACCCGCATCGGCGAGCACGCCTGGCCGCTCCGGGTCACCCCGACCGTCCGCGCCGCCCTCACCGAACTCGCCGCGCTGTACGGCATCGAGACCGACCTGCACGACGTGGCCGGCCCGCACGACGTGGACGGCCTGCTGGAGAAGCTCGGCCCGGCCGCCGCCCTCGTCGAGGCGACCGTCCGCAACAGCGCCAACCCGACGATGCTGGACGCCGGTTACAAGGTGAACGTGATCCCGGGCGAGGCCGTCGCGTTCGTCGACGGCCGGTATCTCGCGGGCTGCGAGGACGAGTTCCGGGCGACCCTCGACGAACTCACCGGCCCCGACGTCGACTGGGAGTTCCAGCACCGCGAAGTCGCCCTCCAGGCACCCGTCGACGCGCCGCTGTTCGCCCGGATGCGCGCCGCCGTCGAGGAGTTCGCGCCCGAGGGGCACGTGGTGCCGTACTGCATGTCCGGTGGCACGGACGCCAAGCAGTTCTCGCGGCTCGGCATCACCGGCTACGGCTTCGCACCGCTGAAGCTCCCGATCGGCTTCGACTACCAGACACTGTTCCACGGGGTCGACGAACGGGTCCCGGTCGAGGCGCTGCACTTCGGCGTCCACGTCCTCGACCGGTTCCTGCGGACGGCCTAGACGAGCAAGCGGAGAAGGCGGAGAAGAACGTGCAGATCCTGCCGTACGGTTCCTGGCCCTCGCCCATCGACGCGACCCTCGCGGCGACGCACGACGGGCGACCCGAGTACGTCGGTTTCGTCGGCGACGAGGTGTGGTGGACGGCGCCCCGGCCCACCGAGAACGGCCGCCGCACCCTCGTCCGGCGACGCGCGGACGGCACGGAGGAGTCCGTCCTGCCCGCGCCCTGGAACGTGCGCAGCCGGGTCGTCGAGTACGGCGGACAGCCCTGGGCCGGCACCGTGTACGAGGGGCAACTCCTCGTGGTGTTCGTCCACTTCGCCGACCAGCGGCTCTACGCCTACGAGCCCGGCGGCGAGCCGCGCCCGCTCACTCCCGTGTCCCGCGTCGGCGGTGGACTGCGCTGGGTGGAACCGCAGTTGCTGCCCGACCGGGGTGAAGTGTGGTGCGTACTGGAGGAGTTCACCGGCGACGGCCCCACCGACGTGCGCCGCGTCCTGGCCGCCGTACCGCTGGACGGCTCCGCCGCCCACGACCGCGCCGCCGTCCGCGAACTCACCGACGACCACCGCCGGTTCCTCACCGGAGCCCGCCTCTCACCCGACGGCCACCGGGCCGCCTGGCTGGTCTGGGACCATCCGCGGATGCCGTGGGAGGGGACGGAGGTCGTCGTCGCCGACATCACGCCCGACGGCACCCTGAGCGCCGCCCGGGTCGTGGCCGGCGGGCCGGGGGAGTCGATCGCACAGGTCGACTGGCTGCGGTCGGCGGTCGACGAAGGACAGTCGTCGTCCGGTGACTGTCTACTGTATGCAAGCGACCGTAGTGGCTGGTGGAATCTCTACCGTGACCACGAGCCCGTCTGTCCCCGCGAGGAGGAGTTCGGCGGGGCGCTGTGGAAGCTCGGGCAGCGGTGGTTCGTGCCGTTGGAGAGCGGGCTCGTCGGGGTCGTGCACGGGCGGGGGGCCACCGCGCTCGGGATCCTCGATCCGGAGACCGGTGAGCTCGTCGACGCGGCGGGGCCGTGGACGGAGTTCGCGTCGACCCTCGCCGTGCACGGCGATCGTGTCGTCGCCGTCGCGGCCAGTCCGCGCAGCGCGTACGAGGTGGTGGAGCTGGACGCCCGGACCGGCCGGGCCCGGGTGATCGGCGCCGCGCACGACGACGCCGTGGACCCGGCCCACTACCCCGAGCCCCGGATCCGCACCTTCGCCGGGCCCGACGGCCGGGACATCCACGCGCACGTCTATCCGCCCCACCACCCCGGCGTCGTCGCCCCCGGCCACGAACTGCCGCCGTACGTCATCTGGGCGCACGGCGGGCCCACCGACCGGGCCCCGCTCGTGCTGGACCTGGAGATCGCCTACTTCACCTCGCGGGGCATCGGGGTCGCCGAGGTCGACTACGGCGGGTCGACCGGGTACGGGCGGGAGTACCGGGAGCGGCTGCGCGAGCAGTGGGGCGTGGTCGACGTCGAGGACTGCGCGGCCGTCGCCCTCGCCCTGGCCGACGAGGGCACCGCCGACCGCGACCGGCTGGCGATCCGCGGCGGCAGCGCGGGCGGCTGGACCGCGGCCGCCTCGCTGACCGGCACCGACGTCTACGCCTGCGGCACGATCAGCTACCCCGTGCTGGACCTGGTGGGCTGGGCGACGGGGGAGACCCACGACTTCGAGTCGCGCTACCTGGACAGCCTCGTCGGACCTCTCGCGCAGGTGCCCGCCCGGTACGCGCAGCGCTCGCCCGTCGAGCACGCCGACCGGATCACCGCGCCGTTCCTGCTGCTCCAGGGCCTGGACGACGTGATCTGCCCGCCCGCCCAGTGCGAGCGGTTCCTGGCCCGGCTCAACCGACGCGCCCGGCCCGCGGGGCCGCCCGTGCCGTACGCGTACCTCGCGTTCGAAGGGGAGGGGCACGGGTTCCGGCAGGCGGCGACGATGGTGCGCGCCCTGGAGGCCGAGCTGTCGCTGTACGCTCAGGTGTTCGGGCTGCGTCCGCCCGGAATCCCCAGGTTGGAGCTCGTACGGTGACGGCGACGGAGACGGTGTCGGTGACGGAACTGGTGCGGCCGGCGCGGCTGGCCCCCGGCGCCCGGGTCGCGGTCGTCGCGCCCAGCGGGCCCGTGGCGGAGGAGCGGCTGCAGGCCGGTCTCGACCTGCTGCGCGGCTGGGACCTCGACCCGGTGGTCGCACCCCACGTGCTGGACCGGGACACCCGGCTGCCCCACCTCGCGGGCACCGACGCCGACCGGGCCGCCGACCTCCAGCGGGCCTGGTGCGACCCGCGCGTCGACGCCGTCCTGTGCGCACGCGGTGGTTACGGCGCGCAGCGCGTCGTCGACCTGCTCGACTGGGACGCGATGCGGGCGGCCGGGCCGAAGGTGTTCGTCGGCTTCAGCGACAGCACGACCCTGCACGAGGCGTTCGCCGTCCGCCTCGGCCTGGTCACGCTGTACGGGCCGGTGGCGGCGGGCATCGACTTCATCAAGAACACCCGGGCGCAGGACCATCTCAGGGCCACCCTGTTCGCCCCGGAGACCGTCCGCACGCTCACCTCCACCGGCACGCCCATCGCACCGGGCCGGGCGCGGGGCGTCACCCTGGGCGGCTGCCTGACGCTGCTGGCCACCGGCTACGGCACCCCGCACACCCGCGCCGGCGCGCGCGGCGGGCTGCTGCTGATCGAGGACGTGGGGGAGCGGCCGTACAGCGTCGACCGGGCCCTGACCCAGCTTCTGCGCACCGGCTGGCTGGACGGCGTCGCGGGCGTCGCGCTCGGCTCCTGGGACCGCTGCGGCCCCTACGAGGAGCTGCGCCCGGTCCTCGTCGACCGGCTCGGCGGCCTCGGCGTCCCCGTCGTCGAGGAACTCGGGTTCGGGCACTGCGAGGGCGCGTTGACCGTGCCCTTCGGCCTGGGCGCCGTACTCGACGCGGACGAGGGCACGCTCACCCTCGACGCGCCCGCCCTGCGCTGACGCCGTCCCGCCGTGCGTGACGGCGGCCGCGGGCTCACCCTGGTGGTATGAGCCGGAAGACCTCGAAGACCGCCGAGCGCGGCGGGAGACACGGCAGCAGGAACCCGGCGCTGACGCCCGGCCGGATCGCCGTCCTGGTGCTCGCCGTCCTCGCCCTGATCTTCGTCTTCCAGAACACCCGCGCCACGAAGATCCGGCTGCTGATCCCCGAGGTGACGGTGCCGCTGTGGACGGCGCTGCTCGCCATGGGCATCATCGGCGCGCTGTGCGGCGCGTACTTCGCCTATTCCCGGACCCGGCGGCGCTGACCTCGTCGTACGCTGGCTCGATGCCGCACACCGCATCCCGCTACCTCGCCGAGGGCCCCCGCGTGGGGCTGCGCCACTTCACCTACGAGGACGGGCCGGAGTTCACCGCCCGGGCGCGGGAGAGCAAGGACCTGCACCATCCGTGGCTGGCCCCGCCGGCCACCGCCGACGCGTACACGGCCTACGCGAGCCGGCTGATACGGGACCCGTCGAAGGCCGGTTTCCTCGTGTGCACCCGGGAGGACGGGGCCGTCGCCGGGTTCATCAACATCAACAACATCGTCGAGGGCGCCTTCCAGTGCGGTGCGCTCGGCTACGGCGCTTTCGCGCACGCGGCCGGGCGCGGACTGATGCGCGAGGCGCTCGACCTCGTGGTGGGGTACGCCTTCGGGCCGCTGCGGCTGCACCGGCTGGAGATCAACGTGCAGCCCGGCAACACCGCCTCGATCGCCCTCGCCCGGGCCTGCGGCTTCCGCCTGGAGGGCTTCTCCCCGAAGATGATCTACATCGACGGGGAGTGGCGCGACCACGAGCGGTGGGCGATCACCGCCGAGCTGCGGGCTTGAAGTTGATCTTCATGGTGTCGAGGTCCGTGACCGTCGACCGCAGGCCGACGAAGCCGTGGCCGAGCCCGCGCAACGTCGTCTCGGCGCGCTCCTCGGCGAGCGCGCCCGCCATCTCCTCGCCGTCGGCCGCGTCCGACACCACCACGTACCGCATCGAGAAGTGCTTCAGCGGCGACGGCTCGTAGGACAGCGTGCCCTCCTCGGTGAACCGCATGCTGGTCAGCCCGTGGTCGGCGGCCTCGGCGAGCAGCCGGGCCCGGCCCTCCTCGGTGAGACCGTCCCACGTGCCGCGGACGATGACCCGGTAGGTGTGCTGCTCGCTCACTGTCGCTCCGTCGCTTTCGTCGCGGGGGGTGCCGGCCGTCGAACGCCGACGCCCGACTCTACGGTCGCGAAGCCGCCCCGCATACGGAATTTCGTCCCGCCCCGGACCCTCCCCTACCGCCCGCGCCGGTCCGCGTACTCGTACACCGCGCCGTCCGGGTGCCGGACGATCAGGTTGCGGCCCACCGGTGTCGGCACCGGGCCGGCGAGGACGTCCGCGCCCAGTTCGGTGACGGTCTTGTACACCTCGTCCACGTCCGTGACGGCGATCGTCGCGGCCACCTTGCGCAGCACCTCCAACTCGGCCGGCGGACCGCTCATCAGCAGGAAGCAGCCGACCGCCGCAACCTGCACCCCGCCCCGCTCGAAGCGGAGCGCGTCGGCGCCCGCCAGACGTTCGTAGAAGGAGACCGAGGCCTCCAGGTCGTCGACACAGACACGCAGCGTTGCTCCCAGAATGTCCATACGGACGAGCCTAGTTGGTGCGCGGCCCCGTGGAGTGAGGCGTCCGTGACGTCGGGTACCCGTCGGCCACAGACCGCAACGACCAGCAGTGGTCGCAGGCCGGAGGCACTGGCGCAGGTTTGGCGGGCGGTGCCGGGGGGACGCGGAGAGCCGCGTACGTCGCCGTCTCTCAGGGGCCTGGGGTTCGCCTAGAAGGGGATCAGGAGCACTATGGACACCGTCGAACTCGCTCGACCTACTGAACTCGCCGAACTCGGACAGCAGTTGAGGGTGGACAGTGTGCGGGCCGCCGCTGCTGCGGGGTCCGGGCATCCGACGTCCTCGATGTCGGCCGCTGATCTGGTGGCCGTGCTGTTCGCCCACCACCTCCGGTACGACTTCGACCGGCCCGCCCACCCCGGCAACGACCGCTTCGTCCTCTCCAAGGGGCATGCCTCGCCGCTGCTCTACGCCGCCTACAAGGCGGCCGGAGCCGTCGACGACGCGGAACTCCTCACCTTCCGCAAGCTCGGGAGCCGGCTCGAAGGGCATCCCACCCCGCGGCGGCTGCCGTGGGTCGAGACGGCCACCGGGTCGCTCGGGCAGGGGCTGCCGGTGGGCGTCGGCATCGCGCTGGCCGGCAAGCGGCTGGACCACGTCGGGTACCGGGTGTGGGTGCTGTGCGGGGACAGCGAGCTCGCCGAGGGCTCGGTGTGGGAGGCCGCCGAGCACGCGGGCCACGAGCACCTGGACAACCTCACCGCGATCGTCGACGTCAACCGGCTCGGCCAGCGCGGCCCCACCCGGCACGGCCACGACCTCGCCGCCTACGCCCGCCGCTTCCAGGCCTTCGGCTGGCACACGGTGGAGATCGACGGGCACGACGTGGCCGCCGTCGACCGCGCGTACGGCGAGGCCAGCTCCACCAAGGGGCAGCCCACGGTGATCCTCGCCCGCACCCTCAAGGGCAGGGGCGTCGAGTCCGTCGAGAACCGCGAGGGCCTGCACGGCAAGCCGCTGCCGGACGCGGACGAGGCGATCGAGGAGCTCGGCGGCATCCGTGACCTGCGGATCCGGGTGCACGAGCCGATCGACGCCCGCATGCTGCACTCCGTCCCCACCGGCCACCTCGACCTGCCCCGCTGGGAGAAGGGCGACCCCGAAGAGGGCGTGGCGACCCGGGACGCCTACGGCCAGGCCCTCGCCGCGCTCGGCACCGCCCGCGGGGACGTCGTCGCCCCCGACGGCGAGGTGAGCGACTCCACCCGCGCCGAGATCTTCGCCAAGGAGCACCCCGACCGCTTCTTCGAGTGCTACATCGCCGAACAGCAGCTCGTCGCCGCCGCGGTCGGTCTCGCCTCCCGCGGCTGGGTGCCGTACGCCTCCACGTTCGCGGCGTTCCTGACCCGGGCCCACGACTTCGTCCGGATGGCCGCGGTCAGCGGCGTTGGCATCAACCTGGTCGGGTCGCACGCCGGGGTCGCCATCGGGCCGGACGGGCCCTCGCAGATGGGCCTGGAGGACCTGGCGATGTTCCGGGCCGTGCACGGCTCGACCGTGCTGTACCCCTGCGACGCCAACCAGACCGCCCGGCTCGTCACCGCCATGGCCGGCCTGGACGGCGTCCGCTACCTGCGCACCTCGCGCGGCGCCGGACCGGTGCTCTACGGGCCCGACGAGGAGTTCCCCGTCGGCGGCAGCAAGGTGCTGCGCTCCACCGACCGGGACCGGCTGACGATCGTCGCGGCCGGCGTCACCGTGCCCGAGGCGCTGACGGCCGCCGACGCGCTCGACGGCGAGGGCATCGCCGTCCGCGTCGTCGACCTGTACTCGGTCAAACCCGTCGACCGGGCCACGCTGCGGCGGGCCGCCGTCGAGACCGGCCTGCTGCTGACCGTCGAGGACCACCACGAGCAGGGCGGCCTCGGGGACGCCGTCCTCGACGCCTTCCTCGACGGGCGGCCGGTGCCCCGGCTGGTGCGCCTCGCCGTCGAGGCGATGCCCGGCTCGGCGAGCCCGGCCGAGCAACTGCGCGCCGCGGGCATCGACGCCGAGTCGATCGCCGCGTCCGCCCGGCTGCTCGTGGAGCAGGGGATCGTGCCGTGAGCCCGGCCCGCCGCCCGGCTCGACGCGCTGCGGGATGCCGAGGGCGGCGGCCGGGGGGACGATGAGGGCAGCCGGCACAGGAGTACGACGACCAGGACCAGGACGAGGAGACCGACGAGGACACCGACGAGGACGACGGCGATGCCGGCCGCCAGGGAAGGAGTCCCCGTGACCGGACTGCGTTACGTGTACGCCGTCTGTAGGCCGCTCGGCGCGCCGCTTCAGGCCGACCTGTCGGGGGTGGCGGGCGATCCGCCCAGACTGCTCACCCACCACGGACTGATCGCCGTGGTCAGCCATGTGCCGGAACGCGACTTCGCGCAGGAGCCGCTCCGCGCCCGGCTGGCGGACCTGGACTGGCGCACCGAGACCGCCCGCGCCCACCAGCAGGTGATCGACGCGCTCACCGCCGTCACCACACCGCTGCCGCTCCGTCCCGCCACCGTGTTCCAGGACGACAGCGGCGTCCGCGTGATGATGGAGGAGCGCGAGGACGACTTCCGGGACACCCTCGACCGGCTCGCGGGGCGGGTCGAGTGGGGCGTGAAGGTCTCGTACGCCGAAACGGAGACGGTGACGGCGACAGAGGCGTGGGAGGTCGAGCAGCGTGCCGCGCGATTCGCTGAGCGCTTGCACACCAGGCTGGTCGCACACGCCGACGACGCCTGCCTGCGTCCCCCGCCACCACAGTCCGCGCAGGAGCGGAATGTACTGGACGCCGCCTATCTCGTGCCGCGCGCGTCGTCCGAGGAATTCGTGGAAATCGTGGATCGCGCCATGGAAGAGGAAGCCGGAATGCGGGTGGAGCTCACCGGCCCGTGGGCGGCCTATTCCTTCGTGGAATCCGCTTCCTTCGCAGAACCTGTCGTGTAGACCGCCGACGGCCCGAGGACCTGATGTAGGTCCTCGGGCCGTTCGGACTATCCATGGATCAGGTCACCACCTGTACCAACGACCCCTGCCTCCCGCCGCCGAGGTCCCGCGGAAGAGGAATCCCAGCAGCCAGACGACGAGAACCGCGATCGCGATCCACCACAGCAACTTCACCGCGAATCCGGCACCGAAAAGAATCAGTACCAGCAGCAGCACCAGCAGAATGGGAACCATAGTGTGAAACCTCCTGGACTTCGGGTTGCCCGGAATCCAGGATCTAGACGTCCTTTCGGCACAGAATCTCTCCGTGCAGGACACAGAACCAGCCGTCCGCCCGCCGCCCCCACTCCCGCCAGGCCTCCGACACGGCGCGCAGTCGCTCCACCGTGGCGTGTCCGCCCTGCGTGGCGCGCTCCGCGTACGCCGAGGCCAGGGTGCGGTCCGCCCACAGGCCGCTCCACCAGGCCCGCTCCTCGGGGGTGCTGAAGGTCCAGGTCGCGGAGGTGGCCGTGATGTCGGTGATGCCTGCGGCCAGCGCCCAGGACTTCAGCCGGCGCCCGGCGTCCGGCTCGCCGCCGTTGGCCCGGGCCACCCGGTGGTAGAGGTCCAGCCAGTCGTCCATCCCGGGCGAGGCGGGGTACCAGGTCATCGCCGCGTAGTCGGAGTCACGGACGGCGATGTACCCGCCCGGCTTCGTCACCCGCAGCATCTCGCGCAGCGCCTGCACCGGGTCGCCCACATGCTGGAGCACCTGGTGGGCGTGGACCACGCAGAACGTGTCGTCGGGGAACTCCAGGGCGTGCACGTCGGCGACCGCGAAGTCGATGTTGGTCAGGCCCCGTTCGGCGGCCGTGGCCCGCGCCTGCGCCAGGATGTCCGGTGCGTGGTCGACGCCGGTGACGTGCCCGTCGGGGACCAGCGCGGCCAGGTCGGCGGTGATGGTGCCCGGCCCGCAGCCGATGTCCAGGATCCGCATGTGCGGCTTCAGCGAACCGAGCAGGTAGGCCGCGGAGTTGGCGGCGGTCCGCCAGGTGTGCGAACGCAGCACCGACTCGTGGTGTCCGTGCGTGTAGACGGCGGTCTCCCGCGCTTTCGCCATGGCTCTGCCCCTTCTCGACTTCTCGACGTCTCGACGGCACCGGGTGTCCGGTGTCCTCACCGTACGCCGGTGATCGCATGGTGAGACCGATTATTTCACTATCCGGACTGCGAACCTGGCTCCTGCGGGTAGGGTCACCGCATGCGCCTGCTGCTCGTCCGCCACGGCCAGACCCCCACGAACGTGGCCGCCCTCCTCGACACCGGCGTCCCCGGCCCCGGCCTCACCGAGCTCGGCGTCCGGCAGGCCGCCGCTCTGCCGCAGGCCCTCGCCGGCGAGGACATCGAGGTCCTCTACGCCTCCGACCTGGTGCGCACCCAGCTCACGGCCGCCCCGCTGGCCGCCGCGCGCGGTCTCGACGTCCTCGTCCGCGACGGGCTCCGGGAGATCTCCGCGGGCGACCTGGAGCTGCTCCCCGGCGAGTCCGAGCAGGGCGCGCGCTACATGCGCACGGCGTTCGCCTGGGCGGCGGGCGACGTGGGGCTGCGCATGCCGGGCGGGGAGAGCGGCGCCGAGTTCCTCGCCCGGTACGACGCCGTGGTCGCCGAGGCCGCCGCGAGCGGCGCGGGGACCGTCGCCCTGGTCAGCCACGGCGCGGCGATCCGCACCTGGTCGGCGGCCCGCGCCGGGAACATCGACGTCCCCTTCGCCGCCGCCCACCGCCTCGCCAACACCGGCACGGTCGTCCTGGAGGGCACCCCGGCCGACGGTTGGCAGGTCGTGTCATGGGCGGGCGCGACGGTCGTACCCGCCGGGGAGGCCGGACCGGCGGGGCAGCCGGTCGACGGGGCCGGCTCCTGAGAGGGATGACGGATACCGGATAACGGTTTGGCGCATGCTGGGCGCGGCCCGCAGAATGCGTCCTCATGGGACACCTGGAAGCCGCGCACCTCGAGTACTACCTCCCCGACGGGAGGGCGTTGCTCGGCGACGTGTCCTTCCGGGTCGGTGAAGGGGCCGTGGTGGCCCTGGTCGGCCCCAACGGCGCGGGCAAGACCACCCTGCTGCGGCTGATCTCCGGTGAGCTGAAACCGCACGGCGGGACCGTCACCGTGACCGGCGGCCTCGGCGTGATGCGCCAGTTCGTGGGCTCCGTACGGGACGAGACGACCGTACGCGACCTGCTGGTGTCCGTCTCCCAGCCGCGGATCCGCGAGGTCGCGCAGGCCGTCGACAAGGCCGAGCA
Organism: Streptomyces sp. yr375; assembly: GCF_900110755.1. Classification (GTDB taxonomy): domain Bacteria; phylum Actinomycetota; class Actinomycetes; order Streptomycetales; family Streptomycetaceae; genus Streptomyces. Next base: position 136,146 of record NZ_FOFF01000003.1, read on the forward strand.
CGCGCTCATGACAGTCGACGACGAGGCCGCGCAGCTCCAGTACGCGCAGGCGCTGTCCGACTGGGCGGAGGTGCGCGGGTACGAGGCCGAGACCCTGTGGGACATGTGCACCACGGCCGCGCTCGGCGTCCCCTACGACAAGGCGCAGTTCCGCCTCGCGAGCACGCTGTCCGGCGGTGAGCAGAAGCGGCTCGTGCTGGAGGCGCTGCTGCGCGGCACCGACGAGGTGCTGCTGCTCGACGAGCCCGACAACTACCTCGACGTACCCGGGAAGCGGTGGCTGGAGGAGCGGCTGAAGGAGACCCGCAAGACGGTCCTGTTCGTCTCCCACGACCGTGAACTCCTCTCCCGCGCCGCCGAGAAGATCGTCTCGGTCGAGCCCGGTCCGGCGGGCGCCGACGCCTGGGTGCACGGCGCCGGCTTCGCCACCTACCACGAGGCCCGCCGTGAACGCTTCGCCCGCTTCGAGGAGTTGCGCCGCCGCTGGGACGAGAAGCACGCCCAGTTGAGGAAACTGGTGCTGAATCTCCGTCAGGCCGCCTCCATCAGCCATGAGTTGGCCTCGCGCTATGCCGCCGCCCAGACCCGGCTGCGCAAGTTCGAGGAGGCCGGACCGCCGCCGGAGCCGCCGCGCGAGCAGGACATCACCATGCGCCTCAAGGGCGGCCGTACCGGGGTAAGGGCCGTCACCTGCAAGGGACTTGAGCTGACCGGTCTGATGAAGCCGTTCGACCTTGAGGTCTTCTACGGCGAGCGCGTCGCCGTGCTCGGCTCCAACGGCTCGGGCAAGTCGCACTTCCTGCGGCTGCTGGCCGGCGACACCGTGGCGCACACGGGGGAGTGGAAGCTCGGCGCGCGCGTGGTCGCCGGGCACTTCGCGCAGACCCACGCCCACCCCGAGCTGCTGGGCCGCACCCTCCTGGACATCCTGTGGAAGGAACACGCCCAGGACCGGGGCGCGGCCAGTGCCCGGCTGCGCCGCTACGAGCTGACCCAGCAGGCCGAGCAGACCTTCGACCGGCTCTCCGGCGGCCAGCAGGCCCGCTTCCAGATCCTGCTGCTCGAACTGCAGGGCGTCACGGCCCTGCTCCTCGACGAGCCCACCGACAACCTCGACCTGGAGTCCGCCGAGGCGCTCCAGGAGGGCCTGGAGGCCTTCGACGGCACGGTTCTCGCCGTCACCCACGACCGCTGGTTCGCCCGTTCCTTCGACCGCTACCTGGTCTTCGGCACCGACGGCCGGGTCCGGGAGACCCCGGAGCCGGTGTGGGACGAGCGGCGCGTGGAGCGGGCCCGGTAGGGCACCCGGGGGCCCGGTGGCCCGAATGTTCGTACAGTGGAGGGTGGTAGGCAGTAGGCGGAACGACGAGCGGGGCACACCATGACCGGAGTCGACCCGGACCGGCTGGACGACCAGCAACTGATGAAAGAGCTGGAGACGATCCACCGCACGCGCCACGACACCCTGCTGTACGGCTCGAACGACGCCCTGCGCGCCCACAACGACCGCATGGCCCGGCTGGAGGGCGAGTACCTGCGCCGCAACCCGCGCCGCTTCGTCTCGCCCGGCCGCACCCGCCACGGGGCCAGGGAACGGGGGACCGCCACGGCGGGCGCTCCGGTCGGCAAGTGGGGACCGGGGACGACGGGCGACCCCGGCGCGGCCTGAGCCGCCGCGACCCTCGACTCCCGGGACACGATCCTCGAGAACCGTCAAGTGGGCACCGCTGCTCCGCTAGCGTTCTGCATGTTGTCGAACGTTGAACTAGGAGGACCGGTGACCTCGGTGAGAAGCGACGTGCTGGGCGACATCGCCGCGCACGTCCCCGACGAGCGGATCGTGCGCGATCCCGACGTCGTCTCGGGGCTGAGCCACGACGAGGCCGAGTGGGCCCCGGTCGGCGTGCCGCTCGCCGTCGTCCGGGCGGAGTCGAGCGCGGAGGTGCAGGCGGTCGTCCGCGCCTGCCACCGGCACGGCGTGCCCGTCGTCGCGCGGGGCGCGGGCACCGGGCTGTCCGGCGGGGCCAACGCGGTCGACGGCTGTGTCGTCGTCGCGCTCGACCGGATGGACCGGATCGTCGAGATCGACCCGCTGGAGCGGCTCGCCGTCGTCCAGCCGGGCGTGGTCAACGACGACCTCCGGGCGGCCGTCGCCGAGCACGGGCTCTGGTATCCGCCGGACCCGGCGAGTTCGCCGTGGTCGACGATCGGCGGCAACGTCGCCACCAACGCGGGCGGCGTGTGCTGCGTGAAGTACGGCGTCACCCGCGACTACGTGCTCGCCGTCGAGATGGTCACCGGAACCGGTGAACTCGTGCGGCTCGGCAGACGGACGGCCAAGGGCGTCGCGGGCTACGACCTGGTCGGCCTGGTCGTCGGGTCGGAGGGCACGCTGGGCGTCGTCACCGAGGTCACCGTCAGGCTGCGTCCGCTGCCGCCGCCCGCGATCACGGTGGCCGGGTACTTCTCGTCGATCGTCGACGCGGGCCGGGCGGTGCGCATCGTCGCGGCGGCGGGTCTCATGCCGGCCGCGCTCGAACTCGTCGACCGGCACTGCCTGCGCGCCGTGGACGCCTGGAAGAACATGGGCCTGTCCGTCGACGCCGACGTGATCCTGCTGGCCCGGCTCGACGAACCCGGCGCCGCCGGGCAGCTCGCCGCGCAGCGCACCCTCGCCTGCTTCGAGGAGGGCGGCGCCACCTGGGCCGCCTGCTCCACCGACGAGACCGAGGCGGAGGCACTGTTCGCGGCCCGGCGACTGGCCTACCCGGCGCTCGAACGGCTCGGCCCGGTGCTGACCGAGGACGTGTGCGTGCCGAAGGCGCAGGTCCCCAGGATGCTGGACCGCATCGAGCGGACCGCCCAGCGGCACCGCATCACCATCGCCAACATCGCCCACGCCGGCGACGGCAACCTCCACCCGCTGATCATCACCGAGCCGGGCGACGAGGCGGCGCGCGTCCGCGCCCGTGCCGCGTTCGACGACATCATCGCCGACGCCCTCGCCCTCGGCGGCACGGTCACCGGCGAGCACGGCGTCGGACTGCTCAAGCGGCCCGGTCTCGTCGCCGAGCTGTCCCCCGCCGTCATCGCCCTGCACCAGGCGGTCAAGGACGCGCTCGATCCCGCCGGGATCCTGAACCCCGGCAAGATCCTCTGACCTGCCCGGAGACCCATCCCGCGAGCCACCCGGCAACCCACCCCGCGACCCGCTTCGCGACCCACTTCGCACCGACCGACTGACACTGTGTGTCGCCGATCACGTCACGTACCCGTTCCCGGTGATTTACTAGGACGTCCTAGCATTTCTTGAGTCGGTGTTCCTCCGGGTTCCCGTCTCGTCTCGTCACGTCCGCCTGCCCGGGAAGGCCCCCATGAGCGACCTGCACCGCCCCGTGCACCCCGTCCGTCTGGTCACGGCTTCGGCCCTGTTCGACGGGCACGACGCCTCGATCAACATCATGCGGCGGATCTTCCAGTCCCAGGGTGCCGAGGTGATCCACCTGGGACACAACCGGTCGGTGCGCGAGGTCGTGGACGCGGCGCTGGAGGAGGACGCCCACGGCGTGGCCGTCTCGTCCTACCAGGGCGGCCACGTGGAGTACTTCGAGTACCTCGTCGAGTCGCTGCGCGCGCAGGGCGCCGAACACGTGCGGGTGGTGGGCGGCGGGGGCGGAGTCATCGTGCCCGAGGAGATCGTCCGGCTGCGCACCAGCGGGGTGACCATCTTCACCCCGGAGGACGGTCAGCGGATGGGCCTGGCCGGGATGGTCAACTCCGTGGTGAAGGACTGCGACTTCGACCTGTGGGACGGCAAGCCGACCGACGCCGCCGCCGTGCTCGCGGGCGACCGGTTCGCGATCGCGCGGGCCGTCACCGGCGCCGAACTCGGCAAGCTGCCCCGGGAGTTCCTGGAGCAGGTGCGCGCCGCGGCGGCGGCCCGGGCGGTGCCGGTGCTCGGCATCACCGGCACCGGCGGCTCGGGAAAGTCCTCGCTCACCGACGAGTTGGTGCGCCGGTTCCGGCTCGACCAGCAGGACAAGCTGCGGATCGCGGTCGTCGCCGTCGACCCGACCCGCCGCCGGGGCGGCGGCGCGCTGCTCGGCGACCGGATCCGGATGAACTCCCTTGACGGCAACCGGGTGTTCTTCCGCAGCCTCGCCACCCGCGGCAGCCGCGAACTGCCCGAGCACCTGTCCGACGTGATCGACGTCGTGAAGGCCGCCGGCTTCGATCTGGTGATCGTGGAGACGCCGGGCATCGGCCAGGGCGACGCGGCGATCGTGCCGTTCGTCGACACCTCGCTGTACGTGATGACGCCGGAGTTCGGCGCCGCCTCGCAGTTGGAGAAGATCGACATGCTCGACTTCGCCGACGTCGTGGCGATCAACAAGTTCGAACGGCGCGGCGCGAAGGACGCGTTGCGCGACGTCGGCCGTCAACTGGTGCGCAACCGCGAGGCGTTCGGGATGCGGCCCGAGGACATGCCGGTGTACGGCACCTCGGCGGCCACCTTCAACGACGACGGCGTCACCGCGCTCTACCAGCACCTCAGGGCCGGCCTGGACGAGAAGGGGCTGCCGCTGTCCGAGGGCGTCCTGACGCCGGTCGACGTACGGCACTCCTCCGGCATCCGGCAGGTGGTCCCGGCGGAGCGGGTGCGCTACCTCGCCGAGATCACCGACGCCGTGCGCGCCTTCCACGCCGAGACCGGCCGGCTGGCCGAGGCGGCCCGGCGGGTGCAGCGCCTGGAGACGGTCGGCGCGGAGCTCCTCGACGCCGGCTGCGATGCGTCCGACGTGCAGTCGCTGCTGGCGGACGCCCGCGGGCAACTCCCGCAGCACGTCACGCAGCAGCTCGCGAACTGGCCCGCCGTCCTCGCCTCCTACTCCGGGGACGAGCAGGTCGTGAAGGTCCGCGACCGGGAGATCCGCACCCGGCTCACCCGCGAGTCCCTGTCGGGGAACAAGATCCCGCGCGTCGCCCTGCCCCGCTTCACCGACCACGGCGAGCTGGTGCGGTTCTGGCGGCGGGAGAACCTGCCCGGCTACTTCCCCTTCACCGCCGGGGTGTTCCCCTTCAAGCGCGACGGCGAGGACCCGGCCCGGATGTTCGCCGGCGAGGGCGACCCCTTCCGCACCAACCGCCGCTTCAAACTGCTCTCCGAGGGCCAGCCGGCCACCCGCCTGTCCACCGCCTTCGACTCGGTCACCCTCTACGGCCGCGACCCCGACGAACGCCCCGACATCTACGGCAAGGTCGGCACCTCCGGAGTGTCGGTGGCGACCCTGGACGACATGAAGGCGCTCTACGACGGCTTCGACCTGATCGCCCCCACCACCTCCGTCTCCATGACGATCAACGGGCCCGCGCCGACCGTCCTGGCGTTCTTCCTCAACACCGCCATCGACCAGCAGACGGACAGGTTCCGCGCCGCCGAGGGCCGTGACCCGTCCCCCGAGGAGACGGCCGACCTGCGCGCCCTCGCGCTGGCGAGCGTGCGCGGCACCGTGCAGGCCGACATCCTCAAGGAGGACCAGGGCCAGAACACCTGCCTGTTCTCCACCGAGTTCAGCCTGCGGATGATGGCCGACATCCAGGAGTGGTTCATCGCCCAGAAGGTCCGCAACTTCTACTCCGTGTCCATCTCCGGCTACCACATCGCCGAAGCGGGCGCGAACCCCGTCAGCCAGCTCGCCTTCACCCTCGCCAACGGCTTCACCTACGTCGAGGCCTACCTCGCCCGGGGCATGCGCATCGACGACTTCGCCCCCAACCTGTCGTTCTTCTTCTCCAACGGCATGGACCCCGAGTACTCCGTGCTGGGCCGGGTCGCGCGGCGCATCTGGGCGGTGGCGATGAAGGAGAAGTACGGCGCGAACGAGCGCAGCCAGAAACTGAAGTACCACGTCCAGACCTCCGGACGCTCCCTGCACGCCCAGGAGATGGACTTCAACGACATCCGCACCACCCTCCAGGCACTCATCGCGATCTACGACAACTGCAACAGCCTGCACACCAACGCCTACGACGAGGCCGTCACCACCCCCACCGAGGACTCCGTCCGCCGCGCCCTGGCCATCCAGTTGATCATCAACCGGGAGTGGGGCCTCGCGATGAACGAGAACCCCCTCCAGGGCTCGTACGTCATCGACGAACTCACCGACCTGGTCGAGGAGGCCGTCCTCCAGGAGTTCGAGCGCATCAGTGAGCGCGGCGGGGTGCTGGGCGCGATGGAGACCGGCTACCAACGCGGCCGTATCCAGGACGAGTCGATGCTCTACGAGCAGCGCAAGCACGACGGCACCCTGCCCCTCATCGGCGTCAACACGTTCCGCAACCCGCACGCCGACACCGCCGAACCCGTCGTCATCGAGCTGGCGCGCGCCACCGAGCAGGAGAAGCAGTCCCAACTGGAGCGCGTACGGGACTACCAGACCGGCCACCGCGACGAGACCCACGCGGCCCTGGCCGCCCTCAAGGACGCGGCGACGGGCGACCGCAACGTCTTCGCCGTCCTCATGGACGCCGCCCGGGTCTGCACCCTCCAACAGATCACCGACGCCTTCTTCGAGGTCGGCGGCCAGTACCGGCGCAACGTCTGACGCGCCCGGCGACGCCGCATGGCGGGAGGGGCGAGGCCGGGGTCACCCGGGACGTGTCGGGGTCACCCGGGACATGTCGGGTGTCGGGGTCACCCGGGACTCGTCGGGGTCACCCGGATGGGGGCCGCCGTCCCGCCAATGGCGTCCGGCCGCGCGCGCCCCGGGTTCCCTCGGGCTGTGATGGCTGTGGGGCAGGAAGCCCCACCCCCGCAGTCGTCGGCCGAAGGAGCCGTTCCATGGGTCGCACCGCCCACTTCCTGTCCGCTCTCGCCGTGGCCGGTGCCGTGCTGGTCGCCGTCGGTCCGGCCGCGTTCGCGGACCCGGCGGCGGAGGTCAGCCCGGGCAGTGTCGCCCCGGGCGGCCGCGTCACCGTGTCCGTCACCTGCGGCCCGCTCGCCGCCGCCGTACCCGAGAGCCTCGACGCCACGTCGCAGGCCTTCGCCGACGGCACCGTCAAACTGAGCAAGGTCCCCGGCGACGACGACGCCCAGGCCGGGCCCGCCTACCAGGGCACCGCCGAGATCGCCCCCGCCGCCGACCTCGAGGACAGCCCGCTCGCGGCCGGACCGGACGCCGCCTGGACCGTCGACGGCACCTGCCCGGCCGCGCCCGGCGCTCCGGCCAAACCATGGAGCGCGCCCCTGGACGTCGCACGCGGCGAAACCCAGCCGTGCACGTCGGCCCCCGGCGGCGGCCTGCCTGACCTGTCGGCCGCGTCCTGCGCAACCGCCCGCCCGTGCCCGCAGCCCCAGGGCGCGGCCCCGACCCGCACCGACACCTGCCACACCACCCAGCCCTGCGCCCGGCCCGAGCCGCAGCCCCGCGCAGCCGCGTCCCACGAGGCCGGCTGTTCCCCCGCCACCATCGACCACGGCGTCCAAGCCGGTGCGGGCGGCACCTTCACCGACTCCATCCCCGCACTCGCCGCAGGCGGCCTCCTGATCGCCGGCGCACTCGCCGCCGCCATCCACCGCCTCCGCCACCGCACCCCGCCGGAGGACACCTGACCGCCGGCGGAGCCGCCCATGGCCACGGCCCCCAGCGGGCCCCCGAACCACAGGGGCCACGACCGACCCCGTACGCGAACCCGGGCCCCGTACGCGAACCCCGCCCCGTCGCGTACCCGGCCCCGCACGAGCGCCGACCCCTGACGAGACGCCCCGCACCCCACGCACCACCCGGCCCACAACGACGCCCGACGGCCGGCGACAACGGCACCAGGCACCGGGTAAGCGACCGGGCACCTGACCGGGGCCGGACCCGGAACGGAACCAGGGACGGAACCAGGAAACGGAACCCGGAAGAGAACCGGGGCCGGCCCCCGGCCCGGCCCCCGGGATGTCACCCAAGATGGACTGTGTGGAGGAGGAGTCATGGGGGATCCCATGCGGCGGGCGGGGGCGGAGGGGCACGGGCCCGTCCGTTACGGGCCGCCGCTTCCCCCGGACGGGCTGCCCGTGCTGCCAGAGCTCGCCGCCGTGCTCGCCGAGGCCGCCGGGCGTGCCGACGGTGAGCCGGTCGGGGGCGGCTCCGCCCTTCTCGACGCCGCCGGCGGCTACTGGGGCCGGCGCGGCATCCCCGCCGATCCGGGGCGGCTGGTGGCCGGACCCGGCGCTCCCGCCCTGCTGCTCGCGCTGACCGCCGCCCTCGGCGGCGACGTCCTGGTGCCCCGGCCCTGCGCGGCCTGGTGGGCGCCGTACGCACGCCTGTTGGGCAGACCCTTCTTCCATGTCGCGACGCCCGCCGAGTGCGGGGGAGTCCCGGACCCGTACGCCCTGCTGGAGACCGTGCGCCGGGTGCGTGACGAGGGCGGGGACCCGCGGCTGCTGGTGCTGTCCGTCGCCGACGACCCCACCGCGACCGTCGCCCCGCCCGAGGTGGTGCACGAGGCGGTGGAGGCCGCCGCGGCCGAGGGCCTGCACCTGGTCAGCGACGAGACCTGGCGCGACACGGTGCACCCCCCGCAGGACACCGTGCCGGTCAGCCCCGCCGAGATGCTGCCCGAGCACGTCACCGTCGTCAGCGACCTGGCCGGCGCCCTGCTGCCCACCGGCTGGCCGGCGGCCGTCGCCCGGTTCCCCGCCTCGGCCGTCGGCGACGACCTGCACGCGCGCGTGCTCGACGTCCTCACCGCCCTCGGGGCGCGCGTGGCCGCCCCGGTCGCCGCCGCGGCCGCGTACGCGCTGGCCGAGCCGGAGCCGGTCACCGCGCGCGTGGCCGCCGCCGTACGCCTGCACGCGCGCGTGGCGGACGCCGTGCACACCGCCGTGGTCGCCGCGGGTGCCCTCGCCCTGCCGCCCCGCGCGGGCCGTCACCTGTACGTCGACCTCGGCCCGCTGCGCACCGCGCTGTCCGGGCACGGCGTGGGCGACGCCCAGGAACTCGAGGACTTCCTCTCCGCCCGGCTCGGCATGCCCGCCCCCGGCGGCCACCGCTTCGGCGACGAACTCGGCGCGCTGCGCGTCCGGCTGTCCACGGGCATGCTGCTCGACGGTACGCAGGCCCAGCGCGGGGAATGCCTCACGTCGCCCACACCGTTGGAACTGCCACACGTGCAACGCTCGTTGATGCTTTTGAGGTCGGTTTTCGACGATCTCCGTGACGACGCTCAGCGATGGGAGCCTCCTCGATGACGCAGCAGTCCGAGTCGACCACCACCGGCACGGTGACCACCGCCGGCCCCGTGACCACTACCAGTACCGTGACCACTGCCAGTGCCGGTTCCGTGACCACCGAGGACGTCGGCCTGCTGGCCGCCCGGTCCCCGCTCGCGCCCCCCGTCCCGCCGCTCGCCGAACCCCGTCCGCCGGGGGAGCGGCGGGTGTGGCCCCGGACCTTCCACGACCGGCTGACCTCGCCGCTGCCCGGCCTCAAGGCCCTCGCCCGGTTCGCCCGCGAGGGCTCCGTACGGCCCGGCAAGGAGGGCCTCGCCGACCTCCCCCGGCTGCCCTTCGAACCCGCCCCACTGCCCCGCGTGGACGCCCGTGCGATCGCCGTCACCTGGGCGGGGCACGCCAGTTGGGTGGTGAGCGTCGGCGGTCTGACCGTCCTGACCGACCCGGTCTGGTCCCGCCGCATCATCGGCACCCCGGCCCGCATCACCCCCGTGGGCGTCCCCTGGGAGACGCTGCCGCCGATCGACGCCGTCGTCATCAGCCACAACCACTACGACCACCTGGACGCCCCCACGCTGCGCCGACTCCCGCGCGACACACCGGTGTTCGTGCCGGCCGGGCTCGGACGCTGGTTCGTGCGCCGCCGGTTCACCCGCGTGACCGAGCTGGACTGGTGGGAGGCGGCCGAACTGTCCGGCGTCCGCTTCGACTTCGTGCCCTCCCACCACTGGTCCAAGCGCAGCCTCACCGACACCTGCCGTTCCCTGTGGGGCGGTTGGGTGCTCACCGCCCCCGACGGACGGCGCGTCTACTTCGCCGGCGACACCGGCTACGGCCACTGGTTCTCCCACATCGGCCGGCGCCACCCCGACATCGACCTGGCCCTGCTGCCCATCGGCGCCTACGACCCCCGCTGGTGGCTCAGGGACGTCCACTGCGACCCGGAGGAGGCGGTCCGCGCCGCCCTCGATCTCGGCGCGCGGCGCATGGCCCCGATGCACTGGGGCACGTTCGTGCTCTCCGCCGAGCCCGTCCTCGAACCCCTCACCCGGGTGCGCGCGGCCTGGGAGAAGGCGGGCCTGGACCGCGCGAACCTGTGGGACCTGCCGGTGGGCGCCTCCCGGGTGCTGGAGTAGCCCGTACGGGAGCGGCCAGGGGCTGGGGACTAGGTGTTTTTCGGCTTCCGCAGGCCGCGCCACACGCTCGGGGCCGCGCTGATCACCACGGTCAGCGCGACCGCCGCGACCACGCCCTCCCAGGGCTCGGGGAACAGCGAGCCCCCGAGGATCCCGATCAGTTGATACGTCACCGCCCACGCCAGACACGCCGGGAGGTTGCCCCGTACGAAGCGGCGCAGCGGCCAGTCCGCCATCAGGCAGGCCAGCATCACCGGGATACGGCCGGCCGGCACCAGCCGGGACAGCACCAGCACCGCCGTACCGTGCTCGGCGAGCCGCGTCTGCGCCTGCGTGAGCCGCTCCTCCGGCGCCCGTGAGCGGATCGCCTCCAGCCAGCGCGAGCCGTTCCTCGACCGCATCCCGCGCCGCCCCAGCCAGTACAGCGCCGCGTCCCCGCAGAACGCCGCCAGGGACGCCGTCACGAACACCAGCGCCAGCGCGAACGGCGCCGTCTGATGGAAGGCGACCACCGCCGCCGAACTCACCAGCGCCCCCGTCGGCACCACCGGCACCAGCGCCCCGATCAGCACCAGCAGAAACAGCGACGGATACCCGAGGGCCTGCTGCGTGGACTCGGCCGGCACGGTCGTCACGGTGGGCACGACCGCCAGCGTCGTCACGGTCGTCAGGGCCGCGCCGGCGAGCCACTCCTTCACGGCGCGGCCCCCACGCGCACACTCTCGCCGTGCCCGAGCCGGTGCACCACCACCCCCGGCGCACGCGCCGCCGCGAGCCGTGCGAACTCCTCGCCGGGAGCATGGAATTCATGGGGGCGCACGGCGTCCATGCCGATCGGCCAGTACGTGCCGTAGTGCACCGGCACCGCGCTGCGCGGCGCCAGCCGCACCAGCGCCTCGGCCGCGCGCCCCGCGTCGAGGTGCCCCTCGCCGAGATACGGCCCCCAGCCGCCCACCGGCAGCAACGCCACGTCGACCGGCCCGACCTCCTTGGCCATCTCCTCGAACAGGCCGGTGTCCCCGGCGAAGTACGTCCGCGCCTCGCCCTCGACGACGTACCCGAGCGCGGGGGAGCGGTGCCGGCCGACCGGCAGCCGCCGCCCGTCGTGGCGCGCGGGCACGGCCCGGATCCGCAGGGCGCCGACGGCCGTCTCGTCACCCGGCGCCATCTCGGTCAGCCGCAGATGCCGCAGACGGCGCAGCCCGGGGACGGCGCGCGGCGCGCCCCGGGGCACCAGCAGGCGCGTGCCCGGCGCGAGGCGCGCCAGCGAGGGCAGATGCAGGTGGTCGGCGTGCAGGTGGGAGACGAGCGCCACGTCCGCGCGCCAGGCCCCGGGCGGGGGCAGCGCGCCCCGGCGGCGGCGCAGATGCGCGAGACGGCTCGCGAACAGGGGATCGGTGATCACACGCACGTCCGAATCCTCGACCGTGCAGGTGGCGTGACCCCACCACGTGATCTCCGCAGGCACCCCTTTGCCTCCTTCGCGCGACTCCCCCGAAGCCTACGGGCAGGAGTAGGGTCGGCGGCGAAACCCGGAGGTGAGGGGGACGCCATGGGACCGGTGCGGGTCATGCGGGTCACGGCGATCGCGAGTCTGACGCCGCTGGAGGAACTGGACGCCGATCCCTTCCTGGTGGACTCCCGCAGCCAGCACGCGATGTGCGCGCGGTGGGCCGCCGAGCGCGGGTACGTCGTCAGCCGGGAACTGCTGGTACGCGGGCTGCGCGCCGACCACTGCGTGCTGTGGGACGGCGTCCGGCCCGGCGTCGACCTGTTCGTCGCCCCGAGTCGCCGGGTCCTGGAGAGCGCGCTGTCCTCCGTGGACGAGTTCTCCGAGGAGTGCGCGCGGCGTGGGGTGCGGGTGGAGACGGTCGGCACCGCCGAGCCCGCCTACGACGCCCAGATGAAGGCCCGGGTACACCGAAGACTGTCGATGCCGACGGCGGGGTACGACGGGCGGTAGGCGACTGTAGACATTCGACCGGCGACAGTCGACGGGTGCCTCGTGCCCTGGTGTGACAGGGTGGAAGCGGCCCCCGTGGGCGTCGGGGCCGGAACGCGAGGTGCGGGGCGTGCGTGGGGTGCGGTGGCGGCGGGCCGTCAGCCAGGCCGGGCGGAGCGTCGCGGTGTGGGGTGTCTCGACGCTCACCATGCTGGTGCTCGCGGGGATCCTGCCGGACTTCCGGTTGCAGTCCGCCGACGGCGACAGCGCCACCACCATCGCCGTGACCGCGGCCGTCGGCGCCGGTGTGTTCGGTGTGCTGTCGGCCCTGGTCTGGCCGCTGCTGGTGCGCCTCCTCCTGCTCGTACCGGCGCTGGTCCTGGGCCTGTTGGTGTTCTTCCTCAACGGCTCGCTGCTGCTGCTCGCCCTGCGGCTGAACCCCTCCGGGCAGAGCGAGGCGGCCCCCGAGACCGCCGTCATCGTCGCCGCCGTGATGTCCGCCGTCGCCTCCGCGACGGGCGGCGCCCTCGCCGTACGCGACGACGACGCCTACCGCCGCCGTCTCTACCGCCTCGCCGACCGCCGCCGAAGAGGCGGCCCCGCCTGCCCCGCCACGCCCGGCACCGTCTTCCTCCAACTCGACGGCGTCGGCCACGACGTGCTGGCGCGGGCCGTACGCAAGGGACTGATGCCGACAGTCGCCCGCTGGCTCGGCGAGGACAACGGAGACGGCGAGCGAACCGGAGCCGGAGCCGGAGCCGGAGCCGGAACCGGAACCAAAGCCGACCGAGGCCCCACCCACCGCCTCACCCCCTGGCGCACCGACTGGTCCAGTCAGACCGGTGCCAGCCAGCTCGGCATCCTGCACGGCAGCAACCACGACGTGCCCGCTTTCCGCTGGTACGAGAAGGACAGCGGGGAGGTGATGGTCTGCAACCGCCCCACCAGCGCCGCCGAACTCCAGCGCCGTGCCGTCCAACGCACCGGCGACGGCGGGCTGTTGGCCGCCGACGGCGCCAGTCGCGGCAACCTCTTCAGTGGCGGCGCCGACGAACAGGCCCTCGTGCTGTCCATCGCCGCCCGCCGGCGCAGCCGGGAGACCCGCTCCCGGTCCGGCTACTTCGCCTACTTCTCCGATCCGGCCAACGCCGTACGCACCGCGCTGTCCTTCGTCGCCGAAGTGGTCCGCGAGATCGCCCAGTCCACCCGCGCCCGGCTGCGCGAGGAACGGCCGCGCGTCGGACGCGGCGGCCTCTACCCGTTCGTCCGCGCCTTCGCGACCGTCGTCGAACGGGACGTCGTGGTGGCCGCCGTGACGGGCGACCTGCTCGCCGGACGCACCGCCGTCTACGCCGACCTGGTGGCCTACGACGAGGTCGCGCACCACTCCGGGCCGCTCGGCCGGGACACCGAGCAGGTCCTCGGCCGCCTCGACCGTGCCCTCGCGCTGATCGAGAACGTCGCCGAGCACGCGCCCCGCCCGTACCGGATCGTCGTCCTGTCCGACCACGGCCAGAGCCCCGGCGAGACGTTCCGCGCCCGCTACGGCCTGACCCTCGGCGACCTGGTACGGGCCGGCTGCGGACTGCCCGTGCCGCGCAAGGCCGAACGCACCCACAGCGGCGCGGAGGCCCGCGCGGCCGTCCGCGCGGCGCTGCGCCGCCCCGTGGAGGAGAGCGGCGACCACCACCGCCCCTCCGGCCGCCGCACGGAGCTGAAGCTCAAGCCGAAGCCGGAGCCGGTCGTGCTGGCCTCGGGGAACCTGGGCCTGATCTCCTTCCCGGACGTGCCGCACCGGATGAGCAAGGAGGAGATCGACGCCCGTCACCCGGCCCTGTTGGCCACCCTCGCCAACCACCCCGGCATCGGCTTCCTCCTGGTGCGCAGCGAGGAGCACGGCGGGGTCGTCCTCGGCGCGTCCGGCGCGGAGCTCCCGCTCGACCAACTCGACGGTGATCTGGGCCCGTTGGCCGCCTTCGGGCCCGGCGCGGCCGACGCCGTGCGCCGTACCCACTCCTTCCCGCACACCGCCGACATCATGGTCAACTCCTGCCACGACCCGGCCGACGGCGAGGTGCTCGCCTTCGAGGAGCAGATCGGCTCCCACGGCGGCCTCGGCGGCGCGCAGTCCAGACCGTTCCTGCTGTCCCCGCTCACCCTGTCCGAACCCGTCACGGACGACGCGGAGTTGACCGGCGCGGAAGCCGTCCACCGCGTCCTGCGCCGCTGGCTGCGCGAGTCGAACGGCCCCCAAGTGCCCCTGGAGCAGCCCCCCGAGGAGCGCGCCGCCTGAGTGGGAGCTTTCGGCTGCGCCACAGGAAAACCAGGTGACGGCCGCAACCGTCAATTGAGAACCTCGACGGCGAGCAACCACATCCGCGAGAGCGGCGCCGGTTTAGGCGCAAAGAGGGGAGTCTTAGCTTTGCAGGCTGCAGTGACCGTCACGCCCTCCCGTATCCCCGAGATCCTGCTCGGCCTAGCCACCGTGCGGCCGGTGTTCCTCTGGGGTGCCCCCGGTATCGGAAAGTCCTCCCTGGTAAGGGAGTTCGCCGAGTCGCTCGGGCTGGAGTGCGTGAGTCTGCTCGGTACGCAGCTCGCGCCCGAGGACCTCATCGGCGTCCCGCAGATCCGCGACGGGCGGTCGGTGTTCTGCCCGCCGGAGGCCATCGCCCGCGACGAGCCGTACTGCCTGTTCCTGGACGAGCTGAACGCGGCCACGCCGGATGTGCAGAAGGCGTTCTACTCGCTCATCCTCGACCGCCGGATCGGCTCCTACGAGCTGCCCAAGGGCTCGATCGTGATCGGCGCCGGGAACCGGGCCACGGACAACGCGCTCGCCCGGCCCATCGCGTCCGCGCTGGTCAACCGGCTCACGCACGTCCACCTGGAGGCGTCCCCGAAGGACTGGCTGGTGTGGGCCGCGGGCAACGGCATCCACCCGTGGGTCCTCGACCACCTCACCGACCGGCCCGACCACCTGTGGTCCAAGCCGCCGAAGACCGAGGAGCCGTTCTCCACGCCCCGCTCCTGGCACATGCTCTCCGACGCCCTGCACTCCTTCGGCCGCGACCTCGACGAGGACACCCTCAAGGTCCTCGCGCACGGCACCCTCACGCCCACGCACGCCACCGCGTTCTGCGGCTACGTCAAGATCGTGCGCAGCCGGTACGGCATCGAGGCCATCCTCAAGGGCGACGCTCCCTGGCCGCACCGGGTCGAGGACCGCGACCTGCTGTACTACCTCGCCGAGTCGTTCCGCGGCCGGCTGGTCAAGGAACTCCCCGCCGTCAAGGGGCACATGTCGGAGAAGGGCCGGCAAACCGCGTACCGCGCCAAGTCGTTGCTCGTGCAGCTCGCCGAGATCTCCGTCGAGGTCGCCCAGACCGTCATCGCCTCCGACGGCGACGGCAACCCCGTGCTGCCCGCCTGGTTCCTGGTCGAGGCGGCCCGCGACATGCCCCGCCTGGTGGAGGCGCGCCGGTGAAACGCGCCGAGCGCGACAAGAAGAAACGGGACCTCGCGCTGGAGTCGTTCGAGTCCGGGGTGGCACTGCTGCGCACCAACCCGGCACTGGCCGCCCTGAAGTTCGACACCTGCCGCCGCGAGGCGTGCACCATGGCGCCCCGCGACGGACTCGTCAGCGCCGACTCCAACGGCACCCTGCACGTCCACCCCACCCGGATCGCCGAGCCCGCCCGCTGGGCCTGGTCCCTCGCGCACGCCGCCCTCCACCTCGGCTTCGGACACCTCCCGGCGGCCCCGGCCGAGCGCGACCAGCCCGACCGGTACGACCTCGCCGCCCGCTGCACGGTCGTCAACCGCTTCCTGCTCACCTTCCGCGTCGGCACCGCCCCGGACGACCTGCCGCTGTCCTACCCCGGCGGCGACGAGGAGCAACTCGCCGCCCGCTGGCGGCGCACCGGGCTCCCGGCCGCCTACGAGCACTGCGGCACCGCCGGTCCGGCGGCCGACCAGGTGCTCGTGCGGTGGGCCTCGCTCGGGCGGCACATACCGGACTGGCCGCTGGCGTTCGCCACCGCCCTGACCCGCACCGTGTCCGCCGCGATGGACATGGCGGGCGGCCGCCGCGACTCCCTCGACGACGCAGCGCCCGCCCGCCGCCCGTGGGAGCGCGCTCTGAACTGGTTCGTCTCGTCCTACCCGCTGCTCGGCGGCCTCGCGGCCGGCATCAAGCTCGTCGCCGACGCCGAACTCGCCCGCGCGCACGGCATCTCCATCGCCGCCGTGAACGCGGAGGCGGGGGAGATCTACGTCAACCCGCTGCGGACGTTCGACGACGAGGAGTGGCGGTTCGTCCTCGCCCACGAGATGCTGCACGCCGCCCTGCGCCACGGCGACCGCTGCGGCACCCGCGACCCCTACCTCTTCAACGTCGCCTGCGACTACGTCATCAACGGCTGGCTGCGCGAGATGCAGGTCGGCGCGATGCCTGAAGGGGTTCTGTACGACGCCCAGTTGGCGGGCCTGTCCGCCGAGGAGGTGTACGACCGCATCGCCGTGGACCTGCGCCGGATGCGCCGCCTGGCCACCCTGCGCGGCAAGGGCCTCGGCGACGTCCTCGGCGGCCCGCTCGGCCCGCCCCGCGACTACGTCGACCTCGACGGCTTCTACCGACGCGGCCTCGCCCAGGGCCTCGACCTGCACCAGCGGCAGGAACGCGGCTTCCTGCCCGGCGGGTTGGTCGAGGAGATCCGCGCGCTGAGCCACCCGCCGCTGCCCTGGGACGCCCAACTGGCGCGCTGGTTCGACGAGTTCGTCCCACGCCCCGAGCCGCTGCGGACGTACGCCCGGCCCGCCCGCCGCCAGGCCTCCACCCCCGACATCCCGCGCGCCGGCCGCTGGTTCCCGCCCGAGGAGATCGCTCGCTGTACCTTCGGCGTCGTCCTGGACACCTCCGGCTCCATGGACCGCACCCTCCTCGGCAAGGCGCTCGGCGCGATCGCCTCGTACGCCGAGGCCCGTGACGTCCCGGCCGCCCGGGTCGTGTTCTGCGACGCGGCCCCGCACGACGCGGGCTACCTGCCGGTCACCGAGATCGCCGGCCGGGTCCGCGTCCACGGGCGCGGCGGCACGGTCCTACAACCCGGCATCGACCTGTTGCACCGCGCCGACGACTTCCCGCCCGGCGCGCCGCTCCTGGTCATCACCGACGGCTGGTGCGACGTCCTGCGGGTGCGGCGCGAACACGCGTACCTGATCCCGCAGGGCAGTCATCTGCCGTTCACCGCGCGGGGGCCGGTGTTCCGGGTGCGGTGACGCGGAGTGTGATCGGATGGGGGGAGGGGACTCCGGAACGGGTCCGCACGCCCCGGTCCGTACCGTCCCCACAGCCCGCACAGTCTCCATGCTTCATGCTCCACGCGAAAGGAAGAAACGTGGCCACCACGCGCTCCGCACACACCGTCTGGGAAGGCAGCCTGATCGAGGGCAACGGTGTCGTGTCCTTCGACTCCTCCGGCGCCATCGCCCAGCAGCCCGTGACCTGGGCCGCCCGTACCCAGGAGGCGAACGGAAAGACCAGCCCCGAGGAGCTGATCGCGGCAGCCCACTCCAGTTGCTTCTCCATGGCCTTCTCGCACGCCCTGGCCGGCGCGGGCACCCCGCCCACCAAGCTCATCACCTCGGCCGACGTCACCTTCCAGCCGGGTGAGGGCATCACCGGCATCCACCTGACGGTGGAGGGCTCCGTGCCCGGCCTCGACGAGGACGCCTTCCTCGCCGCCGCCGAACAGGCCAAGGTCAACTGCCCCGTCAGCCAGGCCCTCAAGGCCGTGCCGATCACCCTCTCGGCCAAGCTCGCCTGAACCGACCGGAACACGGGGTGCGGGAGCCGGCGCGAACGCCCCCGCACCCCGCCCGCCGTCCCGGAGCCGAGCACCATGCCACCCCCACCCCCACCCCGTCCGGCTGTCTCCGCGCATCGCGGCGGCACCGAGCGCTTCGCCGCCGCGACCCGGGAGGCGTACGAGGACGCGCTCGTCTCCGGTGCCGAGTACGTCGAGTTCGACGTCCGGCGGACCGTCGACGGCGTGTTCGTCGTCCACCATGACGCCCGGGTCGGCCCCGACGGACCGCCGCTCGCCCGGCTCACGTACCCCGAACTGTGCGGACGCGCCGGGTACGCCGTCCCCGTCGTCGAGGACGTCATGACGCTGACCGCCGGAAGACTCGTCGGCCACCTGGACCTGAAGGAGACCGGCTACGAGCGGGAGATCGTCGACCGGGCGGTCGCCCTGCTCGGCCGGGACGGATTCGTCGCCACCTCCCTGGAGGACGTCTCCGTCGCCGCGATCACCCGCGCCTTCCCCGGCGTGCGCACGGCCCTGTCGCTGGGCCGCGACCGCAGCGAAATGGGGGCGGCACGGCTCGCGGGCACCCGGGCGAGCGAACTGTTCCCGATGCGGCGGCTGCGTGCCTGCGGGGCCCACGGGGTCGCCGTGCACCAGCGGCTCGCCCGCGCCACCGTGCTGCGCCGGGCCGCCGCGCACGGGCTGTTCACCATGGTCTGGACGGTCAACGACGACGCCGGCCTGCGGACGTTCCTCGCCGACAGCCGGGTCGACGTCCTGGTCACGGACCGGCCGAGGCGCGCGGTGGAACTGCGCGGCGACCCGCGTCGCACCCTGGGACTCCGTCAGTGATCCGTCAGTGATCCGTCAGTAACTCGCGCGGACGTCCCGCAGGATCTCCCTGGTGCGGCGCGCGCACGCGGCGTGCGTCGTCATGTGGTCGAGGACCTCCAGATGCGCGGAGACCTCCTCGCGGTCGTCGAGGTACAGCGCGCCGGTCAGATACTCGGTGACGACCATGTCGGGCAGTTCGGGCTCGGCGAACCGGAACAGCGAGAACGGCGCGGACATCCCCGGATGCGGGCCGGTCGCGAACTCGGCGACCTGCAAGGTGATCCGGTCACGCTCGGCCAACTCCACGAGTTTGTCGAGCTGTTGGGCCATCACCGCCGGGTCCGCACTCACCGGGCGGCGCAGCACCGTCTCGTCCATGACCACCCACAGATGGGGCGGATCGGTGTCGGCCAGCAGCCGTTGGCGCGCCATGCGCAGCGACACGTGCCGCTCGGTCGACTGCGGGGTCGTGCGCCCGACCGTCCCGGCCTCCAGCACGGCGCGCGCGTAGTCCTCGGTCTGCAGCAGCCCGGGCACGAAGTGCGGCTCGTACGAGCGGATCAGCCGGGCCGAACCCTCCAGGCTCACATACAGGCTGAACCACTCGGGCAGCACGTCGTGGTACCGCTGCCACCAACCGGGCCGGTTCGCCTCCTCGGTGAGCAGGACAAACGCCTCGGCCTCGCCCTCCGGGACGCCGTACGTCTCCAACAGCACCTGCACGTACGGGACTTTCAACGCGACGTCGGCCGTCTCCATGCGCCGCACGGTCGCGGGAGCCACGCGCAACACGCGGGCAGCCTCGTCCCGGCCGAGGCCGGCCGCCTCGCGCAACTCCTGCAGCCGCCTGCCCAGAACCACCTGCCCCACGGTGGGCGCGGGCCGTCGCTCACTCACGCCACGTCTCCCCTACGGGTCACCACACGCGGGCCAGTGTGCCACGTCCCGGCCCGATCCCCCTGACGCCGGGAGGAAGGGGGGCGGGGGCGAAGGAGGAGAGGACGCGACAATGGTCATACGTACAACGGTGGTTCGCAGTTGAGGAGCGAGTGGATGAACGACTGGCGGAAGTCTTCCCTGGAGTCGGCGGCGGTGCACCGCGCCCGGGTGCGCGGCTGTCTCCTCGGCGGGGCGCTCGGTGACGCGCTCGGCTACGCGGTCGAGTTCTCCTCCCTCGACCGCATCCGCGCGGACCACGGCCCCAGGGGCCTGACCGGGTTGGTACCGGACGGCGAAGGCGTGGTCGGCCGGGTCAGCGACGACACCCAGATGACCCTGTTCACCGTCGAGGGCCTCCGTACGGCGGCCAGGCGGGCCCGGCTCAAGGGGATCGGCGGCGCGGAGACCGCCCTCGTGCGCCAGGCCTACGGGCGCTGGCTGGAGACCCAGCAGCGGCCCGGTCCCGCCGAGGGCGTGCGGAGCGGCCTCCTCGCCGAACCCTGGCTGTACGCCCGCCGCGCCCCCGGCAACGCCTGCCTGTCCGGGCTCGCCCAGGAGTACGTTCCCGACCCGTGGGCCCAGCTCAGCGGCGCGCCGGGCCCGGTCAACCCCGGTTCCAAGGGCTGCGGCACGGTCATGCGCTCCGCGCCCTTCGGCCTCGCCCACCCCTCCGCCCCGCACGCCTTCACGATGGCCGCCCACTGCGCCCAGACGACCCACGGCCACCCCACCGGCTACTACGCGGCCGGAGCGCTCGCCGCGGTCGTGGCGTACCTGCTGAGCGGCGAGTCCGTCGAGGCCGCGACCCTGCGCACGCTGCGCCTGCTCGCCCGCCACCCCGGCCACGAGGAGACCTCGGCCGCCCTGAACCAGGCCCTCGACCTGGCCGCCGACGGCGAACCGGGCCCCGAGAAGGTGGAGCGGCTCGGCGCGGGCTGGGTCGCCGAGGAGGCCCTCGCCATCGGGGTGTACGCGGCGCTGGCGACGCGCGGGGTGGCGGACGCCCTGCTCCTGTCCGTGAACCATTCCGGCGACAGCGACTCCACGGGCTCGATCTGCGGCAACATCCTGGGCGCCCGGCACGGTGACGTGGCGTTGCCGCAGGAGTGGCTGGAGCGGGTGGAGGGCCGGGCCGTGATCGCCGCCCTGGCGGACGACCTGGCCGCCGAAGTCGTCCACGGCTGACCAGGGAGAACCCTTCTGACCAGGGCTGTCGTGCCCGTCCTGTGGCACGCTGGACAGACACGCGATACCCGCGGGAGCACCCCGGAAGCACCTCAGGAAGGGAGTGCGACCATGGCCGTCGAAGCGCTGTCGCAGAAGGAGATCGAGGAGCGCCTGTCGGAGCTGCCCGGCTGGTCCCTGGACGCCGGCCGCCTCACCCGCACCTACCGCCTCGGCTCCCACTTCGCCGCGACCTCCCTGGTCGTCCACATCGCGCAGATCCAGGAGGAGCTGAACCACCACTCCGACCTCACCCTCGGCTACAACACGGTCTCCCTCGCCGTGAACACCCACAGCGCGGGCGGCGCGGTCACCGACCTCGACACCGACCTCGCCCGCCGGGTGGAGGCCGTCGCCCCGGCCCACGGAGCGCACTGACCCGCCGTACCACGGGTAGAAGCAGGGGGAGCGGTACGGACACGGCGGCGACAGGGCGGGGAGCGCGGGGCGTGCTGGACTACGACAAGGAAGCCGAACGCTACGACATCCTGCGCGGCGGCGAACCCAGGGCGGACGCCGCCGCGCAGGGCGTCCTCGGCCTCGTACCGGCCCAGGCGCGCAGCCTGCTGGACGTGGCCTGCGGCACGGGCATCGTCACCCGACGCCTCGCGGCCGGGCGGGCGGGGCTGCGGGTGACGGGCGTGGACCGGGAGCCCGCCATGATCCGGCGCGCCGCCGCCCGGCTGCCGGGGGCGATCCTCTTCGCCGACGGCAGTCAACTACCCTTCCATGGCGAGGAGTTCGACGCCGTCACGACCGTATGGCTGCTGCACCTCGTGGCGGACCCCGGGGCCGCGCGGCGGATCGTCGCCGAGTGCGCCCGGGTGCTGCGGCCCGGCGGGGTGTACGTCACCACGGTCGACAAGGGCGCCTCCCACAACGTGGGCAGCGACATCGACGCCGTCATGATCTCCCGCCCGCACCGGCCGGCCTCCGACACCGCCGCGCTCGTGGAGTCGTACGCCGTCGGATGCGGCCTGGTCCCGGCCGGGCAGGCCCGGTTCCCCGGCCGGGGGCTGGGCCGCAGCCCGCGCCGGGCCATCGCCGACCTGCGGCGCGGCTGGTTCATGACCCTGCCGCCCGGACACCCCGACGCCGACGGCTTCGCCACCCGTCTCGCGGCCCTGCCCGACCAGGACCGCCCGCGCCCGGAACCCACGTTCACCCTGCGGGCGTTCCGGAAACCGGCTCCCGATGAGGCATCCTAACTGGCCGAAAGACAGGGCAACTTGGCCGAACCCCGTGGCGACTGACGGTACGGAACCCGTCCGTCCTCTCTGGAGGTTCGTCCCGTGCAGCACCCGCGCAAGCACCGCAGACGCCGAGCCGTCCTCTCGGCGGTGACAGCGGCGGCGGCCCTCGTCGCCGCCGGGCTGACCACCCTCACCACCGGCACGCCCCCCATGGCTCCCGTGGCCGCCACGGCCCGCCAGGTGGAGGCCCTCGACCGGGGTGTCGTCAGTGTGCACACCGACAGCGGCAACCTGGTCAGTTGGCGCTGGCTCGGCACCGACCCCGACAGCGTCTCCTTCAACGTCTACCGGGCCGGTACGAAGGTCAACCCGACCCCGGTCACCGGCTCCACGAACTACTTCCACGCCGGCGCTCCCGCGCAGGCCGACTACACGGTCCGGGCGGTCGTCGGCGGTGTCGAACAGGCCGACTCCGGCCACGCGATCCAGTTCCGCACCGGCTACAAGGACGTCCCCGTCACCCCGCCGGCCGGCGGCACGACCCCCGACGGCGTCGCCTACACCTACGAGGCCAACGACGCCTCCGTCGGCGATCTGGACGGCGACGGCGACCTGGACATCGTCCTGAAGTGGCAGCCGACGAACGCCAAGGACAACTCCCAGTCCGGCTACACCGGCAACACGTTCGTCGACGGCGTCACCCTCGACGGCACCCGCCTGTGGCGCGTCGACCTGGGCCGCAACATCCGCTCCGGCGCGCACTACACGCAGTTCCAGGTGTACGACTACGACGGCGACGGCAGGGCCGAGCTCGCCATGAGGACGGCCGACGCCACGGTGGACGGCACGGGCACGGTGATCGGCAACTCGTCGGCGGACTACCGGAATTCGAGCGGCTACGTGCTGTCGGGCCCTGAGTTCCTGACCATGTTCGACGGCCGGACCGGCCGGGCGATGCAGTCCGTCGACTACGTCCCGGCCCGCGGCACGGTCTCGTCCTGGGGCGACTCCTACGGCAACCGCGTCGACCGATTCCTCGCCGGCACCGCCTACCTGGACGGCAGCCGCCCCTCCCTGATCATGGCGCGCGGCTACTACACGCGGACCGTGCTCGCCGCCTGGGACTGGCGCGGCGGCGCTTTCACCCGCCGCTGGACGTTCGACAGCAGCTCCTCCACCAACACCGGCAAGGGCTACGACGGCCAGGGCTCGCACAGCCTCTCCGTCGGGGACGTCGACGGCGACGGCAAGGACGAGATCGTCTACGGCGCGATGGCCGTCGACGACAACGGAAGCGGCCTGTGGACGACGAAGACCGGCCACGGCGACGCCCAGCACCTCGGCGACCTCGACCCCTCCCACCCGGGCCTGGAGTACTTCAAGGTCTCCGAGTCGAGCGGCCAGCCGGCCGAGCTGTACATCAACCCGTCGAACGGCACGGTGAACTGGCAGCTCGCCGCCTGCTGCGACAACGGCCGCGGGGTCGCCGGCGACATCTGGGCGGGCAATGCCGGAGCCGAGGTCTGGTCCGCCTCCGACTCCGCCATCCGTGACGAGGCGGGCGCGACGAAGGGCCGCGAACCGTCCTCCGTCAACTTCCTGTCCTGGTGGGACGGCGACACCACCCGCGAACTCCTCGACGGCACCCACATCGACAAGTACGGCACGTCCTCGGACACCCGCCTGCTGACCGGCTCGGGCGTCCACTCCAACAACAGCACCAAGGCGACCCCGTCCCTGTCCGGCGACCTCCTCGGCGACTGGCGCGAGGAGGTCGTCTGGCCGACCAGCGACAACACGGCGCTGCGCATCTACTCGACGCCGTACGAGACGACGACGAGGATCACGACCCTCCTCCACGACCCGATGTACCGCACGGCGCTGGCCTGGCAGAACACCGCCTACAACCAGCCCCCGCACCCCAGCTTCTACATCGGCGCCGGGATGCCGACCGCGCCACGACCGGTGGTGTACACGCCCTGAGCGGGCGAAGGGTGCGCGTCCCGCCGGGGCGCGCACCCACGCGCGTCAGCTCACTGTGCAGCTCTGCTCACCCAGTTGGAACGCCGCCGGTCTCGCGTTCGATCCCGACCAGCCGCCGGTGAAACCGAAGCTCACGGACGAACCGGCCGCCACGTTGGCGTTCCAGCCCACGTTCTTCGCCGTCACCGTCGAACCCGACTGCGTGTAGTCGGCGTTCCACAGTTGTGAGACGGTCTGGCCGTTCGGGAAAGCCCAGTTGAGACTCCAGCCGGACCAGGCACTCGTCCCCGTGTTGGCGAGCCTGACGTCCGCCTGGAAGCCCCCCGCCCACTGGCTGGTGACGGTGTACGTCACCGCGCAGGCACCGGTCGGCGTCGGCGTCGGGGTGGGCGTGGGGTCCGTACCTCCGTCGTCGCCCCCGGATCCGCCGCCGCTCGTGTCGGACGTGTCGCCGTAGACGACACCCCGGCCGTTCGTCGACACGTACACCCGCCCGTACACGCGCGGGTCGCCCGTGATCGCGCCGCCCGTCCAACCCCACTGGTGGGCATCGTCGTTGACGCGCGTCCAGGTCGCGCCCTTGTCCGTCGAGCGGAAGACGCCGCGGACACCGGCGATCTTCGCGCTGGTGTACAGGGTCTGGTACGACGCTCCCGTCGCCGCCTTGCCGAAGCCGATCGTGTCGGCCTGCTCGACGGTCGACAGCTTGGCGAAGCTCGCGCCGGAGTCGGTGGAGTGCCACAGCCCGTACGCCCCGTCACTCGCCCCGCCCGCCAGCCAGACGTCGCCCTTCACACCGGGCAGCGCCTTGAAGCGCACGCTGTCCCCGGCGGGCAGGCCAATTGCCGCCGACCCGGTGAAGGTGGCGCCGCCGTCCGAACTGACGTAGAACTTCCCCGACTTGAAGCCGTAGAACGTCTTCGGGTCGACCCGGTCCGACTCGACGATCGCGCCGGCCGGGATCCCGCTCGACGCCGACCACGACGTACCGAAACCGGTCGCGTACTGCACGCCCGTGCCCGCCGGGCTCCACACGAAGCGGCTGCCGTCCGCCGCCGCGGCGACCGTGCCGCCCCCGCTGACCCCCGAAGGGTCGCTCCCCGCGAACCAGTTGGCGCCGTTGTCCGTGGAGAACGCGACATGCGGGCCGGAGTCCAGGTCGCCGACGCGGACCACCGTGTTCGGGTTCGTCTCCGCGTAGTCCAGGCTGGTCGTGGACGTGAAGTTCGGCGAGGTGAACATCATCGACGGCACCTTCGTCAGGTCCGTGTGGCGGAAGCCGCCGACGTCGCCCAGCGCGCTGAGCAGCGGCGCGCCGGTCGGGGGAGCGGCGAGATCGTTGACCGCCGTCTCCTCCAGCCCCTGCACCATCGGCTTGATCGTGAACTGCCCTCCGCTGTCCCAGTTCGCCAGGTTCTCCGTGCCGTAGAGCGTCGCGCCCGTCCCGTACATCATCCGACTGGAGTTGAACGGGTCGATCTCCAACGCCTCGGTCATCCAGCCGAGTTTGGGCGCCTGTTCCGGCGGCGACGGATTGGCGCCCCAGGTCAGCCACGGCGTGGCGGAGACGTCCATCGTGTACCGGTTGGCGCGGTCGGGATACGAGGTGTAGTCCCACGCCTTCGTCCAGGTGCCGCCGCTGTCCGTCGAGCGGAAGATCTGCGTGTCCGGCCACCAGGAGCTGTAGGCGGTGGCCATGACCGTGCCGGGCTTCTGCCGGTCGACCGTCAGCCCGCTGAAGCCGTAGTACGTGTCGGCCTCCGCCACCGGACTGATGTCCGTCCAGGTCCCGGTCGCCGTCGCGTACCGCCACAGCCGGCCCTTGCCGCCGTCGTACGGACCGCCCTTGTCGCTGTACGCGACATACAGATAGCCGTTGACGGTGTCCAGTACACCCTTGTGCGCCAGATAGCCCGTCGGCTGCCCGGCCAGCCGCGTCCAGGTCGCGCCCGCGTCCGTCGAGCGGTACACCGCGTTGTCCTTGTCCGCGACCCCGACGTAGAGCGTCCTCGTCGCGCTGCCGGACGTCCCCGTCGACTCGTCGAACGTGACCCAGACGATGCCCTGGTTGTCGGAGGCGTAACCGCTCGTGTCGGTCGGATCCTGTTGGTAGGTGCCGACGTTGGGGAAGTTCGTCACCTGCGACCAGGTGACACCCGAGTCCGTGGACCGCCACAGCCCCTTCCCACTCGGCGCGCCCAGATACAGCACGCTGTTCCTGTTCGGGTCGACCGCGAGGCGCTCGCCCATGCCCCGGCCGGGCATGTTGCCGCCCAGCTTGAACGGCAGGTCCGCCTTCTGCCAGCTCCCGCCCCGGTCGGCGGACCGCAGCACGGCCCCGTTCCCCGGGTCCCAACTGTTGGTGTACGTGCCGACCGCCGCGTACACCTTGTCCGGGTCGACGGAGTCGGAGGCCAGGCTCACCACGCCCGTGTGCCCCCAGTCCGCCCAGCCGACCGAGTCCAGCAACGGCCTCCACGTCCTGCTCGACTCCTGCCAGCGGTACGCGCCGCCGATGTCGGTGCGCGCGTAGACGAGGTTCTTCTCCTTGCGGTTGAAGACGATGCCGGGCACGAAGCCGCCCCCGTCGATCCGGGCGTTCTTCCAGGTGTACGACTCTGCGGCCAGGGGCGCTCGCGGGCCGCCGTTCGCGGCCAGCACGGGCGGGCTGCCCGCGATCAGACCGGCGGCGAGCGCCAGTACGGCCGTGAGTATGCCGGTTCTTCGCACGGTGGGGGTCCTTCCTCGCGAAGCCATGGGGGAGGAAAACGGTGCGGGAGGAGATCGGTGGGGGGATGTGCGACTGCCGGGCGGCCCCCTGTGCGGGTGGGGGCCGCCCGGCCTGGGCCCCGCCGTCAGGTGACGGGACCACGCACGCGAAACTTCAGACGCTCCTGGGAGACACGGTGCCGGTCCCGCGCCCCCGGAAGGGGCGCGGGGAACTGCGCGACCAGCCACAGCCGGACCCGCAGCCGAACAACCGCCCAACCAGCGGAGCGCCTGGCGGGGGCTATTCCAGAAGCTCCGCGTACGAACCCATGGCCAGGGCTATGTCCGCCTGGGCCCAGAACCGGTGGTACGTGAACACGGGCGCGGCACCGCCCGCGAGATAGCTCTCGATCTTCGACCAGGCCGGGTCGTTCTTGTAGAAGGACCTGAGCGAGGCGAAGGTGGAGGAGGAGTTGACCGTGTCGCCGTTCGGCATCTTGCCGCTCCAGCCGCTCGGCACGTACACGCTGTCGTCGAAGCGGTTGTAGTCGGCGCGGGTCTCCGGGACCGCGATGCCCAGGGCGTCCTGGTCGTTGCTCCACATGCCGTCAAGGAGCGCCTTGGCGACCGTCTTCGCCTCCGTGTCACCGGACTTGGCGGCGTAGTACGTCAGGGTCTTGGCGTACGCGGCGGCCACGCCGACGTCGTTGGTGTAGTCGGCGACGGTGACGTGAAGTCCCGTGTTCGCACCGGGAGTCGACGCGTTCCAGGTGTCGGGCTGGCCCGACCACTGGAGGGTGGAGGGGATCAGGAAGGAGCCGTCCGGGTTGATCGTGGTCTTGGACAGCGCCCAGTCCACCCACTTGTCGAGAACCGCCTTGGCGCTGGCGTTCCCCGTCTGCTGGTAGTACTCGGCGACCCGCTCCATCGACCACGCCTGGAAGCCGAACCACTGGTTGGACGGCGGGTCGTGGTAGACGGGCTGCTGGTCGTAGTACATGCCGTAGAAGGTCGACGTGCCGGCCGGGGGAGTCGCGTAACGGCCCGCCCAACTGTTCGTCGCCCCACCCGCGATGGCACCCTCGCTGGACTGCAGCCAGCGGTAGAACTCCAGTTGCCGGGTCAGGGACTTGGCCCAATCCGCCTGCCCGGTCGCCGACTTGGGCTTCAGGTCCGCGTAACTGCTCAGCGCGTAGGCGGCCAGCGGGTTCTGGTAGCCGCCGTGCGCGTGACTGGAGCCGATGCGCCAGGCCCAGCCGGCGCTGGTGTCCGTGGCGCCGCCCCAGGCGTAGTACCAGGACAGCAGATAGTGCGAGGCGTCCTTGCCGGTGCCGGCCGCGCAGGCGGTCGGACCGACACAGTTGCCGATCTTCTTGAAGTACTTGTCGTACATCGCGTAGCGCAGGTAGTCGCCCATCTTCGCGGCCTTGCCGACGGCCGCGGAGACGTCACTGCCCTTGCCTTGCGCCTTGGCCCAGATGTCCGCCCAGTACGCGGCCTGCACCACCCGTGCGTCGGCGTCGGGGGCGTTGGTGTACTTCCACTGCTTGGCGTAGGAGGCGTCGCCGGTGAACAGGTCCAAGTACCCGTTCGTACCGCCGTACTTGAAGGCGTCGCAGGTCGGCTGCGGCACCGTCTCCCACACCGACTCCTGCGCACCGCGCTGGAAGGTGTTGATGTACGACGGCCCGGTGTCCGTCGGACCCGCCTCGCACTTGCCGGGCGAGTTGCCGTAGCCGTAGGTGTTGTCGACGTCCTGCAGCCAGTGCATTCCGTAGACGTCGTCCGTGCCGTACGCGCTCTTCAGTTCACCGGCGATGGGATCCGATCCCACGGACACCCCGGTGTCCAGCTTCGCCGGATACTCGTTCGGAGTGTCCAGCTCGGGCGCGTACGTCGCCGGTTTCGACGCGTTGTAGAACGAGTTCGTCGGCTGGTCGGCGTGGGTGGGGATCATGTACTTCTCCATGATGTCCCAGGCGCCGTTGAACTTGGTCCAGTCGCCGGTGATCTTCCCGTACATCGCCTGCAACCACAGCAGATAGCTGTAGGCCTCCGACGTGGTCTCGTGCCCCTGGTCCGGGGCCTCGACGATCAGCGTCTCCACCGAGTGGTACGGGATGCCCTCGGGGGAGAAGTAGCCGTTCGCCGGGTTGGTGATCTTGCCGTAGAGGTCGAGGAACCGGGCGTCGTACGCCTTGCTGCCCGCGATCTCGGTGGCCGTGACCGTGGCCTTCGCGAGCCCGGTCGCCGTCGACTCGAAGGTCGCGGCGCCCGTGCCGGCGGCGTTGGCGGTGAGGGTCACGTTCTGCGCGGTGCTCCAGTTCGACGGTGTGAAGGTGAGGCTCGCGCCGCCCGTCACCGTCAGACCCGTGTTGCCGGCGGTGCGGGCGGTCGTGACGGTCACACTCGCCGACGGCTGGGTCGACAGCTTCAGCGTGTAGGTGCCCGTCTTGCCCTGCTGCACGGCCAGTTGGTTCGTGGAAGCGACCACGGCGGGCCCCGAGGCGACCGTGATGCCGACCGGGACCGACGACGCCGACGCGCCCAGACTGTCGTAGGCCTTGGCGACCAGGGAGTGACTGCCCACCGCCAACCCGGACGCGGACAGGGTGTACGGCGCGCTCGTGTCCGTGCCCAGCAGGGTCGTGTCGTCGTAGAACTCGATCTTGGAGATCGTCGCGTTGTCGGCGGCCGCGGCGGTCGCCGCGAGCGGCACCGCGTCCCCCAGCGTGTAGACGGCGCCCGCGGTCGGGCTGGTCAGCACCGTGACCGGCGGTTGGTGCGCGCCGACGCAGGTCGTGCCGTTGACCGCGAAGCTCGTGGGAGCGGCGTTCGTGCCGCTGTAGGTGAACTGCGCCCCCGTGGTGACCGCCGCGCCGGCGGCGACCGTCGCGTTGTACGAGGCGTTGTTCACCGTGATCTGCTGACCGGACTGCGTCCAACTGCCGTTCCAGCCGTTGGACAGCTTCTGGTTGCCCGCGTAGGAGTACGTCAGACTCCAGCCGCTGATCGGGTCGGTGCCCCGGTTGGTGAGGGTGACATCCGCGGTGAAGCCGGAGCCCCAGTCATTGGTCTTGTAGTCCACGCTGCACTGAAGTGCCGCCGCTTGGGCGGGAGTTGGGAGCGTGCTCAGCATGGCGAAGGGAAGCGCGAGGGACGCCACGACGGCGGTCCACAGGCGCCGCGCCCTGCGGCGTCTGCGTGCGGGATCCATGATGCTGGTTCCTCCTTGCGGCTCGGAGAAGTGGGGGGAGGAGCAACAAGCCTTGAACCAGTGGGAGCGCTCCCATAGTGGGGATGGGGGTGAACGCGGTCAAGATGCTTGAAGAGTCGAAAAGATTCGACGTCGAGAGTTGAGTGAAAGTCAGGGAAAGTCGCGTGACGCCTCTGTTCTTTGCCAGCACTTGGCGCTAGCTTCGAGACACCAGTGGGAGCGGTTCCATCAGTCGACGCGTCGGTCACGACGCGCCTGAGCTGCAAGGAGTCGCTCATGCGACACCCCCCGCGTTCAGTACTTTCAGCCGTCGTCGGCATGGTCGCCCTCGGGACGGGCGTGACCCTGCCGGTCCTGACGGCTCAGGGAGCCACGCCCGCCTGCACGGTGGAATACTCCGTCACCAGCCAGTGGGACACCGGCTTCCAGGGTGCCGTGAAGATCACCAACAACGCGGCTGCCGTGAGCAGTTGGAGTCTCGCCTTCGACTTCGCGAACGGCCAGAAGGTCACCCAGGGCTGGACCGCCAAGTGGTCCCAGTCGGGCACGACCGTCACCGCCGCGAACGAGAGCTGGAACGGCTCCCTCGGCACGGGCGCGAGCGTCAGCGCCGGCTTCATCGCATCCACGTCGGGCGCGAACGCCGTGCCGACGACGTTCAAGCTCAACGGCACCACCTGCAACGTCGACACCCAACCCACCCCCACCCCGACCCCCACGCCCACTCCCAGCACCCCGCCCTCGACCGATCCGCCGGACACCGGTGACGCGCCGCCCGCGCTGCACGTCTCGGGGAACAAGCTCGTGGACGCCGCCGGGAAGACCCGCCGTCTGCTCGGCGTGAACCGCTCCGGTGGCGAGTTCATGTGCGTACAGGGGCGCGGCATCTGGGACGGACCGGTCGACGACGCCTCCGTGAAGGCGATCGCCGACTGGCACGTCAACACCGTCCGCATCCCGCTCAACGAGGAATGCTGGCTGGGCCTGTCGAACATCAACTCCGCGTACGGCGGCACTAATTACATCAACGCCGTCAAGGATCTGGTGGCCCGCGTCAAGGCGCACGGCATGACGCCGATCGTCGAACTGCACTGGACCTACGGCCAGTACACGGGCAACTCGGCCGGCTGCTCCGACGTGCACGCCAGTTGCCAGAAGCCGATGCCCGACATGCAGTACACGCCGTCGTTCTGGACCTCGGTGGCCAACACCTTCAAGGGTGACCCGGCCGTCGTGTTCGACCTGTTCAACGAGCCCTACCCGGACCGCGCCACCGCCACGACCAGCCAGGCGTGGCAGTGCTGGCGGGACGGCGGCACCTGCCCCGGCATCGGGTACGAAGTCGCCGGCATGCAGGATCTCGTCGACTCCGTACGGTCGACCGGCGCCAGGAACGTGATCCTGGCCGGCGGGCTCGCGTACTCCAACGACCTCAGCCAGTGGCTGACCTACAAGCCCACCGACCCGACCGGCAATCTCGCCGCCGCGTACCACGTCTACAACTTCAACACCTGCGCGAACGAGAGCTGCTGGAACTCGACGCTCGCCCCCGTCGCGGCCCAAGTGCCGCTGGTGGCAGGGGAGATCGGCGAGAACACCTGCTCGCACGGTTTCGTCGACCAGGTCATGAAGTGGTTCGACGACCGCGGACTGTCGTACCTGGGCTGGACCTGGAACACCTGGGACTGCTCCTCCGGTCCGTCCCTGATCTCCGCGTTCGACGGGACGCCCACCGCGTACGGCATCGGACTGCGCGACCATCTGCGCGCACTCGACGGATAGGCGCGACAAGACAGAACGGCAA
This sequence comes from Streptomyces sp. yr375, assembly GCF_900110755.1. Classification (GTDB taxonomy): domain Bacteria; phylum Actinomycetota; class Actinomycetes; order Streptomycetales; family Streptomycetaceae; genus Streptomyces. The sequence continues at coordinate 168,157 of NZ_FOFF01000003.1, forward strand.
GCGCAAGGAACCGAGCACACGGACAACTCCCGCGACCAAGAAGGAAACCCGCACTCATGAGCCGTAGCAGAACAGCGGTACTCGCCGCGCTGGCGCTGGTCGCCGGCGCCTCCGGGACGGCGCTCGCCGTCGTCCCCGGCGATCCGGGCATCGCCGCCATCCCGTGCAGCGTCGACTACAAGGTGCAGAACGACTGGGGCACCGGCTTCACCGCCGCCGTCACCGTCACCAACAACTCGGCCGCCAAGACGAGTTGGGCGGTGAAGTGGGCGTACGCCGGCAGCCAGCAGGTCACCAGCGGCTGGAACGCGAAGCTCACCCAGTCCGGTACAGCCGTCACCGCCGCCAACGAGACCTACAACGGGGCGCTGGCGACCGGCGGTTCGGTCAGCTTCGGATTCCAGGGCACCTACAGCGGCACCAACGCGATCCCCACCACGTTCACCCTCGACGGCGTGACCTGCAACGTGGACAGCGGGACCGGCACCCCCACCGACCCCGGCACCCCGTCCACCAAGGTCGACAACCCCTACGCCGGCGCCAAGGTGTACGTGAACCCCGAATGGTCGGCGAAGGCCGCCGCCGAGACGGGCGGCAGCCGCATCTCCAACCAGCCCACCGGCGTCTGGCTCGACCGCATCGCCGCCATCAACGGCGTGAACGGCGGCATGGGCCTGCGCGCCCACCTGGACGCGGCCCTCGCCCAGAAGGGCAGCGGCCAGGAAGTCGTCCAACTGGTCGTCTACGACCTCCCCGGCCGGGACTGCGCGGCACTCGCCTCCAACGGCGAGCTCGGCCCGACGGAGATCGACAAGTACAAGACGCAGTTCATCGACCCGATCGCCACGATCCTCGCCGACAGCAAGTACGCCGGTCTGCGGATCGTCACCACCATCGAGATCGACTCGCTGCCGAACCTCATCACCAACACCGGCAGCCGGGCCACCGCCACCGCGGCCTGCGACACCATGAAGGCCAACGGCAACTACGTGAAGGGCGTCGGCTACGCGCTGAACAAGCTCGGCGCGATCCCCAACGTCTACAACTACATCGACGCCGGTCACCACGGCTGGCTCGGCTGGGACGACAACTTCGCCCCCTCCGCCCAGCTCTTCTACCAGGCCGCCACCGCGGAAGGGGCGACCGTAGACGACGTGCACGGCTTCATCACCAACACGGCGAACTACAGCGCCCTGAAGGAGAACAACTACACGATCAACGACTCGGTGGCCGGCAAGTCGGTCCGTGAGTCGAAGTGGGTGGACTGGAACCGGTACGTCGACGAGCTGTCGTACGCGCAGGCCTTCCGCACCCAGTTGGTCTCCGCCGGCTTCCGCTCGGGCATCGGCATGCTGATCGACACCTCCCGCAACGGCTGGGGCGGCACCGCCCGGCCCACCGGCCCGGGGGCCACGACCACCGTGGACACCTATGTCAACGGCGGCCGTTACGACCGTCGTATCCACGTCGGAAACTGGTGCAACCAGGCCGGCGCCGGCCTCGGCGAGCGCCCGCAGGCGGCTCCGGCCGCCGGGATCGACGCGTACGTGTGGATGAAGCCGCCGGGCGAGTCCGACGGCGCCAGCAGCGCCATCCCGAACGACGAGGGCAAGGGCTTCGACCAGATGTGCGACCCGACGTACACGGGCAACGCCCGTAACGGCAACAGCATGTCGGGTGCACTGGCCAACGCCCCGCTGTCCGGGCACTGGTTCTCGGCACAGTTCCAGCAGTTGATGCAGAACGCGTACCCGCCGCTGTAGGCACCGAGCAGTTCCCGTCCGGCCGCCCCAGCTCACAGGGGGCGGCCGGATGCATGGGCGGCTGGGCCAGGAAGCGGGGGCGGTGCGCGGAGGAACAGCGTCAGCAGGGCCCGGTCCTTCGAACGGACGGCGGTGTTCGGCCGGTTCGCCCCCTCCGGCTGGTAACTGCCCGTGCGGGCTTGCTGTTCGCATCCCGCTTTTTGCCGTCCCGGCAACAAGAGTGGACCCCGCCCGGTGCGTCGGAGCACGCTGACGGCACACCGGACGAGAGGCTGACCACCATGGCGCACACCCCGCACACCCAGGCCCACGGCCACACGCACGATCACGGCCACGGCCATGTCACCGACATCGACTGGGCCGAGATGGCCCCGCACCTCGAAGCGCAGGCCGAACTGTTCACGCCCCTGTACGAGCGCGCCCTGTCCTGGCTCGGCAGGGAGGTGACCGAGCCGGGACTGATCGTGGACGCGGGCAGTGGCCCCGGCGTCATCTCCTGCCTGTTCGCCGAGACGTTCCCCGGGGCGCGGGTCATGGCGGTCGACGGCTCCGCGCCGCTGCTGGCACGGGCGCAGCAGCGCGCCGAGCGGCTCGGGTACGGCGACCGCTTCGGCACCCTGGCTGGTGAACTCCCCGGTGTGCTCGGCGAGTTGGACTACCCCGTCGACCTGCTGTGGGCGGGCCGCAGCCTGCATCACCTGGGCGACCAGCTCGCCGGCCTGACCGCCTTCGCGCAGCGGCTCGCACCCGGCGGGACGGTGGCGATCATGGAGGGCGGTCTGCCGGCCCGGTTCCTGCCGCGCGACCTCGGCTTCGGGCGGCCCGGCCTGGAGGCGCGGCTCGACGCGTTGCAGGAGGAGTGGTTCGCGCGGATGCGGGACGACCTGCCGGGCTCGCGGGCCGAGACCGAGGACTGGGCGGCGCTGCTCGGCGCGGCGGGCCTGAAGCACACCCGCACCCGCAGCTTCCTGCTCGACCTGCCCGCACCCGCCTCCGACCGGGCCCGCGACTACATCGCCGCGACCCTGTCCCGGCTGCGCGACTTCTTCGGCGACGCTGTGGACCCCGACGACCGCGCCGTCCTGGACCGGCTGCTCGACCCGCAGGACGAGGCGGGCGTGCACCGCCGCCAGGACGTCTTCGTGCTGGCCGCCCACACCGTGCACACGGCGGTCAAGCCGGTCTGACGGGGCTGGACTCGGAGAGCCCTCGACGCGAGGGACGCTCCGCCGTGCGCCACGCTTCGCGTCGAGGGCGCTCCGATCAGGGGGCGTCCTCGACGCGTACGCGTGCGGGCGAGTCGGTCAGCCGTCCGGGGCTCAGCCCATGTCGAACGTGCCCGGGTCCGGGCCGATGCGCCGGTCCTCGTTCAGCGCGCTGATCGCCGCCAGGTCCTCGGTGTCCAGGCTGAAGTCGAACACCTCGATGTTCTCCTTGATCCGCGACGGCGTCACGGACTTGGGGATCACGACGTTGCCGAGCTGGAGGTGCCAGCGCAGCACGACCTGGGCCGGGGTGCGGTTGTGCTTCTGGGCGATCGCCACGATCGCCGGGACCTCCAGGAGGCCCTTGCCCTGGCCGAGCGGGGACCAGGCCTCGGTGGCGATGCCCTGCTGCGCGTGGATCTCGCGGGAGGCGTGCTGCTGCAGGTGCGGGTGCAGCTCGATCTGGTTGACCGCCGGGATGACCGACGTCTCGCCGATCAGCCGCTCCAGGTGCTCCGGCAGGAAGTTGGACACGCCGATGGCCCGTACCCGGCCGTCGGCGAGGAGCTTCTCGAACGCCTTGTACGTGTCGACGTACTTGTCACGGGCGGGCAGCGGCCAGTGGATGAGATACAGGTCCACGTGGTCCAGGCCGAGCTTCTCCAGGGAGGTGTCGAACGCGCGGAGTGTCGCGTCATACCCCTGGTCGCCGTTCCAGAGCTTGGTGGTGACGAAGATGTCCTTGCGGGGCACGCCGGAGGAGGCGATGGCCTTGCCGGTGCCCTCCTCGTTGCCGTAGATCGCCGCTGTGTCGATGCTGCGGTACCCGGCCTCCAGGGCGGTGGCGACCGCGTGCTCCGCCTCGTCGTCCGGCACCTGCCAGACGCCGAAGCCGAGCTGGGGCATCTCCACGCCGTTGTTGAGGATGATCGGGGGGACCTTGCTGCTCACGAGCTCTTGATCCTTCGGTTGTCCGTCAAAGTCGTACTCCCATCGTCAACGATCACGACGGGTGATGCATTCCTGACCGCTCCGTCCTGACCTCTCCATTGTCATTCCTCCCCGGTGCCCGCCGGAACCCCGTTCACACCCGGAGGAGACCCTGAGTGCCGTACCGCGCGACCCCTAGGTGCCGTCAGGCGCCGGTGCCGTACAGCGCGTCGACTTCCTTCGCGTAGGCGTTTTCGATCGCCTTGCGCTTCAGTTTCAGCGACGGGGTCAGCAGTCCGTGCTCCTCGGTGAACGGCTGGGCGAGGATGCGGAAGGTGCGGATCTGTTCGGCCTGCGAGACCAGGGTGTTCGCCGCCACGACGGCCCGGCGCACCTCCGCCTCCAGCGCCGGATCGCGCACCAGCTCGACGGCCGGCAACTGCGGCTTGTCGCACATCTGCAGCCAGTGCTCGACGGCCTCCTGGTCGAGGGTGACCAGGGCGGCCACGAACGGCCGGTCGTTGCCGACGAGGATGCACTGGTTGACCAGCGGATGATCGCGTACCCGCTCCTCCAACTGCCCCGGCGAGACGCTCTTGCCGCCGGAGGTGACCAGGATCTCCTTCTTGCGGCCGGTGATCGTGAGGTAGCCGTCCTCGTCGAGGGAACCCAGGTCGCCGGTGGCCAGCCAGCCGTCGTGCAGGGTCTGGTCGGTCGCCTTGGGGTTGTTCAGATACCCCTGGAAAACGTTGTCCCCGCGCAGCCATATCTCGCCGTCGTCCGCGATGTGCACGGTCATCCCGGGGATGGCCTGGCCGACGGTGCCGTAGCGGGTGCGTCCGGGCGGGTTGGCGGTCGCGGCGGCCGTCGTCTCGGTGAGGCCGTAGCCCTCGTAGATCTGCACGCCCGCGCCGGCGAAGAACAGGCCGAGCCTGCGGTCCATGGCCGAGCCGCCGGACATGGCGTGCCGGACGCGGCCGCCCATGGCCGCGCGCACCTTGGAGTAGACGAGCTTGTCGAACAACTGGTGCTGCATCCGCAGGCCCGCCGACGGGCCGGGGCCGATGCCCCACGCCTTCGCCTCGACGGCCTCCGCGTAGTTGACGGCCACCTCGACGGCCTTCTCGAACGGCCCCGCCCTGCCCTCCCGCTCGGCCTTGCGGCGGGCCGCGTTGAAGACCTTCTCGAAGATGTACGGCACGGCCAGGAAGAACGTCGGTTTGAAGAGGGCCAGATCGGGGAGCAGGGCGGACGCGTGCAACTGCGGCTGGTGGCCGAAGCGGACCTTGCCGCGGATCGCGGCGATCTGCACCATCCGCCCGAAGACGTGCGCGAGCGGCAGGAACAGCAGCGTCGCCGCCTCGTCGCCCTTCCTGGAGTGGAACACCGGCTCCCAGCGCTCGATGACGGTGTCCGCCTCGAACATGAAGTTCCGGTGGGAGATGACACAGCCCTTGGGCCGGCCCGTCGTACCGGACGTGTAGATGATCGTCGCGGTCGAGTCCGGGGTGACCGCCTGCCGGTGCCGGTGGACGACCTCGTCCTCGATGGCTGCGCCGGCGTCGTACAGCTCCTGCACACAGCCCGAGTCCACCTGCCACAGTTGCCGCAACTGCGGGAGGCGGTCGATGACGGTGGCGATCGTCATCGCGTGGTCCTCGTGCTCGACGACCGCGGCCGTGCACTCGGCGTCGTAGAGCATCCAGAAGCACTGCTCGGCGGAGGACGTCGGGTAGACCGGCACCACCTGCGCGCCGATCGTCCACAGGGCGAAGTCGAAGAGCGTCCACTCGTAGCGGGTGCGGCACATGATCGCGACCCGGTCGCCGAAGCGGATGCCCTGCGCGAGCAGACCCTTGGCGAGGGCGAGGACCTCGTCGCGGAACTCGGCGGCGGTGACGTCCCGCCAGTCGCCCCGCTCGTCCTTGCGGCCGAGGGCGATGTACTGCGGGTCGTCCTGCGCGTGCTGGAAGACGACGTCGGCCAGACCGCCGACCGGCGGTGCCAACGCCAACGGAGGGTTGGTGAACTCGCGCAAACCAGGCACCCCGCTTCCGCTCCGGCTTCGAAAATGGCCGATTCTCGTGGCCGTACAGCGCCGTGAAAGCTACCCCACCCGGTGACGGGGTGGGAGCGGGGCAAGTTTCGGGACCGCAATCTCCACCGAATCTGCCCCTACCGCTTACGTCGTCGGATGCCGGTGCAGTCGGTCGCCGCCCGCCAGGATCGCCGCCGCGAGGGCGTCCGCGGCACCCTGGGCCGACGTCCGCCTGCGGCCGTGCACCAGGACGAAGTCGACCCGCCCCAGCTCGGGCAGCCCCGCCCGGTCCGGGATCCGTACCAGGCCCGGCGGGATCAGGCCCCGTGAGTGCGCCATGACACCCAGGCCCGCCCGAGCCGCGGCGACGAGACCGCTGAGACTGCCGCTCGTGCATACGATCCGCCAGTCCCGCCCCTGCCGCTCCAGCGCCTCCAGGGCCAGCGCGCGGGTGATGCCCGGCGGCGGGAACACGATGAGCGGAACCGGACGGTCGGCGTCCAGCCGCAGCCGCTCCGCGCCGATCCACACCAGCCCGTCGTGCCACACCAGCTCGCCGCGCGGATCCTCGGGGCGGCGCTTGGCCAGCACCAGGTCCAGCTTCCCGGCGGCCAGTCGCTCGTGCAGGGTGCCCGACAGCTCCACCGTCAGCTCCAGGTCGACCTCGGGGTGGTCGGAGCGGAAGCCTTCCAGGATCTCCGGCAGCCGGGTCAGTACGAAGTCCTCCGAAGCGCCGAAGCGCAGCCGGCCGCGCAGCCGCGCGCCGGTGAAGAAGGCCGTGGCCTGCTCGTGGACGTCCAGGATCCGGCGCGCGAACCCGAGCATCGCCTCGCCGTCCTCCGTGAGCTCCACGGAGTGCGTGTCCCGGGTGAACAGGGTCCGCCCGGTCGCGTCCTCCAGACGCCGCACATGCTGGCTGACGGTGGACTGCCGCAGCCCGAGCCGCCGCGCGGCCTGCGTGAAACTCAGCGTCTGGGCGACGGCGAGGAAGGTGCGCAGATGGGAGGGCTCGTACACACCCGTCACAGTAGCCCCTGAGGGCTTGGTTATCGCGGTGCGTGATGACAGTGAGTGCGGTGTACGGGATTCCCGATCACGGTCCGGAAGAGGACCATGGAGCGGGGTCCTCAGGGCCCTGACACAAGGTCGTCGAACCCGTCGAATTCATCGAACCGCACCGACCCTCACCGAACTCATCGACCCGTCGAACTCATCGAACCGCAGTATCGAACCGCACGTGGAGCACCGTGAAACGCCTGCACTGGCCGAGTCGGATGCCGGTCGACCCCTACATCCTGCTGCTGCTCGGGACCGTCGGGCTCGCGGCACTGTTCCCGGCGCGCGACACCGCCGCCGACGTGGCCTCCGGCGCCTCCACGGCCGCGATCGCCTTCCTCTTCTTCCTGTACGGGGCCCGGCTGTCCACCCGTGAGGCGCTGGACGGACTGAAGCACTGGCGACTCCACGTGACCGTCCTGGCCTGCACGTTCGTCGTCTTCCCGGTGCTGGGTCTGGCCGCGCGCGGCCTCGTCCCGGTCTTCCTCACCGACCCGCTCTACCAGGGGCTGCTCTTCCTCACCCTCGTCCCGTCGACCGTCCAGTCGTCGATCGCCTTCACCTCCATGGCCCGCGGCAACGTGCCCGCCGCGATCTGCGCCGGCTCCTTCTCCTCCCTGGTCGGGATCGTCGCCACCCCGCTGCTGGCGGCGGCCCTGCTCGGCAGCGGCGGTGGCGGCGGCGGTGGCTTCTCCGCCGACTCGCTCGTCGAGATCGTGCTGCAACTCCTCGTACCGTTCCTCGCGGGGCAGTTGCTGCGCCGCTGGATCGGCGGGTTCGTCACCCGGCACAAGAAGGTGCTCGGGCTGGTCGACCGCGGCTCGATCCTCCTCGTCGTCTACACCGCGTTCAGCGAGGGCATGGTCCAGGGCATCTGGCACCAGGTCAGCGCCGCACGGCTCGGTGGACTGCTCGTCGTCGAGGCCGTCCTGCTCGCGGTGATGCTCGCCCTGACCTGGTACGGCGGCAGGGCGCTGCGGTTCAACCGGGAGGACCGCATCGCCATCCAGTTCGCCGGCTCCAAGAAGTCCCTCGCCGCCGGACTGCCCATGGCGAGCGTCCTGTTCGGCGCGCACGCCTCCCTGGCGGTGCTGCCGCTGATGCTCTTCCACCAGATGCAGTTGATGGTCTGCGCGATCATCGCCAAACGCCGGGCGCGCGATCCACTGGAACCGTCGCGCGAACGGGCCGAGGAGAGGGCACCGGCGGCGGCGTGACGTAAGGGTCAGCCCTGAGCGGTCGCGGTCCGTAGGGCGATGCGGTCCTCGCCCGCGTACACGTTCATGGAACTGCCGCGCAGGAAGCCCACCAGCGTCAGCCCGGTCTCGGCGGCCAGGTCCACGGCCAGGGAGGACGGCGCGGAGACCGCCGCGAGCAGCGGGAGGCCCGCCATCACGGCCTTCTGCGCCAGCTCGAACGAAGCCCGGCCCGAGACCAGCAGGATCGTCCGCGACAGGGGCAGCTCCCCGTTCTGCAGGGCCCGGCCGACCAGCTTGTCGACCGCGTTGTGCCGGCCCACGTCCTCCCGTACGTCGAGCAGCTCGCCGTCCTCGGAGAACAGGGCCGCCGCGTGGAGCCCGCCGGTCCGGTCGAACACCCGCTGCGCCGCCCGCAGCCGGTCGGGAAGGCTCGCGAGCAGCTCGGGCTCGACCTGGAGCGGGGGAGTGTCGGCGATGGGCCAGCGGGTCGTCGTCCGGACCGCGTCCAGGCTCGCCTTGCCGCACAGGCCGCAGGAGGAGGTGGTGTAGACGTTCCGCTCGAGGGTGATGTCGGGGATCGCCACGCCGGGGGCCGTGCGTACGTCGACCACGTTGTAGGTGTTGGATCCGTCGGCCGTCGCGCCCGCACAGTAGACGATGTTCAGCAGATCGGATGCGGTCGCCAGCACACCTTCGCTGACCAGGAAACCGGCGGCCAGCGCGAAGTCGTCACCGGGCGTGCGCATGGTGATGGCGAGCGGCTTGCCGTTGAGCCGGATCTCCATCGGTTCCTCGGCGACGAGGGTGTCCGGCCTGGTGGCGACCACTCCGTCCCTGATGCGGATCACTTTGCGTCGTTCGGTGACTCGTCCCATGTCCTGATCAGCCCCGGTTCTGTACGTGCTGGTAGCCGAAGCGGCCCTTTGCCGAGCGATTGCCGTGGGCCACCGGGTTGTCGTGCGGTGAGGTGACCTCCACGATCTCATTGTCCTGCACGTGCGGCGTGGGGTTGCAGCCCACTCCGCAGTACGCGCACGCCGCGTCGGTTATCTCGTCGGTGGTCTCGTCGGTGGGTTCGTGAACCGGGCGGTCCGACCGTTCGGCGCAGCTCGCATACCGTTCACCGAAAACTGTCGACGCGCCGCCTTTCCAACTCCCGCGCGGCTTCCTACCGTTCAGGACTCATGAGTCCCCCTGTCGCACCGCCCGGCTGGAGCCGCTGGCTCGTCCCGCCGGCCGCCCTCTCGGTCCACCTCTCCATCGGCCAGGCCTACGCGTGGTCCGTGTTCAAGCCGCCACTGGAGTCCGCGCTCGGCCTCAGCGGCACGCAGAGCGCGCTCCCGTTCCAGCTCGCCATCGTCATGCTCGGCCTGTCCGCCGCCTTCGGCGGCACGCTGGTGGAGCGCAACGGGCCGCGCTGGGCGATGACCGTCGCCCTGGTCTGCTTCTCGTCCGGCTTCCTGATCTCCGCGCTCGGCGCCGCCACCGAGCAGTACTGGCTGATCGTCCTCGGCTACGGCTTCGTCGGCGGAATCGGCCTCGGCATCGGCTACATCTCGCCCGTCTCCACGTTGATCAAGTGGTTCCCGGACCGCCCCGGCATGGCCACCGGCATCGCCATCATGGGCTTCGGCGGCGGCGCGCTCATCGCCTCGCCCTGGTCGGCGCAGATGCTGGAGTCGTTCGGCTCCGACAGCTCCGGGATCGCGCTCGCGTTCCTCGTACACGGGCTGTCGTATGCCGTATTCATGACGCTGGGCGTCCTGCTGGTGCGGGTGCCGCGCGGCGAGCGGCCGGTCGCGGGCGGGCCGAGCGCCGTCGAGGGGGTGCAGGTCTCGGCGCGCAGCGCGGTGCGGACGCCGCAGTTCTGGTGCCTGTGGGTCGTGCTCTGCATGAACGTGACCGCCGGCATCGGCATCCTGGAGAAGGCCGCCCCGATGATCAGGGACTTCTTCAGCGACACCTCCACCCCGGTCTCGGTCTCCGCGGCCGCCGGCTTCGTCGCCCTGCTGTCCGCGGCGAACATGGCCGGCCGGATCGGCTGGTCGTCGGCCTCCGACCTGATCGGACGCAAGAACGTCTACCGGGTCTACCTGGGCGTCGGCGCCCTGATGTACGGGCTGATCGCGCTGATCGGCGACTCGTCGAAACCCCTGTTCGTCCTGTGCGCGCTGGTCATCCTCTCCTTCTACGGCGGCGGCTTCGCGACGATCCCCGCCTACCTCAAGGACCTCTTCGGGACCTACCAGGTCGGCGCGATCCACGGCCGGCTGCTCACCGCCTGGTCCACGGCCGGCGTGCTCGGCCCGCTGATCGTCAACTGGATCGCCGACCGGCAGGAGGAGGCCGGGAAGCACGGCTCGGCGCTGTACACCCTGTCCCTGTTCATCATGATCGGGCTGCTCGCCGTCGGCTTCGTCGCCAACGAACTCGTCCGGCCCGTCCACCCCCGCCACCACATCCCCGCCCAGAGGAAGGCCGCCGATGTCGAACGACAGCAGCCCGAGTCCGCAGCCTGACCGACGGCCGCTGATCGCCTTCTCCTGGCTGTGGGTGGGCGCCCCGCTCGCCTACGGGCTGTACGAGCTCGTACAGAAGGCGACGCAACTGTTCACCGGGTAGCGGTGTCCTGGGGCCGGTCCCGATGAGGCGGGTGCCGATGGGGCGGGTGCTGATGAGGAGGCTGGTGGGGCGGGTGTTCGTGGGGCGGATGTTCGCCGGGTGGGTGTTCGACGGTTGCTCGGGCGTCCGAGGGCTATGGGGAAGCCGACAACCCGGGAACCGGTTTCCTGTCGCTTCACGCGCCCCCGTACCCGCGAGTCACTGATCAGACTGGAGGATCCCGCTACCCAAGGCAACGAGGGGGACCCCCCAATGAACGGCTCGCGCATCGCCGCCGTCGGCCACTACCAGCCCGCCAAGGTGCTCACCAACGAGGACCTGGCGGGCCTGGTCGACACCAGTGACGAGTGGATCAGGAGCCGGGTGGGTATCCGCACGCGCCACATCGCCGGCCCCGACGAGCCCGTGGACGAGCTGGCCGCGCACGCCGCCGCCAAGGCGCTCGCGTCGGCGGGTCTCACGCCGGGCGACATCGACCTGGTGCTGGTCGCGACCTCCACGGCCATCGACCGCTCGCCCAACATGGCCGCCCGGGTCGCCGCCCGGCTCGGCATCCCGCAGCCGGCCGCGATGGACGTCAACGTCGTCTGCGCCGGTTTCACCCACGCGCTGGCCACCGCCGACCACACCCTGCGCGCGGGCGCCGCGACCCGCGCCCTGGTGATCGGCGCCGACAAGATGTCCGAGGTGGCCGACTGGACCGACCGCACCACCTGCGTGCTCGTCGGCGACGGAGCCGGCGCCGCCGTCGTCGAGACCTGTCCGGACGGGGTCGAGCCCGGCATCGCGCCCGTGCTGTGGGGTTCGGTGCCCGAGATGGGCAACGCGGTGCGGATCGAGGGGCAGCCCGCGCGGTTCGCGCAGGAGGGGCAGAGCGTCTACCGCTGGGCCACCACCCAGCTCCCGCCCCTGGCGCGCCAGGCCTGCGAGCGGGCCGGACTCACCCCCGAGGACCTCGCCGCCGTCGTCCTGCACCAGGCGAACCTGCGCATCATCGAACCCCTCGCGCAGAAGATCGGCGCCGTCAACGCGGTCGTCGCGCGCGACGTCACCGAATCGGGTAACACCTCCGCCGCCAGCATCCCGCTGGCCTTCTCCAAGCTCGTCGAGCAGGGCGCCGTCTCCACCGGGGACCCGGTGCTGCTGTTCGGCTTCGGCGGCAACCTGTCGTACGCGGGACAGGTCGTGCGCTGCCCGTAGACGGGGCGGGACGGCGGCGGGACGCACGCGGGCGGGCCGGGAGCTGCTGTGCGCCGTAGACTGTAGACGAAAGACAATCGATACTCGGTACTCGGCTGTAGACAGTCGACCGACTACAGGCGACCGCTCGCAGTCGAACCGGCCACGGGTGGTCGGCCTCGGCTGCCGAAGCCCGGCTGCGGGCGGTCGATACGTCAATCGATGCGGGGCTTTCGAGGTGCGGTTGCCCGGTGTCGCCCAGGAGGGGACCGACCGATGTTGTCGCCAGGACTGCCGCAGGGTGCGGTGCCCAAGCTCGAACGGCCCGGCCCGCTGCGCGACCGCGTCTACGAGGCGCTGCTCGAGCTCATCACCACCCGCGCCCTCCAGCCCGGCCAGCACCTCGTCGAGAGCGAGCTCGCCGCACACCTCGGTGTCTCGCGGCAGCCGGTGCGTGAGGCGCTGCAACGGCTGAACACCGAGGGGTGGGTCGACCTCAGGCCGGCCCAGGGCGCGTTCGTGCACGAGCCGACCGAGGAGGAGGCCGACCAACTCCTCACCGTCCGCACGCTGTTGGAGGCCGAAGCCGCACGGCTCGCCGCCCTGCACGCGAACCAGGCCGACATCGATGCGCTGGACGAGATCCAGGGCCAGGGAATGACGGCCGTCGCCGAGGACGACGTGGACGCCGCCGTCGCCCTGAACGCCCGCTTCCACGCCAAGATCATGGAGATCGCGGGCAACGCCGTCCTCGCCGAGCTGGCGGCCCGGGTCGACCGCCGGGTGCGCTGGTACTACACGCCGATCGCCCGGCAGCGCGGCCACGAGTCCTGGGCCGAGCACCGCGAGCTGATCACCGCGATCGTCGCCCACGACGAGCAGTCGGCCACCCGGCTGATGCGCGAGCACACCGAGCACACCCGACGCTCGTACCACGCCCGCGCCAAGTCCTGAACTTTCAGGGGCTGATGGGGCGTGGCGAGCGCCCGCACGGCTTTGTCCTGTGAGTGGAGAAAGTTGACGGCAATCCGTGCACGACTTCTTCCCTAGTGCGGCGGTCGCTGCTACGTTCCCTTCGAAAGCCCGACACTGGTGGCCGAGTTGAGGCGGGGAGGGGTTCGTGAGACGCATGACGGCGCGACCCGCGAACGCTCACCAGGCCCGCCTGCTCACGCTGTTGCGGGACAGCGGCCCCAACTCCCGTGCCCAACTGGGTGATCGGGTCGACCTGTCCCGGTCCAAGCTGGCCGTGGAGGTGGACCGGCTCCTGGAAACGGGGCTGGTCGTCGCTGACGGCCTCGCCGCCTCGCGCGGCGGCCGCCGCTCCCACAACGTCCGGCTCAACCCGGGGCTGCGCTTCCTCGGCGTCGACATCGGCGCGACCTCGGTCGACGTCGCCGTCACCAACGCCGAACTGGAGACCCTCGGACACCTCAACCAACCCCTCGACGTACGTGAGGGACCGGTCGCGGTCTTCGAGCAAGTCCTGTCCATGGCCGCGAAGTTGAGGGCGACGGGACTCGCCGAGGGCTTCGACGGCGCCGGCATAGGCGTACCCGGTCCGGTTCGTTTTCCCGAGGGCGTGCCGGTCGCGCCGCCGATCATGCCGGGCTGGGACGGCTTCCCCGTGCGGGAGGCGCTCAGCCAGGAACTCGGCTGCCCGGTCATGGTCGACAACGACGTGAACCTCATGGCGATGGGGGAGCAGCACGCGGGCGTCGCCCGCACCGTCGCCGACTTCCTCTGTGTCAAGATCGGCACCGGTATCGGCTGCGGCATCGTCGTCGGCGGCCAGGTCTACCGTGGCACGACCGGCAGCGCGGGCGACATCGGGCACATCCAGGCCGTGCCTGACGGCCGCCCGTGCGCCTGTGGCAACAGGGGTTGCCTGGAGGCCTACTTCAGCGGCGCGGCCCTGGCCCGTGACGCGACGGAGGCGGCCCAGCAGGGCCTTTCGGCGGAACTCGCGGCACGGCTGGAGACGAACGGCCGCCTCACCGCCGTCGATGTCGCAGCCGCGGCCGCCGCGGGCGACGCCACCTGCATCGAGATGATCCGCGAGGGCGGCAACCGCGTCGGCCAGGTCATCGCCGGACTCGTCTCGTTCTTCAATCCCGGCCTGGTCGTGATCGGCGGCGGGGTCACCGGCCTCGGTCACACCCTGCTCGCCGCGATCCGCACCCAGGTGTACCGCCAGTCGCTGCCCCTCGCGACCGGCAACCTCCCCATCGTCCTGGGGGAGTTGGGACCCACCGCCGGTGTGATCGGCGCGGCCCGACTGATCAGCGACCACCTGTTCTCCCCCGCGTAAGCTCGCCACCCGACCTGACCCGATCCGGCCCCACCCGACCCGATCCGATCCAGCCCCACCTGATCCGATCCCGGCACGCCCGCCATCGACACGGCCCACCAGCACAGCGCGCCGCCCTGCCTGGCTATGCGAAACCCGATAACTCGCCCCGCCTTGCCTCGATTTGCCCTGCCCTGCGCTGCCTGAGAACAACGACTTCGTTCTGCCCTGACTCCGGCCCGCACGCCCGCCGAGGGGAACCCACATGGCATCAGAACCACCGCTCCTCAGCATGTCCGGCATCACCAAGTCCTTTCCCGGGGTACGGGCGTTGGACGGTGTCGACCTCGACGTCCAGGCCGGCGAAGTGCACTGCCTGCTCGGCCAGAACGGTGCCGGGAAGTCCACCCTCATCAAGGTCCTGGCCGGCGCCCACCAGCCCGACGGCGGCGTCATCCGCTGGCAGGGCGACCCCGTCACCCTGCGCTCCCCGATCGCGGCCATGCGCCTCGGCATCGCCACCATCTACCAGGAACTCGACCTGGTGGAGCACCTGTCGGTCGCCGAGAACGTCCACCTGGGCCATGAACCCACGGCCGCCGGCTTCGTCGTACGGGCCAAGGCGGCCCGCGCTTCAACGACTGCCCTGCTGAAGCGACTTGGGCACCCGGAGATTGAACCCGCCAAGCTCGTGGGCGAGTTGTCGGCGGCGCAGCAGCAGATCGTCTCCATGGCGCGGGCGCTCTCGCACGACGTACGGCTCATCGTGATGGACGAACCGTCCGCCGCCCTCGACCCCGACGAGGTCGACAACCTGTTCCGCATCGTCGGCGATCTGACCGCCGCCGGAGTGGCCGTCGTCTACATCTCGCACCGGCTGGAGGAGATCCGGCGGATCGGCGACCGCGTGACCGTACTGAAGGACGGACGGGCGGTGGCTGGCGGACTGCCCGCGAAGGCGACGCCGACGCGCGAGGTCGTGGCGTTGATGACGGGACGCAACGTCGAGTACGTCTTCCCCGAGCGGCCGTCGGATGAGGTGGCCGCTGCTGCCGTGACCGGGGGTCGCAAGCCCCTACTGGAGGTGCGAGGGCTCGCCCGGGACGGTGAGTTCGCGGCCCTCGACCTGACCTTACGGCCCGGAGAGATCGTCGGGCTCGCCGGACTGGTCGGCTCGGGACGTTCGGAGATCCTGGAGACGATCTACGGAGCGCGAAAGCCCGGCGCGGGTCAAGTCCTGGTCGACGGACGGCCGTTGCGCCCCGGCAGCGTGCGGGCCGCCGTACGCGCCGGGCTCGGGCTCGCTCCCGAGGAACGCAAGGCGCAGGCCCTGCTGATGCTGGAGTCCGTCACCCGCAACGTCTCCGTCTCCTCCATGTCCCGTTTCGCACGCGGGGGTTGGATCGACCAGCGCGCCGAGCGGGGGGCGGCGCAGGCCGCGACACGTGAGCTGTCCCTGCGCCCCGACAACCCGTCCGCCCCGGTGCGCACCCTGTCCGGCGGCAACCAGCAGAAGGCCGTCCTGGCCCGCTGGCTGCTGCGCGGCTGCCGGGTCCTGCTGCTCGACGAGCCGACCCGGGGCGTCGACGTCGGAGCCCGCGCCGAACTGTACGCAGTCGTCCGTCGACTGGCTGACGAAGGCCTCGCCGTACTGCTGGTCTCCAGCGAGGTCCCCGAGGTGCTCGGCCTCGCCGACCGCGTGCTGGTGCTCCGCGAGGGCCGCGTCGTCCACACGGCGCCCGCCCGTGAACTGGACGAACACCGCGTACTCGACCTCGTCATGGAAGGAAGCCCGGCGTCATGACGCAGCCCGTCTCCCCACCGCGCGGCAGCACCGACAAGGTGCCGCAGCTCCCGCCCCCCCGCCGCCTGGCGCACCCTGGCGGCCCGCACCGACCTCCGCACGCTCTCCCTCCTCGGGGTGCTCGCCGCGCTCGTCGTGATCGGCGGGATCACCAAGCCGGAGGAGTTCCTCGACACCCGCAACCTCCAACTCGTCCTCACCCAGGGCTCGGTGATCGGCGTGGTCACCGTGGGCATGACGTTCGTCATCACCTCCGGCGGCATCGACCTCTCGGTCGGCGCGATCGTCGCCCTCGCCTCGGTGTGGGCCACCACGGTCGCCACCCAGGAATACGGCTTCGCGGGCATCCTCTTCACCGCGGTGCTCGTCGGCGTGGGCTGCGGCCTGGTCAACGGCCTGCTCATCGCCTACGGCGGGATGGTGCCGTTCATCGCCACGCTCGCCATGCTGGCCTCCGCCCGCGGGCTGGCGCTGCAGATCACGGACGGCCGGACGCAGATCGTGACGGTCGACGGCCTCCTCGACCTCGGCGAGCGCGACGCCTACCTGCTCGGCGTCCCGCCACTCGTGATCGTCTTCGCGATCGTGACGGTCATCGGCTGGCTGGTGCTGAACCGCACGACCTTCGGCCGCCGCACGGTCGCGGTCGGCGGCAACGCGGAGGCCGCCCGGCTCGCCGGCATCGACGTGCGCCGCCAGCGGCTCTACCTCTATCTGCTGTCCGGACTGTGCTGCGGCATCGCCGCCTTCCTGCTGATCATCCTGTCCGGGTCGGGCCAGAACACCAACGGCAACCTCTACGAACTCGACGCCATCGCGGCCGCGATCATCGGCGGCACGCTGCTCACCGGGGGGCGCGGCACCATCACCGGCTCCGTGCTCGGCGTACTGATCTTCACCACGATCACCAACATCTTCGCCCTGAACAACCTGCAGAGCGACGTCCAGCAGATCGCCAAGGGCGCGATCATCGTCGCCGCCGTGCTGGTCCAGCGCCGTACCGCGAGCACGTCCTGAGGAGAGGGTTCACCGCCATGCCAGAGCCGACACCTTTCACGAACCGCTTCACCAGTCGCAGAGGAATGCTCTTCGGGGCCGCCGCGGTCTCCGCCGGCACCTTCCTTGCAGGTTGCACCAGCAACGATTCCAGCGCCGGGGACGAAGCGCCGGCGGGCAGCGACCAGTCGGCCGCCGACGACAAGCCCGGCAAGCAGGTGACCATCGGCTTCGCCGGACCGCAGGCCGACCACGGCTGGCTCAACGCCATCAACGACAACGCCGAGAGCCGCGCGAAGAAGTACTCCGACGTGACCCTGGAGATCACCGAGGGCTCCAACGACACCGCCCAGCAGATCGGCCAGATCGAGACCCTCATCAACAAGAAGGTCGACGTACTGGTCGTGCTGCCCGCCGACGGCAAGGCCCTCACCCAGGTCGGGCTGAAGGCGATGCGCGCGGGCATTCCGGTCGTCAACCTCGACCGGATCTTCAACACCCCTCAGGCGTACCGGTGTTGGGTCGGCGGCGACAACTACGGCATGGGCCTCAACGCCGGGCACTACATCGGGGAGAAACTCAAGGGGAAGTCCGACGCCCGCGTCATCGAGCTGGCCGGTCTGGACAACCTGGAGCTCACCAAGCAGCGCAGCCAGGGCTTCGACGACGCCCTCAAGAACTACCCGAACATCAAGAAGGTGGCCCGCCAGGCCGCCGAGTTCACGGTCGAGTCGGGGCAGGCCAAGATGGCCCAACTCCTTCAGGCACAACCCAAGTTCGACGCGCTGTGGAACCACGACGACGACCAGGGCGTGGGCGCGCTGCGCGCCATCGAGCAGGCCGGACGCGACGACTTCCTGATGGTCGGCGGCGCCGGCGCGCTCGCCGCCTTCCAGGCGATCAAGCAGGGCAACGGCGTCCTGAAGGCGACCGTCCTCTACCCGCCGACCATGGCCGCCTCCGCGATCGACCTCGCCCGCGCCCTCGGCCAGGGCAAGGGCGTCGGCGGCCTCGCCGAGTACGAGATCCCGGCCTCGATCACCCTCTACTCGGCGGTCGTCGACAAGACCAACGTCGACCAGTACATGTCCACCGGCTTCAAGTAGGCCGCGCAAGGCGGCCAGTTCGACGTCCACCGCCCACCCCCTGCTCCCACCCCCCACCGTGCCACGACGACAAGGAGGACAACCGTATGGAACAGCCGCAGCAGCCAGCAGGTCCGGAGGCCGGCAAGCCGCCGCTCCGTGTGGGGATGGTCGGTTACGCGTTCATGGGCGCCGCCCACTCCCAGGGCTGGCGCACCGTGGGCCGCGTCTTCGACCTGCCCCGCCGCCCGGTCCTCGCCGTGATCTGCGGCCGCGACGCCTCCGCCGTGCGCGCGGCGGCCGACCGGCACGGCTGGGCGGAGACCGAGACCGACTGGCGTGCCCTGATCGCCCGGGACGACGTCGACCTCGTCGACATCTGCACCCCCGGCGACTCGCACGCCGAGATCGCCGTCGCGGCGCTGGCCGCCGGCAAGCATGTGCTGTGCGAAAAGCCCCTCGCGAACACTGTCGAGGAAGCCGAGGTCATGGCCCGCGCCGCCGAAACGGCCTACGGCCAGGGCAAGTTGGCGATGGTCGGTTTCAACTACCGCCGGGTCCCGGCCACCGCCCTGGCCCGGCGGATGGTCGCCGAGGGCAGGCTCGGCACCTTGCGGCACGTGCGGGTGACGTACCTTCAGGACTGGCTGGTGGACCGGGAGTTCCCGCTGACCTGGCGACTGCGCAGGGAACTGGCAGGCTCCGGCTCGCTCGGCGACCTGGGCGCGCACATCGTCGACCTCGCACAACACCTGGCGGGGGAGCGGCTCGCAGGAGTCTCCGCGATCACCGAGACCTTCGTACGGCAGCGTCCGCTGCCCGGCGGCCCGGCGAGCGGCTTGAGCGCCACGTCCGCCGACGACACCAACTCCCGCACCCGCACCGACACCGGCACGGTCACGGTGGACGACGCCGCCCTGTTCACCGGCCGTTTCGCCTCCGGGGCGCTCGCCTCGTTCGAGGCGACCCGGTTCGCCACCGGACGCAAGAACGCCCTGCGGCTCGAACTCAACGGTGAGCGCGGCTCGTTGGCCTTCGACCTGGAGCGCCTGAACGAACTGTGGTTCCACGACGCCACCGAGCCCGGTACGCACGCCGGCTTCCGCCGCATCCTCGTCACCGAACCCGACCACCCCTACCTGGACGCCTGGTGGCCGCCGGGACACGGCCTCGGCTACGAGCACACCTTCGTCCACCAGGCCCGCGACCTG
Organism: Streptomyces sp. yr375; assembly: GCF_900110755.1. Classification (GTDB taxonomy): domain Bacteria; phylum Actinomycetota; class Actinomycetes; order Streptomycetales; family Streptomycetaceae; genus Streptomyces. The sequence goes on from NZ_FOFF01000003.1 coordinate 187,535, forward strand.
GTCCACGCCGTCGCCGAGAACCGCAGCCCCGAGCCCTCCTTCGCCGACGGACTACAGGTGCAGCGCGTCCTGGCGGCGGTCGAGGAGAGCGCCGAGAAGAACTCCGTCTACACCCCCATCGCGGACTGAGGACAAAGGACCAAGGACCGTGAACCGAAAACTGACGACAGAGGACCGAGGAGGGCCTGAAGCATGCCGCGCACGTTCACACTCTTCACCGGCCAGTGGGCCGACCTGCCCCTGGAAGAGGTCTGCCGCCTCGCCCGCGACTTTGGCTACGACGGCCTCGAACTCGCCTGTTGGGGCGACCACTTCGAGGTCGACAAGGCACTCGCGGACCCCGGGTATGTGAAGGACCGCCACCAACTCCTCGACAAGTACGGCCTGAAGTGCTGGGCCATCTCCAACCACCTGGTGGGACAGGCGGTTTGCGACGCCATCATCGACGAGCGCCATCAGGCCATCCTGCCCGCCCGCATCTGGGGCGACGGCGAACCGGAAGGCGTCCGGCGGCGCGCCGCCGCCGAGATCGCCGACACCGCGCGGGCCGCGGCGGCTTTCGGCGTCGACACGGTGATCGGCTTCACCGGATCCGCCATCTGGCACCTGGTCGCCATGTTCCCGCCCGTACCCGAGTCGATGATCGCGCGAGGGTACGAGGACTTCGCCGAGCGCTGGAACCCGATCCTCGACGTCTTCGACGCGCAGGGCGTGCGGTTCGCGCACGAGGTCCACCCCAGCGAGATCGCATACGACTACTGGACGACCGTACGCACACTGGACGCGGTCGACCGCCGACGGGCCTTCGGCCTCAACTTCGATCCCAGTCACTTCGTGTGGCAGGACCTCGACCCGGTCGGCTTCCTGTGGGACTTCCGCGACCGGATCTACCACGTGGACTGCAAAGAGGCCCGCAAGCGCCTCGACGGTCGCAACGGCCGCCTCGGCTCCCACCTGCCCTGGGGCGACCCGCGCCGCGGCTGGGACTTCGTCTCGGCCGGCCACGGCGACGTCCCCTGGGAGGACGTCTTCCGCATGCTGCGCTCCATCGACTATCAGGGCCCGATCTCCGTGGAGTGGGAGGACGCCGGCATGGACCGCCTCCAGGGCGCCCCCGAGGCGCTGACCCGCCTCAAGGCCTACGACTTCGAGCCGCCGTCGGCCTCCTTCGACGCGGCATTCGGCAACTGAGACCGAGCCAACCGCTTCTGACCATTCATCAGTTCGGTCCGGGATGACGGCGCATCCCCGCACCCACCCGCACCCGCCCGTACAACCAGCCCCATCCTGGAGGCACCCGTGCACGGGAACGACCCCACCACCGGCACCCGCAGACCCGGGACCGGCAGAACCAGGACCGACAGAATCGAGACAGGCAGAGCCGAGACAGGCAGAGCCGAGGCCCGCAGGCGACGCCGTCCTTCGCTGCGCAGAGCGATCGCCCTCCTCGGCGGTGCCCTGCTGGCCGGCGCGTCCCTCACCCTCACCACGCCCCGGGCCGACGCAGCCGACGCGGCCGTTGCAGACTCGGCCGTCACGGCCGCCGAGGACTTCCAACAAGTCACCCTCGCCAAGGGGGAGGCCGAGGTCGGCGAGCCCATGTCGCTCGCCGTCCTGCCCGACCGCTCGGTCCTGCACACCTCGCGCGACGGCGAACTCCGGCTCACCGACGCCGCCGGCAACACCCGACTCGCAGGCAAGCTCGACGTCTACTCCCACGACGAGGAGGGCCTCCAAGGCATCGGCGTGGACCCGGAGTTCACCGCCAACCGCTTCATCTACCTCTACTACGCACCGCCGTTGGACACCCCGGCAGGCGACGCCCCCGAGACCGGAACCGCCGCCGACTTCGCCCCCTTCGACGGAGTCAACCGACTCTCCCGCTTCGTACTGAAGACGGACGGGACGCTCGACACCGCGAGCGAGACGAAGATCCTCGACGTGCCCGCCTCGCGCGGCCTGTGCTGCCATGTCGGCGGCGACATCGACTTCGACGCGGCGGGCAACCTCTACCTGTCCACCGGCGACGACACCAACCCGTTCCAGTCGGACGGCTTCACCCCCATCGACGAGCGCGCCGACCGCAACCCCGCCTTCGACGCCCGCCGTTCCGCAGGCAACACCAACGACCTGCGCGGCAAGATCCTGCGCATCAAGGTGAACGCCGACGGCTCGTACGCCGTCCCCGACGGCAACCTCTTCGCGCCCGGCACGGACCGGACGCGGCCCGAGATCTACGCGATGGGTTTCCGCAACCCGTTCCGCTTCAGCGTCGACCAGACCACCGGCATCCTCTACGTCGGCGACTACGGTCCCGACGCCGGCACCGCCGACCCGGCCCGTGGACCGGCCGGCCAGGTCGAGTTCGCGCGCGTCACCGGTCCCGGCAACTTCGGGTGGCCGTTCTGCACGGGCGACAATGACCCGTATACCGCATACGATTTCGCGACCGGTGTATCCGGCGCGCCCTTCGACTGCGCCGCCCCGAAGAACACCTCGCCGCACAACACCGGACTCACCGGCCTGCCCCCGGCCCAGCCCGCCTGGATCCCGTACGACGGCCCGTCGGTACCGGAGTTCGGCGACGGTTCGGAGTCCCCGATGGGCGGCCCCGTCTACCACTACGACGCCTCGCTCGACTCACCGGTGAAGTTCCCGGAGGCGTACGACGGGAGTTTCTTCGCCGGGGAGTTCGGCCGCCGCTGGATCAAACGCATCGCCAGTGACGCGAACGGCGCGGTGCAGTCGATCGAGCCCGTTCCGTGGACCGGCACCCAGATCATGGACATGGCGTTCGGGCCCGACGGGGCGCTGTACGTCCTCGACTACGGCACCGCCTGGTTCGGCGGAGACGAGCACTCGGGCCTGTACCGCATCGAGAACGCCACCGACGGCCACTCCCCGGTCGCCCAGGCCGCAGCCGACCGCACCTCGGGACAGGCCCCCCTGAAGGTACGTTTCTCCTCCGCCGGCAGCACCGACCAGGACGGCGACACGCTCACCTACCGCTGGGACTTCGGCGACGGCGGCACCTCGACGGCGACCGACCCCACGCACCGGTACAGGGAGAACGGCACGTACACCGCGACCCTCACCGCCGAGGACGGCACGGGCCGCACCGGCAGCGCGAGTGTGCAGGTCGTCGTGGGGAACACGGCCCCCAAGGTGGTCCTGGAGACGCCGAAGGACGGGCAGTTGTTCAGCTTCGGCGACGCGATCCCGTTCAAGGTGAAGGTCACCGACCCCGAGGACGGCACGGCGATCGACTGCGCCAAGGTCGAGGTCACCTTCGTCCTCGGCCACGACAGCCACGGCCACCCGGTCACCTCGGCCAACGGCTGCACCGGCACCCTCCAGACCAGCGCCGACGGCGGCCACGACGAGGACGCCAACATCTTCGGGGTGCTCGACGCCGAGTACACCGACGGCGGAGGCGGCGGGCAGGCCGCACTCACCTCGCACGACCAGAACGTCCTCCAGCCCCGGCACCGTCAGGCCGAGCACTTCGGTGCCTCCTCCTCCGGCGTCACGGTGACCGCCCGCGCGTCCGCCCACGGTGGCCGCACGGTGGGTGACCTCACCCGTGGCGACTGGATCTCCTTCACGCCGTACGCGCTCGGCAACGCCCGGAAGATCACCGTCAGGGTGTCCTCCGCCGGTACCGGCGGCACCCTCGAGGTCCGCGCGGGCTCGCCGAAGGGCACCCTGCTCGGGAAGGCGACCGTGCCGGCCACGGGCGGATGGGACACCTATCAGGACGTCAGCGCTCGACTGTCCCGTGCCCCGAGGGGCGCGACCACGCTCTACCTGGTCGTCAAGGGCGGCAGCGGATCCCCGTACGAGAGCGGATCCCGGTACGAGAGCGGATCCCCGTACGAGAGCGGATCCCGGTACGAGAGCGGACCCCTGTACGAGGTGGACGACTTCACCTTCACGACGGCAACGGGCTGAGGGGCGGCCTGTATGCGCACAGCGATGAGCGCTGCCGCCGGGTCCGTACTGCTCCTCGGCTGCCTAGCCCAACCGGCCGCTTCCGCGTCCAACTCGACGTCTGCGGACGGTAGTTCGCGGGCGCGAGTGCTGGTCTTCTCCAAGACGGCCGGTTTCCGGCATGACTCGATTCCGGACGGCGTCACGGCGGTGCGGCAGCTCGGCGTGGCGGGTGGCTTCAGGGTCGACGCGACCGAGGACGCGGGCGCGTTCACGACTGCGAACCTGCGGCGATACGACGCCGTGGTCTTCCTGTCGACCACCGGGGACGTCCTGGACGCCGTCCAACAGGCCGCCTTCGAGGGCTACATCCGGCACGGCGGCGGCTATGTCGGGATCCACGCGGCGGCCGACACCGAGTACGACTGGGCGTTCTACGGCGGTCTCGTCGGCGCACGGTTCGAGTCGCACCCGGCGATCCAGCCCGCAACGGTCCGCGTCGAGGACCGCGCCCACCCGGCGACCTCGGGACTCGACCGCACCTGGAACCGCACCGACGAGTGGTACGACTACCGCTCCAACCCACGCGAGCGGGTCCACGTCCTGGCCTCGCTCGACGAGTCCTCGTACACCGGCGGCACCATGAACGGCGACCATCCGATCGCCTGGTGCCAGAACTACCAGGGCGGCCGCGCCTTCTACACCGGGGGCGGCCACACGAGGGAGTCCTACGAGGATCCCGTATTCCGCAGACACCTGCTGGGCGGAATGCTGTATGCGGTCGACGCCGTGCGTGCGGACTGTCGACCGGAGAACGGATACCGTCCACTCTTCGACGGCACGTCCCTGGACGGCTGGCGGCAGGCCGGACCCGGCTCCTTCACCCTCTCCGACGACGGCACGCTGACGTCGACGGGCGGTATGGGCCTCCTCTGGTACGCCGACCGGAGCTTCGGGGCGTACTCCCTGAAGCTCGACTGGAAGACCACGACCGGCGCCCCGAGCGGCACCGATGACGACGACTCCGGTGATCACAACTCCGGTGACGACAACTCCGGTGACGACAACTCCGGTGTGTTCGTGGGCTTCCCGCCGTCCGACGACCCCTGGTCCGCCGTCGACAACGGCTACGAGATCCAGATCGACGCCACCGACGTCCCCGAGAAGACCACGGGGTCCGTCTACGGCTTCCGGTCCGCCGACCTGAAGAAGCGGGACCGCGCGCTGAACCCGCCGGGGGAGTGGAACACGTACGAGATCCGCGTGGTCGGCGAACGCCTGCGCGTCTGGCTCAACGGCGTGCAGATCAACGACTTCACCAACACCGATCCGGCCCGAAGCCTGCGCGACGGACACATCGGACTGCAAAACCACGGGGCCGACGACCAGGTGTCCTTCCGCGACGTCCGGATCAGGGAACTGCCCGTCAAGGGCGACTGAACGGCGGCGGGCGGGGCACGCCGGACCCCCGCCCGCCGCCACCCCACCCCGCGCAATGACCCCGCGCACATGCCCTCGCGTAACTGCCCTCGCGCACGACAAGGAGGCTGCCCATGCCCGCGTCACTCCCCCTTCCCCTTCCCTTCTCCCCCTCCCGTTCCCCGCGCGTCGGCGTCTGGCTGATCGGGGCGCGCGGTTCCGTGGCCACCACCGTGGTCGCGGGGTGCGCCGCCGTCGCGGCCGGTCTGCACCCGCCGACGGGCCTGGTCACCGAATCGCCCGCCTTCGCCGACAGCGGCCTGCCGGCCCTGTCCTCCCTCGTCTTCGGCGGCCACGACACCACCGACTGCCCGCTGCCCAAACGCGCCGAACAACTCGCCGCCGGAGGAGTCCTCCCGGCCGGCCTGCCCGCAGGGGTCGACGCCGAACTCACCGCCGCCGACCGGGAGATCAGACCCGGAGGCCCCCTCCCGGGCGACCCCCGGAACGAGGAGCAACTGATCGCCGCGTTCACCGCCGACCTACGGGACTTCGTACGCCGGTGCGGTCTGGCGCGCGCGGTCGTGGTGAACGTGGCCTCCACCGAACCCGCCGCCAACGGGCCCGCGCTGCCCCCGAGTTCGCTGTACGCGGCGGCCGCCCTGCGCGCGGGCTGCCCGTACGTCAACTTCACGCCGTCCACGGGGCTGCACCACCCGGCGCTGGCACCGTTGGTCGAGTCGAGCGGACTGCCGTACGCCGGACGCGACGGCAAGACCGGCCAGACGCTGCTGCGTTCCGCCCTGGGGCCGATGTTCGCGCAGCGGGCGCTCACGGTCCGGGCCTGGTCCGGCACCAACCTCCTGGGCGGCGGTGACGGAGCCGCCCTGGCCGACCCGGCCGCCGCCGAGGCGAAGAACGCGGGCAAGGAGCGCGTCCTCGCCGACACCCTCGGCGCGACTCCCGAGGGCCAGGTGCACATCGACGACGTCCCTGTCCTTGGGGACTGGAAGACCGCCTGGGACCACGTCGCCTTCGACGGTTTCCTCGGCACCCGCATGATCCTCCAGACCATCTGGCAGGGCTGCGACTCCGCGCTCGCCGCACCCCTCGTCCTCGACCTGGCCCGCCTCACCGCCCGAGCCCACGAAGCCGCCCTCTCCGGCCCACTCACCGAACTCGCCTTCTTCTTCAAGGACCCCGTGGGCGAAGCGCCGTCGGCCCTGGCGGACCAGCACACGGAGCTGCGACGGCTCGCCCGGCGCTTGGAGGTCGGCGGACCGGGCGCGCGCGGCAAGCGGAACGCCCACGCCGAAGGGAACCCGCCCGACACACGGCGCACATCCACGACAGGGTCCGGCGAGGAGGCGAAGTGAGCGGGAGAGGATTGGCGAGAGCGAGCACTGATACGACGGGAACCCGTGGGACGGGAACTGGTAGGGCGGAGCCCGTTACGACGGAGCCCGTTACGGCGGAGACGAGGCGTGTCCGCATGCGTGCCCGCATGGGTGCCTGGGCCGAACTGCTCCGTCTGCCCGCACTGTTCACCGTCCCCGGCGACGCACTGGCAGGCGCGGCCGCAGTCGCCGCCCGCCCCGACCACCGGACCCTGCTCGCCATCGGTTCCTCCCTCTGTCTGTACGAAGCCGGCATGGCCCTCAACGACTGGGCGGACCGCGCGGAGGACGCGGTGGAACGCCCCCACCGCCCACTCCCCTCCGGCCGGGTGAGTCCCACCGCCGCGTTCACGGCGGCCTGTGCCTTCACCGCCGCCGGTCTCGCCCTGGCCGCCCGGGCCGGGCGCCCCGCCCTGACGGTCGCGGCTCCCCTCGCCGTCACCGTCTGGTCCTACGACCTCGCCCTGAAACACACGACCGCGGGCCCGTTCGCCATGGCCGCCGCCCGAGGTCTGGACCTCCTCCTGGGTGCCGCCGCCACAGCAGGCCGCACCCGCCCGGCGCTCCCCTCCGCGGCGCTCCTGACCACGCACACCCTCGCGCTGACGACCCTGTCCCGCCAGGAGACCCGCGCCGGCACACCGACCGCCGCCCTGGCAGCCCTGGCCACGACAGGCGCGCTGACCTGGCTCCTGCAACGCGGACAGTCACCCGACGAGGAGCCACGCAGCCACCAAGGACGGCCACCGCACGACCGACCGGCACACGCCCCTTCGCCACACGCCCCTTCGCCACACAACCCGCTGGTGCGCACCCTTCTGGCACACGGCCGTCCGGCACGCCGCCGACCCACGCCGTTGACCGTGGCCCTCGCCGCCGCCTACGCCACGACCACGGCCCGGCCCTATCTGCACGCCTCCCTCAACCCGTCACCTCCCCTCACGCAACGTGCCGTCGGCGCCGGCATCCGCGCCACCATCCCCCTCCAGGCCGCCCTCACTGCCCGATCCGGGGCCACCACCACCGCTCTGCTCACGGCAGCCTTGGCCCCGGTCGCCCGGAAACTCGCGAGGCGGGTGAGCATCACATGAACCCCGGGCACGCCGACCTCGGACACCCGAGCCTCGGGCACGTGATCTGCGGGAACGCTCCGCAGGACCGCGCTCCGCAGGACCGCGCTCCGCAGGACCGCGCTCCGCAGGACCGCGCTCCGCAGGACCGCGTCCCGCAAGAGCGAGCTCCGCACGACAACGCCCCGCACGAAGACGCCCCGCACGAAGACGCCCCGCACCAGACCGCCCGCCACACGAACCCCCTGTCTCCCGATCCAGGCGTCACCGCGCCCCCGCCCTCGTCCTCATCCCCGCTGCCGCCCTCACCCCCACTCCGTTTCGGCTACGGCACCAACGGCCTCGCCGATCTCCGCCTCGACGACGCCCTCTCCCTCCTCGCCGATCTCGGCTACGACGGCCTCGGACTGACGCTCGACCACATGCACCTCGACCCGTTCGCCCCGGACCTCGCCACCCGCACCCGACGCGTCGCGCACCGACTGGACACCCTGGGGCTCGACGTCACCGTGGAGACCGGCGCCCGCTATGTCCTCGACCCGCGCCGCAAGCACGGTCCCTCGCTCCTGGACCCGGATCCGGACGACCGTGCCCGCCGCGTCGGTCTGCTCCTGCGTGCCGTCCAGATCGCCGGTGACCTCGGTGCGCACGCCGTGCACTGCTTCAGCGGGACCGTCCCGCCGGGCACCGACACGGACACGGCATGGCAGCGCCTCGCCGACTCCCTCACCCCCGTCCTGGACACCGCCGCGACCGCAGGCATCCCTCTCGCGATCGAACCCGAACCCGGTCACCTCCTCGCGACCCTCGCCGACTTCCACCGGCTGCGCCGCACCCTCGGCGACCCGGCGTCCCTCGGCCTCACCCTCGACATAGGCCACTGCCAGTGCCTCGAACCACTCCCTCCCGCCGACTGCGTACGCGCCGCCGCTCCCTGGCTGCGGCACGTCCAGATCGAGGACATGCGTCGCGCTGTCCACGAACACCTCCCTTTCGGAGCCGGCGAGATCGACTTCCCGCCCGTCCTTGCCGCTCTGGCCGCGACCGGCTACCGCGGGCTGATGGTGGTCGAACTGCCCCGGCACTCCCACGCCGGCCCCCACTACGCCGAACTCTCCCTCCCGTTCCTGCGCCGCGCCGAGACAACCGCCCGAGGCACCCACCGCGCCGCCCCGAGGCCGCCCTCCTCCCTCGCCCCGACCGCCCAACCCGCAGCCCGCCAACGGCCCCCCTTCCGCGCCGCACTCCCCAGCCGACCGTCCCCGGCCGTGAACCCGCCCGTCGCACGACCCGGCGAGCCCTCCGCCACCCCAGAAGGAAGCGCCCCATGACCCCGCCCCCGGCCGGCCCGGCCACCCCGGAAGCGGGACACACGGGCCCCACTGTCACTCCCACCCCTCTCGACGTCCTGCACAGCCATCTCGACACCCACCTCCACGATTCCGCCCGCACCTGGTTCCACCAGGCTCTCGACGAGGCCGCCGCCCATCCCGGGATCCACGGGCCCATTTCCGTCTGGGAGTTGCGCCTCGCCGAGGCCGGGCGTCGCTGCGGCAGCCGGTACGCCGACGCCGCCCGGGTGCTCATCCTCCACGCGGCCCGCGCCGACCCGGACGCCCTGACCCGCGTCTATTTCCAGGGCACCGCCGACGAGCGTCGCGCCGTCCTGCACGCCCTGCCCCACCTCGTGCCCGGCCCCGACGCCGTCCCGCTCGTCGAGGACGCTCTGCGCACCCACGACACCCGGCTCCTGGCCGCCGCCGTCGGCCCCTACGCGGCCCGTCACCTCGCCGCCCACGCGTGGCGCCACGCCGTCCTGAAGTGCCTGTCCGCCGGAGTGCCCGTCGACGAGGTGGCGGGTCTCGAACACCGCGCCCGCGCCGACGCCGAACTCGCCCGCATGCTCACCGACCACGCCGCCGAACGCACCGCGGCAGGCCGTCCCGTACCCCCGGACCTGCACCGAGTCCTGACCCTGACCGACCCGACCACACCCACCGCGCCCAGCCGCCCCGAACCCGCACCACAGACCACACAGACCAGACCGCCGTCACCGCCCACGGCTCCACCCCGGCCGAACCCGAACTCCCCCGGCCCGCACAGCTCAGCCGTCCTCCGCACCGACCCCCACGGCAAGGAGTCCTGATGCGCATCTTCGACCCCCACATCCACATGACCTCGCGCACCACCGACGACTACGAGGCCATGCACGCGGCCGGCGTCCGCGCCGTGGTCGAGCCGGCCTTCTGGCTGGGGCAGCCCCGCACCTCGCCCGCCTCCTTCCTCGACTACTTCGACTCCCTCCTCGGCTGGGAGCCCTTCCGGGCCGCGCAGCACGGCATCGCCCACCACTGCGCGCTCGCCCTCAACCCCAAGGAGGCCAACGACCCGCGCTGCGCCGCCGTCCTGGACGAGCTGCCGCGCTATCTCCTCAAGGACCACGTGGTGGCCGTCGGCGAGATCGGCTACGACTCGATGACCCCCGCCGAGGACACCGCCCTCGCCGCTCAGCTCCAACTGGCCGCCGATCACGCCCTGCCCGCCCTCGTGCACACCCCGCACCGCGACAAGCTCGCCGGCCTGCGCCGCACCCTCGACGTCGTCCGGGAATCCGCCCTGCCCCTGGACCGGGTCCTGCTCGACCACCTCAACGAGACCACCGTGCAGGAGGCGAAGGACGCCGGCTGCTGGCTCGGCTTCTCCGTCTATCCCGACACCAAGATGGACGAGACCCGCATGATCGAGATCCTCCGCGTGTACGGCCCGGAGAAGGTTCTCGTCAACTCCGCAGCGGACTGGGGCAGGAGCGACCCCCTCAAGACCCGCAGGGTCGCCGACCTGATGCTCGCGGAGGGCTTCGGCGAGGACGACGTCGATCTCGTCCTGTGGCGCAACCCCGTCGCCTTCTACGGCCTCAGCGGTCGCCTCACCCTGGACGTGACCTCCCCCGACCCCACGCACGAGGGCAACTCCATCCTGCGCGGCGGGGAGTGACCGATGCGCTTCCGCCACCCCGACGGCACCACCGTCCACCTCGCGTACTGCACCAACGTGCACCCCGCCGAGACCCTCGACGGCGTCCTCGCGCAACTCCGGGACCACTGCGAGCCCGTCCGCCGCCGCCTCGGCCGCGACCGGCTCGGCATCGGCCTGTGGCTCGCCAAGGACGCCGCCCGCGCCCTCGACGCCGAACCGTCGGCCCTGCGCGTCCTGCGCACCGCGCTCGACCGGCGCGGCCTCGAGGTCGTCACCCTCAACGGCTTCCCTTACGAGGGGTTCGGCGCCGAAGAGGTCAAGTACCGCGTGTACAAGCCCGATTGGGCCGACCCCGAACGCCTCGACCACACCACCGCACTGGCCCGGGTCCTCACCGGGCTGCTCCCCGACGACGTCACCGAGGGCACCATCTCCACCCTCCCGCTCGGCTGGCGCACCGCCTGGAACGCCGAGCGCGCCGAGACGGCCCGCGCCGCCCTGCGCACCCTCGCCGACCGCCTGGACGCGCTGGCGGACCTGACCGGCCGCTCCGTCCGCGTCGGCCTCGAACCGGAGCCCGGCTGCATCGTCGAGACCACCGCCGACGCCCTCGCCCCGCTCACGGCCGTCGGCCACCCCCGTATCGGCATCTGTGTCGACACCTGCCATCTCGCCACCTCCTTCGAAGACCCGCACCCCGCCCTGGACGCGCTCGCCGCAGCCCGCGTCCCCGTCGTCAAATCCCAGCTATCAGCCGCCCTGCACGCCGAACACCCCCATCTCGCAGCCGTCCGCGAAGCCCTCGCCGCGTTCGACGAACCCCGCTTCCTGCACCAGACCCGCACGGTCACCGCCGCCGGTCTGCACGGCACCGACGACCTCGGCGAGGCCCTCGCCGGCACCGCCCTGCCCGCCGACCGGCCCTGGCGGGCCCACTTCCACGTCCCGCTGCACGCGGCCCCCGCCGCGCCGCTCACCTCCACACTCCCCGTACTCAAAGCCGCACTGACCCGGCTCGTCGGCGGCCCGCACCCGCTCACCCGGCACCTCGAGGTCGAGACCTACACCTGGCAGGCACTCCCACCCGAGCTGCGGCCGCGCGCCCGAGCCCAGCTCATCGACGGCATCGCCGCCGAACTCGCCCTGGCCCGCGACCTGTTGACGGACCTCGGGCTCAAGGAGCTGCCGTGACCGCTCTGGTGGCCAACAGTCCCGTACCTCTTCTCGTCCTCGACGTCGTCGGTCTCACCCCCCGTCTGCTCGACCACATGCCCCACCTCAGGGCCCTCGCCCAGGCCGGTTCCCGGGCCCCGCTCGGAACCGTCCTGCCGGCCGTCACCTGTGCCGCGCAGTCCACCTTCCTCACCGGCACGCTCCCGGCCGAACACGGCATCGTCGGCAACGGCTGGTACTTCCGCGAGCTCGGCGACGTCCTGCTGTGGCGGCAGCACAACGGTCTCGTCGCCGGAGACAAGCTGTGGGACGCCGCCCGCCGGGCCCACCCCGGCTACACGGTCGCCAATATCTGCTGGTGGTACGCCATGGGCGCCGACACCGACTTCACCGTCACCCCCCGTCCCGTCTACTACTCCGACGGCCGCAAGGAACCCGACTGCTACACCCGGCCCCCGGCCCTGCACGACGAACTCACTGCGAAACTCGGTACCTTCCCCCTCTTCCACTTCTGGGGACCGGGCGCGGACCTGGTCTCCAGCCGCTGGATCATCAACGCGACCCGCCACATCCTGCGCACCCGCCGACCCGACCTGGCCCTGTGCTACCTCCCTCACCTCGACTACGACCTCCAGCGCTTCGGCCCCGACGACCCCCGCTCCCTCCAGGCGGCCGCCGACCTGGACGCGGCCATGGCCCCGCTGCTGGCCGACGCACGCGCGCAGGGCCGTACCGTCGTCGCACTGTCCGAGTACGGCATCACCCGGGTGAGCCGGCCCGTCGACATCAACCGCGCCCTGCGCCGCGCGGGCCTGCTCGAGGTGCACACCCAGGACGGCATGGAGTACCTCGACCCGACGGCGTCCCGTGCCTTCGCGGTCGCGGACCATCAGCTCGCCCACGTGTATGTGCGTCGCCCCGAGGACCTGGAGGTCACCCGGTCCGCGCTCGCCGGACTGCCCGGCGTCGAGCAACTCCTCGACGACGAGGGCAAGAAGGCGCACCACCTCGACCATCCGCGCTCCGGCGAACTCGTCGCCGTGGCGGAGCCGGACGCCTGGTTCACGTACTACTACTGGCTCGACGACGCTCGCGCGCCCGATTTCGCCCGACTCGTCGAGATCCACCGCAAACCCGGCTACGACCCGGTCGAGCTGTTCATGGACCCGCTCGACCCGTATGTGAAGGTCAAGGCGGCCACCGCCCTGGCCCGCAAGAAGCTCGGCATGCGCTACCGCATGGCGGTCGTGCCCCTCGATCCGTCACCTATTCGAGGCAGCCACGGCCGCCTTCCGGCGAGCGACGACGACGGTCCGCTCCTCATCTGCTCCACCCCCCGTTCGCTCGGCGACCGCGTCGCGGCCACCGACGTGAAAGCACTGCTGCTCCAACTGGCCGGTCTGTGCTGACTGGTTGCCGAATGGTCACAAGTGAAGCACTCACCACTGACAACGCCCCCCGATCCCGAGGAGTTCCAGACATGAGCCGCAATTTCGACACCGACACCAACCCCGAACTCGCCCACCGCCTGACCAGACGAGGCATGCTCGGCGTCGCCGCGGGAGCCACCGCGGCCGCACTGCTGGGAGCCGCCGCGACCCCGGCCACGGCAGCGCCCGCCACCGGCACCGGCACCGGAGCGTCGGTCACCGGCCGTGGCCGTCCCGTCCTGCCCCCCGGCCGGCTCGGCATCCAGCTCTACAGCCTGCGGGACAAGGTCTCCACGCTGGGCTTCGCCGCCGTATTCGCCGAGTTGGAGAAGTACGGGTACGACGAGGTCGAGTTCGCCGGCTACACGCAGGGCTCCGCGGGCCCCATCACCCTCGCCCAGCTCAAGCGACTCGCCCGCAACCACGGCCTGACACCGATCGGCAGCCATGTCGGCTACTACGCCGACGACCCGAACGCGTACACCTTCGCCCAGAACCTCACCAAGGTCCTCGACGACGCCCAGGCCCTCGGCCTCAAGCACATCGGCACCGCCTCCGGCCCGTTCCGCTACGGCTCCACCGTCGACGCGTGGAAGCGCGCGGCCGAGGAGTTCAACACGTACGGAGCGGCGGCCAGGGCCCGCGGCATGAAGTTCTACCAGCACAACCACTCCGACGAGTTCGGCTTCGCGACCGACCACCCCAAGGTCCGCCTCTACGACGTGCTGCTCGCCGAGACCGATCCCGACCTGGTGTTCCTGGAGATGGACATCTACTGGGCGTACGTCGGCCAGTTCCGCTTCTCGACGCGGACCGACGGCAGGCCCGCGCCCTTCGAGCCGCTGGACTACGTACTGAGGCAGCCGCACCGCTACCCGCTCTTCCACGTGAAGGACGGCGTCAGCGACCCCGCCGACCAGTTCGGGTACCGGATGGTCGACGTGGGTGACGGCGACATCGACTACCAGCGGTTCATCTCCGCCGTCACCCGGCTGCGCGGCGAGCGCCTGGCCCACCACTGGCAGGCCGAACACGACAACCCGGTCGAGTCGTTCGCCTTCGCCCGGAAGTCGAGCGCGCACCTGCACTCGCTGCGCGAGAAGTGCTGAGCACCCGACACCGGATGCGCCGGACACACCGGATGTGCTGAGTACGCGCACGCGCGCGTGGAGGCCCACCCGAGGGACGTAGGGAGTGAGCCTCCACGCGCGCGTGCGTCGTCAGCCGGTGGGCCGGGGGGCCGAGGCGATCTCCCCGCTGTTCCGCCCGGGCTGTCGCAGCAGCAGGGCGATGCCCGCCGCCGCCATCGAGACGCCGCCCGCCAGCGCGTACGCGCCGTTGTAGCCCCAGGCCGCGACGACCATGGAGCCGAGTCCGCCGCCGAACAGGCCGCTGATCAGCTTGCCGCTGTACGCGAGCCCGTAGTTGGTGGCGTTGTAGTTCTCGCCGAAGTAGTCCGGGGTGAGGGCCGCGAACAGCGGGTAGAACGCGCCGCCGCCGAAGCCGGACAGGAAGGCGAAGAACAGGAACAGCCATTCGCTCCTGACGTCACCGGCCCAGATCACGCCGAACTGCGCGAGCCCCAGGACGACGATCACGAACACGAGCGTGGGCTTGCGGCCCCACCGGTCGGACAGCCAGCCCACGACCCCGCGGCCGACGCCGTTGACGACCGCCATGACACCCATGGACGAGGCCGCGACCAGCGGGCCGAAGCCGATCTCCTTGGCGTAGTCCACCTGGAAGGAGATCCCGAAGATCGACACGCCGGCCGTCATCACGATGGAGAGCCACATCAGGGGCAGCATGCCGGTCCTGATGGCCTCCTTCGGCGTGTACTGCCGTACCGCCGGAGGGTTCTTGGCCAGGCTCGCCGCGTTCCTGCTGTCGCCGGCGAACGTCAACGGGTCGAGGTCGGCGGGCCACCAGTTCTTCGGCGGGTCCTTGAAGAAGAACGCGCACCCGAACACCACGACCATGATGTAGCAGCCGATGAGGTCGAGGACGCGGTGGTAGTTCGCCGTGTCGAAGCCGTAGTTGAAGATGAATATGAACGGCAGCGACCCGTACGCGAACCCGCCGTTGACGAAGCCGGTCCGGGCGCCGCGCCGCTCCGGGAACCACTTGCCGACCATGTTGATGCAGGTCGCGTAGACCAGACCGGCCCCGATCCCGCCGACCACCCCGAACCCCAGGATCGCCGCCAGGACGTCGTCCAGGTGCGACAGGGCGAGGAAACCGACCAGGCACATCCCGGAGCCCACGTACATGGCCCTACGGGCCGTCAGGACGCCCTTCTCGCGCAGCCAGCCCGCCGGGAAGGCGATACCGGCCTGGAAGAACACCCAGACGCTGAGGATCCAGAAGGTGTTGCTCTGCGTCCAGCCGTGCGCGCGGGACAGGGTGTCCTCCGCCGAGCCGTACGCGTACTCGAAGACGCTGATCGCCATCATGGCGAGCCACGGCAGATAGATCATGAGCCTGCGGGAGTGGCCCAGGATGTCGCGGTCGGTCTCGCCGATGCGGTAGACGCGGCCGCGGGTGTCGGTCACCTCCTGGTAGGGACGGTGTGCGGTGCCGGTCGAAGAGCTGTTCGTTGCGAGGGGATCTGCCGTCATGTCAGGCCATTTCCTCACCGAGCGGATGCGGGTTGGGGACGATGCGACGACTGGTCTTCGGCCTCCCGGGCGCCTTCAGGAAGAGCGCCGGCACGGCGGACGCGAGACCGATGGAACCGGCCAGGACGAACGCCCCTCGGAGCTGTGGACCATGCCGTGGTTGCCGGCGTCGTTGTTCTCGCCGAAGCGGATCTTCGGGTCGTCCAGGTGCGACGCGAACAGGAACAGATCGAAGAGTCGGTGGTCGTTATGTGGCTCGGCACCCCGTGCGTCGAAAACTCTGGCCGGCGCCCCCTGTCCCATGCCTTTCGTGCGCGCACGGGGCCCGGGCCTGCCGACGCGCACCGTCGGCCGGCCCCGTGCCTGGTCACGTCATGAACCGCCCCCCAACAACCCCGCCGCCCGCGCCCACCGGTACTTCGCGCCGAGCACGGCCACCGGCTGCTCCGTCGTGTACGGGTACGCCACGACGCCCCGCTCGTAGAGGTACTGGCAGGCCTCCTCGACCTCCACGTCACCCGCGAGCGACGCCACGACGGGCTTCTCTATGCCGCGTTCGCGGAATTCGGCCACCACGCGCGCGGTGAGCTCCGCGAAGACCATCGGGGGAGTGACGATGGTGTGCCAGTAGCCGAGCACCAGCGCGTGGATCCGCGGATCCTCCAGCCCCAGCCGGATCGTCGCCTCGTACGTCGACGGCGGCTCGCCCCCGGTGATGTCGACCGGGTTGCCCGCGGCCCCGAAGGGCGGGATGAACGCCCGGAACGCCGCGTCCAGATCCGGCGGGATCTCCATCAGGGTGAGACCGTTGTCGGTCACCGCGTCCGACAGCAGCACCCCGCTGCCGCCCGCACCCGTGATGATCACGACGTTGTCCCCCTGAGGGGTGGGAAGCACCGGCAACGCGCGCGCGTACTCCAGCATGTCGTTCAGCCCGGGTGCCCTGATGACGCCCGCCTGCCGCAGGATGTCGTCGTAGACGGCGTCGTCGCCCGCCAGCGCCCCGGTGTGCGAGCCTGCCGCCTTCGCACCCGCCGCCGTACGGCCCGCCTTCAGGACGACGACCGGCTTCTTCGGCACGGTAGCCCGCGCGGCCTCGACGAAGGCGCGGCCGTCCTTGAGGTCCTCCAGGTGCATCGCGATGCAGTCGGTGTGCGGGTCCTCGCCGAACCAGGTCAGCAGGTCGTCCTCGTCCAGGTCCGACTTGTTGCCGAGCCCCACGATCGCCGACACGCCCGTCTTCGTGGTGCGCGCGAAGCCCAGAATGGCCATCCCGATGCCACCGGACTGCGAGGTCAGCGCCACCCCGCCCCTGACGTCGTACGGCGTGCAGAACGTGGCGCACAGGTCCTGCCAGGTCGAGTAGTAGCCGTAGATGTTCGGCCCCAGCAGCCGCACGCCGTAGCGCTCGCCGATCGCCACGATCTCGTCCTGGAGCGCCTGCTCGCCGGTCTCCGCGAACCCGGAGGGGATCAGCACGGCGTTCGGGATCCCCTTGCGTCCCACCTCCTCCAGGGCCGCGGCCACGAACCTGGCGGGGATCGCGAAGACCGCCACATCCACCTCACCGGGAACGTCGGTGACACTCCGGTACGCCTTGCGGCCCAGGATGTCGTCGGCCCGGGGATTCACCGGATGGATGTCCCCGGCGAAACCGCCGTCCACGAGGTTGCGCATCACCGAGTTGCCGATCTTGCCCGGCTCGTTGGAGGCGCCGATCACCGCGACGGAGCGCGGCTCCATCAGGCGGCGCATCGACGTGAGGATCTCCGCGCGCGTGTAGCGCCGGCGCTCCTTGACCGGCGTGTCGGACAGGATCACACGGATGTCCGCGGCGACCGCGCCCTCCGGCGTGGCGATCACCGGGTTGAGGTCCACCTCGGCGATCTCGGGGAAGTCCGCGACCAGTTCGGACACCCGGCGGATCTGCTCGGCGACCGCCCACCGGTCCACCCCGGCCTGGCCGCGCACCCCGCGCAGGATCTCCGCCGCCCGGATCGAGTCCAGCATGGACAGCGCCTCGTCGGCGTCCACGGGCGCCAGCCGGAACGTGACGTCCTTGAGCACCTCGACGAGCACCCCGCCGAGCCCGAACGCCACGACCTTGCCGAACGTCGGATCGGTGACCGCCCCGACGATGACCTCCTGCCCCTTCGGCAGCAGCTCCTGGATCTGCACGCCCTCGATACGGGCCGCGGCGTCGTACGCGCGCGCGTTCTCGACGATCCGGTGGAACGCCGCCCGCACGTCGGACGCGCCCTCCACCCCGACGACGACCCCGCCCGCGTCGGTCTTGTGCAGGATGTCCGGCGAGACGATCTTCATCACCACGGGGCCGCCGAAGCGCGCCGCGTACGCGACGGCCTCCTCGACGTTCGTGGCCAGTTCCTCGCCCGGTACGGCGATCCCGTACGCGTCGGCGATCACCTTGCCCTCGGGCGCGGTGAGCGCGGTGCGCCCCTCGGCGCGCACCGCGTCGAACAGCGAACGCACCCTGAGCATCCGGTCCTCGGCCATCACGTCAGATCACCCCGTTCGACTTGAGCAGGCGCAGTTCCTCGTCCCCGAGGCCGAGTTCGCCGACGTACACCTCTTCGTTGTGCTCGCCGAGCAGCGGTGAGCCGGTCACCTCGACGGGGGAGTCGGAGAGCTTGAGCGGGCTGCCCACGGTCACGAACTCGCCGCGCTGCGGGTGCGGTACGCGGACCACCATCTCGTTGGCGATCAGCGACTCGTCCTCGATGATCTCCTTGGTGGAGAGGATCGGCCCGCATGGGATGTTGTGGGCGTTGAGCCGCTCCAGCACCTCCCACTTGGGCAGCGTCGAGGACCACTCCTCGATCAGTTGGAACATCTTGTTCAGCTTGGGCAGCCGGGCCCGGGGCGTCGCCCACTCGGGGTCGTCGGCCAGCTCGGGCCGGCCGATCAGCTCGCTGAGCGGCTGCCAGCCGACGGGCTGCACGATGACGTACACGTAGTCGTTCGGGCCGCCCGGCGCGCACTTGACCGCCCAGCCGGGCTGGCCGCCGCCGGACGCGTTTCCGGAACGGGGAACCTCTTCGCGGAAGTCGTCGTTGGGATATTCAGTGAGCGGCCCGTGTGCCAGGCGTTGCTGGTCCCGCAGCTTCACCCGGCACAGGTTGAGTACGGCGTGCTGCATGGCCACGTTGACCCGCTGCCCACGCCCGGTGTTCTCCCGCTGGTACAGCGCCGCGAGAATCCCCGCCACGGCGTGCACACCCGTCCCCGAGTCCCCGATCTGGGCCCCCGTCGCCAGCGGCGGCCCGTCCTCGAAACCGGTGGTCGACATCGACCCGCCCATGGCCTGCGCGACGACCTCGTACGCCTTGAAATTGGTGTACGGGCCGTCCCCGAACCCCTTGATGGAGGCATAGACGATTCGCGGATTGATCTCCTGGATGCGGTCCCAGGTGAAGCCCATACGGTCGACCGCGCCCGGTCCGAAGTTCTCGACCATGACGTCGGAGCGCCGGATCAGCTCGGTGAGGATCTCCTTGCCGCGTTCGGTCTTGGTGTTGAGGGTGATGCTGCGCTTGTTGCAGTTGAGCATCGTGAAGTAGAGGGAGTCGACATCCGGGAGGTCGCGCAACTGCCCGCGCGTGATGTCACCGGACGGTGCCTCCAGCTTGACGACGTCCGCGCCGAGCCAGGCGAGCAACTGGGTCGCGGACGGGCCCGACTGGACGTGCGTCATGTCGAGGACGCGGATGCCTTCGAGAGCCTTGGTCGACGTTTCTGAGATCGGGGTCATCGGAGTCATCGGGGGCACCTCACTTGTACATCGTCTGGTTCATCGTGCCGGGGGCGTACGCGTCCGGGTCGACCCAGACGTTGATCAGGGACGGCTTCCCGGACTCCCGGGCGCGTTGCAGCGCGGGGCCGATGTCGGCGGGGTCGCGCACCTCCTCGCCGTAACCGCCCAGCATCTGGGCGAACCTGTCGTAGTGGACGTCGCCGAGGGTGTTGCCGACCCGTTCGCGCTGCGGGCCGTACTTGGCGGCCTGGCCGTAACGGATCTGGTTCATGGAGGAGTTGTTGCCGACGATGCCGACGAACGGGAGGTCGTAGCGGACGAGCGTCTCGAAGTCCCAGCCGGTGAGGGAGAACGCCCCGTCGCCGAAGAGGGCGACGACCTCCTTGTCGGGCCGCGCCTGCTTGGCGGCCAGCACGAAGGGGATGCCGACGCCGAGGGTGCCCAGCGGGCCGGGGTCCATCCAGTGACCGGGTGACTTGGGCTGCACGACCTGCCCGGAGAACGTGACGATGTCGCCGCCGTCGCCGATGTAGATGGAGTCCTCGGTGAGGAAGTCGTTGATCTCGCTCACCAGGCGGTAGGGGTGGATGGGGGAGGCGTTCGAGCGCAACTGCGGCAGCCGCTTTTCGAGGGCGGTCTGCTCGGCCGCCCGCAGCTCGTCGAGCCACTCCTTGCGCCTGGACGCACCCCCGTTGATGCGCCCGGAGGCCGCCTCGGTCACCGACTTCAGCACCAGCCCGGCGTCGCCGACGATCCCGAGGTCGACGTCGCGGTTCTTGCCGACGGTGCGGTAGTCGAGGTCGATCTGCACGACGGTCGCGTCCGGGGACAGCCGCTTGCCGTAGCCCATCCGGAAGTCGAAGGGCGTGCCGACGATCACGATGACGTCGGCGTGGGAGAAGGCGTAGCGGCGGGAGAGCTGGAAGTGGTGCGGGTCGCCGGGCGGCAGGGTGCCGCGGCCGGCCCCGTTCATGTACGCGGGGATGTTGAGCGTGCGCACGAGGTCGACGGCGGCCTCGGTGCCCCGGGTCGTCCACACCTGGCTGCCCAGCAGGACGGCCGGTTTCTCGGCGTGCACGAGCAGGTCGGCGAGCTTCTCGATCGCCTCGGGGTCGCCGGCCGACCGGGTCGAGGCGCGGTAGGCGCCCTCCTTCGGCACGCGCGCCTTGGCCACCGGCACCTTGGCGTCGAGGACGTCGCGTGGGATCTCCAGGAAGGACGGGCCGGGCGCGCCGTGGTAGCACTCGCGGAACGCCATCGACACCATGTCCGCCGCGCGCGCCGTGTCCGGCACGGTCGCCGCGAACTTGGTGATCGGCGTCATCATGTCGACGTGCGGCAGGTCCTGAAGTGACCCCATCTTGTGCTGGGTGAGCGCCCCTTGGCCGCCGATCAGCAGCATCGGGGACTCCGCGCGGAAGGCGTTGGCGACACCGGTGACGGCGTCGGTGGTGCCGGGTCCCGCCGTGACGACCGCGCAGCCGGGCTTGCCGGTGATGCGCGCGTAGCCGTCGGCGGCGTGGGCGGCGACCTGTTCGTGGCGCACGTCGACGACTTCTATGCCCTCGTCGACGCAGCCGTCGTAGATGTCGATGATGTGGCCGCCGCACAGGGTGTAGATGCGGTCGACCCCCTCTGCCTTCAGCGCCTTGGCAACGAGATGACCACCGGAGATCACGTCCTGGGTGTCGTCGGGCATGGCGAAGTCCTGTCCCTTCGTAGGGGGATGGGATGCAGTCGTCGGTACATTGCATACAGTCGACGGATACTGTATGAAGATTGTTATCCCGCATCCGGTGGATGGTGTCCAGGGGGCGTGCGGCACTTTCGGTCATCGGAGCTCGGCCTCACGATGTCTCCGGCTCCGGCCCCTGTATGAACATCGGCAAGGCAACTCTTCGAGGAACACGGCATCTTGGCACCGAGGGTCGAAGTGGCCGACTCGCCCAAGGGGGCGTGGTCGATCGCCTGTCGACTCGGCGGGCGAGTGGTGGTGAAGGTCCAGGTCGAGGCGGGTGGTCGGGGCAAGGTGGGCGGCGTAAAGCTCGCCGCCGATCCTGCCGCCGTCGGCCAAGCTGACGGTCCGTCGGGTGCTCCGTATGCGTATCGAGGGGTATGTGGTTGGCGCGGTGACGTTGGCCCAACCCGTCGCCATCGAGGCGGAGTTGTGCGTCGCCCATGTACTCACCCGCGCGGTCGGCCGGTTCCTTGCGATCGCCTCCGCCGGGAGGGCGCCCTCCTGGTCGAGGTCGACCCGCTCGTCCGCGCCGAGCAGGGGCAGGTCCTCGCCCTTGACGGCAAGGTCGCCCTCGACGACAACGCGTCCTTCCGGCAGGCCTGTTGGGGAACGGATGCGGCCGAGCCGGACGGTGACGCACTGGAGGGGGAGGTCGCGACCAAAGGCCTCGACTGCGAGTTCGCCGGCGTTGCCGCCGGCATGGAAGTGATCGGGCGGTCACCTGGCGTGAAGAGTGCGGGGCGCTGGCCCTGCCACCTGCGCGGCCAGCGGATATGCAGGTGAAAGGCACCCTGAAAGCTTGGTATTGTTGTCCATGTCGCCGCGGGGGAACACCTGCGCAAGGCGGCAGACACCTTGTCCGGGTGGCGGAATGGCAGACGCGCTAGCTTGAGGTGCTAGTGCCCTTTATCGGGCGTGGGGGTTCAAGTCCCCCCTCGGACACTTTTACTCTCCGTGGTGAGCGGTTTTCGCTCGGTGATCGCGGTGATGGTTTATTGAGGCCCGCATTCGGCGTTTCGCCGGGTGCGGGTTTTGTTGTTTCTGTATCCGTTGTCGCCTTAAAGTCGCGGATGCCCGGTTATTGGTTGTCCTGCCATGCCGCCGGACACCGCTGTTGTCGAGGTCGTTCACCGGTCCCTCACCACCCTCGCGCCACCCCCTCACCGGCCGCGCCGAGTAACGACTGACGGATCGTCAATGTTTATCTCTGTCGCCATCTTGGCGGTCTGTAGATCGTTCTTGTGGTGATACGATCACGCTCGCTTGTAGAGCGGGCGGATGGGTGCAAGACGACATCTCCGACTACGGGGACAGTCCGGGCGGTCAACCCGGTGTGGGCGGTCCGCCGGTCCACCCGCATTGACGGGAATTCAGCAATTGGCCGTCAGTCGCCTGAAGAGAGTCTTATGACTGATTACATACAGAACCCGGTACTCTGGGCTCTCCTCGTGGCCGTACTCCTCGCAGTCGCCCTCATTGTTCGTCAGCGCAGGGCGGCGCGTTCTCTGAGGCAGGAGATCACGGGACTCAAGTCCCACTACTCCGCGTTGGAGAACGAGTACGCGCAATCCGTCGAGGCAGCTCAGGAAAGAGCCGAAGAGGCTACGAAAACGGTCCTCAAGTCCGCCATGCGGACCCTTCAGGGCCTTGCCGCGGAACAGCAGTTGATTGTTTCCCGGCTGCAGAACAAGTATGGCGAGTCGGTCATCCTCCAGGACCTCCTGGAGATCGACCACACGAACTCGCAGTTCGGCCGACGCGCCCAGTCCATCGCCGTGCTCTGCGACGGCTGGCTGGGGCGCGCACGCGATGTCGCGTCCGTGTACGACGTGGTCCGCAGCGCGCAGGGCCGGGTCCGCCATTACCGGCGGGTGGAGATTCTCTCGCAGGTCGACTTCGGCATCACGAGCCGTGCCGTCGAACCGGTCGCACTGGCCCTCGCCGAACTGCTCGACAACGCCACGAGCTATTCCAGCCCGGACACCGTTGTCGAAATCAACATTCGTACCGTGCCCAAGGGCATTTGCATCGTCGTCGACGACGCCGGTGTCGGTATGAACGACGAAGAGCGCTCCCGGGCCGAGAAACTCCTCTCCAGCGACCGGGTCTCGGGTGTCTCCGCACTCGGCAACCCGCCGCAGTTCGGCTTCGCGGTGATCGGCGTGCTCAGCGAGCGCTTCGGTTTCGAGGTGTCCGTGGACTCCTCCTCCCCCTACGGAGGTGTCCGGGGTGTCGTCCTCCTGCCGCACGACCTGCTCACCAACGCGCCCGAGCAGAAGGAGCCGGCTCCGGTCGTTCCCACCGTCGCCGCCACGGGCCGCAGCGGCCCCGACGCCGCGCTGACCGGCAACACCACCACCGCCGACGGCCTGCCGAAGCGGCGTCGCAAGCGGCCCATGGCCATCGTGCCGGGCAGCGCGTCCGCCCCCACTCACGCCCGTTCGGGCGCCGAGACGGCAGCGATCATGGGCGCCTTCCAGCGGGGCACCCAGTCGGGCCGGGCCACGCCCGCGGATTCCGCGGAAAAGTCGAGCAGTACACGTGGTGCAAGCAGCGAAGGGCATGAGGTCTCGTGAACGACGATCTGTCATGGATGCTTGACAGTGCCTTGGAGATTCCCGGGGCCCTGCATGCCGTCCTGATATCCGCCGACGGCCTGCTGATGGCCCGGACGCAGGACTTCGACAAGGACGACGCGGACCGCGTGGCCGCCGCGATGAGCGGGGTGCAGTCGCTCAGCCGCTCGCTCGCGTTCTTCTGCGAGGACCCGCAGATGCGGTGGCGGCAGACACTGGTCGAGTTCGACGGGGGCTGGGTCTTCCTGATCTCCGCCGGCGAGGGCGCCTACCTCGGAGTCTCCGCCTCGCCGGACGTCGACATGGCGGACATCACCTTCCGGATGCAGCAGCTCGTCGGCCAGCTCGGCAAGGCCCTGATGACCCCGCCGCGGGAGAACCTCGGTGCGCGCTCATGAGCGGCTTCGATGGACTGGAGTCGCAGACGCCGGAGTTAGTGCGTCCGTACGTCATCACCAAGGGGCGTGGGCTGCCCGACGAGAAGCAGCTCTCCCTCATCACCCTGGTCACGGCGACCGCCGATCACGAACAGCGGCCGACCCGCCTGTCGCCAGAGGAACAGAACCTGTTGGACCTGTGCTCGGTCGGCTACCTCTCGGTCGCCGAGATCGCCGGGCACACCCAACTGCCCCTGGGCGTGGTGAAGATCCTCCTCGCCGCCCTCACCGAGAGCGGCTATCTGATCACCCGCCCGCCCGTGCAGCGGGCACCGCTCGCCGACCGGGACATCCTGGAGGAGGTGCTGAATGGTCTCAGGGCCAAGTTTGGATGAGCAGGCCTACGTCCGCGAAGGGGCGACTCAGACGGCGGTGAAAATCCTCGTCGTGGGTCACTTCGCGGTCGGCAAGACCACGTTCATCGGCGCCATTTCCGAGATCGAGCCGCTGACCACCGAAGAGACGATGACGCGGGCCGCCGAGTCCGTCGACGACCTGAAGGGGGTCCAGGGCAAGACCACCACCACGGTCGCCATGGACTTCGGCCGGTTGACGATCAGCGACCGCGTCGTGCTGTATCTGTTCGGAACGCCGGGCCAGCAGCGCTTCGTTCAGATGTGGGAGGACATGGCGCGCGGCGCGCTCGGCGCGCTGGTGCTCGTCGACCCCGAGCGACTCGCGGACTCCTTCGCCGTGATCGACCTCATCGAGCAGTACGGACTCGACTACGCCATCGCCGTCAACCACTTCGACGGCGCCCCTCCGCGGGATGAGATGGCACTGCGCGACGCACTGGATCTGCTCGACGACACCCCCGTCGTCACCTGCGACGCGCGAGACGAACGGTCGTCGGCCGACGCGCTGATCACCCTCGTCCGCCATCTGCAGGACCGTGCACACTAGGAGCAGCAATGGACGCCCAACCCACCGCCCCCGTGCCCCCTCCGGGGTGCCCGGCGCACCAGCCCGGCGGCCGAGTACCGCTCTACGGGCCGGAGTACGCGGCCGACCCGCAGGCCTACTACGCGTACCTGCGGCACTACGGTCCGACCGCGCCCGTGGAGATCGCTCCGGGAGTCGATGCCACCCTCGTCACCGACTACGCCACCGCACTCCAACTCCTCCAGGACTCCGGATCGTTCCGCAAGGACGCACGCCGCTGGCGGGACTTCAACGAGGGCCGGATCCCCGCTGACAGCCCCGTCCTGCCCGTGCTCGCCTACCGGCACAACTGCATGTGCGCCGACGGCGCCGAACATCTGAGGCTGCGTCAGTCCATCACGGACAGCATGATGCGCATCGATCCGATGCGGCTGAGCCAGAGCGTCGAGCGGATCTCCGACTTCCTCATCTCCCAGTTCGGCGAACGCGGTTCGGCCGACCTGATCGGCTCCTACGCCAAGCAGCTCCCGCTGTTCGTGTTCAACGAGCTCTTCGGCTGCACCGCCGACATCGGCGACCGCGTCTTCTTCGGCATCACCGGCATGTTCGACGGAGTCAACGCCGAAAAGGCCAGCGAGGTGCTGTTCCAGGCCGTCGGCGAACTGATCGCCCTCAAGCGGCGCAAGCCCGGCGAGGACGTCACCTCCTGGCTGCTGAAGCACCACACCGGGCTGTCCGACGACGAGATGCTGCACCAGGTCTCGCTGCTGCTGGGCGCCGGAGCCGAGGCCCTGGTCAACCTCATCGGCAACACGCTGCACCGACTCCTCACCGACCACCGGTACGCCCACGAGGGCGGGTTGATCGACGAGGCGATGGACGACACGTTGTGGGAGAACCCGCCCATGACGAACTTCGCCGCCCACTACCCGGTGTCCGACATGGAGTTCGCCGGCCAGAAGCTCACCGCCGGCGACCTGATGCTGGTCAGCTTCGCCGGCGCCAACACCGGCCCCGCGCTGTCGGCGGCCCGCAAGGCCGGCAGCAACCGGGCGCACCTGGCGTGGAGCGCCGGCCCGCACGCCTGCCCCTCGAAGGAACCCGCCCGGCAGATCGCCGTGTCGGCCATCGAGAACCTCCTCAACCGGCTGCCCGACGTCGAACTCAGCGTCCCCGAGAAGAGTCTGGCGTGGCGTCCGGGAGCCTTCAGCCGCGGCCTCGCCACGCTCCCCGCGCGGTTCACCCCGATCAAGCCGGTGAGCCGGCCGAGCCGGCGGCCCACCACCACCCCGGCAGCACCGGCACCCCAGAGCGCCGCAGCGCCCCGCAGCGAACAGGGCGGAGGGTGGAGCAAGTTCCTCAACTGGCTGACCAAGTGAGGCAGTCTCCGCGCCGCAGTTCCGCCGACCGCATGTGACACCGCACCCGCGGCTCGCCCTTCGCCGGCGCCAAGTCCTCGGCTTGGCAGGCAGGAAGGCAAGATGCCCGCCCCTCGGGGCGGGCATCTTCCTGTAACGGGCCCTGAACGCAGCCGTGTTGGGACCCCCGAGGGCGACGACGTGCCCATCGTCTCGGAGGCCCGCGACCAGGCCGCCTGGCCCGCCCGACCTCACTCCTCGCGCAACTCCTCCAGATACGGTGCCATGTTGACCTGGGTCGACGCGGCGTGCTGTTGCCCGTACTGGCCCGCGACCCCGCTCAGGTACGTGGCGATCTCCTTGTGCATGACCTCCGCCTCCGGCAGCGTCGCGGCGCCGGTGACGAGCCGCGCGATCCACCGTGCCTGCGCCTCCACCAGCCGCGTGATCGAACCGACGGGGCGGATCAGACCGGTGAAGAACAGCCCGGGACGATCCGGGGCGACGACCCGTTTGTACAGCTCGACCGAGCCCTGCGCGCCGATCGGGCAGCCGGGCTCCAGGAAGGGGAAGGCCATGCGGTAGCCGGTGCAGTACACGATCGTGTCCGCCGTGACCGACGTGCCGTCGGTGAAGGAGACCCGGTCGCCGTCGACGACGTCGATCGCGGGCTTCGGCGTGACCGCGCCGTGGCGGATACGGCTGAGGATCTCGTCGGAGATGGTGATGGCCGAGGCGAACATCGGGTGGTCCGGCTCGGGCAGCCCGTAGTCGCGGAGCTTGCCGCGGGCGACCAGCAGCGTCTGGTCGATGAACTTGCGCTGTTCCTCGAGGGACATGCTGATCCACCACGGCGCGTCGGCGATCTCGTCGAGCGCCATGCCGAACAACTGCTTGGGCACGATGTGCAGTCCGCGGCGCACGGAGAGGACGGTCAGCTCGGCGTGCCGGGAGAGGTCCGCGGCGATGTCCACCGCCGAGTTGCCGAGCCCCACGACGACGACGCGCTGTCCGGCGTGGTCGCTGCCGTCGCGGTAGTCGAGAGAATGCCGAATCGTTCCCTTGAACGTCTCGGCGCCCTTCGGCAGCGCGGGCATCGACGGCTCCGAGTTGTGCCCGGAGGCGACGATCACATGCGTGAAGCCGCGCGAGGAGACCGTACCGTTGGCGTCCCGGCTGACGACTGTCCAGCCACCGTCGGCCTCCTGCCGTACGGAATCCACGGTCGTGCCCAGCTCGATGCGGTCCAGTACGCCCGCCCACTCGGCGAACGCGCGTAGATACGAGGCGACTTGGCTGTGCCGGGGATAGAACGGGTAGGAGGCGGGCATCGGGAAGTCCGAGTAACCCGTCAGGTGCTTGGCGGTGTTGAGGTGCAGCGACAGGTAGCCGGGGCCGCGTTCGCCCGCCTGCGGACGACGCCAGAGTCCGCCGACGTCGCGCGCCTGCTCCAGGCAGACGAAGTCGATACCGGCGGTCTTCAGGGCGTGTGCCGTCGCCAGCCCCGACAGACCCGCACCGATCACACACAGCCGCACGAATTCCCCCACAGGTCAGACATCATCCTCATCCTCTCGAACACCCGCGGATAACTGCCCGCCCGGCGCGTCACTCACTCTTAAGCCGCCCGCGATAAGGATCACAACGAAGTCGGAGGGCGGATCGGGCATCCGGGAGGAGCCGGGCATCGGGGAATGAGCCGGGAGCAGAGGGAGGAAAGGATGCATACGAGGGCACGGGGAGGAGGCGGCAGAGCGCGTCCCGGGCCGTCATGCGCCCGGGGACGCCCACAACTTCCGTACATGGCCGAGATGTCGGGTCATGACCTCGTGCACGGCCCGCTCGTCGCGCGTCAACAGGGCGTCCAGGAGCTCCAGATGCTCCTGCGCGGAGGCCAACAGGCGGCCGGACGCGGAGAGGGCGGTCAGTCCGTAGAGGCGGGCGCGGCCACGCAGACCGCGGACCACCTCGACGAGGTGCGCGTTGCCGGCGAGCGCGAGCAGGCCGAGGTGGAAACGGGTGTCGGCCTCGACGTAGGCGATCAGGTCGCCCGCGACCGCGGCGGCGACGATCTCCCGGGCGGCCGGGCGCAGCGCCTCCAGCGACACCGGGTCGGCGGTCGTCGCCAGCGCCACCACGGTGGGGATCTCGATGAGCGCGCGGACCTGCGTGTACTCGTCGAGCTGCCGGTCGGAGACCTCGGTGACGCGGAACCCCTTGTTTGGTACGGCGTCCACCAGCCCCTCCTTGGCGAGGTCGAGCATCGCCTCGCGCACCGGGGTCGCCGAGACGCCGAAGCGGGCGGCCAGCGCGGGCGCCGAGTACACCTCGCCGGGCCGCAGTTCACCCGCGATCAGCGCCGCCCGCAGGGCGTCGGCGACCCGCTCACGGAAGCTGCTGCGCCGTCCTCCGAGCACGGGGAGCGACGGCGCGGCGGCCGACGGGCTGCTGCTCTCGGGCAGGGCGGCCATCGGGGGTCTCCTTGGATACGGGCTGTGCAATGTCACGTACCACCAGTATCCACGGTGCCGGAACCCGCGGTGTCACAGGACGAACCCCGCCGGGAACGGGTCCGTCGGGTCGAGCAGATATTGGGCTGTGCCGGTGATCCAGGCGCGGCCGGTGAAGCTGGGCAGCACCGCCGGCCGGCCCGCCACCTCGGTCGTGCCGAGCAGTCGGCCGGTGAACCGGGTGCCGATGAACGACTCGTTCACGAACTCGGTGTGCAGCGGCAGTTCGCCCCGCGCGTGGAGTTGCGCCATGCGCGCACTGGTCCCCGTACCGCAGGGCGAACGGTCGAACCAGCCCGGGTGGATGGCCATCGCGTGCCGTGAGTGGCGGGCGGTGGCGCCGGGCGCGTACAGGTGGACGTGGTGGCAGCCGCGGATCGACGGATCCTCCGGATGGACCGGCTCCGCCTCGGAGTTGATCACCTCCATCAGCGACAGACCGGCTCGCAGGATGTCGTCCTTGCGGGCGCGGTCGAAGGGCAGACCGAACTGCTCCAGCGGCAGGATCGCGTAGAAGTTCCCGCCGTACGCCAGGTCGTACGTCACCGTACGGCCGTCGGGAAGCGTCGCCTTGCGGTCCAGCGCGACCGCGAAGGAGGGCACGTTCCGCAAGGTCACGGACATGGCCGCGCCGTCCTCGACCGCCACCTCGGCGACGACGACTCCGGCGGGGGTGTCCAGGCGGATGGTGGTGACCGGTTCGACGACCTCGACCATGCCCGTCTCGACGAGCACGGTCGCCACCCCGATCGTGCCGTGCCCGCACATCGGCAGATACCCGGAGACCTCGATGTAGACGACACCCCAGTCGCAGTCCGGCCGGGTCGACGGCTGGAGGATGGCGCCGCTCATCGCGGAGTGACCGCGCGGCTCGTTCATCAGTAACTGCTTGACATCGTCGCGGTGTTCACGAAAGTACAGCCGCCGCTCGTTCATCGTCGCGCCGGGGATGGCGCCGATCCCACCCGTGATCACACGGGTGGGCATGCCCTCGGTGTGCGAGTCGACGGCGTGCAGGACGAGCTTGCTGCGCATGAAGTCCCCTTCTGTGCGGCCGAGTTGGCGGGTCGAGTCCGGTACCGGGCTGGAGCTGGAGGCCTCGCGGTGTTACGCCAGGCCCGCCGCGACGGCCTTCTCGGTGGCCGCACGGACAGCCGCCTCCTGCTCCGGCGGCAACGGCACCCGAGGCGGACGACAACTGCCGCCGTGCCGGCCCACGATGTCCATCGAGAGCTTGATCGCCTGGACGAACTCCACGCGCGAGTCCCAGCGCAGCAGCGGGTGGAGCTGACGGTAGAGGGGGAGCGCGGTGGTGAGATCACCGGCGACGGCCGCCCGGTACAGCTCTACCGAGGCCTTCGGCAGCGCGTTCGGGTAACCGGCCACCCAGCCCTTGGCCCCCGCGACGGCCAACTCCAGCAGTACGTCGTCCGCGCCGATCAACAGGTCCAGTTCGGGGGCGAGTTCGGCGATCCGGTAGGCGCGGCGGACGTCGCCTGAGAACTCCTTGACGCCGTGGATGTGCCCCTCGCCGTGCAGCCGTGCCAGCAGTTCGGGTACGAGGTCGACCTTGGTGTCGATCGGGTTGTTGTACGCCACGACCGGCAGCCCGCCCTTGGCGACCTCCGCGTAGTGGGTCATGACGGCGCGCTCGTCCGCGCGGTAGGCGTTGGGCGGCAGCAGCATCACCGCTCCGCAGCCCGCTTCGGC
Source organism: Streptomyces sp. yr375 (assembly GCF_900110755.1). Lineage (GTDB taxonomy): Bacteria > Actinomycetota > Actinomycetes > Streptomycetales > Streptomycetaceae > Streptomyces. Next base: position 218,534 of record NZ_FOFF01000003.1, read on the forward strand.
CGCCTGTTCGGCCCAACGGCGGGCCTCCGCCGAGCCGTACGCGGCGACCCCGGGCATCACCCGCGCCCCGCCGACCGCGGCCACAGCGGTCTCCACCACCCTGCTGCGTTCCTCGGGCGTGAGCACCTGATATTCGCCGAGCGAGCCGTTGGGTACGACGCCGTCGCAGCCGTTCGCCACCAGCCAGGCGCAGTGTTCGGCGTACCGGTCGTAGTCGACGGAGAGATCGCGGCCGAGCGGGAGCGCGGTGGCGACGAGGACACCACGCCAGGGGCGGCGGTGCTGGGAGACGGCGGCGGGGTCGGGGGGAGTGGCGGGGGCAGGGGGAGTCGTGGGTGTGGTGGGTGTGGCGGGGGTGGTCATTCGAAAGTCCCTTCGGTGAGTGGTATGTGAAATAGCACTTCACTGGGGTGTCGTGGGGTCGGTCGGCGGGGCGGCCAGTACGCCAAGAGGTACGGGGCGGGCCAGCAGCCGCCGTGCGGGGGTGAGTTCACAGCCCGCGACGCCGGCCACGCCGGGCTCGCACATCCGGCCCTGGCACCAGCCCATCCCGGCTCGGGTCAGCAGCTTCACGGTGCGCAGGTCACCCGCGCCGAGTGCGCCGACGGCTTCCCGGACGGCACCGGCGGTGACCTCCTCGCAACGGCACACGACCGTCTCGTCCGGCACCTGTTCCGTCCACCGGACGGGCCGCGCGGCGTACGCCCCGTCCAGTGCCGCGATGAACGCCCGCAGCCGGGTACGGGACCGGGCGGCCGGCGCCCACTCCCTCGGGTCGGGAACCGTGCCGGTCAGCCTGGCTGCCGCCGACCGTCCGGCGATGTGGCCCTCGGCCAGCGACAGGGCCGCGCCGCCGATGCCCGTGGTCTCGCCCGCCGCCCAGACGCCCGGAACGTCGGTCCGCTGCTCGTCGTCGACGCGCACGTTCGGCCCGTCGAGGCGGCAGCCGAGCCCCTCCGCGAGATCGGTGTGAGGCAGCAGGCCATGACCGACGGCGAGGGTGTCGCAGGGCAGGCGTCGTTGGGTACCCGGCACCGGCCGGCCCTCTGCGTCCAACGCGGCGACAGTGACGTACTCCAGCCGTTCGGATCCGTGCGCCTCCAGCACTATGTGACGGACCTTCACCGAAATGCCATGGCGCATGAGTTGAGCCGCGTGGAAGGCGCCCTCGGCGAGCTTCCCCGGGGCCCTCGCCCAAGTCGAGGCGTGACGTACGAAGTTGCCCGGACCGGCCGACTCGACCAGGGCGACGACGCGTGCTCCCGCGGCGGCGAGGCCGGTCGCGACGGGCAGGAGCAGAGGTCCCGTGCCGGCGACGACCGCCGTACGGCCGGGCGGCAGCACGAGCCCGCCCTTCAACAGGGCTTGGGCGCCACCCGCGGTGACCACGCCGGGCAGGGTCCAGCCGGGGAACGGCAGCACCTTCTCGTAGCCGCCGGTCGCCAGCAGTACCCCGTCGACGCGGACCGCGACGGACTCCTCCTGCTCCGGACCCAGCAGCGCATGGACGGTGAAACCGTCCGACTCCCTTTCCACACACCACACATGATGATCCGTCAGGTGGGTGACGTGTCCGGCGGTGAGGTGGGCGTCGAGCCCCGCACGCAGTCGCTCCCAGGTGCGCCACTGATGGTGGAGTGCCTGTGGGCGTCGGGCGCGGAGTCCCTGCGCGGGCTGCCGGTAGAACTGTCCGCCCGCCTCGGCGGCGGAGTCGATCAGCACCACCCGCACACCGCGCGCCGCTGCCGCCGACGTGGCGGCGAGCCCGGCAGGGCCCGCGCCGATCACCGCGAGCGTCGGGCGGCGTTCAGTCATCGTGGCCCGTCCCTTCCTGCGTACGGACGTCCGCGCCCGGCAACGCCGGTACCAGGCAAGCCCGTTGGTTGGGGCGGCCGTCGACGGTCACCAGGCACTCGAAGCACACCCCGATCCCGCAGAAGACCCCGCGCGCCCGCCCGCCGCCCCGCGTGGTGCGCCAGGCCGTGACACCGGACGACCACAGCGCGGCGGCGATCGTCTGCCCGGGCAGCGCCTCGATCTCGCGGCCGTCGAAGGCGAGGGTGAACGGGGTGCCGGGACGCGCCCGGACCAGCTTCAGCGGGTTCACGGAGCTCACGGAGCGGCCTCCTCGGCGGAGCGGTCGGTGTTGCCTGTGTGACGGGGGCGGCTGGGGTGGCCGGGGTGACTGAGGTGGTGGGGGTGGTCGGGGTCGTCGAAGCGGTCGGGGCGGAACGGTGTCAGGTTCAGTTCCGGGTTTTCGCCGGCGAGGATCCGTGCGATCAGGTGGCCGGTGCCGGTGGCGAGTCCGATGCCCGCGCCCTCGTGCCCGCAGGCGTGGAACAGCCCGGGCGCGCGGGGGTCGGGCCCGATGGCCGGCAGGTGGTCGGGCAGGTAGGGGCGGAAACCGAGATACGTGCGCATCACCCGTACGTGCTCCAGGAACGGGAACAGGCGCGTCGCCCCCGCCGCCAGGGCGCGTACGACCGGAAGTGAGAAGGAGCGGTCGAAGCCGACCCGTTCACGGCTCGCGCCGATCAGCACCGGCCCGGCGGCGGTGCCCTCGACGACCGGTGAGGTCTGCAGGGCGGCCGAGTCGCTCGCCACGTCGGCCACGTAGTCGGCGGCGTACACCTTGTGCCGCACCCGGCGCGGCAGCGGCTCGGTGACCAGGACGAAGCCCCGCCGGGGGAGTACCGGCAGGCCCACCCCCGCCAGCGCGGCGACCTCCGCGCCCCACGTCCCGGCCGCGTTCACTACGGTCGGCGCGAGGATGTCACCCCGGTCGGTCCGGACGCCCCGTACGGCACCGTCGGCGCCGCGCAGTATCCGCGTCACCGTGCGACCGGTCTCCAGCCGCGCACCCGAGGCCCGTACGAGGTGAGCGGCGGCCAGGGTGGGCATGACCTGGGCGTCCTGCGGATACAGCACACCGCCCGCAAGGCCGGGTGCCAAGTGCGGTTCAAGGTAAGGAAGTTGATCCGCCTTGACGTCGACTGTCGTTACCCCGGCCGCACGCTGTCCGACCGCCAGGTCCGTGAGGGCGGCGAGTGATGCAGGCGTGGACGCGACGACGAGCCCTCCCTTGGGCTCGTACTCGACGGCCGCGCCCAGCTCTTGGGCCAGCTCGCCCCACAACCGCGCGGACAGCAAGGCCAGTTGGAGTTCGGGGCCGGGCTCCTTGTCGGAGACGAGGAGGTTGCCCTCGCCCGCGCCGGTGGTGCCGCCGGCCACCGGACCGCGGTCGACCAGGACCACCTCCAGCCCGGCGCGGGCCGCGTACAGCGCGCAGGCGGCGCCCACCATGCCCGCGCCGACGACCACGACGTCACCGCTCGGTCGCTTGGTCACGCCAGTAATATGTCACATGGTCCTGGGCGGAGGAAGACCGTTGACGGCGACCAGGAAGACCGCTCGGAGTTCGGCCTGAAGGGCCGAGTGGGAGGCGGCTTCAGTCGAACTCGCTGGGTTCCGGGGCCGGGGTACGGCCTTCCCGGACGTCCTTGAGTCGTGTGGTGCCCTGGCTGACCGCGTCCTTGGTGCTGTCGTGGTCGGCGCCGTCGAGTCCGCCGTTGGTGACCGTGATCGCGTCGTCCCCGACCCGTACGGCCGCGACGTCCAGGGTGAGCGTGACCGAGGAGCCGCCGGAGGCGCCCTGCACCGTCACCGTCAGACCCTGCCGGGCGTCGCCCACCTTGGGGAGGGAGTTCTCGATGACCTGCACAGTGCGTGTGGAGCCGTCGGGGGCGACCGCGTTGAACTGGTCGCAGGTGGTCGGCAGCGAATCCATCCAGTCCAACGACTTGTCGAGGGTGGCCCGTTGGTAGGCGCCGACCTGGTAAAGCAGCCGGGAGTCGCCCTCGGTGAAGCCGGTGAGCGCCGACGCGCCGGACGGACGGCCCAGGAGGTCGTCGTCGTAGAGACCGTCGAGGAGTCGTTGGCAGTCGGCGGGAGCTTGCGTCTTGGCCGTGAGGAACTGGGCGGCGTCGACCTTGCCGATGAGCAGCTTGTCCTGCCAGCTCGCGGCGGTCTTCACCTGCGTCCAGTCGTCCTCCAGGTCTCCCTCGGTGATCAGCGCGGTCTGCGCGCCGGCCTTCGTGAGCGGCTTGATGACCGGCTTGGTCGGGGACGCGGTGGTGGCCCGTCCGGCGACGGGTTTGGCCGCGACGCCCGTACTGCTCGACGCGCTGTCGCCGCCCCCGTCGGAACAGGCCGCCGTGGCGAACAGCGTCCCGGCGGCGAGAGCGGCGGCCAGCAGACGGGCCGGGCTGGCGGGACGGGTCGGCCCTGCCGGGCCGGAGGGGCGGGCCGGGCAGGTCGGTCGGGACGACGAGCGAGGGGTGGTCACGGGTACCTCCTGAGGACGGGTCGGCTGCCCCTGCCCCTCCACGGCACCACCGCCCAGGCCGCTCTACCAGCGCACTGAGCCGTACGAGTGACGCGGCGGGTGCGGCGGGCGACGGGTGGAGCGCGGGTGGAGGGGTGGGTGGAGCCGAGGGGCGGAGGTGTGGGCGCACGGGCGGGCGTGGCCGCAAAATGCGGGGTGGTTCGGGCCGGGGCCGGGGCATGATGGGCGTCCCGTCGACCGACCGCGGCGACGGCGACGGTGATCATCGTCGGGAGAACGACCGGGGGCACCTGTGACCGTCACCAACATCCTGCTGTCCGGAATCGTCGGCTCGACCGCCTACGGGCTCGCCCACGAAGGTTCCGACGTGGACCGCCTCGGCATGTTCGCCACCCCCACCGAGGACCTGCACGGCCTGAGCCGGCCGCAGGAGTCGCACGTCAGCACGGCACCCGACCGCACCCTGCACGAGGCCGCGAAGTGGTGCCGGCTCGCCCTCGGCGGCAACCCGACGGTGATGGAACTCGTCTGGCTGCCGGACGAGTTGTACGAGGTGCGCACCCCACTTGGCGACGAACTCATCGCCCTCCGTACGACGTTGCTCAGCGCCGGGCGGGTGCGTGACGCCTATCTCGGCTACGCCACCCAGCAGTTCCGGAAGCTCCAGAACCGCAGCGAAGGCGACCGCGCCGGGGACACCCGCAACCGGACCGCCAAGCACGCCCGGCACCTCAAGAGACTCTGCACCCAGGGCTACGAGCTGTACGCCACAGGGCAGTTGACGATCCGGGTCGAGGACCCGGAGAGCTACCACCGGTTCGGCCGACAGGTCGCCGCCGACCCCGAGGCCGCGCTGCCGCTGCTGCGCGGGTTCGGGGACGCGTTCGCCGAGACGCGCAGCGCGCTGCCCGAACAGCCCGACGAGGCGGCCGCCGACGCGTGGCTGCGCCGGGTGCGGAGGCAGTTCTATACGGCGACCCAGCCGACGCCCGTGTGACGCGGGCGTGTGACGCGGGCGTGTGACGCGGGCGGTGCGAATAATTGGCGTGCCGGGCGCGCTGGTTCGCCTCTACACTCGCCGAAGACGAGCGCCGCCCACGACATGGCAGCGCAGCGCCGCACCGAGACGAACGAGGGGAGCCCGGCCATGCGTGACCACACCGCTGTCGCCTCTCCCCGCTCTCGCTACGAGGTGATCCTCGTGTCTTTGTCCGTCCGGTGCTTGCGGCGCGGCCGGCACCGGATGTCCTGACGAACGGCTGAGCGTTCCAACGCTCCGTGCATACCCGCGTGTTGTCGACAGTATGAATCTGACGACACGTCATGCATGTTCTGCCTGCTGCTCTTTGCGGCCTTCGTCGGGAAATCGCGCTGCCCGTTCTCGGATACACCCGAAAGGCCAAGGGCCGTGCGCAACAACCTCGACCGTCACCTCTCCGCCGTGCGCAACCTGGGCATCCTCGCCCATGTCGACGCGGGCAAGACCACCGTCACCGAGCGGATCCTGTACGCCACCGGGACCACGCACAAGCGCGGCGAGGTCCACGACGGCACGACCATCACCGACTTCGACCCCCAGGAGCGCGACCGTGGGATCACCATTTTCGCCGCGGCCGTCAGTTGCGACTGGGACGGTCACCGCTTCAACCTGATCGACACCCCCGGGCACGTCGACTTCGCCGACGAGGTGGAGCGATCCCTGCGGGTGCTCGACGGAGCGGTGGCGGTGTTCGACGCCGTCGCGGGCGTGGAGCCGCAGAGCGAGTCCGTGTGGCGGCAGGCCGACCGGCACGGCGTGCCGAGGATCGCGTTCGTCAACAAGCTGGACCGGGTCGGCGCCGACCTCGACTCTGCGGTGGAGTCGATCCGCTCACGACTCCATCCGGTCCCGCTGGTCGTCCAACTGCCGATCGGCGCGGAGAACGCTTTCACCGGTGTCGTCGACCTGCTGCGCATGCGGGCGCTGACCTGGAACGACGGCGGTGACACGGCTGCCGGGACGGTCATCGAGGGGGTCGTCGAGGCGGCTGTACCGGAGGAGCTTCGGGAGGAGGCGCTGCGTCGGCGCCGACTGCTGGAGGAGGCTGTGGCGGAGCGGCACCCGGCCGCGCTGGAGGAGTTCTGCGACCGGGAGACACTCTCCGCCGAAACCCTCTCCGGGGCCCTGCGCGACCTGACCCGTACGGGTGACGGGGTGGTCGTGCTGTGCGGCTCGGCGTACCGCAACCGCGGGATCGAACCGCTGCTGGACGCTGTCGTCGCCTATCTGCCGTCGCCGCTGGACGTGCCGCCGGTATGCGGTATGCGTGACGCCGTTCACGGTGTGCAGGCTGGTGACGACGGTATGCAGGATGCCGTCGGCGAGCAGCGGTCAGCCGACCCCGCCGCGCCGTTCGCCGCCCTCGCGTTCAAGGTCAGCGCGACGCCCACCGGCCGGCTCACCTACCTGCGGGTGTACTCGGGCACGATCGAGAAGGGAGACGCGGTATGGGAATCGGGCGCGCGGCGCACCGAGCGGATCGGGCGGATCCTGCGTGTGCAGGCCGACCGGCATGCGCAAGTGGATCGCGCGGTCGCCGGGGACATCGTGGCCGTGGTCGGGCTGAAGTCGGCGCGTGCGGGTTCGACTCTGTGCGCGCCGGGGGCACCGATCGTCCTCGAACCGCCGGGCGTCGCCGAACCGGTCGTCTCCGTGGCGGTCGAAGCACGTGCGAGCACCGACACGGACCGGCTGGCCTCGGCGCTCGCTCGACTGGCCGAGGAGGACCCGTCGTTGGTCGTCAGGACCGATCCCGAGACCGGTCAGACGGTGCTGTCGGGCATGGGTGAACTGCATCTGGAGGTCGCGGTGGAGAAGGTCCGCCTTGGCCTCGGGGTGGAGGTCAACGTCGGCCGTCCGAGGGTGACTTATCGCGAGACGGTCGCCCGAGGCGTGTCCGGCCTGGTCTTCCGGCACGTCAAACAGGACGGTGGGGCAGGTCAGTTCGCGCATGTCGTGCTCGATGTTGAGCCCCTTGGTGCGGGAGGTGGCACCGAAATCGGTGCTGAGTCCGGGTTCGTGTTCAGCTCGGCCGTCGTCGGTGGGCGGGTGCCGCAGGAGTACGTCCGTGCTGTCGAGGCCGGCTGCCGTGATGCCCTTGCCGAGGGTCCCCTAGGTGGGCACCCGGTCACCGGGCTGCGGGTCACCCTGACCGACGGGGCGACCCATGTGAAGGACTCCTCCGAGACGGCCTTCCGCACGGCCGGCCGACTCGGGCTGCGGGAGGCCCTGCGTCGCTGCGCGATGGTCCTGCTGGAACCAGTCGTCGAGGTCACGGTCACCGTGCCCCAGGACGCGGTGGGCGGGGTCCTCGGTGACCTGGCCGCGCGGCGCGGGCGAGTCACCGACTCGACCGTGCGCGGCGGTTCGGCGGTGGTCACCGCCACCGTGCCGCTGGCCGAGCTGTTCGGCTACGCGACCCGGCTGCGCAGCCGCAGCCAGGGCCGGGGCACCTTCTCGGCCCGGCCGACGGGGTACGCCCCGGCCCCGGCGTCGGCGGTGGCCCCCGGGGCGACGGCGAAGTAGGCCCCGGATGCGACGGAGGGGCGTAGGCCTTCCGGGCTGTGGGGCGTAGGCCCCCGGCCCCGGACCGTGGGCCTACGCCCCCTACGGGTTCGTACGTCACCGCCCCTTGCTCGCGGGACGGTTCACGGGTACGAGACGATCGTCGACGGCACCGTGGACGTACCGGAGGTCGGTGACCCGAGGTCGTTGATGACGTGCTCGTACTGGCCGTTGCCGCCGAGGGAGACCACCAGCAGGTCGTGGAACTTCACGCCCGGTGCGTTCGGGGCGGCGAAGCCGTGGTGCTGCACGATGGTCGGGTCGACGTTGTAGTAGCAGTAACTGCCCAGGCCCCAGCCCTCGTGCGCGGTGACATGGTCACCGACCTTGTAGGCGGCGTAGCCGTTCACCGCGCCGTTCTGGATCGCGGCCTGGTTCGGGGCGTCGTACGCCTTCTCGTTCTGGAAGAAGATCGTGCGGCCGCGCTCGCCGTACCACTGGACGTCGTACTTGTTGAAGTGCTCCACGAACAGGCCTGTGGCCAGTACGTCGTGGCCGTTGACGACGACGCCGTAGTCGGCGCGGTTGGTCTCCCAGCCGACGCCTTCGCCGTGGTCGGCCCGCCAGACCCAGGTGTGGTCGACGATCGTGTGACGGTTGTTGATCACCATGCTGGTCGTGGCCTTGCCGGGGCCTGCCCCGCCGATGCGGACGAACACGTCCTGGACGGTGGTGGGGTTGGCGGAGTGGTCGCGACAGGCTCCGGGCGGGCCGACTTCCAGCAGGGTGGCGGAGTTGACCGGCCCGGCGTCCACGAGGAAGCCCGCCAGCCGCACCCCGTCGACATCGGCGACCTTCAGCGCGCTGACGCCGTTGTCCGGGATCAGCGTGGCGTAACCCAGGCCCAGTACAACGGTGTTGGCGCGGTTCACTCGGATCGGCTGGTCGAGGTGGTAGATGCCGGGTGTCAGCAACAGGTTGAGTCCCTGCGCGAGCGCCTGGTTGAGGGTGGCCGCGGAGACGCCCGGCTGGGCGACGTAAAACCGGGACAGGGGCAGCGAGTTGCCGCGCGGTGTGCCGTTGCCCCAGGTGACGCCGCGCGCGTTGGTCCGCTTGGCGGGCAGGAAGACACGGAACTCGCCGTCGCCGCCGTCTCCGTCGACGTACAGGAAGGGCTTCTCGCGGGAGACCGGGGTCGTGTCGAGCGTGGTGTACGGCGGGCTGGGGAAGCTCTGGGCGGGGGCGCCCTCGACTCCCGAAAACACCATGTTCCACACGCCGTTGAGCCAGCCGCCGATCGCACTGTCCCGGGTGTACCACTGCTGCTGCGAGTACGGGCCGATCTCGCCCTCGATACGACTGTCGGCGATGTAGCCGCCGCTCGCCCAACCGTAGCCGGACGGCGCGAGGTTGAGGCCGCCGTATATGTGCATCCGGCGGAACGGGGCCGCTTGGGCGACCGCCCACCGGTTGGTACCGCTGACGGGGACGAGCGCGAGGTTCTCCGCCGAACGCCAGAAGTTCTGCGTCGCGTTGCCGCCGAACCAGCCCGCGTCGACCGTGACGTCTCCGTTGATGGTCGTGTCGTCGGGGGAGAGACCGAGGCCCGCGATCGAGGTGTAGAAGCCGAGTTGGGCGTTGAGGCCGTGATAGCTGCCGGGCTTGAACAGCAACGCGTAGCGTCCGGTGCCGAACTGGGCCGACTCCTGTTGCCGGAACACCTCGTCCAGTCGGGCCTGGATGTCCGGGGTCGAGGGGTCGAACACGAGGACGTTCGGGCCGAGGTCGCCACCACCCGGCAGGACGTGCGGACGCTTGCCGCGCGGTGCGGCCGAGGCCGACGCGGAGGCGAGGCCGGCAAGGGCGGGTGCTGCCACGGCTGTTGCGGCGGCGGCAGCGAGCATTGCCCTGCGGCGCACGGCGGGTGTGTCCGAAGGCGGGGTGTGGGGCATGGGCGGCTCTCCTCGGCGCAGGCCGCTCGAAGCAAACGGCCGTTTTGGTGATCGGCTGATCCAAGTAGGTGAACGGAGACCAGGTTTGAGAGCGCTCTCTCGGCGCTGAATGCTTCAACTACCCGAACGTGCGCGTCAAGTGGCGGGACGGGAGTTGCCCGGAGTGTGCGGGAATTGTTGACGTGCTGCTGCTGGTGCCACTGCCACGGCCTGCGGAGGCGGTACCTCGACGAAAGTCCTTCAGCCGGGCCGGAAGGAACCAGAACCCGGTTGCCCGCCGCGCCCCGCGCTGTGAGGCTCGCCCCATGTCCACCTTCACCGCCCCCGACGGAACCCGCCTCGCCCACCACGAGTCGGGGGACGGCCCGCCGCTGGTCTGTCTGCCCGGCGGCCCCATGCAGTCCGCCGCCTACCTGGGCGACCTCGGCGGTCTCGCCGCCCACCGCCGCCTGATCGGCCTCGATCTCAGGGGCACCGGCGAGTCGGCCGCCCCGGCGGACACCGCGTCGTACCGCTGCGACCGCCAGGTCGACGACGTCGAGGCCCTGCGCGAGCACCTCGGGCTCGACCGGCTCGACCTGCTCGCGCACTCCGCCGGCGCCAACCTGGCGCTCCTGTACGCCGCCCGTCACCCGGAACGCGTCAGCCGCCTCCTGCTGATCACGCCGAGCGTGTACGCGGTCGGCCTCGGGATCACCGCCGAGGACCGTCTGACAACCGCCTGCCTGCGCCACGACGAGCCGTGGTTCGCCTCGGCCTACGCGGCGCTGGAAGTGGTCACCGCCGGCCGGGGCACCGCTGACTCCTGGCAGGCCATCGCCCCTTTCTTCCATGCCCGTTGGGACGACGAGGCCCGGGCCTTCGACGCGGCAGGCGAGAAGCAGCGGAACGACGAAGCGGCGGCCGGGTACGCCGCCGAGGGCGTCTTCGCCCCGACCGCCACCCGGGAGGCCCTTGCCGCCTTCCCGTCCCCGGTCCTGCTCCTCGCCGGCGAAGCGGACGTGTCGGGTCCGCCGCGCGTGATGCGGGAGTTCGCGGAACTGTTCCCGAAGGCCCAGTTCGTCGTGCAGCCGGGGGCGGGGCACTTTCCGTGGCGAGACGATCCCGAGCGGTTCGTGACGACGGTGGGGCGGTTTGTTGACGGCGGATCGCCGGGCTGAGACGGGTGCGGACGCCGGTCGTTCACGCGATCGAGTGATCCTCCGGCGGACGGGCACGAGCGAAATCGGCCGACCGTTGTGCGGATGACGGGACCTTCCCGTCAGTGAGGATCACATGGCGTACGGGGGTACACATGAGCCTGCAATTCCAGCGCAACGCCGATGGCACGATCACCGGCCGCAACATCAAGACCGGCTTCACGCTCACCTCGGCCGACGAGGAGGAGGTGCAGCGGCTGGTGCATGAGGACGCGGGCTGGGAGTACACCCCGCCGCCCACTCCGCCGCCTCCGGGGTTCCACCGATTCACCCTGGTGCACGACGAGTTCGGCTACGGCAGCTTCGGCGACGAGCCGTACGACAGCCTGCGCACACGTCCGCCCAACGGCTGCGAACCCGTCGACTGGGGCTGCTTCGCCCTGAAGTGCGAGCGACCGGGGGCCTCGCTCCTGGGCGCCGTGTCCGACACCGTCGCGGAGATCCGCCGCGAGCACGGGCTGGTGATGAACAGCCTCGGCGTCGAGAAGCCCGACGAGTGGTTCGGGGACGACAGAAACGGCTACGGGGCACAGATCGTGGCGCACCTGATGCTCACGGCGGCCCACCGCGCCGCCCGCCTCGGTTACGGGCGGAAGGACTTGGTGCGGCTGCTCGATGCGGCGGGGGTCCGGTAGCGGTGGTGGATCTTCATCAGGTGCCCGGCGGCCACTCCCCGCCGAGAAGAGACGCTCGGCAGATGCGCCACTCCTGTCGGTCGTCATGCCGTCATCGCGTCTGGGCAGCGCGCAGAGCAAGGACGTGTAGGGGGAGAGGCGATCGGGCCGGGCGGCGGACGAAAACACGTTGGCGGGCTGCCGCCGAGCTGCGACGATGCCCCTGTTTCCCAGACGGAGGATATTTGTTCGTTTTCGTGTGTACGGGGTGCGGTGCCAGGCTGACCGCCCCACTGTCCGAGGTCGCGCTGCCGGTCCACGCCCATCAGAATTACGGGAACGGGATTCAGCTCCCGGTGCTCATGGAGTCGGGCACTTTCGCCGTGGAACCGGAGCCCTGGGGGCCGCCGTGGCGAAGGTGGGAGGAGATCGATCCGGACGAGGCGGCGGCACGCGGTATCCATGCGCCGGTCCACGCTCTGTCCGACGGCGCGCCCGGCGCGATCGTCATCGCACCCGGAGACACCCGTGCCACGGTGCTGATCCCGGAACGCGGCGGCGGCTACTGTTGCGGCCTCGGCTGGGGCGATGGCCCCAACATGGCCTGCGAGGCGTGTGGCCTGCCCGTGGCGAGCCGGATCGACGACTGCTCGACCTGGCAGGCGGTGTGGCTCGCCCCGGACGCCGTGCACCGCCTCCCCGTCGACGTCCCCTCCGAGGCCGCCGACACCACACCGCTTTCCTGGGCGGAGCTGACGGCCCAGGGGAAGGGCACGCCCCCGTTCGAACCGATCGGCAGATGGGGAGCACGGATCGGACCGAACTGCTGGTGGTCATGGAGCCCACAGTGGGAGGCGGCAGCCGGCCGGGCACTCGCCCACCTCCTGGCGGCGTCGCAGGGGCGACCCGTGACAGTCCCGGACGGCCTGGCCGAGGAAGTCTTCCAACGTGCCCTCGACACCCTGCTGCCCGCAGGTCCGCCGACGGCGCGCGCTGTTCTGGCCGGACCGGGACTGCCCGCCCCCGACACGGACGCCGACATACTCCTCGTGCCGACCCACCCACAGACCGGAGAAGCCTGGACCCCGGCCGGCGGCCCGGCATACCCAGTGCCAGTGCCAGTGCCAGTGCCAGTGCCAGTGCCGCTGCCTGTGCCCGTGGCGCTGCCGTTCGGGGTGTGGCTGTGGCTGGCCTTCCCCAAGCCGCACCTGCCCGTCCCCACGTCGGGCCGCATACCCGACGGCATTCTCCGCGACGACCCGCCCGCGCCGCGCCCCCACCACCTGTTTCGGATCGACCCCGGTGTGTTCCAGCACGCCCTGGTCCGACTGTCGGCCGTCCGCAGCCCGTGGCTGCGCGACATCCTCAGGAACTGCACGCAGCAGATGCGCGCCCGCATCTTCTAGTCAGCCGGCAGCAGGGCTCGGTGCGGGGCAGAGGCGCTAGCAGTCTCGGAGCACTGCCGACTGGTTCAGTACCTGCGCTCGTGTGGACGTGAAGCGGGCATAGGTCTCTCCGTTTCGTGCGCCGGGTCGGAAGGCGGCCACCCGGTGGCAGTTCTGGAAGGCCAGGGTGATGTCGAAGTGGCGTTCCAGGCTGCTGCGGATGGCGTCGCTGGCGAGGGCGCGCAGGAGTTGGCCGCGTTCCTGTTCGGAGGCGGGAGGGGTCTGGTTGTCGGCGAACTCGTTGATTCCGGCGTGGAGTCGAGTGGAGAGGTCGGCGATGAGCTCGTAGGCGTAGGGGAGGGACGTACGGACGGTGTCCACGAAGTCCTCCTCGCTGATGGCACCGGCTTCGGCCTCGGCGAGGAGCTTGGGGGAGACGTCGAGAGACATGGGGTGTCCTGTTCTTGTTGAGGTGGAGGCGGAGAGGGGGATGGAGATGGACTTCGGTCTCTGATAGCAGGTCTGTGATGGCTGGGGTCAGGGACGTCTCAGGTCAGGGATGGCGGGCCCGGGGTGAATTCCGGGTCCACCTGTGACGCCAGGTCCTGGCCGGTTGCCTGGTTGGCCCAGGAGTGGGCGTTGCGCAGGTGGAAGTCGACGGCGTGGCGGTGGAGGGTCGGCCAGTCCTTGCCGCGGGCGTCGACCGTTTCGCGCAGGATGGTCAGGGCGTGGCGGTTGGTGTCCTCCAGTTCGCCCTGGGGATTGCCCCGTTCGGCCGAGCGGACCCAGGGGGAGAGGACGAGGTGGGTGAGGAGGTCGTCGCCCACTTGCTCCTTCAGGAAGAGCAGATCGTCCTCGCCGGTCACCTTGTTTCCGACCACGGCGAGGGGGATGCCGAACTCGCGGGCGTGGTCGCGGTACTGGCGGTAGACGGAGACGCCCTTGCGGGTGGGTTCGGCCACCAGGAACGTCATGTCGAAGCGGGCGAACAGACCCGAGGCGAAGGCGTCGGCGCCGGCGGTCATGTCCATCACCAGGTACTCGCCGGGGCCGTCCACCAGGTGGCTCAGGTAGAGCTCCACCGCGCCGAGCTTGGAGTGGTAGCAGGCCACGCCCAGGTCGCCCTCGTCGAACTCGCCCGTCACCATCAGCGGCACCCCGCCCACCCGTTGGACATGGCGCGTGTGCAGCTCGTCGTCGCCCAGCAGGCGCAGCAGCCGGGAGCCGCGGCCCGGCGGGGTCGTCTTGACCATCGCCTCGCGGGAGGTGATCCGGGGGTTGGTGCCGCGCAGCAGATCCTTGATCTCGCCCAGGTGTGCGGCCAGAGGCGGGGCCGCGAAGGGCAGCGTCCCGGCCGTGGGGTCCAGCGCCTCGGACAGGTGCTGGTTGATGTCGCCGTCCACGGCCAGCACCGGTGCGCCGGACCGCGCCACCTGACGGGCGAACAGGGCCGACAGTGTCGTCTTGCCGCTGCCGCCCTTCCCCACGAATGCGACGCGCATCACTACACCGCCCTATTGAAAATGAATGTCATGTGGCTAGATTTAGGGGCGCGTCATGATCTCTGTCAAATCCGGGAGCAGGTGATTAAGTGATCAACCGTCGGCAGTTAATGCATAAGCTATGCAAGTGCGTGACTACTGCATCAGGCCTGCGGGCCCAGACGACCTGGACGGTGCCCGGGCTCTCATGCTCGACACCGTGTACCGCGATTTCGGCACCGGTTACGTGCCGCGCTGGCACGGCGACATCATCGACCCGGTCGCTGCCTACCTCCTCCCGGTCCGCCATACCCTGCTGGTCGCGATCGAGGGCGGGGGCCGTGAAGGGGGTGCGGGTGGTGAGGTCGTCGCCACGGCGGCCCTGGACTCGCGCGGTCCCGTGTACCCGCCTAACCCGCGCCATGTCGCCGAGCGCTACCCGTCCGGCGCGACCGCGCAACTGCGCCGCGTGTACGTCCGTCGGGAGCATCGTCGGCGCGGCCTCGCCCGGCGGCTGGTCGGCGAACTCCTCGCCTTCGCGGTCGCGGACGGCGGCTATCGCTCCGTCTATCTGCACACCGATCCGGCCGTGGAAGGGGCCGAGGGGTTCTGGCGGTCGCTCGGCACCGTCGTGCACGACGAGCGGGAGAAGGCGAACGGCGGTCAGGGCGTCGTGCACTTCGACGTCCCCCTCGACGCCCTCGTCCCCACCTCTTCCGTCGCGACCTCCTCGTCTGTCGTGGCCTCCGTGACCCCCGTGGGTTCCGCGACAGCCATTACCTCCGCCATCTCCTCCACCTCTTCCGTCCCCGATCCCCGTTCTCAGCCTCGTTCCCAGCCCCGTCCCACAGACCGGTAGCCTCATGCCCTTGCTCAGCCGTTCCCGTCGGTCCCTTCGTCCCCGGCTTCTTGCCGCCTTTCTCCTCACCCCGCTCCTCGCCGGTTGTTTCGCCTCGCCCTCCGGTGACGACGGTGAGGGGTCCGGCGGTGGCGGCGGGTCCCGGCTGCGCGTCGCTCTCGCCTTCCCGCCCGCCGAGAACCTCTCTCCGTACGGCGCCGACGCGACGATCCTCAGTCGGCTCGGGGTCACCGAGGGGCTGACCGTCCTCGACGCCAACGGTGCCGCCGCCCCCGCGCTCGCCGCGTCCTGGCGTCGCGAGGACGACCGGACCTGGCTGTTCACCCTGCGCGAGGCCAGGTTCCAGGACGGTACGGAGGTCACGGCCGCCGCCGTCGCCGCCTCCCTCACCCGCGCCACCCAGGCCAAGCCCGCCCCGGCCGCGCTCTCCGGTGTCACCCTCACCGTGAAGGCGGAGGGCGACACCGGCGTACGGGTCGCCACCGCCGCCCCCGACCCCGTCCTGCCGCTGCGGCTGTCCAGCCCCAGCCTCGCCGTCCTCGCCCCCAAGGCGTACGGCGCGAAGGGCGCCGTCGACCCGGTCGGTACGGCCACCGGCCCCTTCAAGATCGCCAAGGTGGCCGGCGCCACGGCCGCCGACCTCGTCCGCTTCGACGACTACTGGGGCGGCCGGGCCCAGGCCTCCGGCATCGACGTGCGATTCATCGCCGACGGCACGGCCCGCGCCAACGCCCTGCGTACCGGGCAGGTCGACCTCGCGGAGTCGATACCCGTCGCCCAGGCCGCGACCCTCGACGCGGACAGCCGCCGCGAGACCGCCACGACCCGCACCGCCAGCCTGCTCCTCAACACGAAGTCCGGCGTCTTCAAGGACCCGGCGCTGCGCGCCGCTGCCCGCGCGGCCGTCGACACCTCCGCCCTCGCCAAGGGCGTCTACGAGGGTCACGCCGACGCCGGCGTCGGCATCTACGGCCCCGCCGTCACCTGGGCCGCCGGCAAGCGCGTCCAGCCCATCGGACGGGCGAAGGCCGGCAGCCCCGGCGGTGCCGCCATCACCGTCGCCACCTATGACAACCGGCCCGAACTCCCGGAAGTCGCGCAGGTGTTGAAGCAGCAGTTGGAGAAGGCCGGGTTCAAGGTGAAGCTGGAGGTGCGGGAGTACTCGCGGTTGGAGAGCGACGCGCTTGCCGGGAAGTTCGACGCCGTCGTCGGCGCGCGCAACAGCCTTCTCGACACCGGTGACCCCGTCGGCGTCCTGGCCAGCGACTACACCTGCGCCGGCGGCTACAACCTCGCGCTGCTGTGCGACAAGGCCGTCGACCGGGCCGTCGCCACGGCGCAGTCGACCGCCGACACCGACAAGCGGCAGGACGCCGCCATGGCCGCCGAGGCCTTGATACTCGGCACCGACGCCGTCGTCCCGCTGGTCCACCAGCGCGTCATCACCGGCGTCGGCGCCAAGGTCAGCGGGATGCTCCTCGACCCGTACGAGCGCACTCTCGTCGGCACCGGGACCCGGCGCTGACGGCATGAGGAGCAGGGTGGGCACGCTGCTGTGGCGTGCCGGACTGGCCGCGCTGCTGGTGTGCGGGATCGGGCTGCTGCCCTGGCTCTCGCGCACCGACCCGGCGCTCACCGTACTGAAGGCGCGGTCCGCCGACCGTGACGCCACCCCCGAGGTGCTCGCCGACATCCGGGCCCAACTCGGCCTGGACGACGGCCCGTTGCACCTCCTCGGGCAGTGGCTCGCGGGGTTGCCGCGCGGGGACGCGGGGCGGTCGTGGATCTCCGGCACCGAGGTCATGCCCGACGTTCTGCAAGCTCTGGGCGTGTCGCTGCTGTTGGTGGCGGTGGCGCTGACGGTCGCCGTCGTCACCGCCGCCGGGGTGTGCGCCCGCACCCTGTACCTCGGTGCGCGGCGCGGCCTCGACGGGCGGCCCGCCGGCGGCTCCGGCTCCGCCGTGCTCGCCGCGCTGCCGGAGTTCCTCACCGCCTCCGTCCTCGCCACGGTGGTCGGCGTGCAGTGGGGGTGGCTGCCCGCCCTCGGCTGGTACGGCCCGCAGTGGACCGTGCTGCCCGCGCTCGCTCTCGGCCTGCCCGCCGGGGCGGTGCTGGGCCGCCTGCTCGACGACCAACTGCCCGCCGCCTTCGCCGAACCCTGGGCGCTCGCCGCCGCCGCGCGCGGACTGCCCGGCCGCAGCATCGCCCGCAAGGCGCTGCGCCGCTGCGTGCCCGGACTGCTGCCCAACCTCGGGCTGTTCGTCGTGGGCCTGACCGGCGGGTCCGTCGCCGTCGAGCAGATCTTCGACATACCCGGGCTCGGCCGGACCACCCTCCAGGCGGCGATCGCCCAGGATCTGCCCGTCCTCCAGGCAGGCACCCTCGTGCTCGTCGCCCTCGCGGCCGTCACCACCGGCGCAGCCCGCCTCGCCGCCCGGCTGATCATCGGGCCCGCCCTGCGCGACGGCGCGCTGCATACACTCCACCGGCCACCGCCGACGGCCCGCAGGATCCTGCCTCTCGCATACAGTCTCCTGTTGTTCGTCGTCATCGCCCTCGGGCTGCCCCGCGACCCGCTTGCCCTCGACACCCGCGCCCGTCTCCAACCTCCCTCTACCGCCCACCCGTTCGGCACGGACGCGCTCGGCCGCGACGTCCTCGCCCGGGTCGCGCACGGCGCTCTCGACACCCTGCTGCTCGCCCTCGCCATCAGCGCGATCGCGCTCACCGCCGGGATCCTGCTCGGGCTGGCGCCCCGGCTGTCCGGGCCGCTCGTCGACACCGTCAACGCCGTACCGCCCGTGCTCGCCGCGCTCCTCGTCGCCGCGGTGTGGGGCAGCGGGCCCACGACGCCCGTCCTGGCCGTGGCCGTCGTGGCCTGGGCGCCGCTCGCCGCGCACACCTCCGCGCTGCTGCGGGAGGAACGGGCCACCGTCCATCTGACCGCCACCCGCGCCCTCGGCGCCGGCCCCTGGTACCTGCTGAGGAGCGAACTCCTGCCCGCCGCCCTGCCGCCCGTCGCCCGCCACGCCCTCCTGCGCCTGCCCGGCATCGCCCTGGCCCTGGCCTCCCTCGGCTTCCTCGGCCTCGGCGCTCAGCCGCCGTCCCCCGAGTGGGGCCTGCTCCTCGCCGAGAACCAGCCCTACGCCGAACGCGCCCCCTGGGCCGTCCTCGCCCCCGCCACCGTCCTCGCCCTCCTCGGCGCCCTCGCCGTCACCGCCGCCGGAGCACTGCGCCTGCCACGACGACGTCGTACGGCAGACCCCGAAGGGCCCGCAGACCCCGCAGGTCCCCTGGATCCTGCGGACTCCATAGGTCCCGCAGGTCCACGTGCCGGTGAACCGCCCGCTCCCGAAGCTAAGTTGGCGGGTGCCCGGTGACGCCACCCGTGCCCCCGTTCCCGCCGTCGCCCCCGCCCTCGCCCGCGGCCGTGCCTGCGCCCACGCCGGCGTCCGCGCCCGTGAAGGCGCAACTCTCGCCGCTGCTGCGGCTGCTGATACTCACTCAACTCGCCTTCAACATCGGCTTCTTCGCCGTCCTGCCGTTTCTCGCCGAGCATCTGGGCGGCGCGGTCGGGATGGCGGGCTGGCTGGTCGGGTTCGTGCTGGGGTTGCGGACCTTCAGCCAGCAGGGGCTGTTCGTGGTCGGCGGGGCGTTGGCCGACCGGTACGGCGTGCGGCCCGTCGTCCTCGCCGGATGCGCGCTGCGCATCGCCGGGTTCGGCTGGCTCGGGTACGCGGAGCAGCCCTGGACGGTCGTCGGGGCGGTGCTGCTGATCGGGTTCGCCGCCGCGCTGTTCTCGCCCGCCGTCGAGTCCGAGGTGGCCCGGCAGGCCGTCCTGCACGAGGAGGCGGGCGGCGGATCGCGGACCCGGGTGCTGGCGCTGTTCACGGTCGCCGGGCAGGCCGGGGCGTTCGTCGGCCCGCTGCTCGGCGCGCTGCTCCTGGAGCTCGACTTCCGTGCGGTGTGCCTGGCCGGAGCCGGGGTCTTCGTCGTCGTCCTCGCCGCGCACGCGTGGCTGCTGCCGCAGCACATACCCGGCCGCACCCGCGTCGAGGTGCGCGGTGGCATCGGCCCGCTGCTGCGCAACCGCCGTTTCCTCGCCCTGTGTTGCGCGTACGGCGCCTATCTCCTCGCCTACAACCAGCTCTATCTCGCCCTGCCCGCCGAGGTGGAGCGGGCGGCCGGTTCGCAGGCGCCGCTGGCCTGGCTGTTCGCGCTGTCGTCGGTGCTGGTGGTGACCGCCCAACTGCCGGTCACCCGGTGGGTGGGGGAGCGGCTGAGCCTGCGCCGCTCGATGACGGCCGGGCTCGTACTGATCGCCGCCGGGTTCGCCGTCGTGGCCGCCGCTCTGCCCGCCGGGTGGACCGGGACGGCCGGGCTCCTGCCCGCGGCCGGTTTCGTCGTCCTGCTCACCCTCGGTCAGATGCTCGTCGCGCCCGCGGCCCGCTCCTGGGTGCCCGACCTCGCCGAGGACGGCCGGCTCGGCCTCTACACCGGGGCGCTCTCCTCGGTCTCCGGGCTGATCGTGCTGATCGGCAGCGCGGTCACCGGCACCCTCCTCGACACCCGGCTGCCGCCGGCCGTGCCCTGGCTCCTCCTGGCCGCCGTACCGGCCGCCGCCGTCCTGCTGCTCCCGCGCGCAGCGCCCCGCCGGGGATGAACGCGGGAGCGACGGCCGACGTACCAGTCGGACGTGGGAGGATCCCTCACCATGAACGCGTCCCCGGCGGTCCGGAGCCTGCGCGCCGCGGTGTTCGCCGCGCTGTGCGTGCTGCTGGCCGCCGCCGGGCACGGACTCGCCACGGGTGACCCGCCGCCGCTCTCGGCGGACGGCGCCGGATTCCTGGCCGTCTTCGCCGCCGGGTGGCTGCTCGGCGCGCGGGAGCGCTCGCTGCCCGGCATCGGAGCGGCCATGCTCACCACCCAGGCCGGCCTGCACGTCGCCTTCGACGCGGCCCGCGCCCGTACGACGGCGCAGACCATGCCCGCGATGTCCCCGATGAACATGACGTCCGCGCCCGGCATGCACCTGCACCACCTCCAGCCGCTGCACACCCACACGGCCACGGCCGCCCATGTCCTGGCCGCGCTCGCCGCCTCCTGGTGGCTGCGGCGCGGGGAGGCCGCCCTGTGGTCGCTGCTGCGCTGGGCGGTCGCGTTCCTGCCGGGCCTCGCCGCCTGGTGGCGGGACACCCCCGCCCCGCCGCCCGTGCCGGCCCTCCCGCCCGCCGCCCCGGCCCCGGCTCCGGCCCCGCCCCGGCGGTCGCTGCTCCGGCACGCCGTGAGCCGCCGCGGACCGCCCGCCCCGATCCCGTACGCGATCTGAACCCGGGCCGGACCCGGAGTCGTACGCACACCACTCCCGTTCCGGCCGCACCCACACTCTTCAGGTACGGAGATCACCCACCCATGTCCACGACACGCCTCGCCCTGCGCCGTGCCGGTCTCGGCGCCGTACTCGCCGCCGCCGCGGTCCTCGCCGCCGCCGGCGCCGCCTCCGCGCACGTCACCGTCCACCCCGAGGCCTACGCCAAGGGCGCCACCGACGGCCTCCTCAGCTTCCGGGTGCCCAACGAGGAGGACACCGCGAGCACCACCAAGGTCCAGGTCTTCCTGCCCACCGACCACCCCGTGCTCGGCGTGCTGGTCCACCCGCAGGACGGCTGGACCGCGAAGGTGACCACCACGAAGCTCAAGACCCCGGTCAAGACCGACGACGGCACCATCACCGACGCCGTCTCCGAGATCACCTGGACCGGCGGGAAGATCGGCGCGGGCCAGTACGAGGACTTCGACGTCGCCTTCGGCCAACTTCCCGACGACACCGGCCAGTTGGCGTTCAAGACCCTCCAGACCTACTCCGACGGCAAGACCGTCCGCTGGATCGAGGAGGCCGCGGCGGGCGCGGACGAGCCGGAGAACCCGGCACCCGTGCTGAAGCTGACAGCGGCGACGGACACGGCGGACCCGGCCGACGCGAAGAGCACCGAGACCGGCAAGCCCCAAGCCGCCGCCACCTCCACGTCCGCCTCGGCCGCCGCGAGTGACTCCACCGCCCGTGGACTGGGCGTCGCCGGGCTGATCGTCGGCGTCCTGGGCCTCGCCGCAGCCGCCTTCGCCGTCGTACGGACGCGGTCGACACGCTCGTAGCACCGGGCATGCGTAAGGCCCGGACCGAGTACGGTCCGGGCCTTTGCACATCAACTGCGCATCAACCGCACATCAACGGGTGGGGCTGTCGCTACACCAGCTCCAGCACCTGCTGCTTCTTCTCCTGCTTCTTCTCCTGGTCCTTCTCCTGGTCCTTCTCCGTCGCCGTGCGGGTCGTGGGGCGCGAGGTGCGCCACAGCCACAGGACGTCGCGGCCGAAGGACCACACCAGGGAGCCCAGCGCCAACAGGACGACGGCGAAGTTGGCCGCGTACGGCAGGAGGTTCGCGCCCGCCAGCAGCAGGAGGACGCCCTGGAGGGCGGCGACCGTCTTGCGGGCGGTGCTCGGCGGGAGCGGGGCGTTGAGCCAGGGGGCGACCCGGGCCGCGGCGACGAAGACGTAGCGCATGCCGCCGATGAGGAGGACCCACGGGCCCAGCGCCATCGAGACGTACACGCTGAGCACCAGGATCAGGAACGCGTCGACCTCCATGTCGAAGCGTGCGCCGAGCGCCGTCGAGGTGTTGGTGCGCCGGGCGACCTTGCCGTCGACGCCGTCGAGGATCAGGGCGACGGCCGTCAGGCCGACCAGCAGGGTGACCGGCGGGGCGCTCTCGAAGGAGTCCGCGACCAGCGCGGTCACGCCGCCGACCAGCGTCGCCCGGCCGAGCGTGACGCGGTTGGCCGGGCCGAACGTGCGCAGGCTCGAGCGGTGCAGCGCCCGGGAGAGCACGGCCCAGGTGGCGATGGCGAAGACGAGACCGGTGACCCAGCCCGCCGGCCCCATGCCGATCGCCGTGCCGAGCAGGGCCAGCAACAGGATCTGAACGCCCGCTCCCACAGCGGTCTCCTGCTGGACCGGCCTTGCGTCGTAAATGTTGTTCAGGGCCACCGCACGTTCCTCCGGCCAGATGACAGAGATGATCAGTGCCGCGTACTGTGCGCGGACTGTGCACACCTCGGTACGTGAACAGGCTGCCGATCGTTCAGGAGGATGTGGATGTCGATCACCGCACGTGCGTTCTGGGTCACCTCTCCGGGTGAAGGAGAGATCCGCGACGTGGTCCTTCCGGCCCTGGCCGAGGGCGAGGTCCTGGTGCGTTCGCTGTGGTCCGGCGTCAGCCGCGGCACGGAGACCCTCGTCTTCCGCGGCGGGGTGCCCGACAGCCAGCACGCGGTCATGCGGGCGCCGTTCCAGGAGGGCGACTTCCCGGCGCCCGTGAAGTACGGCTACCTCAACGTCGGCGTGGTGGAGGACGGCCCGGCGGCGCTGGTCGGGCGCACGGTCTTCTGCCTCTACCCGCACCAGACGCGGTACGTCGTCCCGGCGACGGCCGTCACGGTCGTACCGGACTCCGTGCCGGCCGAGCGCGCCGTGCTCGCCGGCACCGTCGAGACGGCCGTCAACGCGCTGTGGGACGCGGCGCCGCTGGTCGGCGACCGGATCGCGGTGGTCGGCGGCGGCATGGTCGGCTGCTCGGTGGCCGCGCTGCTGGCCCGCTTCCCCGGCGTCCGCGTGCAGTTGGTGGACGCCGATCCGGCGCGGGCGAAGGTCGCCGAGGCCCTGGGCGTCGACTTCGCCGCCCCCGAGGACGCCCGCGGCGGCCTCGACCTCGTCGTGCACGCCAGTGCCACCGAACAGGGCCTCGCCCGGTCCCTGGAACTGCTGGCGGCCGAGGGCACGGTCCTCGAACTGAGCTGGTACGGCGACCGGAAGGTCTCGCTGCCGCTCGGCGAGGACTTCCACTCCCGGCGGCTGGTCATCCGCAGCAGTCAGGTCGGCACCGTCTCCCCGGCCGGTCGCGCCGGCCGTACCTACGCCGACCGGCTCGCGCTCGCCCTGGAGTTGCTGGCCGATCCGGCGCTCGACGTGCTGGTCACGGGGGACAGCGCCTTCGAGGAACTGCCCGAGGTGCTGCCCAAACTCGCGTCGGGTGAGATTCCGGCGCTGTGTCACCGCGTCAGGTATGAACAGAGTGAGATGTGAACAGCGTCAGGTATGAACATCCGAACAAGAGCGCCTGACCTGAGAAAAGAGTGAGATGGGGCTGAACAGGGGGAAGCCAAGAGCCGTACTAGACGGTATCCCCCGGCAGCCAACGGTCGGGGGACCAGAGGCGCCGCACCTGGAGGGTCGTCCGTTGTTCAGTGTCACCGTCCGCGATCACATCATGATCGCCCACAGCTTCCGCGGCGAGGTCTTCGGACCCGCGCAGCGCCTGCACGGAGCGACGTTCCTCGTGGACGCCACCTTCCGCCGTGAGCAGCTCGACGACGACAACATCGTCGTCGACATCGGGCTGGCCACGCAGGAGCTCGGCGCCGTGGTGAGCGAGCTGAACTACCGCAACCTCGACAACGAGCCCGACTTCGCCGGGGTCAACACGTCGACGGAGTTCCTGGCCAAGGTCATCGCCGACCGGCTCGCGGAGCGGATCGACAAGGGCGCGCTCGGCGAGGGCGCCCGGGGCATCGCCGCCCTCTCCGTCACGCTGCACGAGTCGCATGTCGCCTGGGCGAGTTACGAGCGTGCGCTGTGACCGACGTGACCCTGGAGAAGGCCGTGCAGACCGCGCCGGCCGTGCAGGCGGCCGTGCAGACCGTGCAGGCGGCGTCGCTCGCGTACGTGCCCGCGCAGCCGCCGCTTCCCAAGATCGGCGGGATCATCCCCATGTCCCTGCGCTCCGTGCACTTCGTGATGCCCGGCGGGGTCGACGACCCGGCGAACCCGAGCGGCGGCAACGCCTACGACCGGCGGCTGTGCCTGGATCTGCCCGGCTTCGGCTGGCAGGTCCACAAGCACCTGGTGTCCGGTTCCTGGCCGCGCCCGGAGGCGGCCGCCCGCGCCGATCTGGCGCGCACGCTGCGGGAGTTCCCCGACGGCACGGTCGTCCTGCTCGACGGGCTGGTCGCCTGCGGGGTGCCGGAGATCATCGCCCCCGAGGCGGAGCGGCTGCGGCTGGTCGTCCTCGTCCACCTGCCGCTCGGTGACGAGCGGGGCATCGCGCCCGAGGTGGCGGCCGAACTCGACGCCAAGGAGCGGGCCGTGCTGCGGGCCGTCCCCGCCGTCGTCGCCACCAGCGACTGGGCGGTCCGCCGCCTCGTCTCCCACCACGGCCTCGCCCCCGAGCGGGTGCACGTCGCCGCCCCCGGCGCCGACATCGCGCCGCTTGCCTCCGGCACCGACGGTGTCTCCCGGCTGCTGTGCGTGGCCGCCGTGACCCCGCGCAAGGGCCAGCACCGCCTGGTCGAGGCGTTGGCCGCGGCGAAGGACCTGCCGTGGAGCTGCGTGTGCGTCGGCGGCCTCGGGCAGGACCCGGAGTACGTCGCCCACCTGCGCGGCCTCATCGCCAAGCACGGCCTCGAGGACCGGCTGGAGCTGGCAGGCCCGAAGGCGGGCGCCCAACTGGACGCCGCCTACGCCGCCGCCGACCTGATGGTCCTCACCTCCTACGCCGAGACGTACGGCATGGCCGTCACCGAGGCGCTCGCCCGAGGCATCCCCGTCCTCGCGACGGACGTCGGCGGGCTGCCCGAGGCGGTCGGCCGCGCCCCCGACGGCGGTGTCCCCGGCATCCTCGTCCCGCCGGAGGACCCGGCCGCCCTCGCGGCCGAACTGCGCGGCTGGTTCGGCGAGGCCGATGTGCGGCGCCGCCTGAAGGCCGCCGCGCGGGGCCGCCGGGCCGCTCTGAACGGCTGGGCGACCACCGCCCAGCGCCTGGCCGGCGTCCTGGGCCGGCTTCCCCGCGAACCCCGGAGGGCGGCATGAGGAAGACGACGGCGACACCGGCCGACGTGGCACGACGCGGGGTCGGCATCCCGGCACAGCCGGGCCGGACGGAGGCCGTTGCCGTGGTGGAAGCCGTGGTTCCGGACGAGTCCGCAGGTACCGACTCCGCAGACATCGACTCCGCGGGTACCGACTCCGCGCCGGAGGCGGTTGCTTCCGCCGCCGCGCAGGCCATCGCGCAGTCGGTCATCGCCGGTGCCGGTCCGGTGGGCCGGCCCGGTGAGCGGCCCACCGTGCGGCTGCGCGACAGCGGGCCGGACGAGCAGCCGCGGTACGCCCCCGAGTGGCTGGAGCTGCGCGAGCCCGCCGACGCCGCCGCCCGCTCGATGGAGCTGCTGGACCCGCTGCGGATCCGGCTCGCCAACCTGCCCGGCCGCAGCGGGCTGACCATCCACGACCTGGGCTGCGGCACCGGCTCGATGGGCCGCTGGCTGGCCCCCCGGCTGGACGGCGCCCAGCACTGGGTGCTGCACGACCGCGACCCCTACCTGCTGCACTTCGCGGCCGTCGCCTCCCCGAAGGCGGCCGCCGACGGCAGCCGGGTCACCGTCGAGACGCGGCGCGGAGACGTCGCCCGGCTCACCCCGGACGCCCTGCTCGGCGCTTCCCTGGTCACCGCGTCCGCGCTGCTCGACGTCCTCACCCGCGAGGAGGTCGAGACGCTCGCCGCGGCCTGTGCGGGCGCGGGCTGCCCGGCGCTGCTGACGCTCTCGGTCGCCGGCCGCGTCGAACTCAGCGCGCCGGACCCGCTGGACGCGGAGATCGCCGCCGCCTTCAACGACCACCAGCGGCGCGGCGGCCTCCTCGGCCCCGACTCGGTGACCATGGCCTGCGAGGCGTTTGCCGCGCACGGCGCGACCGTCAAGGTGCACCCGAGCGCCTGGCGGCTCGGCCCCGAGAGCGCCGCCCTCACCGCGCAGTGGCTGCGCGGCTGGGTCGGCGCGGCCGTCGAGGAACGCCCCGCGCTCGCCGAGCGCGCCGAGTCCTACCTGGCCGCCCGGCTGGCGGCCTGCGCGGCGGGCGAACTGCACGTCACCGTTTACCACAGCGACCTGCTGGCACTGGCCCGGCCGACGGGCGGGGCCGGATGAGCACGGAGACGGTGGGCCCACGGGTGCGGACCGCCGCACCCGTGGTGCGGGGCGCGCAGGCCGGGCCGGTCCTGCGACGGCCCCCGCGCAGCCCGTCGGTGGCCCGCACCGGCGCCGCCGTGTCCGACGCCCGCATCGGAGTCATCGTGACCGAACAGCGCCCGACGAAGTCCTCCCGGCTGCGCGCCCTGCTCGGCAACCGCGCCGTGCGCACCCACTTCGGGACCGTCGCCGGCGTCGTCATCCTCACCGCCCTGCTGTGGCGGCTGGGCACCGGCGTCTTCCTCGACGGACTGCGCCGGATCGACGTACCGACCCTGCTGGTCGCGCTCGGGATCGGCGCGCTCACCACCGTGTTCAGCGCCTGGCGGTGGGCGCTGGTCGCCCGCGCGCTGCGCATCCGGCTGCCGCTCGGCCCGGCCGTCGCCGACTACTACCGGGCCCTGTTCCTCAACGCGGCCCTGCCCGGCGGCGTCCTGGGCGACGTGCACCGCGCGGTGCGGCACGGGCAGAGCGCCGGTGACGTCGGGCGCGGGGTGCGGGCCGTGGTCCTGGAGCGCACCGCGGGACAGCTCGTGCTGGTCGTGGCCGGCGTGACGGTCCTGCTGACGCTGCCGTCGCCGGTCCTGGCGGACGCCCGCCAGGCCGCCCCGCTGGTCCTGCTGGCCGGGGTGGGCGCGCTCGCCGTCTTCCTCGCCGTCCGGATGAACTCCTCGGCGGCGCGCCGCGGCGGCCGGCTGCGGGCGACGCTGACCGAGGCGCGCGAGGGGCTGCTGTCGCGGCGCAACGGGCCGGGCGTCGCCGTGTCGTCGGCGGTCGTGCTGAGCGGGCACCTCGGCATGTTCGTGGTGGCCGCCCGGGTCGCCGGCTCCGGGGCGTCCGTCCTCGCGCTGCTGCCGATCGCCGTCCTCGCCCTGCTCGCCATGGGCCTGCCGCTGAACGTCGGCGGCTGGGGCCCCCGCGAGGGCGTCACCGCCTGGGCGTTCGGCGCGGCCGGCCTCGGCGCGAGCACCGGCCTCGCGGTCTCCATCGTGTACGGCGTGCTCAGCTTCGTCGCCGCGCTGCCGGGGGCGTTCGTCCTGGTCGTCCGCTGGTACGCGGGCCTGCGGGCTGCACGTGCCGAGGGCACGGTGACCGACGAAACGATCCGCCCCGAGGGCGACGCCGAGCAGCGCTATGACGACGGCGCAGTGCCGTCCGCGTCAGCGGCTTTGGCATCGGCTCCCTCGGTATCGGCCTTTTCGGTTTCCGAATGCGCCGAAGTCACCAATGAGAAATACGCGCCGAAGGAATCCGCCAGGCTCGCCAGGAGTTCCTTCCCCTTTTCCGCCGACCCCAGGGAAGGACGGCCGATGACGCCCGAATCGGTATAGGCGGACATTCCCAGCGTGAGCAGATGACGGCGGTCGTCCGCGACGAAATCGGCCGACTCGTAACCGGGCCGGACGAGTTCGGGGTGGGCGTGCAGCAGGATCGACGTCTCGATCTCCCCGGCGTGCATGTCGGTGAGCAGCGAGGTCTCGATTCCGGACCACTCCAGCGCCGCCTCCCAGTCCTCCGGGGCCGGGAACAGCGCCATCCGTTCACCCGCGGCGGAGGACTCCTGGACGACATTGCCCAGGACGTAGTTCCCGCCGTGTCCGTTGACCAGCACCAGGGCCTCGACGCCCGAGCGGCGCAACGATGCCGCAATGTCCCGTACCACCGCGTGAAGGGTCACGGAGGAGATGCTGACGGTCCCCGGCCAGGCCGCGTGCTCGTGCGAGCAGGCGATGGTCACCGGCGGAAGAAGGTGCACCGGGTACGCCTCGGCGATCTCCCGGGCGATGGCGCAGGCCACCAGTGTGTCCGTGGCCAACGGCAGGTACGCGCCGTGCTGTTCGAAGCTTCCGACGGGCAGGACCGCCACCTGTGACGGGACGCCGGCACCCCGGGTCCGTACGTCTTCGGTCGTGTCCGTCGGCACCAGTCCGTACGTCGCCGACGCCGCCGACCGTATTTCCGAACCACTCATCTTTTCCCGGCCCTTCGTCTCTGCTTAGGAACCAGATCATGACAGATAACATTGGCGTACTCGGCACGAAGACCCCCCAGCGCACCGGTGTGGAACGCGTGGTGAATGCGCCTTTGCCCACCGTGTACGGCAATTTCCAGGCGGTCGGCTACCTGGACCACGACCGCGGCGACGAACAGGTCGCGCTGGTCTACGGGGAGATCGGCGAAGAGGACGTGCTGACCCGGCTGCACTCGGAGTGCCTGACCGGCGACGCGTTCGGTTCCCAGCACTGCGAGTGCGGCGACCAGTTGGAGTCCGCGCTGCGGGCGGTCGTCGCCGAGGGCCGCGGCATAGTCGTCTACCTGCGCGGGCACGAGGGCCGCGGCATCGGGCTGCTGGGCAAGCTGCGGGCGATGGCGCTCCAGGCGGAGGGCCTGGACACGGTCGAGGCGAACGTGGCGCTCGGCTTCCCGGTGGACGCCCGCGACTACAAGGTGGCCGCCGACATCCTGCGCGACCTCGGCGTGCGCTCGGTCCGCCTGATGTCGAACAACCCGCGCAAGCGCGAGGCGCTGGTGCACAACGGCATCCTGGTCGCCGAGGAAGTGCCGCTGCTGATCGAGCCGTGCGAGAGCAACATCACCTACCTGCGCACCAAGCGGGAGCGCCTGGACCACCGGCTGCCCCACCTCGACGCGGTCGCCCACTGGTCCTGAGCACGCTTCGCCCCACCGCCCGGCGGGGTAGGGATGTGGGCGATCACGGCGTACGACAGCCTCGGCACCGGCGAACGGGCCGGGGCCGCCGCCGAAAGGAGCCGCTCGCGTGAACACACATGCCTCGGTCGTCGTCATCGGCGGCGGAGTGATGGGCACCAGCATCGCCTACCACCTCGCCGCCGCGGGCGTCCGTGACGTCCTGCTCCTCGAACGCGACGAACTCGGCGCGGGCTCGACCTCGAAGGCCGCGGGAGGCGTGCGCGCCCAGTTCTCCGACGAGCTGAACATCCAGCTCGGGGCGCGCAGCCTGGAGGCGTTCGGGCGGTTCGGCGAGGAGATCGGCCACGACATCGGGCTGCACCGGGTCGGCTACCTCTTCCTGCTGTCCACCCCGCAGGAGGTCGCCCACTTCGAGACGAGCGTGCGGCGGCAGAACGCGCTCGGGGTGCCCAGCCGGCTCATCGACCCGGCCGAGGCGCAGCGCCTCTCCCCGCTGATCAGGACCGACGGGTTACTCGCGGCCGCGTACTCGCCCGACGACGGCCACTGCACCCCCGAAGCCGTCGTCCACGGGTACGCGGCCGCCGCCCGCCAGTGCGGTGCCCGCATCCTGCGGCACACCGCCGTCACCGGCATCGAACGGCAGGGCGACGCCATCACCGCCGTGCGGACCACCCTCGGCCCGATCAGCACGGACACGGTGATCTGCGCGGCCGGCGCCTGGTCCAGGGCCGTCGGCGCGATGGCCGGCGTCGACCTGCCGGTGGAGCCGCTGCGCCGCCAGATCGCGGTCACCGAACCGGTCCCCGCCCTCCCGCCGGACCTCCCCATGACCATCGACTTCACCAGCAGCCTCTACTTCCACCGGGAGGGCCCCGGCCTGCTGGTCGGCATGTCCGACCCGGACGAACGCCCCGGCTTCGCCACCGACACCCACGACCGGTGGATCCCGCGCCTCGCCGCCGCCCTGGAACACCGCGCCCCCACCCTCCTCGACCTGCGCCGCACCGGCGGCTGGGCGGGCCTGTACGAGGTCACCCCGGACCACAACGCCCTGATCGGCGAGGCGTCCTCGGTATCCCGTTTTCTGTATGCGACCGGCTTCTCCGGCCACGGTTTCCTCCAGGGCCCGGCGGTCGGCGAGGTCGTCCGCGACCTGTACCTGGGCCGCGTACCCTTCGTGGACGTCACCCCCCTGAGCGCCGACCGCTTCGCGGACGACGCCCCGCGTCCGGAGGTCAACCGCGTATGACCGAACTGCATCTGTGGCTGCGTCACGAGACCCGCACCACCGAACGGCGCACCCCGGTCGTCCCCGACGACGCCCGCCGCCTCGTCGAGGCCGGTGTGGCACTGACCGTCGAGGACTCCCCGCAGCGCGTCCACCCGACCCGGGAGTACGAGGCCGTCGGCGCCCGCATCGCCCCCGCCGGCTCCTGGACGTCCGCGCCGCCCGACACGGTCGTCCTCGGCCTCAAGGAACTCCCGGACGAGCCAGCCGAATTGACGCACCGTCACATCTTCTTCGGGCACGCCTACAAGCAACAGCCGGGCGCCGCTACCCTGTTGCGCCGGTTCGCCGCCGGGGGCGGTGCGCTGCTCGACCTGGAGTACCTGGCCGACGGCCACGGCCGCCGCCTCGCCGCCTTCGGCTTCTGGGCGGGCTACCTGGGCGCTGCCCTGGCGGTCCTGCAACACAGGGGCAGGCTGCTCGCCCCGCTGCGTCCCACGGAGAAGGGCGAGTTGGACGAGACGCTGCGCCCGGCCCCCGGCGACGAGGAGTTCACCGCGCTCGTCGTCGGCGCCCTGGGCCGCAGCGGCCGGGGCGCACGGGCCGCGTTCGCCGTCGCCGGCTGCGACCCCACCTGCTGGGACCTGGCCGAGACCCGCGACCTGGACCGCGCCGCGCTGCTGGCCCACGACGTGCTGGTCAACTGCGTCCTCGCCACGACCCCGGTGCCGCCGTTCGTCCGCGAGGCGGACCTCGACGACCCGGCCCGCCGACTGCGCACCCTCTCCGACGTCACCTGCGACGTCGGCTCGCCCCTCAACGTCCTGCCGGTGTACGACCGCACCACCGAGTGGACGGACCCGGTGCGCCGCCTGCGCAAGGAGCCCCCGCTCGACCTCATCGCCATCGACAACCTGCCGTCCCTGCTGCCCCGCGAGTCCAGCGCCGACTTCTCGGCGGATCTGACGCCCCACCTGCTGGACCTCGGCGACGGCGAGGGCGCCGGCGTCGACGGGCCGTGGGGGCGCTGCCTGGACCGTTTCCGCGAGGCGGCGGCCCGTGAACTCGGCGTGCCGGAAGGGGAGTTCGGCCGTGTCTGACCTCGTTCCCGGGACCGGCACCGTCCACTGGGTCGGCGCCGGTCTCTCCACCGGCAGCGGCCTCGCCGACCTGTGCGCCCGCACCGACCGGGTACGGCTGTGGCACCGCACGGTGGAGCGGGCGGCGCAGGCGCTGGCCGGTCTCGGCCTGACCGGACGCGTCGAGCCGCGCGCGTACACCCTCGACGCGCTCACGGCCGAACTGGCCCCCGGGGACGTCGTGGTGTCGATGCTGCCCGCGCCCGAACACGCCCCGCTGCTGTCGGCGTGCGTGGCCCGGCGGGCCCACTTCGCCTGCTCCAGCTATGTGTCGGACGCGGTCCTGGAGCAGGCGCCTGCCGCCGCCGAGGCCGGGCTCGTCGTCCTCACCGAGGCCGGCCTCGACCCGGGCATCGACCACCTCTTCGCGCACGCCCTCGTCGCCCGCGCCCGGGAGGCGATCGGCGACGACACGGCGGCCTCGTACCGGCTCACCTCGTACTGCGGCGGCATACCCGCCGTCCCCAACGACTTCAGGTACCGCTTCAGTTGGGCGCCCCTCGGAGTCCTCAACGCGCTGCGCTCGCCCGCGCGTTATGTCGAGGACGGCACCGAGACCGTGGTCGACCGGCCGTGGGAGGCCACGCGCGGACACCTCGTCGACGGCGAGACCTTCGAGGTCTACCCCAACCGCGACAGCGTCCCCTTCATCGAGCAGTACGAACTGCCGCAGGCCTGGAAGCCGCAGACCTTCGTGCGCGGCACCCTGCGCCTCGACGGCTGGCTGCGTGCCTGGGACGCGGTGTTCGCGGAGCTGAAGGCGGGCGACGACGCCCGGATCGCCGCCCTGGCACGGGAGTTGGCGGCTGCTTACCCCACTACGGACGCCGACCACGACCGCGTGGTCCTGGCCGTGTCGCTCACCGTCGAGACGGACAACGGCCGTTCCTGGTCGGGCAGTTGCCTCCTGGACCTGGAAGGCGACCAGAAGGAGAGCGCGATGGCCCGCTGCGTGTCCCGGCCCCTCGCCCTCGGCGTCCGCCACATCCTGGACGGCTCCCTGCCACCGGGACTGAGCCGGGCGGCGGAGACGGCGGAGCGCTCGCAACAGTGGCTGAGCGAACTCGGCACGGAGGGACTGGAGTTCACAGTGCACGTCGACGACTGACCGGCCACTCCATGCTCCGCGCTCGGCTCGCCGAACAGGACGCCGGGGTCTGCCACTTCCATGTCGTCGTGGCCGACCACGGCGAATTGCTGGGCCGGGGCGTGGCGACGGGCGCGGTGCGGGAGATCTGCCGGCTGGCCGCGCGGACGTACCGGCTGTCCGCGCTCACCGCCCGCGACAACCTGGCGTCCATGGCGGTGCCGGCCCGCACCGGGTTCACCGCCGTGGACGACATCACCCTCGCCGGACGCCCGGGCGTGTGCTACCGCCGCGGCCTCGCCGCCGGTGTCCTGCCCGGCCCGTCCCGGGACCTGTCCTAGTCGGTGAGCGCCTCGTGGACCAGGCGTTTGAGGTCGGGGTAGAGCTTGAGCGACCTGCGCGGCCGGACCTGGGTGAGGAACTGGACGGTCACGTCGTGGGCCGGGTCGACCCAGAACGTCGTCGTGGCGACGCCGCTCCAGCCGTAGGTGCCGAGGCCCGAGGGGGCCTGGGTGCGGTCCGGGTCGATGACCACGGAGACGCCGAGGCCGAAGCCGACGCCGTCGTTGCCGGGTTCGTCGTGCGCGGGGCGGCTGCCGAAGGTGCGCAGGTCGGCGTCGCCGGGGAGGTGGTTGCGGGTCATCAGGTCGACCGTCTCCGGGGCGAGGAGGCGGACGCCGTCGAGTTCGCCGCGGCGGCGCAGCAGCTCACTGAAACGGTGGATGTCGTATGCGGTCGCCACCATGCCGCCGCTGCCCGACAGGAAACGCGGCCGGCCGAACAGCGGCAGGCCCAGGATCGGCTCGATTCCGCCGTCGCCGGTGCCGCCGTACAGCTCCGCCAGTCGGCCGGCCTGTTCGTCCGTGACCTGGAAACCGGCGTCCGGCATGCCGAGCGGGCGGAAGATCCGCTCGGCGATGAACTCGTCCAGGGGCTGCCCGGAGACGACCTCGATGATCCGGCCCAGGACGTTCGTGGACACCGAGTAGTTCCACTGCGTGCCCGGCTCGAACTGCAACGGCAGCCGCGCGTACGCGTCCACCGTCCTGGCCAGGTCTGAGCCCGGCAGCACCGCCGACTCCAGGCCGGCCTCGCGGTAGAGCGCGTCGACGGGGTGGCAGTGGTAGAACGCGAAGGTCAGGCCCGAGGTGTGGGTCATGAGGTGCTTCACGAGCAGCGGCTGCTCGACCGGGCGGGTGGTGACGCCGGCGCCCGAGCCGCCCTCGTAGACCCGCTGGTCGGCGAAGGCCGGGAGGTGGTCGGCGACCGGGTCGTCGAGCCGCAGTCTGCCCTCCTCGATCAGTATCAGCGCGGCGACCGAGGTGACCGGCTTGGTCATCGAGTAGATCCGGTAGAGGGTGTCGGCCTCGACGGGCAGCCCGGCGGCGACGTCGCGACGGCCGTGCGCGGTGAGGTGTGCGACCCGGCCGCCACGGGAGACGGCCACGAGGAATCCGGGCAGGCGCCCCTCGTCGACGTAGTGGGCGACGTGCTGGTCGAGGCGGTCCAGCGCCTTCGCGTCCAGCCCGACCTCGCTCGGGTCGACCTCTTGCCGCAGCAGTGCCATCGTTCTCCTCCGGTGCGCTTGATCAAGGTGCGGTCCCGGCCTACCCCGCCCGGACTACCTCAGACATCATGGTCGCGTAGGGAACGCGTGTACGGACCCCTTTCGGCTCCCTGACCGGTGTGCGTTGCGTCGCTTCCACCGGCCGGGGGACCGCCGGAAGGGGAACGAGCGCCGGGACGCGCACGGTTCGGGGTCCGGCCCGGCAGTGTCCGGGACAGCGGCAGGCCGGTGTCCCGCCGGTTTCAAGTGGCCGCTCGCCAGCAGGTTGTGACGGGACATCAGTTCATACATTCCCGGGTTCTGGAGGGTGAACTCCAGGAAGCGGGGGAATGCGCCCCACGGTGTGCGGGTTGTGCGGGGCATGACTCACGACACGACGCAGAACGCGTTGCTCGCGTTGCTCTCCGACGGCCGCAGCGGGGTGCTGGTCACCCTCAAGCGCGACGGTCGCCCCCAGTTGTCGAACGTCAGCCACCACTACTACCCGGACGAGGGCGTCATCCGGATCTCCGTCACGGACGACCGGGCCAAGACCCGCAACCTGCGCCGCGACCCCCGGGCCTCGTACCACGTGACCGCCCCCGGCCACCGCGCCTACACGGTCGCCGAGGCCACCGCCGACCTCACACCGGTCGCCCAGGACCCCTACGACGCCACGGTCGAGGAACTGATCCGCCTCTACCGCGACGTCCTGGGCGAGCACCCCGACTGGGACGACTACCGCGCCGCCATGGTCCGGGACCGCCGGCTGGTGCTGCGCCTGCGCGTCGAGCGGGCGTACGGCATCCCGAAGGGCGCCGGCGGCTGACGCCCCGGCCCCCGGAGCCGTGCAGGCGTCCGGGGGCCGGGGGTCGGGCGGGAGTGAGCCGTGGGTCAGGCGGCGACCGTCTCCGGCTGCGGTGCCGTGCGTACGTCCCGTTCGCCGAGCAGTTCCGTCGGGACGCGCACCGTCTCCCGGGCGGTCAGGGCCGCGATCACCGGGGGGATGCACAGCGCCGCCGTGAAGAGGGCCACCGCGGACCAGTCGTCGCCGTCCGGGCCCGCGATCTCCGCGGCGAAGGTGACCGCGAAGCCGGCCACGGCGAAGCCGATCTGGGTGCCGATCGCGGTGCCGGACAGCCGCACCCGGGTGGGGAACATCTCGCCGTAGAAGGACGGCCAGACACCGTTCGCCGCGCTGTAGACCACGCCGAAGGCGAGGACGCCCAGGCACATCATGAGCGGGTAGGAGCCGGTGGAGATCGCCCACAGGTAGCCGAACATCGCCACCGCGCTGCCGGCCGCGCCGATCAGGTACACCGGGCGGCGGCCGATGCGGTCCGACAGTGTGGCCCACAGCGGGATCGCGGCCAGCGCGACCAGGTTGGCCAGCGCGCCCACCCACAGCATGGAGGAGCGGCTCATACCGACCGCGTCGCTCGTCGCGTACGCCAGCGCCCACACCGTGAAGATCGTGCTCACCGTGGCGACCATCGCGCCCGCGATCACCCGCAGCACATCCGCCCAGTGCTCGCGCATCAGCACCACCAGCGGCAGCTTCACGACCTCGCCGGTCGCCTGCTGGGCGGCGAAGGCGGGAGTCTCGTCCAGTTTGCGCCGGATCACGAAGCCGACGCCGGCGACCACGAAGCTCAGCCAGAACGGCACCCGCCAGCCCCAGGACAGCAACTGGTCCTCGGGCAGCGCCGCGATCGGGATGAAGACGAGCGTGGCGAGCAACTGACCGCCCTGCGTCCCGCCGAGGGTGAAACTGGTGAAGAAGCCGCGCCGGTGCGGCGGCGCGTGCTCCAGCGTCATGGAGTTGGCGCTGGCGTTCTCCCCGGCCGCCGAGATGCCCTGGAGGACCCGGCACAGCGCCAGCAGGACGGGGGCGAGGTTGCCGACCTGGTCACGGGTGGGCAGACAGCCGATGAGGAACGTCGAGACGCCCATCAGGATCAGCGTGAAGACCATGATCTGCTTACGGCCCACCCGGTCGCCGAAGTGCCCGAGGAACAGCGCGCCGATGGGCCGGGCCGCGTAGGCGACGCCGAACGTGGCCAGCGACAGCAGGGTCGCGGTGGCCGGGTCGGACTGGTCGAAGAAGACCTTCGGGAAGACCAGGGCCGCCGCACTGCCGTAGATGAAGAAGTCGTAGTACTCCAGGGCGCTGCCGATCCAGGCCGCCGTGGCGGCTTTCTTCGGCTGGCCGGGGGGTGCGGCGGTGTCGCGGGGCGCGGCGGGGACGGACACGGCGTGCTCCTTCGGGGGGACTCCGGGGAACTCCGGCAGAGGCGGAGTGAGCGAGGGGGAGAAGAGCCGGATCCCAGGGGTGACGGGACGGTCGGCCGTGCCGGATACGGGTGCCCGCCCGGCTAATTAACTCACTGGGTAGTTCGTAGCGGATGGCTACGGATGTTGCGCCGTTGTTTCCCGGGTGTCAAGAGGTCGCGCACCCTGTCGTCCGCCCGGCTGTGGGTCCGCTGCCCGCTCGGTGGTCCGTCCCGTCGTCCGCTCCGTCGTCCGCTCGGCCGTGAGATAGGCGATCACCATGTCGCCGAGCATGGTGCGGTAGTGCTCGCGCTGGGCGGGGTCGACCAGGTCGCGGCCGAACAGCGCGCCGAAGGTGTGCCGGTTGGCCACCCGGAAGAAGCAGAACGAGCTGATCATCGCGTGCAGGTCGACGGCGTCCACCTCGGCCGTGAACAGGCCCGACTCCTGCCCGGAGACCAGGATGCGGCGGATCACGTCCAGCGCGGGGGAGCCCATCCGGCCGAGCTTCTCGGAGGCGGCGATGTGCTCGGCCTCGTGGATGTTCTCGATGCTCACCAGGCGGATGAAGTCGGGGTGCCGCTCATGGTGGTCGAAGGTCAGCTCCGCGAGCCGGCGGATGGCCGCGACCGGGTCGAGATGCTCGACGTCGAGCCGCTGCTCGGCCTCCCGGATCACGCCGTACGCCCGCTCCAGGACGGCGGTGAAGAGCTGCTCCTTGCCGCCGAAGTAGTAGTAGATCATCCGCTTCGTGGTGCTGGTGCGGGCGGCGATGTCGTCCACCCGGGCCCCGGCGTAGCCGACCCGGGCGAACTCCCGGGTCGCCACGTCGAGGATCTCGGCCTGGGTGCGGGCGGCGTCACGGGTCCGTCCGTTCGGTCGTTCCGGTTCGTCGACGCTGGTCATCGGGTTCCTTCGGGTTCCTTCGGGTGGCGCGGGCGCGGTGCCGCGATTGTAGAAGGGCTTCCCCTCGGGCCACTCTCGGTGTATGACTAACTCACCAGTTCGTACATTAGCCGGGAGGTTCGCCGTGACCGTCGTCGTCCCCAAGGACGCCCCCAAGGACTCGTATCTCGTCGGGCTGATCGGTTCCGGCATCGGACCGTCCCTCAGCCCGGCGCTGCACGAGCGGGAGGCCGACCGGCAGGGGCTGCGGTACCTGTACCGCCTGATCGACATCGACGTGCTCGGGCTCGGCCCCGAGGCGGTGGGCGATCTGGTGCGCGGCGCGCGCGACCTCGGCTTCGACGGGCTCAACATCACGCATCCGTGCAAGCAGGTGGTCATCCCGCACCTCGACGCTCTCTCGCCGCAGGCCGAGGCGCTCGGCGCGGTCAACACCGTCGTCTTCGAGGACGGCCGGGCCGTCGGCCACAACACCGACGTCACCGGCTTCGCCGCCGCCTTCGCGCGCG
Source organism: Streptomyces sp. yr375 (assembly GCF_900110755.1). Classification (GTDB taxonomy): domain Bacteria; phylum Actinomycetota; class Actinomycetes; order Streptomycetales; family Streptomycetaceae; genus Streptomyces. The sequence goes on from NZ_FOFF01000003.1 coordinate 256,351, forward strand.
GTCTGCCGGACGTCCCGCTGGAGCGGGTCGTGCAACTGGGCGCGGGCGGCGCGGGCGTGGCCGTCGCGCACGCCATGCTCACCCTCGGCGCCGGGCAGGTCACCGTCGTCGACGCCCTGCCCGACCGCGCCGCGGACCTCGCCGGCGCCCTCAACCGCCACTTCGGGCCCGGCCGGGCCGCGTCCGCCACCCCGGACCGGCTGGCCGACCTGCTCGCGTCGGCCGACGGCATCGTGCACGCCACCCCCACCGGCATGGCCGCCCACCCCGGCCTGCCCTTCCCCGCGGAGCTGCTGCGCCCGGGCCTGTGGATCGCCGAGGTCGTCTACCGCCCGCTGGAGACCGAACTGCTGCGCACCGCCCGCGCGGTGGGCTGCGCCACCCTCGACGGCGGCGGCATGGCCGTCTTCCAGGCCGCGGACGCCTTCCGGCTGTTCACCGGCCGCGAGCCCGACAGCGTGCGCATGCTGGCCGACTTCGCGGAGCTGGCCGGCGCCGTCGCCGCCCCCCAGTAGCCACGGCCCGCGCAAGCGACCGCGGCCACGCCCCGCAACGACACAGAGGTGCCCAGGTGCGTACGTCCATAGCCACCGTCTCCCTCAGCGGATCCCTCACCGAGAAGCTCACGGCCGCCGCCCGCGCCGGTTTCGACGGCGTCGAGATCTTCGAGAACGACCTGCTCGCGAGCCCCCTCACCCCGGAGGAGGTCCGCGCCCGCTGCGCCGACCTCGGCCTCACCATCGACCTCTACCAGCCGATGCGCGACATCGAGGCCGTGCCCGCAGAGGAGTTCGCCCGCAACCTGCGCCGCGCCCGGCACAAGTTCGAGCTGATGGGCCGGCTCGGCGCGGACACCGTCCTGGTCTGCTCCAGCGTCTCCCCGCTCGCCGAGGACGACGACGCCCTCGCCGCCGCGCACCTGAGCCGACTGGCCGACCTCGCGCAGGACTTCGGCGTCCGCGTCGCCTACGAGGCACTCGCCTGGGGACGGCACGTCAGCACGTACGACCACGCCTGGCGCATCGTCGAGGCCGCCGACCACCCCGCGCTCGGCACCTGCCTGGACAGCTTCCACATCCTCTCCCGCGACCGCGACCCCAAGAACCTCGAAGGCATCGAGGACATCCCCGGCGAGAAGATCTTCTTCCTGCAACTGGCCGACGCCCCACTGCTCGGCATGGACGTCCTGCAGTGGAGCCGCCACCACCGCTGCTTCCCCGGCCAGGGCGGCTTCGACGTCGCCGGGCTGGTGAAACACGTCCTGCGCACCGGCTACGACGGCCCGCTCTCCCTTGAGGTCTTCAACGACGTCTTCCGGCAGGCCGAGGCCGGCCCGACCGCCGTGGACGCCCGCCGCTCCCTGCTGATCCTCCAGGAGGAGGCCGGCATCGGGGCGCTGCCCGCGCCCGCCCCGCCGACCGGCGTCGCCTTCGCCGAGCTCGTCACCCACGACGCCGAACCCGTCGCCGCCCTCCTCACCGGCCTCGGCTTCGCCCGCACCGCCCGCCACCGCGGCAAACCGGTCGAACTGTGGGAGCAGGGCGAGGCCCGCATCCTGGTCAACACCGGCCCGGCCGCCCGACGTGACGGCACCACCCTCGCCGCGATCGGCCTGGAGTCACCGGACCCGGCCGCCGCCGCCCGCCGCGCCGAGGCCCTGCTCGCGCCCGTCCTGCCCCGCCGCCGCGCCGCCGAGGACGCTGCGCTCGACGCCGTGGCCGCCCCCGACGGCACCGAACTCTTCCTGTGCGCCACCAACCGCCCCGAACTCCCCAACTGGCGGGCCGACTTCGAGCCCCTGCCGCACCTCCCCGCACCCGCGGCGGAGTTCCGTATCGACCATGTGGCGCTCACCCAGCCCTGGCACCACTTCGACGAGGCGGTGCTCTTCCACCGCGGTGTCCTCGGGCTGGAGGCGCAGGAGAGCGTCGATGTCGCCGACCCCTACGGGCTGCTGCGCAGCCGTGCCGTCGTCAGCGCCGACGGCGGCGTCCGCTTCCCGCTCACCGTGGGCGCGGCCCCCGGCGACGGCACCGCGCACGCCCGGCACATCGCGCTGGCCACCGACGACGTGGTCGGCGCGGCCCGCCGCTTCGTCGCGGCCGGGGGCCGTCTGCTGCGGATCCCCGCGAACTACTACGACGACCTCGCGGCCCGCCACGAGTTCGCCGACGGCGAGCTGGAGACCTACCGCGACCTCGGCATCCTCTACGACCGCGACGCGCACGGCGTCTTCCGGCACTGCTACACGCACCCCGTGGGCCGCGTCTTCCTCGAACTCGTCCAGCGCGACGGCGGCTACCAGGGCTACGGCGCCGCCAACGCGCCGGTGCGGCTGGCCGCCCAGCACGCCGCGAAACGCCTCACTGCCGGCTGACGGTCCTGGTCACACCGGCGACGACCGTCGTGGCCAGGATCCAGCCGGTGACGATGAGGACGTAGGACAGCGTCTGGTACCAGCCGGTCGGGGCGAACGCGCTCTCCTGCCCGAAGGAGATCACCGGCAGCAGCAGGTCGAGGGTGTAGAAGACCGGATTGAAGTCGGGGGCCTCGCCCGCCTTGAGCGCGGGCGGGTGGTGTCCGGCGTACACGAACGAGCCGACGGCGAGCAGCGACAGCAGCCAGACGGCGGCGCGCAGTGGACGGAAGCCGTAGCCGACGGCGGCGTCCTGGAGACGGCCCCACACCTTCCCGTACCAGGGCAGCGTGGACCGGCGCCGGCGCTGCTTGGCGAGCTGGACGAGCCGGGCGGCCTGGTCGTCGCCGATGCGCCGGTAGGCGGCGGTGAGCTGCTCGTAGCCGTGCGGGTCGAACCCGCCGCCGTCGCGCTCCAGCATCGGCAGCCGGCGGCCGGCCGGCTCGTGCGGGGTGAGGAAGGTGTAGGTGAGGTCGAGGAGGCGGACCTCGTCGGGCAGCATCTCCGGCTCCAGGTGGAGCTGGTTGATCTCGGCGCGCCGCAGATTGAGCCTGCCCTCGATCCGCGCGCCCTCGCGCAGCCACAGCTCGCCGATCACGCAACTGCTGGCGCGCAGCGCGGTGTCACCGGGGTTGGCGAGCGTCGAGCGCAGCAGGTCCACCCGGCCGGGCACGTGCGCGCCGCGCAGATCGATCCGGCCGTACGAGCGCAGCCGCCGGCCCAGCAGGTTGGCGCCCACCTGGAGGGACTCCGCGTCCAGCACATGCGCGCCGGGGTTGCTCAACTCGGCGTCCTCCAGATCGAGCGACCCGGCCACGGCCGCACCGTCGAGCCGGATCAGCCCACGGGCCCGCAGACCCCGCGCACACAGATCGCCGTCGATGGAGACCTGGTTGAGCTGGAGAACGGGCTGCGCGGAGTCCACCACGGCCGGGTCCGCAACGGCGGGGTCCGCCACACCGTTGTCCGCTACGGCGATCCGCGCCCCGTCGAGGTACAACGCCCCCTGGATCTGCGCCCTGCTGAGGTGCACCGGGCCGCTGATACGGCAGCGGGTCAGCCGCAGTCCGCCGTCGATCCGGGAGTGCGAGGCGTCCAGGCCGGGCAGTTCGGAGTCGCGCAGGCTGACGTAGTTGAGCTGGGCGCCGCCGAGCCGCGGGGCCTCGTCGAAGCGGCAGTGGCCGAGGCGGACGATGCTGTCGACGACCGCCTGCCGCAGGTCCAACCGCCCCGTGATCCGCGCCCCCAGGACCTTGAGGGCCACTATCTCCCCTGGTTCCCTGGGGCCATTGAGGAGCAACGCCCGCAACACAGCCGCCCGCACGGTCCGTTCGGGACCGTCGGAGATGCCTGGGCTGTCGGGGTCGTTCTCCTCGCCCGGCGTGCGGAAGTCCACGGTCGCGCCCGTGGCGAAGGCCCGCCAGAGTCGCCGTTCGGCCGGTGTCAGATCGTCGATCTCCATCAGCCGCGACTCTGGCGGGCCTCGCCGAACGGTGTCAACAGGTGCGCCGGGGCTCTACGGCACGGGTGACCCGAACCATGTCTCCAGCGCCTATTTCTCCGCCGACTCGACGGCGTGGCCGCCGAACTGGTTGCGCAGTGCCGCGATCATCTTCATCTGCGGCGAGTCGTCCTGCCGGGACGCGAACCGCGCGAAGAGGGACGCCGTGATGGCGGGCAGCGGTACGGCGTTGTCGATGGCGGCCTCGACCGTCCAGCGGCCCTCGCCGGAGTCCTCCGCGTAGCCGCGCAGCCGGTCCAAGTGGGTGTCCTCGTCAAGGGCGTTGACGGCCAGGTCGAGCAGCCAGGACCGGATGACCGTGCCGTCCTGCCAGGACCGGAAGACCTCGCGCACGTTGTCCACCGAGTCGACCTTCTCCAGCAGCTCCCAGCCCTCGGCGTAGGCCTGCATCATGGCGTACTCGATGCCGTTGTGGACCATCTTCGAGAAGTGCCCCGCGCCGACCCTGCCCGCGTGGACATAGCCGTACGGGCCCTCCGGCTTGAGCGCCTCGAAGATCGGCTGGAGCCGGTCGACGTGCTCCTTGTCGCCGCCGACCATCAGCGCGTAGCCGTTCTGCAGGCCCCAGACGCCGCCCGAGACACCGGCGTCGACGAAGCCGATGCCCTTCGCGCCGAGCTCCTCCGCGTGCTTCTCGTCGTCCGTCCAGCGGGAGTTGCCGCCGTCCACGACGACGTCGCCCGGCTCCAGCAGTCCGGCGAGCTCGTCGACCGTCGACTGCGTGGCGGCACCGGCGGGCACCATCACCCAGACGATGCGCGGCGCCTGCAACCGCTCGACGAGTTCGGGGAGGTCCTTGACGTCGGAGAGTTCGGGATTGCGGTCGTAGCCGACGACGGTGTGGCCGGCGTGGCGGATGCGCTCGCGCATGTTGCCGCCCATCTTGCCGAGACCGATCAGGCCAAGCTGCATCGATGTCATGTCAGTTCACTTCCTGAGCGTCACGGAGGGAGCGGTAGGCGGCGACGAGAGCGGCGGTCGAGGCGTCGAGGCCGGGGACCTCGGCGCCCTCGGTGAGAGCGGGTTCGACGCGCCTCGCGAGGACCTTGCCGAGCTCCACGCCCCACTGGTCGAAGGAGTCGATGTTCCACACCGCGCCCTGCACGAACACCTTGTGCTCGTAGAGCGCGATGAGCTGACCGAGGACCGACGGGGTCAGTTCGGCCGCGAGGATCGTGGTCGTCGGATGGTTGCCCTGGAACGTGCGGTGCGCGACCTGCTCGTCCGAGACGCCCTCCGCCCGTACCTCCTCGGCGGTCTTGCCGAAGGCGAGCGCCTGCCCCTGCGCGAACAGGTTGGCCATCAACAGGTCGTGCTGCGCCTTCAGTTCGTCGCTCAACTCGCCCACCGGACGGGCGAACCCGATCAGGTCGGCCGGGATGAGCTTCGTGCCCTGGTGGATCAACTGGTAATAGGCGTGCTGCCCGTTGGTGCCCGGCGTGCCCCACACCACCGGCCCGGTCTGCCACGCGACGGGCCGGCCCGCACGGTCCACCGACTTGCCGTTGGACTCCATGTCCAACTGCTGGAGATAGGCGGTGAACTTCGACAGATAGTGGCTGTAGGGCAGTACGGCGTGCGACTGCGCGTCGAAGAAGTTGCCGTACCAGACGCCCAACAGGCCCAGGATCAGCGGGGCGTTGGACTCGGCGGGCGCGGTGCGGAAGTGCTCGTCGACGATCCTGAACCCGTCGAGCAGCTCCCGGAAGCGGTCCGGGCCGATGGCGATCATCAGGGACAGGCCGATCGCCGAGTCGAAGGAGTAGCGGCCGCCGACCCAGTCCCAGAACTCGAACATGTTGGTCGTGTCGATGCCGAACCCGGCGACCTTCTCCGCGTTGGTCGACAGCGCCACGAAATGCTTCGCGACCGCCTTCTCGTCCCCGTCCAGGCCCCTGAGCAGCCAGGACCGGGCCGACGTGGCGTTGGTGATCGTCTCGATCGTGGTGAACGTCTTGGACGCGACGATGAACAGCGTCTCGGCCGGATCCAGGTCCCGGACCGCCTCGTGCAGGTCGGCGCCGTCCACGTTCGACACGAACCGGAACGTCAACTCCCGTGCCGTGTACGCCCGCAGCGCCTCGTACGCCATCGCGGGGCCCAGGTCGGAGCCGCCGATGCCGATGTTGACGACGTTCCTGATGCGCCGGCCCGTGTGACCGGTCCACTCACCGGAGCGCACCCGCTCGGCGAAGCCGCTCATCCGGTCGAGCACGGTGTGCACCGCCGGGACGACGTTCTCGCCGTCGACCTCGACGACGGCGTCCGCCGGGGCGCGCAGCGCGGTGTGCAGGACCGCGCGGTCCTCCGTGAGGTTGATCCGCTCGCCGCGGAACATGGCGTCGCGCAGCCCGAACACATCGGTGGCGGCGGCGAGTTCGCGAAGGTGGGCGAGCGTGTCGTCGGTGACCAGGTGCTTCGAGTAGTCGATGCGCAGGTCGCCGACGCGCACCACGTACCGCTCCGCGCGCCCCGGGTCCGCCGCGAACAGCTCCCGCAGATGCGCCTGCCACCCGGCGCGGTGGTCCTTGAGCGCGGCCCATTCGGGCCGCCGGTCGAGCCGGGGCGTGTCGGGCCGGTGGGTGTCAGACATGGGCGGGGGTCTCCTTGGTGCCCTCGCCCCGCAGGGCGACGGCGTACATCTCGTCCGCGTCGAGACGCCTGAGCTCCTCGGCGATGAGTTCGGAGGTGGCGCGGACCTTCAGCGCGAGGGTGCGCGAGGGCTGGCCGGGCAGCGTGAGCGTGGCCAGCGGGCCGTCGGGGCGGTCGATGAGGATCTCGCCGTTCCCGGTGCCGAGCCGGACGGCCGTGACGACCGGTCCTGCGGTGACGACCCGCTCGACCGTGACGTTCAGCCGGGCCTGGAGCCAGCGCGCGAGGAGTTCGGCGCTCGGGTTCTCCGCCTCGCTCTCCACGGCCGCCGAGGTGATCGGCATCCTGGCCTGGTCGAGGGCGGCCGCCAGCATCGAACGCCACGGGGTGAGCCGGGTCCAGGCGAGGTCGGTGTCGCCGGGCGCGTACGACTTCACGCGCGCCTCCAGGGCCGTCAGGGGCCGCTCGACGGCGTACATGTCGGTGATCCGGCGCTGCGCGAGCGCGCCCAGCGGGTCCTTCGACGGGTTCGCCGGCGCGTCCACCGGCCACCACACGACGACCGGTGCGTCGGGCAGCAGCAGCGGCAGCACGACCGAGTCGGCGTGCGCGGTCACCTCGCCGTACGTCCGCAGCACGACCGTCTCGCCGGTGCCCGCGTCCGCGCCCACCCGGACCTCGGCGTCGAGGCGGGAGGCGGTGCGGTCGCGCGGGCTGCGGGCGTGCCGCTTGATGACGACCAGGGTGCGCGAGGGGTGCTCGTGCGAGGCCTCCTCGGCCGCCTTGATCGAGTCGTAGGCGTTCTCCTCGTCCGTGACGATGACCATCGTCAGGACCATGCCCACCGCGGGCGTCCCGATGGCGCGGCGCCCCTCCACCAGCGCCTTGTTGATCTTGCTTGCCGTGGTGTCGGTCAGGTCGATCTTCATGGCCTGCGCCAGCTCCGTCCGTCTCGTGCGAGCATCTCGTCGGCTTCCTCGGGTCCCCAACTGCCCGAGGGGTACTGCGCGGGCCTGCCGTGCCGCGCCCAGTACTCCTCGATCGGGTCGAGGATCTTCCAGGACTCTTCCACTTCCTGGTGGCGCGGGAACAGGTTGGCGTCGCCGAGCAGCACGTCCAGGATGAGGCGCTCGTACGCCTCGGGGCTGGACTCGGTGAAGGACTCGCCGTAGGCGAAGTCCATCGTGACGTCCCGGATCTCCATCGAGGTGCCCGGCACCTTGGACCCGAACCGCACCGTGATGCCCTCGTCCGGCTGGACGCGGATGACGATCGCGTTCGCGCCCAGCTCCTCGGTGGCCGTGGCGTCGAAGGGAGAGTGCGGGGCGCGCTGGAAGACGACCGCGATCTCCGTCACCCGCCGCCCGAGCCGCTTGCCGGTGCGCAGGTAGAAGGGGACGCCCGCCCAGCGGCGGTTGTCGACGTTCAGCCTGACGGCGGCGTACGTGTCGGTCGTCGAGGCCGGGTCGATGCCGTCCTCCTCCAGATAGCCGGGCACCCTCGCGCCGCCCTGCCAGGCGCCCGCGTACTGCGCCCGCACGGTGTGCTCGCCGAGGTTCTCCGGCAGCTTCACCGCCCGCAGCACCTTCAGCTTCTCGGTGAGCAGCGACGCCTCGTCGAAGGCGGCGGGCTCCTCCATGGCCGTCAGCGACAGGAGCTGGAGCAGGTGGTTCTGGATGACGTCACGGGCCGAGCCGATGCCGTCGTAGTAGCCGGCCCGGCCGCCGATGCCGATGTCCTCGGCCATCGTGATCTGCACATGGTCCACGAAGGAGCGGTTCCAGATCGGCTCGAACATGGTGTTGGCGAAGCGCAGCGCCAGGATGTTCTGGACCGTCTCCTTGCCGAGGTAGTGGTCGATGCGGAAGACCTGGTCCGGATGGAACACGTCGTGCACGACCGCGTTCAGCTCCCGGGCGCTGGCCAGATCGTGCCCGAACGGCTTCTCGATGACCGCCCGCCGCCAGGAACCCTCCGTCGCCTTCGCCAGCCCGTGCTTCTTGAGCTGCTCGACGACCTTGGGGAAGAACCTCGGCGGCACGGAGAGGTAGAAGGCGAAGTTGCCGCCGGTGCCGCGCGACGCGTCCAGCTCCTCCACGGCCGCCTTGAGCTGCTTGAACGCCGTGTCGTCGTCGAAGTCGCCGGGGATGAACCGCATGCCCTCGGCGAGCTGCTGCCAGACCTCTTCGCGAAACGGCGTCCGGGAGTGCTCGCGCACCGAGTCGTGGACGATCTGCGCGAAGTCCTCGTCCTCCCAGTCGCGGCGGGCGAAGCCGACGAGCGAGAAGCCCGGCGGCAGCAGCCCGCGGTTGGCGAGGTCGTAGATCGCCGGCATCAGCTTCTTGCGGGACAGGTCCCCGGTCACCCCGAAGATGACCAGGCCGGACGGCCCCGCCACGTTGGGCAGGCGCCGGTCGCGGGGGTCCCGCAGCGGGTTCTCCCAGTCCGCACCGAGCGTGCTGGTACTCATTCCGCGTCAACTCCCTTGCTCGTCAGCGACTTCGTGACCGCGTCCAGAAGGTCCTGCCACGCCACCGCGAACTTGGCGACGCCCTCCTCCTCCAACCGGGTGACGACCTCGTCGTAGGAGATGCCGAGCGCCTCGACGGCGGCGAGGTCGGCGCGGGCCTGGTCGTAGCCGCCGGTGACCGTGTCGCCGGTGATGGCGCCGTGGTCGGCGGTGGCGTTCAGCGTGGCCTCGGGCATGGTGTTGACCGTGCCCGGCGCCACGAGATCGTCCACATACAGCGTGTCCTTGTACGCAGGATCCTTCACACCGGTGGATGCCCACAGCGGACGCTGCCGGTTCGCGTGCGCCCCGGCCAGCGCGGTCCAGCGGTCACCCGCGAAGACCTCCTCGTACGCCTCGTAGGCCAGCCGGGCGTTCGCGAGGGCCGCCTTTCCCTTCAGGGCGAGGGCCTCGTCCGTGCCGAGGGCGGTCAGCCGGCGGTCGATGTCGGCGTCGACCCGGGAGACGAAGAAGGAGGCGACGGAGTGGATGAGTGATAGGTCCAGGCCGGCTGCCCGCGCCTTCTCCAGGCCCGCCAGATAGGCGTCCATGACCTCGCGGTAGCGCTCCAGCGAGAAGATCAGCGTGACGTTGACGCTGATGCCGAGGCCGACGACCTCGGTGATCGCCGGGAGACCGGCCCGCGTCGCCGGGATCTTGATCATGACGTTGGGGCGGTCGACCAGCCAGGCGAGCTGCCTGGCCTCGGCGACGGTGGCCGCCGTGTCGTGGGCCAGACGGGGATCGACCTCGATCGACACCCGACCGTTGACACCCTGCGATGCGCTGTATGCAGAATGCAGAATATCGGCTGCGGCCCGCACATCGGCCGTCGTCATCATCCGTACGGCCTCGTCGACCGTGACGCCCCGCACGGCCAGATCGGCGAGCTGCTCCTCGTAGCCCTCGCCGGAGCCGATCGCGGCCTGGAAGATGGACGGGTTGGTGGTGACGCCGACGACGTGCTTCGTCTCGACGAGTTCGGCGAGTTTGCCGGAGGCGATCCGCTGCCGGGACAGGTCGTCCAGCCAGATGGAGACGCCCTCCTCGGACAGACGCTCCAGCGCTCCCGCGGTCGCGGTCGCATCGCTCACTTCGCTCACTTCGGTCGCTTCGGTCACTTCGAACGCTTCGGTCATCTTCTTCCGGTTCTTCCGGTTTCCTTCCTGTGGTCGGATCAGCCGCGCGCGGCGGCGAGGGACTAGTGGGCCGCGGCGGCGACGTTCTCTGAGGTGAAGCCGTACTCGGCGAACAGGGTCCCCGCGTCGGCGGAGGCGCCGAAGTGTTCGAGGGAGACGATGCGTCCTGCGTCGCCCACGAACCGGTGCCAGGTGAGGCCGATGCCCGCCTCGACCGCGACCCGGGCCTTCACCGACGGCGGCAGGACATGGTCGCGGTACGCGCGCGGCTGCTCCTCGAACCACTCCACGGACGGCATCGACACCACCCGGACGCCGATCCCCTCGCCTTCGAGCGCCTCGCGCGCCGCGACGGCGAGCTGCACCTCGGAGCCGGTGGCGATGAGGATGGCGTCGGGGGCCGCGGTCGACGACTCTGCCAGCACGTAACCGCCCTTCGCCGCATCGGAGTCGGGCGCGTGAGGTCGTCCAGCCCGAGTTCGTAGCCGGCCGGGAAGAGCTGCGTGTAGAGGGTGAGCGAGGTGTGTCCGGGGGACAGGACGAAGCGGTCGCGGCCCGTCCACTCGGGGTCCGCCGGATCGTGCCGCATCACCTTCTGAAAGATCGTGTAGGCGACCGGCGTCAGACTCATGGCCGTACCGGGGTGGCCGTTGCCCACCCGCCGCACGGCGTCCGCCGCCAGCAGGCGTGCGGTGTCGACGGCACGCCGGTCGCGCTCGGTCCACTCGAAGCCGTTCGGTGTGTGCGTGCTCATCTTCAAGAAATCCTCGATCGGAGCGGTCAACTGCACTGGCGTGTTCAAACGTAAAAGTCTGACTTTTAAGGGGGAAGGTCTCCCTGTGTCAGCCTGTGGTGAAAGTGGGACACCCGCGGGCGACATATGAGCGCCAGAGGGTGTCAACCGGGCGGCATGAGAAGGACATGGTGGACATAACTACCCAAGGTGGCGCCGGAGAGGGCATCAGAACCTTCCCCTTCCCCGTCGAACTCAGCGTCGGCGGCGTCGGCATGCAGGTGGGCCCGATGGGTGCCCTGGGCCCCATGGGCGCCGTCCGCACCCGGCACGCAGAGGACGCGCCCCTGGACCGCGTGCACCGCATCGACTTCCACGTCGTGCTGCTCTTCGACGACGGCCCCGTCCGCCACATGATCGACTTCGCCGAGTACGAGGCGACGGCCGGCGACGTGCTGTGGATCCGTCCGGGCCAGGTCCACCGTTTCTCGAAGTCGAGCGAGTACCGCGGAACGGTCCTGACCATGCAGCCCGGTTTCCTGCCCCGGGCCACCGTCGAGGCCACCGGCCTGTACCGCTACGACCTGCCACCGCTGCTGCACCCCGACGGGCGGGAACGCGCGGGCCTGCGCGCGGCTCTGACCTACCTGCAGGGGGAGTACGACGACGGCGGCGCCGACGGCACGCTGCCCGTGAGTCTGCACACGGCGGTGCTGAGGCACTCGCTGACCGCGTTCCTGCTGCGGCTGGCGCACCTCGCGGCGAGCGGGGCGGAGGCGGCGCGGCGCCAGGCCGACACCACCTTCACGCTCTTCCGGGACGCCGTCGAGAAGGACTTCGCAGCCAATCACAGCGTCAGCGCCTACGCAGACGCCCTCGGTTACTCCCGCCGCACCCTCGTGCGCGCGGTCCGCTCGGCCACCGGTCAGACGCCCAAGGGCTTCATCGACAGGCGGGTCGTCCTGGAGGCGAAGCGGCTCCTGGCCCACACGGACCTGTCGATCGGCCGGGTGGGCGCTGCGGTCGGCTTCCCCGACCCGGCGAACTTCTCCAAGTTCTTCCAACTGCACACGGGGCGCACCCCGGTGGCCTTCCGCGCGGAACTGCGCTGAGGCCTACCGGGGTGCGCCCCGTGTGACATGGCGTCAGGCCGGGGTCGGGCGCGCCGGGCGACGCCAGGAGCCGACCGATGGGCGAAGGCGAGCCGAAGTGCGGTAGTTGTCACCAGCAGAGCCGGTTGAGCTGGTGAACGAGACCGGGCGAAGCAGGCTGGTTGCCGCCAGTGAGGCACACGGCTTGTCGCAAGTGCTCATTCGGCAGCCTTTCTGTCACCGGTAGCGAAGATCGCCAGCCGTGAGCTGTCTACGGCGATAGACGGTCTGGTGAGGGGTTGATGGGGACGAGGCGTCCGGCCCCCGGTACAGGACCTCGTACACGAGCCGACGCTGTCGGGTGATCCGATGCGCCACTTCACTCGACGCCAAGCGGCACCGGCCCGGCTTGCAGTTTCGGCCTTGGCGGGAGGGTGGTAGTGGCGGTCGGATCCGCCTGCCGTTCCCGCGTTCAGGAGGCGTGCCGGACCGGTTCGGCTCCGGTCTGGATCAGGAAGTCGGTGAGTACTTGGGCGAGTCGTTCGGGCTGGTCCTCGGGGATGAGGGTGGACGAGTCGGCGATTTCGATCAGTTGGCCCTGCGGGTACAGCTCGGCCAGCCGGGGGCCGTGCTCACGCGGCATCAACCGGTCCTCGGTCGCCCAGACGACCAGTACCGGGCGGTCGAAGTCACGCAGTCGCTCGCTCCAGGCGAGCAAGGTCTCGCGATCGGGTGCCCCGGTGGCGAATTTGGCGAAGTCCCTGCGGATGGCCCTGCTGCGGGTGGCGGGAGCGAACCAGTCGTCCATGATCTCGTCGGGGATCCCGCGCAGGCTCATCCCGCCGTATCCGCCCCGGCTGTGACGGAAGGCGGGAACGCGCATAAGGCGCGTCAGGAGCCAGACGCCGCCGGGAACCCTGCACACCTGCGCCATGGCCTTGGCCGGCCCTGGGGGAAAGTTGTCGAAGGCCTCGCAGGCCACCAGCACCAGGCGCGCGATGTGCTGGTCCTGCCCTTCCGACACCAGGAACTGCCCCCCGCCCCAGTCATTGAGTACGAGGGTCGCCTGGCCCAGACCGAGCCCCTCGATGAACTCGCCCAGAAGCCGGGCGACACCGCGCTGGGACAGGTCGGCATCCGGGTTCATCGGCTGACGGTGACCACCCAGGGGCAGCGTGGGCAGGACGCAGCGGTATCCGTCCAGCAGCGGGACCACCTTGCGCCACTGGGTCTCGTTCATCGGTAGACCGTGGCCGAACACCAGCACAGGCCCCTCACCGCCGGTGTCCTGGTAGTCGATCGGTCCGGACGACAACTCGATTCTCGGCATCTCAACCCCCTACTTGATAGATCGTTCTACTGTAATCTTGGAGGGGAAAGGGGTGGAAGGCAATGGGACAGACGGACACGCGAGCCAGGATCCAGGGTGCCGCCACGGTGCTGTTCCGCCGACACGGCTACTCGGCCACCGGCCTGAAGCGGATCGCGACAGAGGCGGACGCACCGTTCGGCTCGATCTACCACTTCTTCCCCGGCGGCAAGCAGCAACTGGCCGAGGACATGATCCGCACATCCGGAACCGAGTACGGCCGAATGGTCCTGGCTCTGCTGGACAGCGTGCCGGACCCGGTGGAATCCCTTGTACACGCATTCGAAGCGGCTGCGGACGACCTTGCGGCGGCCGACTATGCCGACGCGTGCCCGATCGGGACGGTGGCCTTGGAAGTCGCGAGCAGCAATGAGGTGTTGCGGGTCGCGACGGCAGAGGTTTTCGAGGAGTGGGTCGGTACGGCGACACGGTGGTTCGGCCGCTGGGTGGCCGAACCGAAGACGGCGCAGTCCCTCGCGTACTCGATGGTCATGATGTTGGAGGGGGCTTTCATGCTCAGCCGGGCTGCCCGTGATCCGGAACCGCTGCGGGTGGCCGGCCGATCGATGGCCAGGTTGTTGCGCACAGCCATCACTCATCCCGATCAACAAGGTAGGGAGGACTGATCTCGAACAGCGAGAAAAACAGCCCGTGCGTGAGCGGCGCATGGATTCACGGCCGGCTCCACGCGCCGCAAGACCGCTACACCGCAGCAAGGGCGTCGCCGCCCCGTCCAGGCCGGCAAGCGCCGGGCGGCGGAGCGCACACGCTCGTGGATGAGCGACCACGGCACGACGAGGTGCTTCCGCTGGGATGGCCGCCCTGCCACCCGATGCCTGAAGTGATCCATTTGCCGGTCGGTCAACGTCACACCGGTCGGTGACAGCAAGCCTGCCTTGGTGACAACTATCGCGCGTCGGCTCAGAAGGTCGACTACCCGGCGCTGCGAAGGGTGTTGCTCAGTGCCCGAAGCCCAACCAGTTGACGTTCACGAAGTCCGCCGGCTGGCCGCTGGTGAAGGTCAGATAGACGTCGTGGGTGCCGGTGACGGAGCTGATGTTCGCGGGGATCGTCTTCCAGGTCTGCCAGCCACCGGTGTTGGCCACCGAGAAGCTGCCGACGGGCGTGGCCGTACGGCTGTCGAGGCGGACCTCGACCAGCCCGCTGACCCCGCCGGCCGCACCGCTGGCGACCCGCGCCCTGAACTGGGTCGCCGCCGTCGAACCGAAGGTAACGCCCTTGTACAGCGCCCAGTCGCCGTTCGCGAGGGAGCCGATGTCCTGGCCGCCGCCGGTGTCGGTGGTGGTCTCGGTGGCCGTGCCCGACTGGCTGTCGTAGGACTCGGCCTGGATCGTGCCGTAGGCGTCCCGGCTGCCGGACGGCGGCGGCGTCGCGGTGCCGCCCCCGCCGCCCGCGGCCTGGAGCACCTGCACGTAGTCCACCACCATCGGGTGACCGGGCTCGGTGGCGCCGTCCAGCCCGCCGCCGAAGGCGTCCGGGAACGCGCCGCCCATCGCCACGTTCAGGATGACGAAGTACCCGTGGTTCGTGGCGTTGGCCCACGTCGTCGCGTCGACCTGATTCGCGGTGACGGTGTGGTAGTTGACGCCGTCGACGTAGAAACGGATCGCCTCGGGGGTCACCGAGCGGTCCCACTCCATCGAGTAGGTGTGGAACCCGGCTTGGCAGGTGGCGCCCGGACACGCGACGGAGTTGCCGATGCCGGTCGTCTCGTTGCACGGGCCGCCGGGGTTGCTGCCGCAGTGCATTGTCGCCCAGACCTTGTTGAGGCCCTGGACGTTCTCCATGATGTCCAACTCGCCGACGCCCGGCCAGTTCTGGTAATTGCCCCGGTACGGCCCGCCGAGCGCCCAGAACGCGGGCCAGTAGCCCTCGGCGGCGGTGCCGGTCACGTTGGGCATCTGCAGCCGCGCCTCGACCTTCAGTTTGCCGCCGGCCGGGGGCTGGAAGTCGGTGCGCTTGGTCTCGATACGGCCCGAGGTCCAGTTGCCGGCCGCGTCGCGCAGCGGCGTGATGCGCAGGTTGCCATTGCCGTCGAGGGAGACGTTGTTGGTGCTGCTGGTCATCGTCTCGACCTCGCCGGTGCCCCAGTTGGCCGGCCCGCCCGGATATGAAGTCCCGGTGCTGTACTGCCAGTTGGAGGTGTTGACGCCGGTGCCCGCGGCACCGGTGAAGTCGTCGAGGAAGACCTGCGTCCAGCCGGACGGGGGCGTGGGCGCGGAGGCGCTCGCGGGCAGCGTGACGGCTGCAGCGGCGGCGGCCGCGAGGCCGAGTGTGCTGAGCACGGCGACGAGCGCGCGTCGCCGTCTGGGTATGCCGGAGGTTGCACTCATGGTGGGGGATGCCTCTCGGGTACGGAGTGGGGTGCGCGGGTGACTTCGGGAACACTCCGAGAACGCCCCGTGAACGATCCACGTGCGTTCCACGAACGCTCTGAGAGCGCTCTCAAAGTGGCCCCAATGTGCTCTCCGTCCCGGAGACCGTCAAGAGTTAAAGCAAGGAAAGTCCTTTCGCGGTAGGGAAGTTCACGGCTTGAACCCGCCCAAACATGCCCGGACGGGCCCTTAACCCGCCCGGACAGGCCTCACAGCGCGCTGCCCGCCCGCCACTTTGCCCAGGGCAGGTTCCAGCCGTTGAGCCCGTTGGCCGGGTCGACGGTCCTCTCGCCCGAGTTCTTCACGATCACCACGTCGCCGAGCATCGAGCTCGCGTAGAACTCGTAACCCGCGACGGAGGGGTCGCTCGCGCCCTTGGCGTCGTGCAGCCCGACGCACCCGTGGCTGGTGTTCTGGTTGCCGAACACCGAGGTCGCGGCCCAGTAGTTGCCGTGCACGAAGGTGCCGGAGGTGGTCAGGCGCTGGGCGTGCGGGACGTCGGAGATGTCGTACTCGTCGCCGAGGCCGACCGTGGAGGACTCCATCCGGGTCTGCTCGAACCGCTCGCTGATCACCATGATCCCGGACCAGGTGGTGTGCTCGGCGTCGCCGCCCGACACGGGGTAGGTGGCCAGCGTCGCCCCGTCCCGCCGCACCGTCATCTCCTTGGCGGCCAGGTCCACGGTGCTGATCTGTGCGCGGCCGATGCGGAAGGTGACGTCCTTCGACTGCGTACCGTAGACACCGTCCGTTCCCTCGACGTCCTTCAGTCGCAGACCGAGGGTGATCGTCGTACCGGCCGCCCAGTACGTCTGCGGCCGGAAGTCCAGCCGGGTGTCGCTGAACCAGTGTCCGACGACCTCCACGGCCGGTTCGGCGGTCACCGTGATCGCCTTCTGCACGGCAGCCTTGTCCGTCACGGCGTGCGAGAAGTTGATCGAGACGGGCATGCCGACGCCGGAGGTGGAGTCCGCCTCGGGCGTGAAGTAACCGACGAAGGTCTCACCGGGGGCGGCGGTGGTGAAGGTCGCCGTCTGCGCGGCGCCGCCGTCCGCTGTGGCGGTGACCGTGTACTTCGTGCCGGAGAACGGGTGGGCCGTCGACGTCCACCGGGTGCGGGCCGCGTCGAGGGAGCCCGCCAGCGTCGAGCCGTCGTTGCCCGTCACCTTGACGGAGGCGAGGGTGCCGTCGGCCACGGTGACCTCGACCGGGCTGGTGAACGCGGCCTTCTTGGTGCCGTCGGCGGGGGTGACCGAGATCACCGGCTGCGCGGCGGCCGACGTCCCGCTCTTCGCGTTCTCCGAAGCGCCCGCCGACCCGGCACCGCACCCGGTCAGCGCGACGGCCGGCGCGACGCCGAGCACCGCCAGGATCCCGCGCCGGGACCACCCCCGCGCCCCCTGCGACGGCTCGGACCGTTGCTCGGACCGCTGCTCCGACCGCTGCTCGGGCCGTTGCTCGGACCCGTTCGATATGTGCGAGACGCCCACTGCACGCCTTCCTGAGTTGTCCGTCTTTGTGCCTGCATCCTGCGCCTCCCACCTGGGGCGATCCTTTGAATCCCCCGGCCGCCGTCTGAGATTCCGGTGAGGACGGACGGGCCCGGCGGGGGCCGACGTCACCCGCCGGGCCGGATTCTCATACGGCCGTGTGGTTTGGGACGCCGATCCATGGCTCGCCCTGGGCTCGAACCCGGGTACGGGGGCAGTCTGGAGGAGGTTCGAGCGGGCGGACGGCACACCACCGGCCGGAGAGGGGAGCGCGCATGAAGGTCAATTTCGCGAAGTTCGACGGTTCGCTGCCGTACGCGTCCGAGCTGTACGGGGTGTACCAGCCGCTGCTCGGCTGGAAGTCCACCCGGCTGGCCAAGCGGTTCGGGGCGGCAGGCGACGACCTCAACCGCTCGCTGGCGGCAGCGCTCACCGAGAAGATGCGCCCCTCGTACACCGTGCCGCCCGCATCCGCCACGGCCGCCGGGTCTGCCGGGTCTGCCGGTGGGGCCGCCGTCGCGGGCCTCACGATCGAGCCGGGCGTCCCGGCCCCGACGGTCGCCTCCGCCGTGCCCCCGGTCCTCGACGGGTTCGTCGCCCGCGAACTGACGGCCAGACTCCAGGCCGAGGATCTCACCGACCCGACCGTCTGGGACCGGCTCGTCGGCCCGGCGGGGCTGACCGCGCTGCTGGCGTCCGCCGCGGCGAAGATCACTCAGGGCGGTGTCATCGTCCACGCGCAGGAGGCGGAGGCCGCCGCCGACCCCGCCCTACAGGCGGCGCTGGCCGCCCAGGAGTCGCGGGTCGCGGGCACCCTCCGGCAGTTGCAGCAGTCCGGGCGGTACGACGTCCTGCACGCGATGTTCGCCGCCGGCGCCCACCAGATCGACGTACCGGCGGTCGACGCGCTCGCCGCGCTGCTCGGCCGACGCCCGCCCACCGGCCCCGGGGCGCGCGGCGAGGGCGGTGAGGGGCAGGTGCAGGAGGACTTCATCCCGCCGGCCTCGCTCTCCCCGCTCGGGGTCGTCCACCTCTTCCGGCAGTACTTCTTCGAGTTCGACTCCTTCCTCGGCCCCCCGGTCCAGCACATCTGGCTCAGCCCCGGCTCCAGCGTCGAGCTGATCGAGATCAGCACCCGCCGCACCCTCACCGAGCGGACCACCGAGTCCTCGCTGGAGACCACCGACCGCACCGAGCAGGAGACCCGCACCGAGGACGAGCTGTCCGCGTCCGTGCGCGAGGAGAACGAGAGCAGCACCAAGTTCGGGGTGAGCCTGGACGCCTCGACGGACGGCACGATCGGCGTGTTCAACACCCAGGCCACCGCCCGCACGAGCTACGACACCGAGGACTCCCGCAAGCGGGCCAAGGAGCAGACCCACAAGCAACTGCGGCAGCAGACCATCAAGCTCTCCTCGGAGATCAAGCGCAGTTTCAAGTCGACGTTCAAGACGGTCGTGGAGACCAACGACACCTCCAGCAAGCGGTATCTCCTGCAGAACACCACCGCCCAGCTCGTCAACTACGAACTGCGCCGCAAGATGCGTCAGGTCGGCGTGCAGGTGCAGGACATCGGCACCCAGATGTGCTGGCAGACGTACGTCGACCGGCCCGGCGACCAACTCGGCGTCGCCAAGCTGGTGCACATCGCCCAGCCCCCGGAGACCGAGGTCCAGCCCGCCCAGTTGATCCCGACGCCTGAGGAGTACCAGGAGACCGTCGAGGGCACCTACAAGGGCCCCGACGACGACTACTTCGACACCGCGCTGGACGACCTGCGGCTGTACCCGAAGAACGGCTACGAGTACAAGAGCCACACGAACGTGCAGTGGATGAGCAGCAACGTGGCGGCGCTGGAGATCACCCAGTTCGGGGCGGGCGTCAGCAGGCTCAGGCTGCGGATCAAGGGCCACAGCGGGGACGACGGCGAGATGTTCCCGTACCGCTTCACCATCAACTACGGGCCGACCGCCGACTATCGCAAGCAGATCGAGGACGAGAACAAGAAGCGCCTCGAACACGTCGACCACGAGAAGGAGCGGGTCGCCAAGGAGGCGTTCTACAAGGCGGCGCAGGAGCGGGTGAAGCTGGCCTCCTCGATCGGGCCGCGCCGGTTCGAGGACCTGCGCGAGGAGGAGCGGATCGTGGTCTACCGCGATCTGGTGCGCCAGCTCTTCAAGAGCGTCGGCCTCAAGACCCTCCAGCCGCCGGCCCACCATGTGATGGCCGAGCTGGTGCAGAGCCTGTTCGACGTCGACCGGATGCTGTACTTCGTCGCGCCCGAGTGGTGGATGCCCAGAAAGCTCGCCGTCAAGGAGGAGTTCGGACTGGGAGCGGGCACCGCGGAGTTCGAGAAGAGCACGGTCGTCACCTGGGGCGAGACCAGCAACGGCGACGACTACTACATCACCGCCGACTCCGCCCCCGCCCGCCTGGGCAGCTCCCTGGGCTGGCTGCTCCAGCTCGACGGGGACAACCTGCGCAACGCCTTCCTCAACGCGCCCTGGGTCAAGGCGGTCGTACCGATCCGGCTGGGCCGTGAGTTCGAGGCCCTGGACTGGCTCACCAGCGCGGGCGTCGAGGGCACCGACGGACTGGACGACCTGTACGCGGAGGCGCTGCCCGGCGAGCGCGGGCGCATGCTGCTGGTGCTGAAGGCGTACCGGTGGTCCGATCCGGCCCTCACCGCCCGCTACCGCGATCTGACGCCCGAGCGGTTCACGGTCCACGACGCGATCCGCTACCTGGCGGCGGTGATCTCCGGCGAGTGGGAGAAGTCGCGGGTGAAGGTCAGCGAACGCCTGCCGGACGGCACTCCGGTCAACTACCTGCCCGCCGACCGGGTCTACGAGCGCGGATTCGACCCGCTGGACAAGGGGTTCGAGGCGGCGGGGACCGAGCCGTTCACGGTCTTCGACCAGTGGATCGAGGTCATGCCGACCGAACAGATCGTCGCCACCGAGGTCCGGTACGACCCCAAGACCGGGATGCAGCTCTGACATGCCGGACCGGCTGATCCTCACGCTCCTGGACGTCCCCGGACAGCCACCGGCCGGGGAGGCGCGGGTGGTGGTCGAGTGGACCGACCCGCCCGGCGTCCCGCCGTCCCCGCTGCCCCGGTCGCTCACGGTCACCGTCCCCGCCGGGCGGCCCGCCGTCCTCGGGCCCTTCCCGGACGGCTGGACGCGGATCGCGGTGCGGGTCACGCACCCCGACTACGCCCCGGAAGCGGTGACGCTCACCGCCCGCCCGCGGCCTGGTCCGCCCACCGGGCCGCCGCCCCCGGTCCACTGGGACAACCGGGGCGCGGCCGTGCTCCGCACCGGCGACGACCTCCGGCTCACCCTGGAACTGGGCCGGATCCGGCAGGCCCCGCTCGCCGAACCGCCCCCGCCGGGGACCAGGCCGACCGGAGAGCCCGCCGGCGTCTTCTTCACCGAGGGCTCGGGGCTGCCCCGCCGCTACTACCGGCTGAACGTGCGGGTGCCGCCCGAACCGCGCCCGCGCTGGCTGAACGAGACCAGGATCCGCACGCTCGTCGACACACCGGCCACGACCGGCCCGACAGGCGCGGGCACCGGCAGCGGCGGTCCCGGCACCGGTTCGGGACCGGGCTCGGGCTCGGCTTCCGGTGGGGGCGGCGGCGGAGCGCCCACCTCGCTCGGCGACACGGCGCAGGACGGCTGGGCGCGGTTCTCCTCCGTCGAGACGCCCGTCGCCCTCGACCGCACGGGCGGCTTCCTCTGGCTGGAGTACGGCGGCGTGTCCGGCGAGCGGCCCGGCGACCCGCGCTTCCTGGTGGCCGTCTGGGCGCCGCAGCTCACCGCCCGCCTCACGGGCCGGGCCCTCGACGCGGTCTGCTTCTTCTCACCGAGCACGGCGACGCTCGGCTACCCCCGCACCACGTACCCGTTCCGCACGGGGTATCCGTACGTGGTGACGCCGGGCGGTGTGGCGGCCGGTACGATCCCCGCCCAGCCGTACGTCGGCCTCGGCTACCGCTATCTGATGACGCAGTCCTGCTTCATCCAGGCGCAGCACGTCTCCCGGCGTCCCGCCGTCCTGGTGATGCCGATCTTCCCGGCCCCGGCCGAGGACAAGGACAAGGAGCGGAACAAGGAGAACGCGCGGCACGCCTGGCAGCCGTTCAACTCCCAGGAGGGGATGCACCGGCTGCTGCTCGAAGTGGTGCACTTCCTGCACCGGTTCGGGTACGGGCGCGCCGGCTCGACCGGAGCCGGGGACGACTTCTCCGCGTGGCAGGGGAGCAGCGCGCCGGTCGGCGCCCTGCCGCCGCTGCCCCGGCCGTCCTGGTCGTCCCCGGTGGTGGAGCGGCCGCCCGAGCTGCGCAATGTCACGGTGGCGGCGTTCAGCGGCGGGCTCTCGGGGGCGTTCCCGCTGTTCGCCCGCCCGAAGATCTCGCTGCCGCGCTACTACCCGCCGGCACTCTTCGGCGCGGACGGCTTCTCCGACGTCTGGCGCGAGTGGTGGGACGTCGACTGCGACCTCGACGCGGCCCGCACCGGCGTCCGCACCCCGGACTACGAGCGGGCGCTGCTGACCTGGTTCGACGGCCGCAGCGGGGACCGGGACCGACGGGTCCGGCTCTACCACTCCCAGTTCACGGCCGGGACGAGACCGGGCGACCAGCTCTTCGCCGGGCTGGCCAAGCGCAGGCACACCGTGACGAAGGGCCATGCGCCGGGGATCGCCGAGGAGTGGCGTGATCCGGACGGCCGCTGGTCGGCCGCCTTCTACCGGGACGGGCTGCTCCTCGCCACCTCCCGCCCCGAGGGCGTGCTTCCGGCGTTCCCCCTGGTCACCGACGGCGGCGACTCGGGCAACCTGGCGGGGCGCGCGGTGCTGACCCACCTCTTCACCACCGCCATCGCCTTCGGCCACGCCTCCACCCTGCGCGCGAACGACTGAACCCCGGGGGCGGCATGCGAAGGGCCAGGACGCACGGCACGCACCCGGGGGTGCACAGCGCTCACCCGGCCCCGGCGCTCACTCGGGCCGACCCTCCGGCTGCCATCCCAGGGCCCGCGAGATCCCCCGGGCCGCGAGCCGTACCGCCGGTACCAGCACTGGGACGGTCGCGCCGGCGTGCGGGACGACGACCGACACGGCGGCCACCACCGCCACCCGGCCCCGGCGCTCACTCGGGCCGGCCCTCCGGCTGCCAGCCCAGGGCCCGTGAGATCCCCCGGGCGGCGAGCCGTACCGCCGGTACCAGCACTGGGACGGTCGCGCCGGCGTGCGGGACGACGACCGACACGGCGGCCACCACCGCGCCGCCCGGACCGCGCACCGGAGCGGCCACCGACAGGGCGTCCGCCGTGACCTGACGGCTGCTCACCGCGACGCCCGTGCGCCGTACTTCGGCCAGTACCCGGCGCAACCGCGCGGGATCGGTGATGGTGTGAGCGGTGTAGGACGCCAACGGCCCGGCGCAGTAGGCCTCTTGGAGTTCGGCGTCGCCGTGTGCGAGGAGCGCGAGGCCGACGCCGGTGACGTGCAGCGGCCAGCGGGCGCCCACCCGGATGTGCACGCCGACCGCCGAACGCCCCGACAGCCACTCGGTGTATACGACCTCGGAGCCGTCCCGCACCGCCAACTGCACGTTCTCGTGCGTGGCTTCGTACAGGTCCTCCAGGTAGGGCAGCGCCACCTGGCGCAGCGCCAGACCGCGCGGTGCCAGCGCCGCGACCTCCCACAGCCGCAGCCCCACGTGGTAGACGCCGGACGCGTCCCGCTCCAGGGCGCCCCACTCGGTCAGCGCGGCCACCAGCCGGTGCGCGGTGGAGAGGGTCAGCCCGGCGCGGCGGCCGATGTCGGTGAGGGACAGCGCGGGGTGCGTGTGGTCGAACGCGGCGAGCACGGCCAGCAGCCGGTCCGGCGCGGAACGTGAGGTCATGGCGGGCCCCGTCTCTCGGGTGCTGCTCGCCGCGTCAGGCGAGTCCGTCCCCGGCGATCCGCAGCAGCAGCGTGTGCAGTGTCTCGCGCTCGGCCGCATCGAGCGGGTCGAGCAGGTCGTTCGACACCCGCAGGCCCCCCGTGTCGGTGCCGCGCAGGAAGGCGCGGCCGTCCTCGGTGAGGACGACGATACGGCTGCGGCGGTCGTCCGGGGCCGGGCGGCGCTCGGCGAAGCCCAGCTTCTCCAGGTCGTCGACCAGGCCGACGATCGCGCTCGGGTCGTAGCCCAGCCGGGTGCTCAGCTCGCGCTGGAGGGCGCCCTCGGAGGTGGCGAGGAAGCGCAGCACGGCGTAGTGCCGCAGGCGCAGCCCCGACTCCTGGAGGAAGGTGTTGAAGAGCTGACCCGAGCGCAGCCCCAGACGGTAGAGGAGGTAGCCCGTGTCCGCGTGCAGGTCGCGCATCCACGGCTCGTCCGAGTCGATCGGGGCGGCGTTCACTGCGTTGTCCTGGCGGGCGATGGCGGGCTCCCTGAGGTCGGTCCCCTTCCGGGGGTGGTTCGTCATGTTACGGAGGCGGTGTGTCGCATTCCGAGGTGGTTCGCAGTACGGATTCCAGCATGACGCACCCCATAGGTCGACAACAACTATTGACGACGACAATTATTGCTCTTAGCTTCGATCTCGCAGCCGCACCCCACGTGAGCCGCACCCCGTATGTGAGCCGCACCCCCATGTGAAGGGACATCGTCGTGCCCAGCATCGATCTCACCGGCAAGGTCGCCGTCGTCACCGGCAGCGGCCGGGGCCTCGGCCTCGCCTACGCGCACGCCCTGGCCGCCCACGGCGCCTCCGTGGTCGTCAACGACGTCGACGAGGCGGTCGCCGAGCAGGCCGTGAAGTCCATCACCGCCGCCGGTGGCAAGGCCGTCGCCGAAGTCGTCCCGGTCGGCACGACCGAGGCCGCCGAGCGGCTGGTGAACCGGGCCGTGGAGGAGTTCGGGCGGCTCGACATCCTGGTCACCAACGCGGGCATCCTGCGTGACAAGGTGCTGTGGAAGATGACCGACGACGACTTCGACGCGGTGATCACCACCCACCTCAAGGGCACCTTCACCTGCGCCCGCGCCGCCGCCGTCCGGATGCGCGAGCAGGGCGAGGGCGGCACGCTGATCCTCGTCGGTTCCCCGGCCGGCCAGCGCGGCAACTTCGGCCAGACGAACTACGCCGCCGCCAAGGCCGGCATCGCCGCCTTCGCCCGCACCTGGTCCATGGAGCTGGGCCGGGCCGGCATCACCGTCAACGCGATCGTCCCGGTCGCCGCCACCGCGATGACCGAGACCATCCCCGCCTTCGCGCCCTACATCGAGGCCCTGAAGAACGGCGTGGCGTTCCCGGACTTCCTGCGCAAGGGCGAGGGCTTCGGCACCCCCGAGGACTGCGCGGCCCTCGTGCCCTTCCTGGCCTCCGAGGCCGCCCGGTCCATCACCGGACAGGCCATCGGCATCGGCGGCGACAAGGTGGCACTCTGGTCGCATCCGCAGGAGGTCCGCGCGGCCTACGCCGACGGCGGCTGGACCCCCGAGACCCTGGCCGACGTCTTCCCCACCTCGGTCGGCGCCGAACTCCAGACGGTCGGCATCCCGGCCCCCAAGTTCCCGGAGGCGTGACCATGGCGACCCTCAACGTCGAGGAACTCGTCGCGATAGACGTCCACACCCACGCGGAGGTGTCCTCCAAGGGCCACTCCTCGCTGGACGACGACCTGCACGACGCGTCCTCCGCCTACTTCAAGGTCGAGGGCAAGCGGAAGCCGACCCTGGAGGAGACGGCCGCCTACTACCGGGAGCGGAAGATGGCCGCCGTGATCTTCACGGTGGACGCCGAGTCCGCGACCGGCACGGCCCCGGTGCCCAACGAGGAGGTCGCCGAGGCCGCCGCCGCCAACGCCGACGTCCTCATCCCCTTCGCCTCCATCGACCCCTTCCGGGGCAAGGCGGGCGTCAGGCAGGCCCGCCGCCTGGTCGAGGAGTACGGGGTGAAGGGCTTCAAGTTCCACCCCAGCATCCAGGGCTTCTTCCCCAACGACCGCTCGGTCGCGTACGACCTGTACGAGGTGATCGAGGAGACGGGGACCATCGCCCTGTTCCACACCGGCCAGACCGGCATCGGCGCGGGCGTGCCGGGCGGCGGCGGGATCCGGCTGAAGTACAGCAACCCGCTGCACGTGGACGACGTGGCGGCCGACTTCCCGCACCTCAAGATCATCCTGGCGCATCCGTCGTTCCCCTGGCAGGACGAGGCGCTCGCCGTCGCCACCCACAAGCCGGGTGTGCACATCGACCTGTCCGGCTGGTCGCCGAAGTACTTCCCGCCGCAGCTCGTGCAGTACGCCAACACGCTGCTCAAGGACAAGGTCCTCTTCGGCTCCGACTACCCCGTCCTCACCCCCGACCGCTGGCTCGCCGACTTCGACAAGCTGACGATCAAGGACGAGGTCAAGCCGAAGATCCTCAAGGACAACGCCGCCCGTCTGCTCGGACTGACCACACCGTAAGGGGCGTCGAAGATGCGCAACGAGGGACTCGGGTCGTGGCCCGCCCGCCGGGCCCGCAAGACCCCGCACCGCACCGCCCTGGTCCACGGTGAGCAGTCGACGGACTACCGCACACTGTATGCACGCACCACGCGCCTGGCCCACGCCCTGCGCGCCCGCGGCATCCGCCGCGGCGACCGCATCGCCTACCTCGGCCCGAACCACCCCTGCTACCTGGAGACCCTGTTCGCCGCCGGCACGCTCGGCGCGGTCTTCGTCCCCCTGAACACCCGCCTCGCCGGCCCCGAGATCGCCTACCAGCTCGCCGACTCCGGCGCCAAGGCCCTCGTCTACGGCCCCGGGCACGCCGGCCTGGTCGCCGGGCTGCCCGGGAACACGGACGTCCGGACCTACGTCGAGGTCGGCGCCGAATACGAGGAGGCGCTCGCCGCCGCCTCCGAGGACCCGATCGACACACCGGTCACCCCGGACGACACCTGCATCATCATGTACACCTCGGGCACGACCGGCCGCCCCAAGGGCGCCATGCTCACGCACGGCAACCTCACCTGGAACGCGATCAACGTCCTCATCGACACCGACCTGATCGCCGACGAACGCGCCCTGGTCTCCGCGCCGTTGTTCCACACGGCCGGCCTGAACATGCTGACGCTCCCGGTGCTCCTCAAGGGCGGCTGCTGCGTCCTGGTCGAGTCCTTCGACCCGGAAGCCACCTTCGACCTCATCGCCCGGCACCGGATCACCTTCATGTTCGGGGTGCCGACGATGTTCGACCAGGTGGCCCGCCACTCGCGCTGGGCGGCGGCGGACCTGTCGTCGCTGCGCATCCTGACCTGCGGCGGCTCCCCGGTCCCGACCCCGCTGATCGCCGCCTACCAGGAACGCGGACTCACCTTCCTCCAGGGCTACGGCATGACCGAGGCCGCCCCCGGCACGCTGTTCCTGGACGCCGAGCACTCGATCAGCAAGGCGGGCTCGGCGGGCGTCCCGCACTTCTTCAGCGACGTACGCGTGGTGCGCCCCGACCTCACCCCGGTCGAGGTCGGCGAGACCGGCGAGGTCGTCGTGCGCGGGCCGCACGTCATGCCCGGCTACTGGGGACTGCCCGAGGAGACGGCCGCCTCCTTCGCCGACGGTTGGTTCCGCAGCGGCGACGCGGCCCGGGTCGACGACGACGGCTACGTGCACATCGTCGACCGCATCAAGGACATGATCATCTCCGGTGGGGAGAACATCTACCCCGCCGAGATCGAGGACCTGCTCCTCGCCCACCCCGACATCGTCGAGTGCGCGGTCATCGGCGTGTCCGACGAAAAGTGGGGCGAGGTGCCGCGCGCGGTCGTCGTGCCCCGCGAGGGCGTCTCCCTCGACCCCGACGAGGTGCTGGCCGCACTGGCCGGGCGGCTCGCCAAATACAAGATCCCCAAGTCGGTGGTGATCGCGGACGAGTTGCCGCGCACCGCCTCCGGAAAACTCCTCAAGTCCCGTGTCCGCACGCGGTACGGCAAGCAGTAAGGAACCCTCATGACCATCACCGTCAACGGCCTCGAAGAGCTGAAGAAGCTGGCCGGCAGCGACCTGGGCACCAGCGAGTGGATCGAGGTCACCCAGGAGCGCATCGACACGTTCGCCGACGCGACCGGGGACCACCAGTGGATCCACGTGGACCCGGCGAGGGCCACGGAAGGCCCCTTCGGCGCCCCGATCGCCCACGGTTACCTGACGCTCTCCCTCTTCATCCCCCTGTTCACCGAACTGCTGGACGTCCAGGGCGTCACGACGAAGGTCAACTACGGGCTGAACAAGGTCCGTTTCCCCTCACCGGTGAAGGTCGGCTCGCGCATTCGCCTCGTCGGCAAGCTGGCCGAGGTCGAGGACGTGCCGGGCGGCGTGCAGGTCGCCGTCGACGGCGCGATCGAGATCGAGGGGGGCACTAAGCCGGCGGCGGTGCTGCAGAGCCTTTCGCGCTTCTACGCGTAGGGCTCCGCCGGTTGGGCCGGTTGGGCCGGTTGCGCCGTTGGGGTTTGTGTTGGGGGCGGCTGCGGGATCGTTGTGGCTGGTCGCGCCCACGCGGCGGAGCCGCACATCGATACAGCCCCGCGCCCCTTTGGGGCGCTTCAGTTGACGGTGTCTATGAAGATCGGGTTGGAATAGAACCAGGTGTCGGTCCATGGGTCGCCGTTGCCTGGGGTGTGGGGGATGGGGCCGTGGGGGTCTATGGAGGTGCCCAGGTAGCCGGGGGCGTTGTGGTTGCCGTCGCTGCCGCGTAGGCGGACGTAGAACGACTCGTCGCCGACCGTCAGCGGGACGCGCAGGGTGTACGTGCCCGTGCGGCCGCTCACGTCCGTCGTGTGGGCGACCCTCGTGTCGGGCGCCCGCCAGGTGTCGCGGTCGGACACCGCGCCGCGCACCGCGCCCCGGATGACGTCCACGTGCGCCAACTCGGGCAGGATTCCCTGGGGGTTGGGGCGGGAGGCGGTGGTGACGGTGATGTCCAGGGTGAGCCGCTCGCCCTTGCGGACCCGCAGCCGGCCGCCGAGCGTGACACCCCGGCCGCCGCTGTGCTCCCGCCGCAGCCGGACCTCCAGCCCGTCGAGCAGATGCCCGTGGTCGAGCCACACCCGGCCCTCGCGCAGCCCCGTCATCACCGCCCGGTAGCCGTACCGGGTGACGCCCACGTGCGTACGGCTGAACTGGCCCGGCCAGAAGTCGCTGCCCGGCTGCGGGGTGTCCGTGTCCACCGGGTCGGGCAGCCTGCCGGTGGTGTCGAAGTTCTGCCCGGCCGGCCAGTCGCCGTTCTTCCAGGTGTCGAAGACGGTGCGGTGGTTGTCGGAGTTGGTGGTCACCGAGAACAGCCGGCCCTCGGCCAGCATCGAGTCCCACAGCCCCCCGACAGTCGCCGTCGCCCAGTCGAAACCGCCGTACGTGCGATAGGCGTCCGCCGGATAGCCCGCGTGGGACTGCGCGGACGGCTTGTTCTCGTACTCGCCGCGGATGGAAGTGGCTCCGCGCCAGCCGGGGATCGCCGCGCCCTGGGCGCCGGGCGCGCCCTCCATGCCGATCATGATCTCGGGGGCCGCGTCGCGCCAACTCCGCATCTCGTGCGGGGAGTCGATGCCCAGGCGCAGCGGATGGTTGGCCAGGACGAGGACGTCGTCGACGTAGCCGGTGCGGCGCTGCTCGGCCAGCCACCGGATCGCCTGGACGGCGTGCGCCTCGTTGCGGGCGGTGTCGGCCGCGCCGGCGGCGCCCTCGGTGTAGCCCAACAGCTTGCCGTCGTAGGCGAGTTCGAACCGGGTGAGCAGGTCGGCCTCGTGCGGGCCGGGTGCGGCGAACACCGTGCCGTGCTCGGCCGCCGGGATGTACCACTCCAGGCCCTGGAAGATCAGTTGGCGCGGGTTCTCGGCGCGTGCCTTCAGGATCTCCTGGTGCTCCAGCGCCGCGCCGAACGAGGCGTGTCCGAAGTTGGCGTGCTCGTTGAACACCATCCAGTCCAGGCCGTACCGGGCTGCGGCCCGTGCCTGCTGGGAGAACGTGTACTTCGCGTCGTGGCTGTACACGGAGTGCACGTGGTGGTCGCCGACCAGGTAGGCCAGGCGCGGGTCCTCGCCGCCGAAGCCCCGGCCGGCGGCGGCCGCGGCCGGGGTGGCCGCGGCCACCCCGCCCAGCGTGAACGCGGCCCCGAACAGCCCGGCCCGGCGCAGGAGTTCACGCCTCGACACACCCTGCGCGTCGAGGGCGGCGGGGGAGACGGACGGGTCGGCCCAGACGGGCAGTTGCTGCTCGGTCATGTTTTTTTGCAGTCCTCTTGGAGGCGTCAGTGGTTCATGAAGGAGGTCAGTGGTTCATGAAGGAGGTGACGGGCAGCGCCCGTTCGACGATGCGGACGTCGCCGAGGCGGCCGTGCAGGATCTGGTCGATCTTGTCGCCGTACGCGTAGCCGCCGAGCAGCCACGGCAGTCCGACGGAGGCGATGCCGACGGCCGCCGCCTTCGGGTTGCGCACGGTCGGGCAGCCCTCGACGTACAGCGTTGTGTGCTTGCCGTCGTTGACGACCGCGAGGTGCCACCAGGTCTCCAGCGGGGTCTCCTGCCCCCAGTTGGTGGCGATGCCCTGCTGGTTCAGCGGGCGCATCGCCCACTGCGGCTCCCGGTCGTTGGAGAGGGAGAGGGTGGCCAGCGGCTCGTCGGGGTCGTCGCCGGTCTTGCCCGCCGCTCCGCCCGTGCCCGTCCGGCCCACCAGCCCCGACCAGGCGTGGTGCGCGGGGTCCCAGTCGGCCGGCAGCCGGTAGAACGCCTCGATGGTGTAACCGGCCTTGAACGTGGCCGAGTTGAGCGGCGCGCCGTCGACCGTGCGCAGGTACGCCCCCGTCAGCGGGGACTTGAAGCCCTGGAACTCCAGGCTGCCGTGCCCGGGTTGGTCGGGGTGGTGGTCCGACGACCAGCCGAGCGTGCCGCCGCCGACCGGGACGACGGTGAGGTCGTTGCCGCGCCCGGACAGGTCCCGGACGGTGCCGGACACGGCCGAACCGTCGGCGTGCCCGTCGAACCGCCAGTACGCGACCGTGCCGGGGACGACGACCTTCGACACGGGACGCGCGGCGCGCGCCGGCACCGGGTCGAAGCCGGCGAAGCGCGCCGCGAAGTCGATGTCGACCGAGAACCGGTCGGCCGCGCCGCTGAGTTCGATCTCCTGCCGCTCCAGCTCGTTGAGACCCTTCGCGGCCCGGCCCAGGATCCACGGGGAGACCGTCTCCACGTCGATGACGCCCCGGTCCAGGTCGAAGCGGTAGAGGCGGATCATCGCCGCGCCGCCGAAGTACCGGTTCTGATAGTTCGTCAGATGCAGATGGACGTCATGTCCCGCCGCGTTCTTGCGCGTTGCCCGCCCGGCGGGCCAGTAGTGCCCGTTGAGGGTCAGGAAGATCTGGTCGTGGCCGTCGATCAACCGGTCCCACAACTGCTGCCCGTACGCCGAGAGGGCGTCGTCCTCGACGACCAGCTCGTGCGTCGTGAGGACGACGGGGGTCTTCGGGTGCTGGGCGAGGACGTCTGCGGCCCAGGCGTACCCCTGCTCCGACAGTCGCCAGTCCAGCGCCAGCACCAGCCACTCCCGGCCGCCCGCCCGGAACAGGTGGAAGGAGTTGTAACCGTCGGGCGAGGCCCCGCCGAACGTGGGCTTCCCCTGGAAACGCTCCGGACCGAAGGCGTCCAGGTACGGGGTCGCGCCGCGCTGGTCGGTCGTCGACGACCGCACGTCGTGGTTGCCTGCCAGGACGCTGTAGCCGACCCCGCGCCGGTCCAGCAGCCCGAACGCCTCGCTGATCGCGGCGACTTCGTCCTTCGACCCGTTCTGGGTGAGGTCGCCGAGGTGGGACAGGAACACGATGTTCTCGTCCTTGCCGTGCTCCAGCAGATAGCGCAAAGACGCCTCGACCGGCGCTTTGTCGAGGCTCGGGCCGTCGAACAGGTACTGCGTGTCGGGCATGACGGCGAGCGTGAAGCGGCGGCTGTCGGGGTCCGGGCGCCAGGCCTTGGCCGGGGCCGCCTCGGCGGTGGCCGACAGTGCGACACCGGCCGTGGCGGCAGCCGTGGCGGCGGCGCCGAGCAGTGCGGTGGCCCGGAGGAAACCGCGTCTTCCGGCACCGGCCTGGGCGGCCTCGCCCTGATCGTGGGCATGCGAAGTACACACGTGAGCTCCGTAAGAAGTCCGTTGCTGCGAAAGGGAGTTCAGAGAACGCGCAGGGTCCAGCTCCAGCGGTGGACGCCCGGTGCGACGAGGTAGGAGGGGAAGGTGTCGGGGCCGCACGACGCCGTGCCGAGCCCGCGGTGCGCCGCGTCGAGGTGCACCACGCAGCCGGCGCGCGGGACGAGTTCGTCATGGTGGGCGACGGCGGTCAGGTCCGCGGCGCGGTACCGCGTGACGGAGACCTGGCGTGGCTCGTCCAGCGTGACCGCGAGGCCCGTGGCGTCCGGCGCCGACAGCGTGAAGCGCCGTACCCCGTGCCGGCCGCCGCTCTCCTGCGGACGCAGGTACGGAGTGAACAACTCGTCGACGGGGACGCGGTGATGGCCCACCGGCGCGCCACCGCTGCGGTCGGGATACGACTCCCAGGGGCCCTGCCCGAACCACTCCAGCAGGTCCGGCCCGGCGACCGTCTCGAAGACCGAGCCGACCCGCGCCACGTCGTCGAACTCCTCGGGCAGCTCGGCCTGTTCGTCGATCCGGAGGCCGCCGTCCACCGGGGTGAACACCTGCCGGTGCCGGACGACGCCGGTGGCGCCCGCGTACTCGGCGAGCACGCGCACCCCGTCGCCCTCCCGATGGACCGAGACCAGCTTGCGCACCAGGGCGTCCAAACCCCACGTCCGCCAGCGCTGCGCCATGCCGCCCAACTCGTCGTTGTCGGTGGGCGCCCGCCACAGCGACAGCGTGGGCGCGACGGCCAGCAGCGGGTGCACGAGGAGTCCGTCGGCGTCGACCTCGACCCGCCCGGAACCGGCCGGTTCCCGCTCCTCGACCCGCCCGGAACCGGCCGGTTCCCGCTCCTCGACCCGCCCGGAACCGGCCGGTTCCCGCTCCTCGACCGGCTCGGCGGCCCGCAGCCGCACCTGCGGCGCGCACACCTCCGTGCCGCGCGGCGCCCACGGCAGGTCCTCCGCCGTCGTCACCCGCAGCGTCAGCCACGCCTCGCCGCCCTCCTCGGGCAGTGCGAACGGCAACGGCACCACGGCCGTCTCGCCCGGCCGCAGATCGGGCAGTTCGGCCGCCGCGGTGAGCGTCCCGCCGCTCGCGAGCGACAACTGCCACTCGCCGGCGAGCCACTCCAGGCCGCGGAAGTGCTGGTGGTTGGAGAGGACCAGCCCCTCGTGCCGGAAGCCCTGGAGGCGCAGCGGCGCGGCGAGTTCGCGGTGTTCGTACATCACCGGCTTGGGGGTGCGGTCGGGCAGGACGACGCCGTCCGCGATGAACGCGCCGTCGTGGTCGCGCTCGCCGAAGTCGCCGCCGTACGCCCAGCGGTACCCGGGCGCGGTGACACCGTTGTCGTAGAGCCCGGCTCCGCCGCGCCCGACCGGTCTTCCGTCGTTCACGGACTGAAGGATCCCGTGGTCCCAGAACTCCCAGATGAACCCGCCCTGAAGACCCGGGGTGGCCTCGATGGCAGCCCAGTGGTCGGCCAGCGTGCCGTTGCTGTTGCCCATCGCGTGGGAGTACTCGCACTGGATGAGCGGCTTGGTCTGCTCCCCGGACAGCGCGTGCGCCACGCAGTCCGCCAGGGGCGCGTACATCGGGCAGGCGATGTCGGAGGCGAGCCCCGGATCGGCCCAGCCGCGCTTGGCGGCCCCCTCGTACTGCAACGGCCGCGTCGGATCGTGCCGGCGCAGCCAGCCGGCGGCGGCGTCGTGGTTCGCGCCGTAGTCGGACTCGTTGCCCAGCGACCAGATGATGACCGACGGGTGGTTCTTGTCCCGCAGTACCATCCGCGCGACCCGGTCGACGAAGGCGTTCAGATAGCGCGGGTCGTCGGCGATCTCGTGGGCGTGGTCGTGCGACTCGATGTCGGCCTCGTCGACGACGTAGAAACCGAGCTCGTCGGCGAGGTCGTACAGCGTCGGGTCGTTGGGGTAGTGCGCGGTGCGGATCGCGTTGAAGCCGAAACGCTTCAGCAGGGCGAGGTCCGCGCGCATGTCGTCGGACGACACCGTCCGCCCCGTCAGCGGATGGAAGTCGTGCCGGTTGACGCCCCGGATGAACACCCGCTCGCCGTTGACCAGCAGGTCCCGTCCGACGATCGTCACGTCCCGGAAGCCGACGCGGTGCCGGGAGGTGTCGGCGACCGTGCCGTCGGCGCGGTGCAGGCGCACCGTCAGGCCGTACAGCTCGGGCGTCTCGGCCGTCCAACTGCGCACCTCGGGCACGCGCGCGGTGAGGCGGGCCTCGCCGAGGAAGGCGGAGACGCGCTCGTCCTCGGCGTTGGCCAGGTCGAACGCGGCGTCCTGGACCACCGGCAGCCCGTCCAGGTCCCCGCTGACGTACCAGCCGGCGGGCAGCGCGCCGCCCGCGTCCCGCACCCGGCAGTCGACCCGCAGCTCGCCGTCCTGCCCGGCCCGCACGGTCACGTCGGACAGGTGCAGCGCGTCGGTGGCGTACAGCAGGACCGAGCGGGTGATCCCGCCGTGCCACCAGTGGTCCTGGTCCTCGATGTGCGAGGCGTCCGACCACTTGACGACCGTCAGCCGTACGACGGACCGCCCGCCGGGGCGGACGACGTCCGACAGGTCGAACTCGGCGGCCAGATGGGAGTCCTTGGAGATGCCGACGGGCCGCCCGTCCACGTGCACCAGCAGCACGCTCTCGGCGGCCCCGACCTGGAGCACGATCCGGCGTCCGGCCCACTCGGCGGGGACGTCGATCTCGCGCTCGTAGACACCCGTCGGATTGTCGACGACGGGCGACCGCGGAGGGAATTCCGCATACGGCATACGGATGTTCAGATACTGCGGAAGGTCGTCCGTGTCCTGCATGGTCCATACCCCGGGCACGGCCGCCGTGGACCAGGCGTCGCCGACCGGCGCGTCCGGGGCGGGCAGCAGTTGGAAGCGCCAGTCGCCGTCCAGGGAGCGGGCCCCCGAGCGCCGGTCGACGGCGTTCATGGGCAGTCGGCCCCAGGAGGTCAGCTCGGGTGCCTGCCAGGGGCGGAGCGTCAGCAGCGGGTCCGTCACTTGATCGCTCCCTTGGCGAGGTCGCCGATCATCTGGCGGGCGCCGATCGCGAACACGATCAGCAGGGGGACGAGGGCGAGGAGTGCGCCGGTCATGACCATTCCGTAGTCGGTGGTGCCGTGGGTGCCGTTGAGCTGGGACAGGGCGACCTGGAGGGTCACGTTGTCCGGGTTGGTGAGGGCGATCAGGGGCCAGGCGTAGTCGTTCCACTGGCCCATGAAGGTGAAGATGCCGAGGAAGGCCAGGCCCGGCCGGACCACCGGGAGGGCCACGTGCCAGTACTGGCGCAGGAAGTTCGCGCCGTCGATCCGGGAGGCGTCGAGGAGTTCGTCGTGGATCGCGCTCCTCATGTACTGGCGCATCCAGAAGATGCCGAACGCGTTGGCGGCGGCCGGCACGATCAGCGCCGTCATCGAGCCGATCCAGCCGAGCTTCGCCAT
The DNA here is from genome assembly GCF_900110755.1 of Streptomyces sp. yr375. Classification (GTDB taxonomy): domain Bacteria; phylum Actinomycetota; class Actinomycetes; order Streptomycetales; family Streptomycetaceae; genus Streptomyces. The sequence continues at coordinate 291,240 of NZ_FOFF01000003.1, forward strand.
GATCACGAACTGCGGGATCGCCTGGAGCTGTGCCGGCACCATGAAGATGAACATGAGCAGCACGAACAGCAGCCGCTTGCCCGGGAACGCGAACTTGGCGAAGACGAAGGCCGCCAGCGAGTCGAAGAACAGGACCAGGAACGTCACCGACCCCGCGACCAGCACCGAGTTGAACATCGAGCCGAAGAAATCGATGGTGTCGAAGAGGCTGCGGACGTTCTCCAGGAAGTGCGTGCCCGGCAGCAGCTTGGGCGGGTAGGAGAAGATCTCCGACGACGTGTGCGTCGACATGATCACGGCCCAGTAGAACGGGAAGGCCGAGAGCAGGACGCCGGCGACGAGGCTCGCGTGCAGCGCGAACCCTCTGCGGCGGGTCCCGTCGATCCCCTTGGTCCGCTGGATTCCCTGGCCCTTGGTCCGCCGGGTTCCTTGGATGGATGCCATGGTGTTCAGGCCTTCCTAGTCTTCGCCCCGGCGCTGCACCAGACGCCAGTTGATGATCGAGAAGAGGACGACGACGAGGAAGATGCCCCACGCCACGGCGGCGCCGTAGCCGAAGTCGTTGTTGTCGAAGGTCTGTTGGAAGAAGTAGAGGACCATCGTCCGGCCCGCGTGGCCCGGACCGCCCGAGAACGTCGAGTCGTTGGAGGTGTTCTGCAGCAGGACCTGCGGTTCGGAGAAGCTCTGCAGACCGGTGACCGTCGACACGACGAGCACGAACAGCAGCACCGGCCGCATCATCGGCAGCGTGATCCGGAAGAAGGTCTGCACCGGCCCCGCGCCGTCCATCCGCGCCGCCTCGTACAGCTCGCCCGGGATGGTCTGCAGCCCGGCCAGGAAGATGATCGCGTTGTAGCCGGTCCACTGCCAGGTCATCAGCGTCGCCACGGCGATCTTGATGCCCCACGGGGTGTTGAGCCAGGCGATCTGGTCGACGCCGACGGCCTGCAAAAAGGCGTTCACGAGGCCGAAGTTGGTGGAGAAGACCGAGCCGAAGACGATCGCGATCGCCACGACCGAGGTGACGCTCGGCAGGAAGTAGGCGACCCGGTAGAGGTTCTTGAACCGCACCGCCGAGTTGAGCATCACCGCCGTCACCATCGCCAGGAGGATCATGGGGAAGGTGGCCAGCGCCCAGATGACGATCGTGGTCCCGATCGAGCTCCAGAACTCCGAGTCGCTCAGCAGGTACTGATACTGCGTCAGACCCGCCCACTCCATCGAGCCGAGGCCGTCCCAGCGGTGGAAGGACAGGTAGAGCGAGAAGCCGACCGGGACCAGGCCGAAGCAGAGGAACAGCAGATAGAAGGGGGAGATCGCGGCGTAGAGGTGCCAGTACTTGCGCAGGCCCGTCCGGGGTCGCGGCGCGGAAGCGTCCGCCACGACCGCCGGGGGCTCCGGGGGCTTCACCAGCGTGGGGAGGGTGGCCATCAGTAGCTCACCCCCAGGTGCTTCGCGATGCGCCGGCACTTGCTCATGGCGTCACTCCAGGCCTGCTTGGGGTCCTTGCCGAGGACGCCGACGTTCTTCATCTCGTCCTTGATCGGCTGCCCGAGCGCCACGTCGAAGGGGCTGTTGTAGGCGACGGCGATCTTCTGCGCGGCGGGCCCGAAGACGTCCATCGTGACCTGCCCGCCGAAGAACGCGTCGGGCTCGCGCACCTGCTTCAGGCCGTACGAGGCGGGGGTGGACGGGAAGAGTCCCGCGTCCACGAAGCCCTGCGCCTGGTTGCCCGCGTCGAGCATCCAGGTGATGATCCGGAACGCCTGCTCGGGCTCCCGGCACTCCTTGGTGATCGACAGGAACGAGCCGCCGTTGTTGGAGGGCCGCACGGGCATGTCGGCCACCCGCCACCGGCCCGTGGTCTTCGGCACGCCGTTCTTGAGGTCGCTGGTCGCCCAGGACGCGCCCAGTTGGCTCGGCAGCTTGCCGTCCTCGATGGCCGAGAACTGGTCCGGGGTGCCGTTGACCAGGTTCGACACGAGCTTGCGCCGCTTGGCCTCGACGGAGAGCGCCCAGGCGTGGCGCACATGCTCCTGGTCGCCGATGAAGTGGCGGTCCTTGTCGACGTACCGCGCGCTGCCCTGCTGCACCACGTTCTCGAAGACGCTGTTCACGTCGGTGAGCAGCGAGGTTCCCGGGATCTGCTGCCGCAGCCGCTCACCCGCCGCGAAGAACTTCTCCCAGGTGTTCAGCTCCTTCGACACGTCGGCGGGCTCGTACGGCAGTCCGGCCTTCCGGAAGACGGCGTACTGGTAGAAGTGCGCCACCGGCCCGCAGTCGATCGGGAAGCCGACCATCGTGCCGTCGTCCGCGATGCCCTGCTCCCACTTCCAGGGCAGGTACTGCGACTTGTACTTGTCCGCGCCGAGTGTGCGCAGGTCCACGAACTGGCCGGCGTTGGGCAGGTAGGACGCCATGTCCTCGCCCTTGAGGCCCGCGATGTCGGGGACATGGGCGCGGCCGGCCATCGTCGTGATCAGCTTCGACCGGTAGTAGCCGCCGATCTTGATGGCCTTGAGGTCGACCGAGCCGCCGTACCGGGCCGTCGCGTTCTTGACGACCGTGTCGCCCAGGCCGCCGTCCCAGTACCACAGGACCATGTTCCGGCCGGTCGAACCGGTCGGAACAGCGCAGCCGGACGCCAGGCCGCCGAGCGCCGTGGCGGCCGAACCGGCCAGTCCCGCGCGGAGCAGGCCTCTACGTGAGAGCCGCACAGCTCCCACCGCCTTTCGGATCTGTTCGCGTCTTCGCAGACGATGTGCAATCGAGGGACATGCGTGGGGTTGTCTTCTCGGGCTACGGGCTACGAACCACGGGATATGGGATACGGGCTACGGCATACGGGGCCTCGGGCCCGGTCAGGGCCGCCGCGCGGGCGGGGTGACCGGGGCGTACCGCACGGGCGGGCCGACGTCCGCCGGGATGCGGTCGGCGAGGAAGCCGTACGTCCGCTTCAGTTCGGGTTCGGTCACGGAGCGCCACCAGCGGTCGATGCCGTACCAGCCGGGGGCGGCGAGCGCCCCGCCGTGGTGCCGCACCGAGAGCCCGGCGGACAGGACGGCGAACCGCAGCCGCTCCGCCAGCGGCCAGCCGCCCAGCGAGGCGGCGACGAAGCTCGCGCCGAACACGTCCCCGGCGCCCGTCGCGTCCAGGACGTCGACGTCGAGGGCGGGGACCTCCGCGTACTCCCCGGTCGTCTGGTCGACCGCGAGCGCGCCGTCGCCGCCCCGGGTGACCACGGCCACCGGCACCAGCTCGGTGAGCGTGCCGAGCGCGGCGACCGCGCTGTCGGTGCGGGTGTACGCCATCGCCTCGGTCTCGTTGGGGAGGAAGGCGTGGCACAGCCGGAGCTGGTCGAGGAGGTCGGTGGACCACTGCTGGGTGGGGTCCCAGCCGACGTCGGCGTAGATCTGCGTGCCGTTCGCGGCCGCCTTGGCGAGCCAGGCACGCGGCTCCGCCTCCAGGTGCACGAGCGCCGTGCGCGCCTCGGGCGGGTCGCCCATCAGCTCGTCCTGCGAGTACGGCGGCTCCTGGCCGTGGGTGACCAGCGCCCGGTCGTGGCCGTGCGCGAGCGCGACGGTGACCGGCGTGTGCCAGCTTTCCGCCACCCGGGAGAGGGAGAGGTCGACGCCCTCCTGCCCGGCGAGCACCTCGTGGCAGTGGACGCCGTAGAAGTCGTCGCCGAAGACCGTGGCCAGCGAGGTCCGCAGGCCGAAGCGGGACGCGGCCACCGCCAGGTTGGCGATGCCGCCGGGGCCGCAGCCCATGCCCGCCGTCCAGATCTCCTCGCCCGGCGTCGGCGGCTTGCCGAGCCCCGTGAGGACGAGGTCGTAGAAGAGCAGCCCGGTGAGCAGCACCTCGGGCCGGTCGTCGTCCACCGCGCATCCTCTCGTCAAAACTCTTCATCTTTGTGACCGGAATCGTGCGCCCATCGGGCGAGATTGGTCAATACCTCAGCAGAAGTGAGCATGGATTTGATTGAAGATGACGAGTAGTGTTCGCCTCGTGCTGGCTGAACGACGACATCAACTCATCCTGCGGGCGCTGCGCTCCGGCGGTCCCGCAGCCGTGACCGATCTCTCCGAGCAACTGGGTGTGAGCCCGGCCACGATCAGGCGTGACCTGGTCAAACTCGAGGAGGACGGCCTGCTCACCCGGGTGCACGGCGGCGCCGTCGCGGAGGAGGGCGACCAGCCCTTCGCCGAGGTCGCCGAGATGCGCGTGGCCGAGAAGGACGCGATAGCCGCGCACGCCGCGGCGATGGTCGCGGACGGACAGTCGGTGCTGCTCGACATCGGCACCACCGCCTACCGCCTGGCCAGGCAACTGCACGGCCGCCGGCTGACGGTGATCACCAGCAACCTGGTGGTCTACGAGGAGCTCGCCGACGACGAGGGCATAGAGCTGGTGCTGCTCGGCGGCATGGTCCGGCGCGAGTACCGCTCGCTGGTGGGCTTCCTCACCGAGGACAACCTGCGCCAGTTGCACGCCGACTGGCTGTTCCTCGGCACCAGCGGAGTGCGCCCGGGCGGCCAGGTGATGGACACCACGGTCGTCGAGGTGCCGGTGAAACGCGCCATGATCGAGGCCGGTGACAAGGTCGTCCTGCTCGCCGACTCGGCGAAGTTCCCGGGTACGGGCATGGCGAAGGTCTGTGGTCCCGAGGACCTGGACGCGGTGGTGACGAACACGCCGGTCGACCCGGTGACCCGGTCCTCGTTCGAGGAAGCGGGCGTCGAGATGGTCGTGGCAGGAAAGGTGCAAGCGTGAAACTGACGATTCTGGGCGGCGGCGGCTTCCGGGTGCCGCTCGTGTACGGGGCGCTGCTGACGGACCGCGCCGAGGGGCGGGTCACGGAGGTCGTGCTGCACGATCTGGACGCCGGTCGACTGCATGCGGTCGCCCGGGTACTGGACGAGCAGGTGGCCCGCGTCCCCGACGCCCCCAGGGTGACCGCCACCACCGACCTCGACGAGGCACTGCGCGGCGCCGACTTCATCTTCTCCGCGATCCGCGTCGGCGGCCTCGAAGGCCGCGCGAACGACGAGCGGGTGGCCCTCGCGGAGGGCGTCCTCGGCCAGGAGACGGTCGGCGCCGGAGGCATCGCCTACGGTCTGCGCACGGTCCCCGTCGCCGTCGACATCGCCCGGCGCGTGGCCCGCCTCGCCCCCGACGCCTGGCTCATCAACTTCACCAACCCGGCCGGCCTGGTCACCGAGGCCATGTCCCGCCACCTCGGCGACCGCGTGATCGGCATCTGCGACTCGCCGGTCGGCCTCGGCCGCCGGATCGCCCGGGTCCTCGGCGCGGACCCCAGGGAGGCGTGGATCGACTACGTCGGTCTCAACCACCTCGGCTGGGTCCGCGGCCTGCGCGTCGCCGGACGCGACGAACTCCCGCGCCTGCTCGCCGACCCCGACCTGCTCGGCTCCTTCGAGGAGGGCAAGCTCTTCGGCGTCGACTGGCTCCAGTCGCTCGGCGCGATCCCCAACGAGTACCTGCACTACTACTACTTCAACCGTGAGGCCGTCCGCGCCTACCAGCAGGCCGAGAAGACCCGCGGCGCCTTCCTCGCCGACCAACAGGCCCAGTTCTACGCGGAGATGAAGCGCCCCGACACGGCGGCCCTGACCGCCTGGGACCGCACCCGCGCCGAGCGCGAGGCCACCTACATGGCCGAGAACCGGGAGACGGCCGGCGCCGGCGAACGCGACGCCGACGACCTCTCCGGCGGCTACGAGAAGGTCGCCCTCGCCCTGATGCGGGCCATCGCCCGCGACGAGCGCACGACGCTGATCCTCAACGTCCGCAACCAGGGCACCCTTTCGGCGCTCGACGCGGACGCCGTCATCGAGGTGCCCTGCCTCGTGGACGCCAACGGCGCGCACCCGGTGGCCGTGTCCCCGCTGCCCGAGCACGCCACCGGCCTGGTCTGCGCGGTGAAGGGCGTCGAGCGCGAGGTGCTCGCCGCCGCCGAGTCCGGCTCCCGTGCGACGGCCGTGAAGGCGTTCGCGCTGCACCCGCTGGTCGACTCGGTCAACGTGGCCCGCAAGCTGGTCGAGGGGTACACCGACGTCCATCCCGGGCTGGCGTACCTTAAGTAGGCGCCCGACGGAAAGCGCTTTCTCCCCCGGCTGGTCGGCCCAGCTCTCACCCGGCCTCTGCCGGCCTTTCGGCCCGCCCCCGGGCCTCCCCGCCCTTCCTGCTCTGCCCGCCCTTCCCGGCCTCCGTGGTCCCTCTCTGGAGATTCCCCATGCATGACGAACGCCGCCGCATCGAGGAGCGCGTCGAGCGCGTCCACAACCAGCGCGTCAAGCCCGCGATCTACGCGGCCACCGTGCCCTTCGAGGTCGAGGCCTGGCAGGCGCCGGGGGAGCCCGTCCCCTTCGCGGAGGCCGCGGCCGCCGCCTACGAGCCCTTCGCGATGGACACCCCGTGGGGTCCGCCCTGGGGCACCACCTGGTTCCGGATGCGCGGACAGGTGCCCGCCGAGTGGGCCGGGAAGCGCGTCGAGGCCGTCATCGACCTCGGCTTCGTCGGCGACTGGCCCGGCAACCAGGCCGAGGCCCTGGTCCACCTCACCGACGGGACCCCGCTGAAGGCGGTCAACCCGCTCAACCAGTACGTGCCGATCGGCAACCCGGTGACCGGCGGCGAGACCATCGACTACCTCGTCGAGGCCGCCTCCAACCCGGACATCCTGGCCAACGACTTCGCCGGCCCGACCCCGCTGGGCGATGTGCTGACGGCAGGCGACCGTCCCCTGTACACATTCCGCCGCGCCGACATCGCCGTCCTCGACGAGCAGGTCTGGCACCTCGACCTCGACCTCCAGGTGCTGCGCGAACTCATGGTCCACCTCGGCGAGCACGAGCCGCGCCGCCACGAGATCATGCACGCCCTGGACCGCGCCATGGACGTCCTCGACCTGGACGACATCTCCGGCAGCGCCGCGGCCGTCCGCGAGGTCCTCGCGCCCGTCCTGGCCCGCCCCGCGCACGCCAGCGCGCACACCATCTCCGGCGTCGGCCACGCGCACATCGACTCCGCCTGGCTGTGGCCGATCCGCGAGACGAAGCGCAAGACCTCCCGCACCTTCTCCAACGTCACCTCGCTCGCCGACGAGTACGACGACTTCGTCTTCGCCTGCTCGCAGGCCCAGCAGTACGAGTGGGTGCGCGACAACTACCCGCAGGTGTGGGCGCGCATCCAGGAGTCGGTGAAGAAGGGGCAGTGGGCGCCGGTCGGCGGCATGTGGGTCGAGTCCGACGGCAACCTGCCCGGCGGCGAGGCCATCGCCCGCCAACTCGTCCACGGCAAGCGGTTCTTCATCGAGCACTTCGGCATCGAGACCAAGGGCGTCTGGCTGCCGGACTCCTTCGGCTACAACGCCGCCTACCCGCAGCTCGCCAAGCTCGCCGGCAACGACTGGTTCCTCACCCAGAAGATCTCCTGGAACCAGACGAACAAGTTCCCCCACCACACCTTCTGGTGGGAGGGCATCGACGGCACCCGCATCTTCACGCACTTCCCGCCCGTCGACACCTACAACGCCCGTTTCAGCGGCGAGGAGATGGACCGCGCGGTCCGCAACTACTCGGAGAAGGGCGCCGGTACGCGCTCCCTCGCCCCGTTCGGCTGGGGCGACGGCGGTGGCGGCCCCACCCGCGAGATCATGGAGCGGGCGCGCCGGCTGGCCGACCTGGAAGGCTCGCCGAAGGTCGTCGTCGAACACCCCGACGCGTTCTTCGCCAAGGCCCGCGAGGAGTACCCGGACGCCCCGGTCTGGGTCGGCGAGCTCTACCTCGAGCTGCACCGCGCCACCTACACCACCCAGGCCCGCACCAAGCAGGGCAACCGGCGCAGCGAACACAAGTTGCGCGAGGCCGAGTTGTGGGCGACGACCGCCGCCCTGCACGCGCCGGGCTACGCCTACCCGTACCAGAAGCTCGACCGGCTCTGGAAGACGGTGCTGCTGCACCAGTTCCACGACATCCTGCCGGGTTCCTCCATCGCCTGGGTGCACCGCGAGGCGGAGGCCGAATACGCCCGTGTCGCCGAGGAGTTGGAGGTCCTGACGGCCGAGGCGGTCGCCGCGCTCGGCGGCGGCGGAACCGAAGGCGTGGGCGGCACAAGGGTGTTCAACACGAGCCCCTTCGCCCGCGCGGAGGTGATCCGCACCGCCGCGGGCGCACCGGCGTACGTGGAGGTGCCCGCGAACGGCAGCGCACCTCTCGCCACGAACACCGCCGACAGCGCCGTCACCGCCGGCTCGCCGCAGCCGGTGACGGTCTCCGACCGGGTCCTCGACAACGGACTGGTCCGGGTACGGATCGCGGAGGACGGCACCCTGTCGTCCGTATTCGATCTGCGGGCGAACCGCGAAGTCCTCGCCGGCCAGGGCAACCTGCTGCGCCTGCACACCGACCTCCCGAACTACTGGGACGCCTGGGACATCGACAAGCACTACAAGAACCGCTTCACGGACCTCCTGGCCCCGGACTCGGTCACCGTCGTCGAGGACGACCCGCTGCTCGGCGCGATCCGCGTCACCCGCTCCTTCGGCAAGGGCTCGACGATCATCCAGACCATCACCCTGCGCGCCGGCAGCCCCCGCGTCGACTTCGAGACCGACATCGACTGGCACGAGGCGGAGAAGATCCTCAAGGCGGCCTTCCCGGTGGACATCCGGGCGCCGCACTCCTCCGCCGAGATCCAGTTCGGCCACATCCAGCGCCCCACCCACACCAACACCAGTTGGGAAGCGGCCCGGTTCGAGGTCTCCGGCCACCGCTGGGTGCACATCGGCGAACCCGGCTACGGCGTCGCCGTCATCAACGACTCCACCTACGGCCACGACGTCTCCCGCACGGTCCGCGAGGACGGCGGTACGACGACCACGGTCGCCCTCAGCCTGGTCCGTGCCCCGCGCATCCCGGACCCCGAGGCCGACCAGGGCCGCCACCGCTTCGCCTACGCGCTGCTCCCCGGCGCGAGCATCGACGACGCGGTCGCCGAGGGCTACGCCCTCAACCTGCCGCTGCGCGTGGCGGAGGCGGCGGGTACCGCGGACGCGCCCGAGCCGGTCGTCTCGGTGGACGGCGAGGGCGTCACCGTCGAGGCGGTCAAGCTCGCCGACGACGAGTCCGGCGACGTCGTCGTCCGGCTCTACGAGTCCCGCGGCGGCCGGGGCGCCGGCACCCTGCGCACCAGCTTCCCGCTCGCGAGCGCCCAGGTCACCGACCTGCTGGAACGGCCGCTGGAACCGGCGACCGTCGGCGCGGACGACACCGTCGCCGTCGTCCTGCGCCCCTTCCAGATCCTGACGCTCCGTCTGGAACGCGCCGCCACCCGCCGCTAGCAACGGCCCCCGGGGACGGGCGCGCGGCCCACACCGCACCACCCACACCGCGCGCCAGCCCCCGCGTCGAAGCGCCTCGCCCCGAAGTGCCCTGCCCTGCGGAGGAGTTCAGCCGTGCCCATGCAACCCTGGTTCACCGACGCCAAGTTGGGGATCTTCGTCCACTGGGGGATCTACGCCGTCGACGGCGTCCAGGAGTCCTGGTCGTTCTACGACGACATCGTGCCGCACGACCGGTACATGTCCCAGCTCGACCGCTTCACCGGCGCCCGCTACGACCCGAAGGCCTGGGCCGACCTGTTCGCCAGGGCGGGCGCCAAGTACGCCGTCCTCACCAGCCGCCACCACGACGGCGTCGCCCTGTGGGACACCGAGTACGGCGACCTCGGTCTCGGCCGCGACTACCTCACCGGCTACGCCGACGCACTGCGCGAGAAGGACCTCAAGGTCGGCCTGTACTACTCGCACTCCGACTGGAACCACCCCGACTACGCCACCACCCGCAAGCCGGGCCGCCCGCCGGAGCAGGAGGACAACCGCTACTCCGAGTGCTCGGCCGAGGACGAGGACCTGGTGGCCTGGGAGCGGTTCATGACCTACCGGGACGGCCAGATAAGGGAGTTGGCCTCCCGCTACCGGCCCGACCTGATGTGGTTCGACGGCGAGTGGGACCGCAGCGAGGAGCAGTGGCGCATCACGGAACTCGCCGCGCTGATCCGCTCCTACTCCCCGGACGTCGTCTTCAACGCCCGCATGCTCAGCGAGGGCGACTACGCCACCCCCGAACAGGGCGCACCCATCGAACCCCCGGACGGGCCCTGGGAGTTGTGCCTCACCATCAACGACTCGTGGGGGTACCGGCACACGGACCACAACCACAAGTCGCTGACCCAACTGGTCCGTTACTTCACGGAGACCATCGGTGGCGGCGGCAACCTGCTGCTGGACGTCGGCCCGATGGAGGACGGCACCATCCCGCAGCCGCAGGTCGAACGCCTCGAAGGCCTGGGGGAGTGGATCCGCAAGCACGCGGCGGCCGTGTACCGGACAGTGCGGGGGCTCCCGGCCGGGCACCACTACGGGCCGAGCACCCTCTCCGCCGACCGCCGCACCCTCTACCTCACCCTGTTCGACATTCCGCGCGCCGAGATCGGCGTCCGGGGTCTGGTCACACCGGTCCGCAGGGTCACGGTGCTGGGCACCGGAACGGAACTCGCCCACCGGGTGGTCGGCGGGCTGCACGAGGCGGTCGGCGTGCTGTGGATCGACCCCCCGGCCGGCTCCGACCTCGACCCGCACGCCACGGTGCTCGCGCTGGAACTGGACGGCGAACTGGAGCTGTACCGGGGATCGGGACGCTTCTGACGGAGTCGTGGGCCGGATGGTGGTCGACGGCAAACGTTCGGGTCGGCCGGTCGCTCCCCGTGACAGCGGCCGACCGACCCGATCCCCCGTGCATCCCTGTGCTTCCCCCGCAGGACCCCGGCGCTTCCCCCACGCACCCCCGGTGGGGCCCTTCACCCATAAGAGTGGGCACCCCGGTTCCTGATACACCTTCGGAGAAAAAAAGTCCCCCGGACGGGAATCCGGGGGACTTCGCTCTCGCTTCGGTGTCTAGGCGGTGGCGGCGGCGGGTGCGTCCACCGCGTTCGCGGCCGTCTGCACGGAGTCGGCGGAGTCCGCGGAGTCGGCAGGCACCGGCGTGGCGGTGGGCGGCAGCAGCGGCTCGGTGTCCTCGATCCGCTGGTGCGGCAGCGACACCGCGCGCAGCGGCCGCGGCCCCGACACCACCGTGTAGTCCTGCCCCAGGAACGGCGGCACGACCTCGCCCGGCTCCTCGCCGAGCGCCAACTGCACCGCCGCCCAAGGCGCGTTGACGCCGCACAGGGACAGTTGGTGCAGTCCGCCGGCCGGGCGGGTGTTGACGTCCATCAGGACCGGCCGGTCGCCGAACATCCGGAACTGGATGTTGGACAGGTAGTGCAGCCCGAAGCCCTCGGCGATCAGCCGCGCCGGCTCCAGCCACTGCTCGTGCAGCGTGAAGCCCCGGCGGCGGCCGTTCTTCGTGCGGCCGATGGCCATCCGCAGGATGTTGTCGGGGCCGGTGAGGCAGTCCACGGACACCTCAGGCTCCTCCAGGCGCGGCATGACCAGCCAGTCGACCTGCTCCTCGGACTGCTCCTCGGCGGCCTGCTGCAACGCCTCGACCACCATGTCCAGTTGGACGTACGCGCTGGGGAAGCCGCTGAGGTGCGAGAGCGAGAAGGGGGCGCGGGTGATCACCCGGAAGCCCACCCCGCCCGCGCCGGACGCCGGCTTGAAGCAGGCCTTGTGTCCCGCCTCCTCCAACTCCTCGACGGCGGCGACGAGTTGATCGGCCGTCCGGACCCGGTACCACGGCGGCACGGGCACGCCGATCGCCTGCACGGCCTCGTACGCGATCACCTTGTCGTGGAAGACGGCGACGGCCTCCGGCGGCGGCGCGAGCAGCGCGGTGCCGGCCGCCTCGAAGTCGGCGCGGTGCGCGACGATCGCCGCCTGGTGCAGCCGGGGCACGAACACGTCGATGCTGCGGCGCTTGCACTGGGAGAGCGCGTACTCGACGTACCCGGCCGGGGAGAGGCCCTGCGGCTCCAGCTCGGCGGTGTCGGCGGCGGCCAGCACGGGCGAGTCGGCGTCGCCGTGCGTGGCATGGATCTCGACGGCGCGATCGCTGGGATTTCGGCGTAGCTGATCCGTGAAGAACACGTTCTCCGCGTACGTGCGGTTGAGCCAGACGCGTACGCGAGAGACCATGCGAGGCCGCCTTTCACGGTTCGCGGGCAGGGCGAAGCAGGCCCGGCCCGGGCAGGGGGAATGGTGGGTCACCAAACCGCCCTGCGTGAAGGGACGTCCATGGCGGTGGTGTTGGGGCGATCATACGGCTTCCGAGGGGTACACCGTGCAACGCGCGTGTTACGGATTCGCCGATCCCGTTCACCTGTGGCTCGAGTTCGGATAGAGGCGCGCTCCGGCGCAGGTGGAGTACGTGTGCAGGGCCCGGCGGGGGACGCGATTCGACCTTGTACCGCAGGCGTGAATATGTTCTCGTGGTGACAGTTGGCGTGTTCGTGAGAAGGCGGAGTGTGGACTTGTGAGCGGGGGCGGAAGGTGACGTCGACAGCCGGTGGCGCCGGACAATTGCTGGCCATCAGCGATCTGCACATCGGCTACGCGGAGAACCGCGCCCTGGTCGAGGCCATGGCCCCGGAGTCGGACGAGGACTGGCTACTGGTCGCCGGTGACGTCTCGGAGAACGTGGCGGACATCCGCTGGGCGCTGAAGACCCTCGCGAGCCGCTTCGCCAAGGTGGTCTGGGCCCCGGGCAACCACGAGCTGTGGACCCACCCGAAGGACCCGGTCACGCTGCGCGGGGTCGCCCGCTACGAGCACCTCGTCGAGGTCTGCCGCGACCTGGGCGTGACGACCCCCGAGGACCCCTACCCGGTGTGGGAGGGCCCCGGCGGCCCGGTCGCCGTCGCACCGCTGTTCCTGCTGTACGACTACTCGTTCCTCCCGGAGGGTTGCACGACCAAGGCGGAGGGGCTGGCCTACGCGGAGAGCACCGGCATCGTCTGCAACGACGAGTACCTGCTGCACCCCGACCCGTACCCGAGCCGCGAGGCCTGGTGCCGGGCGCGTGTCGCCGAGACCGAGCGGCGGCTCGCCGAGATCCCCGACGACCTGCCGATCGTCCCCGTCAACCACTACCCCCTGCACCGGCACCCGATGGACGTCCTGTGGTATCCCGAGTTCGCCATGTGGTGCGGCACCGGGCTGACCGCGGACTGGCACCGCCGGTTCCGGATCGAGACCATGGTCTACGGCCACCTCCACATTCCGCGGACCACCTGGCACGAGGGCGTCCGCTTCGAGGAGGTGTCGGTGGGCTACCCCCGCGAATGGTCCAAGCGGCCGGAGCCCCCGGGCCGGCTGCGGCGCATCCTGCCCGGAGAGGCCGAGGCCGAGTGATCGAGGAACTGTTGCCGGCGTCGGTGGTTGCGGTGGAGGCCTTCGGCGAGGAGGGCGTCCGCGAGTTCGGGGACGCGCCGCTGTACCCGGCGGAGGAGGCGCTCGTGGCGCGCGCGGTCGAGAAGCGCCGCCGCGAGTTCACCGTCGTACGGGCCTGCGCGCGGCGCGCCATGGAGAAGCTCGGCGTGCCCCCGCAGCCGCTGCTGCCGGGCGAGCGCGGCGCGCCGCAGTGGCCGGAGGGGCTGACGGGCAGCATGACCCACTGCGCGGGCTACTGCGGCGCGGCCCTGGTCCGGTCCGGTGACCTGGCCTCCGTCGGCATCGACGCCGAACCGCACGAGCCGCTGCCCGAGGGCGTCCTGTCCGCCGTCGCCCTGCCCGCGGAGGCGGAGCGGCTCGGCCGGCTGACCGCGGACCGTCCCGAAGTGCACTGGGACCGGCTGCTGTTCAGCGCCAAGGAGTCCGTCTACAAGGCGTGGTTCCCCCTGACCCGCAAGTGGCTGGACTTCAGCGAGGCCGACATAGACCTCGTCGCCGACGGCCCCGCCGGGCAGGCGCAGGGCGCCTTCCGGGCCCGGCTGCTCGTGCCCGGACCGGTCGTCGGAGACCGGCGGCTCGGGCACTTCGACGGCCGCTGGACCGTACGCCGAGGGCTGGTGGCCACGGCGATCACGGTCCAGCACATCTGAGACACCGCCCGGGCGAGGTGCCGCGCCAGGTCACGGGACGGGGTACCAGTGGTGCAGCAGGCGGAAGAACTCCGCCTCGTTGCCCGCCAACCCCGCCTCGGCGAGGGCCTGTTCGGCCTCGGCCAGGACGGCGGGCGTCACCAGGCACCCTTCGTGGCGCCCCTGGTCGTCGAAGGCGGCCCGCACGGTGTGCAGCAGCCGTAGGTAGGCCTGTACGGCGGTGCGCTCGCGGTCGGTCAGTACGGCTGTGGGCATCGGTCGGCTCTCCCCGTGTCGGCGTCGTCTCCCCCGCGCCCCGACGGCGCGTACGCCCCCGTGCGGCGGCGCACCTCCCAGCTTGCCGCCCGCCACTGACAATCCGGCCCCGCCGCACGACGGTTCGCCCGCTTAGCGGAGGTGAAACCTGCTCGAAATCCCCCGGCGGAAACGGGTCCTACGCTGGTGGGAAGGGCGTCGGCGCACCGCCGGCGGCCGGTGACACAGGAGGCGAGCGGGTGGTCGACGTTCCGCAGCGGCGCCCCGCGCGCGCCGCCCGGCTGCGCCCGGTGGGCGACGGTGAGTTGGAGTTGCAGTACCGGGTCGTGCACGGTTACCGGCGCGCGTTCCGGATGGCCGGTGAGGGTCCTGCGCTGGTCCTCATCCACGGCATCGGCGACTCCTCGGCCACCTGGACCGAGCTGATCCCCGGCCTCGCCCGCACCCACACCGTCATCGCCCCCGACCTCCTCGGCCACGGGGCCTCCGACAAACCCCGCGCCGACTACTCGGTCGCCGCCTACGCCAACGGTCTGCGCGACCTGCTCAGCACGCTCGGCGTGGAGTCGGCGACCCTGGTCGGGCACTCGCTGGGCGGGGGAGTGGCGATGCAGTTCGCCTACCAGTTCCCCGAGCGCACCGAACGGCTGATCCTGGTCAGCGCGGGCGGAGTCGGCCGCGAAGTCACCCCCGCCCTGCGGCTGGTGTCCCTGCCGGGCGCCCATCTGGCGCTGTCCGCACTCCGGTTGCCGGGAGCCCGGCTCCAAGTCGGCCTCGCCGTACGGCTGATGAAGCTGCTGGACACCGATCTCGGCCAGGACGCCCCCGACCTGCTCCACCTCGTCGACGCGCTGCCGGACGAGACCTCGCGCAACGCCTTCGTCCGCACGCTGCGCGCGGTCGTCGACGGGCGCGGTCAGGTCGTCACGATGCTCGACCGCTGCTATCTGACGGCCGGCATGCCGACGATGCTGCTGTGGGGCGACCGGGACAGCGTGGTGCCCGTACGGCACGCGTACCGCGCCCACGAGGCGATGCCGGGCAGTCGGCTGGAGATCTTCGAGGGCGCAGGCCACTTCCCGTTCCACAGCGACCCGGCCCGGTTCCGCGCCCTCGTCGAGGAGTTCACCCGCACCACGGCTCCCGCCGACTGGAGCCGCGAACACTGGCGCGCGCTCCTGCGGGAGGGCCGCCCCGGCGCGGGCCCGACGGGCCTGTCGGACGACGCGGCACGCGCCCTGCGCGACGCAGGCGAACGCAGCGCGACCTGAACTGACTTGCCCAGACCGGACCTGACTTGACCCGACCCGACGTGTCCGCCGTGAGCGTTCTGCTCAGCTCTGCGGCCCCAGATAGCCCAGCGACGCTTCGATCCGTCCGGCCAGTTGGTCGCGCTGCCCGCGTCCCCGGGGCGACGAACCGGCCAGCCACGTACGGCACTTGCTGGCCAGCAGCAGGCCGAAGCTCTCGGCCTGTTTCTCGTCGGCCAGGTCGAACCGGGTGCGCGCGGCGACGCTGCGGACCGTGGCCTGGAGGTCCGCCCCGTCGGTGAGTAAACGCGCCGCGACCGCCGCGCCCTCGACGTGATGGCTGCAGTGGCCCGCCTTCATGTGCCACAGCTCGTGGCCCAGGATCACCAACTGGTGCTCGGGCGCGGTGCGTTCCTCGATGACGACGAGATCCTGGTCGGCCATGTCCAGCCACAGCCCGCTGGCCGTGTCGGCCGGGAAGGCGGCCATCCGGAAGTGCACGGGGCGCCCGCGCCGTCTGCTCATCCCGGCGCACAGGGCGGTGTACAGCTCGGTCGGCGCGGCCGGGGCCGGGAGAGTCAGTTCCGTGACGAGTTCGCCGCTGAGGCGGCGCATTTCCTTGGCGATGTTCACAGTTCTCCCCCGGATCACGACTCGGGCCGCTTCACGCTCTCCAGGAGCATGTCCAGCCACTCGGCGACCTTGTCGCGGTGCTGGTCGGTGGGCAGTTGAGCGGCCCGCCACGCGATCCCGCGCACGCCGTGGTCCTGCAGCAGCCGCTCCAGCGGGTCCGCGGCGGCCGCGGCCGCCTCCCGCGCGGCGAGCTTCTGCAGCAACTCCTGCTCGGTGTGCTGGAGAGCGCCCGCGAGCGCCTCCGGGTCCTCGGCCGTGAGGAAGCCGGCGTGCACCCGGAAGAAGCGCTGGAGGGCGTCGCAGTGCTCCATCGTGGGCCGCCGGTCGCCGTTGATGAGGGCGCCCGCCTGCTGGCGCGACATGCCGGCGCCGTCGGCGATCTCCTGCTGGGTGTATCTGCGGCCGTTCGGCTTGAGCCGGGTACGGCGCAACAGGCCCAGACGCTGGAGAAAGCGGGCCTGCACATCGGGTTCACCGGCGGGCCGGCCGCTCAGCAGGGCCTTGACCACGGACTCCGGGACCCCTGAGGCGACGGACAGCCGCCCGGTGCCGAAGACCTCCGCGTGCGGCACGCCGAGCCGGTCGGCGAGCGTGGCGACGCGGACGACGACGGCCGACAGCAGCACCGTCGCCGTGGCGCCCGGAACCTCGAAGCCATCCTCCGACACCGACAGGTCTCCTAGGTCTCGCACGTCCCTCACACAGGCATGGACGGTCGCCTGAACTGCGTGGAGAGTAGCCGGTCTTTCGAACTCACATCCAGGTCTCGCCACAACTGTGGCCAATTTCAGCCGTCAACGAGCGCGGAATGCCACGATAGTTGACACGCCTCGCATCGGGGCAGCAGGATCGGGGCGCCGCGAGAAGGCCGCATAGGCAAGAGGGGTGACCTCCCGATGGCACATCAGGCAGGAGAGCGGCGGTCCGTACCGCGGCCCGTCCCCGAGAGTCCCGACGCCCGGGCGTATCTGCAGGACTACGCCACATACCTGGAGGCAGTCCCCTTTCCGTCCGTCGTCCTCGACCACCGCTGGGACGTGGTGCTGTCGAACGCCGCTTTCGCGTCACTTTTCCGGGACGTGAGCGCGCATCCGACAGCGCTGCCGGGCGACAACTTCCTGCGGTTCGTCCTGTTCCATCCGGACGCGTCGTCGGTCCTCGGCGACCATGAGGCCGGCTGGTGCCTGCCGATGCTCGCCCGCTTCGCGGCGGCCGTGGAGCGGCACGGCCACGACCACGGGTTGCAGGCGATCCGCCGCGAGATCGCCCAGGACCCGATCATGGAGGCCGCCTACCGGCACGGGCTGCCGCACTGGATCCGCGCGGTCGGCGAGGAGGCCGTCGAGCACGACGGGGCGGTCCGTCCGCTCCTGCACCCCGATCCGCGCTGGGGTGCCACGCAGTGCCGTATCGTCGGCGACACCCCCAGAACCCTCCAGGACTTGGGGTACACGCGGCTGACGATGGTGCTGCGTGACACCCGCCCGGCGTTCGCACCCCGCAGGAAGCGCACCGTGCGCCGCACGGCGAGCCACCTCAGCGTGGTCCCGGCCCCCGAGGCCTGAGCGACCCCCGGGACCTGACCGGGCACCGTCGGCGTTCAGGTCGCCGACGGCGCCCTGGTCGGCCCGTCCACCCCGCCCTGCTTTACGCAAGTGACTTGCGTCGCTTGCGCTATTCTTGCGCGCATGACGCGACGACTTGCGGAAGTGGCCAAGAAGGTCGGGGTCAGCGAGGCCACGGTCAGCCGGGTGCTCAACGGCAAGCCCGGCGTCTCCGACGCCACCCGGCAGTCCGTGCTGTCCGCCCTCGACGTCCTCGGTTACGAACGGCCCACGCAACTGCGCGGCGAGCGCGCGCGGCTCGTGGGCCTGGTGCTGCCCGAGTTGCAGAACCCGATCTTCCCGGCGTTCGCCGAGGTCATCGGCGGGGCGCTGGCGCAGCTCGGGCTCACCCCGGTGCTGTGCACACAGACCAAGGGCGGCGTCTCCGAGGCCGACTACGTGGATCTGCTGCTGCACCAGCAGGTCTCCGGCGTCGTGTTCGCCGGCGGTCTGTACGCCCAGGCCGACGCCCCGCACGAGCACTACCGGCGGCTCGCCGCGCGCAACATCCCGGTGGTGCTGGTCAACGCGTCCATCGAGCACCTCGGCTTCCCGGGCGTCTCCTGCGACGACGCCGTGGCCGTGGAGCAGGCCTGGCGGCATCTCGCCTCGCTGGGGCACGAGCGGATCGGGCTGGTGCTGGGCCCCGCCGACCATGTGCCGTCGGCGCGCAAACTGGCCGCCGCGCGGGCGCTGGCCGACCTCCCGGACGAACACGTCGCCCGCGCCATGTTCTCCATCGAAAGCGGTCACGCGGCGGCCTCCCGGCTCATCGACCGGGGCGTCACCGGCTTCATCTGTGCCAGCGACCCGCTCGCCCTCGGCGTCGTCAGGGCCGCCCGGCGCAAGGGCCTCGACGTGCCGGGGCGGGTGTCGGTGGTCGGCTACGACGACTCCGCGCTGATGAACTGCACCGACCCGCCCCTGACGACCGTGCGCCAGCCCATCGAGGCCATGGGCAGGGCGGCGGTGGAACTGCTGAACGCGCAGGTCGGCGGGGGTGCCGTAGCCCCCGAAGAGCTGCTCTTCGAACCGGAACTGGTGGTCCGCGGCTCCACCGCGCAGGTGTTCCGCCCCTAGATCCGGCCACTGACTGTCGAATAATTGCATATTCTGCGCGACATCTTGCGGACCCTTGTCGCCGGTGCTTGAGTGTGCGGCGCGCCCACCGCTCCTTCCCAGAGGGGTTCACCCATGAGAAGCACCGGGTTCCGCCGTACCGTCGCCGCGCTCGGCGTCGGCTGCCTCGCGCTCACCGCCTGCGCGTCGAACGACGACACCGCGAGCGGCACGACCCGCATCACGGTCAACTGCATGCCGCCCCGGAGCGCCAAGGTCGACCGCGCGTTCTTCGAGGAGGACGTCGCCGCCTTCGAGAAGCAGCACCCGGACATCGACGTCGTCGCGCACGACGCCTTCCCCTGCCAGGACCCCAAGACGTTCGACGCCAAGCTCGCCGGCGGCCAGATGGAGGACGTCTTCTACACGTACTTCACCGACGCCCGACACGTCGTCGACATCCGGCAGGCCGCCGATCTCACGCCGTATCTCAAGGAGTTGACGAGCTACGGCACCCTTCAGAAGCAGTTGCGCGACATCTACACCGTCGATGGCAAGGTCTACGGCATCCCGCGCACCGGTTACTCGATGGGACTGGTCTACAACCGCAGACTCTTCGAGCGGGCCGGCCTCGACCCCGACCGGCCGCCGGCCACCTGGGCCGAACTCCGCGCCGACGCACGGAAGATCGCCGCACTGGGCGACGGCGTCCTCGGCTACGCCGACTACAGCGCCCAGAACCAAGGGGGTTGGCACTTCACCGCCGAGCTGTACGCGCAGGGCGGCGACGTGGTGAGCGCCGACGGCGCGAAGGCCACCGTCGACACCCCCGAGGGCCACGCCGTGCTGCGAAACCTGCACGACATGCGCTGGAGCGACGACTCCATGGGCAGCAAGCAGTTGCTGGTCATCAACGACGTCCAGCAGTTGATGGGTTCGGGCCGACTCGGCATGTACCTCGCCGCGCCGGACAACATCCCGATCCTGGTCAAGGAGAAGGGCGGCCGCTACCAGGACCTCGCGCTGGGTCCCATGCCCGGCGGCAAGGGCACGCTCATCGGCGGCGACGGCTACATGTTCGGCAAGGACGACAGCCCCGAGCAGATCCGCGCCGGACTGAAGTGGCTCGACCACATGTTCCTCACCCCCGGCGACGGCTTCCTCGGCGACTACGCCCGCGCGAAGAAGGCGGGCGCGCCGGTCGGCCTGCCCGAGCCACGGCTGTTCACCGGCGCCGCCGACGCCAGGGACCAGCAGGTCAAGAAGGCCAACGCCAACGTGCCCGTGGAGAACTACCAGGCCTTCCTGGACGGCAACCACAAGCTCGAGATGAAGATCGAGCCACCGCACGCGCAGCAGATCTACTCCGTCCTCGACGCGGCCGTCTCCGCCGTCCTCACCCAGAAGGACGCCGACCTCGACCAGCTCCTCCAGGACGCCTCAGGCAAGATCGACGGCATCCTGGCCCGGGGCTGAGCCCGATGCCGACGTCTATACCGACGCCGATACCGAAGACCGCGGCGGCGCGGCCCGTCGAGGCGGCGGGCGGCCGCCCGGTGCAGCCGCCGCCCCCGGCCGGGCACCGCATGCGCCGCCGCCTCGCCGACCAGGCACGCGCCTACGCCTTCCTCCTCGGCGGGCTGCTCTGCTTCGCCCTGTTCTCCTGGTATCCGGCGATCCGCGCGGTCGTGATCGCCTTCCAGAAGTACACGCCCGGCTCCTCACCCGAGTGGGTCGGCACCGCCAACTTCACCCGCGTCTGGCACGACCCGGAGTTCACCGCCGCCTGGCGCAACACGCTCACCTTCACCCTGCTCGCCCTGCTGATCGGCTTCGCCGTCCCCTTCGCGCTGGCTCTCGTCCTCAACGAACTCCGGCACGCGAAAGCCTTCTTCAGAGTCGTGGTGTACCTGCCGGTGATGATCCCGCCCGTGGTCAGCGCCCTGCTGTGGAAATGGTTCTACGACCCCGGCGCCGGCCTCGCGAACGAGACGCTGCGCCTCCTACACCTGCCCACCTCGAACTGGACCAACGGCACCGACACCGCACTCATCTCCCTTGTCCTCGTGGCCACTTGGGCCAACATGGGCAGCACCGTCCTGATCTACCTGGCCGCGCTCCAGTCCATCCCCGGCGAGCTGTACGAGGCCGCCGAACTGGACGGCGCAGGCCTGCTCCAGCGCATCCGCCATGTGACGATCCCTCAGACCCGTTTCGTGGTCCTCATGCTGATGCTCCTTCAGATCATCGCCACCATGCAGGTGTTCACCGAGCCGTTCGTGATCACGGGCGGCGGCCCGGAGAACGCCACCGTCACCGTCCTCTACCTGATCTACAAGTACGCCTTCCTCTACAACGACTTCGGCGGAGCCTGCGCGCTGAGCGTCATGCTGCTGGTCCTGCTCGGCGCGTTCTCCGCCGTCTATCTGCGGCTCACCGGCTCCGGGGAGGACGTATGACCGCCACCCGCACCCTGGTCTCCCCGGCGGCACTGGCCCGCCCGCGCGGCAGGGCCGTCTACTGGACCGTCTTCACCGGTGTCGTCCTGCTCTTCACGCTGGCCTTCCTCTTCCCCGTCTACTGGATGGTGACCGGCGCGCTGAAGTCGCCGGACGAGATCGCCCGGACCCCGCCCACCCTGGTGCCGGAACGCTGGCATCCGGACGGCTACACCGACGCCTGGGACCTGATGCAGCTCCCGCGGCACCTGGGGAACACGGTGGTCCAGGCGGCCGGCGCGTGGCTGTGCCAACTGGTCCTGTGCACGGCCGCCGCCTACGCCCTGTCCAGGCTGCGGCCGGCCTTCGGCAAGCTGATCCTGGGCGGCATCCTCGCCACCCTGATGGTCCCGGCCCAGGCACTGCTCGTACCGAAGTACCTGACGGTCGCCGACCTGCCGCTGATCCACACCAGTCTGCTCAACGACCCCCTCGCCATCTGGCTGCCGGCCGCCGCCAACGCCTTCAACCTGTATCTGCTGAAGCGGTTCTTCGACCACCTCCCGCGCGAGGTGCTGGAAGCCGCCGAGATCGACGGCTCCGGGCCGCTGCGCACCCTGTGGTCGATCGTGCTGCCCATGTCGAGGCCGGTCCTCGGCGTCGTGTCGATCTTCGCGCTGGTCGCCGTGTGGCAGGACTTCCTCTGGCCGCTGATGGTCTTCTCCGACACCGACCGACAGCCGATCAGCGTGGCGCTCGTCCAGTTGTCGCAGAACGTCCAACTCACCGTGCTCATCGCCGCGATGGTCATCGCCAGCGTCCCGATGGTCGCGCTGTTCCTGGTCTTCCAACGGCACATCGTCGCCGGGATCGGCGCGGGCGGCACCAAGGGCTGACGGCCCTTCCTCCGACAGAAAGGCAGGCACCGTGGGACAGCCCCCTCATGCCCCGGCGGAGTGGTGGCGCTCCGCCGTCATCTACCAGGTGTACGTCCGCAGCTTCGCGGACGGCGACGGAGACGGCACCGGCGACCTCGCGGGCGTCCGCGCCCGGCTGCCGTATCTCGCCGAACTCGGCGTCGACGCCCTGTGGTTCACCCCCTGGTACCTGTCGCCGATGAAGGACGGCGGCTACGACGTCGCCGACTACCGCGCGATCGACCCGGCCTTCGGCACCCTCGCCGAGGCCGAGAAGCTGATCGCCGAGGCCCGTGAACTGGGCATCCGCACGATCGTCGACATCGTGCCCAACCATGTCTCCGACCAGCACGTCTGGTTCCGCGCCGCCCTCGCCGGCGGCCCCGAACGCGAGCTGTTCCACTTCCGCCCCGGCCGCGACGGGCCCGACGGGCGGGGTGAACTCCCGCCCAACGACTGGCAGTCACAGTTCGGCGGCCCCGCCTGGAGCCGGCTGCCCGGCGGCGACTGGTACCTGCACCTCTTCGCCCCGCAGCAGCCCGACCTGAACTGGTCCCACCCGGCCGTCCGCCAGGAGCACGAGGACGTGCTGCGCTTCTGGCTGGAGCGGGGCGTCGCCGGCGTCCGCGTCGACTCCGCAGCCCTCCTGGCCAAGGACCCCAGGCTGCCCGACTTCGTCGAGGGCCGCGACCCGCACCCCTACGTCGACCGCGACGAACTCCACGACATCTACCGCGCCTGGCGGACCATCGCCGACGCACACGGGGCCGTCTTCGTCGGCGAGGTCTGGCTGCCCGACACCGAGCGCTTCGCCCGCTATCTGCGCTCCGACGAACTGCACACCGCCTTCAACTTCCCCTTCATGACCTGCCCTTGGCAGGCGGAGCGGCTGCGTACGGCCATCGACGAGACGCTCGCCGCACACGCGCCGGTGGGCGCCCCGGCCACCTGGGTGCTGTGCAATCACGACGTGACCCGCACGGTCACCCGCTACGGCCGCGCCGACACCGGCTTCGACTTCGCCGCCAAGGCCTTCGGCACCCCCGCCGACCTCGCCCTCGGCACCCGGCGCGCCCGCGCGGCCGCCCTGCTCTCACTGGCGCTGCCCGGCTCGGTCTACGTCTACCAGGGGGAGGAGCTCGGACTGCCCGAGGTCGAGCTGCCGGTCGACCGCATACAGGATCCGATGTACGTCCGTTCCGGTGGCACCGACCCGGGGCGGGACGGCTGCCGGGTCCCGCTGCCGTGGGCGGCCGACGCGCCGTACGCGGGTTTCGGCTCGCGCGAGGAGCCCTGGCTGCCGCAGCCGGTCGACTGGGGATCGTATGCGGTCGACCGGCAGCGGAACGACCCCGCCTCGATGCTCGTGCTCTACCGCGAGGCGATCCGCCTCCGCCCCGTCTTCGGCGACGCCCCACTCACCTGGCTGCCCGTGCCGGACGGCGTCCTCGCCTTCACTCGCGCGCCGGGCACGACCTGCGTGGTGAATCTCGCCGACCCGCCCGCCGAACTGCCCGCCCACACCGAACTCCTGCTCGGCAGCGGCCCCTTGGACGACGAGGGGCGACTGCCGAAGGACACCGCGGTCTGGCTGCACACCTGAGACCGCGCCCCGATCCCCACAAGCCCCCATCCCTCTAAGCCTCCATCCCCGTAACCCGCACGCACCCCGAACGCCGCATCCCGAAGGGATCAGTACAGATGGACATGCACGCTGGAAGCAGGGCCTTGAAAGGCATGCCGGCCGTGATGGTGATCGCCGTCGCCGCCGGTCTGCTCACCGCCGCGCCCGCCGCCAACGCGGTCGCGGGCGCGACCCTGCCGTTCACCTCCGTCGAGGCCGAGTCGGCCACCACCTCCGGCACGAGGATCGGCCCCGACTACACGCAGGCCACGCTCGCCTCGGAGGCCTCCGGGCGGCAGGCGGTGCGCCTCGCCGCCGGCCAGCGCGTCGAGTTCACGGTCCCGCGCGCGGCCAACGCGCTGAACGTCGCCTACAGCGTCCCCGACGGACAGTCGGGCGCACTGAACGTGTACGTCAACGGGCAGAAGCTGGCCAAGACCCTGCCCGTCACCTCCAAGTACTGCTACATCGAGACCAGTTGGATCCCCGGTGCCAGGGCCCACCACTTCTTCGACGACACCCGGCTGCTGCTCGGGCAGAACGTGCAGGCGGGGGACAAGGTCGCCGTGGAGGCGTCCGGGGTCCAGGTCACCGTCGACGTGGCCGACTTCGAGCAGGTCGCCGCACCCGCCGCCAAGCCCGCCGGGGCGGTGTCCGTCACCGACAAGGGCGCGGATCCCGGCGGCCAGGGCGACTCCACCCAGGCCTTCCGGGACGCCATCGCCGCCGCGCAAGGGGGAGTGGTGTGGATCCCGCCGGGGGACTACAGAATCACCTCCTCCCTCAGCGGCGTCCAGAACGTCACCCTTCAGGGCGCCGGCAGTTGGTACTCCGTCGTGCACGCCTCACGCTTCATCGACCAGTCCGGGTCCGCCGGCTCGGTCCACCTCAAGGACTTCGCGGTCGTCGGCGAGGTCACCGAGCGCGTCGACGCCAACCCGGACAACTTCGTCAACGGCTCGCTCGGCCCCGGCAGTTCGGTCTCCGGGATGTGGCTCCAGCATCTCAAGGTCGGCCTGTGGCTGACGGGCAACAACGACAACCTCGTCGTCGAGAACAACCGCATCCTCGACACCACCGCCGACGGACTCAACCTCAACGGCAACGCCCACGGGGTCCGCGTCCGGGGCAACTTCCTGCGCAATCAGGGCGACGACGCGCTCGCCATGTGGTCGCTCAACGCCCCGGACACCAACAGCAGCTTCGAGAACAACACCATCACCCAACCGAACCTCGCCAACGGCATCGCGATCTACGGCGGCACGGACCTCACCGTCAGGAACAACCTGATCTCCGACACCAACGCCCTCGGCAGCGGCATCGCGATCTCCAACCAGAAGTTCCTCGACCCGTTCTCCCCGCTCGCCGGCACCATCACGGTCGACGGCAACAGCCTGGTGCGCACCGGTGCGCTGAACCCCAACTGGGGCCATCCGACAGGCGCGTTACGCGTCGACTCCTACGACAGCGCCATCAACGCCACCGTCGCCATCACCGGGACGACGATCACCGACAGCCCCTACAGCGCCTTCGAGTTCGTCTCCGGAGGCGGGCGCGGCTATCCCACCGGCAACATCACCGTCAACGGTGCCACGGTACGCAACACCGGCACGGTCGTCGTCCAGGCGGAGGTGCAGGGCTCGGCGCGCTTCAGCAACGTCCAGGCCACCGGCGTCGGCGCGGCCGGCGTCTACAACTGCCCCTACCCGGCAGGCACCTTCACGCTCACCGACGGCGGCGGCAACTCCGGCTGGAACGGCACCTGGTCGGACTGTTCGACCTGGCCCCAGCCCCGCCCGGGCAACCCCGACCCCGACCCGAACCGCAACCTCGCGGCGGGCCGCCCCGCCACGGCCACCGGCTCGCAGGGCGACTACCCGCCCGCCAACGCGGTCGACGGGGACACGGGCAGCTACTGGGAGTCCACCAACAGCGCCTTCCCGCAGTCCTGGACGGTCGACCTCGGCTCGACACAGGCGCTGCGCCGACTCGTGCTCAAGCTGCCGCCGTCCTCGGCGTGGGGTGCGCGCACCCAGACGCTCACCGTGCAGGGCAGCACGGACGGTTCGGCCTACTCGACCGTGGTCGCCGCGCAGGGCTACCGCTTCGACCCGGCGACCGGCAACACCGCCACGGTCGCCCTCCCGTCCACGACCGCCCTGCGCTACCTGAGGCTCACCGTCACCGCCAACACGGGCTGGCCCGCAGGCCAGTTGAGCGAGGTGGAGGCGTATCTGACGTCGTAACCCGTCAGTCCCGGGCCGGAAGCACGGTGTCCTACAGATCCAGGACGAGCTTCTTCCCCTTGCACCGCGACACGCAGATCATCATCGTCTCCCCGGCCTCCCGCTCCTCCTCGGTGAGGACGGAGTCACGGTGTTCGGGGGTGCCCTCGAGCACGTCGGTCTCGCAGGTGCCGCAGGTGCCCTCGGTGCAGGAGAAGAGCACCTCGACGCCGGAGGCGCGCACGGTGTCGAGGACGGAGACGCCGGGGGCGACGGTGAGCGTACGGCCGCTCTGTGCGAGCTCGACCTCGAACTCGCCGTCCTCGCCGACCGGTTGCTCCTTCGCCTGGAACCGTTCGACGTGCAGCGCGCCGGACGGGCAGCGCGCCTCCACCGCGTCGAGCAGCGGGCCGGGACCGCAGCAGTAGACCAGGGTGCCCTCGGGCAGCGCGTCCAGCACCGAACCGAGGTCCAGCAGCCCGGCCTCGTCCTGCGGGGCGACGGTCACCCGGTCGCCGTACCGGGCCAACTCCTCGGTGAACGCCATGGAGTTGCGGGAGCGTCCGCCGTACAGCAGGGTCCACTCGGCGCCCGCCGCCTCGGCCGCCGCCAGCATCGGCAGGACGGGGGTGATGCCGATCCCGCCCGCGATGAAGCGGTACCGCGCGGCCGGGCGCAGGGCGAAGTGGTTGCGCGGGCCGCGCACCCGTACCTTGTCGCCCTCCCCCAACTCCTCGTGCACGTAAGCGGATCCGCCCCGCCCCGCCGGTTCCCGCAACACCGCGATCCGCCAGGCGGAGCGGTCGGCCGGGTCGCCGCACAGCGAGTACTGCCGCTCCAGGTCCGGGCCGAGGACGACGTCGAGGTGGGCGCCCGGCTCCCAGGCCGGGAGCGGCTCGCCCAGCGGGTGGCGCAGGGTGAGGGCGAGCACGCCGTCGGCCGCGAACTCGCGCTTGTCGACGACGAGTTCGGCTTCGTACACATCGCTCATGAAGGGCTTCCTTGCGGCTCGTGACCTTGCGGCTCGTGTCCTTCGGGGTGGCCGAGCATCCACTCCCACATCTCGATCGGGTCCTGCGAGGAGTGCTCGGCCCGGCAGTGGCAGGTGCCGTGCAGCACGTCGGTGCCCGGCAGCCAGTCGATGCGGTAGATCTCGCCGGTGGCGCCGGTGCTCACAGGACCTTCTCCACGGGCTTGTCGCCTTCTTCGACCAGTCGGGCGAGTATACGGCGGGCGGCGAGGCCTCCGGTGTCGATGTTGATGCTGAGCTCCTGGTACCCGGTCCGTTCCGAACCGAGCGTCTTCTGAAGGAGGTTGAGCGCGTCGACGTCCTGCATGACCACCGTGTGGTTGTTGCCGCGCAGGAAGTCGGTGACCTCTTCGTCGTCCACCGCCCAGTCCCGCGACACCATCCAGAAGTCGTACACCTTGCCGTCGGCGGACGGGGTGATGGCGTACGTGATCTCGGTGTGGAAGCCGTTCGGGTCGCTGCCGTCCGCCTCGGGCAGGACGCCCACCGGAGCGATGCGGCTGTGCAGCAGGTACAGGCAGGGCGCGTGGTACTCGATGTCCTGCCAGCGGGTGATGCGGCCCTCGATGCCGGTCGAACGGGCATAGAACGGGGGGCACTCGGCGTCGTCCATGTGCCGGCTGACCCGGACGATGCCCGCGCCCTCGTCGACCTCGGTGGTGATCGGCGTCTCGGCGACCTCGGGGGTGCCGATGTAGCCGCCGTGCAGATACGTCTCGTGCGACAGGTCGAGGAGGTTGTCGACGAGCAGTCCGTAGTCGGCGTCGATGGGCTCCATGCCGCGGACGGTCGTCCAGCCGGGGGAGTCGAGGTGGCGGGCGCGCGGGATGGTCTGCGGGTCGGCCAGCGCCGGATCGCCGATCCACACCCACACCAGGGCGTCCTGCTCGACGACCGGGTAGGCGGTGACCCGGGCGGTGCGCGGGATCCGCTTCTGCCCCGGCACGTACACGCACGCGCCGGTCGTGTCGTACGTGAAGCCGTGGTAGCCGCACACGATGCGGTCGCCGTCGAGCCGGCTCTCGGACAGCGGGAACCGGCGGTGCACACAGCGGTCGTGCAGCGCGACGGGCGTCCCGTCCTCCTCGGTCCGGTAGAAGACGAGCGGCTCGCCGAGGATCGTCCGGCCGAGCAGCTCCTCGCGCCCGACCTCGTGGCTGTAGGCGGCGACGTACCACTGGTTCCTGGCGAAGGCGGTGGTGTGAGGCATGGCGTTCCCGTCCCTGAGAGCGGGGCGCCGTCGCCCCGCGAGCCGTGGTTGGACCCAGGTTCGTGAGGGTTGCGCCAGCTCGGCAAGGGGGCTTCCGTCAGACGGAAGGGCTTCTGTGAAGGTGCAGGTCAGGGGGTGCGTGCCGCCGCGCTGTGGGCCAGGGACACGGTGCGGGAGCGGGCGGGGGCCGCAGGGCTGCCCGCCTCGCTGAGGACGATCAGCGTCTTCCCCACGACCACCAGGACGAGGGTCTCCTGCACGGTGAACGTGCCGGTGACCGTGGTGACCGTGGCGTGCCACGAGGCGTCCCCGACGCCCGCCGACCCGTGCGCCACCACCCGCTCCGTGCCGGTCATGCCGTCGCTCCAGCCGATGGTGAACTCGCCGCACCCCGACAGCACGGCGGCCGCCTGATCGAGATCCTGGCGCGCACCCGTCCCCGGCAGCCAGCGCATGACCTCCTGAAGAAACGGCCCGCTCTGGCTCTGCGCGAACGTGACCCTGCCCTCGACCGCGCCGGGACGGGTGCTGCCGTACGACTCCAGGGCGTTCAGCGTGCCGAGGCACCCGGGGTGGTCGGAGCGGGTGGGGGGATCGTTCTGCAGCACGGTTTTCACGTATCCGGAGGGTAGTTGACGGGTCGTCAGTAGTGCGGTGGACACTGTGTTGGAGGTGGGCGGCTTCGGGGCGGCGGGGGTAGTGGGAGTGGGAGTGGTGGGGGTGCTGGGGGTGTTTGGCCTGGGTGTCGAGCGGTCACCTGAGCCGCCGGTGCCGCCGCCCGTGGACACACCTGGGCCTCTCGTTCCGCCCGGGCTTCCCGAGGGTGACGGGGAGCCGGTCGAGGTCTTCAGGGAAGGGGAAGGGGACGGGGAGGGGGAGCTGGAGGGGGTGGCCGGGTGTGATGTGGTCGGGGTCGGTGGGGCGGTGGATGGTGTCGGGTCCGTCGGTACGACGGTGTCCGCGTGGTCGGTGGTGTCGCCGCACGCGGTGAGGGCCGTGGCCAGCACTGCCAGCACGATCGGCGCGACGACGAACCGGAGTCGCCTTCGGCCGGTGGCGGTCGTCGCGGCGGATGCCTGATGCACGCATGCCTCCTCGTCAGCGGTGGTAGCGGAAGTAGAGGTCGCAGCGGATGGCGGACGCGACCAGCGCGTCGCGGTCCACCGGTCCGTTCGGGTCGCGCAGCAGGACGGCTGATGCGGCCCGCAGCACGGTGTCGTCAAGGCCGCCCAGCAGTTCGGCCGTGTCGCGGCGGCGCTGCGGGTCGGTCCAGATGCCGGTGCCGCCGAGTGCCAGCGCGCGGCACACGAGGGCGGTGTCGGCGCGCAGTCGAGCCGTGCGCTCCTGCTCGGGCGGGAGGACGGGGAGTTCGCCGATGGGTACGGTCTCGTCGTCGCCGGGGTGCGAAGTGGCCGATGGGTCAGGCGAGTTCGAGGTGCTCGGTCGGACGGTGACCGTGGTCGGGGGGTCGGAGAACCGGTCGCCGACGGTGGCCCACCCGGCCCCCGCCGCGACGACGACCCCGGCGGCCACGAGCACCGCCACCGGCCCCTTCGCCCGGCTCCCGGTGCGGCGGCCGGCCGACATCGCGAAAGGGAGCAGCGCGCCGCAGACGCTCACCGCGACGCCCGTCGCCCACCACGGCGTGTCGATCACGCCCCAGCGGATGTCCGAAGTCGCGCGGGCCGCCGTCAGCCGGGCGAAGAGGAACCAACTGCCCAGCGGTACGGCGATCAGGAGCCCGGAGAGGACGACGGCCGCCGCACACGCGGGCGCGGAGCGCGGCCCGGTCACCGTGGCCCGGACCGCCCGGGCGAGGGAGGTGGTCCAGGTGGCGTACAACGCCCCGCCGATCACCAGGGCCAGCGCCAGGCCGAGCACCTGCGGCCGGGGGGTGTGGGTGAGGGAGAGCGCCGTGGCCAGTCCGTCGGCGGTCCCGGTGTCGCGTATCCAGTCGCCGGCCGCGCGGCCGGAGAGCTGGCTTCCGGCGAGGACGCCGAGCCCGAGCGCGGCCCCGGCCAGCGGCGGGTGTCGGCCGGACGCGTCCCGGTGCTCCACCGCGACCGCCCGCCACCAGCCCACGGTCACCACTCCGGCCACCGCCCAGCCGGTCAGCAACCCCGCGACGGCGTAAGCAAGTTGGACTCGCGTGGGCATCAACGCGCCGATCAGCAGGGCGAGATCGGTGAAGAGCAGGCCCGCCGCGAGCCCGGTGGTGAGGCATTCGGCGGCCGGGAGTCCCCAGGACCGGGCGGGGTTCGAGAGGATGGCGAGGCGGGTCTCGGTGGTGGGGTGGCTTGCGAGTCCGGCCGCCCGCAGGATTCGTTGCCAGCGGTTCGGCGGGAGGCCGGAGCCGATGTGGTCGGCGGTGGCACCGCATGGTGCGCGCGGATCCGCCTCCGCGCCGAGATCGGCGTCGTGTTCCCGGATGCGCAGCACCGCGCGCAGGGTGAGCAGCACGATCACCAGGACAAGCGTCATCCGCACCAGCAGGCCGGGGCCGAGAAGGCCGGGGTCCCGTACCAGGGCGGCGGCCACCGGCAGGACGACGGCCGTGAGCAGGAGCCACCAGGCCGCGACGGCGAGCCGGACCCGGCCCACGTCCCGCAGCCGCAGATGGGCCAGTTCGTGCCGGAACTTCGCCTCCACCTGCCGATCGGGCAGGTTGAAGACGTTCGAGTCGGCCACGATCCACGGGTCCCGCACGCTGCCCGACGCCCGGGCCAGCACACCGACGCGCCGCTGCCGCACCCACAACTTGGGCCGGACCACGCCCTGTTCGGACGGATCAGATTGCTCGGACGGCTCGGACGGCTCGGACGCCTCGGACGGCTCGGGCAGGACGGCGGTCAGGCGTTCGGAGAGCGACGAGTGGTCGGGGGTCGCCGCCCACAGCCACAGGCTCAGCCGGCGTCCGGCGGCGCGGCAGACCAGGGCGAGGGCCAGCAGGGCGAGCGGCCCGCACAGCACCACCGCCGCCTGGGCCAGCCGGACGTCGTAGACGCAGCCGGTGAACCGGTCGAGCACCGCGTCCGGCGAGGCCTCGGCGGCGGGCAGGCAGGCGAGTTGGGCGTCCGGCCAGTTGTCCCGGCCCAGGATCAGCCACCACCACGCGGCGAACGAGGCTCCCGCCCCGGCCACAAGGACCAGTAGCACCAGGCGAGTTGTGGTCGGCAGGGGCAGCGGGCTGGACATGAGCGTGCGGGCGGCTTCGCGCCGGGCGTGGTGGTCGGCGGCGGGCGTGGCAGCGCCCGGCGCTCCGGTCACGACGGCGGTGTGTTCGCGGGCGCGTGCAGGTCACCCGGCTCCCCGTGGGAGTCCGGCGCCGCCGCCGGACCGCGCACCGGCTCGGCATCCGACTGCGCGTCCGACTCCGTGTCGGGTTGGACCACGGCTACGACGATGACGTGGGCGCACGCCGCTGCCTGCGCGGGCGACAGGCCGGCGGCCCGGCTCTGCGCCAGGGCCCAGTCCGTGAGCTCCTGCCGTGTCACGTCGGAGAGTTGGGGGACGGCGGAGGTCAGCGCCGTGCGTCGGCCCTCGGTCGCGGCGCGGTGCAGGCGGCGCTGCCGCCACCACCGGGTCAGTCGGCTGCCGCCCGCCCGGATGCGCCCCGAGGCGAGGTCGGCGAGGATCTGCGCGACGACGGCCACGAGCACAGGCAGCAGCACTGCCGTCTGGACGCCGTCGCCCAGCGGGTCCCCGGCCGGCCGGTGCAGGGGCTGCGGAGGGTACGGCCGGGCGGCGTAGACCCGGCAGGTCTCGTCGAGTTTCTCCAGTTCGGCCGGCGAGACGCTGCGGACCAGGTCACGCAGGACGTCCTGCCCCGTGCGATGGTGCATGGATTCCTCCCGTGGGGACGGACCGGTGGTGCACGTACGAGTCCTCGGCCTCGTCCTCGTCAGTCGCGCCCGTGGCGCGTACGCCGGGTCACGGCGAGGGCGACCCCGGTGGCGCACACGAGGGCGGCCGCCCCGGCGACGGCGGCCACCGCCGGGGTTCCGCTGTCCGCGAGTTGGCCGCCTCCGGTGCCCCCGCTCAACGCCGACGGCACCGGCACCGGCACGGCGGACATCGTCGGTACGGCGGACGCGGACGAGCTGCGGCTCGGTGTCGCCGTCCCGCTTGCGGAGTGAGCCGGGGTGGCGCTGGCGGACGCAGATACGGACGCAGATACGGATGCGGACGCAGATGCGGACGCCGACGTCGAGGACGACGCCGAGTTGCTTGCCGTCGGTGGCGTGGTGACCGTGTAGGACGCCTTGCCGTCCATCAGGGCCACCGGGTCGATCAGCGGGCTGGGCTCGACGAGGCCTTGGGTGACGAACTGGACGGTGGTCGCCGTCGGCACCGTGGCGGCGAGCGAGATGCGCAGGCCGATCCGGGCGGTCCCGCCCGCCGGGAGCGAGCCCACGGACGGGGCACCGGCGTCCGTACTGAGGAAACCGGAGAGCGCGGTGTCGCCCGGCGTCAACTCCACCGCCCGCCACACGGACGCCCCCACGTCGAACCATTCCACGGTGACCTGTCGGGACGTCAGCAGTGCGGCGGGCGGGGCGAGTCGGATGCCCACGGCGACGATGAAACTGTCCGTGACGGCGGTGTCCAGGGTGTTGTGGAACAGTGCGTCGACGGCGAGCGCGCTGCCGCCCGGTGCCAACTGACCGGAGTCCGGCGTCAGTTCGACGTACGGCGCGATGGGGTCCGCGGCCTGCGCCGGTGCCGCGGAGATGCCGAGTGAGAAAGCGACCGAGATGAGAAGCGCAGCACAGCTCAACAGGGTGGCGAAAAACGCTCTACGGCGCACGGCAACCAGCTCCCCCCGACACGCGCCCCCGGCGCGCTCCCTGGCGTGGTGACGGAGAGTTTAAAGGATAAAACACCTAAAGTGATAGCCTCATTACATTCGGTCAATAAGGAACATGAGTGAAAGAATTCGCTTCCTGGGGCGTCGGCACTGACTTCTGATGCGTCAGCAGGGTTTACGCCATACCCCCAGCTCCAGCTTCTTCTGCATCGACGACAGCTTCAGCCGACGGGACTCGGCGCAGAAGCTGCTTGTCGGTTCGGCGTACTCCACGTGGAAGACCGCCTTGCCCGCCGAGATGAACGGGCTGAGCTTTGCGCACTCGCCGAACTGCGCGCACTCCTCGTTCACCGCGAAGTCGAAGTCGGCCAGGAGTTGGGGGATTTGGGGCAGGTCGTTCTTGAGGCCCACCGACATACCGCGCTCGTGCGCGAGCTGCGCGATCATGCGGTTGTAGCGGAGCTGGTCGGCAGCGGTGAGCGGGAAGCCGGTGCTGTTGCTGTAGCCCTCCACCAGGTCGGGTTCCACCGCGTCGAAGCCCTTGTCACGGCACATGTCGAAACGCCGTGCCATGATCGGCCGCAGCACGGAGACCTTCCGGATGTCCAGCCAGCGTTCGCCCGCCCAGCCGTTCGACTTGCCCAGTACCGAGCGCGGGAAGGCGTTCTTGTCGGGCCTGAAGTCCTCCCACGCGCCCACGTTGATGTAACAGATCACCCTGCGGCTGTCCCGCTTCAGCCCGGCCACGTCCGCCGCCGTGTTCTCGAAGCCGTCGATGTCGTAGACGGGCACGTCCACCGACGGGTCGACCCTGGTGTCGAGCTGCCACTGCCAGGCCACCCCGGGGCGGGGCTGCCAGAGCGAGGAAGTGGGAGAGGGGGAAGAAGTGTTGTCGTCCTCGTCGTCCGTGCCGCCCGTTCCGGAACAGCCCGCCAACGCCAGCACGGTCACCAACAGGATCGCCCGCACCGAGTGCCGTACGGATCGTCGTACCGAGTGCCTTACCGAGTGCCGTACCGGGTGTCGTACGGACTGCCGTGCCAAGTGCCTCATGCCGTCTCTCTGGTCAGGGCCGGTGTCAACGCGGCCCAGGGGTTGGGGAGTTCGCCCGTCACCGGGCCGCAGACCGCCGCGCCCCGCTCGCGAGCGGGGCGCACTGCGAGCGGGACGAGCGCCTCGGGGACACCGTAGACGAGGTGGCACAGCCGCTCGGGCGGGTGGCGCGTCGCCCACGCCGGTCTGCTGAACGCCGACACGTACGTCGACCAGTGGCCCTCGAAGGTGACCGTCAGGTCGGCGAGGCGGGCGTAGCCGGGCGCGGGGTGGACGCCGGGGTTGAGGACGACCGGGCCGACGCCGAGCCTGCGCACCGCGCGGACCAGGCGGCGACAGGCGGGCAGCGCGTCCGGGGTCGCCGTCACCCGGTCGAGGAAACAGCCGTCGGCCGCGTACCACTCCTGGTGCCGGCGGACGTCGGCGGCGATGTCGGCGCGGTCACACACCCCGTAGTCGGTGTCGACGTAGCCGAGAAGGCGCGCGCCCGCCGCCCGCAACGCGCCGGCCGCCGCGGCGAACGCGGGGTCGGGGCCGTGCAACTCGGGTGTCTTCCCGGTGAGTTCGATGTGGTGCCGGGCCCCGACGGACGTGCGGGCGGATGACGCGGACGAGCGGTGGGGTAGTAACGGAGAGGGCGTCGGTCAGACGTGCGGGGCCGGGCGGCCGAGTCGCCACAGCGCGCACGCCGCCAGACACAGCGCGACAGCGCCGCAGCACAGAGTCAGCGCCGGGGCCGGGCCGGGTGTATCCGCATCAGCGCACGGTAACGAGGGCGTGACGCAACGGATCGACGTACCGGACGAAGCCGCGCGACCACCCGCTTCCCGCCGGCCGATTTGGCGCAATACCGGACGTTCGGCTACCCGTCCCGCCCCATTGTCCGGCTCCCTCTCCGCCCTCACCGTCCGGCTCGGCCGCCCACCCCGCTAACTGGCTTCGCCGTCCGGTCCCGATGCCTGGTTCGGCCGCCCGATCCCGCGGCCGGGCTCCGCTTTCCGGCCCCGCCGCCCGGCCCCCGCCGTCCGGCCCCACCGCCTGGCCCCCGCCCTTCGGCCCCGCCGCTCAGCACCACAGCCCGGGGCCATCACCCGGCCCGTCCCCGACTGCCCCGACCGATAACGGCCGTTGGGGGCGCTTGGGGGTCTCTTGGTTTGTCGCACATTCCCCGTACCTTCGACTTTCACGTGGGTGTCATCCGGGACTTCCCGCGTGTTCGGTGGTCTTGGAACACACTCCTTGCGCGCGCAATCCGTCACGAAAACGGCCGGACGAATCCTTCCGTACGAGAGGTGCCTCACCCATGCCCGAAGTCAACCGGCGCCGCTTCCTCCAACTCGCGGGTGCCACCACGGCGTTCACCGCGCTCTCCGGCTCCATCGAGCGCGCCGCCGCGCTGCCCGCGAACCACCGCACGGGGTCGATCGAGGACGTCGAGCACATCGTCGTCCTGATGCAGGAGAACCGCTCCTTCGACCACTACTTCGGCAAACTGAGAGGCGTCCGCGGCTTCGGCGACCCGCGCCCGGTGACCCGGCCCGACGGAAAGTCCGTCTGGCACCAGGCGGACGCCGCCGGCAAGGACGTCCTGCCGTTCCACCCCGACGCCGACGACCTGGGACTCGCCTTCATCCAGGACCTCCCGCACGGCTGGAACGACGGCCATGCCGCCTTCAACGGGGGCAAGTACGACCAGTGGGTCCCCGCGAAGAGCGCCACCACGATGGCGTACCTCACGCGTGAGGACATCCCCTTCCACTACGCGCTCGCCGACGCCTTCACCATCTGCGACGCCTACCACTGCTCCTTCATCGGCTCCACCGACCCCAACCGCTACTACCTGTGGACCGGTTACACCGGCAACGACGGGAAGGGCGGCGGCCCGGTCCTCGGCAACGACGAGGCCGGATACAACTGGACGACGTACCCCGAACGGCTGGAGCGGGCCGGGGTCTCCTGGAAGATCTACCAGGACGTCGGCGACGGCCTGGACGCGGCCGGCGGCTGGGGCTGGATCCAGGACGCCTACCGCGGCAACTACGGCGACAACTCGCTCCTCTACTTCAAGCAGTACCAGAACGCGAAGCCCGGCGACCCGCTGTACGACAAGGCCCGCACCGGCACCGACGCCCGCACGGGCGAGGGCTACTTCGAGCAGTTGAAGCAGGACGTCAAGGGCGGCAAGCTGCCGCAGATCTCCTGGATCGTCGCCCCCGAGGCCTTCACCGAACACCCCAACTGGCCTGCCAACTACGGCGCTTGGTACGTCTCCCAGGTACTCGACGCACTCACCGCCGATCCCGAGGTGTGGGCGAAGACGGCCCTGTTCGTCACCTATGACGAGAACGACGGCATGTCAGGTCGCAAGGCGCTGACCTGCGAACTCGCCGCATAGGGGCTTGCGTTGGTCGTAGTACGGTCGCACCTCCTGTCACACCGCTAGCCGCAGGGCATCCACACTGCCGCCCAAGGAACGATCAAGGGCGGCCACTCCGCGACTCCCGTCACCCTCCATCAGATGGGCGTACGTCTCGGCGGTCACCATCAGCGTGTCCCCGATGAACTCGGCGGCCGTCACCAACGACTCACCGGCGCTCAGCAGAGCAGACACGTAATGGTGGCGCAAGGCGTGCATGCCGTCGTCCGGTGCGGCAGCGTACCGGCGCCCGACCGGCGCAGGAATCACATCGGCCTGGGCCAGTGCGGGCTTCCACACCAGCCGGTTGAACACGGACGCATCCAGCGGCATCCCGTAGGGCGTGGTGAAGAACAGACGCACGGTCACCGGCTCGCCGTCCAGCGAACCCCACGGGAGGGTGACCGCGACCGGCGGCCAGATCTCCATGTGGGCCTTGAGCCCGCGCAGCAGAGCGGCCGGGGCGGGGAACTCGCGTGTCTCCTTGGTCTTCGGCAGAGCGAAGATCAGCCGGTTCGCGCCTCCGCCCCGGACTTCCTTGATCTGCCGCATCACCTTGATCCGGC
Organism: Streptomyces sp. yr375; assembly: GCF_900110755.1. Taxonomy (GTDB): domain Bacteria; phylum Actinomycetota; class Actinomycetes; order Streptomycetales; family Streptomycetaceae; genus Streptomyces. The sequence continues at coordinate 328,391 of NZ_FOFF01000003.1, forward strand.
CTGCATCCCACAACACGTCATCGGGGGAGAAGCCGAAGATCTTGCCCTGTCGCTGGCCCGAGGTTGCGCCGACGACGCCCGTGCACGCGTAGCGGGGAGTGAGATGGTCGAGGGCAGCCACTACGGTGCCCACCCGGTCCGCCGTCCAAGGGACGATCTTCTTCTTCTCGCGCTTCGGCTTGGTGACCTGACGCGACTTCATGGGATTCCGCTTGATCAGGCCGTCGTCGACCGCCGCCGCGAACACGGCCGTGACGGTCTGCATGATGTCCCGCTTGTAGTTCGGCGACGCCTCGATCCCGGATGCCCATTTGCCCACGGTGCTGGGGCGGCTCGCGAGGGCGGCGAGGGTCTTGCGGTCGATCACGGGATAGGCATGCACCCGCAGATGACGGCGGTAGACCTCCACGCTGTCCGCTCCGCGGCCCTTCAGCCACTCATCCGCGAAGACCTCGAAGGAGACGTTCCCCGCATCGAGTGAGACGTAGATCCCCTCGTTCATCTCGTGCTCAACAGCCGACTTGCGGCGCTCCGTCTCGGTCTTGGTCGCGAAGCGCTCCTTCTCCTCCTTGCCGGCGGCACCGTGCGGGTAGTAGCGGACCTGCCACTGATCCCCCTTGTCATGCAGCTTGGCGGGGTAGAGGGGGGGACCTGTCCCCGAGTGGTGGACACCTCTGATCCCGACCCCGCCAGGGGTCGGGTAGGAGGCATCTTTTATGGTGATGAAGGTCTACTCGCCCGAGTTCAAGGCGGACGCCGTCGCGCTGTACCTGTCGGACCCGAGCCACACCTTCGAGGGCATCGGCAAGGATCTGGGGATCAGCCGGGAGACGCTGCGTAACTGGGTGCGGGCCGAACGGGCCCGCCGCGGCGGGGGCAGCACGACGAGCACGGAGAAGAACACGGTGGATTCCCCGCCGACGGCCGAGGAGCTCCAGGCCGAGAACGAGGCCCTGCGCCGGGAGCTGGCAGCAGCGCGCAGGGAGATGCAGAGGCTCGCCACCGAGCGGGACATTCTCCGCAAGGCCACGAAGTTTTTCGCACAAGAGATGACCTGGTGACCAACCGCTTCCAGTTCGTCGAGGACCACCACCGCGCCTGGGGCGTGAAGCGGTTGTGTCAGGTGCTGGAGGTGGCCCGCTCCAGCTTCTACAAGTGGCGGGCCGGCCGCGAGGCCCGCGCCGCACGTGAGCGGGCCGACGCGGCACTGGCTGAGCGGATCAAAGCTGTGCACGCCGAGTGGGACGGCACCTACGGCCGCCCCCGGATCACCGCCGAGCTGCGCGACGACGGCGAGCGCGTGAACCACAAGCGCGTCGGACGGGTCATGCGCAAGTTCGGCATCGCCGGGCTGCGGCTGCGCAAGCGCCAGGTCACCACCGTGCCCGAACCGTCCGCCACCCCGGTGCCGGACCTGCTGGGGCGCGACTTCACCGCGAGCGCGCCGAACACGAAGTATGTCGGCGACATCACCTACCTGCCGGTGGGCGACGGCGAGTTCCTGTATCTGGCGACGGTGATCGACTGCTTCTCGCGCCGGCTGGTGGGCTGGTCGATCGCCGACCACATGCGCACCTCGCTGGTCACCGACGCACTCAGGGCAGCCGCCCGGGTCCGCGGCAGCCTGGTCGGCGCCGTCTTCCACAGCGATCACGGCGCCCAGTACACCTCACGCGAATTCGCAGAACTGTGCGCCCAGTTGGGCGTCAGACAGTCCATGGGTGCGGTCGGCACGAGCGCGGACAACGCACTCGCCGAGTCGTTCAACGCGGCCCTCAAACGCGAGACGCTCCGTGGCGCCCGCCGCTTCGACGGCGCCCGCGCCTGCCGCCTGGCCGTCTTCCGCTGGACCACCCGCTACAACACCCGCCGCAGGCACTCCCGCCTCGGACAGCAGGCACCGATCGCCTACGAACAGCAGTCAGCTACCCTGACACTTGCCGCATAACGATACGAACGGGTGTCCACTCCTCGGGGACAGGTCCCAGCTGGTCGCCGGTCTGGCGGGACTGCCAGTCGCGGCTCCCTCGGAAAAGGCGTTGCGTGATCTGCGGCGCCGTCTGGGACCGGTTCCGCTGAGGTCGCTGTTCGAGGTGGTGGCCGGGCCTCTGGCACAGCCGCGTACGCCCGGAGCACGCTACCGGCACTGGCGCACTGTGGCCTTCGACGGCTGCAGCTCGATCAAGGTGCCCGACGCGGAACGCAACCGCGGCTGGTTCGGCCGGGCCAGGGTCCACCTGGGCTGGGCGGGCTATCCCACGCTGCGGCTGATGGCGCTGGTGGAGACGGGCAGCCGCGGCCTGCTCGGAGCGGCGTTCGGCCCCACGTTCCACGGGGAGGCCCATTACGCGCGGCAGTTGATGCACCTGCTCGGCCCGCAGACGCTGGTGTTGGCCGACCGCGGCTTCGACAACGGCAAGCTGCTGGCCCAGTTCGCCGACACCGGCGCCCAGTTCCTGGTCCGCCTCACCTCCAAGCGCCGTCTTCCCACCACCCAGCGATTGCCCGACGGCTCCTACCTGTCCCGGATCCGCTCGGTGCAGGTGCGGATCATCGAGGCCGACATCATCGCGACCTGCTCCGACGGCACCCGCCTGCATGACGGATACCGGCTGGTGACCACCCTGCTGGACCCCGACCAAGACCCCTGCGACGCCCTTGTCCGCCTCTATCACGAGCGCTGGGAGATCGAATCCGCCTACTACGCGCTGCGGCACACGCTGATGCAAGGTAGGGTGCTGCGCTCCACCGACCCGAGCGGTGTCGAACAGGAACTGTGGGCCCAGCTCACCCTCTACCAACTCCTGCGCACCGCCATGGTCGACGCCGTCGAGTCCGTGCCCGGCACCGACCTCGACCGGGCCAGCTTCACCGTCGCCCTGGAAGCAGCTCGTGACCAGGTCGTGGCCGCCCACGGAGTCCTTGACGAAGACGCCGGACTCGTCGGCCGGATCGGCCAGGCCGTCCTGGACAATCTCCTGCCCACCCGCCGCCCGCGAATCAGCTCCCGCAAGCTCAAATCTCCCATTCCTCGCTACGCCAGAACCGACGACGGACGCCCTTCGAACAGTACGAACATCATCTCCATCACCATCAGCGTCCACGCCGCCCAACCGACCACGCCCGCTTTCGTCTCCCGCCGGCACCCCTCCTCACCCCCTGCGCCGCACACGCGCGCTTCCCAGCTGCCGGCCCTCATCGACCGCACCATGGAGTTCCTGCACTCCCACCCAGGGCGCTGCTGGAACGCCACCGAACTCGCGCACATCCTGGCCGTGGGGAATATCAACAGCTTCCGTGTCCTGCTGTCCCGCTGGGCCAGCCAGGGACACATCGCCAAGGTCGGCAGAGGCATCTACACCCTGATCGAGGACCTGGCCGCCGTGTCTCCGCCGCCGGTACCTCCCTGTGTCGACCCGGCCCTTTCCCGGTTCGAAGGCACTCTTGCTGTCCTGCAATCCGCACCGGAACACTCCTGGACCGCCGGGGAGATCGCGCCAGCACTCGGCATTGCCAACCCCAACGTCTTCGCCACCCAACTCAGCCGTTGGGCACGGAACGGGCGGATCACCAGAACCCGCAGAGGGGCCTACAGCCTCCTGCCCGACGCACCAAAACCATTGACAGAAAGCGGGTTGACCTGCAGAGGAAAGCCTTAACTCCGTGGCATTGGCACAGGAGCCGCGTTGGTTCCGTATCCTGCCGCACTCGACCTGCCCCACGCCCTGGTCGAGTGGGTCACGATGCTCATCGTCACCCGTGAGGGTGACCGGCGGTGCAAACTCCCGCCGCACCGCCGTGCGCTGGTCGCACTCGTGTACCTGCGGCGCCACGACACCCTCGCCCGTATCGCCGCGGGCTTCGGGATATCCGTCGGCACCGCCCACGCCTACGTCACCGCGGTCACCGGTCTGCTCGCCGCGCAGGCACCAGGCCTGCTGAAGACGCTGCGCGCGCACGACCCGGACTTCGTCCTCCTGGACGGCACGCTCGCTGAGTGCGACCGCGTCGGCGACGGCAGGGGCGACTACTCCTCGAAACACAGGCGGCACGGGGTGAACGTGCAGGTCGTCACGGACCCGGCCGGCGAGATTCTGTGGCTGTCGCCGGCACTGCCGGGCCGGACCCACGATCTGACGGCCGCCCGCACCCACAAGATCCTCCGGATCTGCGCGCGCCAAGGCATCCCGATCCTTGCCGACATGGCCTACATCGGTGCGGGCGACTGGGTCACCACCGCCAAGCGTCGCCCACCCAACGGTGAACTCACCCTCACCGAGCGCACCGAGAACCGGGCCCTGTCCGCGGCCCGGGCACCCGTCGAACGAGGCATGGCACGGCTGAAGTCCTGGCAGATCTTCCGCAGATCCCGCATCAGCCCCAACCGCATGAGCGTCATCGCCAAAGCCGTCCTCACCCTGGAGAGGCAACGCTGAAAACGCTCACTGACCGCAACGACACCCCTTGGACTCATCCATCTAGTCACTTGCGCTAGCCTCCGGGAGCGGGCAAGACGATGCTCGCTGAGCAGCTGCCGGCCATCCCGCCGCCGCTCAGCCGGGTCGAGTCCCTGGAGGGCACGGCCGTCCACTCGATCGCGGCCGGGAGGTGAGCAGTGCCGAGGCGATCTCCGGTTGTCGTGGTCCACTCCATGGACTGCGGCCTGGTCCGGGCGATGACGCCAGTCCCGAAGCCGAGGGCGATCACCGGCATCGCCGATGCCATCCGGGTCCAGTAGTCCGTCTCGGTCGCGATCAAGGAGGACCGGACCAGCGGGCTCGCTGCAGCACTGGGTGAGCGCGAACGCGGAGGAGCGTGACCGCACCCTATTCCGCCGGTGCCGAGTACCGCTCCCATGGCCCCCAGCCTTGGCGGTGTGGTGCTCCGCCTACACGTGCCAGCGTACTGGCCGCAAGAGCCTGCCTGGCGCAGGATGGCGACGATCCGGTCGACTTGCGCCTGTGTCAGAGGAGGCGCGCCCTCGGCCTTGGCGGCTCCCGCCTTCCGGAGGCCCTCGAGTACGGCCGGAGAGGCCGGGTGGCGCGGCCATCGTTTCGCGAGGCGCTCTGATGGTCGGCGTGCAATGCGCTCACGGTCGTGTGTGCCGAGTGTCGAACTGACGGTGGTACATCGTTGCTGTTCTCGGCTGTGTCGCCTGCTGCAGTTGATGAACCCGACAGTTGCCTCCTTCCGACCAGGTCCATCTGCCGCAGGTGCATCGGCGCCTCACGCTGCCACCGGCGGTACGTGCGCGGATGCTGCTGTTCCTGGGCGCGGCCCAGGCCATTGTGGGAGAGCACCCGGTGGACCGTGGTCCGCGACGGCGCCGGCTCCAGCCTGCGGCCGGACACCTCGTGGGAGATCCGGTGGGCACTCCACCGGGGATGTCGGCGGCGCAGCTCGCAGATCTCGGCCTCAGCCTCGGCGGACAGGCGCGTGGGACTGTTCCGTGGCTGGCGGGAGCGATCCAGCAGACTGGGCATGCCTTCCTGTTCGAACCGCCGCCGCCAGCTGTGCAGGGTCTGGCGTGAGGTGCCGTACCGGGCCGCGACCTTCACCGATCGGAGACCCGCCGAGCATGTCGCGGACAGCGGGAGTGTCTAAATTGACACACCCCGGTTCCGCAACATATCTCGCAGATCGGGCCCATCAGGTGCGGTAGGGGTGTGTCAGGGGCATGGGGGTCCGTGCGATGTGGATGGCATCTTGGGGGAACTGGGGGCCGGCGGTGTAGTAGCGCGCCCGGGTGCGGCCGACGGGCTGGAGGACGCCGTTGGCCGTGAGGTCTCGGAGGTCGCGTTGGGCCTGCTGGAGGCTGAGGTCCTCGGCGTGCTGGTAGCGGGAACGGCGCACGCGTCCGGCCATGGCGACGTCATGGAGTGCGGTGACGGTGCGTTCGTCGAGGCTCTGGCTGTCGGCGAAGTCGGCGAGGGAGGTCCAGACGCGGCCCGAGCGGGTGAGGCGGCCCTGGACGGTCTGTGCCTGCTGGTGGTAGGCGGTGAGGTTGAATCTGATCCAGCCGGAAACATCCTGGTCGGGCTGGTACTGGCTGCCTCGGTCGTTGAGCTCGCGGTAGTACTCCCATGTGTTGCCCGGTCGGCCCAGCCAGCTCTCGATGGAGGAGAATTCCGGTGCGAGGACTCCTTCTCTGGCGATCATGAGGGTTTGCAGGGAGCGGGACATACGGCCGTTGCCGTCGGCCCAGGGGTGGATGGAGACCAGATGAAGGTGGGCCATGGCGGCCCGCACCAGGGCGTGGGTGCCGTCGCTCTCGTTGAGCCAGTCGACGAGTTCCTGCATCAGACCGGCGACGAGCGGGGCGTCGGGGGCGGTGTAGGCGGCGATGCTTGGGTCGCGGGGGTCGGTGACGTAGACGGGGCCCTTGCGCCACTGGCCGGCTGGCCGGCGGATGCTGTGCCGGTGGCCTTGCAGCATCCAGTGAAGACTGTTGAGCAGGCCCTTGCTGTAGGAGAAGTCCTCGACGTCGTGGAGGGTCTGGATGTAGGTCATCATCCGCTGGTAGGCGAGAGTCTCCTCCCGGTTCTCCTCCGAGACGTCGACCTCGGTCTCGCCTTCCATGAGATCCTCGACGTCCACGGTCGACACCTTGAAGCCCTCGATGGAATTCGAGGCTGCTACCGCGTCTGCGGTGAGGAACTTCCGTAGGCCCTCCGTCCACTTTACGGCGGAGGTCCGCACGGCATGCCGCAATGTCTCGCGCATCTGGTCGATCTGATCTAGGACCCGGCGGTCGTCCGTGGTGAGATCAGGCACGGGGAAGAGCATCACCCGATGATATGGTGACGCAATCATTACGTCAAGCAGCCGCTTCCGTATACGGCCCCGGGACTGGTAGGCCCGCATGTTGCGGTGTCGCCTATTCATCAGCGGAGCCGTGTTCACGCCTTGATGGAGTAACAGACAGTGACGTTCGGGAGTCTCCCCCTCCACTGTTTGACCTCGCCTTGTGACTGCGAGCTTCCGCTCACTCCAGATAGAGAGCTGTCAAGCGGGGCAGTCGGCGAATCATTTCGCTGGGGTCATCGAACGAAGTTCCAGGTGGGGTCCAGCTCCGGGTAGCGGATGGTGGGTGGGCTCGCGGGGAGCTGATTACCGGTCGCGGAGACGTGCGCGTTTCAGGCGATGCCCAACGTGTCCTCACCCTCCAGGCCGATGCCGTCGGGCCGCGGAGGCTTGAACGATAGGCAACTCTGCCAGGGCATCGGGGTCAGCTACTGCGCGCTCGAAGACTTCAACAGCGACCAGGCGGAGCGTTCGGTCTCCCCGGCTTCCGATCAGCAGGGGGGTCTGGCTACTGGAGGGGTTTCGGCTCTTTATGGTCACCAGTCAGGGTGTGATAGTGCCTGTGGAAGTCGGACAGGTGGACCCACAACTTTGCGTCTGAGAACGACGGCTTCTTCGACCACCTCCTCCCGCCGTTCCCGCCGGCCTCGGCCGCGCAGGGCAGGTCGACGGTCGACGTCGGCCCGGACCTCTTCAAGGGCGACAGCGGCCACACCGCCGGCCCCTACGGACTCGACCAGCGGGTGCCGATGCTCGTCATATCGCCCTGGAGCAAGGGCGGTTACGTCTGCTCCGAGACGCTCGACCACACCTCGGTCATCCGGTTCATGGAGCGCCGCTTCGGCGTCCACGAGCCGAACATCTCACCGTGGCGCCGGGCCGTCTGCGGCGACCTGACCGCCGCGTTCGACTTCTCCCGCACCGACACCCGGCCGGTCGCCCTGCCGGACACCGACGGCTACCGGCCCCCGGACAAGGTCCGCCACCCCGACTACGTGCCCACCCCGCCGGCCCACCCCGTCCTGCCGAAACAGGAGTGCGGCCAGCGCCCCACCCGCCCCCTCAAGTACGCACCCGGCGTGGACGGTTCGGCCGATCCGACCGCCGGGACCCTCACCCTCCCCTTCGCCTCCGGAGCCGAAGCGGGCGCCGCCTTCCTGGTCACCTCCGGCAACCGCACCGACGGGCCGTGGAGTTACACCACCGGGGCGGGCGCGACCGTCTCCGACACCTGGAACTCGGCGTACTCCGGTGGCGCGCACGACCTGACCGTGCACGGCCCGAACGGCTTCCTGCGCGCCTTCAGGCAGGCGGCGAAGACGGCCGGGCCCGAGGTGGTCGCCCGGCACGTCGGCGACGACGTCGAACTGACCTTCACCCACCGGGGTTACGGCACGGTCGAGCTGAAGCTCGCCGACGGCTACGGCGGCCGGGCCACGACCGTCAAGCTGCGGCCCGGCGCGGTGCTCATGCGCACCGTGGACCTGCGCGCGAGCCGCCGGTGGTACGACCTCACCGTCACGTCCCCCGCCGACCCGGCGTTCCTCAGGCGGTTCGCCGGACACGTCGAGAACGGCGACCCCGGCGTGAGCGACCCGGCGATCGTCACGGAATGACCCTGTTGTCACTCCCTCGGGATAGTGTGCGCCGGTGACCACGCATTCGAACACACCTTCAGGTTGGTACCCGGACCCGCACGGGGCGGCCCAGACCCTGCGCTACTGGGACGGTGCCCAGTGGACCGACCACACGCACGCTGACGGCAAGGGGCAGACGCCCCCGCAGATCCCGCAGCAGGCGGGGCCTGACGGGCGGGTCCAGCAGCAGGTGCAGCAGCAGGCCGGGGTCGCGCCGAGCGGCCCCGGCGGCGGCACCCTCTTCAGCGAACCCGTGCTGGTGGTGAACCAGAAGGCCAAGCTCATAGAGCTGACCAACGAGTACAAGGTCATGGACCAGCAGGGCAACCAGCTCGGCTCGGTCATCCAGGTCGGACAGAGCACGCTGCGCAAGATCGTGCGCTTCGTCGCCAGCATCGACCAGTACCTGACGCAGCGGCTGGAGATCCGCGACGCCCACGGACAGCCGGTGCTGCTGCTGACCCGGCCCGCGAAGATCTTCAAGTCACGGGTGATCGTGACGCGCCCCGACGGGCAGCCGGTCGGCGAGATCGTCCAGCAGAACATGATCGGGAAGATCAACTTCTCCATCGAGGCGGGCGGCCAGAAGGTCGGCGCGATCAAGGCGGAGAACTGGCGCGCCTGGAACTTCTCGATCGTCGACCACGCGGACAACGAGGTCGCCCGGATCACCAAGACCTGGGAGGGCCTCGCCAAGACGATGTTCACCACCGCGGACAACTACGTCCTGCAGATCCACTACCAACTGCCCGAACCCCTGCTGAGCCTGGTCGTCGCCACAGCCCTGACCGTGGACACCGCACTCAAACAGGACGCCCGCGGCCTGGGCTGACGCCCGCTGGTTTGGGTGTATGCCCGCCGGTCTGGGCTGATGCCCAGCCGGTCTGCCTGACGCCCGCCGGCGTGGGCGTATGGCCGCCGGTGGGGGCTGACGCCCACCGGTCTGGGCGTATGCCCCCACCGGTCTGGGCGTATGCCCCCACCGGTCTGGGCGTATGCCCCCACCGGTCTGGGCGTATGCCCACCGGTCTGGGGTGATGCCCGGCCGGTCTGGCTGACGCCCGTGGTGTAGCCGATGCGCGATGTCGTGGACTACGCCGGGGCTACAGCCGGGTGAGGTGTTCGGGGCCGGTTGTCGGGCGGGGGAGTAGCGCCGGTTCGGCTGACGCCGTGTCCGGGCGTAGGGCCAGCACCGCTGCCACGGGGTGTTCCTCGTCGTCGTAGGTCTTGGTGGCGGCGTCGGGGTCCGGTGCGGCGCGTGACAGCAGGACCACGCCCCGCCCCGCGAGCCCCGCGCCCGCCAGGGCGAGGAGTATGCCCGCGGCTCCGCCCTGGAGGCGTTCGCCGAGGAGCAGCAGGCCGATCGCGGCGGCGGCCACCGGGTTGGCCAGCGTGACCATCGCCAGCGGCGCGCCGAGGCCGCCCTGGTAGGCGGTCTGCGACAGCAGCAGCCCGCCCGCCGCGAACGCGGCGACCAGCAGCGCCACCCCGATCACCTGCATGCTGAGCAGCGGCCCCGAACGGTCCGTCGCGGCGACGGTCACCGTCTGGGTGAGCGCCGAGGCCACCCCGGAGGCGAAGCCGGACGCCGTCGCGTGCCGCAGCCCGGGCTTGGCGCCGCGCCGGGCCAGCAGCCCGATCAGCGCCGCCGTCGCCCCGGCCACCGCGACCGCCTCCGGCAGGCTCAGGACGTCCTCGGGAGCCGGCCCGGAGGCCGTGACCAGGATCGCGGCCAGACCGGCCAGGGTCAGGGCGGTGCCCCGCCACTCGGCCGCGCCTACCCGCCGCCCCGCGACCCGCGAGCCCATCGGCACTGCCGCGACCAGCGTGAGCGCCCCGAGCGGCTGCACCACGGTGAGCGGACCGTACTTCAGGGCGACCACATGCAGCAGCGCGGCGGCGGCGTTCAGCGCGACCGAGCACCACCACGCGCCGTTGCCGAGCATCCGCACCAGGCCGCTGCCGGGGTGCCGGGCGGCCAGCCGCTCCTGGGCGACGGCGGCGGCCGCGTAGGCGACGGCCGAGAAGAGGGACAGGACGACGGCGACGAGGGTGGCGTTCATCGGTCCGCCCCCACCAGGGTCGGCCGCTCGGCCGGGACGAGGGTGCGTGCACCGTCTTCGGTCGAAGCCGCCGCCGTCACCGGGGCCGCCGGGGTCGTCGTGCGCCGGGGGGCCTGGATCAGCGTGAGAGCGAGAGCGAGCAGGGCGCCCGCCACGAGCGCGTCGAGCCAGTAGTGGTTCGCCGTGCCCACGATCACCAGCAGGGTCAGCAGCGGATGCAGCAGCCACAGCCACCGCCACCGCGACCGGGTGGCGACGATCAGCCCGACCGCCACCATCAGGGCCCAGCCGAAGTGCAGCGACGGCATCGCCGCGAACTGGTTGGAGAGATGGTCCGTCTGCGGTGGGCCGTACACCGAAGGCCCGTACACGCGCGCGGTGTCCACCAACCCCGTCGCCGCCAGCATCCGCGGCGGGGCCAGCGGGAAGGCGAGATGCAGCACCAGCGCGGCGGCGGTGAGGGCGGCCAGCACCCGGCGGGCCCACACGTAGTGCGCCGGACGCCGCAGGTACAGCCAGACCAGGAAGGCCACAGTGACCGGGAAGTGCACGGTCGCGTAGTACGTGTTCGCGACCTCGGCCAGGCCGCCACCGTGCAACAGCGGGGCCTGCACCGCGCCCTCGCCGGGCAGGTGCAGCCACCGTTCGACATGCCACACGTCGCGGGCGTTGCGGAAGGCCTCGCCGGTGTGGCCCGTGGCCAACTGCCGGCCGAACTTGTAGACGAGGAAGAGCCCTGCGACCAGCAGGAACTCGCGGACTATCGGCGGTCTCGCCGGTGTGGCCGGCTCCGCTTCCACAGGCTCGGTTCGGGCGTTCATCCCCCGGCCCCTTCACTGACGGTGGTGCGTTTGATCGATCGATACGATGGCGTACCGAAACGCCAGTGTACCGATACGCGCGAGTACCGGTACACTGGCGTATCGATTGACTTACGCCACACTGGAAGCAGGCCCGGAACGGACACCGGTGCGGACACGGGCGCGTACGCCGGAACGGAGAGGGAGAGACGATGACGTCGCAGGCCGCGGAGGGACCGGAGCCGGTCGCCGCAACGCGCCGCTCCAAGATCACGCCCGAGCGTGAGCGGGAGTTCTTCGACGCCGTCCTCGAGCAGATCGGCGAGTGCGGGTACGAAGCGGTCACCATGGAGGGCGTCGCCGCCAGCACCAGGTGCAGCAAGTCCACGCTCTACCGGCAGTGGAAGACCAAGCCCCAGTTCGTCGTGGCGGCCCTGCGCTCGCGCCGCGCGGCGCGGCTCGCCGGCATCGACACCGGTTCGCTCGCCGACGACCTGCGCGCGGCGGCGCGGGCCGCGGGCCGCTGGTCGACGAGCGACAGCAAGCTGATGCAGGCCCTCGGCCACGCCGTCACCGGGGACGAGGACCTCGCGCGGGCGCTGCGCGAGGCGCTGATCGACCCGGAGATCGAGGCGCTGCGGGACATCCTGCGGCGCGGGGTCGAGCGCGGGGAGATCCCCGCCGGCCATCCCGCGCTGGAGTACGTCCCGGCGCAGTTGTTCGGCGTGGTCCGCGCCCGGCCGGTCGTCGACGGTCAGTACGCCGACCCGGACTACCTGGTCCGCTTCATGGAAGCCGCCGTCCTGCCCGCCCTCGGACTCGCTGCGACGTCACCGCCGCCGTCGTCTTCGTAGAAGACCCAGGCCGCCGTTCCCGGGATGACGGAACGACGGCCTGCGTGCGCCGCACCGTGGGGACGGGGGCGGCGCGCACCCCCGGCCGGGTGGGGCACCCCTTGAGCGGAGGGCGCCCCACCCGGCCGTCGTCGCGGGGCTCACACGTTCGTGCCGCTGCCGCCGCCCGTCGACACCTTGATGCCGGTGGTGATGGTGTCGATGACCGTCAAGCTCTGGTCGGCGTCCAGGCCGAAGCGGAGCACCACCAGCCGCTTGGGGTCCGCGGGCGCCGGGAACGCCAGCGACTCGACGACGCCGTCCGCGCCCTTGCTGGTGACCGCCTTCCAGCGCACCAGGTAGCCCTTCTGCCCGGCCACCGTCACCGCCTTCGAGGCGAGCACCTGGTGCGAGGTGATCGCGCCGTACGTCGTACCGCCGTAGGACTCCTCCGCGTTGGCCGCGATGTCCGCCTTCGCGACCTCCTCGGCGGTGTCGCCCTTGGTCTTGAGCGCCTCGACGGGAACCGAGTACACGCCCCCCTTGGTGCAGGTCTTGGTGGTGTCGCCGGGGCACTTGTAGGAGGAGTCGGAGGTAACCTGCGCGCCCACGCTGATCTGCTGGCCGGTCCAGCCGGCCGGGATGGGGATGCTGATCCCGTTGAGTGCGTCGGTCACCGCACCGCTCTTGATCTTCGGTGCCTCGGACTCACCGGGCGAGGGAGAGGCTCCGCCGGAACCACCGGAACCGTCGGAGCCACCGGACCCGCCTGAACCACCCGAGCCCCCCGAACCGCCGGAGCCACCGGACCCGCCCGAGCCGCCGAACGGACCGCCCTGACCGCCGCCGTTGCCACCCTGGCCGCCCGAGCCGCCCTGCCCACCCGGCCCCTGGGCCGTGCCGCCGCCGCTGGAGCCGTCGTCCTTGGCCAGCGCGTACACGCCGACCCCGATGCTGGCCAGGACCGCGACGGCCGCGGCGACGGCTATGCCCGTCCGCAGCCCGCGCCGCCGGCCCGCGCCCGGCGGAGCGTCGGGGTGCCCGGGATATCCCGAATATCCCGGGTGCGCCGGATACGCCCCGCCGACCGGGGTCTGCGCCGGCGGACCCCATACGGCGCCCTCGCCCGCGGTGCGGGTCTGGTCCGTCCATGCCTTGCCGTCCCACCAGCGTTCGGTGGCGGGACCGTCACTTGTCTGCCCCGGGTCGGGATACCACCCGGGAGGAGTCACCTGCGTCATGCCCCCACCGTATGAGGCGTCGGTGAAAGCCGGATGAGAGGGCGGCCACTCTTTTGGATTCGGCCTGAGAATCGGCATGGGAATCGGCCGGGGAGCAGCTCTTGGCGCGGCCTTGGAGCCGCCCTGCAATGACCTTGGAACGATCTCGGCGCGGGCTCGGCGTTTGCTCGGCGCGGGCTCGGCGCGATCTCGGCTCGGTCCCGGCACCGTAGCGGAGCCGGTTCGGAGCCGGTGCGGCATCGCTTCGGAACCGGCTTCGCTCGCCCGACCGCCCCGCTGGCGTGAATTCGACGTCAATTCGACGCGCGTCACTCGCCGTTGACACCAGGGGGCCACGTCCGCAGGCCCGCCGGGGCCTCCCGGCTCGTCGCCCGTCACTCGTCGAGGCGGTACCTGCCCGGACCGTCCTCCGCTTCGGCCTCGGGACGGCTACGCTCGAGGTCTGTACGTCGTTCGGGCGACTTGGGGAGGTAGCGGGATGACGAAGGTCAGGCCGGCGGCGGCCGCCTCGGCTTCCCTGTGGGAGCGCGAGACGGAAGTCGCCACCATCGCGGAGGCGGTGGAGACGCTCCGGGCCGACCGGTCTTCCTCGGGCCGCCTGTTGGTGCTCCGGGGCGAGGCGGGCTTCGGCAAGACCGCGCTGTTGGCCGAGACACGTCGTATCGCCGAGGCCCGTGGGTGCACGGTGTGGTCGGCCCGCGGCGGCGAGACACTGCGGTCCGTTCCCTTCAACGTGGTACGGCAGTTGCTGCAGCCCGTGCTGCTGTGCCTGCACCCGGAGGAGATCCGCGAGTACCTCGGCGACTGGTACGGCGTCGCGGGCCCCGCCCTCGGGGTGGCGGAACCCGGCGAGGGCCACGCCGACCCGCAGGGCGTGTGCGACGGCCTCGTCGTCGCCGTGACCCGGCTGGCCAGGCGGGACTACCCGCTCGTGATGCTCGTCGACGACGCGCACTGGGCCGACCAGGAAACCCTGCACTGGCTCGCCGCGTTCGTGGAGCGCCTGGCGGAACTCCCCGTCCTGGTCGTCGTCGCCCGCAGGCCCGGCGAGGTGAGGGGCGACGCCGCCCACCACCTCGACGCCATCGACAGCGTCGACGAGGCGGCGGGCCGCTCCGTCGTCAGCCTCAGCGCCCTGACCCCGCCCGCGGTCGCCGGCCTCACCCGCGCCACCCTCGGCGAGCACGCCGACGCCGCGTTCTGCCGCGAGGTGTGGGCCGTCACCGACGGCAACCCCTACGAGACCGTCGAACTCCTCGCCAAGGTCCGCGACAGCGAACTGCGGCCGACCGAGTCCTCGGCCGCCGAACTGCGCCCCCTGAACCGCGCGGCCCGCGGCAACGGCCTCGTCGACCGCCTGGAGAAACTCGGCGTCGACGCCACCAAGTTCGCCATGGCGGCCGCGATCCTCGGCGCCGACATCTCCGTCGCCCAGGCCGCCCGGCTCTCCGGTCTCGGCCGCGAGCAGGCGGTGCGCTGCGCCGAACTGCTGCGCAACGCCCGCATCCTCACCGAACCCGGCCCCGGCACCGGCCTCGTGGCGGACGGCCGGCTGGAGTTCGTCCACCCGCTGATCGCCACCGCCGTCTACGACTCCATCCCCAGCGGCATGCGCACCGCGATGCACGGCATCGCCGCCCAGGTCGTCACCGACGCAGGCAAGGGCCTCGCGGCCGCCTCCCGGCACCTGCTCCAGGTGCACGAGGAGGGCGACGAGGAACTCGTCGAGCAGTTGCGCGAGGCCGCCCGCGAACACCTCGCCGTCGGCGCGCCCGACGGCGCCCGCCGCTGTCTGGAGCGAGCGCTGAGGGAACCGCCCGGCCTCGACGTCCACGCGCGCGTGCTCTACGAACTGGGCTGCGCGACCCTGCTCACCGCTCCCGCCAGGACCATCGACCACCTGCGTACGGCACTCGCCATGCCGGGCCTGGACGGCGCCGAGCGCGTCGACGCCGTCTACCGCCTCTCCCAGGCACTCGTGCACAACGACCAGTTGGAAGAGGCCGTCCGCACGGTCGAGGCGGAGGCCGCCCGGCAGGCCCCCGGACCCGCCCGACTACGTTTGCAGGCCGTGCAGTTCATGTGGGAGGGCGTCCACGCGGGGGAGGCGGCCTCCCCACGCCGCTCGGAGAAACTCGCCGCGCTCGCCGCCACCTGCACCGGCCGCGACAACGCCGAGCGCGCCCTGCTCATCCTGCGCGGCTTCGACGCCGCGACCCACGGCGAGAACGCCGAGGAGGTCGTCGAGTTCTGCGACCGCGCCCTCGTCAACGGCGGCCTCGCCCCCGGTCTCGGCTGGACCGACCAGGAGTGGGGGATGGAGCTGCTGATGATGCTGGCCGGCACCTACGCCTACACCGACCGCCTCGACCGCGCCGACGCCCTCTTCAACGAAGCCCTGCGCGCCTACGTCTCGGCCGGCTGGAGCGGCGGCCACCTCGCCCTGGCCCACGCCTACCTCGGCGTCGGGCTGCGCCGCCGGGGCCGGCTGAAGGAGGCCGAGGAGTCCCTCAGGGAGTCCCTGCGGCTGGCCGAACGCGTCGGCCGCGGCCTGCCCGTGTACTGGTCGGCGACCTGCAACCTCGTCGACACGCTGCTGGTCCGCGGCCGGGTCGCCGAGGCCTGTGAGACGGCCGAGCAGCACGGCTTCGCCCCGCCGTACCCGTCGACGATCGTGCTGCCCGAACCCCGTACCGTGCGCGGCCGGCTGCTGCTGGCCGTCGGCCAGGTCCAGGACGGCATCAACGAGCTGGAGGCGGCCGAGAAGGCCGCCACCGCCCGCGGCCACCTCAACCCGGTGATGGTCCCCTGGGCCGTCGAACTCGCCCGGGCGCTCGCCGTCGAGGACCCGGAGCGCGCGAACCGGCTCGCCCTGGAGGCCCGCAGGCAGGCCGAACGCTTCGGCACCGACACCGCGATCGGCGAGGCCCTGCGCTGCGCCGCCGCCCTGGAGACCGGGCAGCGCGCGGTCCGCCTCGCCCAACAGGCAGTCACCTACCTGGAGTCCTCGCCCTGCCAGTACGAACACGCCGCCGCCCGCGTCGAGTTCGGCATCCTTTCCCGCTCCCCGTCCGAACTCGGCCGAGGCCTCACCCTGGCCCGCTCCTGCGGCGCCGACGGCCTGGTCGACAAGGCCCAAGCGGCCCTACAGGGACTGGGCGCACCGCAGGTCGGGCTCGTCCCCGGCCAGACCCGGAGATAGCGGAACTGCCGAGTGCGGGGTGTTCACCCGCAGGTAGCGCGAGTGGTTTCCCGCCGGTCGGGCCGGGCGAGCCGCTGGCGTACGTGCGGGCGCGGGCCGCGGTCAGTCGGTGCCGTTCATCGCCGGGCAGGACCGGAGGTGGCGGGACGGTCGCGTGCGGGGCGTTCGCCCGCAGGTGCCGAGCGGCTTCCCGGTCAGTCGGGCGAGCCGTTCGCGTACCTGCGGGCACGAGCCGCCGTCAACCGGTGCTGTCCTTCTCGGCCGCGCCTGCGGGTACGAGCCGCCGGCGTCAGTCGGTGGCGTTCTCCTCGGAGAGGACCCGCTGGGCTGTCGCGAATGCCGAGTTGGCTGCCGGGACGCCGCAGTAGACGGCCGTCTGGAGCAGGACGGCGCCGATCTCGTCGGGCGTGAGCCCGTTGCGGCGGGCCGCCCGCACGTGCATGGCCAGTTCGTCGTAGTGGCCGTGGGCCACCAGTGCGGTCAGAGTGATCATGCTGCGTTCGCGGCGGCTGAGGGTCGGGTCGGTCCAGATCTCGCCCCAGGCATAGCGCGAGATGAAGTCCTGGTAGCGCGCGGTGAACGCGTCCTGCCGGGCCTGCGCCCGGTCCACGTGCGCGTCCCCGAGCACCTCGCGCCGCACCTCCACGCCCCGCTTCGCCCCGCCGTCGAGATGCGTGCGCAGCACGGTCAGCACGGCCTCGGGGCACTCGGCGGGCGCGAGGTGCGAGGCCCGGGGGAGTTCGACCAGCGCCGCGTCCGGCACCGCGTCCGCGATCTCCCGCAGATGCGCGGGCGGCGTCGCCGGATCCTGCCGCCCGGAGATGAGCAGGGTCCGTACGGTGATCTCCGGCAGCCGCTCGCGCAGGTCGAACGCGCCCAGCGCGTCACAGCACGCGGCGTAGGCCGCCGGGTCGGCGGCACGGAGGTCGGCGATCAGCCGCGGCACGGTGAACCCGGGGGTGAACCAACGGGCGTTCGCGCTCTCGGCGAGCCCCGCCAGCCCCTCCCGGCGCACCAGCGCGGCCCGCTCCTGCCACGGCTGCGGCCCGCCGAAGTGGGACGAGGAGCAGATCATCGCCAGCGACGAGACCCGCTCGGGGTGGTGCAGCGCCAGGTGCAGACCCACTCCGCCGCCCAAAGACACGCCCGCGTACGCGAACCGCTCCAGGCCGAGGGAGTCGGCGAGCGCCAACACCAGGTCCGCGATGTCGCCGACGGTGGCCCCGGGGCCGATCAGGTCGGCCGCCGAACCCCCGTGCCCCGGCAGATCCCAGCGGATCACCCGGTGCGTGATGGACAGCTCCGGCGCGACCTTGTCCCACAGGGCGTACGAGGTGCCCAGCGAGGGGCCCAGCAGCAGCGGGGGAGCGGAAGTCGGCCCCTCGGCACGGTGGTTGAGCAGCTTCTCGGTCAACGTCGCTCCAGTGCACGGTCGGTGAGGGCTCCGGCGGAGCCGGTGTAGCGGACGGGGTCGGTGAAATCGTCGAGATCGACGCCGTCGATGTTCTTCAAGTCCGGCTGTTCCGCGAGGAGTTCGGCCAGCGGACGGTTCTCGGTGTAGGTGCGCCGGGCGAGTTCGGTAAGGAGTTCCCGGGCGCGGGCCCGGCCCAGTACGGCCGACAGCTCCACGGACAGCCGCTCGGAGACGATCAGCCCGTGGGTGAGGCCGAGATGCGCGCGCATCGCGTCCGCGTCCACCCGCAGCCCCGCCGTCAGTTCGGCCGCGTCCCGGGCGGCCCCGCCGGTCAGCCGCAGCAGGTCCCGCAAGGGCTCCCACTCGGCGTGCCAGGCCCCGGCCGGCCGCTCATCCTCCGCCGCCAGACTCCCGTACAGCGTGGCCGCGAGCTGCGGGGCGCGGCGGGCGGCGGCCGCGATGAGTGTGGACCGTACCGGGTTGGCCTTGTGCGGCATGGCCGAGGAACCGCCCCCGCTGCCCTCCGCCACCTCGGCGATCTCGGTGCGGGCCAGCGTGAGGACGTCCGTCGCGAGCTTCCCCAGGGCCCCCGCCGTGAAGGCCAGGCAGCCGGCCAGGTCGGCGATCGGCGTCCGCAGGGTGTGCCACGGCAACTGCGGTGCCCGCAGCCCGAGTTCACTGGCGTACGCGGCGGGCAGCGCGGTCGCGTCGACGGCGCCGTACGCGGTGAAGGCGGCCAGCGTCCCCGCCGCGCCGCCGAGTTGGGCGGGCAGCGCGTCCCGTACGGCCGTCACCCGGTCGCGGGCGTCCAGGACCAGCGACCGCCAGCCGGCCGCCTTCAGCCCGAAGGCCGTCGGTACGGCGTGCTGGGTGAGCGTCCGGCCCGGCATCGGGGTGTCGCGGTGCTCGGCGGCCAGTCGGGCCAGCGCCCGCTGGGTGCGGTCGAGGTCGGCCAGGACGAGGCCGAGCGCGCGCACCGCGACCAGCATCGTCGCCGTGTCCATGATGTCCTGGCTGGTCGCACCCCGGTGGACGTACGTGCCGTACTCCTCGCCGGCCGCCTTCGTCAGGTCGGCGACCAGCGGGATCACCGGGTTTCCGCCGCCACGGGCGCGTTCCGCGAGGGACCGCACGTCGAAGCCGCCGTCGGCCGCCGAGGTGACCGCCGCGCCGGCCCCCGCCGGGGCCAGCCCCAGCGTCTCCTGGGCGCGGGTCAGGGCGGCCTCCGCGTCGAGCAGTGCCCGCAGATAGGCGTCGTCGGCGGTCGCGGCGGCGACGGGGGAGCCGCTCCACCCCGGCGCGAGCAGCCCGGACGCGGACCGGACTTCGGACGGGACCTCGGACTGGACCTCGGACGGGACCTCGGACGGGACTTCGGGTGGTGGGGCAGGTGGTGTCACTGGAACTCCAGGAAGACCGTCTCGCCTTCGCCCTGAAGGCGGATGTCGAAACGGTAGGTGCCCAGCGGGCCGTCCGTGGCGATCAGCGTGTCGCGGCGCGCCGGGTCCACCCGCGCCAGCAGCGGGTCGGCGGCCAGCGCGGCCTCGTCACCGGGCAGGTAGATCCGGGTGAAAAGGTGCACCAGCAGCCCGCGCGCGAACACGCACACACTCAGATACGGGGCGCTCGACCCGCGCGCCCCCGGCCGCAGCGTCCGCGCCGACCAGTGCCCGTTGGCGTCCGTCTGGACCCGCCCCCAGCCCGTGAACTCGACGCCGTTGCGCCCGAGGAAGCCGCCGCTGGACGGATCGCGCCGCATCGAGCCGTCGACCTGTGGCAGGTTGCCCTCGGGGTCCGCGCCCCACAGCTCCAGGAACGCGTCCGGCAGCGGGTTGCCCGCACCGTCGTACACACAGCCCTGGAGCGTGATCGTGTCCGGGTGCCCGACCGGGGCGATGTCGCCGCCGCCGGGGAACGGCAGGGCGTGGCCGTAGAAGGGGCCGACCGTGTGCGACGGAGTGGGCAGCACCGTCTCAGGACGGCTCGTGTCGATCTTCGTCATGGCTGGTCAGCGCCCTTCTTCGATCCAGGTGGCCTGCGGCCCGTCGAGCACGATGTCCCAGTGGTAGCCCATCGAGAACTCCGGCACCGACAGACTGTGGTCGTACGTGGCGACGAGCCGCTGGCGGGCCGCGTCGTCCGTCACCGACTGGATGATCGGGTCGTACGGGAACAGCGGGTCGCTCGGGAAGTACATCTGCGTCACGAGCCGCTGCGTGAACGCCGTGCCGAACAGCGAGAAGTGGATGTGGGCCGGCCGCCACGCGTTGACGTGCTGACGCCACGGATAGGGGCCCGGCTGCACGGTGGTGAACCGGTAGAAACCGCTGTCGTCGGTCAGGGTGCGGCCGACGCCCGTGAAGTTCGGGTCCAGCGGGGCGTCGTGCTGCTCGCGCTGATGGGCGTAGCGGCCGGCCGAGTTGGCCTGCCAGATCTCGACGAGCTGACCGCGCAGCGGACGCCCGGCGCTGTCCAGCAACCGGCCGGACACCGTGATCCGTTCGCCGATCGGCTCGCCGTCGTGCTGCCGGGTGAGGTCGTTGTCGATCTCGGTGATGTCCCGCTCGCCGAAGGCGGGGGAGGCCAGCTCCACCAGCTCCGGGTCCTTGCTGACGTCGATCGCGACCGGCGGCTGCTTCGGGTGGCGCAGGACGGAGGACCGGTACGGCGCGTAGTCGCGGCGCGGCTGGTGCTCGACGGGCGCGCCGTCGGCGAGCCGCTTCTCGTACGTGGCGTGCTCGGCCGCGATCTCCTGGTCGATGTCGGCTTGCGTGAGAGTCATGGGGATTCCTGGGTTCTTTATCGTTCGAGGACGAGGGCGAGGCCCTGGCCCACGCCGATGCAGAGGGTGGCGACTCCGACGCCGCCGCCCCGCCGGGCGAGCTGGTGGGCGACCGTGCCGGCGAGCCGGGCTCCGGACGCGCCGAGCGGGTGACCGAGGGCGATCGCGCCGCCCTGCGGGTTGAGGACCGCCGGGTCGAACTCGGGCCACTCGGCCACGCAGCCGAGCACCTGGGCGGCGAACGCCTCGTTCAGTTCAAGAACTGACAGATCGTCAAATCCCCTGCCCGCCTTGGCGAGTGCGCGGTTGACGGCCTCGACGGGGGCGAGCCCGAAGTAGTGCGGGTCGATCGCGGACACCCCGCTCGCCCCGACGCGGGCGAGCGGCTCGCGGCCCGTCGCCTTCAGCCCCTCCTCGTCCACGAGGAGCAGCGCGGCGGCCCCGTCGTTCAGCGGCGACGCGTTGCCCGCCGTCACCGTCCCGTCCTCCGTCCGGAAGGACGGCTTGAGCCGCGCCATCGCGTCCAGCGAGGCGTCCGCCCGTACGCATTCGTCGGCGTCGAACACGACCGGGTCGCCCTTGCGGCGCGGGATCGACACGGGCGCGAGCTCGGCGTCGAACAGGCCCGCCTCCTGCGCGGCGGCGGCCTTGCGGTGGCTGGACAGGGCGAACTCGTCCTGCCGCTCGCGGCTGATCTTGTGCTTGTCGGCGATGAGTTCGGCGGACTCGCCCAGCGGGATCGTCCACTGCGGGTCCATCCGCGGGTTGACCATCCGCCAGCCCAGCGTGGTCGAGTACAGCTCGGCGGGCCCCGCCGGGAACGCCCGGTCCGACTTCGGCAGCACGTACGGCGCGCGGGTCATCGACTCGACGCCACCGGCGACGGCGACGGAGGCGTCGCCGACCGCGATCGCGCGGGCCGCCTGGATGACCGCCTCCAGGCCGGAGGCGCACAGCCGGTTGACGGTGACGCCCGGCACGGAGGTGGGCAGCCCGGCGAGCAGCGCGCCCATCCGGCCGACGTTGCGGTTCTCCTCGCCGGCCCCGTTGGCGTTGCCGAAGTACACGTCCTCGACCCGCGCGGGGTCCAACGCGGGTGTACGGGCGAGGAGTTCACGGATGGCGTGGGCGGCGAGGTCGTCCGGGCGTACGCCGGCCAGCGCGCCGTTGTAGCGGCCGATCGGGGTGCGGACGGCGTCGACGACGTACACGGTCTTGAGGCGGTCGCTCATGACTGGACCTCCTCGGCGACGCGGACCTTGGCGGCGGTCTTCGCCGTGATCTCCTCGACGGTGACGCCCGGCGCGGTCTCCACCAGCAGCAGGCCCTCTTCGGTGACGTCGAGGACGCCGAGGTCGGTGATGATCCGGTTCACGCAACGCTTCCCGGTCAGGGGCAGTGCGCAGTCGGTGAGGATCTTGGGGCTGCCGTCCTTGGCGGTGTGGGTCATGACGACGATGACCGTACGCGCGCCGTGCACGAGGTCCATCGCCCCGCCGATCCCGGTGATCAGCTTGCCGGGGATCGCCCAGTTCGCCAGGTCGCCGCGCTCGGAGACCTGCATCGCGCCGAGCACGGCGACGTCGATGTGACCGCCGCGGATCATGCCGAAGGAGAGCGCCGAGTCGAAGAAGGACGCGCCCGGCAGGACCGTCACGGTCTCCTTGCCGGCGTTGATCAGGTCCGGGTCGACGGCGTCCTCGGTGGGGTAGGGGCCGGTGCCCAGGATGCCGTTCTCGCTCTCCAGCACCACTTCGACGTCGGAGGGGAGGTAGTTGGGGATGAGCGTCGGCAGTCCGATGCCGAGGTTCACGTACTGGCCGTCTTGCAGCTCACGCGCGGCGCGGGCGGCCATCTCCTCGCGTGTCCAGCCCATCACTCGCCCACCGTTCCCTCGGTCGCCGTGCCCTTGGTCACCGTTGCCTCGGTCGCCGGGGCGGAGACCGTCCGCTGCTCGATCTTCTTGTCCGCCGCCTGCTCTGGGGTCAGCGCGATCACGCGCTGCACGAAGATGCCCGGCAGATGCACCGCGTCCGGGTCGATCTCGCCGGGCTCGACCAGCTCCTCCACCTCGGCGATCGTGATCCGCCCGGCCATCGCGGAGAGGGGGTTGAAGTTCCGGGACGACTTGTTGAAGACCAGGTTGCCGTGCCGGTCGCCCCTCGCCGCCCTGACCAGCGCGAAGTCGGTGCGGATGCCGTGCTCCAGCACGTATTCCACGCCGTCGAACTCCCGGACCTCCTTCGGCGGCGAGGCCAGCGCGACGCCGCCCGCACCGTCGTAACGCCACGGCAGCCCGCCCTCGGCGACCTGCGTGCCGACGCCCGCCGGGGTGTAGAAGGCGGGGATGCCGGCCCCGCCGGCCCGCAGCCGCTCGGCGAGCGTGCCCTGCGGGATCATCTCGACCTCGAGCTCACCGCCCAGGTACTGGCGGGCGAACTCCTTGTTCGCGCCGATGTAGGAACCCGTCACGCGGGCGATCCGCCCGGCGGCGAGCAGGACCGCGAGGCCCGACTCCATCGCCCCGCAGTTGTTGGAGACGACGCCGAGACCGCCCACGCCCCGCTCGTAGAGAGCCTGGATCAGTACGTTCGGCACACCGCTCAGTCCGAAGCCGCCGACGGCGAGCGTGGCGCCGTCGGGCACGTCGGCCACCGCCTCGGCGGCCGTGAGGACCACTTTGTCCATCGGGGAAGCTCCATCTCGTTCGAGCCATCAGGCAGAGCACGTTGGTCAGGGCACATCGGTCAGGCGAATCCGTCAGCCGAATCAGTCAGCCAAATTAGTCAGGGCACTGAGCATTTCGGCGATGTTTCCCCTACGCTGCCACTGGACGGGGGCGGCGTCAAGGGAGGAGAATCATTCAGTACACGTACGAATTCGATGACGACCTCGGGAGCGCACATGGCCGCGGTGGACCTCACCAGCCACCCCGGGCACCTGGCCCGGCGGCTGCAGCAGGCGCACTACCTGCTGTGGAACACGATGGTCTCCGAGGAGATCACCTCGCCGCAGTTCGCGGTCCTCAACGCGCTCGTCGCCGAGCCGGGGCTCGACCAGCGCACGGTGGGGGAGCGGGTCGGGCTCGACCGTTCCACCGTCGCCGAGGTGATCAGCAGACTCATCCGGCGCGGGCTCCTCGACAAGGTCCGCGACCCGCAGGACGGCCGCCGTTTCCTGCTCCGCCTCACGGACGACGGGGTGCGCACCCACCGCAAGCTGACCGTGCGCACGGCCCGGATGAACCAGGTCTTCCTGTCCCCGCTCTCGACCGTCGAACAGACCCTGTTCCTGGAGCTCATCCAGCGCGTCTCGGACGCCGCCGAGGGGCTGCGCAACCCCGCGGACCCCGTGGTCACCTTCCCTCAACCCTGATCAGGGCGCCGTCGCGAGCACCACCCACACCTGGCCTCGGGCGAAGCCGACCGGGGTGCCGTCGGCGGCGGTGAAGTCGGTGCCGTCCGTGGCCGTCCGCCGCTGCCAGTTCACGTCGAAGACGCGCCCGTCACGCAGCACCTTCGCCTTCCCCGAACCCACCGTCTCGGTGTACGGAGTGTTGTTGCCGAGGAAGTCGTGGAAACCGGACGCGCGCACCTTCACGTACTGCACGACCACCGTGGCCGGTGCCACCCGCTGCCCGCCGGCCGTCACCGTCGGCGCACCGTCCGTTGACAGCAGCCAGCGGTCCCGGCTCCCGGACCAGGCGAAGGTGAAGCGGGCCGCCGGGTACCGCACGGTGTACGAGGCCGTCGCCCGGCCACCGGCGGGCGCGGCGCCGTAGCGGAAACCCGTGGTCAGCGCGGCGGCGCCCGGCGCGGCGGGCAGCAGCCGGTTCGGCCGCAGGTAGAGGTTGTGCGGCGCGGCCCGGTCCGTACCCCGGAAATACGCGCCGGACGACTTATCGGGCGTGACGGCGTCCAGCGGCGCCCGGTCGATCAGCGGCAGCAGCTTGCCCTGCGCCCCGGAGAACGCCAGCACCGGCTGCTCGAACTGCCGCAGCAGCTCCAGATCGGACTCACGGGCGCTGCGCACCGGACCGACCGCCTTCGGCAGGCTGGTCGCGTACACGGCCATCAGCCTACTCAGCCCGCCCTCGACCTGCTCCGCGTACACGACGTCCGCGGCGTCGATACCGGTTTGCGGCCGGGCGTCGGGCGCGTTGTCGATCTTCACGGCGAGCACGGAACCGACGGCGGCGGAGGGACCGGTGCCGCTCGGCCGGGGGTGCTCCGACGCGCTACGGCTGTCGTCGTGCGTAGACGGCTCCCCGCCCGACGTACAGCCGGCGGCGAGGGCGACGGCGAGGGCGGCGGAGAGCAGGGCGGCGGTGGCCGCGGAGTGCGCCGTGCGCATGGTGCGTGCGGTGCGTGCGGCGCGGGCCGTACGTCTCGGATGACTCGGGCGATTCGACCGGTCTGTGACCATCCTGGTCACCCCTGTTCCCGTTCTCTCCGCTGTGTCAGCGTCGGACGACGCCGTGCGGGTGCGTCAGTGCTCCCCGGATGGCGCCGTCCCGAGGATCTCCGAAAGGTCGTAGCGCACCGGCTCCTCCAACTGCGTGTACGTGCAGCTCTCCGGGGTGCGGTCCGGTCGCCAGCGGCGGAAACGGGCCGTGTGCCGGAACCGCGCCCCGTTCTCCATGTGGTCGTACGCCACCTCGGCCACCCGCTCGGGCCGCAGCGGCACCCAGGACAGGTCCTTCTTGCCCGACCAGCGGCTCGGCGCTCCGGGCAGCCGGGCCGTCTCGTGCGCGGCCTCGTCCCCCCAGGCCGCCCACGGATGGCCCGCCGCGTCCGCCATCCGCAGCGGCTCCAGCTCCTCGACCAGCTCCGCCCGGCGCTTCATCGGGAACGCGGCCGACACCCCGACGTGCTGCAACACGCCCCGGTCGTCGTGCAGCCCCAGCAGCAGCGAGCCCACCACCGGCCCGCTCTTGTGGAAGCGGTACCCGGCGACGACGACGTCCGCGGTGCGCTCGTGCTTGATCTTGAACATGGCGCGCTCGTCCTGGAGGTAGCCCAGGGTGAGCGGCTTGGCGATCACGCCGTCCAGACCCGCGCCCTCGTACTCCTCGAACCATCGCCGCGCCACCTCGACGTCGGTGGTCGCCGGCGCCACATGCACGGGCGGGGTGACCCCGGCCAGCGCTCTGACCAGCAGTTCCCGCCGGTCGCTCAGCGGCACGTCGAGCAGTGCCTTGTCGGCGAGCGCGAGGAGGTCGAAGGCGACGAACGACGCCGGGGTCCGCTCGGCGAGGGTGTGCACCCGGGAGTCCGCCGGGTGGATGCGCTCGGTGAGCGCGTCGAAGTCGAGCCGGCCCTCCCGCGCGATCACGATCTCGCCGTCCAGCACACAGCGCTCCGGCACCCGCTCCCGCAACGCCGCCACCAGCTCGGGGAAATACCTGGTCAGCGGCTTCCCGGTACGACTGCCGACCTCGACCTCGTCCCCGTCCCGGAACACGATCGCCCGAAACCCGTCCCACTTCGCCTCGTACTGCATACCCGGCGGAATCCCCGCGACCGACTTCGCAAGCATCGGTTTCACGGGCGGCATCACCGGCAGATCCATGTTCCGACTCTACGAGCGGTCCATGGTGTCCGCTTGCCGGGCCTCTCCGGACGATCACGTGCGGATCGAGCAGGGCGAGATCCTCGACTGGCTTGATCCCGGCGCGTTCAGGGACAGGTCTCGCCGAACTTGACCGCATCGAATTCGACGGGCTGTCCGTTCAGCTTCGTGCCGGCAGCGGGCTGCTGGGTGCACACCTGCCAGTTGGACTCGACGAGGATGAAACGGTCGTCGCCGGATGCGTCCTTCACCGTGATCGACGTTCCGGAGTCGAGGGCACCCCGGGCGGCCTTCACGGACTTGCCCTTGAAGTCGGGCATCGCCCCGCCGGCCGCCGTGGGCGCGGCCTGGTCCTTGGCGGGGCAGGTCTCGCCGAGCTTCACGGCGCCGAAGTCGAGTTCGGTGTCCGTGGCCACGGTGTTTCCGGCGGCCACGTTCTGGGTGCAGACCTTCCAGTCGCGGTCGAGGATCTGGTTGCGGCCGCGGCCGAGGGAGTCGTGGGACTTCAGCGCGTAGAACCCGGCGGCCTGAGCCGTGTCCTGGGCGGACTGCAATCCCATGCCGACGAAGCTGGGGACGGCCTTCTTCTCGGTCGTCTTGGCGTCACTGTTTCCGGTGGCGGTGCCGCTGCTCGCCCCGGACGGGCTGCCGCTGGTGGTGGTGTCCTTGCAGGCTGTGGCGGAGCCGCCGAGGACGAGGATGCCGATCGTGATGGCGGCGGTGGTTCTGCGATTGGCCATGTGTGCCCCCCATTGGCGCGAGTTGCGGTGGGGGGTGAGCGTATGAGGGCTTGCGATGGCGCGTGGGGTGTGTGGCGGTTCTGTGACCTGAATGGGCGATGCGTTCACGGTGGGCCCTCGCCCGTGGGGATACGCCCACGGGTGAGGGGCACGATCCTGCTCCTATGGGTTCCGGGTTCCGCCGCAGATCCTTGCTCCGGTTCTGCGCGCCGACCGCCCGGCGTGGGAGGCGATGCGAGCTGATGCGAGGTGGCACCGGTGTGTCTACCGTGGCTCGCATGGGTGATGCGGTGGAACTGGAAGTGGCCGGCCGGACGGTACGGCTGTCCAGCCCGGACAAGGTCTTCTTCCCCGAGCGCGGCTTCACCAAGCTGGACCTCGCCCGCTACTACCAGGCGGTCGCCCCCGGCATCCTGCGCGCCCTGCGCAACCGCCCCACCACCCTGGAGCGCTACCCGGACGGCGTCACCGGCGAGTCCTTCTTCCAGAAGCGCGCGCCGAAGAACATGCCCGACTGGATCCCGACCGCCCACATCACCTTCCCCAGCGGACGCAGCGCCGACGAGATGTGCCCCACGGAGGAGGCGGCCGTCCTGTGGGCCGCCCAGTTCGGGACGCTCACCTTCCACCCCTGGCCGGTCCGCCGGGACGACGTCGACAGCCCCGACGAACTCCGCCTCGACCTCGACCCGCAGCCCGGCACCGACTACGACGACGCCGTGCGCGCCGCCCACGAACTACGCGCCGTCCTCGACGAGTTCGGCGGTCTGCGCGGCTGGCCCAAGACCTCCGGCGGTCGCGGTCTGCACGTCTTCGTGCCGATCGAACCCCGCTGGACCTTCACCCAGGTACGGCGCGCCGCCATCGCCGTCGGCCGGGAGCTGGAACGGCGGATGCCACAGCAGGTGACGATCAAGTGGTGGAAGGAGGAGCGCGGCGAGCGCATTTTCGTCGACTACAACCAGACCGCCCGCGACCGCACGATCGCCTCCGCCTACTCGGTACGACCACGCCCGCACGCCCCCGTCTCGGCACCGCTGCGCTGGGAGGAGGTCGGCGACGCGCACCCCGCCGACTTCGACCTCGCGACCATGCCGGCCCGCTACGCCCAACTCGGCGACGTGCACGCCGACATGGACGACCACGCCTTCTCCCTCGAAGCCCTCCTCGAACTGGCCCGCCGCGACGAACACGACCACGGCCTCGGCGACCTGCCCTACCCGCCGGAGTACCCGAAGATGCCGGGCGAGCCGAAGCGGGTGCAGCCGAGCCGGGCGAAGAAGGAGACGCCCCCGTCCTAGCCGGCGCCTCCTCTTTCACCCGCTCCGCTGCCCTACAGCTCCTTGATCCGGATGTCCCGGTACGAGACGACGTCCGTCGCGCTGTGCACCTGCAGCCCGATGTAGCCGGAGGCGAAGCGCCGTCCGTCGGTGCCCGGGTCGTCGGCGCGTGGCGGGACGAACTCCTGGCCGCCGATGTTGTCGAACTCGTTGATCAGCACGCCGTTGCGGTAGACCGAGTAGTGCTGGCCGACCACCCT
Organism: Streptomyces sp. yr375; assembly: GCF_900110755.1. Taxonomy (GTDB): domain Bacteria; phylum Actinomycetota; class Actinomycetes; order Streptomycetales; family Streptomycetaceae; genus Streptomyces. The sequence continues at coordinate 357,018 of NZ_FOFF01000003.1, forward strand.
GATCTCGTAGTCGTTCCAGGTGCCCTTCTGGGTGACGCCGGCCCCGGCGAGTCCCACTCGGTCGAAGCCGTACACCGACCCCGTCTTGTACAGGTCGCCGTCCGGCCGGTCCAGAACCTGTACCTCGTGGCCGTACTTGATGGCGACCCACTCCGGCCGCGGCTCCTCGGGGTGCTCGTGGATCCACGGGAAGCGCACGAACACACCGGAGTTGGCGTTGCCGGTGCCCGGGGCGTCGTCGCGCCACTGGAGCTTCAGTGAGAAGTCGCCGTACTTGCGCTGCGGGAACCACAGCATGCCGAGCCCGTCGCGCGTCGTACCGGAGGTGATCGACCCGTCGGCGTTGCGCGCGAACGAGCCGCCGCCCACCTGCTGCCAGCGCGCGAACGACGCCGCGCTCCCGTCGAGGAGCGCGCGGTAGCCCTCGGTCTGGCCGGGCTCGCCGATCCCGGACCGGCCGGCGGCCTGCTCGATCGCGTCGAACTCGCGCTGGTCGACGACCCCTTCGGCGAGCAGCCCGTTCAGGACCGTCGTCACATACTTGAGGAACAGCGCGTGGGACGTCCACTCCTTCTCGTCCTCGATCAACTCGTTGATCCGGCACCGGCTGTCGGTCAACCGGTTCGGCACCCCGGAGTCGACCGTGCCGACGACGACCGTCAACCGCTCGTCGTACTCGGGGCAGTTGGGGGCCGGGACCTGGCTCGACACCACCGTGAAGGTCACCGTGCGCGCGGCGGAGGTGTTGCCCGCCTTGTCGACGGCCCGGTAGGCGAGGGTGTGCGGGCCCGCACGGTCGACCGTCACCGGGATGCCGTACGCAAGATACGGTCCACTGTCGAGTGAATACTCGATCCGGTCGACACCCGACCCGCCCGCATCCGTCGCGCTCACGGTCACCCTGGCGCTGCCGACGTACGCCCCGTCGGAGTTCCTCGTCCCCTCGACCGTCACACCGGTCACCGGGGGCGTGGTGTCCTGCGGGGTCGCCGCGACCACCGTGAACCGGACACTCCGCTCGGCGGACACGTTGCCCGCCTTGTCGGTGGCCCGGTACCGCACGGTGTGAACGCCCACCTGGTGCACCATCACGGGGGTGGCGTACGGCTCCCAGGCCCCGGAACCGGTCCCCGAGTCGACGGCGTACTCGATGGTGTTGACGCCGGACCCGGTGTCCGATGCGGACACGGTGACGGTCGCCATGTCGATGTACGCTCCGTCGGCGTTCTGCTCACCGGTCACCGTCGCCGAGGTCTCCGGCGGCGCGGTGTCGTCGGAGGGCGGGGCGACTACCGTGAACGTGACGGTCTTCTCGGCGGACACGTTGCCCGCCTTGTCGAACGCCCGGTACCGGATCCGGTGGCCGCCGATCTGGTCGACGACGACCGGTGCGGTGTACGGGATCCAGTCGCCCGGATCGTCGTCGACGGCGTACTGGATACCGTCGACCCCCGACCCGCCGTCGTCCGTCGCGCTGAGTGCGACACTCGCCGAACCGACGTACGCGCCCTGCGTGTTCTGCGTACCGGTGACCCGCGCCGCCGTCTCGGGCGGGGTCGTGTCCTCGCCGCCGCCCTCGCTCACCACGAGGATGCCCTGCATCTGGCCGTGGCCGGGGATCGTGCAGTGGTAGAAGTAGCGGCCCGGGGTCAGGGTGACCTCGGCGGTGTGACGGCCGCCCAGGTCGTCGTTCGGGTTGGCCAGGATGTTCACCGTGACGTCGTCGTTGAACTCGGGATCGTTCGTCACGAATGTCAACGTGTGGGGCATGCCGGTGGTGTTGCCGGTGGCCACGCTGTTCTCGAACACGAACGTCGCCCGACCCGCCACCGCCGTGGTCGGCGCCGAAACGTACCGGGTGATGTCGTCGCCGGCGGTCCAGGTGAGCGTCTGCGCGGCGACGGCGGCATCGGCTTTCGGCTGCGCCGAGGGCCGTGCGGCGGCGGTGGGCACCGCCTGTAGCCCGAGGAGCATCAGCATGGCGGCCAACAGGGCCGTCCACACCCTTCCTCTTCGTTGCCGTGTTCGCCGTGTCACTGCTCCCCCCTCGCCAGTTGCCCGGCGGCCGGTGTCGGACCGCCGCCCGTGTAAGTGACTTTCCACAGCGCCGACTTGGCGTCCGAGGTGAAGAACCCCCGGCCGTAGTCGAGGACATACAGAGCGCCGTCCGGGCCGAACTTCCAGTCCATGAGGTTCTTGATGCCGTCGTTGCCGACGGGCACGATCTTCTTCAGTGACTCGGAGTGCACCGGCAGACCGCCCGCGCCCTGCGTCCTCGGGTCCATGACGACCGCGTTGCGCGGCTGGTCGGCGTCGTAGAAGTCGCCGACGAACCACTTGCCGTCCCAGTAAGCGGGCCACTTGGCCGCACTCGCGCTCGTCGCGTCGTAGCGGTACACGGGCCCGTTCATCGCGGCCTGCCCGCCGCCCTTGAGCCACGGCAGCCGGTAGGTGGCCTGGTCCTTGCGGTACGAGGGAATGCCGGCGGCGTCACGCGGGTAGTCGGGTGCGCCGCCCTGAGGTGCGTACCAGATGTTGTTCCCGGTCACCGGCGGCAGGTTGACCAGGCCGTCGTTGTTGGGCGACTCGTTCTTCGGGTGGTCGCAGTCGTACCAGCCCAGCGGCTGCGAAGGATCCGGCAGATTACGATCCCGGTAGGGCTGCTTGTTGCCCATGCAGTACGGCCAACCCCGGTTGCCCGCCTGGGTGATGACGGCGAACGTGTCGTACTTCGCCGGTCCCCACGTCGGCGACGGCTCGCCCGCGTCCGGACCGACCCACCCCGCGTACAGGACGTCGGTCGTGCGGTCGACGGAGATCCGCGCCGGGTTGCGGACACCCATCACATAGATCTCGCCGCGCGTCTTGCCGCCGCCCTCCTCGGTCTCCCGGCCCGTGAAGAGGTTCCCCGCCGGAAGCGTGTACGTGCCGTCGGGCTCCGGATGGATGCGCAGGATCTTGCCGTTGAGGTTGTTGGTGTTGCCGGCCGTGCGGCGCGCGTCGGCGAAGGACACGCCCCGGAAGTTCGGCTGCGGGTTGTTGCCGGAGTAACCGTCGCTGAAACCACTGGAGTTGTTGTCACCGGTGGCGATGTACAGGTTGCCCTTCGAGTCCCAGGCCAGCCCGCCCCCGGCGTGACAGCAACTGTGCACCTGTACCGGCCACTTGAGCAGCACCTTCTCGCTGCCCAGGTCGAGCCGGTTCGTGACGCGGTCGAGTGTGAAGCGGGAGACGCGCCGCTCGGCCATCCGCGTCTCACGGTTGACGCCCGAATGGGGCGTGTAGTGCAGATACACCCAGCCGTTCTGCGCGAAGCGCGGATCGAGCTCGATGCCGAGGAGCCCTTCCTCGACCTTGACGAGCTCGTCGCCCCCGCCCTTGTTGCCGAAAACCGTCAACTCCCCGGCCAGCGTGACCTTCTTGGTCGCCGGATCGTAGACGTGGACCTGGCCCTTGCCCTTGCCGACGTCCGGGTTGTTCCAGTCGGTGATCACCGGCTGGGAGGAGTCCGCGCCGCCCCGCCCGATGTAGAGGACCCGGCCGTCGGGCGCGGTGACCAGCCCGTGCGGCTCGCCGATCTGGTCGTTCTGCCCGGCCTGGTTGGGCCGCGTCAGCCGCTCGGCCCGGTAGTTCCCGGTGATGGTCGCCTTGCAGTCCGCCCGCGCCAGCCGCGTCGTCCACAGCAGCGCGCCGCGCAGATGCGCACGGAAGTCGGTCTCGTCGTACGACGACACCGTGCCGCCCATGCCCGTGTAGAAGGACCGGCCGCCGTCGTAGTCGCGGCACCAACTGACGGGATGGTCAGCGCCGTTGGCGCTCGCGCCCGGCTGGTACGTCGACTCGCGCACCCGGGCCACGGTGTGCACCTCGCCGGACGGGTTCTTCACCCAGTTCGGCCACAGGTCCGGGCGCTTCCACTCCAGAGGAAGCTCCTCGGTCGCCGGATGCCCGCGGTCGCCGACCTCAACGGTCGCCCGCTGTACGGCTGTTGGGCTTGACGCGGCCGGACGGGCCCCGATCAGACCGGTGAACCAGTCCGAGTACGGCTCCGCGCGGGCCGCGTCATGGAGGCCGACGAACCCGCCGCCGGCCTCCATATAGGCCTCCAGGCCCGCTTCCTGCTCCGGGTCGAGGACGTCACCGCCCCCGGTCAGGAACACGACCGCGTTGTAACTGCCCATTCTCGTACCGTCGGTGAAGACCGAGGCGTCGTCCGCGGCCTCGACCGCGAAGCGGCCGTCCGCCGGACCGGACAGACCGATCCGTTCGACGGCCTCGATACCGGCGTTGACGACCGGAGACTCGTCCCCGGCCGCGGCCGATCCGTGGAAGATCAGCACCCGTACGTTCGCGCCGCCCGGCGGCGACTTCACGGACACCGTCTTCACGGACATCGTTGTCGGTGGTGGATCCGGGGCCGGGCGGGCGTCCGCGGCAGGGGCGGACAGCAGGCCGGCGACAAGCGTCCCGCACGCCACGGTCGTCACCCGGATGCGTGTTCTCGTGCTCAACCCTCGTAAGCGCATGGGCACCTCCTCGGTCACAGCGGCAGCGCCAAGGAAGCTAGACCCCTTTGCGCGACCGGCCAATACCTATGACCGCAATGGCACGAACTTTGTCCTGAGTGTGGAGGAACGGCGCAGCGACCGGTACCGTCGCACAGATTCGTCACAGACTCGTCTTCCGCGTAAATCCCGTACCAGGGTGGGGAGTTCGGCATGGACAGGCGTGGGTTCAACCGGCGGGTGCTGCTGGGCGGTGCCGCCGCCGCGACCTCGTTGTCCCTGGCGTCGGAGGCGGTGAGCGCCGACCGGCCGGCGAGGACCGCGTCGGCCGGGGGAGCGGTCAGGCACCTCACGCTGTACGTCGAGAAGCTCGCCGACGGGCAGTTGGGCTACGGCGTGGAGCCGGGGAAGGCGACCGTCCCGGGGCCGCTCATCGAACTCGACGAGGGCGACACCCTCCACATCGAGGTGCGGAACACCCTGGACGTGGCCGCGAGTCTGCACGTCCACGGCCTGGACTACGAAGTGTCCAGCGACGGAACGAAGTTGAACAGGAGCGACGTCGAACCCGGCGGCACCCGCACCTACACCTGGCGCACCCACGCCCCCGGCCGCCGCACCGACGGCACCTGGCGCGCGGGCAGCGCGGGCTACTGGCATTACCACGACCACGTCGTCGGAACCGAACACGGCACGGGCGGCATCCGCAAGGGCCTGTACGGGCCGGTGATCGTCCGGCGCAAGGGCGACATCCTGCCCGACGCCACCCACACGATCGTCTTCAACGACATGACGATCAACAACAGACCCGCCCACGCGGGCCACCAGGGCCCCGACTTCGAGGCGACGGTGGGCGACCGGGTCGAGTTCGTGATGATCACGCACGGCGAGTACTACCACACCTTCCACCTGCACGGTCACCGCTGGGCCGACAACCGCACCGGCCTGCTCACCGGCCCCGACGACCCCAGCCAGGTCGTCGACAACAAGATCGTGGGGCCCGCCGACTCCTTCGGCTTCCAGGTGCTCGCGGGGGAGGGCGTGGGCGCCGGCGCGTGGATGTACCACTGCCATGTGCAGAGCCACTCCGACATGGGCATGGTCGGACTGTTCCTGGTGAGGAAACCCGACGGCACGATCCCCGGGTACGAGCCGCACGCGCACTGAGGCCCGACGCCGAGAGCGCCCCCTCCCGGGCCCTCACCCAGAGCTATCCTGAGCGGCAGCCGGCCAGGAGGAGCTCCGAAGTGACCGAGACAGTGCCGCGTCCCACGCTGGAGGCGGTGGCCGCGCGGGCGGGAGTCTCCCGGGCGACCGTGTCACGGGTCGTCAACGGCGCGGACGGCGTCCGGGAACCGCTCGTCGAGCGGGTGCGACGGGCCGTGGAGGAGCTCGGGTACGTCCCCAACCAGGCCGCGCGCAGCCTGGTGACGAGGCGGCACGGCGCGGTCGCGGTCGTCATCGCCGAACCGGAGACCCGGGTCTTCGCCGACCCCTTCTTCGCACTCCAACTCCGCGGTATCAGCAAGGAGTTGACCTCCCACGACAACCAGCTCGTGCTGCTGCTCACCGAGGGCCGCGACGACCACGCCCGGGTCGCCCGCTACCTGGCCGGCGGCCATGTCGACGGAGCCCTGGTCTTCTCCCTGCACCTCGACGACCCGCTCCCCGGTCTGATCCAGGGCGCCGGTGTGCCGACCGTGTTCGGCGGGCGGCCCGGCTGGAGCGACGGCACGCGGGACGCGGTGTACGTCGACAGCGACAACCGCGGCGGTGCCCGCGACGCCGTACGCCTTCTGGCCGGCCTCGGACGCACCCGTATCGGGCATCTCACCGGCCCCCTCGACCAGACGTCCGCGGCGGACCGGCTCGACGGCTACCGGGAGGTCATGGGCGACGTCGACCCGCGGCTCGTCGTCGAGAGCGACTTCACCCCCGGCGGCGGCGAGCGGGCCATGCGCGAGCTCCTCGACCGCTGCCCCGACGTCGACGCCGTGTTCGCCGCCAACGACCTCACCGCCGCGGGCGCCCTGCGCGTCCTGCGCGAACGCGGACGGCGGGTGCCCGAGGACGTCGCGGTGGTCGGCTTCGACGACATGCTGCCCGTCGCCGAACAGACCGACCCGCCGCTGACGACGGTCCGTCAGGACATCGAGGAGATGGGCCGGATCATGGCCCGCCTCCTGCTGCGCCGCCTCGACCGACACACCACCGACGCCGCCATCACCGACCCCGCCACCGACGCCGTCACCACCGACGACGAACCGGGCGGCGTGATCCTCCCGACCACCCTGGTGCGCCGCACCTCGGCCTGACCTCGTCGGTCACATCTGCTGTTGCGCGCTCTTGATCACCGCGAAGCGTGCCCCGTACGGGTCGGCGAGCTTGGCGATACGGCCGACGCTCTCCACGTCGATGGCGGGCATCCGCACCCCGCCGCCCCACTCCTGTGCCCTGGCGACGATCGCGTCCACATCGGTGACCTCGAAGTACGGCAGCCAGTACGGCCCCGACTCGGCCTCCGTCGGATCGTCGGCCAGCGGGATGATCCCGCCGAACATCGACTCCTCCCCGGCGCCCGCGGGGTTCAGGCAGGTGTACGTGCCGCCGGGGAAGGGCACGGCCGAGGTCTCCAGGCCCAGCGTCGCGTCGTAGAAGGCGGCCGCCGCGGCGACGTCCGGCGTGTACAGCTCGACCCAGCACAGGGAACCGGGCGCGTTCGCCACGTCCACGCCCTTGGTCAGCGCCGGCTGCCAGAGGCCGAACGACGCGCCCGCCTGGTCGGCGAGGACCGCCATCGTGCCCTTGCCCATCACGTCCATCGGCGGGAAGAACACCCTGCCGTGGGCCTGTTCGGCCGACTTGGCCGTGGCCTGCGCGTCCGGCGTCTGGAAGTACACCGTCCACGACGGCGGGCCCTGCTCGGGCGTCGTCTGCATGCCGCCCGCCACGGTCTTCCCGTCCAACTGGAAGAAGCCGTAGCCGCCGGCGTCGGGTCCCGCCGACTGGAACCGCCAGCCGAAGAGAGCGCCGTAGAAGGAGGTGGCGCCCTCTATGTCGGACGTGCCGACGTCGATCCAGTTCGGAGCACCGTTGACGAAGTGGGTGGTGAGCATCATGGGCCTCCTCTGACGGTCCCGTTCTCCGTGCTGCCGAGTCTTGCACCGCCCACTGACAATCGCTGCCGGAGCACGCCGTGCGTGCCACCCGATGCTGCGCGCCGCCGCGCGCCGCCGTGCGTCGCGGCATCCGGCGGGCCATCATCGGGGCGGCCGGGGGCCTCGCCGGGGCACGTATATGCGGCGTTGATGGAACGTTTTTCGCCGCCGGGCACGATTCTCGCCATGTACACCGACACGATGCCCACACCCGACCTCGCCTGGCAGCGGGAAGCGCTCTGCGCGCAGACCGGGGCGGACTTCTTCTTCCCCGAGCCCGGCAGCTCCGTACGGGAGGCGAAGCGCATCTGCGGCATGTGCGAGATGCGCCCCGCCTGCCTCGAATACGCCCTGGCCAACGACGAGCGCTTCGGCGTCTGGGGCGGCCTGTCCGAGAAGGAACGCCTCCAGATCAGGCGCACCGCGCCCTGACCCGCACGGTCACGCCGGCCGCGAAGTCACGTCGGCCGCGAAGTCAGACGGCCCAGGGATCCAGGAGACCGCGTCGCGGGGGTGCGGTCAGGATCCGGCGGCATGACGCCGGCGCGCGGACAGCGAACGGCCCGCACCGGGAAAGCGATTCCCGGTGCGGGCCGTCAGCGAGGTCCTGCGGTGCCGCGTACGGTCAGCCGGCCGCGCGGGCCGCCATACGGGCTTTGCGGATCGCCAGCTTCTCGTCGAACTTGGACGCCTCCGAGTCGAGGCCGCCCATGTACAGGCCGATCTCCTCCTGCGCCTTCTGTCCCTCGGGGCCGAGACCGTCGATCTCCATGACCTTCAGGAACCGCAGCACGGGCTGGATGACGTCGTCGTGGTGGATGCGCAGGTTGTAGACCTCGCCGATCGCCATCTGCGCGGCGAACCGCTCGAAGCCGGGCATGCCGTGACCGGGCATCCGGAAGTTGACGAGGACGTCGCGCACGGCCTGCATGGTGAGGTCGGGCGCCAGCTCGAACGCGGCCTTCAGGAGGTTGCGGTAGAAGACCATGTGCAGGTTCTCGTCGGTCGCGATGCGCGCCAGCATGCGGTCGCAGACCGGGTCGCCCGACTGGTGGCCGGTGTTGCGGTGCGACACGCGCGTGGCCAGCTCCTGGAAGGCGACGTACGCGACCGAGTGCAGCATCGAGTGCCGGTTGTCCGACTCGAAGCCCTCGCTCATGTGCTGCATACGGAACGCTTCGAGCTTGTCCGGGTCCACCGCGCGCGAGGCGAGCAGGTAGTCGCGCATGACGATGCCGTGGCGGCCCTCCTCGGCGGTCCAGCGGTGCACCCAGGTGCCCCAGGCGCCGTCGCGGCCGAACAGCGAGGCGATCTCGTGGTGGTAGCTGGGGAGGTTGTCCTCGGTGAGGAGGTTCACGACCAGCGCGATCCGGCCGATCTCGGTGACCTTGGACTGCTCCTTGTTCCAGGCCTCGCCGTCCTCGAAGAAGCCCGGGAAGTTACGGCCGTCGCCCCACGGCACGTACTCGTGCGGCATCCAGTCCTTGGTGACCTTCAGGTGCCGGTTGAGTTCCGTCTCGACCACTTCCTCCAGCGCGTACAGCAGCTTGGCGTCGGTCCAGACGGCGGGGCTACCGAGGTGAGGGGAGGTGATCGTCACGGGTTCTCCAGAGGGGACGTGAAGCGGAGCGGAACCGTCCGGCGAGCGAGACCGGAACTTACGGGATCGTAGGCTACGAAACCGTAGGTTACGAAGCCGTAGGTTAAGGGCGCGGTAAAGATCGCTGATCAGCCGTGTCCTGCTGGGCAATTCGGACCGTGCCGACAGCTCCTGGATGTGCAGGTCCCAGGGCTGAAAAGGTGATCCGATCACCCATTCAGGCGTACAGCCCGCGCAGCCGCACCGAGAGGCACGTCACACAGCCCTCGAGCTTCTCGAACTCGCCGATGTCGACCACGACGGGTTCGAGACCGAGTCCGGCGAGCAGTTCCGCCGTCTTGGGCGCGCCGGCCGCCATGAGCACGTGGGGGCCGCCGAGGAGCACCACGTGCGCGCCGGACTCCTCGGGCACCGGCAGGAAGCGCGGGAACAGCGACGGCCGGTCCACCTGGGGGATGTGCCCGATCACCGTGCCGTCGGGCAGCGCCGTGACCGCCGACTTCAGGTGCAGCACCTTGCTCACCGGCACGGCCACGACCTGCGCCCCGAGCGGTTCGAAGGCGGCCCGCAGTTGCTGGACGCCGGCCGCGTTGGTCCGCCCGCCGCGGCCGACGTAGAGGGTGTCGCCGACCTTGAGCACGTCACCGCCGTCCAGCGTGCCCGGCTCCCAGATCCAGTTGACCGAGCAGCCGAGGCGGGCCACGGCCTCCTCGACGCCGATGGTCTCGTCGCGCCGGGACTCGGCGCCGGAGCGCGCGATCAGGGCGACGTTCTTGTACATGACCACCGCGTCCTCGACGAACACGGAGTCCGGGCAGTCGTCGGCCGGGTCGACCTCGACGGTCTCCCAGCCGTGCGTGCGCAGCGCCTCGGCGTACGCCTCCCACTGCTCCAGGGCGAGCCCCACGTCGACCTTCTCCCGCTCGACGTGCGTCACCAGGCCTTCGGCGAGGCGCGGGCTGGGGCGGCGTATGAGGGCCTTCTTGCTGGGCACGTCCAGGTCTCCGAATCGGTGGCACAAACCGGCGCCCCGGGCGTGGCGCCGGTCAGCCATCATGCAGGGCGGAACCACGAGGGCAAAACCCCCCGGTAACAACCGGCGGTGACAACGCGCGGTGACCATGAGCCCCGCGCCGGCCCGGCCGGCCCTGCCGCGGATCGAGCCCTACCTCAGATCGACCACCACCTCCGCCGCCGTCGTCTCGCGCAGTTCCCCGTCCAGCAGCAGCCACCGGGTGATGCCGATCGACTCCAGGAACGGCACGTCGTGGCTGGCCACGATCAGCGCGCCCTCGTACGACTCCAGGGCCATGGTGAGCTGGCGGACGCTGGCCATGTCCAGGTTGTTGGTCGGCTCGTCCAGGAGGAGCAGTTGCGGTGCGGGCTCGGCCAGCATCAGGGCCGCCAGGGTCGCGCGGAAGCGCTCCCCGCCGGACAGTGTGGCCGCCTTCTGGTCGGCGCGGGCGCCCCGGAACAGGAAGCGGGCCAGCCGGGCCCGGATCCGGTTCTGGGTGGCGGCGGGCGCGAACCGGGCCACGTTCTCGGCGACCGTGAGCGCGCCGTCGAGGACGTCGAGGCGCTGGGGCAGGAAACGCAGCGGCACGCGCGCGTGCGCCTCGCCCGCCACCGGCGCCAGCTCCCCGGCGATCGTGCGCAGCAGCGTCGTCTTGCCCGCGCCGTTGCGCCCGACCAGCGCCACCCGCTCGGGGCCGCGCAGATCGAGACCGCCCGCCACGCGCGCGCCGTACGCCAGCCGCAGATCCAGGAGCGTGAGCACGTCACGCCCCGGCGGGACGGCCGTGTACGGCAGGTCGACGCGGATCTCGTCGTCGTCCCGTACGGCCTCCACCGCGTCGTCGAGCCGCTCCTTGGCCTCGGCGAGCTTCTCCTCGTGCATGATGCGGTGCTTGCCCGCGGACTCCTGCGCCGCGCGCTTGCGCGCCCCCATGACGATCTTCGGTTCGCGTTTCTGGTCGGACATCTTCTGCCCGTACCGCTTGCGCCGGGCCAGCTTGGCCCGCGCGTCGGTCAGGTCGCGCTTCTGTTTGCGCAGGTCGGACTCCGCGACGCGCACCATGCGTTCGGCGGCCTCCTGCTCGGTGAGGAGGGCGTCCTCGTACGCCGAGAAGTTGCCGCCGTACCAGGTGATCTCCCCGGAGCGGAGGTCGGCGATCTGGTCGACGAGGTCGAGCAGTTCCCGGTCGTGACTGACCACGACCAGCACGCCCGGCCAGGACGCGACGGCCGCGTACAGCCGGCGGCGGGCGTACAGGTCGAGGTTGTTGGTCGGCTCGTCCAGCAACAGGACGTCCGGGCGGCGCAGCAGCAGGGCGGCCAGCCGCAGCAGGACGGACTCGCCGCCCGACACCTCGCCGATGGTGCGGTCCAGGCCGATGTGGCCGAGTCCGAGCTCGCCGAGGGTGGCCAGGGCGCGTTCCTCGACGTCCCAGTCGTCGCCGACGGTCTCGAAGTGGGCCTCGGACGCGTCACCGGCCTCGATGGCGTGCAGGGCGGCCCGGCGGGCGGCGATGCCGAGCGCCTCGTCGACCTTGAGGGCGGTGTCCAGGGTGACGTTCTGCGGGAGGTGGCCGACCTCGCCGGTGCGGCGCACGGCGCCGTCGGCGGGGGTGAGTTCGCCGGCGATCAGCTTCAGCAGGGTCGACTTGCCGGAGCCGTTGACGCCGACCAGTCCGGTGCGGTCGGGGCCGAAGGCGACGTCGAGTCCCTCGAAGACGGGGGTGCCGTCGGGCCAGGAGAAGGCGAGGGAGGTACAGGTGATGGATCGTGTCAAAGCGGGCCTCGCGGTTGCGTGTGCGGTCAGGGGCATACGCGTGTCGAGACACCGGAAGGCGGCGACCACCGCGGAGCGGGGAGCGCGAGGGCATGGGGAAAGCCCGGTTGCGCAAGGACGGCTGGAACGCCGAGGTCGCACGCGACGCCCACCCCTTTTCACGGGTGCGGCGCGGTGTCTCAGAACCTCAGACGAGCAACGTCCTTCTCCAATCGGCGGCAACGGGAACGTGTCAGACGGTAGGGGAGGCCGGCGACACAGTCAAAGGATTAAAAGACGTCAGCGGGCGTCCCGCATCAGCTCCGCCAGGCCGTGGTCGAGGTCGAGCTGCCGGTACTCGCTGCCGGTGGGCACCAGCTCGCCCGTGGCCTCGAGGAAGCGGCGGATGTCCGCCGAGTGGACGTGCACGACGGCGGTGCCCTCGGGCGCGTGGAACTCCAGCACCGTGCGGTCGTACCCGTAGGGGCGGACGCGGACGTCGCCGTGGCCCTCGGCCCCGTGCAGCCCGGCGGCCAGCAGCTCGCGGGCGAAGGTCCAGCAGACCTCGACGCCCTCCAGGGTGGCCGGAGCGGGGAAGGTCATGCGGACGGCGAAGGGATCGTGCCGGTCGTAGTGCAGGGTGGCGGGGATGCTCGACATCCGAGGTGCGGCGGCGACCAGACGGGCCTCTACGGGCTGTTCGATGACGGTGGACAACGCCTTGCTCCCTTGTGACGGCGGGACGAACTCCCGGGCGATGGGTCCGGACACTGGATGAGACGCCGGAACCGGCGTTCCGTGCACACGGATTCCGAGTGACCTCGGTCACCGTGTTCCATGCGCGGAAGTGATTCAGCTCTCCTCCCGTGCCCCACAAGGCAGTTGAGGCGATCGGGGCATCTGGACGGCATCGAAAGTCGTCGGCTAGCTTCGCCCGCCATGAGGCCCTTGGGGAACACGCGACGCACGGTACGGACGAAATGGGCGGTACGGGCGGTACGGGCGGTGCAGGCCGTACAGGCGGTGCAGGCCGTACAGGCGGTGCAGGCCGTACAGGCGGTGCGGGCGGTGCAGGCGGTACGGACAGCGCGCAGGGGTGGCGGCCGCCGGACGGCCGTGGCGGCGGCCTGCGGGGCGATGCTCGCCGGTCTGACCACCCTGCCCGCCCAGGCGCTCACACCGGGCCCCGCGGCCCCGCACTGGGACCTCAAGGACACCGGCACCCCCGCCGTACGGTTCCGGGGCCTCGCGGCGGTCGACCGCGCCACCGCGTGGGTGGCCGGCACCCAGGGCACCGTCCTGCGCACCACCGACGGCGGCGAGAGCTGGCGAAACGTCTCACCACCCGGCGCGGCCGATCTGCAGTTCCGGGATATCGAGGCGTTCGACGCGCGCCGCGCGGTGGTGCTCGCCATCGGCGAGGGCGAGGCCTCCCGCGTCTATCGCACCGAGGACGGCGGGACGACCTGGACGGAGTCCTTCCGCAACACCGACGCGCACGCCTTCTACGACTGCCTGACCTTCTTCGACCGCCGCCACGGCCTCGCCGTGAGCGACCCGGTCGACGGCCGGTTCCGCGCCCTGTCGACCAGCGACGGCGGCCGCTCCTGGACGGTGCTGCCCGACGCCGGGATGCCGGCCGCCCTGGACGGCGAGGCGGGCTTCGCGGCCAGCGGCCAGTGTCTGGTCGCCTCCGGGGCCAGGGACGTCTGGCTGGCCACCGGCGGGGCCGCACGCGCGCGTGTGCTGCACTCGTCCGACCGTGGACTGACCTGGACGGCCACCGACGCCCCGATCCCCGCCGGGGACCCCGCGCGCGGGGTCTTCGCCCTCGCCTTCCGCGACCGCGTCCACGGCCTGGCCGTCGGCGGCGACTACCGCGCGGACCAGCCCTCCCCCCAGGCGGCCGCCGCGACGGGCGACGCGGGCCGCACATGGCGGGCCGCCGCCACACCGCCGCCCGCCTATCGCTCCGGCGTCGCCTGGCTCCCGCACAGCCGCACCGCCGCCCTCGCGGTCGGCCCCACCGGCACCGACCTGACCACCGACGCCGGCCGCACCTGGCGCACCGTCGACCCGGGCTCGTACGACACCGTGGACTGCGCCCCCGACCTCGGCTGCTGGGCCGCCGGCGAACAAGGGCGCGTCGCCAGCCTGGAGAACTAGCAGCCGACGCGCCGCCGTACGCTCGTCCCACTATGACGACGACCGTAAGCATCCCGGCGGGCTGGCCCGCGACCGAGGAAGAGGCCCGCGCCGTCCAGGACGCGCTACGCGCGCGGGTGGTGCTCGACGAGCCGGGCCCGCCGCCCGGGACCGGGTACGTCACGGGGGTCGACGTCGCCTACGACGACGAGCGGGACGTCGTCGCGGCGGCGGCCGTCGTCCTGGACGCGGCGAGCCTGGAGGTCGTCGCCGAGGCCACCGCCGTCGGGCGGATCTCCTTCCCGTACGTGCCCGGACTGCTCGCCTTCCGGGAGATCCCCACCGTGCTCGCCGCCCTGGACGCCCTGCCCCGCCCGCCGGGCCTGGTCGTCTGCGACGGCTACGGCCTGGCCCACCCGCGCCGCTTCGGCCTCGCCAGCCACCTCGGGGTCCTCACCGGCCTGCCCACGATCGGCGTCGCCAAGAACCCGTTCACCTTCACGTACGACGACCCGGCCGCCCCGCGCGGAGCGACGGCCCCGCTCCTCGCGGGCGACGCCGAGGTGGGGCGGGCGCTGCGCACCAGGGCGGGCGTGAAGCCGGTCTTCGTGTCCGTCGGCCACCGCGTCACCCTGGACGGCGCCTGCGCCCACACCCTCGCCCTCACCCCGGAGTTCCGCCTCCCGGAGACGACCCGCAGGGCCGACTCACTGTGCCGGAAGGCGCTTCAGGACGCGACGATCCGCCACTGACCCACCTCCTGGTACGCGGAGTCGTAGATGGCCGAACCGTCCCCGGCCTCCAGGGCGTAGTGCTTCAGGTTGCCGCCCCAGTACCGCAGGATGCGCCCCAGCTCACCCACCGGATCCTGAGCCGCCGCACCCTCG
Organism: Streptomyces sp. yr375; assembly: GCF_900110755.1. Classification (GTDB taxonomy): domain Bacteria; phylum Actinomycetota; class Actinomycetes; order Streptomycetales; family Streptomycetaceae; genus Streptomyces. Next base: position 372,083 of record NZ_FOFF01000003.1, read on the forward strand.
TCCACCGTGACCTCGAGAACGAACTTCATACTGCTCCCCTTTCGCGCCGAGTCTGCCGATCGAGCCGATCGAGCAGATCAAGTACTTCAATCGTTTCATTGAAGTGCTTGTTGGCACTTTGGAGCGGAGGAGCTGTGTGAGGGCCGGACAGAGGCCGGGCGGGCAGCGGGAAAGTCTCAAATCAGGGGCAAGGGACAAGGGACAAGGGGCGAGGGGGAGTGGCCGGTGAGGCGGGCGAGGTGCGGGGGTCTGAGTACGTCGTCTGAGTACTCGTACGGATGTGCGCCCCGCCCCGTGCCCGGCAGGCTGGCCCTCATGACCACGCACCGTATGACCACGCACCGTGCCCCGAAGCCGCCCGCCGACCCCCACCGCCCGGTCGAGCGTGCCGTGAACGCCGCGCTGATCCTCGCCGTCCTGGCGGGGCTGGGCTGGATCGTCGGGATGATCTACACGGTCGTGCAGTGGCCCCTGTAGGGCCCGTTCAGCCCAATGAGACCCGTTCGGCCATGAAACCCGTTCAGCGGCTCGCCGCGACCCGGAAACGGATGCCAGCGCGGATCAGCCGGTCCGTCAGGGCGTCGCCCATCGCCACCGCCGTGGTGACCTGCCCCGCCGTCGGCGGGAGGTCGTCGCAGGCCAGGGACAGCGCCGCCTCGGCGAACATCTTCGCCGTCTCGTCGTAGCCGGGATCGCCGCCCGCGACCTCGGTGCACACCCGTCGCCCGCCGCCCTCGCCGACGAACCGCACGGAGAACCAGCTCCGGGCCCGCTGCTGTGCGCTCGGCCCCTCGCCCGGCTTGAGCCGGTCCGACAACCAGTGCCGGGCGGGCGGCAGTTGGGCCGCCGCGACGAGCGTCCCGACCGCCGCGACCCCGCCCACGGCGACGGGCAGCCGCCGTACGGCCGCGTAGTGCCGGTAGCGGAAGTCGGGCCCGTAGCGGTCCAGCGCCCGCGCCGAGCGGAGCACGATCTGCGGGTCGATGGTCGGCAGCGGCAGCGCCCAGGCGCCGACCTCCGGGGCGAACCGGGGCGCGCCCACCGGCGCGGCGGCGCGGCGGCCCAGCAGGCGCGGTTCGTGCCGCCCGCGCTCCCGCGCGGCGGCCACCAACTGCCGGCCGCGCGCGAACTGACCCAGCGCGGAGGCGAGGGTGCCGCCCGAGAAGGTGGCGTCGGCGGTCACGAAGCCGTCCACGGTCAGCGGCACGCCCTGCGGAAGCTGCCGGACGGTGAAGTACACGCCCAGGTCGTGCGGGACGGAGTCGAAGCCGCACGCGTGGACCAGGCGGGCACCCGTCTCCCGCGCGCGTGCGTCGTGCCGGACGTACATCAGGTCCACGAACTCCGGCTCACCGCTGAGGTCTAGATAGTCGGCGCCGGTGTCCGCGCAGGCGGCCACGATCTCCTCGCCGCGCGTCACATAGGGGCCCACGGTCGTGGCCACCACGCGCGCGTGCTCCGCGAGGGCGCGCAGCGACGCCGGGTCGTCGACATCGGCCCGCAGCACCCCGACGTCCACGCCGAGCTCTTCGCGCAGCCGCTCCAGCTTCTCCACGCCCCGGCCGGCGATCGCCCAGCGCAGCCCCTCGGGCGCGTGGGCGGCGAGGTACCGCGCGGTGAGCGTGCCCGCGAAGCCCGTGGCCCCGAAGAGCACGATGTCGTACGGACGATCCGATCCGTACGGACGGTCCGACCTTTTCAGCCTGCTCATGACACCCCTTTGCCGCGCAGCCCGTGCCGCTGTCGGTGGCCGAGGCTAGCGTGAGCGGTACGGAGCCCGACGGCAGGTGCCCGCAAAGTGGCTAAGCGCTTGCTCGTTCGACTCTTGTGCCCACGGGAACGCGTTCTTAGCATCACTGGTGGCACGGTCGCATCGGTCGGGTCACGACGAGGGAGTTGGATGGCAACGGCACGGACGGACGGCCACGGCCCGCTGGCCGGCGTGCGCGTGGTGGAACTCGCCGGGATCGGCCCCGCGCCCTTCGCCGCCATGCTCCTGGCCGATCTGGGCGCCGACGTCGTCCGCGTGGACCGCCCCGGCGGCGCCTTCCTCGCCGTCGACCCCGCCCACGACGTCACCAACCGCAACAAGCGCTCGGTGATCGTCGACCTCAAGGCGTCCGAAGGCCCCGCGCGAGTGCTCGACCTCGCAGCCCGCGCCGACGTGTTCGTCGAGGGCTACCGGCCCGGCGTGGCCGAGCGGCTGGGCGTCGGCCCCGAGGACTGCCACACCCGCAACCCCCGGCTGGTCTACGGCCGGATGACCGGCTGGGGCCAGGAGGGCCCCCTCGCCCACCGCGCGGGCCACGACGTCGCCTACATCGCCCTCACCGGCGCCCTCGCCCTGATCGGCGACGCGGACCGGCCGCCGCCGCCCCCCGCCAACCTCCTCGGCGACTTCGCGGGCGGCGCCCTCTACCTCGTCGTGGGCGTCCTGGCCGCGCTGCACCACGCGCGCGTGCACGGCACCGGCCAGGTCGTCGACGCGGCCATCGTCGACGGCACCGCCCACCTGTCCGCGATGATCCACGGCATGCTCGCCGCCGGCGTCTGGCAGGACCGACGCGCAGCCAACCTCCTCGACGGCGGCTGCCCGTACTACGGCACGTACGAGACCGCCGACGGCGGGCACGTGGCCGTCGGTGCCCTGGAGCCGCAGTTCTACGACGAGTTCGTGGACCTCCTGGGCCTCGGGGAGCTCCGCGCGGCCCGCACGGACCGGGCGCGCTGGGGAGAGCTGCGCGAGGCCGTCGCCGCCCGCTTCAGGACCCGCACCCGGGACGAGTGGACGGCGCACTTCGAGGGCTCCGACGCGTGCGTGGCGCCCGTGCTGTCGCTGCGCGAGGCCCCGCACCACCCGCACCTCGCGGCCCGCGGCACCTTCACCGACCACGCCGGCATCACCCAGCCCGCCCCCGCGCCCCGTTTCTCCGCGACGCCCACGGCCGTCCGCACCGCACCCGCGCGCCCCGGCGCCGACACCCGCGCGGTGGCCCGGGACTGGGACATACCCGGGCTCGTGACGGACCTGGCACAGCCCCCCGAGGACCCGCCCGGGAGCACCCCCGAGGACCCGTCCATGAGCACGCCCGAGGACACGCCCGGGAGCATCCCGGGGAACGCGTCCGCGCACCCGTCCGTTCAGTAAAAGGATCTTCCGCACAGGGCGACTGACCCCGCCCCGATCGCCCACCCTCCCGAAAGGCCTACCAGTGAGCACCGAAGCGTACGTGTACGACGCGATCCGCACCCCGCGCGGTCGCGGCAAGGCGGACGGCGCCCTGCACGGAACGAAGCCCATCGACCTCGTCGTCGGTCTCATCCACGAACTCCGCGCCCGCTTCCCCGGCCTCGACCCGGCCGCGATCGACGACATCGTGCTCGGCGTGGTCGGGCCGGTGGGCGACCAGGGCTCCGACATCGCGCGCATCTCCGCGCTCGCGGCCGGCCTGCCGGACACCGTGGCGGGCGTACAGGAGAACCGCTTCTGTGCCTCGGGTCTGGAGGCCGTCAACCTGGCCGCCATGAAGGTCCGTTCGGGCTGGGAGGACCTGGTCCTCGCGGGCGGCGTGGAGTCCATGTCGCGGGTGCCGATGGCCTCGGACGGCGGCGCCTGGTTCAACGACCCGATGACCAACCTGGCCGTCAACTTCGTGCCGCAGGGCATCAGCGCCGACCTCATCGCCACCGTCGAGGGCTTCTCCCGGCGCGATGTCGACGAGTACGCGGCGCTGTCGCAGGAGCGGGCGGCGACGGCCTGGAAGGAGGGCCGCTTCGACCGCTCCGTCGTCCCGGTGAAGGACCGCGCGGGCCTCGTCGTCCTCGACCACGACGAGCACCCGCGCCCCGGCACCACCGCCGACTCGCTGGCCAGGCTGAAGCCCTCCTTCGCCGACATCGGCGAGCTGGGCGGCTTCGACGCGGTGGCACTGCAGACGTACCACTGGGTCGAGAAGATCGACCACGTCCACCACGCGGGCAACTCCTCCGGCATCGTCGACGGCGCCTCCCTGGTCGCGATCGGCTCCAAGGAGGTCGGCGAGCGGTACGGGCTCACCCCGCGCGCGCGGATCGTCTCGGCCGCCGTCTCCGGCTCCGAGCCGACGATCATGCTCACCGGTCCCGCGCCCGCCACCCGCAAGGCCCTCGCGAAGGCCGGCCTGACCATCGACGACATCGACCTCATCGAGATCAACGAGGCGTTCGCGGCGGTCGTCCTGCGCTTCGCGCGGGACATGGGCCTGTCCCTGGACAGGATCAACGTCAACGGCGGCGCCATCGCGCTGGGCCACCCGCTCGGCGCCACCGGCGCGATGATCCTCGGCTCGCTCGTCGACGAACTGGAGCGCCAGGACAAGCGCTACGGCCTCGCCACGCTGTGCGTGGGCGGCGGCATGGGCATCGCCACCGTCGTCGAGCGCGTCTGACCACCCCAGCGGCAGCCAGAGACTTCTACGGAGACCCCGTCATGACACAGAGCACCACCATCCGCTGGGAACAGGACCGCACCGGCCTCGTCACCCTCGTCCTCGACGACCCCAACCAGTCCGCGAACACCATGAACGCGGCATTCCGCACCTCCCTCGCCGCCGTCACCGACCGCCTGGAGGCGGAGAAGGACAGCATCCGGGGCATCATCCTCACCTCCGCCAAGAAGACCTTCTTCGCCGGCGGCGACCTGCGCGACCTGATCCGCGTCACCCCGGAGACCGCGCAGGAGATGTTCGACGGCGGCCTGGAGATCAAGCGCAACCTCCGCCGCATCGAGACCCTCGGCAAGCCGGTCGTCGCCGCCCTGAACGGCGCGGCCCTCGGCGGCGGCTACGAACTCGCCCTCGCCTGCCACCACCGGGTCGCCCTCGACGCCCCCGGCTCGAAGATCGGCTGCCCCGAGGTGACCCTCGGGCTGCTCCCCGGAGGCGGCGGCGTCGTCCGCACCGTGCGCCTCCTGGGCATCACCGACGCCCTCCTCAAGGTCCTCCTCAAGGGCACCCAGTACAGCCCGCGGCGCGCCCTGGACAACGGCCTGGTCGACGAGGTCGCCGCCACCCCCGACGAACTGCTCGCCAAGGCCCGCGCCTTCATCGACGCGAACCCCGAGTCGCAGCAGCCCTGGGACCGGCCGGGCTACCGCATCCCCGGCGGCACCCCCGCCAACCCCCGCTTCGCCGCCAACCTGCCCGCCTTCCCGGCCAGCCTGCGCAAGGAGAGCAACGGCGCGCCTTACCCGGCGCCGCGCAACATCCTCGCCGCGGCCGTCGAGGGCGCCCAGGTCGACTTCGAGACCGCGCAGGTCATCGAGTCCCGCTACTTCGTCGAACTGGCCGCCGGACAGACGTCGAAGAACATGATCCAGGCGTTCTTCTTCGACCTCCAGGCCGTCAACTCCGGCCTCAGCCGCCCCCAGGGCATCGAGCCCCGCACCGTCCGCAAGGTGGCCGTCCTGGGCGCCGGGATGATGGGCGCCGGCATCGCCTACGCGTGCGCCCGCGTGGGCATCGACGTCGTCCTGAAGGACGTCTCCGCCGAGGCCGCCGCCCGCGGCAAGGGCTACTCCGAGAAGCTGTGCGCCAAGGCCGTCGCCCGGGGCCGAAGCACGCAGGACAAGGCGGACGCGCTGCTCGCCCGCATCACGCCCACCGCGGACCCCGCCGCCGTGGCCGGCTGCGACGCGGTCATCGAGGCCGTGTTCGAGGACACCGCCCTCAAGCACAAGGTCTTCCAGGAGATCGAGCACCTCGTCGCCCCCGACGCCCTGCTGTGCTCCAACACCTCCACCCTCCCCATCACCGTCCTCGCCGAAGGCGTCGAGCGCCAGGGCGACTTCATCGGGCTGCACTTCTTCTCACCCGTCGACAAGATGCCGCTCGTCGAGATCATCAAGGGCGAGCGCACCGGCGACGAGGCGCTCGCGCGCGCCTTCGACCTGGTCCGGCAGATCAGGAAGACGCCGATCGTCGTCAACGACTCGCGCGGCTTCTTCACCTCACGGGTGATCGGCCACTTCATCAACGAGGGCGTCGCCATGGTCGGCGAGGGCATCGAGCCCGCCTCCGTCGAGCAGGCGGCGGCCCAGGCGGGCTACCCGGGCAAGGTCCTCGCCCTGATGGACGACCTGACGCTCACGCTCCCGCAGAAGATCCGGGCCGAGTCGAAGCGGGCCGTGGAAGAGGCCGGCGGAGTCTGGCCCGGGCATCCCGCCGAGGCCGTCATCGACCGCATGGCCGACGAGTTCGGCCGCACCGGCCGCAGCGGCGGAGCGGGCTTCTACGACTACGGCGACGACGGCCGGCGAGCCGGCCTGTGGCCGGGCCTGCGCGAGCACTTCACGCGCGCGGGCACGGAGATCCCGTTCCGGGACATGCAGGAACGCATGCTCTTCGCCGAGGCCCTAGACACCGTCAAACTCCTCGAAGAGGGCGTGCTGACATCCGTCGCGGACGCCAACATCGGCTCCCTCTTCGGCATCGGCTTCCCCGGCTGGACCGGCGGCGTCCTGCAATACATCAACGGCTACGAGGGCGGCCTCCCCGGCTTCGTAGCCCGCGCCCGCGAACTCGCCGACCGCTACGGCACCCGCTTCACCCCACCCGCCCTGCTTGTGACAAAGGCAGACCGCGGCGAACCCTTCACCGACACACGCTGACCCACCGGCCCGTCACGGGGAGCCGTCCACCGGCGGCTCCCCGAACCACTCCCGCAGTAGGTCGGCGGTGACTGTCCGCGTGGGGCAGGTGTGCGCGCCCGAAAGGGGCGCGGGGAACTGCGCGACCAGCCACGCACAACCTGGAGAGACCCACGCTCCGGGGGGCCTACGGCGAGATGGACCCGTCTAACCCAGCGGAGCGGCATGCCACGGATAGGCTGCGGCCTGGCCGGGGGTACCTGGTCCCGGGTCGAACCGCTCGTTGCTGAGCGGCTGGTGGAGCGGGGCGTCGCGGTGACGGTGTATGACCACGGGGAGGGGTAGCGCGCAGATGGACGCAGATGTGGACGCCGTTATGGATTCCGGTATGGACGTCGATACGGGCGGCGGCCGGGGCATCGATGTTCTGGTGCTCGGTGGGGCCGGTGTGGACACCGTCGTGTATGTGCCGGAGTTGCCGTTGCCGTATGCCGACAGTTATCTGATCGACCGGGGGATCCGTACCCGCGCCGGGCAGACCGGTGACTTCGTCGCCTTGGGGCTCGCCGCCCTCGGTCTGCGCACCCACCACCTCGACCTCCTCGGCGACGATCCGGAAGGTGACCTGGTGCGGGCCCTGCACGAGCGGCACGGCATCGCCCTCACCGCCGTCCCGCAGCCCGCCGGCACCAAGCGCGCGGTCAACCTGGTGAGCCCGGACGGGCGGCGGCTGTCGCTGTACGACACCAGCCGCGGGCGGCCCGACGACCGGTTCCCGCCCGACACCCTGCGCGACCTCGCCGCGGCGAGCCGCCACGCGCACGTGGCCATCACCCCCGGCTGCGCCGACGCCCTGCCGGTCCTGCGCGCGGCAGGCGTCCGTATCTCCACCGACCTGCACGACTGGGACGGCGCGAACCCGCACCACGAGCCGTTCGCCTTCACGGCGGACGTCGTGTTCCTCTCCGCCGCCGCGCTCACCGACCCCGAGGCGACGATGCGCCGGATCGCCGGGCACGGCCGCGCCGAGGCGGTCGTCGTCACCGCCGGAGCCGAAGGCGCCCACCTTCTGACAGCGGACGGCGAGCTGACCCACATACCGGCGGTCGCCCCGCCCGGACCGGTGGTGGACTCCAACGGCGCGGGCGACGCCTTCGCCGCCGCGTTCGTCTTCGGCCTGCTCAGCGGTGAACCGCCGCACCGCTGCGCCCGGTTGGGCGCGGTGGCCGGGGCGTACGCGTGTACCGTCCCGGCCACCGAGAGCGCCGCCCTGTCCCGCGACGCCCTCCTGACGGCAGCCCACCACTAGCGAACGAGCGGACGGCGGCGGCTACTTGCGTCGCGTGACCACCAGCCCGATCAGGCCGACGAAGGCGCAGAGCGCCCCCGGCAGAGTCAGCACAGGGACTCCGGCGATCAGGCCGATCCCGACCCCCACCCCGCCGATCCCCGCCAGCACCCGCCACGCTCTCTCGTTGCCGTTGTCATTGACCGCCCCCGCCATGCTGACTCCCGTCGCTGTCCACGCTTCCTTCAGACAGTCATACCCGGCAGGCGCGCCGCGACTCAGCCTCCGTGCAGGGAGTTCGTCGCCGCGATCTTCTTCCACGACTTCGGCTGCGCGGGCGCCGTCAACGTCCCCGCGGAAACCGCAGATACCGCAGGCTTCGTCGGCTGGAACAGCCACGTGTCGAACAGTGCGCCCAACCGCTTCCCGGAGACCTGCTCGGCGTACTCCCGGAAGTCGGCGACCGACGCGTTGCCGTACGCGTACTTCTGCGGCCAGCCCTTCAGGACGGCGAAGAACGCGTCGTCGCCGATCTCGTTCCGCAGCGCCTGCACGGCCAGCGCGCCCCGGTCGTAGACGGCGGCGTCGAACTGGTTCTCGGCGCCCGGGTCGCCCGGCCGCACCGTCCAGAACGCGTCGTCGGCCGGATGCGAGGCGTACGTGTAGTCGGCGAGTTGCTGCGCCGTGCCCTCGCCCTCGTGCTCGGACCACAGCCACTGCGCGTACCGGGCGAAGCCCTCGTTGAGCCAGATGTCCTTCCAGCTCTTGAGGGACACCGAGTCCCCGTACCACTGGTGGGCCAACTCGTGCACCACCACAGAGGTGTTGGAGCCGTTCGCGAACTGCCGCGGACTGTAGAACACCCGGGTCTGCGTCTCCAGCGCGTAGGTCGTCGTGGTGTTCGGCACATACCCGCCCGCCGACCCGAAGGGATACGGCCCGAAGTACCCGCTCAGCCAGTCGACGACCTCCCCGGTGCGCTCCACGCTCGCCCGCGCCGCCCCGTCGCCGTCCCCGAGATCCCTGCTGTAGGCGTTGACGACCGGGACGCCGCCCTCCGAGGTGCTCGTCGTGATGTCGAACTTCCCGAGCGCCAGCGTGGCCAGATACGTCGCCTGCGGTTTGTTCTGACGCCAGGTGTAGCGCGTCCAGCCGAGGCGCGAACTCGTCGACTGGAGCGTGCCGTTGGAGATGGCCTGGGTGCCGTCCGGCACGGCCACCGACACGTCGTAGGTCGCCTTGTCGAGCGGGTGGTCGTTGCTCGGGAACCACCACCACGCCGACTCCGGCTCGTCCGCAGCGACCGCGCCGTCCGGCGTGCGGTGCCAGGTGGAGAAGCCGTACGCGCTCTTCGTCGACGGTACCCCGCTGTAGCGGACGACGACCGTCACCGAACTGCCCTTCGCCAGCAGCTGCTTCGGCGTCACCACCAACTCGTGCTCGCCGGAGGCGGCGAACGCGGCCGTGGCCCCGTTGACCCGGACCTCCTGGACGTCCAGCAGGAAGTCCAGGTCGAAGCTCGACAGGTCCTGGGTGGTCTTCGCGAGGATCGTCGCCGTCCCCGCCAACTCGTCCGTGGCCGGCTGGTACGTCAGCCGCAGGTCGTAGTGGGAGACGTCGTAGCCGCCGTTGCCGTAGGCCGGGTAGTAGGGGTCGCCGATGCCCGGCGCGCCGGGGGAGTAGCCCGCGGCGGACGCCGGGATCGCCAGCAGCACGGAGGCGGCGGCGAGCGCGCCCGGCGCGATGAGTCTGCGGTGCACGAAAGCTCCAAGTAGTGGGGGTACGAAGGCTGTTCGGAGCCTATTGACTCCCCGCCCGTCCCCACAGGACCCGGTGGGCGAGTTCCGGCCAGGCAGCACAGTCCCGCCACAGCAGCCTCACAATTGCCCTCTTCTGCAAGGGAGTTGCCCGCTGTACCGTCCCGCGCATGTCGACACGCATGCGCCGCGCGGTCTGGAGACCGCTCGCGACCGCCGCCCTCACCCTCCTGGTGGCCGCCTCCCTCACCCCGGCGGCCGCCCACGGCGCGCCCCGCGAGAGCAGGCCCGTCTACTCCTACGCCGACGCCGTCCGCGAGGCGGTCTGGGTCGACACCGGACTCGACGGCGACCACGACGGGCGGCCGGACCGCGTCGCCGTCGACATCGTCCGCCCCCGCGAACCCGCCGCACAGGGCCGCAAGGTGCCCGTCATCATGGACGCCAGCCCCTACTACTCCTGCTGCGGCCGAGGCAACGAGAGCCAGCTCAAGACGTACGACACGGCCGGGAACGTCGTCCAGATGCCGCTGTTCTACGACAACTACTTCGTGCCGCGCGGCTACGCCTTCGTCGGCGTCGACCTGGCCGGCACCAACCGCTCCGACGGCTGCGTCGACGTCGGCGGGCGCTCCGACGTCCAGTCCGCGAAGGCCGTCGTCGACTGGCTGAACGGCCGCGCCAAGGCCTACACCACCCGCACCGGCACCACGACCGCCAAGGCGGGCTGGACCAACGGCAGAACCGGCATGATCGGCAAGAGCTGGGACGGCACGATAGCCAACGGCGTCGCCGCCACCGGCGTGCGGGGCCTGAAGACGATCGTCCCGATCAGCGCCATATCGTCCTGGTACGACTACTACTTCGCCCAGGGCGCCCCCCTCTACGACTCCGGCCCCGACTGGCTCTCCGACTACGTCGACAGCCCCGACGCCCGCGCCAAGTGCGCCGCCGTTCAGCGCAGACTCGTCGACGAGGCCCCGCGCACCGGCGACTGGACCTCCCTGTGGGCCGAGCGCGACTACGTCAAGAACGCGTCGAAGGTCAAGGCCAGCGTCTTCCTCGTGCACGGCATGCAGGACCTCAACGTCCGCACCAAGCACCTCGGCCAGTGGTGGGACGCCCTCGCGAAGAACGGCGTCCAGCGCAAGATCTGGCTCTCCCAGACCGGCCACGTCGACCCCTTCGACTTCCGCCGCGCCGCCTGGGTCGACACCCTGCACCGCTGGTTCGACCACGAACTCCTCGGCTACGACAACGGCGTCGACCGCGAGCCCATGGCCGACGTCGAGCGACACCCCGACCAGTGGGTCACCTCCGCCGTCTGGCCGCCGCGCGGCACACAGGCCACCACCCTGCGCCCGTCGACCGGTGCCCAGCCCGGCGTCGGCACGCTCGGCCTGCGCCAGGGCAAGGGCAGCGCCGCCTTCACCGACGACCCGAGCCTCGGCGAGACCGACTGGGCCGCGCGGATCGACACCCCGACCCCCGACAAGGCCGGTTTCGTCACCGGGCCCCTCACCCGCGACCTGCGCGTCGCCGGCTCCTCCCAGGTCACCGTCACCGCGACGCCCACCACCGCCACGGCCTACCTGACCGCCGTACTCGTCGACCTCGGACCCGACACCGTCCGTGACTACGGCGGCAGCGGCGAGGGCGTCACCACCCTCACCGACCGCACCTGCTGGGGCGCGAGCACGGCGGGAGACAGCGCCTGCTTCAAGGCGACCGAGGCCGACACCGCCGACGTCACCGCCACCGTCGTCAGCCGGGGCTGGGCCGACCTCGGCACCTACGCCAACCCCGGCAAGGGCGTCCCGCTCACCCCGGGCAAGCCCTACACCCTCACCCTCGACCTGGCCGCCACCGACCACGTCGTACCGAAGGGCCACCGCCTCGCGCTGATCGTCGCGGGCACCGACAAGGACCTCATCGACCCGCCCGCCGACACCCCGACCCTCACCCTGGACCTGTCCCACACCTCGGCCCGCGTTCCGCTAGTCCCGTACTTCGCGGGTCGCTGATTCGTATGGTGTGACCGGCCCGGGGGTGTCCTGGGCCGGGGGTGTGGCGTTGGGTGGGGTGTGTCGATGACTTCCCGGTCCCCGCGGCCACGGTCTCAGCGTCAGCGCTTCGAGTGCGCGGTGGTGTCCGTGGTGGAGAAGCGTCTGGGTGCTCTGCCTGTCGCTGCCGAGTTTCTGCGCCGGCTGGATGTAGCCAGGATCGTCGACGAGCTGTGCCCGGGCGGCGCGAGCGCCCACCTGAGCCACGGGCAGGTGATCGAGGCGATGGTGGCGAACCGGTTGACCTCGCCGGCGCCGCTGGTGCGGGTCGGGG
>NZ_FOFF01000002.1 GCF_900110755.1 Streptomyces sp. yr375
AGCCTGCTTCGAGATGAGTATTCCCACCCCCTTTGAGGGGTTAAGGCTCCCAGTAGACGACTGGGTTGATAGGCCGGATGTGGAAGCCCAGTAATGGGTGAAGCTGACTGGTACTAATAGGCCGAGGGCTTGTCCTCAGTTGCTCGCGTCCACTGTGTTGGTTCTGAAACCACGAACGGCCCCACACCTATTGGTCACGGTGTGGTGCGGCTGGACAGTTTCATAGTGTTTCGGTGGTCATAGCGTGAGGGAAACGCCCGGTTACATTCCGAACCCGGAAGCTAAGCCTTACAGCGCCGATGGTACTGCAGGGGGGACCCTGTGGGAGAGTAGGACACCGCCGAACTCCTTTTAGAGCTCTGGCTCTTGGGCATACAGCCCGAGAGCCAGAGCTTTTTTGCGTTGGGGTATGGTCAGGGGGCATCGTTGGCTCATTTCCTACTGGAGGCCCCCGGGTGGAGGTCCAAGAGACCCGTGTCCAGACAAACCGGGTCCTCACCATCCCGAACATCCTCAGCATGGCGCGTCTCGTCGGCGTGCCCCTGTTCCTGTGGCTGATTCTCCGGCCCGAGTTCGGAGGCCCGCAGAGTGACGGCTGGGCTCTTCTCGTGCTGGCTTTCAGCGGGGTCAGTGACTATCTGGACGGCATGCTCGCGCGGCGCTGGAACCAGATCAGCAGCCTCGGCCGGCTCCTCGACCCGGCTGCCGACCGGCTCTACATTCTCTCGACATTGGTCGGTCTCACCTGGCGGGAGATTCTGCCTATCTGGTTGACCGCTGTACTTCTTGCGCGTGAGCTGGTTCTGCTGGTGATGGTGGGCATCCTCAGGCGACACGGCTATCCGCCGCCGCAGGTGAACTTCCTGGGGAAGGCGGCCACCTTCAACCTCATGTACGCCTTCCCGCTGCTTCTGCTCAGTGACGGGAGTGGCTGGCTGGCGTCACTCGCTGCGATTTTCGGATGGGCGTTCGCCGGATGGGGTACAACGCTCTACTGGTGGGCAGGAGTCCTCTACGTGGTACAGGTCCGCCGTATCGTTCGTGCGGACGCCATGGCCGACTGAGCTCGCCGATTGGCAGTAGTAGCAGTGGCTCGATGGCCCGCGGCAGAAAAGTGCGGGACAATCTGGACGGGTGAAGTCGGCTAGACCGTCGTCTCTTTAGGAGGACGCTTCCGACATGAAGGCCGTCGTGATGGCCGGAGGCGAAGGCACACGCCTTCGCCCCATGACCTCAAGTATGCCCAAGCCGCTCCTGCCGGTGGTCAACCGGCCGATCATGGAGCACGTGCTGAGGCTGCTCAAAAGGCATGGGCTCAACGAGACCGTCGTAACTGTCCAGTTCCTGGCGTCGTTGGTCAAGAACTACTTTGGCGACGGCGAAGAGCTCGGAATGGAGCTCAGCTATGCCAATGAGGAGAAGCCGCTAGGTACCGCCGGGAGTGTGAAGAACGCTGAGGAGGCGTTGAAGGACGACACCTTCCTCGTCATCTCCGGTGATGCCCTCACCGACTTCGACCTCACCGAGCTGATCAGCTTCCACAAGGAAAAAGGCGCGCTGGTCACCGTCTGCTTGACGCGGGTGCCCAATCCCTTGGAATTCGGCATCACCATCGTCGACGAAGAGGGCAAGGTCGAGCGTTTCCTGGAGAAACCCACCTGGGGCCAGGTGTTCTCCGACACCGTGAACACGGGCATCTACGTCATGGAGCCCGAGGTCTTCGACTACGTCGAGGCCGATGTGTCCGTCGACTGGTCGGGCGATGTCTTCCCGCAGTTGATGAAGGAAGGCAAGCCGATCTACGGGTTCATCGCCGAGGGCTACTGGGAGGACGTCGGCACGCACGAGAGCTACGTGAAGGCCCAGGCCGACGTGCTGGAGGGCAAGGTCGACGTCGAGATCGACGGCTTCGAGATCTCCCCGGGCGTCTGGGTGGCCGAAGGCGCCGAAGTGCATCCCGATGCCGTACTGCGCGGGCCCCTGTACATCGGGGACTACGCGAAGGTCGAGGCCGGCGCCGAAATCCGCGAGCACACCGTCGTCGGATCCAACGTCGTCGTGAAGAGCGGGGCCTTTCTGCACAAGGCCGTCGTGCACGACAACGTGTACGTCGGGCAGCACAGCAATCTGCGGGGCTGTGTCGTCGGAAAGAACACCGACATCATGCGGGCTGCCCGGATCGAGGACGGCGCCGTCATCGGGGACGAATGCCTGATCGGTGAAGAATCGATCGTGCAGGGGAATGTGCGGGTCTATCCCTTCAAGACCATCGAAGCCGGCGCGTTCGTCAATACGTCGGTGATCTGGGAGTCGAGGGGACAGGCGCACCTCTTCGGCGCTCGCGGGGTGTCCGGAATCCTGAACGTCGAGATCACGCCCGAGCTGGCCGTGCGTCTCGCCGGGGCCTACGCCACGACGCTCAAGAAGGGGGCCACCGTCACCACGGCCCGGGACCACTCCCGTGGCGCCCGTGCGCTGAAGCGGGCCGTCATCTCCGCGCTCCAGGCCAGTGCGATCGACGTACGCGACCTGGAGAACGTACCGCTGCCCGTGGCGCGGCAGCAGACCGCGCGGGGGAGTGCCGGCGGGATCATGATCCGGACCTCGCCCGGGGTGCCGGACTCCGTGGACATCATGTTCTTCGACGGGCAGGGCGCGGACCTGTCGCAGGGCAGTCAGCGCAAGCTGGACCGGGTGTTCGCGCGGCAGGAGTACCGGCGGGCGTTCCCGGGAGAGATCGGGGACCTGCATTTCCCGGCCAGCGTCTTCGACTCGTACACCGGGTCGCTGCTGCGGAACGTGGACACGACCGGGATCTCCGAGTCCGGGCTCAAGGTCGTGGTGGACGCCTCGAACGGCAGCGCCGGACTGGTGTTGCCGAGTCTCCTCGGGAAGCTCGGGGTGGACTCGCTGACCATCAACCCCGGTCTGAACGAGGCCAGACCCACGGAGACGGGTGATCAGCGGCGCTCCGGGCTCGTACGGCTCGGGGAGATCGTGGCCTCGTCGCGGGCCGCGTTCGGTGTGCGGTTCGACCCGGTGGGTGAACGGCTCTCCCTCGTTGACGAGAAGGGCCGGATCATCGAGGACGACCGGGCGCTCCTCGTGCTGCTCGACCTGGTGGCCGCCGAGCGGCGCAGCGGGCGGGTGGCGCTGCCGGTGACCACGACGAGGATCGCCGAGCAGGTGGCGGCGTATCACGGGACGCAGGTCGAGTGGACGACGACCTCGCCCGACGACCTCACGCGGGTCGGGCGGGACGAGACGACCATCTTCGGCGGCGACGGCAAGGGCGGGTTCATCGTCCCGGAGTTCAGCAGTGTCTTCGACGGTACGGCGGCCTTCGTGCGGCTGATCGGGCTGGTGGCGCGGACGCAGCTCACCCTCAGCCAGATCGACGCGCGGATTCCGCGGGCGCACGTCCTGAAGCGGGATCTGGCGACCCCGTGGGCCGTCAAGGGACTCGTGATGCGGCGGGTCGTCGAGGCGGCCGGAGACCGCTTCGTGGACACCACCGACGGTGTTCGGGTGGTGGAGACGGATGGGCGTTGGGTGATGGTGCTGCCCGACCCGGCCGAGGCCGTCACCCATCTGTGGGCGGAGGGGCCGGACGACGCGTCCGCGCAGGCTCTGCTCGACGAGTGGTCGTCGGTCGTGGACAGCGCCGGACGCTGAACCACGCGCACGCGCGCGTGCCGGACAGGTGTCCCCCAGGGGGCCTGTCCGGCACGCCGGTGGGGCCATTCGGAGGTACTGGGCGCGACGTGCGACGATGAGCGGCATGCCGCAGCCGCCCCCCGTTCGGAGCACACCCGCGCGCGCGTCGCGCCCGGACGCGTCCATGTCGCTGCTCACCAACGTCATGGACCACAGCCTCGACGACGGGTATGCCGAGGCCGCCGCCCGTAAGCGGGCCGAAGGCGCGGGCGGGCTGCCCAGGACGGTGCGGGCGAAGCTCGGTCTCGCCGGCGGGCTGGTGCTCGCGGCCCTCGTGGTCACCGTGGGTGCGGCGCAGGCGCGGGTGGCGGCTCCGGTCGTCGCCAAGGAGCGTGAGGAGCTGATCGACCGCATCGACAGCGAGACCAAGGCGGCCGACGCGCTCGAGAGCACCGTCGACAAGCTGCGCGACGACGTGAGCGCCCGGCAGCAGCAGGCGCTCAAGCAGAGCGGCGGCAGCGACCAGGCGGACCTGGTGGGCATCCTGTCGGGTGCCGTCGAGGTGCACGGCCCAGGCGTCAAACTGGTGGTGGACGACGCCAAGGAGGCCACCACGGGCGGTGACGGCGACCCGCGTGAGACCTCCGGTTTCTCCGACACCGGGCGGGTCCGGGACCGTGACATGCAGCGCGTGGTCAACGGACTGTGGGCGTCGGGTGCCGAGGCCGTCTCGATCAACGGACAGCGGCTGACGGCGCTGTCGGCGATCAGGGCCGCGGGGGACGCGATACTGGTCGACAACAAGCCGCTGGTGCCGCCGTACACGGTGCTCGCGGTGGGGGACGGGAAAAACCTCAGCACCCGGTTCCAGAACAGTGCCGACGGGCTGTATCTCAACGCCCTACAGGAGAACTACGGCATCCGGACGGCCATCTCCGTGGTGGACGACGTCCGGCTGCCCGCCGCACCGAGTGTGATCGTACGTACAGCACAGCCGAGAACTGAGAAGGACGCATCGTGATCGCCGTACTGGGCCTCGTCGTGGGAGTCGTGGCGGGCCTGTTGGTCCAGCCGGAGATTCCGGCAGCCGTCGTGCCTTATCTGCCGATCGCCGTGGTGGCGGCGCTGGACGCCGTGTTCGGCGGGCTGCGGGCCATGCTCGACGGGATCTTCGACGACAAGGTGTTCGTGGTGTCGTTCCTGTCGAACGTGGTCGTGGCCGCCCTGATCGTGTTCCTGGGCGACGAGTTGGGCGTGGGGTCGCAACTGTCCACGGGTGTGGTGGTCGTCCTCGGTATCCGGATCTTCTCCAACGCCGCGGCGATCCGTCGGCACGTCTTCCGGGCGTGAGGCCGATGAGCAATCAGGATGAGGCGCCCGAGAACAGGCTGCGCAAGGAGCTGCCCGAGGAGGTGCCCGTGACGCCGTCCGTGGGCGACGGGGCCGAGGAGTCGGCCGCGCCCGTGCTGACCGGTCGGCAGCGGCTGGTGCAGGGGCTCTGGCCGCCGCGCGTGTCGCGGGCCCAACTCATCGTGGCCCTGCTGCTGTTCGGTCTCGGCTTCGGCCTGGCCGTCCAGGTCGCCTCCAACAGCGACAGCGGAAACGCCCTGCGCGGCGCACGTCAGGAGGATCTTGTGCGCATCCTCGATGAACTGGACGACCGCAGTCAGCGTCTTGAGGACGAGAAGCAGGGCCTCGAGAAGCAGCAGCAGGAGCTGGAGAACAGCTCCGACCAGGCCGAGGAGGCCCGTAAGCAGACGGTCGAGAAGGAGAAGCAACTCGGCATTCTGGCGGGCACGGTGGCCGCGCAGGGGCCCGGCATCACGATGACCATCGAGGACACGAAGGGGACGGTCAAGGCGGACATGCTGCTCGACGCCATCCAGGAGCTGCGCGCGGCCGGGGCCGAGGCGATCCAGGTGAACGGTGTGCGGGTGGTCGCCGGCACGTACCTGACGGATTCCGGCAAGAGCGTGAGCGTCGACGGGAACAAGATCAACGCGCCCTTTCGTTTCAAGGTCATCGGTAACCCGCAGGACCTCGAGCCGGCTCTGAACATCCCTGGAGGCGTGGTGCAGAATCTCGAGAAGGAGCAGGCCACCGTGACCGTCGAGCGGTCGGACAAGATCGTTGTGGACGCCTTGCGAGCGGCGAAGCAGCCTGACTACGCTCGGTCGTCGGCGCAGTGAACCGGGGGTGCATGGGGGGCGTCAGGCAGGGGCATGAGGTTGCGGGGGGTCGACGCACCGATCGGGTGGTGCGTGGTGGAAACTGTCTGGTGGACATGGACGTTGTGAAGGTGTCCGGGTCGGCCGGTGTAATCAGTCAGGGTTCGTCCTGCCCCACGGGCGGGTCTGTTTCGGTCAAGGGGAATCGCCCGTGAAGTTGTTTGCGAAGTTGTTCGGCAAGAGCGCGCGAGAGGGCAGCGACAACGCGACCGCTCGTCATCGCGCACAGCCCGACGCAGAGGGTCAGCGGCCGCTGTTCAGGGACCAGGTGGACGGTCCGGGCGGCGATGTCTCCGGAGGTCAGGGTGGAGCGTCGGTTGACCCTGCGCAGTCCGGCGGCATAGGTTTCGGCCAACCGTCAACCTCAAGTACGGGTGGAGGGTTTTCCCCTATGTCGGCCCTGGTGTGCACGAGGTGCGGCAACCGCAATGCGGAGAACAGCCGCTTCTGCTCCAACTGCGGCGCGCCGCTGCGTCCCGGGCTGACGCCCGAGCGGGCGTCGGAGACGACCTCCACGATCTCCATCTCCGGTCTCGAGGCGTACGACGCCGAGGTCACCGGCCAGACGCAGTTGCCCGCGCTCTCGCCCGAGGCGCAGGCCGCGGTCGACGCGCTGCCGCTGGGTTCGGCGCTGCTGGTCGTGCGCCGCGGTCCGAACTCGGGCAGCCGCTTCCTGCTGGACGGCGACCTGACCACGGCCGGCCGGCACCCGCAGAGCGACATCTTCCTCGACGACGTGACGGTCTCGCGTCGCCATGTGGAGTTCCGGCGCAACCCGGACGGCACGTTCAGGGTGGCGGACGTCGGCAGTCTGAACGGCACGTACGTCAACCGGGAGCGGATCGACGAGGTCGCTCTGTCGAACGGTGACGAGGTGCAGATCGGCAAGTACCGGCTGGTTTTCTACGCGAGCCAGCGGGGCTACTGACCCTCCCCCGGGCGCCGTCCGGGGGGACCCCCAGGGAAGGTCCATGCTTCGAACACCGAGGGGCGGTGCCGGACAGGGCACCGCCGCCGCGGACGGTGGTCCGATGAGCATCGGCACCGTGCTGAACGCGCTGCGTGACGAGTTCCCCGAAGTCACCATCTCCAAGATCCGTTTCCTGGAGTCGGAGGGGCTCATCGAGCCGCAGCGGACCCCTTCGGGGTACCGCAAGTTCAGCGCGGAGGACGTCGAGCGCCTCGGTCACGTACTGAGGATGCAGCGGGACCACTACCTGCCGCTCAAGGTCATCCGCGAGCACTTGGACGCCATGGAGCGCGGCGAGGCCGCGCCGTTGCCGACCGTGGGCCGACAGCGGGACGGTGAGGCGGTGCTGGAGGTCTCGGACACGCCCACCGTCGCCCGGATCGGCCGGTCCGAGCTGCTGGCGGCCGCGGGGATCGGTGAGCCCGAGCTCGTGGAGTGGGAGTCGTACGGGCTCGTCGTGCCGCTGGAGGACGGGGTCTATGACGCCGAGGCGGCCACGGTGGCCGCCCTGGTGGCCGAGCTGGGCAGGTTCGGGATCGAGCCCCGGCATCTGCGGGTGATGAAGGCCGCGGCCGACCGTGAGGCCGGGCTCGTGGACCAGGTGGTGGCCCCGCTCAGGCGGCACCGCAATCCGCAGACCAGGGCCCATGCGGAGGCCCGTACGAAGGAGCTCGCGGGGCTCACGGTCGCGCTGCACGCGGCCTTGGTGCAGACGGCGCTCGGGGTACGGCTGCCCTGAGCGGGGTGGTTCGCCCTTGGCGGATCGGTCGCCCGTTCCCGGCCCGACTACCCAAACGTCCCGGGCACGGCCTAGGGTTGCTGTGTGAACGAGCTCGATGTCGTAGGTGTCCGGGTCGAGATGCCCTCCAACCAACCGATCGTGCTGCTGCGCGAGGTGGGAGGCGACCGTTACCTCCCCATCTGGATCGGACCGGGGGAGGCGACGGCGATCGCCTTCGCCCAGCAGGGCATGGCCCCCGCGCGGCCGCTGACTCACGACCTGTTCAAGGACGTGCTGGAGGCCGTCGGCCAGGAGCTCAGCGAGGTGCGCATCACGGATCTGCGGGAGGGCGTCTTCTACGCGGAGCTGGTCTTCGCCAGCGGGGTCGAGGTGAGCGCGCGGCCGTCCGACGCCATAGCGCTGGCGCTGCGCACGGGGACGCCGATCTACGGCAGTGACACGGTGCTCGACGACGCGGGGATCGCCATCCCGGACGAGCAGGAGGACGAGGTGGAGAAGTTCCGCGAGTTCCTCGACCAGATCTCGCCCGAGGACTTCGGCACCAGCAACCAGTAGCCGGCACAGTCGCGTGCTGTGGGCGCGTGACGTGGGCGTCCTGTCGGCGGGGGCGCCCGCCCAGGTCACGGCAAATGCCAGCGGCGAGTGAGAGCGTCCTACGGCTACTTCTCAGCGCATTCGGCTAGCCTTTCCCCGCGGTGGGGTGCGGGAAACCACTCCTAGGGTGATTATCACTCGGCGTGCCGAGTGTGGCGATCGTTGACGCACCCCTGGTGACTGCCTACCGTCGAGAAGGCAGGTCAAGGACGGAGGTCGGCGTGAGAACCAGCGGCGACGGTACGGCTGGGGGTGCCCCCGGATTCGGTGTCGGGGGGAGCGGTCCGTACCCTCCCTCAAGCTCTCAGCTCCGGTCGGGCCGGGGGTGTTCCCCGCAGGGCGGCGCGGCCGATCAGGCTCCGCATCGACCGGCGGCCGTGCCGAGCAGCGGAGGGGCGACGTCCATGGCGTCCGAGCAGATCGGCTATCGCGGCCCGACGGCCTGTGCGGCCGCGGGCATCACCTATCGGCAACTGGACTACTGGGCGCGCACCGGGCTCGTCGAGCCGAGCGTGCGGCCCGCCCACGGGTCGGGTACGCAGCGGCTGTACAGCTTCCGGGACGTCGTCGTACTGAAGATCGTCAAGCGGTTCCTCGACACTGGGGTGTCGCTGCAGAACATCCGCACCGCCGTGCAGCATCTGCGGGAGCGCGGGTTCAGCGACCTGGAGCGCATGACGCTGATGAGCGACGGCGCCACGGTCTACGAGTGCAGCTCGCCGGACGAGGTCCACGCGCTGCTCCAGGGTGGTCAGGGCATCTTCGGGATCGCCGTGGGCGTGGTGTGGCGGGACGTCGAGAGCGCGCTGTCGCAACTGCACGGGGAGCGGGTCGACACCGGGGAGACGCTCGTCGGGCACAACCCGGCGGACGAGCTGGCGCGGCGGCGCAACCGGGCGGTCTGAGGCTCCTCGCCGGGCGCGAGGGGTGGCGCGGGCCTCGTTGTCAGTGGTGTGGTGCAGCATCGGACATGTGAGAAACGCGCCCACGATCCTGCATCTCGACATGGATGCCTTCTTCGCGCAGGCGGAGCAGGCGTCGAAGCCGAGTCTGCGCGGGAAGGCCGTGGTCGTGGGCGGTCTGGGGCCCCGTGGAGTGGTCGCGACCGCCTCCTACGAGGCGCGGGCCTTCGGGGTGCACTCGGCGATGCCCATGGCGCAGGCGCGCAGGCTGGCTCCGAACGCCGCCTATCTCGTCCCGCGCTTCGCGTTCTACCGGTCGATCAGCGAACAGGTCATGGGGTTGCTGGGGGCGCTGTCGCCGCTGGTGGAGCCGCTGAGTCTGGACGAGGCCTTCGTGGACCTGGAGGCCGGGGAGGCGGCGTGGGACGGCGAGTCGGCGCGGCTGGCCGGCGTCGGACTGCGCGCGGAGATACGGGCCGTCACCGGGCTCACGGGTTCGGTGGGCCTGGCCTCGTGCAAGATGCTCGCGAAGATCGCTTCGGAGCAGGCGAAGCCCGACGGTCTGGTGCTCATCGAGCCGGGGACCGAGCGGGCGCTGCTCGGCCCCATGCCGGTGCGGACCCTGCCGGGGGTCGGCCCGGCGACCGGGGACCATCTGAGGCGGGCCGGGATCCTCACGGTCGAAGAGATCGCCGAGGCCGGTGAGGACGAGTTGGTGCGGCTCCTGGGCAAGGCCCATGGGCACGCCCTGTACGCGATGGCGCTGGCCCGTGACGACCGGCCCGTGGTGGCTGAGAGGGAGACCAAGTCGGTGTCCGTCGAGGACACGTACGACGTGGACATCCACGACCGGGTCCGGGTCGAGCTGGAGGTGCAGCGGCTGGCGGACCGGTGTGTGCGGAGGCTGCGGGGGGCTGGTCTTTCGGGGCGGACCATCGTGCTGAAGGTGCGGCGGTACGACTTCTCCACGCTCACCCGGTCCGAGACCCTGCGCGGGCCCACGGACGATCCGTCGGTGATCCGGGAGGCGGCGGCCCGGTTGCTGGACTCCGTGGACACGACGGGTGGGGTGCGGCTCCTGGGGGTGGGCGTCAGCGGTCTGGCGGACTTCACGCAGGAGGACCTGTTCGCGCAGGCGGCGGAGGTGCGGGTGGCCGGGCCCGAGGAGGAGATCGCGGACGAGCCCGTCGGTGAGGAGGCGGCACCGGTGGAGCACGAGTGGCGCCCGGGACACGACGTGCGGCATGCCGTGCTCGGCCACGGGTGGGTGCAGGGCAGCGGGCTGGGCCGGGTCACGGTGCGGTTCGAGACGCCCGAGTCGGAGCCGGGCCGCGTGCGGACCTTCCGGACCGAGGACCCGGAGCTGGCGCCGGCGGATCCGCTGCCGCTGGTGCGCCGAAGGCCTGAGGAGGGCGGCGGGGCGGCGGTCGGAGCGCATGATGAGGATTCCGGGTCGCCGGTGGCGGGATCCGGGAACTCTCGGTGAGGCGGATCAGTTACACAGAGTGAAGCGGCTCGAAGTGTGGGGTGAGTCGGAGTGGCGGCGGTGTCCCGCGAGGTGACGCCGGTGAGGGAAGGGGGGCCGTATGAAACTGCACGGAGGCCGGTTCGCGGATCAGGCCGGGGTGTCGCCGGAGCGTGAGGCCGAGATGCTGCAGGTGGTGGACCGGGTCACTCGGTGGTCCGGGAATCGGAGCGACGTGGTCGGGCTGCTCCTGGTCGGGTCCTGGGCGCGTGGGGTCGCGCGTCCCGACTCGGACGTCGATCTCGTGCTGCTGTCGACGGCCGCTGCCCGGTACGGCGACGACGACGCCTGGAGGCGCGAGTTGTCCCTGGGGGAGCTGGTCCGCGTCCAGGAGTGGGGGGCCGTCACCGAATGGCGGTATGTCACCGGATCCGGTCTGGAGGTCGAGGTGGGCGTCGGTTCTCCCGACTGGGCGCGGACCGATCCGCTCGACGCCGGCACACGGAAAGTCGTCACGGACGGCGCACGACCGCTCTACGACCCTGCCGGGATACTCGGGGCGCTCATACGGGCCTGCGGCTGAGGGGAAGAGGGGATCAGGGGGCCTTCAGCCCTCGTCGGTGCCCGCCAGTCGGCCGAAGTCGTGGTCGGGGAGCGGGGGCGGGGCGGCCACGTCGAGGCTGTAGTGGTGGTAGAGCTGGAGTTCCTGCTCCGGCGAGAGGTGGCGGCCCACGCCGAAGTCCGGGGCGTCCTTGATCAGGGCCCGGTCGAAGGGGATGTGCAGGGTGCCCTCGACCAGCTCGCTGGGCTCCAGGGGCACGAAGGCGTCGCGGGAGAACAGGCCGGTGCGTATGGCCGCCCACTCGGGCACGCCGGTGGCGTCGTCGAGGTAGACCTCGTCGACGGTGCCGATCTTGGTGCCGTTGCGGTCGAACGCCTTGCGGCCGATCAGGTTGCGCGGATCGATGTCGGTCTGCACGGGCCCTCCACTTGGTCGCAAACTCATCCGTAAGCACTACAAAAGAGCACATTGGGACGGGCGGCCACTCGAGAGGGTGATGTTGACCTCGCTGGTAGTCTGACAACGGCTGCTGACCCCGTGCGGGAGAGTCCTCCAGACATCATCGGAGGCGCCGAAGGAGCAAATCCTCCCCGGAATCTCTCAGGCACACGTACCGCACGGACGAGGTCACTCTGGAAAGCAGGGCGGGTTGCCGACGGCGTCGACGGCTCCCGCTCTCACCGACGGTGAAAGCCGGCTGCCCTCGGGCGGCCGGTGAAGCTCTCAGGTTGAGATGACAGAGGGGGAGGCCGTCCGGGTACCCGCGCCGTGGTGACCCTCGAAGGTCGTGTCAGACCAGGAGGCCTCCGTAATGACCGCCCATCGCATTCCACTCTCCGAGCTCGAACAGGGAATCCCCTTCGAGCAGCGCCACATCGGGCCCGATAACGAGGCGCGGGCCAAGCTGCTCGCGCAGGTCGGCTACGGCTCGCTCGACGAGCTGACCGCCGCCGCCGTCCCGGATGTGATCAAGAACGCGGACGCGCTGGACCTGCCGGGTGCGCGCACCGAGGCCGAGGTGCTGGCCGAGCTGCGCTCGCTGGCCGACCGCAACCAGGTCCTCGACCCGATGATCGGGCTCGGGTACTACGGGACGTTCACGCCGCCCGTCATCCTGCGCAACGTCATGGAGAACCCGGCCTGGTACACGGCCTACACGCCGTACCAGCCGGAGATCTCGCAGGGCCGGCTCGAGGCGCTGCTGAACTTCCAGACCATGGTCGCCGACCTGACCGGGCTGCCGACCTCGGGCGCGTCGCTGCTCGACGAGGGCACCGCCGCCGCCGAGGCGATGGCGCTGTCGCGGCGGATGGGGAAGAACAAGAAGGGCCTCTTCCTCGTCGACGCGGACGCGCTGCCGCAGACCATCGCCGTGATCCAGACCCGCGCCGAGCCGACCGGCGTGGAGGTCGTCGTCGCCGACCTGAGCGGCGGGATTCCGGCGGAGCTCGCCGCGCGCGAGATCAACGGTGTGCTCGTGCAGTACCCCGGCGCCTCCGGTGCCGTACGCGACCTCGAGCCGCTGATCAGCCAGGCGCACGGGCTCGGCGCGCTCGTCACGGTCGCCGCGGACCTGCTCGCGCTGACGCTGCTGAAGTCGCCCGGTGAGCTGGGGGCGGACATCGCGGTCGGTACGACGCAGCGGTTCGGGGTGCCGATGGGCTTCGGCGGGCCGCACGCGGGCTACATGGCGGTGCACGAGAAGTTCGCGCGCAGCCTGCCCGGGCGGCTCGTGGGGGTGTCCGTCGACGCGGACGGGCACAAGGCCTACCGGCTCGCGCTGCAGACGCGTGAGCAGCACATCCGGCGGGAGAAGGCCACCAGCAACATCTGCACGGCGCAGGTGCTGCTGGCGGTGATGGCGGGCATGTACGCCGTCTATCACGGGCCCGACGGGCTGCGGGGGATCGCCCTGCGCACGCACCGGTACGCGGCGATCCTCGCCGCCGGGCTCGCGGCAGGCGGCGTCGAGGTCGTGCACGGGGCGTACTTCGACACGCTGACCGTGCGGGTGCCGGCGAAGGCCGCCGAGATCGTCGCCGCGGCGCGGGAGGAGCACGGTGTCAACCTGCACCTCGTCGACGCCGACCAGGTGTCGATCGCCTGTGACGAGACGACCGCGCGGGCGCAGGTGGCCGCCGTCTGGGCCGCCTTCGGCGTGGACGGCGACATCGAGTCGCTCGACGCGGCGACCGGCGACGCCCTGCCCGCCGGGCTGCGCCGGTCGGACACGATCCTGACGCACCCCGTCTTCCACCGGCACCGCTCCGAGACCGCGATGCTGCGCTACCTGCGCCGCCTCGCCGACCGGGACTACGCGCTGGACCGGGGCATGATCCCGCTGGGCTCCTGCACCATGAAGCTCAACGCGACCACCGAGATGGAGCCGGTCACCTGGCCAGAGTTCGGGCAGATGCACCCCTTCGCGCCGGCGGAGCAGGCGGAGGGCTACCTCACGCTCATCCGTGAGCTGGAGGAGCGGCTCGCTGAGGTCACCGGGTACGACAAGGTGTCGTTGCAGCCGAACGCCGGGTCGCAGGGGGAGCTGGCCGGGCTGCTCGCCGTCCGCGGGTACCACCGGGGCAACGGGGACGAGCAGCGGACCGTGTGCCTCATCCCGTCCTCGGCGCACGGCACCAACGCGGCCAGTGCCGTCATGGCGGGCATGAAGGTCGTCGTCGTGAAGACCGCCGAGGACGGCGAGATCGACGTCGAGGACCTGCGGGCCAAGATCGAGCGGCACCGGGACGAGCTGTCGGTGCTGATGATCACCTACCCGTCCACGCACGGGGTGTTCGAGGAGCACGTCGCCGACATCTGCGCCCAGGTGCACGAGGCGGGCGGGCAGGTGTACGTCGACGGCGCGAACCTCAACGCGCTCGTCGGGCTCGCCAAGCCGGGGCACTTCGGCGGGGACGTCTCGCACCTGAACCTGCACAAGACGTTCTGCATCCCGCACGGTGGCGGCGGCCCGGGCGTCGGGCCGGTGGCCGTACGGTCGCACCTCGCGCCGTATCTGCCGAACCACCCGTTGCAGCCCGCCGCCGGGCCCGAGACGGGTGTCGGGCCGATCTCGGCCGCGCCCTGGGGGTCCGCGGGGATCCTGCCGATCTCCTGGGCGTATGTGCGGCTCATGGGCGGCGAGGGGCTCAAGCGGGCCACGCAGGTGGCGGTGCTCAGCGCCAACTACGTCGCCAAGCGGCTGGAGCCGCACTACCCGGTGCTCTACAACGGGCCGGGCGGGCTGGTCGCGCACGAGTGCATCATCGACCTGCGGCCGCTGACCAAGGCGACCGGGGTGAGCGTCGACGACGTCGCCAAGCGGCTCATCGACTACGGGTTCCACGCGCCGACGATGTCGTTCCCGGTGGCCGGGACGCTGATGATCGAGCCGACCGAGTCCGAGGACCTCATCGAGCTGGACCGTTTCTGCGAGGCGATGATCGCCATCCGCGCGGAGATCGAGAAGGTCGGGTCGGGGGAGTGGCCGGCCGAGGACAACCCGCTCCGGGGCGCGCCGCACACCGCGGCCGCGCTCGGCGGGGAGTGGGAGCACGCGTACACGCGCGAGGAGGCCGTCTTCCCGGCCGGTGTGACCGCTGCCGAGAAGTACTGGCCGCCGGTGCGCCGTATCGACCAGGCCTTCGGTGACCGCAACCTGGTCTGCTCGTGCCCGCCGCTGGACGCGTACGAGGACTGAGCGAGTGCATGCGGGGCCCTGCCCGGAACGGTTCCGGGCGGGGCCCCACACGCGTGCTATGCCGTCGCCAGGGACACTTCGGTGGCCTTGATCAGTGCGATGACGTCGGAGCCGACGAAGAGGCCGAGGTCGGTGGCCGCGTCCGTGGTGATCACCGCGGTGAGTTCGCCGCCCGGCACGGAGACCTTCACGGAGGCCATGGCCGCGCCGGTGGTGAGTCCGGTGATGGTGCCGGGGAGCCGGTTGCGGATCGAGAGGCCGGCGACCTGGCCGGTGGACAGGGCGACCTCCGTCGACTTCACCAGGGCGTGGACGGCGGTGCCGGCGGTGAGGCCGAGTTGGTCCACGGCCTCCAGGGTGATGGCCGCCATGAGGTCCTGGCCGCCGTCCAGGTGGATCCTGACGGTGGCCATGACCTCGCCGGGGTGGACGGCGGTGACGGTGCCGGGGAGCTGATTGCGGATGCTCAGGGTCATGGGCCCCAACGGTAGGCGGCCGGGGCGTATATGCCGGGTATGTGTGGTTGTGCGTCGTCTGGGTGCGGAGGTGTCTCTCAGGACAGGTCCGAGGCCTCGAGGACGGCCAGGGTGATCGTGTCGTCGATCTCGTGGCGCAGGTGTTCCAGCACGTCGGCGCCTTCGCGCAGGGTGCCCTGTGCCAGGGAGTGGCGGGCGCCCGTGTCCAGGTCGTGCCAGAGCAGCGGGTTGCCCGTGAGGACGCGGGGGTCGAGCTCGAGCCGTTGTCCGTAGGCGTCGTGCAGGACCAGGTGGGCGGAGGCGCCGGCGTACTGGCGGACGGCGACCAGCGCGTCGGTGCGCACCCGGCGCCGGTGGAACGGGCCGCTGACCGCCAGCCAGCCGGGGCCCGCGCTGACCTTCGCGGGGAGGAGCACGGCGAGGACGCCGGCGGACAGGGTCGGCCACAGCAGGGCGCGCGGGAGGGTGAGGGTCTCGGCGTCCCAGTCGACCAGGAACGTCAGCGCGCAGAAGCCCAGCGCGCAGCCCACGGCGAGCCGGACGCCGGCGCGCCGGTGGCGGTCGACCATCGGGTACGGCGGTCCGCTGCCGATGCCGCCGCCGCGGCCCTGTCCCCGTCTTCGTTCCAGCCCTTGCATGGGGCCGACGCTAGGCGGCCCGGCGGGGTGCGGGGAGGGGCGCTGACGGTCTTCTGACGTCGTGGGGGCCGATCCTTACGGGTTTCTGACGGTGCACCGGCCGGTCCGCGTCCTCACGGGTCAGCCGGTGTGGACGCGGGGGCGGCGGGCGCGGTCGGGTTCCGCCTCGCGCAGGACCTCTCGGGTGACCGGGGCGACCTCGCCCTGGCCGAAGAGGAAGAAGCGCAGGAAGTTGGCGAAGGGGTTGCCCTCGGTCCACTCGAAGTAGATGTGCGGGATGCGGCCGGTGGAGTCGCGGGTGTGCAGGAGCAACGCGGCCAGGGCGTTGGAGATGGAGGAGGACTCCAGGGTCAGGACGCGATAGCGGTTGTGCAGGACCTCGCCGCGTACGGTCAGGCCGGACTCGAACTCGGAGGGGTCGAGGACCGTGACCTCGACGAAGACGAAGTCCTCCTGCTCGGGCATGTCGTTGTCCTGGCGGATCTGCTCGATCTTGTCGCGGTACTCGGCCTTGTCGCGCCGGTCGGGCTCGTTGGCGATGAACCGGATCTTGCGGCTGGCCATGTCCCGGATGAAACGTTCCGCCATGTCGTCGAGCGTCACGCTCGTCACGCGGAGCTCGAAGGCGCGGGCCAGCCGGGAGAGGAGGGAGACCAGGACGATGCCGGCGATGAAGCAGGCGCCGATCTTGACGCCGTCGGGGCGTTCGAAGACGTTCGCGACGGTGACGTAGAGGAAGACCGCGGAGATGACGGCGAAGCCGATCGTCCAGCCGCGCTGGCCGGCCTTGCGGGCGGCGATGGTGACGGCGATCGCGGCGGAGCTGATGAGGACGAGGACGCCGGTGGCGTAGGCGCCGCCCTGGGCGTCGACGTCGGCGTCGAAGATCCAGGTGACCAGGAAGGCGATGAGGGTGAAGACGATGACCATGGGGCGCACGGCGCGGGCCCAGTGCGGGGCCATGCCGTAGCGGGGGAGGTAGCGGGGCATCAGGTTGAGCAGTCCGGCCATGGCGGAGGCGCCGGCGAACCAGAGGATGGCGATGGTCGAGACGTCGTAGACCGTGCCGAAGGCGTTGCCCAGGTACTCGTGGGCCAGGTAGGCGAGGGCGCGGCCGTTGGCCTTGCCGCCGTCCTCGAACTCCTTCTCCGGGATCAGCCAGGTGGTGATGAAGCTGGTGGCGATCAGGAAGACGCTCATGATCAGGGCGGCGGTCGTCAGCAGCTTCTTTGTGTCGCGGATGCGGCCCATGGGCTGCTCCTCGGTGTCCCCGTCGTCGCCCTGGACGTGGGGCATGACCGCGACGCCGGTCTCGAAGCCGGACAGGCCGAGGGCCAGTTTGGGGAAGACCAGCAGGGAGACGCCGATCATCGCGAACACGTTGCCGTGCTCGGCGGTCAGGGCGCTGGACCAGTCGGTGACCACATGGCCCTCGGTGAACACGTGCCACAGGCCGACGATCACGACGACGACGTTCAGCCCGAGGTAGACGATCACCAGGGCGACGGCGACGCCGATGGCCTCCAGGAAGCCCTTGAGGAACACCGCGCCGAGCAGGGCGACCAGGATGAGCGTGATGAGCATCTGCTGCCCGTGCAGGGTGCTGGTGAGGTGCGGGTTCTCGACGAGGTGGGTCGAGGCGTCCGCCGCGGACAGGGTGATGGTGATCAGGAAGTCGGTGGCGGCGAACCCGAGCAGGGTCAGGACGAAGAGCTTGCCCTGCCAGAAGGAGAGCAGCCGTTCCAGCATCGAGATCGAGCCCTCGCCGTGCGGGCTCTCCTCGGCCACCCGCCGGTAGACCGGCAGGGCGCCGGCCAGCGTGACGATGACGAGCACGATGGTCGCGATGGGGGAGAGCAGGCCGGCCGCGAGGGCGGCGATGCCCGGCTGGTAGCCGAGGGTAGAGAAGTAGTCGACACCGGTCAGGCACATCACCCGGTACCAGCGCTGCCCCTTGTGCTCGGGCTGGGACACCGCCTTGGTGCCCGGGGCGGGCTGCGGGGCGTGGCCCTTGCCCATGTCGGACAGGCCCTCCAGCATCCAGGTGCGCAGGCGACCCGGGGGAGGGTGTTCGGTGGTGGCCATCGGCGTGCTCCTGATGTGCGGCTCAGAGACTCAGTGGCAGAGACACCCAGTGGCTCACTGGTTCGGAGACTCGGCGGCTCGGCGTGTGGTTTCGGCCATCACGCGGACGGCGGGATCAGCGTAAGCGGAGAGTGACGCCGGGGCCCACGGATCTTGGGCCGGATGGGCGTCAAGCTTCCGTTAAGACTGGTCGCGGGGGTGCACGGCGCCCGTGTCGTGGCCGGTGTCGCGCGCGGACGGGTCTGCTTCCGGCCGCCGGACGCGTCGGCGCGCACCCGCACCCCGCTTCGTAATGTTCGCCGACTGATCCGAATGTTTCGGTGTTGGTCGAGGCTCCTTCGGGCGCTGTTCCGTGAACGGGCCCCCGGATTCCCTGTGTTCAAGGGGTTGCCACCCCTTGGAGGGTGTCTCTAGGGTGCGGCAGCAGCGAAGCTTTCTGGATCTGGTTCGAAACTTTCGATCTACCAAGGAGCGCATGATGGGCGACCCGGCATTCTCCCGCCGCGGTTTTCTGGCGGCCTCCGCCGCGGCCGGTCTGAGCATGACGGCACTGAGCGCCTGCGGCGGCGACTCGGACGGGGGGTCGTCGGGGACGACCACGATCGAGTGGTGGAACATCTCCACCACCCAGCCGGCCAAGGGTGTCTGGGCCGCTCTGGCCAAGCAGTTCGAGGCCCGGAACCCCGATGTGAAGATCAAGATCGTGCAGTTGGAGAACGACGCCTACAAGTCGAAGATGACGGCGCAGACCGCCTCGGGCAAGCTCCCGGACATCTTCCACACCTGGGGCGGCGGTGTCCTGAAGCAGCAGGTGGACGCCGGGCTCGTCGAGGACCTCACGGACCGCACGAAGGGCTGGGGGGACAGCCTGCTGTCGGTCGCCCGCGAGCCGTATCTGCTGGACGACAAGGTGTACGGCGTCCCGTTCGACATCGGCATGATCGGGTTCTGGTACAACAAGGCCCTCTTCAAGCAGGCCGGTGTCAGCGCGCCGCCCACCACCTGGAGCGGCTTCCTCGACGCCGTGCGCAAGCTGAAGGCCGCCAAGATCACCCCGCTCGCCCTGGCCGGCAAGGAGAAGTGGCCCGGCATGTACTACTGGGCGTACCTCGCGATGCGCACCGCCGGCATCGACGCCCTGCGGAAGGCCGACGACGCCAAGGACTTCACCGGGGACGGGTTCGTGCAGGCCGGGCAGCACCTCCAGGACCTCGTCGACCTTCAGCCGTTCCAGAAGGGCTTCCTCGGGGCCGCCTACTCCAGCCCCACCGGCCAGGCGGCCGCCGTCGGCAACGGCAAGGCGGCGATGGAGCTCATGGGCCAGTGGGCGCCGGCGGTGGAGGCCGACGCGGGCAAGGGGATCGGCGCGGACCTCGGTTTCTTCCCCTTCCCGGCGGTCGACGGCGGCAAGGGAGTGATCACCGAGGTGTTCGGCGGCGGCGGCGGGCACGCCCTGCGCAAGGGGGCCCCGCAGGCGGCCGCCGACTTCCTGAAGTTCTTCGCCTCGGCCGCCACGGACACCGAACTGGTCAAGAAGACCGGGGTGCTGCCCGTCGTGCCGGGTGCAGAGAGCGCCATCACCGACCCCAACATCCAGGCCGTACAAGCCCAGTTGAAGGCCGCCACCGGTTTCCAGCTCTACCTCGACCAGGCGTACGCGCCCGCCCTCGGCCAGGAGGTCAACGACAGCGTCGCCGCCCTCATCGCCGGGTCCAAGTCGGCCCAGCAGGTCACCGAGTCGATCACCAAGGTCGCCAAGGAAGAGCAGTAGCAGGCGATGACCTCCACCTTCCTCCCGGACAAGCGCAGCGGCCCGGACGTCGGCCTCCCGCCCCCTGCCGCAGCCGAGGGCCGGGGCCGGGCGCGGCGGCGGGCGCTGCACTGGCTCACCGCCGTCGGCTTTCAGGTGCCCGCGCTGGTGCTGTTCGGCACGCTCGTGCTGCTGCCGATGCTGTTCGCGCTGTACGCCTCGGTGTTCCGCTGGGGCGGCTTCGGCATGCCCGAGGACTACATCGGCGGCGACAACTTCACCCGGCTCTTCCAGGACCCGGTGTTCCTGGGCGACCTGTGGCGCTGCCTGCTCTTGGTCGGCCTCTCGCTCGTCCTGCAACTGCCGTTCGCGCTCGCCCTCGCGGTCGCGCTCAACCAGCGGATCCGCGGCCGGGCCGTGTACCGGATGCTGTTCTTCGCGCCGTACATCCTCTCCGAGGCGATCACCGGCGTCCTGTTCAGCATGATCTTCGCCCCGGACGACGGTCTCGCCGACCATGTCCTGGGCGCGATCGGGCTGGACGGCGTGGGCGGCGAGTGGTTCGCCGACCCGTCCACCGTCATGGCCACCCTGTTCCTGGTCATGACGTGGAAGTACTTCGGCTTCCACATGATGCTGTACCTGGCCGGACTCCAGTCCATCCCGGCCGAGTTGACCGAGGCGGCCCTGATCGACGGCGCCGGACCGTGGCAGCGGTTTCGCCACATCACCCTGCCGCTGCTCGCGCCGACCCTGCGGGTCAGCGTCTTCCTGTCGGTCATCGGCTCGATCCAGCTCTTCGACCTGGTGTGGGTGGTCACCGCGGGCGGTCCCGACCACCACTCCGAGACGATGGCCGTGACCATGTTCCAGTACGGCTTCAAGCGGTACCAGGTCGGCTACGCGAGCGCGATCAGCGTGGCCATGTTCGGCATCAGCCTCGTCTTCGCCCTCGCCTACCAGCGGTTCGTGCTCCGCCGCGACCTCCAGGGCGCCACCACGACCATGCGAGGAGGCGGCGGTTCGTGAGCGTCGTCAAGACGGGCCGAAGCGTCCGCAAGGCAGGTACGAGAGGTACGAGCGGTACAGCAGGTACGAGAGCTACGAGGGGTACGACGGGCAGGTCGGGGCGGGGCGGGCGTCATCTTCCGCTGCATCTCGTCCTCGGCGCCGTCGGCGCGCTGATGGCCGTACCCCTGCTCTACGCCGTGCTGTCCGGTTTCAAGTCCACCGACCAGCTCTCCCGCAACCCGATCGGGCTGCCCGACCCCTGGGTCGTCTCCAACTACACGGACATCCTCGGCTCCGGTTCGTTCTGGCAGCTCCTCGGCAGCAGCACGCTCATCGCGGTGGGGACGACCGTGGTGGTCGTCGCGGCGTCCGCGCTGGCCGCGTTCTCCTTCGCCCGGTTCGCCTTCCGTGGGCGGGAGCTGCTGTTCACGCTGTTCACGATGGGGCTGATGTTCCCCTTCGCGGTGGCGGCGCTGCCGCTGTTCCTGCTGCTGCGCTCGATGAACCTGTTGGACAACCCGCTCGGCGTGATCCTGCCGCAGGCCGCGTTCGGGCTGCCGATGACCATCGTCATCCTGCGCGGCTTCTTCCGGGAGATCCCGGCCGAGCTGGAGGAGGCGGCCACTCTCGACGGCTGCGGGCCGCTCGGCTTCTTCTGGCGGATCCTGCTGCCGATGGCCCGGCCCGCCCTCGGCACGGTGTCCGTCCTCGCCGTCGTCGGGAGCTGGAACAACTTCTTCCTGCCGCTGCTGGTCTTCAACGAGCCGACCTGGTGGACCATCCCGATCGGCGTCCAGCAGTTCCAGGGCCAGTACTCCGCCGAGTACGCGCGCGTCTTCGCCTATCTCGTCCTCGCCATGGTTCCCGCCCTGGCCTTCTACTCCGTCGCCGAGCGCCAGCTCGTCGGCGGTCTCACCGCCGGCGCCACGAAGGGATGACGCGCGCCCGCGGCCGTACGGCTCGCCACCCCCACCGACCGTGAGGAGTCGCACCATGTCCCGCACCTCCCGCACCCGGCTCAGACTCGTCGGCGCCCTGACCGGGGCGCTGTTGGCGGTCGTCGCCGCCGGCCCGGCCGCCCAGGCCCACTGCGACGACCCGCCCACCCTCGCCGACCTCGCGCAGCGCCACGGCCGTTACTTCGGCAGCGCCACCGACAACCCCGAACTCACCGACGCCGCCTACACGAAGATCCTCGGCAGCGAGTTCGACATGATCACACCGGGCAACGGCATGAAGTGGTACGCCACCGAGCCGCAGCAGGGCGTCTTCGACTGGACGGCCGGCGACCAGATCGTGAACCTCGCACGCGCCCACCACCAGAGGGTCCGCGCCCACACGCTCGTCTGGCACAGCCAACTGCCCGGCTGGCTGACCGGCAAGGAGTGGACGGCCGACGCGCTGCGCGCCGTCCTGAAGAAGCACATCCAGACCGAGGTGCGCCACTACCGGGGCAAGGTCTACTCGTGGGACGTCGTGAACGAGGCGTTCAACGAGGACGGCACCTACCGCGAGACGGTCTTCTACAAGACGCTCGGCCCCGGTTACATCGCCGACGCCCTGCGCTGGGCCCACCAGGCCGACCCGAAGGCGAAGCTCTACCTCAACGACTACAACGTCGAGGCCGTCGGCCCGAAGAGCGACGCCTATTACACCCTGGCCAAGGAACTGAAGGCGCAGGGCGTCCCGCTCGACGGCATCGGCCTTCAGGCCCATCTCGCCCTGCAGTACGGCTATCCGACGACCCTGGAGGACAACCTCCGCCGCTTCGCCCGGCTCGGCCTGGACACCGCGCTCACCGAGGTCGACGTACGGATGCTGCTGCCCGCAACCGACGAGAAACTGGCCCAACAGGCCGACTGGTACCGGGACTTGACCGAGGCGTGCCTCGCGGTGCGGCGGTGCGTAGGCGTCACGATCTGGGATTACACGGATAAATATTCGTGGATTCCGGCCGTCTTCACCGGGCAGGGCGCGGCACTGCCCTGGGACGAGCAGCTCGCGCCGAAGCCGGCGTACCAAGCGCTCCGGGAGGCCTTGAGCTGACCGACTGACCGACTGATCGGCTGGCTGGCCGACCGGCTGGCTAGTCGGCTGTTCTGGGCGCGGCCGTGCTGGAGCGCACGACCAGTTCCGTGCCCAGTTCCACCCGCGGCGAGTCGGGGCGCTCGCCGCGGGCCAGGCTGAGGACCGTGCGGGCGGCGAGTTTGCCCATGTCGGCGAGGGGCTGGCGGACGGTGGTCAACGGCGGGGCCGACCAGCGGACTTCGGGAAGGTCGTCGAATCCGACGACGCTCATGTCCTCCGGCGCCCGCAGGCCACGTCGGCGCAGCGCCTCGATCGCGCCGAGCGCCATCTGGTCGCTGGCCGCGAACACGGCGGTCGGCGGTCGCGGCAGGTCGAGGAGGGCGGTGCAGCCGGTGAAGCCCGACTCGGGGCGGAAGTCGCCCGGGACGACGAGGGCGTCGTCGACGGTGAGACCGGCCGCCTCCAGGGCGGCCCGGTAGCCGTCGTAGCGGGCACGGGAGCACAGCAGCCGGGGCGGGCCCGCGATCAGGCCGATCCTGCGGTGGCCCAGCGACAGCAGGTGCTCGGTGGCCGCCAGGCCGCCGGACCAGTTGGCGGCGCCGATGGTCGGGGTGTCGACGGCCGGCGAGCCCATCGGGTCGACGACCACCAGCGGGACGCCCAGGATGCGCAACTGCTCGTGCAGGGTGGGTTCCAGGGCCGACGTGACGAGGATGACGCCGTCGGAGGCGCGGGCGCGCAGGTTGCGCATCCACTCGCGGGCGTCGCCCGAGCGGCCGTGGATCGCCGACACCACCGTGCCCGCCCCGGCCGCGTGGGCGACCTCCTCGACGCCTCGGATGATCTCCACCGCCCAGGGGCTGTCGAGGTCGTTGAAGACCAGGTCGAGCAGGGCGGCGCGGGTGGGGGAGGCGGCGGAGGCGGTCGAACGGCGCTTGCGGTAGCCGTGCAGCCGCAGCAGGTCCTCGACCCGGGCCCGGGTCGACGGCGAGACGTCGGAGCGGCCGTTGACCACCCGGGACACGGTCGGCACCGAGACGCCGGCCTGGCGGGCGATCTCCGTGATCGTGACCCTGCCCCGGGACGCCGGCACCGTATCCTCCGCTGTCACTTGCCCACCTCCGTCGCGTCGCTTCGGGCGCTGCGCCGAAACTTCCAGAAGTCTTCCGGAAGGCGCGGGGCCGTGGGAAGACGTATCGGAGGACGTAAGGGATGACCTAAGGGATGCGGTAGGGGATGACGTCGGGGATGGCGTACGGGGCGATGCGACGGGCGGGAGCCGGGGGGCTACGGGGAGTGATCGTCCCTGGACGTGCGTCGGGGCCGGTTCGCGGGGTGTCCGCGGGCCGGCCCCTCATGTCTCCGGACGGCGGTCCCGCGCCGTCCGGGTCGAGCTCAGGCGGCGGTCACGACCCGGTGGGGGGCGATGACCTGGCCGTCCGGCAGGAGCTCGCCGGTGTCCTCGAAGAGCAGGACGCCGTTGCACAGCAGGCTCCAGCCCTGTTCCGGGTGGTGTGCCACGAGGCGGGCTGACTCCCGGTCGGGCGACGTCGCTGTCGGGCACGCTGGCTGGTGCTGGCACATGGATGGGAACTTCCGCTCTGGCGTGATGAGTGAGATGGCTGTGGTGGCTGTGGTGTCTGTCCCGCGGCTTGAAGCGTCGTTCATGGCCGCCCCCCGTTGTGATAAGTCGGTCGGACCCAGTGTTGCCCTACGGAGGTCGATCCGCAGGTATTTCGCGGCACCGCTTCTTACAGGTTGATGACGCATCACCCGCGCGGGCGGTTCACCTCAACCGCACTGTCACTTCGGGTGGTTCCTGGTGGCCGGATGGGGCTAGTCCGGACGGGACGGCCCGCCCGGGACGCGGCCGGTTGCGGGCCGTGGGAGAGCACCGTACCCCGCCACCGGGGCCGCGGTGACGGGGTACGAGGGTGTGGGGCCGGCCGGTCGGGTCGGTCAGGCCGGTGAGCCGAGCAGCGGGGGCGGCGCCGGTGACACCCGGAGGGTCAGCACCGGGAGCAACTCGGCGACGCGGTGCGGGCGGTGGGCCGCGATGCCGGGTGGCGCCGGGGCCAGCGGCACCAGCAGGTCGGCGGGGTCGGGCACGCCGCTGGTGCCGTCCGAGGCGCTGTCGCCGTGCAGCCAGAGGGTGAGCATGTAGAGCCCGGGGACCGACAGCAGGCGCGCCTGGTAGGGCTGGGTGGTCGTCGACTCGGCCTGGCGCAGGGCGAGTTCGGTGGAGGCGATGTAGGGGCCTTCGAAGAAGTGCGAGAACGCCCAGCCGTCCGGGGTGAGCCGGGTCTCGGCCGCGGCGACGGCGCGGTCTCCGCAGCGGATCAGGAAGCGCCAGCCGGCCAGCCGGGTCGTGGCCACGCCTTCGGGGCTGATGTGGTCCAGGACGTGCAGCGGCAGCGGCAGTTCGGGGGTGGCGTCGCCCTGCGCGGTGCGCAGGGAGGGGGTACGAGCCTCGCGGACCGCGGTGGGGGAACCGAGTGCCGTGAGGACGGAGCGCAGGGCGGGCGCGGGAGCCGGGGGGACATGCAAAGGCATGGTGGGTCGCCTCTCATTCGACAGGCACGGTGGCGCGAGGGCATGGGCGGACGGCGCTGTCAGCTAGCTCTCGGAGGTCGGAGAGGCGGGGGCCGGGGTCTGGGGACAACGGGTCGCGGGGTGCGCGAGCGGCCTGCCGTCACTTCGACGACAGGCTTCCTTCGACCGTGGGCGCCAACCTTCTCTGCCTTGTTCGCGGAGTTTATACGAGACGTGTTCGGACTGTGTTTCGTCTAGTCGATTCCGGGTCACTCGGCAAGGGTTCATTCAGACGGTGAAACGTGTGAATCATCCCGATTCAGAGCGGGTCGCACCGCGATGACCTCGGGTTGTTCGCGCGGAGTGGTCGGCCCATTGTCGTCGGCGTTTTTCACGAGTTCCGAGTTCGCGAGCGACTTCTTGGATCGCGGAACGAGATGGTGGAACGTTCATCTAAGGAGTTCGTGAAAGGTGCCCGGTCGCATGCCCGGTGAATGTGCCAAGGGTCACCATCCGGTGGCTTTCGGTCAGCGTAGCGGGTGCACGTCCGACGGGTGACGTTATCGATCGGCCCGGCTGGGCATCATCCCCACCTGACCCGGGACACCCGGCGGCCGGAATCGCCGGCCCGCCCATGCGAGGAGGGACGCTTCCATGGGGGAGAAGGTCGTGGCGGGCGCGTTCGACCTGTCCGATCGTCAGCACTACCGCGACAAGCTGCGGCGGTGCCTGACGGGGCTTGAGCGGCTCCTGGACCAGAAGCGCTTCGACCGCCCCAAGAACCTCATGGGGCTCGAGATCGAGCTGAATCTCGCGGGCGCCGACGGTCTGCCGAAAATGCTGAATGGGCAAGTGCTGGAGCGGATCGCGAGCCGTGATTTCCAAACAGAACTCGCCATGTTCAACCTGGAAGTCAACATAGCTCCACACCGATTGGGCGGCCGGGTATTCGACCGGCTCGCCGAGGAACTCCGTACCTCACTGGCATATGCCCACCGAAAGGCGGGCGAGGTCGATGCGGGAATCGTGATGATCGGTATTCTGCCGACTCTCGGCCGGGACGACCTGGTGTCGTCCAATCTTTCCGACGTCGACCGCTACACCCTCCTCAACGACCAGATCGTGGCCGCCCGGGGAGAGGACTTCGCGCTCGAGATCGACGGGGTGGAGCGGCTGTCGGTCACCTCGAAGTCGATCGTGCCCGAGGCGGCCTGCACCTCCGTGCAACTGCATCTCCAGGTCACGCCGGGCCGTTTCCCCGCGGTGTGGAACGCGGCGCAGGCCGTCACCGCGGCGCAGATCGCCGTCGGCGCCAACTCGCCGTTCCTGTTCGGTCACGAGCTGTGGCGGGAGTCGCGGCCGCCGCTGTTCCAGCAGGCCACCGACACCCGGCCGCCGGAACTGCAGGCGCAGGGCGTACGGCCGCGGACGTGGTTCGGGGAGCGGTGGATCAGCTCGGCGTACGAGCTGTTCGAGGAGAACCTGCGCTACTTTCCGCCGCTGCTGCCGATCTGCGACGAGGAGGACCCGTTGGAGGTCCTGGACGCGGGCGGGGTGCCCTCGCTCGCCGAGCTCGTCCTGCACAACGGCACGGTGTACCGCTGGAACCGGCCCGTCTACGGCATCGCCGACGGTGTTCCGCACCTGCGGGTGGAGAACCGTGTGCTGCCCGCCGGGCCGACGGTGACGGACGTGATCGCCAACGCGGCGTTCTACTACGGCGTCGTGCGCGCCCTGGCCGACGAGTCGCGGCCGGTGTGGACGCGGCTGCCGTTCGAGGCGGCCGCCGCGAACTTCGACGCGGCGTGCAGGTACGGGATCGACGCGCGGCTCCTGTGGCCGCGGCGGGGGCGGCTCGGGGGCCTGGTCGAGGTGGACGCGGTGAGTCTCGTACGGGACGAGCTGTTGCCGCTGGCCGCGGCGGGGCTGGACGGGTGGGGGGTGGAGCCGGCCGACCGTGATCTGTATCTCGGGGTCATCGAGGAGCGGTGCCGGCGGCGGGTCAACGGGGCGACGTGGCAGGTGGCGACGTTTCACCGGGCGGTGGAGGCGGGGTTGTCGCGAGAGGCGGCGCTGGCCGCTACGACTCGGCGGTATGCGGAGCTGATGCATGAGGGGGCTGCTGTGCATACGTGGCCGGTGGGGGTGGGGGAGGTTGCGCGGTTGGGGTGAGGGGTGGGGGGTGGGGGGTGCCTTGGGTTGTGGGGTGGGTGCGGGTGGGTGGGGGCTGGTCGCGCAGTTCCCCGCGCCCCTGGGTGGGGTGGGGTGGGGGGCGGAATCTAGGTGGGGTTGCTTTCCGGGTTCCTGTGTGGGGTGGGGTGGAGGTTGGAGTCGAGTCGGGGTTGCTTTCTGTGTTCTGGGTGGGGGCGCTGCCGTCTGCCGCGTGGTGATCGGGCAAGCTGTGTCGTCCCATGGCGGTGGTGTCCTGCCTGTTGTCCTGCGAGGCAGGGGTGGGGATGCGGTGGGTCATGCAACTGGAGGCACGTGTGCAGGTGGAGGCGGGGTTGGTGGCTGACTCATTTCCGCGGGAACGGCTCTCGCGACGGATTTTCCGCGACGAGACACTGCTCGTTCTGGGGCTTTCGCTCGGTGCGAGCGGTGTGTCCGCGCTGATCAGTTTTGTCGGGTCGGTCACCAAGCCGGGAGGCCTGAAGGACCAGGCGGCGACCCTCAACGCCTCGGCCGCGCCCGGCCGTCCGTGGCTCGACCTCGCCTGGCAGCTCTTCGGGATCGCCACGGCGCTCATTCCGGTCGCCCTCGTCGCGCACTTCCTGCTGCGCGAGGGGCAGGGACTGCGGACGCTCGGCTTCGACCGCACCCGGCCCTGGCCGGACCTCGGCCGGGGCGCGGCGATCGCGGCGGTGATCGGCAGCACCGGCATCGCCTTCTACCTGGCGGCGCGCGGCCTCGGCTTCAACCTCACGGTGGTGCCGGAGGCGCTGCCCGACGTGTGGTGGAAGTACCCGGTACTGATCCTGTCCGCGCTCCAGAACGCGATCCTCGAAGAAGTCATCGTCGTCGGCTACCTGCTGCGCCGACTGGGCCAGTTGGGCTGGACGCCGGGCACCGCGCTGGTCGCCAGTTCGGTGCTGCGCGGCTCGTACCACCTCTACCAGGGCGTCGGCGGGTTCATCGGCAACATGGTGATGGGCGTGGTGTTCGTCTACCTCTACCGGCGCTGGGGCCGGGTCGGGCCCCTGGTGGTGGCCCACTCTCTGCTCGACATCGGGGCCTTCGTGGGATACGCGCTGCTGGCGGGGAAGGTGGGGTGGCTGCCGACGGCGTGAACCACCTTCCCGGCGCCTCTCTGTGTGGCTAGGCGAGCAGTTCGCCCTCGATGACGGTGACCGCGTGGCCGGTCAGCAGGGTGCGGTCGCCGCGCAGTTCCGTGCGGACGCGGCCGGCGCGCGGTGAGGCCTGTAGGCCGGTCAGGACGGTACGGCCGAGACGCTCGGACCAGTGGGGCGCCAGGGCGGTGTGGGCGCTGCCCGTCACCGGGTCCTCGTCGATGCCGACGTTCGGGAAGAAGCATCGGGAGACGAAGTCGTAGCCCAGGTCCGGGTTCTCGGCGCGGGCGGTGGCGATGACGCCGCGGCGGGAGTAGGCGGCCAGCGCCCTGTGGTCCGGTCGCAGGGCGTGGACGGTCCGCTCGTCGGCGAGTTCGATCAGCAGGTCGCCGACGTGCGGGCCGGTGTCGAAGCAGCCGAGCGGCTCGGCGCCCAGGGCCTCGGCGACCCCGGCCGGGATCTCGACCCTGGTCAGCGGGGCGGTCGGGAAGTCCAGGGTGATCGAGCCGTCCTCGGCGGGCGTCGCGACGAGGACACCGCTGCGGGTGGCGAAACGCACCGGGCCCTTGTGAGCGCCCGTGGTGTGCAGGACGTGGGCCGTGGCGAGCGTGGCGTGGCCGCACATGTCGACCTCGGCGACCGGCGTGAACCAGCGCAGCGCCCAGTCCGCCGCGCCGCCCTCGGGAAGCGGGTGGGCGAACGCCGTCTCGGCGTGGTTGACCTCCAGGGCCACGTTCTGAAGCCGACCGTCGTCCGGGAAGGCGTCCAGAAGCAGGACCCCGGCCGGGTTGCCGGCGAAGGGGCGGTCGGTGAAGGCGTCGACGATTCGAATACGCATACCGGTGACGCTAGGGGCTGACCAAAGCCATCGGCCAAGGCCAATCCAGGAATCCTGGCCCGTTTCCGCCAGGTCGCGGCGA
The DNA here is from genome assembly GCF_900110755.1 of Streptomyces sp. yr375. Lineage (GTDB taxonomy): Bacteria > Actinomycetota > Actinomycetes > Streptomycetales > Streptomycetaceae > Streptomyces. The sequence continues at coordinate 29,548 of NZ_FOFF01000002.1, forward strand.
GCCGCCTGCGGGCTACGGTGAGCCGCCTACGGGCTACGGCGAGCAGGTTGGGCTGTGGCGAGTAGGTCGTGGGTGGGGCGGAGCGTGGCGCGGGGGCCGAACCATGGAGGGCAAGCGAGGTCGTGGCGTGCGGGCCGGATCTTGGTGGGCGGGCCGGGTTGGTGTGAGCAGGGTGGGCCGTGGTGGGTAGGGCCGACCTGTGGGGTCGGGGGCCGGACCGTGGCGGGCAAGCCCGGTCGTGGCATGCGGGCCGGACGTTGGCGTGCGGGCCGGGCTGGTGCGGGCAGGCCGAACCGCGGTCGGCTGGCCGAACCGTGGTGGGCGGGGCCGACCGTGGGTAGGTGGACCGGACCGTGCCGGGCAAGCAGGTCGTGGCGCGCGGGCCGGACGTTGGCGCGCGGGCCGGGTCGTGGTGGGCGGGGCGGGTTGGTGTGAGCAGGGTGGGCCGTGGGCGGCGGGCCGAACCGTGGTGGGCGGGGCCGACCGTGGGTAGGCGGACCGGACCGTGGCGGGTAAGCCAGGTCATGGCGTGCGGGCCGAAACCGCTGTGAGCGGGGCAGACGGTTGTGAGCAGGCCGGGGTCGTGGTGGGCGGGCCTGTGGGTGGCCGGGCCTGTGTGAGCGGGCCGGGCCTGTGTGGCCGGGACGGGTCAGACCCTTGTGAGCAGGCCGGGCCGTCGTGGGCGGGCTGGGACCGTGTGCGTGTGTTGGACCGTGATCGGTGGGGTGCTCGTGGGGCGGGTGGGGCGTAAGGCTGGGATCATGGGTGGGAGGAGGGAGCGCTGCCCATGTCCTGACGATCAGGGGCGGTGAGGGTTATGCCCGACCTTGAGGAGAACGGTTCGCAGGCGGCGGCGTACGCCGATCCGCAGGGGGATCCGTTTCTGCGCACCCGGTTCGTCGTACCGGCCCTGCCGGTGACGTTTCTGCGCCGCGAGCGGCTGGTCAGGCACCTCGACCAGGCTCTGCGCACGCCGCTGACCATGGTCAACGGCTCGGCGGGCGCCGGCAAGACGCTGCTGGTCGCCGACTGGGCCGCAGGGCGCGAGGGACCCGTCGCCTGGCTCACCACCGACGCCGCCGGTCAGGGCCCCGGCATGCTGTGGGCGTACTTGCTCCAGGCCCTGCGCGCCGCCGGTGTGTCCCTGCCCGCCGAGATCGGCTGCCCCGCGGACGCGAGCCGCGTGCCTCCGACGCTGCTCGCGCGGCTCGCCGCCGCGCTGTGCGCCCGGGACCGGCCCGTGACCGTGGTGCTCGACGAGTACGACCGGGTGACCGACCCGGCGATCGCGGAGCAACTGGAGTTCGTACTGCACCACGCCGGTGCCGGGCTGCGCCTGATCCTCGTCAGCCGTACCGAACCGCTGCTGCCGCTGCACCGCTACCGGGCGGCCGGCGACCTCACGGAGATCCGGGCCGCGGAACTGGCCTTCACCTGCGAGGAAGCGGCCGAGCTGCTGGACCTGCACGGCCTGCGGCTGCCGCCGCACGCGACGCGGGCGCTCGTGGAACGCACCCGGGGCTGGGCCGCCGGCCTGCGGCTGTGCGCCCTCGCCGCGCGGGAGAGCCCGGATCCGGAGACGTACCTGAAGGAGTTCGAGGCCGACCGCACCACGGTCGCCGACTTCCTGCTGGCGGAGGTGCTCAGGCGGCAGCCGCCCGAGACGCAGGACGTCCTGCTGCGGGTCAGCGTCCTCGACCGGTTCTGTCCCGACCTGGTGGACGCGCTGACCGGGCGCGCCGACGCCGGGCCCATCCTGGCAGGACTGCACCGCGACAACGCGTTCGTCGAACACCTCGAACAGGACTGGTACCGCCTCCACCCGCTGTTCGGCGAGATCCTCCGCGCCCTGCTGCGCGTACGTACGCCGGGCCTGGAACCCGAACTGCACCGGCGGGCCGCGCAGTGGCTGCGCGGCTCGGGATCCCTCGCGGAGACGCTGGGGCACGGGGCCGCCGCCGGTGACTGGGACTTCACCGCCGGAGCCCTGGTCGACGACCTCGCCATCGGCTGTCTCTTCAGCGGCCTGCGCTCCGACGAACTCGTCGACCTGTTCTCCCGGATGGGGCCGGAGGCCGTGAGCCCCGCCACGGACCTCGTCCGCGCGGCCCGCGAGCTGTCCCGGCACGACCTCGACCTCGGCCTGACCCATCTGCGCCACGCGGAACAGAGCCTCACCGCGGAACTGGGCCTGACGGCAGAAGTGGGGCTGACGGCAGAAGTGGGGCTGACTGTTGAGCTGGGGCTGACCGCCGAGTTGGGTTTGACGGATGGCGAAGTGGCCTTCACCTCAAGGGAGTTGACTTCGGAGGGCGTCGCGGCGCGGTTGAGCTGTGCGCTGCTGGAGGCGCTGGCCGGGCGGCTGACCGGTGCGCCCGGCCGGGCGGAACTGGCAGCGGCGGCGGCCGAGACGCTGTACGGACAGGTCCCCGCCGGGCTGCTGGAGCGGCATCCCGAACTCACCGCCCTCCTGCTGGCCCACCTCGGCTCGGCGCGGCTGTGGGCCGGGCGGTTCGACGAGGCGAGTGCCGCCCTGTCGCGGGTGGCGAAGGCCCCGGCGGGGGCGTCGACGGCGCTCGCCCGCGAGGACTCGCTCGGCAGGCTGGCGCTCATCGACCATCTGGACGGCTGGCCCGGCCGCGCGGAGCGCAAGGCGCGGGCCGCGCTGACCGAAACCGAGCGCTACGGCCTGGCCCAGCCCTCCGGTTCCGGCATGGCACGGCTGGTCCTGGCCGCCGTCGCCGTGGACCGCGACGAGCTCGTCCGGGCGCAGGCACTCCTCGACGAGGCGGTCAGGTCGCACCCCGCGCTGCGGGACCCGGTCATGGAGGCGGGCCGCGCCCTCGCCACCGCCCGCCTGCATCTGGCCCGCGGCGACCCGCGCGCCGCGCTCGCCGCGGCCGAACGGGCCGTCCGCGCCACCGTGGTCTCCCCCTGGGCGGAGGCGCAGACGGCGCTCGTCGTCTCCGCCGCGCATCTCGCCGAGGGCCGACCGGAGCGCGCCGTCGAGGCGCTCCGCGCGGTGCCCGACGAACAGCACGAGCAGCCGGTGTACGCGGTGGGGGCCGCGCGGGCCCAACTCGCCGCGGGCAGGCCCGGGGCGGCCGTCGACCTGCTCGACGGCGTGCGCGCCGGGGGCCGCGCCGGACCCGCCGTGACCGTCCGGGCCACGCTGGTGCGCGCGCAGGCGGCGGCCGAGGCGGGGGACACGGCCGGCTCGCGTCGACTCGTCGCCCTGGCGCTGCGCGAGGCACGGCGCGACGGGCTGCGCCGCCCCTTCCTCGAAGCCGGACCCTGGATCCGCCCGTTCCTGGACACGGCGTCGCCCCGGCTCACCCCTGGTGCGCCGCCGCCGTCCGACGGCCCGCCGCCCCCGCTCGTCGAGGAGCTGAGCGGACGCGAACGCGACGTCGTACGCAGGCTGGCCCTGATGATGTCGACGGAGGAGATCGCCGCCGATCTGTTTCTGTCGGTGAACACGGTCAAGACCCACCTCAAGGGCGCCTACCGGAAACTGGCCGTCAACCGCCGCAACGACGCGGTGCGCCGCGCCCGCGAGCTGAACCTGCTGTGACCGGCCGCGGACGTCGGCGCTTTCCGGCTCGCCCGTCGTGGGCGCGGCGCCGGAGCAGCGCCGACTACACCGGCGGCGTCTACGGGTCCATGCTCGCCGCCTCGGTGGTCGTCGGCGTGGGCACGCTGGGCTCGTTCCCGCGCGTGGAACTCGTGGTGCTGCTGTTGCTCACCAGCGTCGTGTTCTGGATCGCGCATGTGCACGCCCAGTTGTTCGGGGCGCGCATGGCACAGCGGGGCCTGGACCGGCGGGTGGTGCTGGCGGTGTGCCGCGACGAGTGGCCGATCGTCAACGCCGCGGTGCCGCCGGCCGTCGCCGTGGCCGTCAGCCCCCTGCTCGGGCTCGACCTCCAGGGCACGCTCTGGTTGGCGCTCGCGGTCGCCGTCGCGGGTCAGGTGGGCTGGTCGGCGGCAGCGGCACGACGGGCCGGGGCCTCGTGGCGCATGGTCGCCGTCAGCGCCTCGGTGAACCTCGTACTCGGTCTGCTGATCATCTTCTTCAAGCTCTTCGTGACCCACTGACGGGGAGGGGAGGGGAGAGGAGAGGGCAGAGGGGAGAAGGGAGAAGGGGGGAGGGGGTACGGGGGTGTCGTGCGGGCTATCACCTTCGCGGGGTGAGGCCGTCCGTCCTTCCGGGGCGGAGGATCGAAGGGAAAGGGCGCAGTCCGCCTGTCCCAGGCCATCCCGGGAGCAGCTCATGCGCTACGAGATCCGCGTCGACGGACAGATGTCGGAGGCGCTGACCAGGGCTTTCCCGGAGCTGGACCATGTGGTCATGTCCGGTCAGACGGTCCTGTTCGGACACGTCGTCGACGAGGCGCATCTGTTCGGGTTGCTGGCCCGCTGCCAGTCCCTGGGGCTGCGGGTCCTGGAGATGCGCCAACTGCCGGAGTGACGGGCGGGTGCCCGAGCCGTGGCTCGAGCCGGGGTCCGGCGTTTCCGGTCGGGCGTGAGGAGGAGTCATGAGCGTGTCGTCTGGTTCCGCACCACACCCAGGGCCGGTGGGCCCGGCGGGCGGTGATCCCGCCGAGGTTCTGGGCATGCTCGGGCGCTCCTGGACGTGGATCCTCGGCTCGGCGGTCGCCACGTTCGTGCCGGGCATCCTCATCCTGGTCTGGCCGGACGGGACCCTGCACGTGCTTGCGGTCCTGGTCGGCCTGTATCTGCTGGTCACCGGCGTGTTCCGGTTCGTCGCGGCCTTCGCCCGGGAGGAACCCGGCGAACGGCTGCCCGGGCTCCTCCTGGCGGTGCTGTACGTGGTGGCCGGCGTGCTGTGCCTGAGGAACCCGCTGCAGACCATCGCGGCGCTGTCGCTGATCGTCGGTGTCCTCTGGCTGGTGTCCGGCATGCTCACCCTCTACACCGCCCTCGCCACCAAGGACCTGCCGCACCGGGGCGTCGTCCTCGGCGCGGCGGTGCTCGCCGTCGTGGCGGGGATCGTGGTGCTGGCGCTGCCCACCGAGTCGGCCCGGGCGCTGACCCGGCTGCTCGGCCTGTGGCTCGTCCTGCTCGGGCTGGTCGAGGCGGCGGTCGCCTTCGCGTGGCGCGCCGCGGTCCGCAGGACGCTACCGGCGGGGCAGACGGGACCCACGGGGCCGGAGGGACCTGTCGGGCCTGCGGGGCCTGGGGGGTCTGCGGGGCCGGTAGGGCCGCCGGGGCCGAGGACTCCCGCCGGGACGGACTGAGCACGGATGTTCCGGGCCGGTCCGCGCCCCCTCACTCACCCGTCTCGGGTGAGGCCGTCGGGTACTTGCCGTGGGCACGCTGAGAACGGCACGCGACGAGCAAACGGCACGCGACGAGCAAACGGCACGCGACGAGCAATCGGAAGCAGCCGCAGGCAACCGCAAGCATCCGCATGCGGGAGCAGGTCGGGATGCCGGGAGGCAGGCACAGCGGGAGACAGTGCGCAGGGACAGACGGGGGACCGCGGGGGACGGCGGGCGAAGGCCCGGGACGGAGGAGAGACATGAGTGGTGACACGTACCTCGCGTACGACTATCCGCTGCTGAGCGCCTTCTGGACCATGCTGGTGTTCTTCCTGTGGATCATGTGGTTCGTCCTGCTGTTCCGGGTCGTCCTCGACATCTTCCGCGACGACGACCTCAGCGGCTGGGCCAAGACCGGCTGGCTGGTGTTCTGCATCGTCCTGCCCTTCCTGGGCGTATTCGTCTACGTGATCGCCCGCGGCAAGAACATGGGGCGCAGGGAGACCGCGCAGGCGCGTGACCAGCAGAAGGCCTTCGACAGCTACATCCGCGAGACCGCCAGGGGCGGCGACACCCCCACCAGCAGCGTCGACGAACTGGCCCGGCTCTCCGAGATCCGCGCCCGCGGCGACATCACGGACGAGGAGTTCGCGAAGGCCAAGCAACTGGTCCTGAGCGGCGGCAGCGGCGGCAGCCACTGAGCACACCGGCGCAGGACAAGACCAAGCCAACAAACCGAATCGAGGCATCGGGATGACGACACACTCCAGCCACACGCCGTCGGTCAAGCGGCACGCGGCCCAGCAGCACTGGGCCGGGGGCCTGATGATCTTCGCCGCCGTCACGCTCATGCTCTCCGGAGTGCTCGACATCTTCCGGGGCATCATGGGCATCGCCGAGGACGACATCTTCGTCACGACCCGGAACTACGTCTTCCAGTACGACCTCACCGGCTGGGGCTGGATCCACCTCGCCCTGGGCGCGGTCGCCGTGATCGTCAGCCTGGGACTGTTCCAGGGGGCGATGTGGGCGCGGGTCGCGGGCGTGGCCATCGCCGGGCTGATCGTCATCGCCAACTTCCTCTCCCTGCCGCAGTACCCGGTCTGGTCCATCGTGATGATCGCGTTCTCCGCGTTCGTCATCTGGGCGCTGTGCGTGGTGCGGCCGGACCGCCCCGCAGACTTCTGACCGCAAAACTGCAAAAACCGCAGACCGCAGACCGCAGACCGCGGACCGCGGACCGATCGCCGATGACAGACAGGAAGGCGTTGCACCATGTGCCGTTGGCTCGCCTACTCGGGCACTCCCGTACTGCTCGAAACGATTCTCTACCGGCCAGAACACTCGCTGATCGACCAGAGCCTGCACTCGAAGATGGGTGTGGAGACGACCAACGGTGACGGCTTCGGCGTCGGCTGGTACGGGCCGGGCGTGGACACCCCCGCGGTCGTCCGGGAGATCGGCCCGGCCTGGAGCAACCGCAATCTGCAGGAGATCGCCGGGCACGTCCGCTCACCGCTGTTCTTCGCCCACATCCGGGCCTCGACCGGTACGGCGGTGCAGCAGACCAACTCGCACCCCTTCCGGCACGGCCGCTGGATGTGGATGCACAACGGCGCGATCACCGACTTCCACCTGATCCGCCGCGACCTCGCCCTCGCCGTCGACCCGGAACTCTTCCCCGACATCGAGGGGTCGACGGACTCCGAGATGATGTTCTTCCTGGCGCTCACCCTGGGCCTCGAGGAGGATCCGCCGGGCGCGGTCGCACGCATGGCGGGTCTGGTGGAACGTACCGGTCACAGCCACGGGGTGGAGTTCCCGCTCCAGATGACGATCGCCGTGACCGACGGGGAACGGCTGTGGGCCTTCCGCTACTCCAGCCAGGGAACGTCACGCTCGCTCTTCTACAGCACCCGCGTGGACACGCTCCGCTCGCTCCACCCCGACTTGGAGTTCCTCCGCGAAGTCTCCGACGAGACCCGACTCATCGTCTCCGAGCCCCTGGGCGACCTGCCCGGCGCCTGGAACAAGGTCCCCGAGAGCACCTACGGCGTGGTCCAGCCCGGATCGGACGAGATCGTCCACTTCGCTCCGCAGGCCGCGTAAGGCGTACGAGTAGTCGCAAGTGGTTCAGTGCACGGAGAACCCGCCGTCGACGAAGATCGCCTGTCCGGTGACGTAACCGGAGGCGCGACCGGCGAGGAACACGGCGGCTCCGGCGAAGTCCTCGGCGAGGCCGTTGCGCCCGACCATCGTGCGCGCGGCCAGCGCCGCCACCCGCTCCGGGTCGGACGACAGGCGGGCGTTGAGCGGTGTCATGACGAAGCCGGGCACCAGCGTGTTGCAGGTGACGCCGTACGGGGACCACGCCTCGGCCTGTGAGCGGGCCAGCGACTCCAGCGCCCCCTTGGACACCCCGTAGGCGCCGCTCCGGACGAACGCCCGGTGCGCCTGCTGGGAGCTGATGTGGATGATCCGTCCGAAGCCCCGCTCGGCCATCCCGGGCCCGAACCGCCGGCCCAGCAGGTAGGGCGCCTCCAGGTTCACCGCCATCGTGGCGTCCCACACCTCCTCGTCCAGCTCGCCCATCGGCGGCCGCAGGTTGATCCCGGCGCTGTTGACGAGGATGTCGGGCTCGCCGAACGCCTCGACCGCCCGCTCCGCCGCCGCGCGCACCCCGTCACGGACGCTCAGGTCGCCGCTCACCCAGGCCGCCCGGCAGCCGTCCGCCGCCAGTTCGTCGACCGTGGCGGACAGCTCCGCCTCCCGGCGCGCCACGACGACCACGCTCGCCCCCGCCTGCGCGAGAGCCCCGGCGACGGCCCGCCCGATACCGGAACTGCCACCGGTCACCACGGCGACCCGGCCGTCCAGCGAGAACAGTTCGGAGAGGTAGCGCTGCGAAGTGGCGTCACGTGTCATGTCCGCACCCTAGAGGGCAGGGTCTTGTCCAGCGAACTGTTCCGATATATCGTTGACGCATCGCGACAGATCAACGATGAAATGCTGGAACGGAGTGATGGACATGCACAACCACGGATTCGGCGGTGGACATCGGCGGCGCGGCGAAGGGCGGCGCGCGGCCTTCGGGCCCTTTGGGCCGGGTGGTCCGGGGTTCGGGCCCGGCGGCCCTGGCGGTCCCGGTTTCGGGCCGGGGTTCGGTCCCGGTCCCTGGGGCGGGCGAGGGCGTGGCGGACCGAGGGGGCGGGCGCGGCGCGGTGACGTGCGGGCCTCGATCCTGGCCCTGCTGAAGGACCGGCCCATGCACGGCTACGAGATGATCCAGGAGATCGCCGAGCGCAGCGGCGGGGCGTGGAAGCCCAGCCCGGGTTCGGTGTACCCGACCCTCCAACTCCTGGAGGACGAGGGCCTGATCGCCAGCGCGAGCGACGGCGGCAAGAAGCTGTTCTCGCTCACCGACGAGGGGCGTACGGCGTCCGAGGAGGGCCCGGAGGCCCCCTGGGAGGAGGCCGGACGCGGGGTCGACTGGGAGGCTCTCGGTGAGATCCGCCAGGCCGGCTTCGGTCTGATGGAGGCCTTCGGGCAGGTCTGGAAGACCGGCAGCAAGGAGCAGCGTCAGAAGGCCCTCACGGTCATCAACGACGCCCGCAAGAAGCTGTATCTGATCCTCGCCGACGAGGACTGACGGTCGACGGTCGGTGGGTTTCGGGGGATGGTGAGCCCGTGCCGGGACTCGGGGGTCAGGACAGCAGGCCGCCCAGCTTGCGCAGCGACTCGTTGAGCGCGGCCGTCCCCGAGTCCTTCAGCTTGCCCGCCATCAGCGACACGGCCGCGCCCGTGAACTCGCCGTCGATACGGACCGTCGTGGCGTCGCCGTCGGGGGTGAGGGTGTAGCGCGTGGCGACGGACACCGCCATCGGGCCCTTGCCGCGGATGACCAGCATCCGGGCCGGTTCCAGTTCGGAGACCGTCCACTCGACCTCGGCCGGGAAGCCCATCAGCTTCATGTTCTCCGCGAACGTCGCGCCCACCTCGAGGGTCTCGGGGCCGCCCTGGGGGAAGTTGGTGTGCGTCGCGTTCCACTCCCCGTACGTCGGCCAGTCGGTGAGCTGGGTCCACACCTTCTCGGCCGGCGCCTCGATGCGTGCCTCCGCGCTGACTTCGGCCATGCGACCACCTCTTCGTGTCGGGCGACTCGGGTAATCCGGGTACTTGGGCGACTCGGGTATTCGGCGGCTCGCGCCGCGGTGTCGGGGAACGTAACCCGCGGACCTCGAACATTCAATACTGACGGACCGTCAGGAATGGTTCGCGCTCATCCCACCCGGCGTATCAGCGCCGCGTCGAACACGTCCCACGCGCGCGGGAACGGCCCCTCGTCGTGGCAGTGCCACGCCTGCCAGAACAGGTCGGCGGGCAGCGCGTCCGCCGGGGCGTACACCCGGTAGACGTACTGTCGGCCGTCGATACCGCCCAGCGCCACCAGCCAGCACCCGTCCTCCATGCCCGTGGGGGACGTGCCGACGGAGCTCGACGGTTGCGTGAGGGGCGTGCGGCAAGGCGACGCGCGCCCTTGCGGGGGAATCGGCCTGATCTCATCCGTAGGGAGGAGATTGCAGGGGGCGTGGTCCACTCTCCGTGGGACGCCAAGATGGTTCCCGCCGGGGATGACGGCACCTGGCCGGGGCTGATGGAGTGGGGATGTGCAACACCGTATGCCCCGGCAGTCGCCCCGTGACCAGGCGGCGCAGGCCACGCACGACGATCCCCGGCTCGGCACCGAGGCCGCGGCGGCGCTCGCCGCCGCCCGTCGGCGTGCCGTCCGGGACGGAGACCGGCAGATCGACACCGCCCACCTGCTGCACTCGCTCCTGGAAAACGACCCCGAGGTCCGCGCCGTCTTCGACGGCGGACCCCAGCTCGCCCGGCTGCTCGGCTACCTCGTCCAACGCAGCATCGGCTACGGCCTGCGCTGGCAGAGCGGCGTCGAGGACTCCGGCGCGCTGCCCGTCGTGACGGTCGTCGAGGGTTTCTCGCCACTGGCCACGACCGCGCTGGAGCAGGCGTGCGCGCGGGCCGCCCGGCGCGAGGGCGCACCGGCCCGCGGCGTCGACCTGCTCATGGCGATCGTCGCCGACCCGCAGGCGCGGGCCGTCGAGGTCCTGGCCCACGCCGGCGTCGACGTGCACGGGCTGCGCGCCCGCATCGAGGCGGGCGACGAGGGCGGCCCGGACGGGTGCGGAGACGGCGGGTGCGCAGGCGACGGCCTGGGCGGGTACGAGGCGTGCGTCGGGGGCGGCGAAACCGCCTCCTGAGCCGGCCCCCCACTTCCCAGCCGCACCCCGTCCTAGTCCCAGCCGCCCCCGCCCTGCTTCCCGCCGCCCCCGCCCTGCTCCCCGCCGCGCCCGTCCAGCCGATGAGACAGGTGTCAACGGGGATGACGCTCATGTCATCGCCTGTCATCATGTGCCGGTGCATACGTCTGTGAGCAGTCAGGGCAACCGCGCCAAGGGCATCGGGCTCGGCCTGGCGGTCGGGTCGGCCTTCGCCTTCGGCGGATCCGGGGTCGCGGCCAAGCCGTTGATCGAGGCGGGCCTCGACCCGCTGCACGTGGTGTGGCTGCGGGTGACCGGCGCGGCCCTCGTCATGCTGCCGCTCGCCGTGCGCCATCGCGCGCTGCTGCGCACCCGGCCCGCGCTGCTCGCCGGGTTCGGTCTGCTCGGCGTGGCCGGCGTGCAGGCGTTCTACTTCGCCTCGATCTCCCGCATCCCCGTCGGTGTCGCACTGCTCGTCGAGTACTTCGCGCCCGCCCTCGTACTGGGCTGGGTGCGGTTCGTGCAGGGGCGGCCGGTGACGCGTGCCGCCGCGCTCGGCGTGGTCCTCGCGGTGGGCGGGCTGGCCTGTGTCGTCGAGGTCTGGTCGGGGCTGAGCTTCGACGCCGTAGGCCTGCTGCTCGCGCTGGGGGCCGCCTGCTGCCAGGTCGGCTACTTCGTCCTGTCCGACCAGGGCAGCGACTCCGGCGACGACGTCCCCGACCCGCTCGGCGTGATCGCGTACGGCCTCCTCGTGGGCTCCGTCGTGCTGACCGTCGTCGCCCGCCCGTGGGGCATGGACTGGTCCGTGCTCGCGCACACCGCCGGCATGAACGGCGCCGAGGTGCCCGCCTGGCTGCTGCTCGCCTGGATCGTGCTGATCGCGACGGTCGTCGCGTACGTCACCGGCGTGGTGTCCGTGCGCCGGCTCTCTCCGCAGGTGGCGGGCGTGGTGGCCTGTCTGGAGGCGGTCATCGCGACGGTCCTCGCGTGGGTGCTGCTCGGCGAGCATCTGTCGGCGCCGCAGATCGTCGGTGGGGCGGTGGTGCTGCTCGGCGCGTTCATCGCGCAGTCGTCCGCTCCCGCCAAGGGCTCCCCGGAGCCGGTCGCCGCCAGCGGTCCCGAACGGGAGTTGTCGACCCGCGGCACGTCCGCCTAGGGTGACGATCATGCCTTCCGACGCACTCGTTCTTCCGCCTCCGGCCGCCTGAGGCGGGCCCTCCGGTGACGTACGCCCGGCACGCGCTGCTGGGCGAAACGGTGCTGCCCGCAGAAGAAGTCCGTGACCGCTGCCGACGCGGCGGTCCCTTCCCGACCTTCTGTGCGGAGAGAACGCGTGTCCTTTCTGTCTTCCCACACCGATGTCAACACCGATGCCACCACTGACTCCATCACCGGCTCCGCTGTTGATTCCCTGCCCGTCCGACGGGCCCTGCTCTATCTGATCGTCGCGGGGGCCGCCTGGGGTACGGCCGGTGCCGCCGCCTCGCTCGTCTACCGGGCCAGCGATCTGGGCGCCGTCGCGCTGTCCTTCTGGCGTTGCGCGGCCGGGCTGGTCCTGCTGCTGGCCGCCCGCCCACTGCTGCGCCCGCGCACCCGGACCACGCCCGTCGGCACGACTGCCGCCATGCCTGTCGCCATGCCTGTCGCCATGCCTGTCGCCACGCCCGAGCCGCTGCGCCGCAGGGTTCTGCGGACCGTGGTCACCGGGCTCGGGCTCGCGGTCTTCCAGACGGCGTACTTCGCGGCCGTGGCCGCCACCGGACTCGCCGTGGCCACCGTGGTCACCCTCGGCGCGGGGCCCGTCCTCATCGCGCTCGGCGCGCGGCTGACCCTGGGGGAGCGGCTCGGGCGCGGCGGAGCGCTCGCCGTCGCCGGGGCGCTCGCCGGGCTGGGGGTGCTCTTCGCCGGCGGCGGAGGCTCGGCCGTGCAGCCCCGGGGTGTGCTGCTCGCGCTGCTGTCGGCGGCCGGGTACTGCGCGATGACCCTGCTCACCCGGCGCTGGGGCCGGGGCGGCGGCGCGGACGCCTCCGCCACGACCGTGGGCGCGTTCGCCGTCACCGCCCTGTGCCTGCTGCCGTTCGCCGTGGCCGAGGGGCTGCTGCCGCACAGCGCCGAACCCCTCCGGGTGCTGGCGCTGCTGGCGTACATCGCCGCCGTGCCGACGGCCCTCGCGTACGCGCTCTACTTCGCGGGCGCGGCCGTCGTGCGCTCCGCGACCGTCTCCGTGATCATGCTCCTCGAACCGGTCAGCGCGGCGGTGCTGGCCGTCGCCCTCCTCGGCGAACACCTCACGACCACGACCCTCACCGGCACCCTGCTCATGCTGGCCTCGGTCACCGGCCTGGCCCTCGCGGAGGCCCGGGGCGGCCCGACACCGGTGTGACGGGGAACGGGCGGAGCGCGCCCCGCCGTCAGGCCTGGCGTCGGCGCGTGAGGTGTTCGAGGGCTGCCGCGTCGCGCGGGCCGCCGCGTGCGGTGAGGTTGGCGGCGATGCGGGTCCGGGTTTCGAGTGGGCGGTGGGCCGCGTACTTGAACTTGGCCCGTACGGCGGTCACTTCGAGGCGGATGCCTCGGATGCCGGGGAGCATGCGGCCGTACGGCTCCTCGCCGACCGTGGGGCGGGCGGAGCCGCCTTCCGGCTGGAAATGGCCCAGTTGGCGATGGAGGAGGTCGGCCTTGGCGGCCGGATCGTCCACGATGTGTGCCGTGCAGCGGAGTTGGACCGCCGCGTAGAAACTCGTCGGCGTGCCGTGCTCGGCCGGGGCGCCCGGCGGGGCGCCCGGCGGGGCCTGCCACGGGCCGGGTACGTACACATAGTCGTCGACGACGCTCAGCGTCACCGTCGGACTCGCCTCCAGGGCGGACCACAGCGGGTTGGGCCGGGCCAGGTGGGTGACGGCGTCGCCCTCGCCGGGGTCGTAGGCGAAGTGCAGGGGCTGGACGAACGGGGGCTCGCCCGGCGGCCCGTTGACGGCGAGCTGGCCGAAGTCGTGGACGGACAGCCACTGTTGCCACTCGGTGTCCTCGTGCGGCGCGTCCCAGGGGTGGATGAGCATCACAACACCGCGAGGTAGCCGGGGAGTTCGGTGCCGGGCGCGAGGTCGGCCTCCGGGACCGGCGGGCCGTAGCCCTTGCGCAGCGGGAGGACGCCGGCCCAGTGGGGGAGGGCGAGATCCTCCGGCTCGTCGTTGACGCCGCCGGTGCGGGTCTTGGCCGAGACCTCGTTCAGGTCGAGGCGGATCACCGCGGTCGCCGCCAGTTCCTTCCGGTTGGCGGGCCGCGAGTCGGCGGAGCGCCCCGGGACGACGTGGTCGACGAGGGCGTCGAGCGCGGTGAGCTTCTCCTGCGGGTCCGTCACGTCGTGGGCGATGCCGTGCACCACGACCGAGCGGTAGTTGATCGAGTGGTGGAACGCCGAGCGGGCCAGGACCAGGCCGTCGACATGCGTCACCGTCAGACACACCGCCAGCCCCGGGTCCGCCCGCCCCGTCATCCGCAGCGGGCGCGAACCCGTCGAACCGTGCACATAGAGCGTCTCGCCGACCCGGCCGTACAGCGTCGGCAGGACGACCGGCGCGCCGTCCCGGACGAAGCCGAGGTGGCAGACGTACCCCTCGTCGAGTATCGCGTGCACCAACTCCTTGTCGTAGGAGGCCTTGTGCGCTGACCGGGTCGGGATCGTGCGGTCGGTCGGAGGGTAGGCGGCGGCCCGTGGCGTCGTCTCCGGGGTCCCCTGCATGGCGTTCTCCATTGCACTAGTGCATACTGTGGTTTGTGCTAGGAGAGTATCCGATCCAAGGTCGGCGTGCGGCGGAGATTTCCGCGAGCATCGAGGCGGCGGTGGCCGCCGGCGAGCTGAAGCCGGGGCAACTGCTGCCTCCCATGAGGGAGTTGGCCACCGCGCTCGACGTGAACCCGAACACCGTCGCGGCCGCCTACCGCACCCTGCGCGAGCGCGGGGTGATCGAGACCGACGGCCGCCGGGGCAGCCGGGTGCGGGCGAAGCCGGCCACGACCGGGCGCGAGTTCATCCGGGTGGAGGCGCCGGAGGGCGTGCGGGACGTGGCGACCGGCAACCCCGACACGGCGCTGCTGCCACCGCTCGCGCCGGCGTTCGCGTGGGCCGCCGCGCAGGGCGACCGGGAGCCGGTCCTGTACGGGCACGCGCCGGTGGACCCCGAACTGGCCCGCCTGGCCCGGGCCGAACTGGACGCGGACGGCGTGCCCGCCGGGCCGGTGGCCGTCGCCTCCGGGTCCCTGGACGCGATCGAGCGCGTCCTCGCGGCCCATCTGCGGCCGGGCGACACCGTCGCCGTCGAGGACCCCGGATGGGGCTCCCTGCTCGACCTCGTGCCGGCCCTGGGGCTGCGCACGGTCCCGGTCGGCCTCGACGACGAGGGGCCGCTGCCCGAGGACGTGCGCCGGGCGCTGGATTCCGGGGCGCGCGCCCTGATGGTCACCGCCCGGGCGCAGAACCCGACCGGCGCGGCGGTGAGCGCCCGGCGCGCGCGTGCCCTGCGCGCCGTGCTGCGCGCCCACCCGCACACCCTGCTCGTCGAGGACGACCACGGGCATCGGATCGTCGACCTCCCCCCGCACCCCCTCGCGGGCGTCACCCGGCACTGGGCCTTCGTGCGCTCGGTCGCCAAGGCGTACGGGCCCGACCTGCGCTTCGCCGCCTTCACCGGGGACGCCGTCACCCTCGACCGGGTCCGTGGCCGGCAGCGGCTGGGGCCCGGCTGGGTCAGCCGGATCACCCAGCGGGCGGTGCTGCGGCTGATCGCCGACGGGGCGGTGGACGGGCCGACGGTGGCGGCGGCCTACGGCAGGCGGCGAGGCGCGCTGATCGCCGCGCTGACCGGGCGGGGGGTCGAGGCGCGGGGCCGCAGCGGGATGAACGTGTGGGTTCCGGTGCCGGACGAGACGGGGGCCGTCACCCGGCTGCTGCACGCGGGGTGGGCGGTCGCGCCCGGGGCCCGGTTCCGCATCGGATCGCCGCCCGGGATCCGGATCACCGTGTCGACGCTGGCGCAGGACGAGATCGAGGCGTTGGCGGACGCGGTCGCCTCGGCGGTGGGGCCGTCACCGACGCGGAACTACATCTAGGGGCCTCGCCGACACGGCCGGGGTTGGCGCTACGCGCCGCCCAGTTTGCGGAAGTCCCAGGACACGATCTTCTCCGGCGTCAGGCGCACCCACGCGTGCCGGCCGTCGTGCGGCATCGCGTCCAGGCCGAAGTTCTTGCGCGCGAACAGCGTTTCCACGGCGTCGAGTTCGGCGCACAGGTCGCCGGTGCGCGGGATCTCGCCCACGAACTCCACGGCGCCGGACAGCTCCACGCCCCGCAGCGCGTCGTACTCCTCGCCGGTGTCGATCACGATCGCGACCCGCGGATCGCGGCGCAGATCCGTCCACCGCTTGCTGCGCACGACCGAGTACAGCCACAGCGCGGTGCCGTCCCAGAGGAACCACAGGGCGCTGACGTGCGGGGCGCCGTCGGTGGACACCGTCGCGACCCGGCAGGTGCGCTGGACGGTGAGGAACGCGTCCAGCTCGCCCGGCGTCATCATGATCTTCCGGCCCCGACGCTGTGTGACAGTCATGCGGCCCCCCATTTCTTGTTCTGCTTCTTGTCCTGCATCGTGTCCTGCGTTGAAATATGACGTTGCGTCAGAAAAGGATGGGCCTCCTTCCCTCCCCACGCAACGGTGACCACGCTCGCCCGCCCACAGCGATGTCAGGAGCCGCCGTGCCCTCGTACGAAGCGCTCAGCGAACTCCTCCGGCCCGCGAGTACCGTCCTGCTCACGGTGGAGTGCCAGCAGGGAGTCGTCGGACCGGACGCCGCGCTGCCCGAACTCGCCCGCGAGGCACGGGAGTCGGGCGTCCTCACCCGGGTCGCCGAGCTGGTGGACGCCGCGCACGGGAGCGGGATCCAGGTGATCCACGCCGTCGCCGAACGCCGCCCCGACGGCCGTGGCGCGAGCCGCAACGCCCGTCTGTTCCGCGCCGCCGAGCGGCTGCCCGTCCAGCAGCTCACCGGCTCCGCCGCGGTCCGCGTCGCGCCCCCGATCGAGGTCGCCGAGCACGACCTCGTCGTACGGCGGCTGCACGGGCTGTCCCCGATCCAGGGCACCGACGTGGACTGCCTGCTGCGCAACCTGGGCTGCCGCACGCTCGTCGTCGCCGGGGTCTCGGCCAACGTGGCGATCCCCAACACCGTCTTCGACGCCGTCAACCGCGGCTACACCGCCGTCGTGCCGTCGGACGCCATCGCGGGGGTGCCCGCCGACTACACCCCCGCGATGATCCGCCACACCCTCGCATTGGTCGCCACGGTCGCGACCACGGACGAGGTGCTGGCCTGCCTCCGACGAACAGCCCGAAACGACGGGCCGGGCGTCAGGCCAGGGTGATCGAGTCGCCGCTGACGGCGATCTTCACCTCGGGCAGCGGCTTCTGCGCGGGACCGCTCTTCACACTGCCGTCCGTGATCGAGAAGTTGCTGTTGTGACAGGGGCAGTTGATCACGCCGTCGGCGATCGACTTCACCGCGCAGCCCTGGTGGGTGCACACGGCGGAGAACGCCTTGTACGTGCCCGCCGTCGGCTGCGTGACGACGACCTTCTCGGAATCGAAGACCTTGCCGCCGCCCTCGGGTATGTCGGCCGTCTTGGCGAGCGCGGCGCCG
Organism: Streptomyces sp. yr375; assembly: GCF_900110755.1. GTDB lineage: Bacteria > Actinomycetota > Actinomycetes > Streptomycetales > Streptomycetaceae > Streptomyces. The sequence continues at coordinate 46,799 of NZ_FOFF01000002.1, forward strand.
GCCGCGGCGGACTCCCCGCCGCTCGTGCCGCCGGTGCTCGCGGCCTCCGTGCTGCCGGTGGAACCGGTGGAACCCGACGTGCCGGCCGACGATGACGACGAACTCGACGAGTCGTCGTCGGATCCTCCGCACGCGGTCAGCGCGACGGAGAGCCCCGCGGCTCCGGCGGCTGCCACGACGGCACGGCGGGCGGGCCCTGACGCGGACTTGATCGATGCGCTGGTCATGCTGGGGGATTCCCTTCCAGGGGGGTCGCGTGGATCTGCCGAGAGGTACGAGCCGCGGGCACCGCGTGTTCAGCGCCCCCGCCCGGTCCGGACAGTCCCGAGATAGTGACCCGTCCGAGATGAGGGCGGCGTAAGCAGGACCTGTCACCGAGCTGTCGGCCGGGCGTCCTGCCGGGCCCAGTAACCTGGGGCGATGCTCAAGGAAGTCACCGCGACCCGCTATGTCACGCCCCTGCGTGAGGGCGGCTCCCTGCCGGGACTCGTCGAGGCCGACGATCTCGGTCTGTACGTCCTGAAGTTCACCGGCGCCGGACAGGGCCGCAAGACGCTCGTCGCGGAGGTCGTCTGCGGCGAGCTCGCCCGCCGGCTCGGCTTCCGGATGCCCCGGCTGGTGACCGTCGAACTGGACGTCCTGCTCGGCCTCGGCGAACCCGACCAGCAGGTGCAGGGGCTGCTGAAGTCCAGCGGCGGCACCAACCTCGGCATGGACTTCCTCTCCGGTGCCCTCGGCTTCGACCCGCTCGCCTTCCCGGTGAGCCCCGAGGAGGCCGGCCGGATCGTCTGGTTCGACGCGCTGGTGAACAACGTCGACCGGTCCTGGCGCAACCCCAACCTCCTGGTGCACCGCGGCGACCTGTGGCTCGTCGACCACGGCGCCACCATGATCTGGCAGCACAACTGGCCCACCGCCGACACCTCCGCGGCCCGCCCCTACGACGCCGGCGACCACGTCCTCGCCCCCTTCGGCCCGGACATCGAGGCCGCGGCGGCGGAGCTGGCCCCGCTGGTCACCGCCGACCTCCTCGCCGAGGTCACCGCCGAGATCCCCGACGTCTGGCTGGCCGACGAGCCGGGCTTCGACACCCCGGACGCGCTCCGGCGCGCCTACGCGGCACCTCTCCTCGCGCGCGCCGCCGTCATCCACGACCGCATCAAAGGGACCGCGATCAGGGGGACCGAGTGAACGAGCGCCACATCATCAGGCCGGGCCAGGGCGGCGACCGGCACGTCTTCGAGTACGCCCTGCTGCGCGTCGTACCGCGCATCGAGCGCGGCGAGTGCGTCAACGCGGGGGTGCTCGTGTACTGCCGCGGCAAGGACTACGTCGGCGCCCGCACCCACCTCGACGAGGCCAGGCTGCTCGCGCTGGACCCGGCGGCGGACGTGGCCGGCGTCCGGGCCGCCCTGCGCGCGGTCGAGGGCGTGTGCGCGGGCGGCGCGTCGGCCGGGCAGGCGGCCGGCGACGACGCCGGACGCCGCTTCCGCTGGCTGATCGCCCCCCGCTCGACGGTCGTCCAACCGGGCCCCGTGCACACCGGGCTGACGGCCGATCCGGCCGCCGAGACGGAGCGGCTGCTCGACCTGCTGGTGAGGTGATGGGTCACACCGCGCCGCATGGCGTTGACACCGAGTGCCAGGGCTTCTAGCGTCACGTCTGTCGAAGGTACTAAGCGGTCGCTCACCACTCGGGCGCATCCCGCGTCCGACACTCCGGGCGCACCAGGCTTTCTCAAGGGCGAGGAGAACCAGGAATGTCCACCACTGAGCAGCGGGTCGCCGTGGTCACGGGCGCGGCGCGCGGCATCGGAGCCGCCACCGCCGTACGGCTGGCCGCTGAGGGCCGCGCGGTCGCCGTCGTCGACCTCGACGAGGCCGCCTGCAAGGACACCGTCGAGAAGATCACCGCGGCGGGCGGCAAGGCCGTCGCGATCGGCGCGGACGTCTCCGACGAGGCCCAGGTCGAGGCGGCGATCGCCCGCGTGGTCGCGGAGCTCGGCGCGCCGACGATCCTCGTCAACAACGCGGGCGTGCTCCGCGACAACCTGCTGTTCAAGATGAGCGCCTCGGACTGGGACACCGTCCTGAACGTGCACCTGCGCGGCTCGTTCCTGATGACCAAGGCCGTCCAGAAGCACATGGTCGACGCCGGCTTCGGCCGTGTCGTCAACCTGTCGTCCTCCTCGGCGCTCGGCAACCGCGGCCAGGCCAACTACTCCGCCGCGAAGGCCGGTCTTCAGGGCTTCACCAAGACCCTCGCCATCGAGCTCGGCAAGTTCGGCATCACCGCCAACGCCGTCGCCCCCGGCTTCATCGCCACCGACATGACCGCCGCGACCGCCGCCCGGGTCGGCATGGGCTTCGAGGAGTTCAAGGCCGCGGCCGCCACCCAGATCCCCGTCGCGCGCGTCGGCGAGCCCGACGACATCGCCAACGCGATCGCCTTCTTCACGAACGAGGCCGCCGGCTTCGTCTCCGGCCAGGTGCTGTACGTGGCCGGCGGACCGCTCGACTAAAAGCGACCGACGGCGACCAGGGACCACCCGGTACCGCTGGGCACCACCAGGGACCATCCGGCATCACTGAGGATCACGAACATGACTGAACTGCCCGCACTCTCCGGCAAGGTCGCCCTCGTCACGGGCGCCAGCCGCGGCATCGGCTACGGCGTCGCCGAGGCCCTCGTCGCCCGTGGCGACCGGGTCTGCATCACCGGCCGCAACGAGGACGCCCTCAAGGAGGCCGTCGAGCAGCTCGGCGCCGACCGGGTCATCGGCGTCGTCGGCAAGGCGCACGACCTGGCGCACCAGACCGCCGCCGTCGAGCGCACCATGGAGGCCTTCGGCCGCGTCGACTTCCTGGTCAACAACGCCGGTACGAACCCGGTGTTCGGGCCGATCGCCGACCTCGACCTGGAGGTGGCCCGCAAGGTCTTCGAGACCAACGTGATCTCCGCGCTCGGCTTCGCGCAGAAGACCTGGCACGCCTGGCAGAAGGACAACGGCGGCGCGATCGTCAACATCGCCTCCGTCGCGGGCCTGACGGCCTCGCCCTTCATCGGCGCGTACGGCATCAGCAAGGCCGCGATGATCAACCTGACCCAGCAACTGGCGCACGAGTTCGCGCCGCGCGTGCGGGTCAACGCGATCGCCCCGGCCGTGGTGAAGACCAAGTTCGCCGAGGCCCTGTACGAGGGCCGCGAGGCGGAGGCGGCCGCCGCCTACCCGCTGGCCCGGCTCGGCGTGCCCTCCGACATCGGCGGCACCGCCGCGTTCCTCACCTCGGAGCAGTCGGACTGGATCACCGGTCAGACCCTCGTCGTCGACGGCGGCATCTTCCTCAACGCCGGCGTGGCCTGACCACGCCGGCACCAAAGCCGGTACCGACACCGGCACGGACAGTGACACGGGCGTCGTTTCTTGACGGAAACGGCGACCGTGTCGTCATGAGTGCGTCGCTCACGGTGATGACAACGTCGTCATACCGAGAGTGATCAAGAACGCTCCACAAGCAGCGGTTCACACGGTCGAACGCTGCGGTATGGTCGGCCGACCCTTGGCATGGCAGATCGAGGAGCGTGCACGTGTTCAACCGGAACCGATCCTTGCAGCAGGTGGCTGCGATCGTGTCCATCACCCTGGTGGCCGGGTGCAGCCTCCTGGGGGAGGAGAGCTCCGACGACGCCGGGCCGATCGTCGTGGGCACCACCAGCGCTCCCAGCACGCTGGACCCCGCGGCCTCGTGGGACAGCTCATGGGAGCTCTTCCGCAACGTCTATCAGACGCTCCTGAACTACAGCCCCGGTGGATCCACGCCCGAACCCGACGCCGCCGAGAGCTGCGAGTTCACGGACGCGACGAGCACCGTGTATAGCTGCAAGCTGCGCGAGGGCCTGAAGTTCTCCAACGGGCACACGCTGGACGCCAAGGCCGTCAAGTACTCGTTCGACCGGATCAAGAAGATCAACGTCAACGGCGGCCCCATGGGCCTGCTGGGAACACTCTCCCGGGTTCAGGTGAACGGCGACCGCGAGGTCGTCTTCCACCTCAGCCAACCCGACGCCACCTTCCCCCTGGTGCTCACCACGCCCGCCATGTCGATCGTGGACCCCGAGGAGTACCCCGAGAACGCGCTCCGCGAGGACGGGAAGATCACCGGCTCGGGACCCTACAAACTCGACTCCTACGAAGAGGGCAAGAAGGCCACGCTCGTCCGCAACGGCAACTACAAGGGCATAGCGGACCTCAAGAACGACGCCGTCACCATCCGCTACTTCCCGCAGTCGAGCGAGCTGGTCAAGGCACTCGACGACAAGGAGATCTCGGTCGTCTACCGCGGTCTCGGCGCCTCCGACACCGTGGACATCGAGACCAACCAGCAGAAGGAGGGTCTCCAACTGGTGGAGAACCCCACCACGGAGATCAGCTACCTGGTGTTCAACCCCAAGGACCCGTGGGCCGCGAAGCCCGCGGTCCGCAAGGCCGTCGCCCAGATCGTCGACCGCGCGGCACTCGTGCACAAGGTCTACAAGGACACCGTCGAGCCGCTGTACTCCATGGTCCCCGCCGGACTCGTCGGCCACACCACGGGCTTCTTCGACGACTTCGGCGACCCCAGCGTGGCCAAGGCCAAGAGCTTCCTCACGGAAGAGGGGATCACCGAACGTGTCCCGCTGACCCTCTGGTACACCAGCGACCGCTACGGCTCGACGACCAAGCCCGCCTTCGAGGAACTGAAGCGGCAGCTCGATGCCTCCGGTCTCTTCACGGTCACCCTCAAGAGCCGTCCGTGGAAGACCTACGTCAAGGGCTACCAGAACGGCGAGTACCCGGTGTTCGGGCGCGGTTGGTTCCCTGACTTCAACGACGCCGACAACTTCATCGCGCCCTTCGTGGGCAAGCAGAACGCGCTCGGGACCCCGTACGTAGCCCCCGAGATCACCAACAAGCTGCTGCCGGAGTCGCGCGCGGAGAGCGATCGCGCGGCCGTGGCGAAGCAGATCGAGGCCGCTCAGCAGATCTTCGTGGACGACGCACGGCTGCTGCCGCTGTGGCAGGGCAAGCAGTATGTGGCTGCGGACGAGGAGATCGCCGGTCTCGAGAAGGTCATCGACCCGGCGACCATGATGACGATGTGGGAGCTGTACCGGAAGACTAGCTGGTGAGAGGTCTGGCGGGGTCGTTGTCAGTGGTCGCCTGTAGGTTCTGCGGTGAGTAAGTGACCGCACAACGGAGGACGTTGACGTGACCGACATCGCCATGCTGCCCGAGTCCTGGCACGGGGTTCTGGGCGACGAGCTGCAGCAGCCCTACTTCAAGGAGCTGACGGAGTTCGTCGAGGAGGAGCGGGCCAACGGGCCTGTCTACCCTCCGCGCGCGGAGGTGTTCGCCGCGCTCGACGCGACGCCGTACGACCAGGTGAAGGTGCTCGTCCTCGGCCAGGACCCCTACCACGGCGAGGGCCAGGGGCACGGCCTGTGCTTCTCGGTGCGGCCCGGGGTGAAGATCCCGCCGTCCCTGCGCAACATCTACAAGGAGATGCACGAGGAGCTGGGCACGCCGATCCCGGACAACGGCTACCTGATGCCGTGGGCGCGGCAGGGCGTGCTGCTCCTCAACGCGGTCCTCACGGTCCGCTCCGGGGAGGCGAACTCGCACAAGGGCAAGGGCTGGGAGAAGTTCACCGACGCGGTGATCCGCGCGGTCGCCGACCGGCCCGACCCGGCCGTGTTCGTCCTGTGGGGCAACTACGCGCAGAAGAAGCTCCCGCTCATCGACGAGAGTCGGCACATCGTGGTCAAGGGCGCGCATCCGTCCCCGCTGTCGGCGAAGAAGTTCTTCGGCTCCCGTCCGTTCACGCAGATCGACGCGGCGGTCGCGCAGCAGGGCCACACCCCGATCGACTGGACGATCCCGAACCTGGCCTGAGACCCGGCGGGCCACCTGGTCCGGGCCACGGGGCCGCTGCCGCCGGGCCGGTTCCTCCGGGGGCCGGTGCGGTGCCGCCTGACCGGGATTGCCGGTGGCTGCCGTTAGCGTCGTCCCGAGGACGCGGCGTCGTCCCGGGACGCAAGGAGGACGCGGTGGCGGAGCGACAGGGGCAGACGGCACCGGACGCCCTGCTCACGCGGATCGGCCAGGTCGTGATGCTGCACCACGGCGGAGACCGCGAGGAGGCCCGGCACCGCCTCCTCGCCCTGTGGACGGAACTCGGCGAGGACGGCGACCCGCTGCACCGCTGCACCCTCGCCCACTACCTGGCCGACACCCACGACGATCCCACGGACGAGCTGGCGTGGGACCTGCGCGCGCTGACGGCGGCCGAGGAGCACGCGGGGTCGGTCGAGGTGCGGGCGCTCTACCCGTCGCTGCACCTCAACCTGGCGGCGGACTACGTGAAGCTCGGCCGCGCCGAGGCCGCCCGCACCCACGTACGCCGGGCCCGCACGGCAGCCGTGGCCCTGCGCGACGACAGCTACGGGGACGGGGTACGGGCGGCGATCAGCAGGATGGAACTGCGACTGGGGGAGGGCCGGGACGGGCAGGGCGCGGGGGAGTGGTGAGACCGGCGGGACTCAGCGGGACTCAGCGGGACTCGGCGTGACCCGTCAGGACCGTCACGACCCGTCAGGACCCGTCAGGCGCTGACCCCTCATCGGCCGTAGGCCTGCTCGCAGATCACCGCTTCCGGGCTGTCCCCCCGCCAGCCGCCGTACTTCCTGCCGAGCGCGCACACGTCGGTGTTCCTGCGCACCTCCGCCTCCACGTCCGGGATCTCCACGTGCGGCAGGGTGCGCCGCCGCGGCTCGGGGTGGGTCGGCCGGGCGTACGGACGGGACCGTGACGAGGGCGGCGGTGCTGCCGGTACCTCCGCCGCCGTGCGCCGCCGCTGCACCGCCGCTGTCGGCTGCGGCTTCGGTTTCGGGGCCGCCCCCACCATCTCCAGCGCCTCCCGGGCCGGCGCCTGCACGACCTGTGTCGCGGCCGGCCCGGCAGGCCGCGGCACGGGCGGCTGCACCGGTGCCGCAGCCGGCCCGGGCGCGAGCGGACGCGGAACGGTCACACACCCGGCGAGGGCCGAGAGGGCCACGGTGACCAGGAGCGTCGCGGTAGTCGTCGTTCGATGCACCCGCGCAACTCTGATGGTTCCGCCCGCCCGAGCAACACCGGACAACGGCAGGTTGCCCCACACGAGTGATCTCGTACCTCGTACGGAGGGAGTGGGGTGGGTGCGGCTGACGGCGGGGCGCCGAGGGTTTTCGGCCGTTCGGCGTGGTGTCCGGGCGGGGCCGTATGCTGCCGTGCAGGTGTGCCACAGGTGTTTCGCAGGTGCGCCGAAGGTGTGCCGCAGGTGGGGCAGGCCGTGGGGCGGGCAGGTGTGGCAGTAGTCGCGGCAGGCAGTGAGGGAGTGGTCGTGAAGGTTGGCTGTGTCGGGCTTGGTGATATCGCGCAGAAGGCGTATCTGCCGGTGCTCGGTGGGCTGCCCGGGATCGAGCTGCACCTCCAGACCCGCACGCCGGCCACCCTGGAGCGGGTCGCCGACACCCTTCGGGTGCCCCACGAGCAGCGGCACCGGGACCTCGACGTGCTCCTCGGCGTCGGCCTGGACGCGGCCTTCGTGCACGCGCCGACCGCCGTCCACCCCGAGATCGTCGCCCGGCTGCTGGAGGCGGGCGTCCCGACGTACGTCGACAAGCCGCTCGCCTACGAACTCGCCGAATCCGAGCGGCTCGTGACGCTCGCGGAGGCGCGCGGCACGTCCCTCGCCGTCGGCTTCAACCGTCGGCTCGCGCCCGGCTACGCGCAGTGCGCCGACCATCCGCGCGAGCTGATCCTCCTGCAGAAGAACCGGGTCGGGCTGCCCGAGGACCCCCGCACGATGATCCTGGACGACTTCATCCACGTCGTCGACACCCTGCGCTTCCTGGCGCCGGGCCCGATCGACGACGTGACCGTCCGCGCCCGCGTCAGGGACGGGCTGCTGCACCACGTCGTCCTCCAGCTCGCCGGGGACGGCTTCACCGCGCTCGGCGTGATGAACCGGCTCAGCGGTTCGAACGAGGAGATCCTGGAGGTGTCCGGGCAGGACACCAAGCGCCAGGTCGTCAACCTCGCCGAGGTGATCGACCACAAGGGCCAGCCGACCGTGCGACGGCGCGGCGACTGGGTGCCGGTGGCCCGGCAGCGCGGCATCGAACAGGCCGTCCTCGCGTTCCTGGACGCCGTCCGCGCCGGGCGGGTGCTCAGTGCCCGGGACGCGCTGGCGACTCACGAACTGTGCGAGCGGGTGGTCCGAGCGGTGCGGGAGCGGTCCGCCGCAGCCTGACCGCTCGCGCCCCCTCCGTCAGCCCCAGGGCCACGAGCACCAGCAGGGCCACCTGGACCGGCCAGTCGCCGTAGCGGACGTACGGGGTGACGCCGTCGGCGAGCGGGACGTCGTAGACGGCCGCCGTGCTCGCGTCCGGGCCCAGCCACGCACCGATGCGCCGGCCACTCGCGTCGTACACGGCGGAGTCGCCGGTGAGGGTGGCGTGCACGAACGGCCGTCCGGTCTCCGCGGCGCGCAGCGCGCCCAGCGAGGCGTGCTGCGCGGGCGCCCAGCTCTGCTGGAAGGAGGAGGTCGAGGACTGGGCGACCAGCAGGTCCGCGCCGTCCTCGGCGAGATGCCGGCTCATGTCGGGGAAGGCCGTCTCGAAGCACACCATCGGCCCCGCGCGCAGGCCGGGCCCGGCGTCCATCACGACCTGCCCGCTGCCGCGCCGCCGGTCCTCGCCGGCCGCCTTGCCGACGGAGGTGGCCCAGCCGAGCAGCGAGCGCGCCGGCACGTACTCGCCGAACGGCACCAGCCGCATCTTGTCGTACCGCTCGCCGGTCGGGCCGTCCGCACCGACGAGGATCGAGCTTTTGTAGATACCGGGCCGGTCGGAGCGGCGGGCGTCGACGTTGACGAGGATGTCGGCGCCGGTCGACCGCGCCAACACGGCTATCCGCCGGGCCAGATCCGGGCGCTCGGCGAGGTCGTACCCGACGCTGCTCTCGCCCCAGACGACCAGGTCGACGTTCTGTCCGGCCAGCCGCCGGGTCAACTGCTCCTCGCGGTCGAAGCGCGGGTCTGCGCCGTCGATCACACCCGGCTGCACGACGGCGATCCGGGCCTGCCCGTCGGCGTCGGGGCGCGGCGCCCACACCCACGCGGCCGAGGCGGTGGCCGCGGTCGCGACGAGACCGGCGACGGCCGGCACCCGCGCCTGCGGTACGGACACGACGACGGCGACCGCGACGTTCACCGCGACCACCAGGAAGCTGAGCAGCCACACACCGCCGACGGAGGCCAGCCGCAACGCGGGCTCTACCTGCCACTGACTGGCCCCGAGCATCCCCCACGGCCCGCCGAGCCCCTGCCAGGACCGGACGAGCTCCACCATCAGCCACCCCGAGGGCAGCACGAGCAGCGCGGCGAACACCCGTCCACGCGACGGAGCAATGTCTATTTGCATGTCCGTGCCCATGGCGAGGAAGCGGCGCACCAGCCAGGCCCACGGTGCCCACAGCGCGCCCAGCAGTGCGGCCAGGATGATCGTGAACACGTGCAGACTCGGCAGCAGCCAGTGGTGCATGGCCAGCATGAAGCCGAACCCGCCGCTCCAGCCGTCGTACGCCGCCCGCCGTCCCGTCGGCGCGCGGCGGACCAGCAGGATCCAGGGGACGAGCGCGACATAGGCCCACCACCACAGCGCCGGCGCCGGGAACGCGAGCACGGGCAGCGCGCCCGCGAGAGCCGCGACGGCCGAACGCCGCCAGGGGGAGGTGAGCCAGTGGCCGAGCGTCTGCCGGATCTCCATGAGGCGCCTCCCTACCCGGTCGGGTACCTCCAGTGTGCGCGCGGCCGACGATCTACGACAGGGCGTGTTTCGGCTCAACCGGGCAGCCGCCGCCACTTCTCCCGTACGACCACCTCGCGCACCCGCCAGCCGTCGCAAGTCCGCAGCAGACCGAAGGAGTACCGGCCGCCGCAGACAAAGTCGGGTGCCCCACCCGAGACCTCGTCCCTGTCTCCGTCTCTCTCGCTGTCGCCGTCGGTGGTGAACCGCATCGGATTGATGTAGTCGGCCTCTACCTGGGCCGTGTCGCCGGTGTCCTGTTCCAGCGTCCCGAAGCGCACCCGGCGGTTGACGATGAGGTGCTGCCGCATCGCGAACAGCCGCAGGCTCTCCGCGAGCCACGAGGCGACGTTCCCCGCGTCCCCCTCGATCCCGCCGGCCGAACGGTAGTCCGCCCGCCCGTCAGAGGTGAACAATTCCCGGTACGCCGTCCAGTCACCGTCGTCGACCGCCACCGCGTAGTCGGTGATCAAACCGTCGACGGCGAACCGGTCCAGCACGGCGGCGAGTTCCACACGCTGCGTCATGGCCTGAGTGTTGGGCATGAGAGCTGCTCAGCCAAGGTCTTTACGGCATCGGTCGAGGATCGATACACAAATTTCGGTGGCCCCGCAAGGCCCAGACGGCCAGGCTGCTCCTGTGAACACCCCGAACACCCCGAACAACTATTTGAACGACGTGAACGACATGGACGACGTGAACGACGTGAACGGTGGACCCGTTGATCCGGAGCCCAAATTCCGCATCCGAGCCCACTACACCGAGTCCACACTCACCGTCTACCAGGCGTACCGCCCGGAGATCGGCGATGCGGCGGCCCGCACCGGCCGTTTCCCGTCGGCGTGGAGCCGCGAACGCATGACGTGGATCAAGCCGAGCTTCCTGTGGATGATGTACCGCTGCGGCTGGGGCACGAAGGAGGGCCAGGAGACCGTCCTCGCCGTCGAGATCACCCGGGAGGGCTTCGAGTGGGCCCTGCGCAACGCATGCCTGTCGCACCACGTCCCGGACCTGCACGGCGACCAGGCCGACTGGAAACGGCAGTTGAAACGATCCCCCGCACGCGTCCAGTGGGACCCGGAACGCAACCTCCACCTCAGCCCCCTGCCCCACCGCTCCCTACAGTTGGGCCTCACAGGCGAGGCGACCGTGCGGTACGCGGACGAATGGATCGTCGGCATCGAGGACGTGACTCCGTTGGCGGGGGAGATTCACGCACGGGTGCGTGCGGGCGAACTCACCCGTGCGGCGGCGCTGTTGCCCGAGGAGCGGCCGTATGCGGTGGCGGAGGAGGCGCTGCGGCATCTGCGGGGGTGACTCGGGGATGTGGGGGCGGGGGCGAGGGTTCGACGCGGCGGCTCGGCGCGCGGGCTCGTTTTTTCGGGGGCTCAGGCCGCCGTGACCACGTCGGTGCGTATCGCCGCGGCCCACTCCACCACCAACAGCTCGTACTCCGCCCGCTCCTGGGTCGACAGCGAGCCGTTCGCGCGCAGCCAGAGCGCCCTGATCCGCTCGTTCAACTCGGCAGCGGACCGCACGGAACCAGAGATCACAGAGTTGGGGGACATGCGGCAAGCCTAGGCGGAAGCACTGACACTGCGCTACCGGACGGCTACGCGCGCCGATATGGGGTTGGTCACGGTTGATCAATCAACCGTGACCGGTTCCGGCTCCGGGGCGGGATCAGCCCGCCGACTCGGCCGCGTGTGGGCTGAGCGAGCCCGTCGCGACGAGGGCGATGATGACGATGCCGAGGACGACCCGGTAGTAGACGAACGGCATGAACGACTTGGTGCTGATGAACTTCATGAACCAGGCGATGACCGCGTATCCGGTCACGAAGGCGATGACCGTCGCGAACATCGTCGGCCCCCATGCCACGTGGCCGCCCTCGACGGCGTCCTTCAACTCGAAGACTCCGGAGGCGAGTACGGCGGGAATGGCCAGCAGGAAGGAGTAACGGGCCGCGGCCTCGCGCTTGTAGCCCATGAACAGGCCGCCGCTGATCGTGGCACCCGAGCGGGAGACGCCGGGGATGAGGGCGCAGGCCTGGCAGAGGCCGAAGATCAGGCCGTCCTTGACGCCCAGGTTCTCCAGCGTCTTGCGCTGCTTGGGCGCGCGGTGCTTCCCGCCCGATTCGTCGCGGGCCGCGAGCCGGTCGGCGATGCCGATCACGATGCCGACGACGACGAGCATGGTGGCCGTGATCCGCAGGTCGCGGAACGGCCCCTCGATCTGGTCCTTCAGCGTCACGCCCAGCACGCCGATCGGGATCGAGCCGACGATCACCAGCCAGCCCATCTGGGCGTCGTGGTCCTTGCGCATCTCCTTGTTGAACAGCGACCGGCTCCACGCCGAGATGATCCGGGCGATGTCCTTGCGGAAGTAGATCAGCACCGCCGCCTCCGTGCCGATCTGCGTGATCGCCGTGAAGGCGGCCCCGGGGTCCTTCCAGCCGGAGAACGCCGCGGTCAGCCGCAGATGCGCGCTGGAGGAGACGGGGAGGAACTCGGTCAGCCCCTGGACGAGTCCGAGGATGAGGGATTCAAACCAAGACATGAGGTTACGGAGTCCAAGTGCCGATCGGAGAGGCGACCGCGACGGCAGGCCCGCCGCGCGCGGTGATCAGGTGATCAGGTGTGTGCCGAGGGAAGCGTAGCGGTCCGGGGTGACGCCCTCGCCACAGGGGTTTGGCAGCCCGCGCACCATTCCCTCACACCGACTCCGTCATGCCCGCTGGCCCGCACCGGCTCCGTCATACCCGCTCGCTCGCACAGGCTCCCTCATGCCCGCTCCCTCACACCGGCTCCGTCACACCCGCTCCGTCACGCAGGCTCAGTCACACCCGCTCCCTCACACCGCTCCGGTTCGGGTACCAGGCAGCGGGCTACCGGGTAGCGGGTGGCCCCGGCAGCGGGCGGCCCGGGCAGGGAGTACCGCCTCCCCGCCGTTCCCGAGTGACACACCATTCCCGCCCGACCGCACCCTTCCCACTCCCGGGCCCGGCCCCTCCGGCCCGAACACCCCCAACGGACACCCGCCGCACGACTCCCGCCCCTCCCGCCGGACAGGCCCCGCACTCGCATGGTTGACCGGTCGCCCGGCCGCCGCATACGTTGCTGCCGATGAGAAAGCGCTTGCTGTGTGTACGGGGCGGGTGCTTTCCCCTCGGTTTTTGGTCCGTCCGGTCGTTCGGCCGTCCGTCGGAGGAGTGCTGATCCCGCCCATGTCCCCATCCAGTCGGCCGGCCGCTCCGCTGCGCGCTTCGCTCGCCGGGCGTCGTATCCGGGCCGCCATCGTCGGTACCGGCGCCATCGGTCGTGGCTCTCATCTGCCCGCCCTCAGGCAGCTCGCCGCCGAGGGGGAGGCCGAGGTGGTGGCGGCCGTTGACATCGATGCCTCCGCCGTCGAGAGGTTCTGCGCGGAAGGCGGTGTTCCGCACGGGTACACCGATCTGGCGCGGATGCTGGCGGAGCAGCGCCCCGACCTGGTGACCATCTGCACCCCGCCGACGCTGCACCGCGAGCAGAGCGTGGCCGCGCTGCGGGCCGGCGCCTGGGTGTGGTGCGAGAAGCCGCCGGTGCCGACCCTCGCCGACTACGACGCCGTACAGGCGGAGGAGGGGGAGGAAGGGGCGGAGAGCGGGCCGTACTCCTCGATCGTCTTTCAGCACCGTTTCGGTTCCGGGTCGCGGCATGTGCGGCGGCTGCTCGCCGAGCAGGCACTCGGGCGGCCGCTCGTCGCGCACTGCCAGACCACCTGGTACCGCGACGCCGCCTACTACGCCGTGCCCTGGCGCGGTCGCTGGCAGACCGAGGGCGGCGGCCCCGCCATGGGCCACGGGATTCACCAGATGGACCTTCTGCTGGACCTCCTCGGACCGTGGAGCGAGGTGCGGGCCATGGCCGCCCGGCTCGTGCACGACGTGGAGACGGAGGACGTCTCCACCGCCCTGGTCCGCTTCGAGAGCGGGGCCATGGCCACGGTCGTCAACAGCGTGTTGAGCCCCGACGAGGTCAGCCGTATTCGGATCGACTGCGAGCGCGCCACCGTCGAACTCACCCACCTCTACGGCCACTCCAACGCCAACTGGCGCATCACCCCCGCCCCGGACGTCCCGGGCGAGCAGGCGGCGGCCTGGCAGGACTTCGGCGCGGACGTCCCGAGCTCGCACCTGGCGCAGTTGCGCGAGCTGGTCGCGAGCATGCGGGCCGGCCGGCGGCCGCGCAGCAGCGGTGCGGACGGGCGCACCAGCCTGGAGCTGATCACCGCGCTGTACAAGTCGGCGTTCACGGACACGACCGTGCGGCGGGGCGAGGTCGGGCCCGGCGACCCGTACTACACGGCCCTGCACGGCGGAGCCCCCGGCTGGGCACCCGCCCCAGCCACCGCCATGGGTACAGCCACCGGTACGGCTACGGTGAACGTGGAGGAGGTGCCCGCATGACCGGTGACCTGCGTCTCGTCCATGCCCTTGGCGACCGCATCACGGTGACCGACCCGGTCACCGGCGTCGAGCTGCTCGCCTACGTCTACCGGCCCGAGGCGGCCTGGGAGGCGCCGAAGCCGTATCTCCACCCGCTGCGGACGCTCAAGGGCGACCTCGTCACCGACTACCGGCCCAACGACCACCGCTGGCACAAGGGGCTGTCGCTGACCGCCTCCCACCTCTCGGGCGCCAATCTGTGGGGCGGGAACTCGTACGTCCACGGCGAGGGATATCTCGAACTTCCCGAGCGGGTCGGGTCGATGGCGCACGTCGGCTTCGACGAGGTGTCCGTCGACGGCGGGCGGGTCGTCATCGCCGAGCGGCTGACCTGGCATCCGTACGGCGGTGAGCTGTGGGCGCAGGAGGCGCGCCGGATCGAGGTGCACGACGTCGACCCGGACTCCGGTTCGTGGGCGCTGACCTGGACCAGCGCCGTCACCAACCGCCGCGACGAGCCGCTGCGTTTCGGCAGTCCGACCACCGCGGGGCGCGAACTGGCCGGCTACACGGGCCTGTTCTGGCGCGGTCCGCGCGCCTTCCGGGACGGCCGGATCATCGGACCCGACGGCGAGGGCCCCGGGCTGATGGCCTCGCAGAGCGCCTGGCTCGCGCTGTCCGGCGAGCACGACGGCACCGACGGACACGCCACCGTCGTCTTCGCGCACGCCCCCGAGAACGACCACTCCGGTGCCCAAGGGGCCCACCCCGCGCACTGGTTCGTCCGCAACGAGCCCTTCGCGGGCATCGCCCCCTCCTGGGCCTTCTTCGACGAGCTCGAACTCGCTCCCGGCGACACGCTCACCCGCCGCTACCGCGTGGTCGTGGCCGACGGCGCGTGGGAGCGGGAGGAGATCGCCGGGTACCTGGAGACGCACCCGTGGTGAACGCGTCCGACGCGTACCGGGGGCTGCCCGGCGGGGTCGCCGTCTCGCGTCTGTGCGTGTACGACTGGCCGGCCGCCGACGGTCCGCACGGTGGAACTCCCCATCTGCACCTGGCCTGTTCGGAGGGGTACGTCGTCACGGGCGGGCGCGGCGCGGTGCAGACCCTGACGACGTCCGGGTACGAGGTCACGCCCCTCGCGCCCGGCACGGTCGCCTGGTTCACGCCGGGCACCATCCACCGGCTGGTCAACGAGGACGACCTGCGCATCACCGTACTGATGCAGAACAGCGGGCTGCCGGAGGCGGGCGACGCCGTACTGACCCTGCCCCCGGAGTACCTCACCGACCCCGAGACGTACGCCGCCGCGACCGCGATCCCGGCCGACGCCCCGGAGGCGGAACAGGCCAGGATCGCGCGCGCCCGGCGCGACCTCGCGCTGACGGGCTACCGGGCGCTGCGCGAGGCCCCCGAGGGGCTGGCCGCCTTCCACCGCGCCGCCGCCGCGCTCGTACGGCACCGGCTGCCCGAGTGGCGTGAGCGCTGGCTGCGCGGGGCGCGGGCGGCGGCGCAGGCCACGGGGGAGCAGCTCGACCGGCTCGCGGACGGCGACGTCTCCCACCTCGCCGAGGCCGCCGTACGGGCCGAACAGCCGTCGGAATACGGGAAGTTCGGGATGTGCGGGCGGTTGGACGTGTATGCGTGGCCGTCGGCGTAGATTCACCGATATCGCTGCGGCCTTTCCCGCCGGAATGATCCAATCGACCCGATGTCGGGAACGGTGAACGGGGAGTGTGCACGTGCGGCGGATCAAGGTGACGGCAGCGGTGTTCTGCGCGGCGGCACTGATGGCCGGATGCGGGGGCGGCGGGGGCACCGGGAGTGATGCCGATGCGAAGGCCTCCGCGGCTGCGGATACGGCGGGGTCGGCCTCGGCGGCTCCTGCCCGGCCGCTCGGCGAGGCCCAGTTGAAGTCGGCCGCGCTGACCGGCGGTGATGTGGACGGGTTCCAGATCACCGACTTCCCCGTGAAGCCCGACGGCGACTCCGTGGCCCGGCCCGCGGACTGCCAGCCGCTGGAGGACATGCGCACCGGCGCGCCCGACCCGGGCCCCAAGGCGTTCACCGGCCTGCTCGCCTACGCCGGCGCGGGCCCCACGGCCGGTTCGGCCACCACCATCGGCCTCATGGCCTACGACGGGTCGTCCGCCGCCCAGGGCGTCCTCGGCGGACTGCGCACCGCACTGAAGACGTGCACCGCCTACGAGGGCGGCGTCCCCGCCCGCACCACCGCCAAGTCCGCCACCGCGCCCGATGTCGGCGACGACGCCGTCGCCTACTCGCTACAGACCGAGCGGGACAGCCCGGACGCGTTCGTCGTCGTGCGCAGCGGTGCCACGGTCGTCCTGTTCTTCACCGCGACCGGCACCCGCACCGGCTCCGGGGCGGCGGTGCCGGAGGCGCTGGTCTCCGCGCAGATCCGGAAGCTGGAGGCTCAGGGGTCCCTCTAGGCGGCCGAGGGGCCCGCCGCCGGGCCTGTCACCGTCCACCCCGGTGCCTGCGGGTGGGCGGTCATGTCCTCGTGCCGGACCTCCTCGCCGCAGGTCGAGCAGGTGATCGCCGGGATCAGTTCGTTGCCGCAGATGTGCTCGATCACCATGGGGCGGTCGTCATCCTCACGGAGGTGGCGGTCGCCCCATGCCATGAGCGTCATCAGGACCGGTTCCAGTTCGAGCCCCGCCTGCGTGGCCCGGTACTCGAAGCGCTGCGGGCGCTCGCTGTAGGCGCGTCTGGTCAGGATCCCGGCGTCGACGAGGCGGCGCAGCCGGGTGGCCAGGATGTCGCGCGGGGCGCCGATGTTGCGCACCAACTGGTCGAAGCGGCCGTTGCCCAGACACACCTCCCGCAGGACGAGCAGGGAGTACTTCTCGCCGACGAGGGCGAGTGCGTCGGCGATCGAGCAGGGGCGCGGGTCTTTGGAGTCCTTGGTGGCGGCCATGCGAGCCAGTCTAGGGGAGCGTTGGAAAAACAAACCCAGATGAGTTGGATTTTCCAACCCTCTGGGTTAGAGTGAGTTTGAAATTCCTACTCACTTCCCAGTGCTCACTACTCGCTACTCACCAGTAGTCGCGGAGGCCCGTCCATGCGTGACGCCGTCATCGTCGAAGCCGTACGCACCCCGATCGGCAAGGGCAGGCCGAGCGGGTCGCTCGCCCATGTGCACCCCGTCGAACTCCTCGCCCACACCCTGCGCACCCTCGTCGAGCGCTCCGGTGTCGATCCCGCGCTGATCGACGACGTCATCGGCGGCACCGTCGACCAGGTCGGCGAGCAGGCCATGAACACCACCCGGTACGCGCTGCTCTCGGCGGGCTTCCCGGAGACGGTCCCCGCGACCACCGTCGACCGGCAGTGCGGCTCCTCCCAGCAGGCGGTGCACTTCGCCGCCCAGGGCGTCATGGCGGGCGCTTACGACGTCGTCGTCGCGTGCGGTGTCGAGTCGATGAGCCGGGTGCCGATGTGGTCCAACGTGCCGCCCGGCAAGGACCCCTTCGGCCCCGGCGTCGCCGCCCGCTACCCCGAGGGCCTCGTTCCGCAGGGCATCAGCTCCGAGCTGATCGCCGCCAAGTGGTCGATCACGCGGGAGCAGATGGACGCCTTCGCCGTCGCCTCGCACCGCAAGGCCGCCGCGGCCTGGGAACAGGGCCTGTTCGACGCCGAGGTGGCGCCCCTGGACGGAGTCTCGCGGGACGAGTGCGTACGGCCCGGGAGCACCCCCGAGATCCTCGCCGGTCTCCGGCCCGCCTACTACGATCCGGCCTTCGCCGAGCGCTTCCCGCAGATCGAGTGGAACGTCACCGCGGGCAACGCGAGCCCCGTCAACGACGGCGCGTCGGCCGTGCTGATCACCTCCGGTGAGACCGCCGCCCGGCTCGGGCTGCGCCCGCTGGCCCGGCTGCACAGCTTCGCCGTCACCGGCTCGGATCCGCTGCTGATGCTGACCGGTGTGATCCCGGCGACCGAGAAGGTGCTGCGCCGGGCCGGGCTGCGGCTCGACGACATCGACCTCTTCGAGGTCAACGAGGCCTTCGCGAGCGTCGTCCTGGCCTGGCGGCAGGAGACCGGGGCCGATCCCGCCAAGGTCAACGTGCACGGCGGCGCGATCGCGCTCGGGCATCCGCTGGGCGCGAGCGGCACCCGGCTGACGACGACGCTCGTCCACGCGATGCGCGAACGGGGTGCCCGGTACGCCCTCCAGACCATGTGCGAGGCGGGCGGGCTGGCCAACGCGATGGTGTTGGAGACCCTGGAGGCCGGGTGACGCCGTCGGCCTCAGGCGCGGCGCAGGTGGTGGCGCTTGCGCCAGGCCACCGCCGCGCCGCCGACCGCCGGCAGGGCGATGCAGGCCATGGCGATCAGGAAGGCCGGCGAGGTCGGGGAGGAGGCACGGGCCCCGGCGACGACGTACGCGGCGGTGTTCGGGATCGAGCCCAGCGCGGTCGCGACCAGGAAGGACACCCAGCCCATGCGGGAGACGGCGGCGCAGTAGTTCGCGGCCCAGAACGGCACCCCCGGGAACAGCCGGGCGGCCAGCATCGAGCGCATGCCGTGCCGGCTCAACTGGCCGTCCGCCGCCTTGAGCAGCCGGCCGCGCAGCAGGGGTCGTAGCGCGTCCTGCCCGAGGAGGCGGCCGAGGCCGAAGGCGATCCCGGCCCCCAGCACCGTGCCAGCCAGCGACGCGGTGGTGCCCCACTGGGTGCCGAACAGCGCGCCCGCGGCCAGGTTCAGCAGCGGTCTCGGCACGAACGCCACGGTGCACAGGCCGTACGCCACCGCGAAGACCGCGGCCGCCGAGACGCCGCCCAACTGCGGTGGCCAGCCGTCCGCGAGGAGCTTCTGCGGCTCGAAGAGCAGCACGCTCGACGCGGCCGCCGCGAGCAGCACGACCAGCAGCGCGAACCGGGACCAGGGCGACAGGAGCACGCTCGTGCAGCGCGCGGCGAGGCCGCCGGGTGCGGCGACGGACGTGGTGACCGGCACCGGAGCGAGTGCGGGGACGGCGAGCTCCGTGGCGGTGGCCCGGGGTGAGGCCGTGGCGGTGCCCCCAGAGTGGGTGGTGGCATCGAGCATGCCCGCGACAGTAACGGACGGACACGTGTGATCGCCGTATGGTCTGCACAGGACCGCCACAGGCGCGGCCACGATCGGCCCGCCGGACACCCCTCCCCGATCCCCTCCCCGATCCGCTCCTCGATCCGGTCCTCGACGGGGCGAAAACCATTCGACGCCGGACGAACCGTCGGAGATGATCGGCCCATGTTCCGGTACGCCTTCCCGCACGCAGCGTCCGCAGTCGCGGATGCGCCGAAGGCTGCCGTCCCGCTCCTCGTGGCCGCCGTCGGCGGCGCCCGAAGCTGACCCTCTCCGGATCGTCCGGCGGACCCCGCAGGGGGAGGGTCGGCCGGCTTCTCGGGGTCCCCGCTTCCTGACGGAACTCCCTCCGGACACGCTTCGAGGTACAGCCATGCCCAAGACCGCTTACGTGCGGACCAAGCCGCACCTGAACATCGGCACCATGGGTCACGTGGACCACGGCAAGACCACCCTGACCGCCGCCATCACCAAGGTCCTCGCCGACCGCGGCACCGGCACGTTCGTGCCGTTCGACCGGATCGACCGCGCCCCCGAGGAGGCCGCGCGCGGCATCACCATCAACATCGCGCACGTCGAGTACGAGACCGACACCCGGCACTACGCGCACGTCGACATGCCGGGCCACGCCGACTTCATCAAGAACATGGTCACTGGCGCATCGCAGCTCGACGGGGCGATCCTCGTCGTCTCCGCGCTCGACGGGATCATGCCGCAGACCGCCGAACACGTCCTGCTCGCCCGGCAGGTGGGGGTCGACCACATCGTCGTCGCCCTCAACAAGGCCGACGCGGGTGACGAGGAGCTGCTCGACCTCGTCGAGCTGGAGGTCCGCGACCTGCTCACCGAGCACGGCTACGGCGGCGACTCCGCGCCCGTCGTACGGGTCTCCGGGCTGAAGGCCCTGGCCGGCGAGGAGCGGTGGACGGCGTCGATCGACGCGCTGCTCGACGCGGTCGACACGTACGTGCCGATGCCCGAGCGGTATGTGGACGCGCCGTTCCTGCTGTCCGTCGAGAACGTGCTCACCATCACCGGGCGGGGGACCGTCGTCACCGGCGCGGTGGAGCGGGGCACGGTCCGCGTCGGCGAGCGGGTCGACGTGCTCGGCGCGGGCGTGGAGAGCGTCGTGACCGGCCTGGAGACGTTCGGCAGGCCCATGGCGGAGGCCCAGGCCGGGGACAGCGTCGCGCTGCTGCTGCGCGGTGTGCCGCGTGACGCGGTGCGGCGGGGGCACGTGGTGGTGGCGCCGGGGAGCGTGGTGCCCCGGCGGCGGTTCTCGGCGCAGGTGTATGTGCTGTCGGCGCGGGAGGGCGGCCGTACGACGCCGGTCTCGACCGGGTACCGGCCGCAGTTCTACATCCGTACCGCGGACGTCGTCGGGGACGTGGACCTCGGCGAGGTCGCCGTGGCGCGGCCAGGGGAGCGGGTCGTCATGACCGTCGAGCTGGGGCGCGAGGTGCCGTTGGAGCCCGGTCTCGGGTTCGCGATTCGTGAGGGCGGGCGGACCGTGGGGGCGGGGACCGTGACCGCCGTGCTGTGACGGCGGGGCCGTCCGCGTCCCCGGCGCCCTTTCGCGATGCGAAAATGGGCCGGTGAACGACGACGAGCCCATACCTGTCACCCGAGACGTCGACCACGGCACCGCCAAGCTGATGCCCGACGTCGACCGGGCCCGGGCCTGGCTGCTGACCGTCGACGGGGCGCCGCAGTCGTACGTCGACCTGGACGACCCGACGTACCTGGAGTTCGAGTACACGCGGCGTCTCGGGCACGTCCTGGACACCGTCGCCGAGCCGGGCCGTCCGCTGGACGTGCTGCATCTCGGCGGCGGTGCCCTCACCCTGCCCCGGTACCTGGCGGCGACCCGGCCGGACTCCCGGCAGGACGTCGTCGAGTTCGACCGAGGTCTGCTGGACCTGGTCGCCGAGCACCTGCCCGTGCCGGCCGCGGCGGGCGTCGCGCTGCACGCCGCCGACGCGCGGGCCTGGCTGGAGGCGGCCCCGGACGGCTCCGCCGACGCGCTCGTCGCCGACGTCTTCGGCGGCTCCCGCGTCCCCGCCCACCTCACGTCCCTCACCTACGCTCAGCAGGCCGGACGGGTCCTGCGCGGCGACGGCGTCTATCTGGCGAACCTCGCCGACGGGGCGCCCTTCGGCTTCCTGCGGTCCCAACTCGCCAACCTGGCCGAGGTGTTCGAGGAACTGGTGCTCATCGCCGAACCGGCGGTCCTGCGCGGCCGCCGGTTCGGCAACGCCGTGCTCGTCGCCGCGCACCACCCGCTCGACGTGACCGCCCTGGCCCGCCGCACCGCCGCCGACGCGTTCCCGGCCCGCGTGGAGTACGGCTCCGGCCTGCGCCGTTTCATCGGCGACGCGCGCCCGGTACGGGACGAGGACGCCGTACCGTCGCCCGTACCACCCGAGGGCGCGTTCGGCATCGGCTGAACGGTGGAACGGGCCGTCAGGTCGCGTACGTCTGCTCCTGATCCGCGTCCCCCGTCGGCGTGCCGCGCGGCACCGGCTGCGTACGCCGGGTCAGGTTCCGTACCTCCGGTACGCACAGGACCGCCGCCGTCACCGCCACGACGAGCCCGGCGCAGCCCCACAGGGACGGCGCGCGGCCGAAGACGCCCTCCGCCGGGCCCGCCAGCGCCGTCGCCAGTGGCACCAGGGCGACCGAGCCGAACCAGTCGTAGGCGGAGACCCGCGACAGCTTGTCCTCGCTGATCTCCTGATGCAGCGTGGTCATCCAGGACACGCCGAACACCTCCACGGTGACGCCGGTCAGGAACATCACCGCGCACAGCACGCCGAGCGGCACCGGCAGCGCCAGTGCGGCGGAGGGGAGGGCCAGCGGGAAGACGCAGAGGGTGCCGGCGAGGAGCGGGCGGCGTGGTTTCCAACGGGTCATCAGGAGCGCCCCGGCCACCGTGCCCGCGCCGAAGAGGCCCAGGGCGAGGCCCCAGGGGGCCGCCCCGCCGAGGTGGTCCCGGGCGACCAGTGGCCCGTAGACCGCCTGGGCGGCGCCGACGACCGCGTTGGCGATTGAGAACTGCAGCACGATGCCCCACAGCCACGGCCGGCTGCTGAACTCCCGCCAGCCCTCCCGGAGATCGGCCAGCAGACCGCCGCCCGGCTCGCGCCGCGGAATGTGCCGTACGTCGAGGAACGCGCGCAGCGAGCCGGCGACCGCGAACGCGACGGCGTCCGCGGCGAGCACCCAGCCCGGGCCGATCACCGCGACCATCGCGCCGCCGAGGGCCGCGCCGCCGAGGCCCGCCCCCTGTATCGCCATCCGGAACACCGCGAACGCCCGCCCGGCCTGCTCGCCCCGCACCGAGGACAGCAGCATGCCCTCGGCCGCGGGGGAGAAGAACGCCTGGCCGGTGCCGCCGAGCGCGGTGAGCAGCATCATCTGCCACAGCCGCGGCTCGCCCAGCAGGACGAGAGCGGCGAACGCGCCCTGCGACAGGAAGTTGAGGGCGTTGGCCGCGACCATCACCCGGTGCCGCGGCAGCCGGTCGGCCACCGCCCCGCCGATCAGCAGGAACAGCACCAGCGGCAGCGTGCGCGCCGCCGCCACCAGACCCACGTCGCCGCCGTCGCCGCCCGACTCCAGGACGGCGAACGCGGCGGCGATGAGCGCACCATGACTGCCGAGGCTCGTCACGAACGCGGCGGCGGTCAGCAGGCTGTAGTTGCGGCCCGCCCAGGCAGGTCTGCGCGGACGGCGACGACGACGGCGACGGGGACCGACCGCCGTCTCGGCGGGTGCGGCTGTTATTTCGGCTTTGCTGGGCTCGGTGGGTGGGGTCACCGGCCGACTATCCCCGCCGCGCCTCCGACGTGCCAAACGGATTAGCCGTCGTCCGCGGCTAGTTCTCCGTCGGCGTCCCGTTCAGCCGTACGGTGCTGAGGATCTGCATGATCGTGGCCTTCGGGACCTCGTCCTTCACGCCCTTCGCGCCGTACCAGTTCCACGACACGTAGTCGCCGTTGGAGTTCTTGAAGCCGAACGTGATCGCTTTGCCGTCGCTGTCGCACTTGCCCTTCTGGGGCGTGTTCGTCGACTGCGCCCAGGCGTAACTGCCCTGGATGCCGGAGGCGGTGGTGAAGGCGGTGGCCTTCTTGTCGAAGGTGATGCTCTTCTTGTCCGGCTCGGTGTAGCCGCCGAAGACCCACCAGGCGGGCGTGTTGATCGCGATCTCGTCGGTGGTCTTGGCCCCGTCGGCGCCCTTGGTGCCGACCTTGGCCAGCGCCGTGTCGTCGGTCTTGCCGTCCTTGTCGGAGTCGGTGGAGCACCACTTCGACTTGAAGTCGGCCGTGCCCGACTGAAGGATCCGGTCGTAGCCGTCGGGCTTCGTCTTGTCCTCCCACTCGAAGCCCTGGCTGAGCCCCGGCGACTGGACCTCCCAGTCGGCCGGCACGTCGAAGGCGATGCCCCACTTGGGGTTGACGACGACCTTCCAGCCGGCGACGGTCGGCTTCTGGGTCTCGGTGCCGCGCGGGTTGTCGTCCGTGCCGGACGAGGAGGAGCCGGAGGCCGACGAGTCGGAAGCCGAAGGGGAGGCGGACGTGGAGGCCTTGGGGCTCGCGCTGGCCTTGCTCACGTCGGACGGGCCGTCATCGTCGCCGCTCAGCACCAGGAACCCGGTGACACCGGCGGTCACCACGACGGCCGAGGCCGCGACGATCGCGACCAGTTTCGTCCGGTTGCCGCCGCCACCGCCCCCGTTGCCGCCGCCGGGCGGAGGCGTGGGCCCGCCCACGGGCGACGGGGCGCCCCACTGCGGGGGCTGCCCCGGTGGCTGCGCGGGCGGCTGGGCATAGGGGTTGGGCTGCTGCTGGTAGCCGGGCTGCTGATACGGATTCGGCTGTTGCTGTCCCGGCTGTTGGTACCCCGGCTGCTGGTATCCGGGCTGCTGGTACGGATTGTTCTGCGCCTGCGGGTTCTGCTCTCCCCCGGGCGGCTGCTGTCCTGGCCACATGGCCAGAAACCCTAATGCCGTCGGGGACACGGTCACCACACCGGTCTGGCCAGCCGAAGCTACTCACGGGTAACATCGTGGTCGTGAGCGCAGACCAGATGTCCATCGGCGAGCTGCTCGCCGCCACCGTGCCCATGGCCCGGACCCTGCACCTCGAGTTCCTCGAGGCCGGTCCGGAGCGGGCCGTGGTCGCCCTGCCGGACCAGGGCGAGTTCCACAACCACGTCGGCGGGCCGCACGCCGGCGCGATGTTCACGCTCGGCGAGTCCGCCAGCGGCGCGATCGTCCTCGCCGCGTTCGGCGACCAGCTTTCCCGCGCCGTGCCGCTCGCCGTCGGCGCCGAGATCGCCTACCGCAAGCTGGCCATGGGCGCGGTCACGGCCACCGCGACGCTGGGCCGCCCGGCCGCCGAGGTCGTCGCCCAACTCGACGCGGGGGAGCGCCCCGAGTTCCCGGTCGCGATCGAGATCCGCCGCGCCGACGGCGCCGTCACCGGCGAGATGACCGTGATCTGGACCCTGCGCCCCAACGGCTGAACGACGCGGTCAGGCCGCCAGTCGCTCCCGCTGTGCGTCGTCGCCGTTCTCCAGGCTCGCCACGAACTCCTTGAGCCAGGACACGAACTCCGGGCCCAGGTCGGCGCGTTCGCAGGCCAGGCGGACGACCGTGCGCAGGTAGTCGGCCTTGTCGCCGGTGTCGTAGCGGCGGCCGGAGAAGACGACGCCGTGGACCGTGCCGCCCGCGGCGAGTTCCTGGAGGGCGTCGGTGAGCTGGATCTCGCCGCCGCGACCCGGCGCGGTGCGCTCCAGGACGTCGAAGACGGCCGGGTCGAGGACATAGCGCCCGATGACCGCGTACCGGCTCGGCGCGTCCTCGCGCGCGGGCTTCTCCACCAGCCCGGTGACGCGCACGACCCCGTCCTCGCCGGACGGCTTAACGGCCGCGCAGCCGTAGAGGTGGACCTGCTCCGGCGGGACCTCCATCAGCGCGACCACGCTGCCGTCGTACCGGTCGCGGACGTCGAGCATCTGGCTCAGCAGCGTCTCGCGCGGGTCGATGAGGTCGTCGCCGAGGAGCACGGCGAACGGCTGGTCGCCGACGTGGTGGCGGGCGCACAGCACCGCGTGCCCGAGGCCGAGCGGGTCGCCCTGCCGGATGTGGTGGATGTCGGCGAGCCGGGCCGGGTCGCGCACCGCGTCCAGCCGCACGGTGTCGCCCTTGGCGGCGAGCGCCTGCTCCAGCTCGAAGGCGTGGTCGAAGTGGTCCTCGATGGCCCGCTTGTGCCGACCGGTGACCATCAGGACGTCGTCCAGACCGGCGGCGGCCGCCTCTTCCACGACGTACTGGATGGCCGGCTTGTCGACGACCGGCAGCATCTCCTTCGGGGTCGCCTTGGTGGCCGGCAGGAAGCGGGTGCCGAGGCCGGCGGCCGGGACGACTGCTTTGCGGACGGTGCGTGCGGAGTGGGAGGCGCTCATGCGGATCATGCTGGCCCACCGGGATGGGAGTACGCCGGGAGTCACCTCTGAGATTCCTGTGGGGGCCGTTCCGGCGCGGCAGGGCGCTGCGTGACACGGTACCCGCGCGGCAGCGCACGGCACCGCGCAGTACACCGCGCAGTACCTCGCGGTGGGGAGTGTCGGGGCCGGAAATTGGAGATTTCGTGTGCCATCCGGCTTTTCTTGCACACAAGTTGAATCCTGCCTTCCGCTGCCTTTCGAATGCGGGTGCGGATACCGTCCGGTAACTCGCGTCAAATCTCTGTGTCTTGAATTTGATTCACTCGAACTCCTTGTTTCCTATGAGTCACGTGTGCGAAGGTGAGCCTCCCCTTACAAATGGGCTGGATCAGGTCAACATGCCTGGTCAGGCCCAAGGTACGCACCAATCAGGCACCTGCTTTCCGACGACGTGCTTTCCGTGCCGTTCGTCGACTTGGAAGGAAAGGGTTCCGTGCATTCCCCCAACCCCCCACGCCCGCCCTACCCCCCTCGCCCCGGATGGACCCCCGGGGATTCCGACCCCCAACTCGCCGCCCGGCTGGCCGACTCCGACGAACGGTCCCGCGCGGTCGCCCTGCTCTTCGCCCGCCACTGGCAGGCGGCCCACGACTACGCGACGGTCTGCCTGGCCGGCACCGAGGACACGGGGCGGCTCGTGGCCGCCGCCGCGTTCCACGAAGTGCTCGGCCGACTGGCGGACGGGCGCACCGGCGGCGGCGCCCTGCGCCCCCAACTCCTCGTCGCCGTACGGGAGACGGTCCGGAAATGGGCCGGTGCTGACGGAGTTTCAGCCGTGCTGCCGGAGCTGCGGAAAACCACCGGCGGCCGCGGCCTGCGCGCGGCGCGGCCGGTGACGCCCGAAAGGCGGCAACTCGCCGAGCGCGCTTTCCAGTTGCTCCCGACCGCCTCCCAATGCCTCTTGTGGCACACGGAGGTGGAGGCGGAACTCATATCCGTACCGGCTGGTCTGTCAGGTGTGGACGGCGTCACCGCGACGGCGGTCCTGGAACAGGCGCGGGAACAATTCCGGGCGGGCGTTGTACGCGCCCACCGGGAACTCGCGCCGACGAGCGAATGCCGTTTCCACTCCCGTCTCCTCGACGTTCCGCTGCGCCGCGGCGGAACCCTGCTGCCCGATGTCCGGGAGCATCTCGCGCACTGCCGGTTCTGCCGGCACGCCGCCGAACAGCTCAGCCACTTCGACGGCGGACTGGACGTGCTGCTCGCCGAGACCGTGCTCGGCTGGGGCGCCCGCCGCTACCTCGAGTCGCGCCCCGGACGCCTGGCAGCCGCCGACGCACCGGCCCGGCCCGACGCGGCACGTCAGCCCGGTGGGGCGCGTCAGTCCGTGGGGGTCGGCCGGCATCGCACCGCCGTCGCGGGCGTGCTCGACCTGCCGGTCAGACGGCCCAAGGCCGTGCTCGTGGGCGTGGGCCTGACCTCCCTCGCGCTGGTCGCGACCGTCTTCGTGGCCACGGGCTGGTCCGACGGCGGCGGTGCCCCCGCACCCGGCGCCACCTGGGGCGCGCCGGTCGGCGGGCCCAACACCCCCGGCGTCGACGGACGCGGCGTCCCGGGCGGCTCCGCCGACACCCCGCCCGCCGGTTTCCCGACGTCCGCCTCCGCCTCCGGGCCCGCTTCGAGGGCCGGCTCCGGGGCCGATTCCGGTTCCGGTTCCGCCGGTGTCGCCCAGGGCAGCCTGCGCAGCCCGGACACCGGGTACTGCCTCGACGCCGCCGGCGGGCGGACCGAGGCCGGAGTGGGCATCGTCCTGGCGGCGTGCTCGTCGGCCGCGTCCCAGCAGTGGTCGTACCAGGAGGACGGGGAGCTGCACAGCGCCGCCGCCCCGACGCTCTGCCTGACCGCCGACCCCGGCCGCCGTACGACCGCCCTGGCCTCGTGCCTGGTGCACGCCGGTGAGACGTTCTTCGACCTGACCGTCCGCGGTGAACTCCTGCTGCGCCAGGACGGCGACCTGGTCGTCGCACGCCGAGCGGACGGATCGAGGACGGTCGTCGTCGCCACGCGGGACGGGTCCGCAGAGCAGCGGTGGGTGTTCGACAGGGCCGCGGCGACGGCCGGGCCACCCGGCCCGGAGGTACGACAGGCCCCCCAGCCGCCCGCCCCGGGCGCTCAGGGAAACCCGCCCGCCCCGGGTGTCCCGGGAAGCGCGGACCGCCCGGCGCCCCCGGCAGCGCCCGGCGCGCCGCCCCGCGCCCGCGACGCGGCCCCGGCGCCGGGCGAACCCGCCCCGTCCGCACCGGAGTTCAGGACGCGGTCCGCCCAGGTGGACTGCTGCGACTCCGCGCCCGCCTCGCCCGCCCCGGCCGGACCGGCGGTCTCCGCCGTCCTCCAGGACGCCGTCAAGGCCTCGGCCGAGGTGCCGCGCGTAGTCGGCGCACTCGGTGAGACCGTCGCGAACGCGACCAAGCCCCTCGGCACCTGAGCCGCCAACTGAAGGACCGCACGACCGCACGACCGAAGGAGGGGCCGCCCGAGGGGAGCGGCCCCTCCTTCTCGTTCCGTCGCCCCTTGCCGTTCGTCCCCTCGTTGTCTCGTTCTGATCCGGGTCGGGTTCGGCCGACCCGGTAGGCTTCCCCGATACGCAGGGCTGCCAAGGGACGGCAGACGTCAAACGGGAGGAACCCGCGGTGCACGTGCAGGAGTGGCTCGACACGGTGCCCGCGGCCGCCGTCTACGCCGTGGTCGGCCTGGTCATCGGGCTCGAGAGCCTCGGCATCCCGCTGCCGGGCGAGATCATCCTGGTCTCGGCCGCGCTGCTGTCCTCCCAGCACGGCGGCATCAACCCCGTCGTCCTCGGCGCGTGCGCCACCGCGGGCGCGGTGATCGGCGACTCCATCGGCTACGCCATCGGCCGCAGGGGCGGACGCCCGCTGCTGGCCTGGCTCGGCGCGAAGTTCCCCAGGCACTTCAGCGAGGGGCACATCGCCACCGCCGAGCGGTCCTTCGAGAAGTGGGGCATGTGGGCCGTCTTCTTCGGCCGCTTCGTCGCCCTGCTGCGCATCTTCGCCGGCCCGCTCGCGGGCGTCCTGCACATGCCGTACTGGAAGTTCCTCACCGCCAACATCCTCGGCGGCATCGTGTGGGCGGGCGGCACGACGGCCGTCATCTACTACGTGGGCGTCGTCGCGGAGGCCTGGCTGAAGCGTTTCTCGTGGCTGGGCCTGGTCCTCGCGGTGCTGATCGGCGTGGCGTCGATGCTGATCATCAAGCGCAAGGCCAAGCAGGCGCAGGGTGCTTCACGGGAGGCCGAGGCGGAGACGGTGGCGGCTGCCGAGTAGTTCCCCGGGCCCCGCCCGTGCCCTCCCCGCGCCCTGGGGGTGTCGCACTCACCCCTGGTCGTGGATCTCCCGGTGGGCCTTCGCCAGATCCGTGTACAACGTCCCGTTCAGCGTGAGCCCTTGGCGCTCCTCCTCCGTCAACTCCCGCCGCACCTTCGCCGGTACCCCCGCCACCAGCGACCCCGGCGGCACCTCCATCCCCTGGGGGACGAGCGCCTGCGCGGCGACCAGTGAACCCGCCCCGATCACCGCCCCGTTGAGCACGGTCGCGCCCATCCCGATGAGGCAGTCGTCCCCGACCGTCGCCCCGTGCACGACGGCGTTGTGGCCGACGGACACCCGCTCGCCGATGGTGACGGGGAACCCGGGGTCGGCATGCAGCGTCACGTTGTCCTGCACGTTGGCGTCGCGCCGGACGGTGATCCGCTCGACGTCACCGCGCACGACCGCGCCGTACCAGACGCTCGCGCCCGCCTCCAGCGTCACGTCCCCGATCACCGACGCCGTCGGCGCCACGAACGCCTCCGGGGCGACCTTGGGTTCCCTGCCGCCGATGCCCACGATCAGCGCTTTGTGCGTCATCACCGTCTCCTCGTGTCCGTCCCGACCGACCGACCGTCCGTCCCGACCGTCCGTCCCGACCGTCCGGCCGGCCTTCTCCGGCACCGTACCGCCACCCGGTAGGGCGAAGATCACAGGGCCGCGGGCGCTGGCCGTCTCGCGTGCTGAGTACGGTGAGCGGGTGCCGAAGCGCAAGAACACGTTCTCATCCTGGCGGCGTCGCCTGGGGCAGCGGGCCGTCCATGCGGCCTGGGCCTGGGTGCAGCGCACCGGCTCCGTCACCGCCGAGCACCCGGGACGCCTCCGGTTCGGCTCGATCGGCACCGGCACCCGGCTCGCCTTCCCGCTCGGCACGGTCTTCGGGGAGCCGTGGATCCATCTCGGCGCGCACTGCATCGTCGGCGAGCAGGTCACCCTGACCGCCGGACTGATGCCCGACCTCGACCTCGGCCCCGACCCGATCCTGCGCCTCGGCGACGGCGTGGTCCTCGGCCGGGGCAGCCATGTCATCGCCGACACGACGGTCACCATCGGCAGCGACTGCTACTTCGGCCCGTACGTCTACGTGACGTCCACGAACCACTCCTACGACGATCCGCACGAGCCCATCGGCAAGCAGTGGCCCCGCATGGAGCCCGTGGAGATCGGCCCGGGGTGCTGGATCGGCACCGGGGCCGTGATCCTGCCGGGGGCGCGGATCGGGCGGAACGTCGTGGTCGCGGCCGGGGCCGTGGTGCGCGGCGTGGTGCCCGACCACGCCGTCGTCGCGGGCGCGCCCGCCAAGGTCGTACGACGCTGGACGCCCGCCGACGGCTGGCAGCCGCCGCTGCGCACGCCCGCGCCGGTGCCGATACCGGACGGGGTCACCTCGGACCAGTTGGTCGCGATGTCGGGGCTGGACGAGGAGACGGTCGAGCGGCTGGCCCGGCTGGAGCCGGAGGGCTGAGCGCGGGGGATCAGCCCGTCGCCAGCAGCAGTGTGCCCACCAGCGCCAGTCCCGCGCCCGCCGCCTGGACGCCGCGCAGCCGCTCCCGCAGGAAACCGCGCGCCGCGAGCGCCGTCACCACCGGGTAGAGCGAGGCGAGGACGGCGGCCACCGTGACCGGGCCGTGCTGGGCGGCGACGGCGTAGGTGCCGTTCGCGGCGACGTCGGCCAACCCGACGAACCCGAACGCCGGCAGCGCGGCCCATGTCAGCCCGCCCCCGGGGAGCGCGGGCGTCCCGCGCCGGACGGCGACGCACAGCGCCGCGCCGGCCGTGGCCACGCTGGCGACCCGCTGCACGAACAGGGCGAGGAACAGGCCCGTGACGGTCGTGGACGCCTCGCTGATCAGCACGAACACCGTGCCGAAGCCGAGCGCCGCGACCAGCGTGAGCAGCACCGCCCGCCGCTGCACGGCGGCGCCCCGCATCTGCGGACCGCCCGCCAGGACGACCCCGACGATCGCGACCGCGATGCCCACGACCTGCATGAGCCCCGGACGTTCGCCGAGGACCAGCCCGACGGAGACCGGCACGGCCACGCTCAGTGTCGCCAGCGGGGAGACGACGCCCATCGGGCCGAGCGCCAGCGCCTTGTAGAAGGAGAGCAGGGCGACCGGGCCGGCCAGCCCGGCGGCGACCGCGAACCACAGCCGGGGACCGGCCTCGCTCCAGCCGCCGGTGGCGACCACGATCGCGCCGAGGACGGCCGCCGCGATCGACTGTGAGACCACGACCACCGTGAGCGCCGGCGTCCGCCGGGTCAGCAGCCCGCCGCCGAAGTCGGCCAGGCCCCACAGAAGGCTGGTGGCCAGGGCGAAGAGAGCGGTCACGGGGTCCTCGCAGTCCAGGTTCTTCGCAGTCCAGGTTCGGTACAGTTCGGTGCACGATCAGGTGCACTCCACCGTAGTACAGGAGAGTGGATCCTGACATCCAAAATATTGAACTCGCGAAGTGGACGGAACGTGTCGGACCTCGAACTTCTGACCCAGTCCCTGGCGCGCAACGTCAAGCACTGGCGTGCGGTGCGCGGCTTCACGCTGGACGTGCTCGCCGCCCGGGCGGGCGTCAGCCGCGGGATGCTCATCCAGATCGAGCAGGCCCGCACCAACCCGAGCATCGGCACGGTCGTCAAGATCGGTGACGCGCTCGGCGTCAGCGTCACTACCCTCCTCGACTACGAGCAGGGCCCGAAGGTCCGCATCGTCCCCGCCGAGCAGGCGGTACGGCTGTGGCACACCGACAAGGGCAGCTACAGCCGGCTCCTCGCGGGCACGGAGGCGCCGGGCCCGCTGGAGATGTGGGACTGGTGCCTGATGCCCGGCGAGGGCAGCGGCTCGGACCCGCACCCGGCGGGCACGGTCGAGATCGCGCACATCACCGCCGGTGAACTCACCCTCACCGTCGACGGCGCCGAGTACCGCGTCCCGGCCGGCGCGAGCGTCACGTTCGAGGCCAACGCCGCGCACCGGTACGCGAATCGGGGCGAGGTCCCGCTGCGGATGGTGCTGACCGCGTCGGTACCGCCGCCCGCCCGCTGAGCCACCGCCACCCCGCCGCCTAGGCCGCCGTGTGATGGGCCAGCGGCAGATGCGGGTCGCTCTCGCCCGGTGCCGGCGCCGGGTCCGCGTGGACCAGGGCGGCCGTCAGGCGGGGTACGGCGTGCAGCAGGGCGTGTTCGGCGTCCACGGTGATCCCGTGCGCCTGACGCACCGTCACCTCGCCGTCCACGACGACCGCCACCTCGGCCCGCAGCCGGTGCCCGATCCAGCGCAGCCGCAACTCGCCCACCCCGCGCACCCCTTCGACCTCCCGCAGCGCCCGCTCGGCCCGGTCGACCAGGGCCGGGTCGACGGCGTCCAGCACCCGCCGGAACACCTCCCGCGCCGCGTCCCGCAGCACCAGCACGATCGCCGCCGTGATCGCCAACCCGACGACCGGGTCCGCGAGTTGCCACCCCAGCGCCGAGCCGCCCGCGCCCAGCAGCACCGCCAGCGAGGTGAACCCGTCCGTGCGCGCGTGCAGCCCGTCCGCGACCAGCGCCGCCGAGCCGATCGAACGGCCGACCCGGATCCGGTACCGCGCGACCCACTCGTTGCCCGCGAAACCCGCCAGCGCGGCCACCGCGACCGCGCCGAGGTGTTCGACGGGGCGCGGGTCGAGCAGCCGCTCGACGGCCGTCCACCCCGCGAAGAGCGCCGACGCGGCGATCGTCAGCACGATCGCGATGCCCGCCAGGTCCTCCGCCCGCCCGTAGCCGTAGGTGAAGCGGCGCGTGGCCGCCCGGCGGCCCAGCGCGAACGCGATCCCCAGAGGTACGGCCGTCAGCGCGTCCGCCGCGTTGTGCACCGTGTCGCCGAGCAGCGCCACCGACCCGGACAGCACGACCACGACCGCCTGCGCGACGGCCGTCACGCCCAGCACCGCCAGCGAGACCCACAGCGCGCGCATGCCCCGGGCCGAGGACTCCAGCGCCGAATCCAGCTTGTCGGCGGTCTCGTGCGAGTGCGGGGTGAGGAGATGGGAGAGGCGGTGCCGCAGCTTCCCGGGGGTGCGCGCCTGGGCGTGGGCATGGGCGTGGGGCTGCGCATGGGTGTGGGCATGGGTGTGGGCGTGAGCGTGGGGATGCGGGTGCTCGCGGCCGTGGTCGTGCGGGTCGCCGTGCTGGTGGCCGTGCTCGTGCTGCTCGCTCACATCGGTCCCTTCCGGTGCGCCGGGGTGGACGCGGGTCCGTCCACAGAGCCATTATGTGCGTATGAGCGCACGCATGCACCTGTCACCTGCACACCATGCGCATCCGCGCACACCCGGCGAGGAGCAGTTCGCCCTCGCCGCCGAGCTTCTCGCCCTGCTCGGCGACCGCACCCGGCTCGCCCTGCTGCACGCGCTCGCCGCCGGCGAGGCCGATGTGACGACGCTGACGGAAGCCTGCGGGGCGGCCCGGCCGGCGGTCAGCCAGCATCTGGCGCGGCTGCGGCTGGCCGGGCTCGTGCACACCCGCAAGGAGGGCCGCCGGGTGGTCTACTCGCTCGCCGACGGTCATCTGCGCCGCCTGGTGGACGAGGCGCTGAACGTGGCCGACCACCGGCTCGGGGACGAGCCGCCGCACGACTAGCCGGGGTGGGCCGGGTCAGTAGTGCTCGGCCATGCCGAGGTACTGCTCGGCGAAGGAGGCCGCTGCCGTGGGCGAGGTGAACAGGCGGCGCAGTCGGGCGAAGGTCGTGCCCCCGCGGAACGGGTCCCCGGCGGCCGTGCCGTGGTAGACGTCCGACAGCCACTGCGAGAACTCCTGGTAGTCCCACACCCGGCGCAGACACGCCTCCGAGTAGCCGTCGAGGCCGGCGCCGTCACCGCCGTCCAGGTAGTCGACCAGCGCGTCGCCCAGCAGGAACGCGTCGTGCAGGGCGAGGTTCATGCCCTTCGCCGCGATGGGCGCGACGAGGTGGGCCGAGTCCCCGGCCAGGAAGAGCCGCCCGTACGTCATCGGCTCGACCACGTAGTCGTGCATGTCCAGGACGCGCTTCTCGATCAGCGGCCCCTCGGTGAGCGGCGGGGCGTCCGCGCCGCCCGCGAGGCGTTCGTGCAGCTCGGCCCAGATCCGGTCGTCGGGCCAGTTCTCCGGGTCGTCGCCGGGCGGGCACTGGAGGTAGTACCGGGTGACCTCGGGGCTGCGGGCCATGTGCCCGGCGAAGCCGTTCGGGTGGACGCCGAACAGGACGCAGTCGGAGGACGGCGGGGCCTCGGCGAGCAGCGCCAGCCAGCCGATGCCGTAGTCGTGCCGCGCGATGCGCGCCCGCTCCGGCGCCAGCGCGGCCCGGCTGACCCCGCGCGCGCCGTCCGCCCCGACGACGAAGTCGCAGGTGAGCACCTGCCGTTCGGCCGTCTCCGGGTCGGTGTACGACACCGAAGGCAGCGCCGTGTCGAGGTCGTGCAGCTCGACGTCGCGCACCGAGAAACGGGCGTCGCCGCCGCGTACGTCCACGTACTCGCGCACCAAGTCCGTCACCAGCAACGGCTGTGGGTACACCCAGTGGTGATGGCCCGTCAGGTCGGTGTAGGAGAAGCGGTACCGCTCGCCCGCGAAGCGGAACTCGCAGGCCGAATGCCGCTCGGCGCGCTCCAACAGGCCGTCCGCCAGGCCCCGTTGCCGCAGTCCGCGGACGGCCCACTCCTCGATGACGCCGGCGCGTGGCCGCCGCTCGATGAACTCACGGCTCTCCGTCTCCAGGACGACGCAGTCGACGGACGCGGCCCGCAGGATGTTGCCGACCGTGAGGCCCGCGGGACCCGCGCCCACGACGACGACCGGGACGTGCGGGCGGGAAGGTGAGTTGGTGGTCACCCGAACAGTATGAGCGGCCCCGTGACCCGCCTCAGGAGTTCCGGCCCAGCCGGGGGATCTCGATCGCCGGGCAACGGTCCATGACCATCTCCAGGCCCGCGGCGCGCGTACGGTCGTAGGCCGCCTCGTCGACGACGTCCAACTGGAACCACACCGCCTTCGCACCCTTGGCGACCGCCTCGTCGGCGACCGCGCCCGCGAGGTCGCTGTTCACGAAGACGTCGACGACGTCCACCTCGAAGGGGATGTCGGCGAGAGAGGCGTACCCCTGCTCCCCGTGCACGGGCTCCGCCTTCGGGTGGACGGGGACGACCCGCTTGCCGAACCGCCGCAGCACCTCCGCGACGCCGTACGCCGCGCGCCCGCGGTTCGTCGACAGGCCCACCACGGCCCAGGTGTCACCGAGTCCGGTGAGGATCTTGCGGATCGTTGCCTCGTCGCCGTACACCGGCGGCCTCCTTGACGTGGGACAGGACTGTCCTCCAGTGCAACAGAGCGCGTCGGACGGTGATTCCGGGCGGCTTGCCTGCGCATCGCGCGTCGGCCGCCTACGCTCGGCTCGTGCTGCGCATCATCGACGCCCGAACCGGCGAACCCGTCGTCGCCGCCCCCGTCCGGCGGGGCCTGACCCGTGTCGAGGTACATGCCTCGGGATACGGTCCCGGCTCGCTCCGGGTCCTGCTCGTCGCCGACCTCCTCTTCCGCGCGCTGGAACTCGGCGGCACGCCCGTCTGGGCCGTGCTCACCGGCGAACGAGAACAGGCGGAACTGCGGGCGGCCGCCACCGCCCTCGGCATGCACCCCTTCGAGGACGGCCGCGACCTCGGCTCCGGCGCCGGACTGGGCGAGGCGCAGATCCTGCACGTGGTGGGCGAGGACGGCCCGGCCCCCGACGGGGTACGGGTCGCCGTCGCACCGGCGCGGGGGGCCGTGCCCGGGGGAGCGCCGGGCGCGGACGCCGTGCCGGCCGTCGACCCCGCCGTCCTGCGCCTCGCCCTCCTCGCCACGCCCCGCACCGAGCCCGTCCGGCTCGACGCGGCCGTCCTGGGCGAGGCCCACGACACGCTCGCCCGCTGGCGGCGGGCCGTCGCCGACTGGGCGCGGTCGCCCTCGCGGCCGGTGCCCGAAGAGCTGCGCGGGCGGCTGCGCGCCGCCTGGGAGGACGACCTGGACATGCCGGCGGTGCTCGGGGTCCTGCGGTCGGTGGCCGACGCCGGGCCCGAGCTGCCGGACGGCGCCCGCTTCGAGACCTACGCCTACGCCGACCGCCTCCTCGGCCTGGAACTCACCCGCGACCTGGGAGCCCCGGCGTGACCGGGCCCGGCGGCGGGGGAGCGCCGCGCCGGCTGGTGGTGCTGCGGCACGCCAAGTCGGCCTGGCCGGACGGCGTCCCCGACCACGACCGGCCGCTCGCCCCGCGCGGCCACCGGGACGCCCCGGCCGCCGGCCGCGCCCTCGCCGCGGCCGACTGCCTCCCCGACCTCGCCCTGTGCTCCACGGCAGTCCGAGCCCGCAGCACTTTGGAACTGGCCGCCGCCCAGTGGGCAGGCCCGCCGCCGGTGCGCTTCGACCGGCGGCTCTACGGGGCCGACGTACCCGAGCTGCTGGAGGTCGTCCACGAGACGCCCGCCGAGGTCGGGACACTGCTGCTGGTCGGGCACAACCCCGGCCTGGAGGAACTGGTCCTCGACCTGGCGGGAGACGGCCTCGACGACACCCTGGACGAGGTGCGGCTGAAGTTCCCGACCTCGGCGATCGCCGTCCTGACCTGGCAGGGCCCCGACTGGCGCACACTGACCCCGGGCACGGCCCTGCTGACGTCGATGACCGTACCGAGAGGCGCGAAACCGCCCGCCGGCGGCTAGCCGACGTGCACGCGCGGGCGCTGCGCCGGGTCCGGTTCCGCGCGGCGCAGTACCTCGCGGGTGACCGGGGCGACCTCGCCGTCGCCGAAGACGAGGAAGCGGGCGAGCTGGCTCACGGGGCTGCCCTCGGTCCAACTGAAGTAGGCGTGCGGGACCTGTCCGGTGCGGTCGCGCAGTGCCAGCAGGACGGCGGCGATGCTGTTTGGGACGGTCGGACCCGAGATGCGCAGCCGCCGCACCCCGTGCTTCTTGTCGCCGCGCACGGCGATGTCCGCCGTGAAGTCGGAGGAGTCCCGCAGGAACACCTCCAGGAAGAGCACCGGGCCGCCGCCGGGGATCGGGGTGTGCTCGCGCTGCTCCCCCTCCTTGGCGCGGTACGCGCGCGTGGTGTGTTCCTGCGGCTCGTTCGCGATGAGCTGGAGGGGGCCGCGGCGCGCGGCCTCGTCGACGAACCGGGCCGCCGTGTCGTCGAACGTCACCTCCGCCGCGCGCAGCTCGAAGGCCCGGTGCACCCGTGAACCGAACGACGTGACCAGGATGGCGAAGATGAAGATCCCCGCGATCCTGATGCCGTCCGGCCGCTCGATGACGTTCGCGACGAGCGTGTAGGCGAACACGGCCGTGATCGCGCCGAAGCCGAGCGTGGCCCG
The DNA here is from genome assembly GCF_900110755.1 of Streptomyces sp. yr375. Taxonomy (GTDB): domain Bacteria; phylum Actinomycetota; class Actinomycetes; order Streptomycetales; family Streptomycetaceae; genus Streptomyces. The sequence continues at coordinate 84,400 of NZ_FOFF01000002.1, forward strand.
GCGGTGCCGGCGCCGGTGCACGGCGACCGTGGACGCGAACGCCGCCGACAGCATCAGCACCAGCACCCCGGTCGCGTAGGCCCCGCTCTGGGCGTCGACGTTCGCGTGGAACCACAGGGTGATGAGGACGGCCGTCGTCATGAACACCAGGACGAGCGGACGCACCGCGCGGGCCCACTCCGGGGCCATGCCGTAGCGGGGCAGATAGCGCGGGACGAGGTTCAGCAGCCCGGCGAGCGCGGAGGCTCCCGCGAACCAGAGGATAGCGATCGTCGAGGCGTCGTAGACCGTGCCGAAGACCTGCCCCAGGTGCTCGTGCGCCAGATACGCGAGCGCCCGGCCGTTCGCCGGGCCGCCGCTGTCGAAGTCCTTCTGAGGGATGAGGATCGTCGTCGCCAGGCTGGACAGCAGCAGGAAGCAGCTCATGATCAGCGCGGCCGTGGTGAGCAGCCTGCGGGTGTCCCTGATCCGCCCGCGCGGCTCCGCGTACGTGTCCCCGGCATCGCCCTTGACCTGCGGCATCACCGCCACGCCCGTCTCGAAGCCGGACATGCCGAGCGCCAGCTTCGGGAACACCACCAGGGCCACGCCGACCATGACCCACGGCGAGGAGTGCTCGGCGCGCAGCGCGGTCGTCCAGTCGGTGATCCGCACGGGGTGGCTCAGGATCTCCTCGGCGGACACGGCGAGCACGACGAGGTTGAGCGCCAGATAGACCGCCACCAGGGGCACCGCGATGCCGATGGCCTCCCGGAAGCCCTTCAGGAACACCGCGCCGAGCGCGCCGACCAGCACCAGGGTGATCCACTCGTTGCCGCCGTGCATCCACTCCGGGGCGAACGGGTTCTCCACCACGTGCGCGGCGGCGTCCGCGGCCGACAGCGTGATCGTGATCATGAAGTCGGTGGCCGCGAACCCCAGCAGCACCAGCACCAGGATCTTCCCCGACCACCACGACAGCAGCCGCTCCAGCATGGCGATCGACCCCTCGCCGTGCGGGCTCTCGTGCGCCACCCGCCGGTACACCGGCAGCGCGCCCAGCAGCGTCAGGGCGATCAGCACGAGCGTGGCGAGCGGCGACAGCAGCCCGGCCGCGAGCGCGGCGATGCCCGGCTGGTAGCCGAGCGTCGAGAAGTAGTCCACGCCGGTCAGGCACATCACCCGCCACCACCGGTGGCCCTCCTGCGCCGGGGCCGGGGCGGCGTGCGGGCCGGGATGCCGGGCGGTCTGCTCGCTCAGCCCCTCCAGCAGCCAGGCCCGCCACCGCCCCGACCGCGCACCCGCGCTCTGCTCCGTCATCGGAGCTTGACTACCCCCTGCGGCGGCCCTCGCACCACCGCATAGGCTGACCGGATGCAGGACGAGTACCGCACGGTCGCCCACGCGCGCGTGCACGAGACCGAGGTCAACCGCTCCCGCTTCCTGTGCGCCCTCGCCCCGGCGGCCACCGAGCGGGAGGCCCAGGACTTCATCGCGGCCGTCCGCAAGGAGCACGCCGACGCCTCCCACCACTGCTGGGCGTACGTCATCGGCGCCGACGCCTCCGTCCAGAAGGCGAGCGACGACGGCGAACCCGGCGGCACCGCGGGCGTCCCGATGCTCCAGATGCTGCTGCGCCGCGACATGCGGTACGTCGTCGCCGTCGTCACCCGCTACTACGGCGGCGTCAAACTCGGCGCAGGCGGCCTCATCCGGGCGTACGGCGGCGCGGTCGGCGAGGCCCTCGACACCGCCGGCACCCTCACCCGCCGCCGCTTCCGGCTGGCCACGCTCACCGTGGACCACCAGCGCGCGGGCAAGGTGCAGAACGACCTGCACTCGACCGGCCGCGAGGTACGGGACGTCCACTACGGCGACGCGGTCACCATCGAGATCGCCCTCCCGGACGCCGACGTCGACGCCTTCCGCGCCTGGCTCGCGGACGCCACGGCCGGCACGGCGGGCTTCGAACCGGGCGGCGAGGCGTACGGGTGAAATGTCGGCAACATCCGTTTACGGTGGTCGTCGTGACGGTGCGATACGGGCGTAACCGCCCGGGCTGTCGGACCCGGCCGTTAGTCTCGGGATCATGAGGCTTCTGCACACTTCCGACTGGCATCTCGGCCGGGCGTTCCACCGGGTGAACATGCTCGGCGCCCAGGCCGAGTACATCGGTCACCTCGTCACGGCCGTGCGCGAGCACGAGGTCGACGCGGTGCTCGTGTCGGGAGACGTGTACGACCGCGCGGTGCCCCCGCTCGCCGCGGTGGAGCTCTTCGACGACGCCCTGCACCGGCTCGCCGACCTCGGCGTGCCCACGGTGATGATCTCCGGCAACCACGACTCGGCCCGCCGCCTCGGCGTCGGCGCGGGCCTCATCGGGCGCGCCGGCATCCACCTGCGGACGGACCCGGCGGCGGCCGGCACACCGGTGCTCCTCCAGGACGCCTACGGCGATGTCGCCTTCTACGGCCTGCCCTATCTCGAACCCGCCCTGGTGAAGGACGAGTTCGGCGTCGCGCGGGCCGGACACGAAGCGGTCCTCGCCGCCGCCATGGACCGCGTCCGCGCCGACCTCGCCACCCGCGCGCGGGGCACGCGTTCCGTCGTCCTCGCGCATGCCTTCGTCACCGGCGGCGAACCCAGCGACAGCGAGCGGGACATCACCGTCGGCGGCGTCGCCTCGGTGCCCGCCGGGGTCTTCGACGGCGTCGACTACACGGCGCTCGGGCACCTGCACGGCTGCCAGACGATCACCGAGCGGGTCCGCTACTCCGGCTCCCCGCTGCCGTACTCCTTCTCGGAGAGCGCGCACCGCAAGACCATGTGGCTCGTCGACCTCGGCCCCGGCGGCGAGGTCACCGCCGAGCGGATCGACTGCCCGGTGCCGCGCGCGCTGGCCCGGGTCCGGGGCACCCTGGCGGAGCTGCTCGCCGACCCCGCGCTCGCCCGGCACGAGGAGGCGTGGGTCGAGGCGACGCTCACCGACGCCGTCCGCCCGGCCGACCCGATGGCCCGGCTCACCGAGCGCTTCCCGCACACCCTCAGCCTCGTCTTCGCCCCCGAGCGCGCCCCCGACGACCCGGACGTGTCGTACGCCCGGCGGCTCGCCGACCGCAGCGACCAGGAGATCGCCGAGGACTTCGTGGCCCATGTGCGCGGGGCGGGGCCCGACACCCGCGAGCAGGGCGTGCTGCGCGACGCCTTCGACGCGGTCCGCGCGGACGACGTCGTGCGGGAGGTCGCGCGGTGAGGCTGCACCGGCTCGACGTGACGGCCTTCGGCCCCTTCGGCGGCGCGCAGAGCGTCGACTTCGACGAGCTGTCCGCCGCCGGGCTCTTCCTGCTGCACGGGCCGACCGGTGCCGGCAAGACCTCGATCCTGGACGCCGTCTGCTACGCGCTGTACGGCTCCGTGCCCGGCGCCCGGCAGAGCGGCCAGGGCCTGACCCTGCGCAGCGACCACGCCGCGCCCGGCACCCGCACCGAGGTCACCCTCGAACTCACCGTCGCAGGCCGCCGGTTGGAGATCACCCGGCAGCCGCCCTGGCAGCGGCCCAAGAAGGGCAACAGGCCCGGCACCACGGTCGACAAGGCGCAGAGCTGGCTGCGCGAGTACGACGCGGTGGCCGCCGGCTGGCGGGATCTCAGCCGCTCCCACCAGGAGATCGGCGAGGAGATCACCCAACTGCTCGGCATGAGCCGCGAGCAGTTCTGCCAGGTCGTGCTGTTGCCCCAGGGCGACTTCGCGCGCTTCCTGCGCGCCGACGCCGAAGCGCGCGGCCGGCTGCTGGGCCGGCTGTTCGACACCCAGCGGTTCGCCGACGTCGAGAAGCGGCTCGCCGAGCGCCGCCGCACCACCGAGGCACGCGTGCGTGAGGGCGACGCGGCGCTGCTCGCCGACGCGCACCGGATGCAGCAGGTCGCCGGGGACGCCATGGCGCTGCCCGAGCTCGCCCCGGGCGAACCGGGCCTCGCCGAGGCGGTGCTGACCGCCGCCGCCGTCGCCCGCAGTACCGCCCGCGAGCTGCTGACGACCGCCCACTGCGGCCGCCGCGCCGCCGAGTCCGCCCAGGCCGCCGCCGAACGTGCTCTGGAAGATGTACGGGAACGGGCCCGGTTGCAGCGCCGGTTCACCGAGGCGCGGGAGCGGGCCGCACTGCTTCAGGAGCGGGCCGGCGCCCATCGGGAGGCGCAGGCGCGGATGGAGCGGGCGCGGAAGGCGGAGGCGGTGGCGCCGGCACTGGAGCTGCGCGAGGCCGCCGACGCCGAGCACTCCAGGGCGTCCGCCCGCGCGGCACACGCGCGTGCCCTGCTCCCGGAGCGGTTCGCGGACGCCGGGGCCGCCGGGCTCGCCGCCGCCGCCCGCAAGGCCGCCGAGGAGCTGGGCGGGCTGGAGTCGGCCCGCCGGGGCGAGCGGCGGCTCGCCGACCTCGTCGCCGAGCGGGCGGACCTGGACCGGCAGGAGCGGGACGACGAGGACGTCCTGACCGAGACCGAGACCTGGCTCGCGGGCTGGGACACCGTCCGCGCGGGCCTCCACGCCCGCATCGAGTCCGCCCAGGAGGCCGCCACCCGCGCCGAACAGGCCGACGGCCGACGCGAACCCGCGCAACGCCGCCTGACGGCAGCCCGGCGGCGCGACGAGCTGGCCCGCGACCTCGCGGCGGCCCAGCGCACCGCCCTCACCTCCGCCGAGCAGGCACAGACGGCCCGCACCCACTGGCTCGACCTCAAGGAACAGCGCCTGAACGGCATCGCAGCCGAACTGGCCGCCACCCTCGCCGCGGGTGAGCCCTGCGCCGTCTGCGGCGCCACCGAGCACCCCGCGCCCGCCCGCAAGGTCGCCGGGCACGTCGACCGCGAGGCCGAGGAGCAGGCCCTCACCGCCTACCAGCGCGCCGAGGAACGCCACACCGGGGACGAGCGCAAGCTCGGCCAGGTCCGGGAGACCCTTGCCGCCGCCACCGCCGAGGCGGGCGACACCCCCACCGAGCGGCTCGCCGCCGACGCCCAGGAGCTGGAGCAGGCCTACGCCCGGCACCGGCGGGACGCCTCCGCGCTGCACCCCGCGCGCGAGGAGCTGCGCCAGGCCGAGCAGGAGCACGAACGCCGTACGGCCGCGCAGCGCGAGACCGCGGTGCGGGCCGCTTCCCGGGTCGGCCACCGCGAGCGTTTGGAGCGCGAACGGACCGTACTGGAGGAGGAGTTGACGCAGGCCCGAGGGACGGCCGAGAGCGTCGCCGCGCGGGCCGCGCAACTGGAGCGGCAGGCGGCACGGCTCACCGACGCGGCCGACACCGCGCGCGCCGCAGAGGAGAGCGCCGAGCGCCTCAAAGCGGCCGACGGACGCCTCGACGAGGCCGCGTTCCGGGCCGGCTTCGACACCCCGAGGGCCGCCGCCGACGCCCTCCTCGACGACACCGCCCACCGCGAACTGCAACGGCGGCTGGACGCCTGGCAGTCCGAGGAGGCCGCCGTACGGTCCGTCCTCGCCGAACCCGACACGGCCGCCTCCGCCCAGCAGCCGCCCGCCGACCTCACCGCCGCGGAACGGTGGGCGGCCGACGCGGCCGAACGCCTGCGCGCCGCCGCCTCCGCCCAGGACGCCGCCGCCCGCCGCTGCACGGAACTCGACCAGCTCTCCGCGCGCGCGGCCGATGGTGTACGACGGCTCGCCCCGCTGCGCGAGGAGTACGACCGGGTGGCCCGCCTGGCCGGTCTCACCGCGGGCACCTCCGCCGACAACGAGCGCAAGATGCGCCTGGAGGCGTACGTCCTGGCGGCCCGTCTCGAACAGGTGGCCGCCGCCGCGACCGTCCGGCTGCAACGGATGTCGTCCGGCCGCTACACCCTCGTCCACTCCGACGACCGGGCCGGTCGCGGGCGCAGCGGGCTCGGGCTGCACGTCGTCGACGCCTGGACCGGGCGCGAGCGGGACACGGCCACGCTGTCCGGCGGCGAGACCTTCTTCGCCTCGCTCGCCCTCGCCCTCGGCCTCGCGGACGTCGTCACCGACGAGGCGGGCGGGGTCCGGCTCGACACCCTCTTCATCGACGAGGGGTTCGGCAGCCTCGACGACCAGACCCTCGACGAGGTCCTCGACGTCCTCGACTCCCTGCGGGAACGCGACCGCAGCGTCGGCATCGTCAGCCACGTCGCCGACCTGCGACGGCGCATCCACGCGCAGTTGGAGGTCGTGAAGGGCCGGTCGGGCTCGACCGTGCGCCAGCGGGCCTGAGAAGACCTGTCGGGCCTAGCGGCCCAGTGGGCGCCGGGGCAGGGGTGAGGAGTACACGACGCTCGTGGTGACCGAGCCCAGCGTGCCGATCTTGCCCGACACCTCCTCCAGATGGCGCATCGAACGGGCGGCGACCTTGATCACGAAGCAGTCGTCGCCCGTCACGTGGTGCGCCTCCAGGATCTCGGGCGTGACGGCCACCAGGTCGTGGAACGGCTTGTAGTTGCCGTGGGGATAGCGCAGCCGCACGAACGCCAGGATCGGCAGCCCCAGCCGGTCGGGGTCCACCACGGCGGCGTACCCCTGGATGACGCCCGCCTCCTCCAGCCGGCGCACCCGCTCGGTCACGGCGCTCGCCGACATCGACACGGCCCGCGCCAGATCGGCGAAGCTGGCCCGGCCCTCGCGCTGGAGGACCTCGAGGATGCGCCAGTCGGTGGCGTCCGGGGAATACACGGTCATGACCGAGGAATAGCAGGGGAATCCCCGGCAGGGCAAGGTCCGGGCCGTGGAACGTCCCTTCAAGAAGATGATCAACGGCCGTAGATTTCCTGGTGTCGGACACCACCGGAGAAAGGCCCCCGATGAACGCCACGACCAGCGTGAACCCCGTCCTGCGCGTCGCCCCCGCCGCCCCCGCCGAGGCCGCCGCCTACTTCCGCGCGAGCCTCGTCCTCCACGCCGACGTCTCCGACGTGGCCTCGGTGCTCGCCGCCGGCGGCGACCCGGGCTTCGTCGTCCTGGACTCCCGCTCCACCGCCTCCTGGGACCAGGGCCACATCCCCGGCGCCGTCCACCTGCCCACCGCGTTCATCGCCGAGCAGGCCGAGCAGTTCCTCGACAAGGACGTGCCGGTGGTGACGTACTGCTGGGGCCCCGGCTGCAACGGCGCTGCCCGCGCCGCCCTCGCGCTCGCCGAACTCGGCTACCGGGTCAAGGAGATGCTCGGCGGCTTCGAGTACTGGGTGCGCGAGGGCTTCGCGTTCGAGACCTGGGAGGGCGGCGAGCGGCGCGCCGCCGACCCGCTGACCGCGCCCGTGGACGCGGCCAACTGCGGCTGCTGACGCGCCGCCCGCGGGATCAGAGCCGTGCCAGCTCGTCCACCAGGTCGTCCAGGCCCAGCGAACCCTGCGAAAGGGCCGCCATGTGCCAGGACTTGAGGTCGAAGGCGTCGCCGTGGCGCTCGCGGGCCTTCTCCCGGCCCAGCAGCCAGGCCCGTTCGCCGAGCTTGTAGCCGATCGCCTGGCCGGGAATGCTCAGGTAACGGGTCAGCTCGCTCTCGACGTAGTCCGCCGGGCGGCTGCTGTGCGCGCCGAAGAACTCCTGGGCCAGCTCCGGGGTCCAGCGCTCGCCCGGGTGGAACGGGGAGTGCGCCGGGATCTCCAGCTCCACGTGCATGCCGATGTCGACGATGACCCGGACCGCCCGCATCATCTGCGCGTCCAGGTAGCCGAGCCGCTGCTCCGCGTCCGTGAGGAAGCCGAGCTCGTCCATCAGCCGCTCCGCGTACAGCGCCCAGCCCTCGACGTTGGCGCTGACCGTGCCGACGGAGGCCTGGTAGCGGGAGAGGCTCGCCGCGACGTGCGCCCACTGCGCGAGCTGGAGGTGATGGCCGGGCACACCCTCGTGGTACCAGGTGGAGACCAGGTCGTAGACCGGGAAGCGGGTCTGCCCCATCGTCGGCAGCCAGGTGCGGCCCGGCCGCGAGAAGTCCTCCGACGGGGCCGTGTAGTACGGGGCGGCGGCGCTGCCGGGCGGGGCGATCCGCGACTCCACCTTCCGTACCCGCTCGGCGAGTTCGAAGTGGGTGCCGTCGAGCGCGTCGATCGCCTGGTCCATCAGGCCCTGGAGCCAGTCGCGGATCTCGTCGACGCCGTCGATGTGCCGGCCGTGCTCGTCGAGGTGGGCCAGCGCCACCCAGGGGGTGTCCGCGCCCGGCAGGATCTTCTCGGCCTCCTCCGTCATCTCGGCGAGCAGCCGGTGGTACTCCGCCCAGCCGTACGCGTACGCCTCGTCGAGGTCGAGATCGGTGCCGTTGTAGTAGCGCGTCCAGCGGGCGTACCGCTCCCGGCCGACCGTGTCCGGTGCGCCCTCGGCCGTCGGCGCGTACACGTCGCGCATCCAGTCCCGCAGCTCCACGACCGCCGCGGTCGCCGCGCGGGCCGCCGCGTCCAGCTCGGCGCGCAGTGACTCGGGCAGGGCCTCGGACAGCTCGGCGGGCAGCGACTCGGTTCCGGTGGCCACGAAGTCCTCGAACCAGCCGCGGCCCGTGCCGTCCGGGTCCGACCACTCGGTGAGCTGGGCGACGAACGTGGCGGTCGGGCGCGGCCCGGCGTACAGCTTGCGCTCCAGGCCCAGCGTGAGGGACTCCCGGTAGCCCGCGAGGGCCGCGGGCACCGCGCGCAGCCGCGCGGCGACCGCCGTCCAGTCCTCGGCGGTCCGCGTGGGCGTCAGGGTGAACGCCTCGCGGATGTGGTGCGCGGCCGTGCCCATGTTGCCGACCGAGCGCAGACCCTCGTCGGCCTCGTGCACGGCGAGTTCAGCGGTCAGGCGCTCGCGCAGCAGGCGTGCGCACCGGCGCTCGATGTCACTGTCCGCGCCGGTCCTTCGCTCCGCCTCGTCGAGCTTGGCCAGGGTGTCCCGCGCGAGCCGCGCGAGCGCCTCCTGTCCCTTGGGCGAGAGGTCGGGCAGACGGCTCGAACTCTCCCGCACACCGAGGTAGGTGCCGGTCAGCGGGTCGAGGGCGATGAGATCGTCGACGTACGCGTCGGCGACCTCGCGGGGCAGCGGGCTGTTGGTCTGTGACATGCGCCCCATCCTCGTACGCCGCGCCGCCGCACGTCACGAGGGTTGTCCCGAAACCGCCGTCGGCAGCAGCGGTCCGCACTCCCACTGCTGGAAGATCAGCCGCGTCTCGACGCGGGCCACCTCCCGATGCGCCGTGAACTCGTCGAGCACCAGCCGTTGCAGATCCGCCATGTCCGCGACGGCGACATGGACGAGATAGTCGTCGGGCCCGGTGAGGTGAAAGACCGTCAGCGCCTCCGGCAGCGCCCGTATCCGTTCCACGAACGGCCCCACCAACTCCCGCCGATGCGGCCTGACCTGCACGGACAGCAGCGCCTGCAAGCCCCGCCCCAGCTTGGCCGGATCGAGCCGCAGCCGCTGCCCGAGGATCACGCCCGAGCGGCGCAGCCGCGTCACCCGGTCCAGGCACGTCGACGGCGCGACGCCGATCTGCGCCGCGAGGTCCCGGTAGGTGGTCCGGGCGTCGTTCTGCAGCAGCCGCAGCAACTGGAGATCGACCGCGTCCAGTACGACTGATTCGGCCATACGCCGAACGTAACACGGTGTTCGAATAATCTGAGCCGTTCGATGTTCACCCTGCGGTCCATGGACTCAACCGCTGCGAGCACACACGCGTACGACGATGTACGTACCTCCGGAGCGCCCCGCGCACTGGCCACCGAGGCCGTGCACGCCGGCCGGGACGACCTGGCCCGGCAGGGCCTGCACGCCCCGCCGATCGACCTGTCGACCACCTACCCCTCGTACGACAGCCGCGCCGAGGCCGCCCGCATCGACGCCTTCGCCGCGACCGGCGCGGAGCCGGACGGCCCGCCCGTCTACGGCCGGCTGGGCAACCCGACGGTCGCCCGCTTCGAGACGGCCCTCGCCCGCCTGGAGGGCACCGAGAGCGCCGTCGCCTTCGCCAGCGGCATGGCGGCGCTGAGCGCGGTGCTGCTCGCCCGCGCCTCGATCGGACTGCGGCACGTCGTCGCCGTACGCCCCCTCTACGGCTGTAGCGACCATCTGCTGACGGCCGGGCTGCTCGGCTCGGAGGTCACCTGGACCGACCCGGCAGGCATCGCCGACGCGCTGCGCCCCGACACCGGGCTGGTGATGGTCGAGTCGCCGGCCAACCCCACCCTCGCCGAGGTCGACCTGCGGGCCGTCGCCCATGCCTGCGGCTCGGTGCCGCTGCTCGCCGACAACACCTTCGCCACGCCCGTGCTCCAGCGCCCCGCCGAGCAGGGCGCGCGGCTCGTCCTGCACAGCGCCACCAAGTACCTGGGCGGGCACGGGGACGTTCTGGCGGGCGTGGTCGGCTGCGACGAGGAGTTCGCCGGGCGGCTGCGGCAGATACGGTTCGCCACCGGCGGCGTACTGCATCCGCTGGCCGGCTATCTGCTGCTGCGCGGCCTGTCGACGCTTCCGGTGCGGGTACGGGCCGCCTCGACGACCGCCGCCGAACTCGCCAGGCGACTGGCCGCCGACCCGCGCGTCACCCGCGTCCACTACCCGCGCATCGGCGGCGCGATGATCGCCTTCGAGGTGGCCGGCGACCCGCACGAGGTGATCGCGGGCGTCCGCCTGATCACCCCGGCGGTGAGCCTCGGCAGCGTCGACACGCTCATCCAGCACCCGGCGTCCATCAGTCACCGCATCGTGGACGAGCGGGAGCGCAGGGGCGCGGGCGTGAGCGACCGGCTGCTGCGCCTGTCGGTGGGGCTGGAGGACGTCGAGGATCTGTGGGGGGATCTGGCGGGGGCGTTGGGGGCGTCCGTCAGCGTGTGAGGCGTAAAGGAAGGGCCCGACGGTTGGCCGCCGGGCCCTTCACGCGTTCTGCATGCGTTCCGCATCCGTTGTGCGTCAGTCGCGCGTGACGCGCTCCACGTACCGCTGGGACGGCTCGCGCGTCGCGCTCTTCTCCAGGCGGGCGGTGATCACGAGCGTCCCCTCCTCGATCTGGTAGTCGAGGGGCAGGCCGAGGCCGCGCATGGCGGCGACCATGCCGGTGTTGGAGGACTGCGTCACGGCGTACACGCTGTCGCAGCCCGCGTCGACGGCCATCGCGACCAGCCGGCCGAGGAGTTCGGTGCCGACGCCGCGGCGCTGCCACTGGTCCTCGATCAGCAGCGCGACCTCCGTCTCGTCGCCGTCCCACAGCAGGTGGCCGAGGCCGACGACGCGGCCGGACGGCGTCTGCACGGCCAGGGTGCGGCCGAAGCGGGGGCTGAGCAGGTGGCCGAGGTAGCGGTCGGCGTCGGCGACGGGCCCGTGGTAGCGGATCCCGAGCGTGCGCGCCGAGCACCGCTCGTGCATCGCCTTCGCCGCCTCCAGGTCACCGGTGTCGGCCCGGCGCACGGTGATGTCGTCGCCCTCGGGCAGCGTCAGCACGTCCTGGCCGCGCGGCACCCGCGGCCCGAGCCGGGCGTCGAGCTCCACCAGGGCACGCGCGCGTGCGAACTCGGTCGGGGTGAACGGCAGATACGGCCGCTCCACCGTGATCACTCCGCCCGCCACGGCCCGCAGCCGCAGCACGGTGTCCTCCAGCACGCCCTCCACGGGCACGCCCTCCGGCCCCCGGCCGCTGCCGCCGGCCGTGGCGGGCAGCGAGCGGATCGTGCACCGGCCGAGCAACTGCCGCAGTGCGAGGGGGAGTTCAGCCGCGTCGAGGGCGGTGCGGGTGGCCAGGCCCAGGACCCGGGTCGGCGCGTCCACCAGATCGTGGGCGTCGGCCCGCTCGATCCAGGTGCCCGAGCCGCCCGCCAGCGCGAGGGCACGGGTGATCTCGGCCGCCGCGAGGGATCCGGGGGCGCGCAGCAGGAACTCGTCCACCGTGTCCTCGCCCAGCGGGTGCGTCTGGAGGCTCAGGATGTCCACCCGGTGGCCGGCGAGCGCCACGCACAGCGCGGCCAGCGACCCCGGGGCGTCCTTCACCGTCGTCCGCATCCGCCACAGGGTGGACTCCTCGGCGACCTCGGAGGGGAACTCGGACGGCCCGGCCTGCGACTCCTCGGAGCGCGGCCGGGCGTCCGTATCGGTATCGGTGTCGGTGTCGCCGGTCGGCGGCGCGTGACCGTGGCGGCGTGCCCACCATGTGTGGAACCCGGCCGTGGCGACGAGTACGGCGGCGGAGACGCTCAGCAGCGCGGGACCGCCGGGGCCGTGCCCCACGAGGTTCGCCACGCCGTCGGCCACCGTGACGGCCGTGAAGAGCGCGGCGAGTTCCACCACGTCCCGCCGCCAGTGGTGCACAGGGCGCCCGCGCTTCGCGCGCATCACATCAGACGTGTCTCGAGTCATACGGCCACTGTGAAGGAACGGTGTTGCGTGATCACGAACGCACTGTGACCGACGGGTAAAGGTTCCTAATGCCCGTTTTGTTAATTCTTGTACGACCACACGGTGCGCAGGGCTGTCACGACCGCACCGCGCACCGGGGGATGACGCCGGTACGCGGCACGTATGTCGAGGGTACGGGACGCCGGACGGCCGTCTGGATCCGCCGGCCGGCTACTGCCCGACCCGGCCCGGCTGCAACACCTGTGTGAACAGCACGGTGCCGTCCTGCTCGCGCAACCGGACCGTCAACTCGCCGCTGTCGCCGTCGATGTCGACCTCGCCGAAGAACTGGTAGCCCTCCGCGGGCGACACGTTCGCGGCGGTCGGCGCCTTCACGAACACCCGCTCGGGACCGAAGGTGTTGTCGAGCGCGCTGGCCGGGAACGCGCCCGCGTTGAGCGGACCGGAGACGAACTCCCAGAACGGCTCGAAGTCGGTGAACGCGGCCCGCGCGGGCTGGTAGTGCTGCGCCGAGGTGTGGTGCACGTCGGCCGTCAGCCACACCGTGCCGGTGATCCGCCGGTGCTTGATGTACCGCAGCAGCTCGGCGATCTGCAGCTCACGGCCGAGCGGCGCGCCCGGGTCGCCCTGCGCCACGGCCTCGATGTTCGCCCTCCCCTCGGTGGCGTCCGGCACGACGAGCCCGAGCGGCATGTCGGCGGCGAGCACCTTCCACACCGCACGCGAGCGCGACAACTCCCGCTTGAGCCACTCCAGTTGCTCGGCGCCGAGGATGCCCTGCGGGTCCACGGTCTGGTCGTCGGGCGAGTTGGCGTCGCGGTACGTCCGCATGTCCAGGACGAACACGTCGAGCAGCGGACCGTGCCGTACGACCCGGTGGACGCGGCCCTCCCTGGCCCCCGGACGCAGGCTGGAGACCGGGAAGTACTCGCTGAACGCCCGCCGGGCGCGCCCCGCGAGCACATCCACGCTCTTCTCCGTGTCACGGGCGTCGGAGTCGGCGATCACCTCGCCCGGGTACCAGTTGTTGCGGACCTCGTGGTCGTCCCACTGGATGATCGACGGCACCTGCGCGTTGAACCGGCGCAGATTCTGATCCAGCAGGTTGTAGCGGAAGTTGCCGCGGAACTCGGCGAGGGTCTCGGCGACCTTCGCCTTCTCCTCGGTGGTGACGTTCCGGTAGAGGCTGCCGTCGGGCAGCGCCTGGGTCGCCGCCACGGGGCCGTCGGCGTAGATGTTGTCGCCGCTGCACAGGAAGAAGTCGGGGTCGAGCTTCGCCATCGCGTCGTAGATGCGGTAGCCGCCGAGGTCCGGGTTGATGCCCCAGCCCTGGCCCGCGAGATCCCCGGACCACAGGAAACGCACCCCGCGCCGACGCCCGAGGGGCACGGTGCGGAAGGTGCCGGTCACCGGCTCGCCGGTGCGGCGCGGGTCGTCCGGGTCGGCGAGCAGCACCCGGTAGTGGATCTGCTCACCGGCGGGCAGCCCGTGCAGCCGGGTCGTGCCGGTGAAGTCCGTACCGGCGCCGAGCAGCGGACCGTGCCAGCGGTGTGCGCCGCGGAACGACTCGGTCGCCGCGGTCTCGACGACCATCCGCGCCGGCCGGTCGGACCGCACCCACACCAGCCCGGAGTCGGAGGCCACGTCCCCGGCCTGCACCCCCCACCCCGCCCGGGGCCGCCCGGACAGCGCGAAGGCGGGCGGCGCGCCGACCGCGGCGGGCAGGGCCAGGGCCGCGGACGCGGCGAGCGAGCCGCGCAGGACGCCGCGGCGCCCGGGAAGGGGACGGAGTGGAGTGACATGAGGGGGCCTCCAGGGACGGGAACCGGCCGGTGTGCACAGCCACACCTACTGGTCCGCCGCAGCGCTCACGGAAACCACAAGTGAACAACTGCCCGCACCCACACGGGCTCCGACCCGCCTCACCGCCCGGCAGCCTCCCTCATCAGCCGCACCCCGTCCCGAATCCGCACGGGCGACACCTGCGCATACCCGAGCACGAGACACACGCCCTCCACGCGGTTCCCATCGCCTCCGGCACACGCGTGTGCATACGCGGCGAGCGCACACACCTCGATTCCGGCGGCGGCCATCCGTTCCAGAAACCGCCCCTGAGGCCCGTACCGCCGCGGCAGTTCGGCGATGACGTGCAGCCCGGCCGCGATCCCCGACACCCGCGCGCCGGGGAAGTGCTCCTGGAGCGCGTCCACGAGGGCGTCGCGGCGCTCCCGGTAGGCGCGCTGGCAGCGGCGCAGTTGGCGGTCGTGGTCGCCGCGCTCCACGAACCGGGCGAACAGTGCCTGATCGAGGGTGGGATGGCCGAGGTCCATCGTCCGTTTGCGCTCGACGACCTCCTCGGCCAGCGCCTCGGGGACGAGTAGCCAGCCCAGCCGCAGTCCCGGCGCGAGGGACTTGCTGACCGACCCGGTGTAGGCGACGCGCTCCGGGTCGAGGCCCTGGAGCGCGCCCACGGGGGCACGGTCGTAGCGGAAGTCGCCGTCGTAGTCGTCCTCCAGGATGAAGCCGTCCACCGCCCGCGCCCAGTCGAGCAGCTCGGCACGCCGCCGCGCGGAGTACACGATCCCGGTGGGGAACTGGTGGGCCGGCGTCGTCGCCAGGGCCCGTACACCGGACGCCCGGAGCGCTCCCATGGCCGGCCCCTCGTCGTCGAGCGGGAGCGGTACGGCGGTGACGCCCGCCGCCGCGTACAGGGAGCTGTGCTGCGGGCTGCCGGGGTCCTCGACGCCGACGGCGGCCATCCCGCGCGCGTGCAGCGCGAGGCCGAGCAGCGCCGTGGCCTGGGCCACGCCGGAGACGACCAGCAGGCGCTCCGGGTCGGCGACCACGCCCCGGCGACGGGCCAGGAGTCCGGCGAGCGCGGTGCGCAGCCGGGGCAGCCCGCGCGGGTCGGGATAGCCGAGCTCGTGGTGGGGCAGCTCGGCGAGCACACCCCGCTGCGCGGCCGCCCAGGCCGCGCGCGGGAACAGCGACAGGTCCGGTGTTCCCGGCACGAAGTCGGCCCGCGCGCCCGGGAAGCGCGGAGCGAGGTCACGCGCGCGTGGCAGGGCCGCCCGGACGGCGCCGCCCACCCAGGTACCGGCACCCCGGCCGCTGCGCAGATAGCCCTCGGCCGTCAACTGCTCGTACGCCTCCGTGACCAGCCCGCGCGACACCCCGAGGTCGGCGGCGAGGTCCCGGCTCGACGGCAGCCGGGTGCCCTGCGCGAGCCGCCCCGAGCGCACCGCGTCCCGCAGCGCCGCCTGAAGCGCACGGCCACGCGCGCGTGCCGGGGCGGCAGCGGCCGACAGGAGCACCTCCCAGGCCGCCGAGGGGTCGGACGGCCCGTCAGGACCGGTACCCCGATTGGTCCCCGATGACGTCATGGAAGTGGACCTTAGACCGGGCCGCCGTCGTTCCTAGGGTCACGTCCATGAACACCGCCACCGCGCGCGGGTGCCTGCTCGCCGCGCTCGCCTGCGTCCTCGTCGGAGCGTCCTTCACCGCCAACAGCGTCCTCGGCGCCTACCCCCACGCGGGCGGCCAGGCCCTGCGCTACGGCCTCGCCTTCCTGCTCCTCGTACCCCTGACCGGCGCGGATGCCCGGGTCCGGCTGCGCGCGCTCACCGCCCGCCATTGGGTGCGCCTCGCGCTGCTCGCGGCCGTCGGGATGGTCGGCTTCAACCTGGCCGTGCTGGCCGCGGAGCGCTCCGCGGAACCCGCCGTCCCCGGTGTCTTCGTCGGCTGCGCGCCCGTCGTCGTGGCCGTCGTCCTTCCGCTCCTGGCGGGACGGCGGCCCCGGCTCCCGGTCCTGTGCGGGGCGTCGCTGGTCGCGATCGGCGCGTTCGCGGTGCAGGGGTGGGGGCGTACGGACGGCGCGGGCATCGCCTGCTCGGTCGGCGCGCTGGCCGGGGAGGTCGGCTTCGCGGTGCTGGCCGGGCCCGTCCTGCGGCCGCTGGGCCCGCGGCTGCTGTCGGCCACCGTGTGCGGGCTCGCCGCGGTCGAATCGGCCGCGCTCGGCCTGTGGGCCGACGGCGGCGGGTGGCTGCGGCGGCCGGACGGCGGGGAGGCCGCCGCGCTGCTGTGGCAGGCGACGGTCGTCACCGTCGTCGGCTTCGTGTGCTGGTACATGGCCATGCAGCGGATCGGAGCGGAGCGCGTCGCGCTCTTCTCCGGCCTCATCCCCGTCGCCGCGGCCTGCACCGCCCCGCTCGTCGGAACGGGCTCCTACGGCCCCGCCCAGGCCGTCGGCAGCGCCCTTGTCGGGGCCGGGGTCGTCCTGGGGGCGGGGGTGTCGAGCCGTGCCGTCAGGGGCTCAGTGGCTGCCGTCGAGGATCACGCGGGCGACGAGCGCCGGGTCGTCGTTCATCGGGCAGTGGCCGCAGCCGGGCAGCCGTACCAGGCGCGCGGCCGGGATGGCCTGCTTGGCGCGCAGGCCCTGGCGGCGCACGAGCAGCCAGTCGCGGGTGCCCCAGGCGACCGTGACCGGGATGCCGGGGAGGTCGTCGGTGAACCGGACGGTGGTGCCGGCCCGCAGGGTCTGGTCGAACCCGGTGGCCTGGGCCAGGGCCAGCGTCTCGGCGACCACGGCCTCGGGTGAACGGCGGCTCGGACGGGCGTAGATGGTGCTGGTGAGGGCCGTACGGCCGGCCGCCGTGCTCGCCATCCGCTCGACGAGAGGCAGCGGCAGCCGGCGGGAGACCTGCCGCATCGTCATCAGGACGCCGAACGCGTAGCGCCGTTCGGCCTCCGACCAGAACCCGGCCGGGGACAGCGCGGTGACGGTCCGTACGAGCTTCTCCCGGCCGAGTTCCAGGGCGAGCAGACCGCCGAGGGAGTTGCCGGCCACGTGCGGGCGGTCCAGGCCCAGCGCCTCGCAGAAGGCGCCGAACACGCCGGCCGTCGTGGGCAGGTCGTAGGCGAGCCCGTCCGGCAGGGCCGGGGAGACGCCGAAGCCGGGCAGGTCCACGGCGATCACGTCGCGCTCGGCGGCCAGGATGTCCAGCACCGGGTCCCAGGCCTGCCGGTGGTGACCGATGCCGTGCAGCAGGAGCAGCGGCTCGCCCGCGCCCACGCGCGCGTAGGAGACGGTGACGGGCAGCGGGCCACTGGGGGAGGGGACCGTGAAGGAGGCGGTGGCGGTTGCGGTGGCTGTGGCGGACATGGGCAGCTCCTCGTCTGGACTGGCCGGGGACGTCCTGGACGCGACGTGTGAGACGCGGCGCTGAGGCGTGACGACGGGGGTGGGACGACTGGGGCGTGACGACTGGGGTGGGATGACTGGGGTGGGACGGGCGTCTCGGGCGACGCGACGCCTTAGACAGCTTGTCAGCAATTGCTACTGGCGGGTAGTCCCAAGTCAACGCGTCCTGCGCAGCTCCAGGTTGAAGTCCGCGTGGCCGAAGGCGCGCATGAGGTCGAGCCACAGCGGCAGCCACATCTCCACGCCGCGCGCCGCCCGGATGCCGCCCAGGTCGAGCACCCGGTCCGCCGGCCAGCCGAAGTCGCCTAGCAGCGCCGTGACGTGCTCCTTGGCGTCCGCGTCGTCCCCGCACACGAACACCTGGTGCCCGCCCGGCACGCGCGCGGGATCCACCATCACCTGGCAGTTGACGGTGTTGAGGGACTTCACCACGCGCGCGTGCGGAAACGCCCGCTGGATCTGCTCGCCCACGCTGTCCGACTCCACGGGCGACAGCCGCGCCTCCCCGCCCTCGAACGCCAGCGGGTTGGAGACGTCCAGGACGACCTTCCCGTCCAGGCGGGACGCCCCGGCGGCCTCCAGCGCGGCCAGCGAGGCCCGCCCGGCCACCGCGTTCACGACCACCTCGGCGACCTCGGCCGCCTCCGCGAACGTACCGGCGCTCGCCGCCGCGCCCGCGCCCCGCGCCCATTCCAGCGCCGCCGGATTGTCCTTCGTGCGCGAACCCAGGACCACCGTGTGCCCCAACTCCACCAGCTTTCCGCCCAGTGTGCGACCGACCTCGCCCGTACCCAGCACCGCGTACCGCACTGCGACCTCCCGTTCGTCGGACCAGACCATCCGTCACGTTAATTCCCGACCGCCCCGGGAGCCCGCCTTTCACGACGGGGACATTGCCGGAGTGTCACGAAAACCCGCCGGTGCGAACGCCCCGTAAACGCTTTCCCTCCGGAATGCCCTCGCCCCCGGCAGGGTTCGACAATTGGTCTTGACCAGGGGTGGGGGCCGCCTTATGGTCGCAGAGAAGTGCAACAACCTTTAATAAACAAGGGCGCGAAAAACGCCGCCGGACCACGGCGATTGCGGAGGACAGGGTGGGGACCACGCAACTGGAATCGGTACCGGAACCGAAGTACTGGCATCTCAAGACCGTGCTCAGTGAGGCACTCGACTCCGAATTCACGGTGGGCGAGATCCTGCCCAACGAGCGTGACCTGGCGGCCCGTTTCGGCGTCGCCCGCGCGACGCTCCGGCAGGCACTGGAGCAGCTCGAACTGGAAGGCCGGCTGAACCGCCGCCGGGGTGTCGGCACGACCGTCGCTCCGCCGCGGATGGGCGTCGCCGTCGGCACCGGGCAGCAGGTCTGGCCGGGCACCGGGGACGACACCTGGCAGGCGGTGGACTGCACGCTCGCGGCACCGCCCGCGGCCGTCGCCACCGCCCTGGAGACCCCACGCGACCACGCCGTGCACATCGTGCGCCGCTCGCGGGTCTCGCACGGCCAGCCCGTCGCCGCCGAACTGCTCTACGTCCCCCGGACGTCGGTGCCCGACCTGCCCGCGCTCGACACCCCGTCCGGAGCGGCCTCCGAAGCGGCACGCGCGCGTGCGGTGCTGCGCGAACTGCAGCGCCTGGAACTCCAGGGCCAGGACCGCGCCGTGGAGCTGGGCTCGGCCCGCGCGGCCGACGCCAGGGAACTCGACCGGCTCCCCGGCGCGCCCGTCCTCGTCCTCACCACCCGGTTCTTCGCCGAGGGCCGCACCGCGGCGCTCTCCGTCGCGACCTACCGCGCGGACACCTGCCGGCTGACGTTCGGCGCGTCCGGCGGCGTGGAGATCCACCACGGCCCGGCACAGCAGGCGTCCTGACCGCCCCGCCCGAGCGAGGACATGTCCCGTGCCCCGGAACTCCTCCGGGGCGCGGCGCGTTCCACCGGTGACTGCCGGTCACCGCCCGGCAGTCACCACCGCCGTAGCCACCGCCGCCGTAGTCGCCCCACACCCGTCAGGCTCCTGAACGGCCCGCACCCCGCCCGAGCGAGGACACATCCCGTGCCCCGGAACTCCACCGGGGTGCGGCACGTTCCACTGGTGGCTGCGGGTCACCGCCCCGCAGTCACCACCGCCGTACCCACCCGTCCCACCGTCCCGCAGTCACCGCCGGGCCGTCACCGTCCCGTCCACCGCGAACAACTGCTCCTCCACATGGTCGAGGGCGAGTCGCAGCGCCCCCGTCGCCACCGCCGCCTCGCCGAGCAGCGACAGGGCCACCTTCGGTGGCCGCAGACAGTAGCGCGCCAACTCCTGCCGCAGCGGCTCCAGCACACCGTCGAGACCGACCGCCCAGCCGCCGACCACGACCAGCTCCGGGTCGAGCGCCAGGACCAGCGCGGCCACGTCGTGCACCAGCCGCTGGATGAAGCGGTCCACGGCCGCCCGCGCCCGCTGGTCGCCCTCGCGCGCCCGCGTGAACACCTTCGCGACGGCCTGCTCGTCCAGCGCATGCAGCGGCTCGTCCGTCGTGGACAGCAGCGTCTCCGGGGTCACCTGCCGGCCCAGCAGATGCAGCGCGCCGATCTCCCCAGCCGCCCCGCCGTACCCCCGGTGCAGCCGCCCCCCGATCAGCGAGCCGGCGCCCGGACTGAGCCCGGCCAGCACGAACACGACGTCGTCGGACTCGGTGGCCGACCCCTTCCAGTGCTCGGCCACGGCCGCCGCGTTGGCGTCGTTCTCCACCAGCACCGGACACTTGAAGGAACGGCTCAGCCGCTCGCCCAGCCGCAGCCCCGTCCACTCGGGCAGCGCCGTGCCCAGCCGTATCGTCCCGTCCGCCTCGACGATCCCGGGGGTGGCGACCCCCACCGCCCGCAGCGAGCTGCGCGGCACCCCGGCCCGGCGCAGCAGCTCGGCGACCGCCGTGCGCAGCCGCTCCAGCCGCTCGTCCGCCGGGGCCCGCTCGTCGACGTCCTTGGCCTGCGCGCCCAGCAGCCGGCCGTCCAGGTCGGACAGCAGCGCGGCCACCCGGTGCGACCCGATCTCCAGACCCAGCAGATGCCCGGCCTCCGCCCGGAACCGGTACCGCCGCGCGGGCCGCCCCTGCCGCCGCGCGGCGCCCTCCTCGGCCGCCTGCTCGACGACCAGCCCCGCCGCCGTGAGGTCCTCGACGACCCCCTCGACGGTCGGCCGGGACAGCCCCGTCACCCGGGTGATCTCCGTCAGCGTCGCGCGGTCCGCGGCACGCAGCGCGTGCAGCACCACCGCCGAATTGATCCTTCGCAACAGCGAGGGATCCCCGCCGGTCAGTTGCCCCAACCGTCCGTCCTCCCAGCTCGTGCGCGTGTGGGCGGATCGTACTCGGCGGGAGGGACCCCGGCGAGTGAAGAATCCGTACCGATGCAGTCACGCACCACCCGCCCCACACGACTCGCCCCGCACCGCTCACGCCGCACCGCTCACCCCGGCGCGACGAACCCCGACTCGTAAGCCGTGATCACCGCCTGCGTGCGGTCCCGCGCTCCGAGCTTCGCCAGTACCGCGCTGACATGCGACTTGACCGTCTCCGTGCCGACGACGAGCCGCACGGCGATCTCCGCGTTCGACAGCCCGCGCGCCATCAGCCGCAGCACGTCGGCCTCCCGCTCGGTCAGCCGGGCCCGCTCCATGGTGTTCCGGGCAGCCCGGTTGCCGCCCCCTTCGCCGTACGCGGCGGTCAGCCGCCGCACCGACGCCGGGAACAGCAGCGACTCGCCCTCGGCGACCAGCCGCACCGCGTGCACGATGTCGGAGGGCCGGGCCCGCTTCAGCAGAAACCCGTCAGCACCCGCGCGCAGCGCCTCGTACACGTACTCGTCGTTCTCGAAGGTCGTCACGACCAGGATCTTCGGCGGCGCGTCCACTGTCCGCAGCACCGCGCGCGTGGCCTCGATGCCGTCCATCAGCGGCATCCGTACGTCCATGGCGACGACGTCCGGCCGCAGTTGCCGCACAAGCGGAATCACCGCCGCCCCGTCCGCCGCCTCCCCGACGACCTCGATGTCCGACTGCGCCTCCAGGATGGCCCGCAGGCCCGCGCGGACGAGAGGTTCGTCATCGACGAGAAGAACGGTGACCGGCATCCACTCACCCTAGGTCAGCGCAGCGGAAGTTCCGCCCGTACCTGCCAGTCGCCCTCGTCCGGCCCCGTCACCGCCCGCCCGCCGAGCAGCGCCGCCCGCTCGCGTATGCCGCGCAGCCCGCTGCCGTGCCCGGGGTCGGGGTCGGGTATGCGGGTGGTCAGCGGATTGCGTACCTCCAGGTGCAGCAGGTCGTCCGCGACGCCCACGCGGACCCGCACCGGAACAACTCCCGCGTGCCGCAGCACGTTCGTCAGCGCCTCCTGGAGGATGCGGTAGCCCTCCCGCGACACCGGCCCCGGCACCGTTTCCAGGCGCCCGGTCAGCTCGGCGTCGACCTTCGCGCCCGACGCCCGCGCCGACTCCAGCAGACGGTCGGCCTCGGTCAGCGTCGGCCTGTCGCTCACCGGCCGCCCCGACTCCCGCAGCACGCCGAGGACCCGCTCCAGGTCCGCGAGAGCCGACCGGCCGCTGTCCTCGATCGCCGCCAGCGCCCGGTCGGTGAAGTCCGGGTCGCCCGCCGCCCGCGCCGCGCCCGCCTGCACGACTGCCACCGTCAGCGCGTGCCCGATCGAGTCGTGCAGCTCCCGGGCGATTCGGTTGCGCTCCAGCAACTGCTGGCTGCGCTCCTCCAGGGCGGCGAGCCGCTCGGCCGCCGACGGGCCGAGCAGCCCGCGCGCGACGGCGGTGACCAACTCGCCCAGTCCGACGACGACGCCGTACAGGACGAGCAGCGGGACGGGGATCAGCAGCGTCAGCCACCAGCCGGGCGCCGCGTCGCCGAGGAGAGGCAGGTCGTCCGGCACCTGCCCGCCCGCGCCGACCACCAGGTCGTAGACCAGGGAGGGCAGCCACACACACGCGAACAGCGCCACCGCGCCGAGGGCCATCCTGGCCTCCAGCCACAGCACCGTACGCAGCCGGTCCCGCCAGGTCGCCGACGGCGCCACGGAGAGGCCGGGGTCGGAGTCGCCGGGCAGGAGCAGCAGCCGCGCCTGCACCCCCTCGCCGGTGCGCACGCCAGGGAGCAGACCGAGCGGGACGAGCACCAGGGCGGGCACCCACGGCCGCGAGGGGTCGATGAACATCCAGACGCTCACGACCAGCATCGGCACCCACAGGTGCAGCAGTCGTGTGTACGTCGTCCCCCGCAGCAGCGGGCGCAGGCATCGGCCCATGCCGGCCATCGTGACAGGCCCCACTGACAACGGCCCTCCCCCGAGCGAGGGAGCGGACCCCCCGGACGGGGGAAGCCCGGCACCCCTGCCGGCGGTCAGAGTCGTGGTCATGACCAGCATCGACGTCCACGACCTCACCAAGGCGTACGGCCCCTGGCGGGCCGTGGACCGCCTCACCTTCACCGTGCGGGCCGGCCGTGTCACCGGTTTCCTCGGCCCCAACGGCGCGGGCAAGTCCACCACCCTGCGCCTCGTCCTCGGCCTTGACCGGCCCACCTCGGGCACCGCCGGCATCGGCGGACAGGCCTACGCCACCCTCCGCGAACCCCTGCGGCACGTCGGCGCGCTGCTCGACGCGCAGGCCGCGCACGGCTCCCGGACCGGCCGCGACCACCTCCGCGCCCTGGCGGCGAGCAACCGCATCCCCGTCGGCCGGGTCGACGAGGTGCTGGCGGAGACCGGGCTCGCCCCGGCCGCGCGCCGCCGGGTGAAGACCTACTCCCTGGGCATGCGCCAACGCCTCGGCATCGCCGCCGCCCTGCTCGGCGACCCCGCGGTGGTGCTCCTGGACGAGCCGTCCAACGGGCTCGACCCCGAAGGCATCGTCTGGCTGCGCGGGTTGCTCACGCGGCTGGCCGCGGAAGGACGCACCGTGTTCGTCTCCAGCCACCTCATGAACGAGACCGCGTCCTTCGCCGACCACCTCGTCGTCCTCGGCCGGGGCCGCCTGCTGGCCGACACCCCGATGCGGGACTTCATCGACGCACGCGTGCAGCCACGCGTACGCATCCGTACGACCGACCCGACCGCGCTGCGGAGCGCCCTCGCCCGGCACGGCCACCATGCCGCGGAACACCCCGACGGGCACTGGAGCGTGCACCACGCGCGCGTGGACGACATCGGCCGCCTCCTTTCCGACGCCGCAGTCCCCCTGCTCGAACTGACCACGCAGGAAGGCACGCTGGAGCAGGCGTACCTCGACCTGACCGCCGCAGACGCCGAGTTCGCCGCCCAGCGGCACCAGGAGGCCTCACCATGACGACAACCAACGGAACCACGGCGTTCGCGCCCGCACTCCACGCTGAGTGGATCAAGATCCGTACGCTGCGCGCACAGCTCGCAGGCCTCGGCGCGGTGCTGGGCGCGACGGTCGCGTTCTCCGCGCTGGCCGGCGTCGGCACCGGAGGCACCGACGCCGACCCCCTGTTCTCCGTCTTCTTCGGCGTGAGCTTCGGCCAGATTGCGGCGGTCGCCTTCGGTACGTCGGCCGTCGCCGCCGAGTTCCAGGGCGGCACTCTGCGCCTGTCGCTGGCCGCGGTGCCCCACCGGGGGCGCTGGTTCGCCGCCAAGCTGACGGCGATCTCCCTGCCGGTGCTGGCCGTCGGCCTGGTCACAGGCCTGCTGACGCTGGCCGTGGGCAGCGCGGTGCTGGGGGAGAGGGCGGTGGGCCTCGGTACGGCGGAAGGCGTGCGCGGGGTGATCGGCTGCGCCGTGTATCTGACGCTGATGGCCCTGCTGGCCGCAGGCCTGACGACGGTCCTGCGCAGCGGAGTGGGGGCGCTGAGCATCCTCGTCCCGTTCCTCCTCATCGTGTCCTTCGTGCTCGGCGACCTGTCCGGCAACGCCGCCGACCTGCTGCCCGACCGGGCCGGCCAAGTGGTGCTCCACAGCAGATGGGACGGCCTCCTGGGCCCGTGGACCGGCCTGGCGGTGGCCGCCCTCTGGACGGCGACGGCCGTCGCGGCAGGGGCGTGGCGAGTGCGGCGCAGGGACGCCTGAGCCCGGAGGGGACTGACGACCCGCCCATTGTCAGTGGCGGCGGGTCTACTGGATCCGATGGACATCGACAGCTACCCAGCCGAGGTCGAGCGGTTCCACGAGGAGAAGGAGGTGCTGGCCGGGAGGCCGGCGGAGCGACGGGGAAAGCCGCACCACGTCGGCCTGCAGACGGTCCGGCCGCGCAGCGGCACCGAGGAGATACCCGAGCCCTGGGCCGAGCTGAGCCTGCGGGTGGCCCTGGGCGTGGCCGGCCTCGAACTGGACGGCGAGGACCCGGACGACGAGAGACAGCTCCTCGTAGGCGTCACGGAGACCGACCCACAGTGATCACCGACCCGTCCTCACGGTCGGCCACCCCCGATCGTCGGTCAGTCCTCCGGGTCGGTCGCCGCCGCCCGTAGCCGTGCGAACTCCTCCGCCATCGTCGTCGCCGTCCAATGCGCGTTCAGCCCACTGGGGTTGGGGAGCACCCATACGCGTGTGTTCCCGATGACCCGCTCCTGTGGACCCACGGTCGCCTTGCGGTCGTCGTAGGCCGCCCGGTAGGCGGTGACGCCCACGACCGCCAGCCAGCGTGGCTTCAGCAGCGTCACCTTCTGCGCCAGCAGCCGTCCGCCCTCCCGGTACTCCTCGGTGCTCAGCTCGTCGGCTCGCGCGGTCGCGCGGGCCACCACGTTCGTGATGCCGAGCCTGTGGGACAGCAGTTCCCGCTGTTCCATGGGCTTCAGCAGCCTCGGTGTGAATCCGGAGAGGAGCAGGACCGGCCAGAACCGGTTGCCGGGGCGGGCGAAGTGGTGGCCGGTGGCCGCCGTCATCAGGCCCGGGTTGATGCCGCAGAAGAGCACGCGGAGGCCGCCCGCGACGACGTCCGGTACGAGACGGTCGCGGGCGGCCTCCAACTCCGCCTGGGTGAAGCGCGTCAGAGGATCGCCCCGGGGGTGTAGCCGGCCGCCTGCGGACGCTGCTTCACGATCTCCTCGACCCGGCCGACGACCGTGGCCACCTGCGCGGAGGCGGCGCCCGTGAAGGACAGCTTGTCGGCCATCAGGGCGTCCAACTGGGCCCGGTCGAGCGGGAGGCGCTCGTCGGCGGCCAGCTTGTCGAGCAGCTCGTTGCGCTCGGCGCCCTGCTCGCGCATGGCCAGGGCGCTGGCGACGGCGTTCTCCTTGATCGCCTCGTGCGCGACCTCCCGGCCCACGCCCGCGCGCACCGCGCCCATCAGCACCTTGGTGGTGGCGAGGAACGGCAGGTAGCGGTCCAGCTCACGGGCGACGACCGCCGGGAACGCGCCGAACTCGTCGAGCACCGTCAGGAACGTCTCCAGCAGACCGTCCAGCGCGAAGAACGCGTCCGGCAGTGCGACCCGGCGCACCACCGAGCAGGACACGTCGCCCTCGTTCCACTGGTCGCCCGCCAGCTCGCCGGTCATCGACGCGTAGCCGCGCAGGATGACCATGAGCCCGTTGACGCGCTCGCACGACCGCGTGTTCATCTTGTGCGGCATGGCGGACGAACCGACCTGCCCCGGCTTGAAGCCCTCGGTCACCAGCTCGTGCCCGGCCATCAGCCGGATCGTCTTCGCCAGCGAGGAGGGGGCCGCCGCGAGCTGCACCAGCGCGGTGACGACCTCGTAGTCCAGCGAGCGCGGGTAGACCTGCCCGACGGACGTGAACGCCTGCGAGAAGCCCAGGTGACCGGCGATCCGGTCCTCCAGCTCGGCCAGCTTCGCGGCGTCGCCGCCCAGCAGGTCCAGCATGTCCTGCGCCGTGCCGACCGGGCCCTTGATGCCGCGCAGCGGGTAGCGGCCGAGCAGCTCCTCGACCCGGCCGTACGCCACGAGCAGCTCGTCGGCGGCGGTCGCGAACCGCTTGCCGAGGGTGGTGGCCTGCGCGGCCACATTGTGCGAGCGGCCCGCCATGACCAGCTCGCCGTACTCGCCGGCCAGCTTGCCCAGGCGCGCCAGGACGGCCACCGTGCGGTCGCGCACGAGCTCCAGCGAGAGCCGGATCTGCAACTGCTCGACGTTCTCCGTCAGGTCGCGGGACGTCATGCCCTTGTGGACCTGCTCGTGCCCGGCGAGGTCGTTGAACTCCTCGATCCGGGCCTTCACGTCATGCCGCGTGACCTTCTCGCGCTCGGCGACGGAAGCCAGGTCGACGGTGTCCAGGACGCGCTCGTAGTCGGCGATCGCCGCGTCCGGCACCTCGATCCCGAGGTCCTTCTGGGCCTTCAGCACGGCGAGCCAGAGCTGACGCTCCAGCTTCACCTTCTGCTCCGGCGACCAGAGCGTGGCGAGCTCGGCGGAGGCATAGCGTCCGGCGAGAACGTTGGGGATGCGGGGCTTGGCGGGAGCAGAAGTCACGTGCACGGATTCTACTGGCGATTCGTGCAGGCCAGCGCCACAGCCCGGTTCGGCGGAACCTACGAGACGGGCGTCACCTCGCGGAGTCCGGCGTCACCCCGCGGAGTCCGGTGTCACCCCCGCCGGGTCGGGCCGGACTCGTACGGCAGCAGTTCGGGGCGTTTCGGCGGCAGGCCGTCGCCGGACGGTGCACCCATGGGGTCGACTCGTCCGGAATGCGGTGCTGGACCAGCTCAGGAGCTGCTTCGGCGAGGTGCTCGTGAACAGGGATTGATCGTAGTCCCCGTAGCGCTGCGCGATGTCGAGACCGGCCAGCCGGCAGAGCGCCCGGAGTTCCTCGGGAAAGAAGCAGCGCATGCTGATTTTCTTGGTGCGTACGCACACGCCGTCGCGTAGGTAGTCCAGCGTGAAGCGCAGCACTTGGGCGGCGGCGTCGTAGCTGGTCGTCGCTCGCACGTCGAGCCTCGCCCCGTCCCGGTCCGCGACCGACTTGTGGTGGTAGGGCGACTCGGGGAGCCGGCACATCTTGGCCATGTCGGGGTTGAACACGTCCAGGATCAGGGTCCCACCTGGTCGCAGCA
Source organism: Streptomyces sp. yr375 (assembly GCF_900110755.1). Taxonomy (GTDB): domain Bacteria; phylum Actinomycetota; class Actinomycetes; order Streptomycetales; family Streptomycetaceae; genus Streptomyces. The sequence goes on from NZ_FOFF01000002.1 coordinate 111,920, forward strand.
CGTTTCGCGCCGAGGCGGGGAACGCGAACACGGAATCCAGGTCGTGCAGGTGCTGCATCGCATTGGTTGCCGAGAACACCAGGACAGGACCGCCCGCCCGCCCGGACCGCTTGGCCGAGGAAGAACGGGATGTCATGGGGGCGCGCGGTGAACTCCTGATCGTAGAAGTCCGCATCGTCGTATACGGCCAGGTTCTCCAGTGGCTTCATCGCGCCACCGTCGGCGTCGGGGCGAAAGCGTCAGCAAGGCTGGTCAGGATGGAGCCGGACCAACTGCTCTCCCCGAACACGCTGACCGGCATGGCGAGCACGCCGTACTCACGCTGGAGCGTCTCCGCCGGGATGTCGACCGGGAAGAAGTAGTTGCCGGGACACGTCCGGCTCGCCGTGGGAATCGCCCCGAGCACTTCGTCCGGCAGCCGTTCGAACAGCCGCTCAGCCCGTGCGGCCAGTTCGTCGACGACCTGCCGGGGCACGTCGCTGTGCTCGGTCAGTAGACGGTCGGCGAGCCTCAGATGAGCCAGCGTCGGCGGATCCGCCCGGAACGCGTCGGCCAAGTCGGCGTGCGTCGGACCCAGCAGGACCACGCCGAACGTACGTGGCCACAGCCATCCCTTGGTGACCGAATGCAGGAGGACCGCGCGACCGGTGTCCAGCAATCGCCGTGTGCCGGCAGCGAACGGGGCTCCCAGGTCGTAGACGCTGTCGATCAGCAGGCGGCGGCGTGGTGATTCCCGCAACCACGACATCACCGCGGCGCACTCGGCGTCGGACAGGTATCGGCCGAGCGGCTTGCTGGGGTTGGCGAGCAGCAGGTATTCGGGCCGGTCGTCCGCCGGCGACCTCGGCAGGGCCGGCGCCGGTAGCGTCGGGTAGGACGCGGGCGCCAGGCCTGCGGCGCGGGCCAGCTCGAAGTAGACCGGGTACACGTCGCTGGGCAGCCACAACCGCGCCCGCACAGCGCGCAGCCAGTGGAACACCACACCGAGCCCGTGCCGGACCCCTCGACAGACCATGGCGTGGCCCGACCACTCTTCCGGCAGCTCGAAGCGTCGCAGCCAGGCACGGGCGAGATCGCACCGGTGCACCGTACTCATGTCGGTCGGCGGTTCCGGTCGCATCGGAGCAAGCGCCCGGTACACGTTGGTCTCGGCGGCGTCCAGAAGCGACGAGGAAGCACTGAGGTGCCGCTGCCGGAATTCCTGGAACTCCTCGAACCTCATGCAGGTGCGCCTTCCGGCACGATCTCGCTCGCCCGGTCTTCCAGGGAGGCGTAGCAGCGTCCGTCGGCCATGACGTTCCAACTGCGGGCGATCCCGCTGGTGCGTTCCCAGAGCAGGCTGGGCTCGGTGTAAGCGGCGATTCGCATCGGCCGCCCGTCCCAACTGCCGTGGTAGACCGGCGCGCCCCAGGGCAGGCGGCTCGCCAGTTCGAAGCCGTGCTGCTCGGCGAACCGGGTGACGACGGACAGCGACACCTGGTGCTCTCGGCTCCAGATGTTGGCGGTGCGGTCGAAGTAGAGCGACTCGGTGCTGGTGGATACGTAGAGCTCTTTGAAGCAGACTTCCTCGACACCGAGAGCCGCGGCCCACGAAAGGTAGTCGGCGACCCCGGCCGCGTCGGCGACGCCGCCGTGCTGGAGCACGCAGATCAGCCTCATCCGCAGCCCCGGCCAGCGGTCACGTTCCACGCGCCAGGTGTCGATCACGGAACTCACCGGCGTGCGCAGCATCATCAGCCGCTCGCTGACGGCGTCGTCGTGATGGTGCCGGGAGACCGCCAGCACGCTCAGGCCCGCGGCGCTCAGGGCTGCGAGGCGGTCGGCCCGGTCGGCGTGCCGGCCTTTCGCCAGGGTGTGCGCGTTGGTGATCAGGACGACCTTCGGGAAGGCCGCCGAGCAGGCGGACACCAGTCGTAGCTGTTGTTCGAACGGTATGAGCGTGGGCTCCCCGCCGCCGGTGATCACCGCACGCTCGGCACCCGCCGCACGGGCGCGCTCCAGCCACTGGGCGACCGCGTCCCACGGGACCCGTGCCGGCGCCTGGTCGCTGGAGATCGACGCCGCGGAGAAGCAGAACGAACATCGGGCCTGGCAGGCGGAGGCGACCGGCAGAACCGAAACCGAGCGCGGTCGCGTGTCGGCGTAGCGACGCTGTGCCGATCCGTGCAGGTGCAGGGAGGCCGCCATCGCATCCTCGACGGTCGTCGGGCGCAGATTGAACTCGTCGCCCGCTTGGTCGAGTTCGTGGACCGCTGACAACCGGATGCGAGCCTCGTGCAGCTCCATGCCGAGGCCGGTCGACAGGTTGGGCACCAACTTGTCGGGGTCCACCATGGTTTCCAGCACCAGCAGCCGGTCGCCCGGAATGGCCAGACGGTCCAGCAGGCGTCGCGCCTTGCCGATGCCGATTCCCAACTCCGCACGGGTCAGCAGGTGGAACCGGTCGGAATAGGTACTCTCCGGAATCCCCGCCTTACCGTAAGCGAACGCGTACTTGTCGAAGCCCTTCGCGAAGTTCGACAGCACGATGACGTGGAAGCGCTGGTCGCCATGGTTCATCCCGTCATCATGCACGAGCGGGCCCAGGCGACATGGGCCGAACTGCTAGGGCGGAACGCGGGGTCCCGATCCGATCGAACGTCGACGAAAACGATGCTCCCGACAGCGTTGGCGTCCCGCAACAACGGCCGCAGGCCATGTGCAGGGAGGGAGGCGGCGCCCCGCGTTCAATCGGTGCATGGCAGCCGGGCGAGGCTCCGGGTCAGGGCGCCTGTCGCCAGTCCGTCACAGGGCCGGGGTTTGTGTGGTCGGCAGGGGTGACCCAGAAGGCTTTGCCCAGCTCGGCGCTGAAGTGGGCGCCTGTCCGGCCGTCGCCCGACGAGCGGCCGGTCAGGCGGCGGGCGATCCACGGGAGCAGGTACTGGCGGGCGAAGCGGGCGTCCGCGATGCGGCGGGCGGGCCAGTCCGGGGGTGGGGTCGCCGGTATCGGTATGTGCCACTCGGTGTCCTCGGGGGCGTGGCCGAGGGTCTGCCAGACGGCCTCGGCGACGCGGCGGTGCCCCTCCGCCGACAGGTGCAGCCGGTCGACGTCCCACAGGCGCGGGTCGGCGAGCGACGGGGCGCCGTACAGGTCGACGACGAGTGCGCCGTGCCGCTCCGCCAGTTCCTCCACGCACGCGAACAGTTCCTCCATGCGCGGCCGGAACCGTTCGAGCACCGGCCCCTGGCGGCCCGGGCTGCGCATCAGCACCAGGTGCTTGCAGGACGGGGCCAGGCGCTCCACGGCCTCCGTGAGCAGGCCCTTCACCCGGCCCATGTCGCACTTGGGGCGCAGGGTGTCGTTGAGACCGCCGACCAGGGTGATGACGTCGGCGCCCATCGCCGCCGCCACCGGCACCTGCTCGTCGACGATCTGGCCGATCAGCTTGCCGCGCACGGCGAGGTTGGCGTACCGGAAGCCGGGTGTGCGCGCGGCCATCCGTGCGGCCAGGAGGTCGGCCCAGCCCCGGTAGGAGCCGTCGGGCAGCACGTCCGACATGCCCTCGGTGAAGGAGTCGCCGATCGCGACCAGGCTGGTGTGTGTGGGGTTCGTCTGCATGGCGACATAGATGGTAGCCCGAGTCTCATACCCAGCGGTCGGTCACAGCCTGAGCGCCCGCTGCCGCCTCCCCGGTCTCCCGCCCGCTCTCACGCCCGTTGCCCGAACAGCTCCCGCAGTACGTCCTCCATGGTCACCAGGCCGGCCAGCCGGCCGTCCGAGCCGAGCGCCGCCGCCAGATGCGTACGGCTGCCGCGCATCGCGGTCAGGACGTCGTCCAGCGGGGTCGCCTCCCGTACCCGTGCGATGGGCCGCAGGTCGCGCAGCCGGAACGGCTCGTCGCGCGGGGAGGCGTCGAGGGCGTCCTTCACATGCAGGTAGCCGACGATCCGGCGGCCCTCGTCCACCACCGGGAAGCGGGAGAACCCGGACTCGGCGGCCAGCTCCTCCAGCTCCTCCGGGGTGATGCCTACGCGCGCGTAGACGACCCGTTCCAGCGGCAGGACGACGTCCCGCACCGGGCGGCGGCCCAGCTCCAGGGCGTCGTGCAGCCGCTCCTGGGCACGATCGTCGATGAGGCCCGCCTCGCCGGCGTCCCGCACGATCTGGGCCAGTTGGGCGTCCGAGAAGGCCGCGTCGACCTCGTCCTTCGTCTCGATCCGCAGCAGCTTCAGCAGGCCGTTCGCGAACGCGTTGACCGTGAAGATCACCGGGCGCAGCGCCCGGGCCAGGGTGACCAGCGGCGGGCCCAGCAGCAGGGCGCTGCGCACCGGCTCGGCGAGCGCGATGTTCTTCGGCACCATCTCGCCCAGCAGCATGTGCAGGTAGGTGGCGACGGCGAGCGCGATCACGAAGGACACCGCGTGCCCGGCGCCCTCCGGCACGCCCACCGCGTGGAACACCGGCTCCAGCAGGTGCGCGATGGCCGGTTCGGCGACGACGCCGAGGACCAGCGTGCACAGCGTGATGCCGAGCTGAGCGGCCGCCATCAGCGCGGACACGTGCTGGAGCCCCCACAGCACGCTCTTGCCGCGCCGGTCGCCCTGCTCGGCGTACGGCTCGATCTGGGAGCGGCGGACGGAGATCAGCGCGAACTCGGCGCCGACGAAGAACGCGTTGACGACGAGGGTCGCCAGTGCGATGAGCAACTGGACGGCGGTCACTTCCCGGCCTCCTGTTCCCGGCCCCCGGACGGGGCGGCGGCGAGCGGCGCGTGCAGCAGCACGCGCGCGGCCCGGCGCCCCGCGGCGTCGACGACGTCCATGCGCCAGCCGACGACCTCGACGGTGTCGCCCTCGGCCGGTATCCGGCCCAGCTCGGTGGCGACGAGACCGGCGAGCGTCTCGTACGGCCCGTCGGGGGCGTGCAGGCCCACCCGGGCGAGCTGGTCGGTGCGGGCGGCGCCGTCGGCCGAGTACAGGGCGCGGCCGTCGTCGTCCCTGCCCGCGGGCGCCAGGTCGGGCGTCTCGTGCGGGTCGTGCTCGTCGCGGACCTCGCCGACGACCTCCTCGACGATGTCCTCCAGCGTCGCCACGCCCGCCGTGCCGCCGTACTCGTCGATGACCACGGCCATCGTCCGCCTGCCGGACAGCCGGTCCAGCAGCCGGTCCACGGTCAGCGACTCGGGTACGAGGAGGGGTTCGCGCATGACCTCCGAGACGGGCACGCGCGCGCGGCGCTCCGCAGGGATCGCCAGCGTGTCCTTGATGTGCGCGGTGCCGACCACCGAGTCGAGGTTGCCGCGGTACACCGGGAAGCGGGACAGGCCCGTCGCCCGGGTCGCGTTCGCCACGTCCTCGCAGGTCGCCGCCGCGTCCAGGGCGAAGACCTGGACGCGCGGGGTCATCACGTTCTCCGCGGTCAGGTCGGCCAGGTTCAGCGTGCGCACGAACAGCTCGGCGGTGTCCGCCTCCAGCGCGCCCTGCTTGGCGGAGTGCCGGGCCAGCGCGGCGAGTTCCTGGGGGCCGCGCGCGGCGGCGAGTTCCTCGGTGGGCTCCACGCCGAAGCGCCGCACGATGCGGTTCGCGGTGTTGTTGAGGTGGCTGATGAACGGCCGGAACGCGGCACTGAACCAGCGCTGCGCGTTGCCCACCTTCTTGGCGACCGGCAGCGGGGTGGAGATCGCCCAGTTCTTGGGCACGAGTTCGCCGACGACCATCAGGAACAGGGTCGACAAAGCCGTACCCAGCACCAGGGCGACCGAACTCGACGTGGAGCTCGACAGACCGAGCGACTCCAGCGGCCCGGCGATCAGCTTGGCGATCGACGGCTCGGACAGCATGCCGACGACCAGGTTGGTGACGGTGATGCCGAGCTGGGCACCGGAGAGCTGGAAGGTGAGGTTCCGTACGGCCTTCAGCGCCCCGGCCGCGCCGCGCTCGCCGCGCTCCACCGCCCGTTCCAGTTCGCTGCGCTCGACGGTCGTCAACGAGAACTCGGCCGCGACGAAGGCACCGCACGCGAACGACAGCAGGATCGCCACCAGGAGCAGCAGCACTTCGTTCATCGGGTCGTCACCTCCGTCCCATGATCAGGCAGGGCGGGAGGGAGCGCGCGACGTCGCGTACGGGGACTGGGAGGCTCGCCCATGGGCGGACGCTCACACCTTTCATGTCATGAAGCCGGCGGTGGCGGGGGACTGCGCGGGTGGGTGATCCACACAATCCACACAGCCCCCCAATGGTAAAGGATCAGCAAAGCGGGGTCTGGTGGGCTCCGGTCAGTCCGTGAGCGGCTTCACCCAGCGCCGCCACTTCTCCTCCGGCGCGTACCCCGCCGCACGCCACGCATGATGCGCCGTGTCGTTGCGGGTGAGCACCATCGCGTCCCCGCGCCGCCCGCCCAGCGCCACGAACCGCTCCTCGGCGGCCGTCAGCAGCGCCGATCCGATGCCCTGACGCCGCCGCTGTGGGTGCACCGCCAGCCGGTACAGATGGCACCGCCACCCGTCGAACCCGGCGATCACCGTCCCGACCAGCTCACCGCCCTGCTCGGCGAGGAGCAACGCCTCGGGGTCCCGGGCGACGAGCCGCTCCACCCCGCTCCGGTCGTCGCTGATGCTCGTCCCCTCGGCGGCGGTCTTCCAGAAGGCGAGGACGGTGTCGAGGTCGTCGGGCGTCGCGGCCCGTATCCGCAGATCAGACATACGACGATCACAACACGGGCGCCGATCCCCGACCCGGAATTCCAGAATCCGGACGGACGGCCGTCACCTACCCGGTACCCGGACGGCCGCCAACAGGGAAGCCCATTCGTACTCACTCGTACTCACTCGTGCGCGATCGCCGCCAGTACGTTCATCCGGGAGGCGCGCAGCGCCGGCAGCAGTGCCGCCACGACGCCGACGACCGCCGAGCCCACGACGACCGCGACGAGCGTGGTCCACGGGACGGCGAACGCCTTCATGCCCTGCAACTGCAGCACCTGCTGGATGCACACGCCCCACACCAGGCCGAGCGCCAGCCCCAGCACCGCGCCGAACACCGCGATCACCACCGACTCCAGCCGGATCATCCGGCGCAACTGCCGCCGGGCCAGCCCGATGGCCCGCAGCAGCCCGATTTCCCGGGTCCGCTCCACCACCGACAGCGCCAGCGTGTTGACCACGCCGAGCACCGCGATGACGATCGCGAGCCCGAGCAGCGCGTACACGAGGTACAGCAGGACGGCGATCTGGTCGTGCACCAGCTTCTTGTAGTCGGCCTGGTCGCGGGGCTGCACCTGCGGATACGCGGCGAGCGTCTTGTCCAGTCGGGGGCGCAGTTGGTCGGCCGTGGTGCCGGAGGCCGCGTTCACGTACAGCGCGGAGTCCTGCCCGCCGGGCACGTACTTCTCGACGGTCGCGATCCCGAGGAACAGGCCGCCCTGCGTCCCGAACCCCTTGGCGGCGTCCTGGTCGGTGAGCGCGGCGACCTTCAGCGACGTCGTCCGGTCGCCGGGGAACTCCACCGGCAGCACGCTGCCGACCCGCACGCCGTGGTCCTTCGCGAAGTCGACGTCCATGCCCATGGCGCCGTCGGCCAGCGCCGTCGCCGAGTCCCCTTGCGCGTACGTGATGTGCGCGACGTCGTCGACCCGGTCGCCGTAACCGGTGGCGGTCGTCTCGACCCGCTTGCCGTCGGGCAGCCGTACGGCGATCGGCGTGAACCGCTGCCGTACGACGAGACCGACGCCCTCGGTGCCCCGCACCGCGTCCGTGACCTCCTTGGAGAACGGGGTGAAGCCGGCGTTCTGGATCACGAAGTCGGCGCCCAGCGTTTTGTCGATCTGTTCGTCGAACGACTTCGACATGGAGGCGCTCGCCACCGACATCCCGCCCACCAGGGCGAGCCCCACCATCAGCGCCGCCGCCGTGGCGCCCGTACGGCGCGGGTTGCGCAGGGCGTTGCGCTGGCTCATCCGGCCGACGGAACCGAACAGCGCGGGGAACGCGCCGCCCAGGACCCGGATCACCGGGCGGACCAGGAGCGGGCCCGCGACGACGGTGGCGATGAGGGTGAGGACCACGCCCAGGCCCAGCAGCGAGGCCGCCGACGCCGTCTTCGAGGAGTTCACGCAGCCGACGAGCGCGGCCACGCCGAGCGCTCCGACGACCGCGCCCACCACCCCGCGCACCTTCAGCGGCCGGCCCACCCCGGCGATGTCCGCGTCCGCCAGGGCCGCCATCGGCGACACGGTTCCGGCGCGCCGGGCCGGGAGGTAGGCCGCCACGAAGGTGACGCCGACGCCGACGACGTACGCCGCCACCGGGGTCGGCCAGCCGACGACCATCTCCGCGGTCTTCAGGTTCATGCCGAACGCGCTCATCAGCTTGATCAGCCCGGCCGCGAGCCCGATGCCGGCGGCGAGCCCGAGGGTCGACCCGACCACGCCGAGCAGCACCGCCTCGGTGAGCACCGAGCGCCGCACCTGACGGCGGTCCGCACCCAGGGCGCGCAACAGGCCCAGTTCGCGGGTGCGTTGGGCGATCAGCATCGAGAACGTGTTGACGATCAGGAACACGCCGACCAGGACGGCGATCCCGGCGAAGCCGAGCATCACGTACTTGATGACGTCGAGGAACCCGCCCAGGGACGCCGCCGACGACTTCGCCTGCTCGTCGGCGGTCTTCACGTCGTACGGCCCGCCGCCGAGCGCGGCGGCCACGCGCTGCTTGAGGACGGCGTCGCTCACGCCGTCGGCCGCGTCGACGGAGATGCTCGTGGCCCGGTCCGCCGAGCCCAGGAGCTTCGCGGCGGCCGTCGCGGGGTCGAGGAAGACCAGGGCCGCGCCGGGGTTGGTGGTGGTGAAGGTGGCGATGCCGACGATCTTCACCTTGAACGTGCCCGGTTGGGCCATCACGGTGAGGGTGTCGCCGATCCGCACGTGCTTCTTGTCGGCGGTGTCGGCGTCGAGCATGGCCTGTCCGGCGCCGTGCGGGGCGTGCCCGGAGGTCAGTTTCACGGGGCTGCGGTGGGTGAGGTACCAGTCGGTGGCGATGGTGGGCGCGCCCGTGGTCGGTCCGACCGACTTGTTCGCGCTGTCGACGATCGTGATGTTCTGCACGCCGACGTCCGGGTGGGTCGCCGCGACCCCGGCCACGCGGGCCAGCCGCCCGGCGAGGGCGGCGGGCACGGTCTGCACGGCGCCGCTCGGCACGTTGGAGCTGAGGTCGTCCCTCGGCTCGACGGTGACGTCCGCCGCCGTGGAGGCGAAGAGCCGGTCGAAGGTGCGGGTCACCGTGTCGGAGAAGATCAGGCTGCCCGCGACGAACGCCACCGACAGGACGACGGCGAGCGCCGACAGCAGCAGTCGGCCCTTGTGCGCGAAGAAGCTTCGCAGTGTCGCCTTCAGCACCGGTTCAGTCTCCCTGGGTGGTGCCGTCGAGGAGGGCCCGGGCGGCGTCAGCGCCGGTGGGCTGGGGGTTTCCCCCGGAGAAGAGGCGCATGCGCTCGAGGACCGCCTCGGCCGTGGGCCGCTCCATCTCGTCCACGATGCGCCCGTCCGCGAGGAAGAGCACCAGGTCGGAGTGGGCGGCGGCGCCCGGGTCGTGGGTGACCATGACGACGGTCTGGCCCAGCTCGTCCACGGCCTGGCGCAGGAAGGAGAGCACCTCAAGGCCCGCCCGCGAGTCCAGGTTGCCGGTCGGCTCGTCGGCGAAGATCAGCTCGGGCCGGGAGGCGAGCGCCCGTGCGCAGGCCACGCGCTGCTGCTGGCCGCCGGACAACTGCGACGGCCGGTGCTTGAGCCGGTCCCGCAGACCCAGCGTGTCGATCACCTGGTCCAGCCACCTCTGGTCGGGCTTCTGGCCCGCGATGTCCATGGGCAGGGTGATGTTCTCGGCCGCGTTCAGCGTCGGGATCAGGTTGAACGACTGGAACATGAACCCGATCCGGTCCCGCCTGAGCCGGGTCAGCTCCCGGTCCTTCAGCCCGGTGATCTCGGTGTCGCCGAGCCACACCTGACCGGCCGAGACGGTGTCGAGGCCGGCCAGACAGTGCATCAGGGTTGACTTCCCGGACCCGGACGGCCCCATCACGGCGGTGAAACGGCCGCGCCCGATGTTCACGTCCACCGCGTCCAGGGCGAGCACCGTGGTCTCGCCCGAGCCGTACGCCTTGGTCAGACCGCGGGCGCGGGCCGCGCTCCCGTCGGCCGAGGCCAGGCCGGGAGCGTGCTCCGCAGCAGGTGTGGACAAGGCTGCCTCCTCGCTCGGACGGGCCGCCTGGGTACGGGTGGCCCTGCCCGGCCGAGCGTAGTGTGACCCGGCGCACACCGCGCATCCCTTTTTCACTTCCGGTCCGCCCTTGCCGCTGCTAGCATCCCGGCGCTAGCGTCGAGGTATGGCGAAGACCCAGCTCAACGTACGCGTCGACGAGGGCACGGCCCGGGCGGCCCGCGAGCGCGCCACGGCCCGTGGCATGAGTGTCAACCGCTACATAGAAGAGCTGGTCAGACAGGACGCCGGGGAGATCGGCCAGACGTTCGTCGAGGCCGCCAGCGACTTCATGAAGCAGTACGAGGCCGTCTTCGTGGAGGAGTTCGGCGCGGAACGCGAGGGCGGCACTCCTGGGGTCGGCACTCGCGAGGCCGGTACCGCTGCGGCCGGTACCGCTGTGGCCGGTACTTCCGGGGCCGGTACGAGCGAAGGTCGCCGCTGATCCCTTGAGCGACCTCCGCATCGACCTCGCCTGGCTGCTCATGCTCGCCGAACAGAAGACTCCGGGGGACCCCCAGGTCACCGACTGGGGGGCGCTGGTCGCGGCCGTGGCGCGCCACCAGGCCGAGATATTCGACGTGCCCGTCTACGACGACGCCCCGGCCCGCGCCGCCGCCCTGCTCCAACTCCTCATCCACGTCCCCGCGTTGGAGCGCTCCAACGCCCTGTTCGCCTGTGCCGTCGCGTACGCCTACCTCGTCGCCAGCGGCCTGAAGGTGGCCACCTCGCCCGAACAGGTCCGCGACCTGGCCCGGTTGGTGAAGAACGGCGAGGCGTCGGTGTCCGAGATCGCGCGCGAACTGCGCCAGTGGAGCCGGTGACCGAGCACACGCGAACAGCGGGCGGCGGCCGGGCCCGCTGTTCCCGTCGTGCGGGTCGGCGGGCTACTGGATGAAGTCGCGCACCTGCTCGTACACGCCGTGGTCGTTGTTCATCGCGTCGTGCGAGATACAGCCGACGCCGACGTTGGTGGCCCCGCTCAGCAGCGCCGAGGAGTCGGGGTCGATGGCGGCGTCGCAGTTCGACCAGTAGGCGGCGTAGTTCACGCTGCCCGGGGTCTCGTCACCGGCGTTCAGCGCGGTGACGAACGAACTGCCGGTGACCATCTCGGCGCAGGAGGTGTACAGCCAACTGCACAACGAGGCGATCCCCGTACCGTGGTTGGTGCCCGCGACGGAGACCCAGTCGTCGACGTACGCCGTCCCGCCGAGGTTCTTGAGGTAGTAGCGGGAGCTGAGCGCGCCCATGGAGTGCACGACGACGTCGACCTTGCTGGCGCCGGTTCTCGCCAGCACCTTCTGGATCTCGGTGGCCAGTTGGGCGGCGGTCGTCACGTTCGACTGGGTCCAGGTGTACGTCCACGCGTCGAGCTCGGCGGCCGTGTAGCCGTCGGCCTCGAAGTCGGCCACCCAGTCGTCCCAACTGCTCGACGAACTGTTGATGCCGTGCACGAAGACGATCGGGTCGTGGGTCGCCGCGTGGGCCGCGGGGGCGGCGAGGGACAGTGACAGCAGGAGCGAAGAGACCGCGGCCGAGAGGGTCGCGGCGATGCGACGCTTGTGGCGCTGCATGATGCCTCCTGAAACGTGTGGGGTTGCCAGGAGTGTCCGACGGGTCTACGCGCGCCGCATCGGTGATATCGCCGGTCTTTACGATTCAAGTAACCCGCCAGTAACGTCAGTTGCGTGGTGACACCGGTGAACCCCCCACTTTTTGACCGCACTTCGCCACCGACGCCCCCGGACCCATGTCCGCGCCCGGCCTCGGCGCTGCCCGAAGGCGTCCGCGTGCGCGCGCTGCGACTCGTATACGGCGATCCGCGCGCCGCCGCCGAACTCGCGGCGCGGCTGACCGTACGGCAGGCGGCCGGCCTCGACCCGCTGCCGACCGAGCCCGCCGACCTCGCCCCCGCCGTGCTGCGCGGCTGCCGCGCGGAGCTCCGCGCGCTGCCGGAGGACACCCGGCTGCTGCTCCTGCTGGCCGCCGCCGACCAGTACCCGGTGGCCACCCACGCGTTCCTGCGCGCCGTGGCCGCCGCCCGCCTCGACACCCGGCCGCTGGACGCGGCCGAGGCGGCGGGCCTCGCGTACGCGACGGCCGGCGGGGTCGGCTTCCGGGACGCGTGGACCCGGATCGCCGCGTACGAGACGGCCGCCCCGGCCGACCGGCGTGACGTCCACCGGCTCCTCGCCCGCGTCCTGCACGGCCCGGCGGAGACGCCCCGGCGGTCCTGGCACCGGGGCGCGGGCGCGCTCGGCCCCAGCGGGCGGCTCGCCGCGGAACTCGCGGCGGCGGCCGGCCAGGCGCGCGCCGCCGGTGACCCGGCCCTCGCGGGCGCCCTCGCCGAACGCGCCGCCGCGCTCTGCACCGACCCGCGCGAACAGTCCCGGCTCCTCGCCCACGCGGCGACCGACGCCTGGCACTGCGGCGACGGCGACCGCTCCCGCACCCTCGCCGCCCGCACGGACACCGATGCCCTCACCGGCATCCTCGCCCTGCGCACGGGCGACGCGACGGAAGCCTTCGACGCCTTGCTGGCAGGCGCGGCACGAAGCCCCGACGAACCGGGGGTCACGCCGGGCACCCCGGCACGGGCGCGGGCGCAGGACGGCGGCGTCGACACCGTGACCGTTCGTGTCCCGGCCATGGCAACCGCCTCCACCCCCGCCACCCATCTCCTGGCCCGCGCCGCAGAAGCCGCCGTCTACACCGGTGACCTGCGGCGGTGCCGTGAAGTGCGGTGGGTCGCACGGGGGTTGGGGGTCGATCCGCCGGGGGTGTCGGGCGGGATCGTCGCGGCCGTCGAGGGGCGGTACGAGGACGCGCGGGACCTGTTGGAGGCGACCGCCGGTCGGTGCGGGCCGGGCGGTGATCCCACCCTGCTCGTGCACGCGGGCATCGCCGCCCTGCTGCTCGGCGACCACCATCGCGCCGCGACCGCCACCGTCCGCGCGGCCGCCGCCGCCCGCGCCCGGGGACACGTCGCCGTCGTGTCCCAGGCCATGGAGTTCCACGCCTACACCGACTTCTGGACCGGCCGCCCGCGCTCCGCCGAGGCCGCCGCGCTGGACGCCCAGCGCCAGGCGTACGCCACCGGCCAGGACAACGGCGCCTGCCATCTGGAGGCAGCCCTCGCGATGTTCGCCGCGCTCACCGGCGACGCCGACCTGTGCCGGGAGCGGGCCGCCGCCGCCCGCTCGTACGCCCTCGCCCACGGACTGGGCCTGCCCGCCGCCCTCGCGCAGTGGGCCCTCGCCTTCCTCGACCTCGGCCACGGCCGCTACGCCGCCGCCGCGACCCGGCTGCGCGCCCTCGCCGCCTCCGGTCCCGGCCACGGCCACCGGGCCATCCGCCACCTCGCCACCCCGCACTACGTCGAGGCGGCAGCCCGCACCGGCGACACCCGGATCGCCCGCGCCGCGCACGCCGACTACGACCGCTGGGCCCGCGCCGTGCGCAGCCCCGACGACCTCGCCCTCAGCGCCCGCTGCCGGGCCCTGCTCACCCCGGGCGCCGACGCCCTCGACCACTACCGCACGGCCCTCGACCTGCACGCCGAAGGCACCCGCGCCGTCGAACGCGCCCGCACCGAGCTGCTGTTCGGCAGCGCCCTGCGCAGACTGCGGCTGCGCACCGAGGCCCGTGACCGGCTGCACAGCGCCCTGGAGGCGTTCGACTCCTTCGGCGCCCCGCACTGCGCCGAGGCCGCCCGCGCCGAACTCCGCGCGCTCGGCGCCCCCGCCGCCCCGGCCCACGCGGGCCGCCGCCCGACGACCGAGCTGACCGCCCAGCAACTCCTGGTCGCCCGCATGGCCGCCGACGGCGCCACCAACCGCGAGATCGCCGCCCGCCTCGCCCTCAGCCCCCGCACCATCGACCACCACCTACGCGGCGTCTTCACCCGCCTCGGCATCCGCTCCCGCATCGAACTCGTCCGCCTGCTCGCGGACGCCGAAGACGGTTAGCCGCCCACCCCGGCCCGCTCCCGGAACGCCTCCGCCTGCCAGGTGCCGTCCAGCCGCGGGGCCAGCCAACCGGGCGCCGCCGTACGGAAGTCGGCGGGCGCGAGCGTGCCGGCGCCCGCGGGTAGGGCGCCCAGCAGGGGTGCCCCGGAGACCTCCGGCAGGTCCGCCACATTGCAACGGGACGCCAGGTCGGGGGAGTTCGGCCAGCTTCCGATGACGACCCCGAGCAACTCGACGCTGCGGGACCGCAGTTCACGGGCCGTCAGATCTGTCGTGTTAAGGGTGCCGAGGCCCGCCGACGCCACGAGCAGCACCGGCGCCCGCAGCGACTGCGCCACGTCGGCCAGCGTGCCGCCCGCCTCGTCGAACCGTACGAGCAGACCGCCCGCGCCCTCGACGAGCACCAGGTCGTGGTCCGTCGCCAGTTTCCGGGCCGCGTCGACCACCTCGTACGGCCGCACCGGCGGACGGCCCGCCCGGCGGGCCGCCGTCGCCGGGGCCAACGGCTCCGGGTAGCGGGCGAGTTCGGCCGTGGTCAGCGGGCCCGCGAGGCGGGCCACCTCGGCGGCGTCGCCGGGCTCGGCCGGCCCCACGCCGGTCTGCGCGGGCTTCAGGACGGCCACCGAGCGGCCCGCCGCCAGCGCCGACGCCGCGACCGCGGCCGTCGTGACGGTCTTGCCGACCTCCGTGCCCGTCCCCGTGATCACCAGGATCGGCATGCTCATCCCTCCCGCGCCGCCGCGCACACCGCGCGCGCGATCCGTGCCACGTCCGCGTCACCGGTGACGTACGGCGGCATCGTGTACACCAGATCGCGGAACGGCCGCAGCCAGACGCCCTCCCGTACGGCCGCCCCGGTCGCCGCCCGCATGTCTACGGCGTGGTCGAGCTGCACGACCCCGATGGCGCCCAGGACGCGGACGTCCTTGACGCCCGGGATCTCGCGAGCGGCGGCCAGTCCGTCCCGCAGACCCACCTCGATCCGCTTGACCTCCGCCAGCCAGTCCTGCCCGAGCAGCAGCTCGATCGAGGCACACGCGACGGCGGCGGCGAGCGGGTTGCCCATGAACGTCGGCCCGTGGGCCAGCACCGGCACCTCGCCCCGCGAGATCCCCTCGGCCACCCGGGAGGTGCACAGCGCCGCCGCCATCGTGAGATAGCCGCCGGTCAGCGCCTTGCCGACGCACATCACATCCGGCGTCACCGCCGCGTGCTCCGCCGCGAACAGCGCGCCCGTACGCCCGAACCCGGTGGCGATCTCGTCGAACACCAGCAGCACGCCGTGCGCGTCGCACGCCTCGCGCAGCACCCGCAGATACGCGGGGGAGTGGAACCGCATCCCGCCCGCGCCCTGCACCACCGGCTCCACGATCACCGCGGCCAGTTCGTCCGCGTGCCGCTCGATCGCCGCCCGCAACCCGTCGGCGTACGCCTCCTCGTACTCGGCCGGCGGCGGGTCCACGAAGACCTGCCGGGGCAGCACGCCGGTCCACAGGTCGTGCATCCCGCCCTCGGGGTCGCACACGGACATCGGCTGCCAGGTGTCCCCGTGGTAGCCGCCGCGCCAGGTCAGCAGCCGCTGCTTGGCCGGCCGGCCCAGCGAACGCCAGTACTGAAGGCACATCTTCACCGCGACCTCGACCGACACCGAACCCGAGTCGGCGAGGAACACATGCTCCAGACCGTCGGGCGACATGTCGACAAGGAGCTTCGCCAGGCGTACGGCGGGCTCGTGCGTGAGCCCGCCGAACATGACGTGGCTCATCCGGCCGAGCTGCTCCCGCGCGGCCTCGTTCAGCACCGGGTGGTTGTAGCCGTGGATCGCCGACCACCAGGACGCCATCCCGTCGACCAGCTCGCCCGAGCCGTCCGCGAGCCGCAGCCGCACCCCGCTCGCCGACTCCACGACGAGCGGGTCCACCTGCCCGGGCATCGGCCCGTACGGATGCCACACATGCCGCCGGTCCAGCTCCAGCAACCGGGAGACGGGCAGCCTCGGTTCGGGCAGCTCAGGCATTGGGCGCGAGATCGGTGCCGGCGCCACGGCGGCGCACGGCGACCAGGTCGGTCCGGGCCTCGTTGACCCCCGAAGCGGCAGCCGGAACGGCCGCCGCCGGGGCGGAACCGCACACCCCGCCGCCCTCGTGCGACCCGCACCCGGAGTCCGCGTGCGACCCGCACCCGCCCCCGGCCGCGTGGGACCCGCAGCCCCCGCCCGCCGTCACCCGGTGCTCCGGCAGGGTGATCTCACCCGCGCCCTCCACCTCGAACCCGGCGTCCGCGATCATCTCCAGGTCGGCCTTGCCCGCCTGGCCCTCGGTCGTGAGGTAGTCGCCGAGGAAGATCGAGTTGGCCAGGTTCAGGGCGAGCGGCTGCATGCTGCGCAGATGGACCTCACGGCCGCCCGCGATGCGCACCTCGACGTCCGGGCAGACGAACCGGACCATCGCCAGGATCCGCAGACAGCGCTGCGGGGTGAGGTTCCACTCCTTGGCCAGCGGGGTGCCCTCGACCGGGATGAGGAAGTTGACCGGCACCGAGTCGGGGTCCAGGTCGCGCAGCGAGAAGACCACGTCCACGAGGTCCTCGTCCGTCTCGCCCATGCCGGCGATCAGCCCCGAGCACGCCGACAGCCCCGCCGCGTGCGCCTTCTGCACCGTGTCCACCCGGTCGGCGTACGTGTGCGTGGTCGTGATCTCGCCGTACGTCGACTCGGACGTGTTCAGGTTGTGGTTGTAGGCGTCCGCGCCCGCCTCGCGCAGCCGCTCGGCCTGGCCGTCGGAGAGCAGGCCCAGACAGGCGCAGACCTCGACGCCCTCGTTCTGCTCCTTGATCGCCTTGATGGTGCCCGCGACCCGGTCCACGTCCCGGTCCGTCGGACCGCGCCCGGAGGCCACCAGGCAGACCCGCTTGGCCCCGCCCGCGAGCCCCGCCGCGGCGGCCTGGGAGGCCTCGTCGGGCTTGAGCCAGGTGTACTTGAGGATCCCCGCGGTGGAGCCGAGCCGCTGGGAGCAGTACGAGCAGTCCTCGGGGCACAGCCCCGACTTGAGGTTGACGAGATAGTTGAGTTTCACCCGTCGGCCGAACCAGTGGCGGCGCACCTTCCCGGCCGCGGCCACCACGTCCAGCACGTCGTCGTCGGAAGTGGCCAGGACGGCCAGAGCTTCCTCGCGGGTCGGCAGCTCGCGCCGAAGCCCCTTGTCCACCAGCGTGTTCAGCAGGTCCATGAGAGCCGATCCTGTCCTAAACACCCGCTCCGGGCCAAGGTAGGGATCGCACAACACACCCGCTTCGACGTGTGGGTATCGCCACACAGTGGGCGGCGGGCCGGGCCGCTAGTGTCTGTCCGCTACCTACAAAAGCCAAAAGCCCCGGAGGACCCATGGCGTTCGGCTGGATCGACGAGCAGGCCCAGGCGCGCCGCCGGGCCGGACTCGTACGGACGCTGCGGCCCCGCCCGGCCGACTCGCCGCTCCTCGACCTCGCGAGCAACGACTACCTGGGCCTGGCCCGGCATCCCGAGGTCGTCTCGGGCGCCGCCGCGGCGGCCCGGACCTGGGGCGGGGGCGCGACCGGCTCCCGGCTCGTCACCGGCACCACCGAGCTGCACGCCGAGCTGGAGCGGGAACTCGCGGAGCACTGCGGGTTCGAGGCGGCCCTCGTCTTCTCCTCCGGGTACGCGGCCAACCTCGCCGCGGTCACCACGCTGGCCCCGCACGGCTCGCTCATCGTCTCCGACGCGGGCAACCACGCCTCGCTCATCGACGGCTGCCGACTGGCCCGCGGCACCACCCAGGTCGTCGGGCACGCCGACCCGGACGCCGTGCGCAAGGCGCTCGGCACGCACGAGGGCCCGGCCGTGGCCGTCTCCGACACGGTCTTCTCGGTCGACGGCGACGCCGCCCCGCTGGCCGCCCTCGCCGCCGCCTGCCGGGCGTACGGCGCGGGACTGGTCGTCGACGACGCCCACGGCCTCGGCGTGCTCGGGGACGGCGGACAGGGCGCGCCGTACGCGGCGGGTCTCGCGGGCGCGGACGACGTCGTCGTCACGGTCACGCTGTCGAAGTCCCTCGGCAGCCAGGGCGGCGCGGTGCTGGGTCCCGCGCGCGTGATCGACCACCTGGTCAACGCGGCCCGGACGTTCATCTTCGACACCGGTCTGGCCCCGGCGGCGGCGGGCGCGGCGCTGGCCGCCCTCCGGCTGCTGCGCGCGGAGCCGCAGCGCGCTCAGCGCGCGCGTGCGGTGGCGGGCGAGCTGTACGCGCGGTTGACGGCCGTGGGTCTGGAAGCGGTGCGTCCGGACGCCGCGGTCGTCTCCGTGCGGGCGCCGTCCCCGGAGACGGCCGTGCGGTGGGCGGCGGACTGCCGGTCGGCAGGCCTGGCCGTGGGCTGCTTCCGTCCTCCCTCCGTGCCCGACGGCATCTCACGCCTGAGGCTGACCGCCCGCGCGGACCTCTCCGGGGCCGAGCTGGAACGCGCTGTACGGGTGATCGACGAGACCCGACCCTGAGCCGGTGCAGTCGGCGTGGTCGGCGTGGTCGGTGGGCTCAGTGGAACGTGGCCGTGAAGCCCGTCCAGCTCTCGGGGGAGAAGAGCAGGGCGGGTCCGGCCGGGTCCTTGGAGTCGCGTACGGCGAGCAGACCGGCCCAGGGGCCGTGGGCCGGCCGGGCGGTCTCGACGCAGTTGTTCGCTCCCGTGCTGTAGCTGCTGCGCAGCCACCGCATCGGCGGGAGAGCGTCGGGACCGGTAGGGGAAGGTACGTTCCGCGGTGCTGCGGACATGGTGCCTCCTTACGCGCCGCCTGCCAGCGCGGCGATGTATTCCGATGAGTCCCCGGGCGAAAGGGCTTGCGCCCGAAGGGCGTTGAAGGCCTCGGTGTAGGCCTGGAGGTCTTCTTTCCGCTCGAGATGGAGGCTACTCATCAAGTGGTCAAGAACAACCACGTCCAGATCGGAATCGCGCGAAAACGAGAAGATAACGAAAGGGCCGGTCATCCCGATATGCGCTCCGGCGGCGAACGGCAGCACCTGGAGCCGTACTTGGGGCAGCCGGGCGGCCTCCACGAGCCGGTCGAGCTGCCGCGCCATCACCTCGGGCCCGCCCACCTCGCGCCGCAGCACCGCCTCGTCCAGCACCGCGCACAGCTCCAGCGGCGGCCGGCCGCGCAGCACGTCCTGGCGGGCCATCCGCACCGCCACCAGGGTGTCGAGCTGCGCCTCGTCGATGCCCTCCACCGCGGCCCTGGTCACCGCGCGCGCGTACTCGGGCGTCTGCAGCAGGCCCGGGACCACGGTCGTCTCCAGGGTGCGCAGCGCGCTCGCCTGCGACTCCAGGCTGATGAAGTCCCGGTAGGCGGGCGGCAGCACCCCGCGGTAGGCGTGCCACCAGTGGTCGCGGCCACCGCTGCCCTCGGCGCTCGCCAGCGCCAGCATCAGCTCCCGCAGATGCGGATCGGCCACTCCGTAGGCGTCGAGAAGTAATCGCACATCGGCCGGTTTCGATCCACTGGTGCCGGTCTCGATGCGGCTCACCTTGGACTGGTGCCAGCCCACCAGCCGGGCCGCCTCACCACTGGTGAGTCCCGCCCGGGTGCGCAGCGTGCGCAGTTCGGCGCCCAGCTTGCGGCGACGTACCGCGGGACCGTGTTGCACAGGCTCCTCCTTCTTACTCCTTACGGGCCGCACTCCTCACGGGCCGTAATCCCTACGAGCCGCCCGAATACGCTCTGCCGTCGCAGAGTTCACCGCATCGAGCGACAGATATATGCATATCTTGGTGGATCGCCACCCGTGACCGGTGCGGTGATGGCAGTCTGGCGAAGAAGCAGCCAGTCCGGGACCGTACTCGAACCACACGCACCGTGTCGGCCTCGGTCCCGTGGGAAAGGGACGACGTCGCCATGGCAGATCACCTGGAAGCATCCGTCACTCTGCCGAGCGATCCCGCCTCGGTCTCCACGGCCCGCGGCTTCGTGGCCGGCACCCTCGGGGAATGGGGTCTGCCGGCGGACACGGAGGCGGCCGACACCGTCCGGCTGATCGTCTCGGAACTCGCCACCAACGCCGTACAGCACACTTTCGGGCAGTCGCCCACCTTCACGGTGGACCTCGTCCTCGAGCGGGACGAACATCTGCGCATCGGCGTCACCGACAGCCACCCGCGCTTCCCCCAACGACTGCCGGCCGCCGTCCAGCAGGACAACGGCCGAGGCATGGTGATCATTCGCTGGCTCACCGCGGAGTGCGGCGGCAAGCTGAGAGTGCGGCCCACGAGGGAGGGCGGCAAGACGGTCATCGTGGAACTGCCGTGGACGGTCCCGACGGCGGTTCCCACGGCGGTTCCCATCGCGGAGCCGGTGGCGGGAGCCGGAGCCCTGACTGCTCCGGCCGCCCCGGCGGAGGGCGACACCCCGGGGCGGTGACGGCGCGTCAGGGACGCCGGCACCATCCCGGGAGATTCGGCGGACCTAGCGGACCCGGCCGTACCAGACGCTCTTGGTCCAGATCTTCTGCAGCTTCACCACGTCTCCGGTCTTCGGCGAGTGCCAGATCTTGCCGCCGCCCGCGTAGATCCCGACGTGGTACACGTTCGAACCGGAGTGGAAGAACACCAGGTCGCCCGCCTTACGGCCGGACGCCGAGATGTGCTTCGTCTTGTTGTACTGCTGGGCCGCCGTCCGAGGCAGGCTCTTGCCCGCCTTCTTGTACGAGTACAGGGTGAGCCCCGAGCAGTCGAACCTCTTCGGCCCGGTGGCCCCGTACTTGTACAGAGCACCCTTCTTAGATGCCGCGACCTGGAGCGCCTTCGTCGCCGGTGTGGCGGCCGCGGCGTCGGTGGCGAGCCCCGGTACCACGACCGAGCCGCCCACGGCGGCGATGGCGAAGGCCGAGGCCGTACCGGCCCGGACCATGAGCGACGGGACACGATTGAGCGCAGTCATGCGCAACCCTTCGTCAGCCGCCTGTGAAGGATGACCTGTCGGATTCGGGCTGGCGAAGTTGCCCGGCCGCTCACGCGGCTTCACCCCAAGGGCTGCTCGGCCCGGTCATGGCGTGACCGTTCCGGCGACCCGTCGTGCTTGGGTCCTCCACTCCTGCCGATGCACTTCTGTCGACCGGTCATCCGAGCGGCGGCAGGACTCGGCGTCCGCCCGGACCGCCCCGCCTCTTGTGGCGGGGGCTTGTCGTCAGTCAGGGATCTTGACTCACCGATGTCCGAAAATCCCAATGGAACCGGGGATTTGTGGGGTTACTCACCACTCACCCGTTCGGGTGGACACCCTGATGGCCGATCAGGTGTCAAGGTCGCCAAAGGTCGCCAAAGGCCCCCGGACCAGGGGCGGAGCCCCTAATTCCGCCCGAATCGTTCTCTTTTCCGCAACCTCTACCGGCCTGCGGAGGCAGCGCACGCTACGCCGAACAGGGGTACCTCCACTGGTTCGTTTCAACTCCGGGCCGGACGGCGCGGCCGGACGACCCGCTCGGGGCGCGGCCGTCCGGCCCGGAGCCGGGCCGCGTCAACTGTCGGAGAGCGGAGGGACCGTGACGCGCGCCGTACGACGCTCCCCGTCGAGGACGCGCAGCGCCCGCGCGAGCGTCGGCGCGTGCAGTTCGTTCTCGCCGCGCTGGTGCATCAGCGTCAGCGCGTCGCGCAGCGCGGTCGCCTTCCCCACCAGCGCCTGGGCGGCGCGCAGTCCGCGATACGTGTCCCCGTGGTGGGCGGGGTTGATCCGGCCCAGCAGGTCGACGACGTCGAGGTAGCCGTCGATCAGCTCGGCCTCGGCGCGGGTCAGCGCGGGCAGCGGCGGCAGTTCGGGCACCATCGGCGGCTCACCTCCCGTCCGGCGTGCCGGTCGACGTCTTGCGGCTGGTGATGATCTCGTCCACCAGGCCGTACTCCACGGCCTCCTGGGCGGTGAGGAACCTGTCCCGCTCGATGTCCGCGGTCACCTGCTCCGGGGTGCGGCCGGTGTGCCGGACGAGCATCTCCTCCAGGGTGGCCCGGGTGCGCGCCAGTTCGGCCGCCTCGATGGCGAGGTCGCTGGCCTGCCCCTCGATGGGCTCCGGCAGCGAGGGCTGGCGGATCGTCAGCCGCGCGCCCGGCAGCGCGAACCGCTTGCCCGGCGTGCCCGCCGCCAGCAGCACCGCGGCGGACGAGTCCGCCCGGCCCAGGCAGGTCGTCGCCACGTCACAGGTGACGTACCGGATCGTGTCGTACAGGGCCGTCATCGCGCTGAACGAGCCGCCCGGGGAGTTGATGTACAGCGCGATGTCCCGGTCCGGGTCCTTGTGCTCCAGATACATGAACTGGGCCATCACGTTGTTCGCCGCGGTGTCGTCGACCGGCGTCCCCAGAAAGACGATCCGCTCCTCCAGCAGCTTCGAGTACGGATCCATCGTGCGATGCCCGAAGCTCGTGCGTTCGGTGAACTCGGGCAGGACATAACGGGCGGACGGCGGTCGATTCATGGAAGCCCCTCCTTCGTGTGTCTGTAAAAAATGTACAGGATGTACGTGACGTTAGAATGGGGGTATGGCCTACGAGATTCCGGTGACGCAAGCCAGGGCTGAGCTCGCCGACCTGATCAACCGCGTGGTGTACGGCGGTGAGCGCGTCGTCGTGACCCGGCACGGCAAGCCCCTTGTCGCCCTCGTCTCCGCCGCCGACCTGGAGCGACTCGACGAACTGGACCGGCCCGCGGAACAGCCGGTGATCAGCACGGTCACCGCCGTACGCGAGGTCGCGTCCGCTCCCCGCGAACCCCACCGGTTCGGCATCACGGCAGAACACCGGGGGGCGAGCCCGTCGTAGACACGGCGGCGACACGGCCCGGGGCCTCCGTGACGGATGGCGCCGGCGCCGGTCCCTCGGCGGCGGCCGGCCTGGGCGCGCCGGTCCGGCGCGTTTTGAGCGTGGCTGCGCGGAGGGCGGTCGTGCGCGGAGGGCTGGCCGCCGAGACGCGCTCGAAGCAGGGTCGCGCCGCTGCCCGGCGGCAGCGCCGGGCGGATCACCGCATTCACCGCGTCCGGGTCACCGCGTCCGGGTCACCGCGTCTGGGTCGCCCCGTCCGGGTCACCGCGTCTGGGTCGCCCCGTCTGGGTCGCCCCGTCCGGGTCACCGCGTCTGGGTCGCCCCGTCTGGGTCGCCCCGTCCGGGTCACCGCGTCTGGGTCGCCCCGTCTGGGTCGCCCCGTCCGGGTCACCGCGTCTGGGTCGCCCCGTCTGGGTCGCCGCGTCTGGGTCGCCGCGTCTGGGTCGCCGCGTCCGGGTCGCCGCGTCTGGGTCGCCCCGTCCGGGTCACCGCGTCTGGGTCGCCGCGTCTGGGTCGCCGCGTCCGGGTCGCCGCGTCCGGGTCGCCCCGTCCGGGGCGCACCCGGACCGGGTCCTGTGGCGTCGGTTGTGTCGAGGCCCGGGTGCCTGGCGGGCCGCCGCGTTCCTCGCCGCCGAGCCGGCCGCGATCCCGGGGAGGGTCGCGGTCGGCTCGGCGGCGGGCGGGACGTCCACCGTGTTCGCCGGGGTGTCGCCGCCTGCCGCGCGCCGGAACGGCCGGGGAGCGACCGGACTCGTGGCCGGGGCGGCCGGCGGCTCGGCCCACCGGCCGGGGCGAGAACCGCGCCGTATACGGTCCGGTCCTCGGCGGGGTCACCGGTGCCGCTTCGTCGGCGTGGTGAGGGCGGCCGAAGGCTTCGCCGTCTTCCGTGGCCGCGTCCCGTGCCCAGTTGGTGGCGGGGGTCGGCAGGGCGTGTCCCGGGCTCACCTCGACACCGGTCGCCCCCGGATCGTCGTCGGCTCGGTGCCTGCCGGGGTGTTGGGGCGACGCCGTCCGACGTGCCCGAGGCCGGGCGGCGCGCAGGGTGGTCGCCGTCGTGCCGGGCTTCGGCGGCGCGCCGTCGGTCTTGCGGCCGGGGCGGGCCGGTGTCGTGGGAGCGAATCGATCACAGCTCGGTTAACTTGCCTGAAATGCGGTCCAACTAGCCTGCCGGTCCATGCCACCAGGGGCTTTTCCTCGTGGCCGCGGCAACCGGGCCCCGCACGGCCTGGAGCGAGGATGTGAGGTGGGACGTGCAACTGACCCCGCACGAGCAGGAGAGGCTGCTGATCCACGTGGCGGCCGACGTCGCCGAGAAGCGTCGGGCCCGTGGGCTCAAGCTCAACCACCCCGAGGCCGTGGCCCTCATCACGTCGCACATCCTCGAAGGCGCGCGTGACGGCCGTACCGTCGCCGAGCTGATGTCGTCCGGCCGCAAGCTGCTCACCCGCGACGACGTCATGGAGGGCATCCCCGAGATGATCCACGACGTCCAGGTCGAGGCCACCTTCCCGGACGGCACCAAGCTCGTCACCGTCCACGACCCGATCGTCTGAGGAGGCCTCGATGATTCCCGGCGAGATCCTGTTCGCGGACGAGCCCGTCGTCTACAACGAGGGCCGTGACGTCACCCGGCTCACCGTCCTCAACGCCGCCGACCGGCCCGTCCAGGTCGGCTCCCACTACCACTTCGCCGAGGCCAACCCGGGCCTGGACTTCGACCGCGCCGCCGCGCGCGGCAAGCGGCTGAACGTTTCCGCCGGCACCGCCGTGCGGTTCGAGCCCGGGATCCCCGTCGACGTCGAACTCGTCCCCCTCGCCGGCGCCCGCGTCGTGCCCGGTCTGCGCGGGGAGACCGGAGGTGCCCTCGATGCCTGAGATCTCGCGTGCCGCCTACGCCGACCTGTTCGGCCCGACGACCGGCGACCGCATCCGGCTCGCCGACACCGACCTGCTGATCGAGATCGAGGAGGACCGCTGCGGTGGCCCCGGACTCGCCGGCGAGGAAGCCGTCTTCGGCGGCGGCAAGGTCATCCGTGAGTCCATGGGGCAGTCGCGCGCTACGCGCGCAGACGGCACCCCCGACACCGTCATCACCGGCGCGGTCATCGTCGACCACTGGGGTGTGGTCAAGGCCGACGTCGGCATCCGCGACGGGCGGATCACCGGCATCGGCAAGGCCGGCAACCCCGACACGATGGACGGCGTTCACCCGGACCTCGTCATCGGCCCGGAGACCGAGATCATCGCCGGCAACGGGCGGATCCTGACGGCCGGCGCGGTCGACGCGCACGTCCACTTCATCTGCCCGCAGATCGCCGACGAGGCGCTGTCCTCGGGCGTCACGACGCTGGTCGGCGGCGGCACCGGGCCGGCCGAGGGCTCGAAGGCGACCACCGTGACGCCCGGCCCCTGGCACCTCGCGCGCATGCTGGAGGCGATGGAGCAGTACCCGCTCAACATCGGCTTCCTCGGCAAGGGCAACACCGTCTCGCAGGACGCGATGCTGTCGCAGATCCGCGGCGGCGCGCTGGGCCTGAAGCTGCACGAGGACTGGGGCTCGACCCCGGCCGTCATCGACGCCTCGCTGACCGTCGCCGACCGGACGGGCATCCAGGTCGCCATCCACACGGACACGCTGAACGAGGCCGGATTCGTGGGCGACACGCTCGCCGCGATCGCGGGCCGCGGGATCCACGCGTACCACACCGAGGGTGCGGGTGGCGGGCACGCGCCGGACATCATGACCGTCGTCTCGGAGCCGCACGTGCTGCCGAGTTCGACGAACCCGACGCGGCCGTACACCGTGAACACCGCCGAGGAACACCTCGACATGCTGATGGTGTGCCACCACCTCAACGCGGCGGTCCCGGAGGACCTGGCGTTCGCCGAGTCCCGGATCAGGCCGTCGACGATCGGGGCCGAGGACGTCCTGCACGACCTCGGCGCGATCTCGATCATCTCCTCCGACGCGCAGGCCATGGGCCGGGTCGGCGAGGTCATCATGCGGACCTGGCAGACGGCGCACGTGATGAAGCGGCGCAGGGGCGCGCTGCCCGGCGACGGCCGGGCGGACAACCACCGCGTACGCCGGTACATCGCCAAGTACACGATCAACCCGGCGCTCGCGCAGGGCCTGGCCCGTGAGATCGGCTCGGTCGAGAGCGGCAAGCTCGCCGACCTGGTGCTGTGGGAGCCGGCGTTCTTCGGCGTCAAGCCGCACCTCGTCGTCAAGGGCGGGCAGATCGCGTACGCGCAGATGGGCGACGCCAACGCCTCGATCCCGACCCCGCAGCCGATCCTGCCGCGCCCGATGTTCGGCGCGATCGGCCGGGCGCCCGCCGCGAACTCGTTCAACTTCGTGGCGCCCCTCGCGATCGAGGACGGGCTGCCGGAGCGGCTCCAGTTGGGGAAGAAGTTCGTCGCCATCGAGTCCACGCGGGGCGTGACCAAGGCGGACATGCGGGAGAACGACGCCCGGCCGCGCGTCCAGGTCGACCCCGACAGCTTCGCCGTGCACATCGACGGGGAGCTCGTCGAGGCGACTCCGGCCGCCGAACTGCCCATGGCCCAGCGCTACTTCCTCTTCTGATGGGCAGGGCAGCGCTGCTGGTCCTGGCCGACGGCCGGTTCCCCGCCGGCGGGCACGCGCACTCCGGCGGGGCGGAGGAGGCCGTCAAGGCCGGCCGGATCACCGGTGCGGCGAGCCTGGAGGCCTTCTGCCGGGGCCGGCTGCACACGGCGGGACTGGTCTCCGCGGCGCTGGCCGCGGCGGCGGCCGCCGGGGCCCACCCGGCGGAACTGGACGCGGCGGCGGACGCCCGTACGCCGTCCCCGGCGCTGCGGACGGCCGCCCGCAAGCTGGGCCGACAACTGATGCGGGCCGCCCGGTCGACCTGGCCGAGCCCCGAACTGGGCGCCCTGGCACGGGAGTTTCCCAAGGGCGCCCACCAGCCGGTGGTGCTCGGCCTGACCGCGCGGGCGGCCGGGCTCGGCGCGGCGGACGCGGCGTACTGCGCGGTCTACGAGAGCGTCAGCGGACCGGCGACCGCCGTGGTGCGGTTGCTGAGCCTGGACCCGTTCGAGGCGACGGCGGTACTGGCCCGGCTGGCACCGGAGTTGGACCAGGTGGTCGACCGGGCGGTGACGGCGGGGACGGCCGTCCCGACGGCCGGGACCGACGTACTGCCGGCGGCGTCCGCGCCGCTGCTGGAGATCGGGGCGGAGGTGCATGCGGCATGGCCGGTACGCCTGTTCGCCTCCTAGGCCCTGCCCCCGCCCCTCGGCACCCCCTGCTGCCGGGAACCCTTCTGCGAGACACGTTGGAACAGGAGCCGCACCATGCATCTTGACCACTCCCACGACGGCCCGGCCGCGGTCGGCGCCGACGCCCGGCGCGCCGACGGTTCACGGCGGGCGATGCGGATCGGGCTCGGCGGGCCCGTCGGGTCCGGGAAGACCGCCACCGTGGCCGCGCTCTGCCGCGAGCTGCGGGACGCGCTGTCGCTGGCCGTCGTCACGAACGACATCTACACGCGCGAGGACGCCGAGTTCCTGCTGCGGGAGGCCGTGCTGCCGCCCGAGCGGATCACGGCCGTCGAGACGGGCGCCTGCCCGCACACCGCGATCCGCGACGACATCTCCGCCAACCTCGAAGCCGTCGAGGACCTGGAGGACGCCGTCGGACCGCTCGATCTCATCCTGGTCGAGTCCGGCGGCGACAACCTGACCGCGACCTTCTCCAAGGGGCTCGTCGACGCGCAGATCTTCGTGATCGACGTGGCCGGCGGGGACGACATCCCGCGCAAGGGCGGGCCCGGC
The DNA here is from genome assembly GCF_900110755.1 of Streptomyces sp. yr375. GTDB lineage: Bacteria > Actinomycetota > Actinomycetes > Streptomycetales > Streptomycetaceae > Streptomyces. The sequence continues at coordinate 139,749 of NZ_FOFF01000002.1, forward strand.
GTCACCACCGCCGACCTGCTCGTCGTCAACAAGACCGACCTCGCGCCGTACGTCGGCTCCGACCTCGCCAGGATGGCCGCCGACGCCAAGGCCCAGCGCGCCGAACTCCCCGTCGTCTTCCAGTCGTTGCGCGGCGACAGCGGTGTGACCGACGTCGCCGCGTGGGTGCGGGCGCAGCTCGCCGCCTGGACGGCGTGACATGGGCGGTGTGCACGCCACCGCGCGGATCCGGGCGCGCGCGGACGGCCGCGGGGGCACCGCCCTGCCCGTGCTGGAGAGCGACGGGCCGCTCGCGCTGCGGCGCACCCGGGCGCACGGCGGCGAGGCGCGTGTCGTGCTCGTGGGGGCGATGAGCGGCCCCCTCGGCGGCGACCGCTTCGCCGTCGAGGCGGCCGTCGGACCCGGTGCCCGGCTGCACGTCGGGTCGGCCGCCGCCACCATCGCGCTGCCCGGACAGGTGAAGGACGAGGCCCACTACGACGTACGCCTCACCGTCGAGGGCGACGGTGAACTGCACTGGCTGCCCGAGCAGTTGATCTCGGCGAAGGGCAGCGACCTGTTCGTCGCCACCCGGGTCGACCTGGCCGCCGAGGCCCGGCTCGTGCTGCGCGAGGAGCAGGTGCTCGGGCGGGTCGGGGAGGAACCGGGCCGGCTCACCAGCCGGCTGGCCGTGCGGGTCGCGGGGCGGGTCGTCCTCGACCAGGAACTGGCCTGCGGGCCCGGCGCGCCCGGCGGCTGGGACGGGCCCGCCGTCCTCGCGGGACACCGCGCCGTCGGTCAACTGGTCGTCGTGCGGCCGCAGTTCGCGGAGCAGCGGGTGGCGGCCCGGATGGTCGGGGAGCACGCCTGCGTCATGCCGCTGGCCGGGCCCGCCGCCCTCGTCACCGCCGTCGCGCCCGACGGGCTGCGGCTGCGCCGGGCGCTGGACGAGGCGCTCGCCGCGCTCGCCGTGCTCGGCGACCGGTGAGCGGTAGCTTCCTCTCCGGTTATCGGATTGGCAAAGAAGGTCAACCACACCTGTTCTCAGGCACCGCACAGCCGCGAGGATCCCCCTACTGACCATTAACAACGCAGGGGGAGTGCCCACTTGAGGGACATTCGACCGAACAAGCGGACCGCCGCGCTCGGCTCGGCCGGCGTGCTCGTCGCCGCGACACTGCTCGCCGGCGCCGTCGCGGCGCCCACCGCGAGTGCGGCCGGCGGCCGTTCGGGGCAGGACCGCGAGGCGCGCGGCGCCGCGCTCGCCGCGGAGCGGGCCGGCAAGGCCGGCATCAACTGGCAGGACTGCCCCGCCGACTGGGGCCTCGAGAAGCCGATCCAGTGCGGCTGGGTCACCGTGCCGCTCGACTACGCCAAGCCCAACGGCAAGAAGATCAAGATAGCCGTCGACCGCATCGGCAACACGGGCACGGCCAAGGAGCGTCAGGGCGCGCTCGTCTACAACCCCGGCGGCCCGGGCGGCTCCGGCATGCGCTTCCCGCGTCGTGTGACCACCAAGGCCCCGCTGTGGACCAACGTGGCCAAGGCCTACGACTTCGTGGGCTTCGACCCGCGCGGCGTCGGCCACTCCGCGCCCATCTCCTGCGCCGACCCGCAGGAGTACGTCAAGGCACCCAAGGCTGACCCGGTCCCCGGCAGCGAGGCCGACAAGCTCGCGCAGCGCAAGCTCGCCCGCGCCTACGCGCAAGGCTGCGCCGCGCGCAGCGGCAAGGCCGTCCTCGCGCAGATGACCACCCCGAACACCGTCCGCGACCTGGACGTCGTCCGCGCCGCCCTCGGCGAGAAGAAGCTCAACTACCTGGGCGTCTCCTACGGCACCTACCTCGGCGCGGTCTACGGCACGATGTTCCCGGGCCACCTGCGCCGCATGATCGTCGACAGCGTGGTCAACCCGTCCCGCGAGAAGATCTGGTACGAGGCCAACCTCGACCAGGACGTCGCCTTCGAGGGCCGCTGGCAGAACTGGCAGGACTGGGTCGCCGCCAACGACGCGACCTACCACCTCGGCACGACCCGCGCCGCCGTCCAGGCCAAGTGGGTCACCCTGCGCGCCGCCGCGAAGAAGAAGCCCCTCGGCGGGGTCGTCGGCCCGGCCGAGCTGATCTCCTTCTTCCAGAGCGCCCCGTACTACGACTCCTCGTGGGTCCCGGTCGCCACCGCGTTCAGCAAGTACTTCGCCGGGGACACCAAGGCCCTCGTCGACGCCGCCGCCCCCGACCTGACGGACAAGGCCGGCAACATCGCCTCGGAGAACGGCAACGCCGTCTACACGGCCGTCGAGTGCACCGACGCCAAGTGGCCCACCAGTTGGGCGAAGTGGGACCGGGACAACACGGCGCTCCACAAGAGCCACCCGTTCATGACCTGGGCCAACGCCTGGATGAACCTGCCGTGCGCCACCTGGCCGGTCAAGCAGCAGACCCCGGTGGAGGTCAGGACCCACCAGGGCCTGCCGCCGGTGATGATCGTGCAGTCCACGAATGACGCGGCCACCCCGTACGACGGCGCCGTCGAACTGCACAAGCGCTTCAAGGGCTCGCGCCTGATCACCGAGAAGGGCGCCGGCTCCCACGGCGTCACCGGCCTGGTCAACACCTGCATCAACACCCGGGTGGACGCCTACCTCCTCACCGGCAAGCTGGACACCGCCGACGTGACCTGCGCGCCGCACGCGATACCCAAGCCGTAACCGCCGCCCCGAGGGGCGACAGCAGCGAGGGGCGACCGGATCAACCCGGCCGCCCCTCAAGCTTTCTGACGGACTGTCAACTGACGGACCGGCGATGGAAGTTGCCGGCGGACTGTCAACGCAGCGGTAAGCGGGGGAACTTGCGTTCCTTCTCCGCCTTCGCCGCCCTGGCCGCGGCCTCCTCCGCCTTGGCGACGGCCGCGTACTGGTCCACGTACTCCTGCTCGGACAGCATCAGGATCGCGTACATGATCTCGTCGGTGATCGCGCGCAGTACCGCCTTCTCGTTCTCCATGCCGAGGTAGCGTGAGAAGTCGAGGGGCTCGCCGAAGCGGATCTTCACCGGGTGCAGGGTCGGGATCACCTTGCCGGGCGGCTGCGCCTCGAAGGTGCCGATCATCGCGCACGGAATCACCGGCACCCGGCCCCGCAGCGCCATCACCGCGACGCCGACCTTGCCCTTGTAGAGGCGGCCGTCGTGCGAGCGGGTGCCCTCCGGGTAGATGCCGAGCAACTCGTCCTTGCCGAGCACCCCGAGACCCTCGCGGATCGCGGCCTGTCCCGCGTCCTTGCCGGAGCGGTCGACCGGGATCTGCCCCGCGCTGCGGAAGAAGGTCGCCGTCAGCCGGCCCTTGACGCCGGGGCCGGTGAAGTACTCGGCCTTCGCGAGGAAGGTGATGCGGCGCTTGAGGATCGCCGGCATCAGGAAGTGGTCGGAGAACGACAGGTGGTTGCCCGCGATGATGGCGGCTCCCGAGTCCGGCACATGCTCCAGGCCTTCGATACGCGGGCGGAAGAGCAGTCGCAGCAACGGCCCCAACACCACGTATTTCAGGAGGTAGTAGAACAAAGGAGTCGCTCCTCGTGTCCGGCGGATCGGCTCGCCGCCGTGTTCCAGCAGGTCAACCGGCATGGTGTGGGCTGTCAGTGTAGGGGCACCCACCCACACCCGGAACAGCGCCGACCGGCCCCCGCGCAGACCCCCGCGCCGGCCCCGCGCCACGCCCGTCCTCACAGCCGTACGACGACCAGGGCCGTGTCGTCGGTCGCGCCGCCGGGGGGCAGCAGTTCCAGCAGGACGGCGTCGGCGAGGGTCTCGGGGTCGGCCTCGCGGTGGCGGGCGAGGGCCTCGGCGAGGCGGTTGACGCCGGTGTCGATGTCCTCGTGGCGGCGCTCCACCAGCCCGTCGGTGTAGAGGGCGAGGGTGGCGCCGTCGGCGTAGGTGGTGCGGGCCTCGGGGCGGGGCACCGGGGTGGGGCGGGCGTCGAGCGGGGGGTCGGTGGCGCGGTCGAGGAACTCCACGCGGCCGTCGGCGTGGACGAGCACCGGCGGCGGATGCCCGGCGCTGCTGTACGTGATGGTGTGGTGGTCGAAGTCGATGAACGTGGTGACCGCGGTGGCCGACTCGGCGCCGTCCACGACGTTCGCGTACCGCCCGAGGACGTTCAGCGCCTCGGCCGGGCCCTCGGCGACCCGGGAGGCCGCGCTCAGCGCGCTGCGCAACTGGCCCATCACTCCCGCCGCCTCCAGACCGTGCCCGACGACGTCGCCCACCGAGACGCCCATCCGGTTGCCGCCGACGAGGTCGACCAGGTCGTACCAGTCCCCGCACACGTTGAGCGCGCCGACCGCCGGCCGGTAGCGCACCGCCGCCCGGTGGTGTCCGGCCTGCCGGCGGGCCGGCAGCATCGCCTCCTGGAGGGCGAGCGCCACCTCGCGCTCCCGGGCGTGCGCCAGCCGCAGCCGCTCGTTCAGCTCCTGTAGCTCCCGCGCGCGGGTGTACAGCTCGGCCTCCAGCACGCGCCCCCGGCTGCCGCCCCGCTCGCCGCCCCCGCTCCGGTTCCCGTTCCCGTCCGATCCCCCTCGGCCTCCGCCTCCGCTGCCGCCCGGCCCGCGTCGGCCGCGGGCCCGGATCAGCTCGGTGACCTCCTCCACCCGGTGCACCAGCAGCACCACCGACCCGTCCGGGCCGTGCACCGGCGCGTTCACCGGGCTCCAGTAGCGCTCGTCCCACTCGCCGGGGCGCTCGGCGGACTCGACGTCGTAGCGCTGGAGCGCCATGGTGTCCCGCTCGCCGGTGGCCAGCACCCGGCGCAGCGAGGCCTCCAGGTTGCGCATGCCACTGGCCGTCTGGTCGTTGGGGTTGTCGGGGAAGACGTCGAAGAGATGCCGGCCGATCATCTGCTCGCGCTTGCGGCCCGTCACGCGCAGGAACTCCTCGTTGGCGTCCGCGTACACCAGCTCGGGCGTCAGGAGCGCCACCATGCCCGGCAGGGCCTGGAACACCCCCGCGTAGTCGATCGCCGTGTCGTTCATGGCTCGCGCCCCATCCGCCGGTCTTGCGCCATTTTCTCATGTGATGCGATGAATGGGGTGACCGTACGGGGACCGCCCCGGTCAGACGCCGGGGTCGGTGAGCGACTGCTCGGCCCAGATGATCTTTCCGTCGGGGAGGAAGCGGGTGCCCCAGCGTCGGCTGACCTGGGAGACCAGCAGCAGTCCGCGGCCGCCCTCGTCGGTGGTGCGCGGATGGCGCGGGTGGGGTGCGGTGGCGCCGCCGTCGAAGACCTCGCAGACGAGGGTGCGCTCACGGATCAGCCGCAGCCGGATCGGCCCGGTGGCGTACCGGATGGCGTTGGTGACCAGCTCGCTCACGATCAGCTCGGTGGTGAACGCCAGGTCGCCCAGCCCCCACTCCGCCAGCCGGCGGCTCGCCGTCTTGCGGGCCTCGGCGACCGCCGCCGGGTCGGCGGGCAGCTCCCAGTCGGCGACCCGGTCGGCGGGCAGCCGGCGGGTGCGGGCCATCAGCAGGGCCACGTCGTCGTGCGGCCGGGCCGGCACGAGCGCGTCGATCACGGCCCGGCAGCGCAGGTCGAGGCTGTCCGACGGCCGCTCCAGGGCCAGCCGCAGCCGCTCCCGGTCGGTGTTCAGCGCCCAGTCCTCGCCCTGGGCCAGCAGCCCGTCCGTGTGCAGCGCGAGCGTGCTGCCCTCCGCCAGGGTCACCTCGGCCGCCTCGAACAGCGGCCCGCCCGCGCCGAGCGGCGGCCCCTGGGGCAGCTCGACGAACGAGACCGTGCCGTCGGGCAGGACGACGGCCGGGGCGGGGTGCCCGGCGGCGGCCATCGCGCACCGGCCGTCCACGGGGTCGTAGACGACGTACACGCACGCCGACCCCACGGCCCGCGTCCCGCCGCCGGGCCCGGCCTCCGCCGCTGTCTCCGGCGGCGCTGCCATGCCCTCCTCGTGGTCCATGCGGGTCACCAGGTCGTCGAGGTGCGCGAGGATCTCGGCGGGCGGCAGGTCCAGGGCGGCGAGGGTGCGCACCGCGGTCCGCACCCGCCCCATGGCCGCGGCGGCGTCGATGCCGTGCCCGGGGACCTCGCCGACGACCAGCGCCACCCGGGCCCCCGACAGCGGGATCAGGTCGTACCAGTCCCCGCCGAGGCCTGTCAGCTCGTCGGCCGGCCGGTAGCAGGCGGCCACCTCGACCGCGTCCTGTTCGGGCAGCCGGCGGGGGAGCAGGCTGCGCTGGAGAACGAGGGCCGCGTCGCGCTCGCGGGTGTAGCGGCGGGCGTTGTCCACGCAGACGGCGGCCCGCGAGACGAGGTCCTCGGCGAGCGCCAGGTCGTCCTCGTCGAAGGGGTCGCGCCGGTGGCACCGCAGGAACGTGGTGACCCCGAGGATGGCGCCCCGCGCCCGCACCGGCACCACCAGGACGCTGGGCGGCTCCGGCTCGGCGGCCGGCAGCGGGCCCCACTCCTCGGTGTGCCGCTCGGCCCGCCAGGGCCGCCCGCCGGCCAGACAGCGCGCCGGCGGCGAGTCGGCCCGGTACACGACCTCGGGGGCGGCGGCGACCGCCTCGGCACCGTCGGCGTCGGCCGCCCGGCGGCCCGCCCGGCGCAGGGTGACAATGTCCCCGGGGCCCTGCGCCGCCCGCCCCGGCGTGGGCTCGGCGCCCCGCAGCACCGGCTCCAGCAGGTCCACGGTGACGACGTCGGCGAACCCCGGCACGGCCACGTCGGCCAGTTCCTGCGCGGTCCGGCCGATGTCCAGGCTGCGGCCGATGGTGCGGCCGGCCCGGTCCAGCAGCGCGAGCCGCTGCCGGGCGCGGTGCCGGTCGGTCATGTCCACGACGGTGTAGTAGACGCCGATCGGTCGGCCGTGGTCGTCGTCGAGCCGGGTGAACGACATCATGTGCGCCGTCTCCCGGTACGGCGAGGTCCGCAGATGCCCGACGTGCTCGTACCCGACGACGGGTTCCCCGCTCGCCAGCACCCGGCGCATCTGCGCCTCGATCGCCTCGGCGTCCAGGCCCGGCTGGACGTCCGCGAGGCGCAGACCCAGCCGCTGCTCCGGCGGGCCGCCGCCGAACCGGGCGAGCGCCTCGTTCGACCACACGAAGCGCAGGCCCAGGTCCACGACGGCGATGCCGATCGGCGAGCCGCTCACCATCTTCTCCAGCACCGGGCGGCTCATGCTCCAGCCGGGGGCGTCGCCCAGCTCGTTCAGCAGCACCAGCCAGCGGGCCGGACCGCCGGGCTCGTCGGCCGCGGTGATCCGGGCCATGACCGGGATCGGGCGGCCGTCGGCGCGGCGGGCCGACAGCAGTCCGGCCCAGCCGCCGTCCCGACGGCACCGCTCCAGGATCTCCGGCATCCGCCCGGCGTCCGCCCGGGTCAGCAGCGCGGCCAGCCCGGTGCCCACCGCCTGCCCGGTCGGACACCCCAGCAGCCGGGCGGCGTCCCGGGTCCAGCCCCTGACCACGCCGCCCGCGTCGAGCAGCAGGGGGGCGGCATCGGCCACGTCGAACCGCCGGCGGGCAACGTCGTCCTCGTCGTGTGGGACCACGGTCGACCTCTCTGTCGCTGAGAGTGGTCTACCACCTCCCGACACAATCTTCACCCTGCCTGCACGACAGCGCCCGAGCCGCCGCCTCAGGCCGCCCGGGCCCCCCGGGTCAGGACCCGCTCCAACGTGGCCAGGGCCGACGTCAGTTCCTCGGCGGTGATCGTCAGCGGCGGGGCCAGCCGGATGGTCGAGCCGTGGGTGTCCTTGACCAGGACACCTTCCCGCATGAGGCGCTCGCTCACCTCGCGGCCGGTGCCGAGCGCCGGGTCGACGTCCACGCCCGCCCACAGCCCGCGCGCCCGGAAACCGACGACGCCCTTGCCGACCAGCCCGGTCAGCCCGTCCCGCAGGACCACGCCCAGCTCGGCCGCCCGGCGCTGGAACTCGCCCGTCTCCAGCAGCTCCACCACCGCCGTGCCGACCGCCGCGGACAGCGGATTGCCGCCGAACGTCGACCCGTGCTCGCCCGGCCGCAGCACCGACAGCACCTCGCGCCGTGCCACCACCGCCGAGACGGGCACGATCCCGCCGCCGAGCGCCTTGCCCAGCAGCAGCACGTCGGGGACGACGCCCTCGTGCTGCACGGCCAGCGTCCGCCCGGTCCGCCCCAGCCCGGACTGGATCTCGTCCGCGATGAACAGGCAGTTGCGGCGCCGGGTCAGCTCGCGCACCCCGGTCAGATAGCCGTCGTCGGGGATGACGACGCCGGCCTCGCCCTGGATGGGCTCGATCAGCACCGCCGCCGTCGTCTCGTCGACGGCCGCCTCCAGCGCGGCCAGGTCGTTGTACGGGACGATCCGGAACCCCGGGGTGAACGGGCCGAAGCCCGCCCGGGCGCTCTCGTCCGTGGAGAAGCTCACGATCGTCGTCGTACGGCCGTGGAAGTTCTCGGCGGCGACCACGATCGTCGCCCGGTCGGCCGGGACGCCCTTCACGTCGTACGCCCACTTGCGGGCCACCTTGATGCCCGTCTCGACCGCCTCCGCGCCCGTGTTCATCGGCAGGACCATGTCCAGGCCGGTCAACTCCGCGAGCCGCTCGGCGAATTCGGCCAGCCGGTCGTTGTGGAAGGCGCGGGAGGTGAGGGTGAGGCGGTCGAGCTGGCGGTGGGCGGCCGCCACCAACAGAGGGTGCCGGTGGCCGAAGTTGAGGGCCGAGTAGCCGGCCAGCAGGTCGAGGTAGCGGCGGCCCTCGACGTCCTCCACCCAGGTGCCCTCGGCACGCGCGACGACCACGGGCAGCGGGTGGTAGTTGTGCGCGAGGACGGGCTCCTCGGCTCGGATCAGGTCGGCGGAGGACCGGGTGAGGGCGGGGACGGCGGACGGCGCCGGAGCGGGAGCGGCGGACGGAGCGGGGACGACGGGTGCGGTCATGAGCGGATCTCCTGCGTGCAGCACTTGATGCCACCACCGGCCTTCAGGAACTCGGAGAGGTCGACGGGGACGGGGACATAACCGCGCTCGGCGAGTCGCGAGGCGAGCGCCTCGGCCTGGGGAGCGATGAAGACGTGACGGCCGTCGGAGACGGAGTTCAGGCCCAGCGCCATCGCGTCGTCGCGGGTGGCGAGCACCGCGTCCGGATACAGCCGGGCCAGCACCTCCCGGCTGCCGGCCGAGAACGCCTCCGGGTAGTAGGAGATGTTGTCGTCGTCCAGCACGAACAGCGCCGTGTCCAGGTGGTAGAAGTGCGGGTCCACCAGCGTCAGGCTGATCACCGGGTGCCCGAAGAACTCCTGCACCTCCCGGTGCGCCTCCCGGGTCGTGCGGAAACCGGTGCCGGCCAGCACGTACCGGCCCGTCCACACCAGGTCGCCCTCGCCCTCGCAGACCGACTCGGGCCGGTGGACGTCGTAGCCTGCCGCCTTGAACCAGGTGTCGTAGTGGACGGACTCGGGCCGCCGCTGGGGCGCGTGGTAGAGCGAACCGAAGACCCGGCCCGCCACGACGACCGCCGAGTTCGCGGCGAACACCATGTCGGGCAGACCGGGGGCCGCCTCCACGACGTCCACGGTGTGGCCGTGGGCCCGGTAGGCGCTGATCAGGGTCTGCCACTGGGCCTGGGCGAGGTCGACGTCCACGGGGGTGTCGGGGCGCATCCAGGGGTTGATCGCGTACTGCACGGCGAAGTGTCTGGGTTCGCAGACCAGGAAGCGCCGCGGGCGCCGCACCCGGCCGCCGGCCGCGCTCGCGGGCGCGGCGAGGACGTCGGGGACGTCGAGCACATCGGTCACACTCTCGGGCACAGAGGGTTCCTCCGCTTTTCCTACGGTGTCGACTGAGGGTTGACACCAAGGTAGGAAATGACCCCTACGCACGACAAGGAAAGTGCATTGCGTGTCTGCGCAGGAATGCTGCGTGTTGTCCCTGGACAACGCAGGTTTGCTGCGTCTTCGCGCGTTTATTCGGGAGCGTGCTGGGTCGCGCCCGCCTCCGGGCTCTCCGGCAGCAGATGCGACAGCACCATCACGCTGATCGTCTTCCGGATGAACGGCTCGGCCCGGATCCGCTCCAGCACGTTCTCGAAGTGCTCCACGTCCCGCGCCCGCACATGCAGCAGCGCGTCCGCCCCGCCCGTCACCGTCATCGCCGCGGTGATCTCCGGATGGTTGCGCACCACCTCCGTGAGCCGCCGGGGCGGCGCGGCCCCCTCGCAGTACACCTCCACGTACGCCTCCGTCCGCCAGCCCAGCGCCGACGGCTGCACGGTCGCCGTGAACCCGGTGATCACCCCGGTGTCCCGCAGCCGGTCCACCCGCCGCTTCACCGCCGTCGACGACAGGCCGACGGCCGTGCCGATCTCGGCGAAGCTCGTCCGGGCGTTCGCCATCAGAGCCGTGATGATCTTCCGGTCGAGATCGTCGAAAGAGGCGGGCGCGCTGTTCATGCGGGCACTGTATCCAGCGCTCACGGCCACACCCCGGTACATGTCCAGTGGCGCGGATCGCCCCTACACTCCACCTTCATGCTGCGCGCCCTCGCCGTCGACGACGAACGCCCCTCGCTGGAGGAGCTGCTCTACCTGCTCACCGCGGATCCCCGGATCGGCAGCGCGGAGGGCGCCGGCGACGCGACCGAGGCACTGCGCCGCATCAACCGCGCCCTGGAGTCCGGCCCGCACGGCCCCGAGGCCATCGACGTCGTCTTCCTCGACATCCAGATGCCCGGCCTCGACGGCCTCGACCTGGCCCGCCTCCTCACCGGCTTCGCCCGTCCGCCGCTGGTCGTCTTCGTCACCGCCCACGAGGACTTCGCCGTCCAGGCGTTCGACCTCAAGGCCGTCGACTACGTCCTCAAACCCGTCCGCAAGGAACGCCTCGCCGAGGCCGTCCGCCGGGCCGCCGAACTGCGCGCCAGCGCCCCGCGCGTCCCCGTGCACGAACCCGACCCGGACCACCTGCCCGTCGAACTCGGCGGCGTGACCCGCTTCGTCGCCGTCGACGCCATCACCCACGTCGAGGCCCGGGGCGACTACGCCCGACTGCACACCGACCGCGGCAGCCACCTCGTACGGATACCGCTGTCCACCCTGGAGGAGCGCTGGCGCGCCCGCGGCTTCGTCCGCATCCACCGCCGCCACCTCGTCGCCCTGCGCCACATAGGCGAACTCCGCCTGGACGCGGGCACGGTGAGCGTCCTGGTCGGCGGCGAGGAGCTCCAGGTCAGCCGCCGCCACGCCCGCGTACTGCGGGACCTGCTGATGAGGAGGCCGTAGCCGTGCCGCAGGACCCCGCCGAGCGCCGCGTCGTCGTCACCGGCCCCGCCCGCCGCACCCGACGCCCCTCCGGCTACTACCGCCCGCGCACCGAGATCGACGAGCAGACCACCCTCGGCCACACCTACGTCCGCTCCCTCATGCGCTCCCAACTGCGCGCCGCTCTCACGGTGTTCGCCGTCCTCATGCTCCTCGTCGGCCCGCTGCCGCTGCTCTTCGCCGCGCTCCCCGACGCCCGCCGCCTCGAATGGGCGGTCCTCGGCTTCTGCCTCTACGCCCCGCTGGTCCTGCTCGCCCGCTGGTACGTGCGCCGCGCCGAACGCAACGAACGCGACTTCATACGCCTGGTCGAGGACCGATGACGGCCACGTCCCGATGAACTCGACCTTCGCCGTCCCGGCCGTCGCCCTCGTCGTCGTCGCCACCGTCCTGGTCGGCGCGTTCGGCCTGCGCATCTCCCGCACCACCTCCGACTTCTACGTCGCCTCCCGCACCGTCGGCCCCCGCCTCAACGCGGCCGCCATCAGCGGCGAGTACCTCTCCGCCGCCTCCTTCCTCGGCGTCGCGGGACTGGTCCTCGTGCAGGGCCCGGACATGCTCTGGTACCCGGTCGGCTACACCGCCGGCTACCTGGTCCTGCTGCTCTTCGTGGCCGCCCCGCTGCGCCGTTCCGGCGCGTACACGCTGCCCGACTTCGCCGAGGCCCGGCTCGCCTCGCAGGCGGTCAGACGGCTCGCGGGCGCTTTCGTCGTCGGCGTGGGCTGGCTCTACCTGCTGCCCCAACTCCAGGGCGCGGGACTGACGTTGACGGTCCTGACCGGCGCCCCCGACTCGCTCGGCGGGCTGATCGTCGCCGTCGTCGTCACCGCGACCGTCGCCGCCGGCGGCATGCGCAGCATCACCTTCGTACAGGCCTTCCAGTACTGGCTGAAGCTCACCGCCCTCCTCGTCCCCGCCCTCTTCCTGGTCCTCGCCTGGCAGGGCGACGGCGCACCCCGCAGCGCCTTCGACGAACCGGCCACCTTCCGCGAGCAGCGGGCCGTCCGCGTCGACGACACCCTCTACCTCAGGCTGGAGCGCCCGCTGACCGTGACGGTCCACGGCACCGTCGACGGCCACCCGTACGAGGACGCCGTCCTGCGCCTGCCCGCCGGCACCCACCACATCGAGCGCGGCACCCGCCTCGCCTTCGCCGCCGGCACCGCCGTCCCCACCGCCGACCGCGGCAGCAACGGCGGCATGTCCACCTCGCTGGCCGCCGGCCGCGAGGAACGCCCCCTGTACGCGACCTACGGCCTGATCCTCGCCACCTTCCTCGGCACCATGGGCCTGCCGCACGTCGTCGTCCGCTTCTACACCAGCCCGCACGGAGTCGCCGCCCGCCGCACCACCATCGCCGTCCTCGCCCTGGTCGGCGCCTTCTACCTGCTGCCGCCCGTCTACGGCGCGCTGGGCCGCCTCTACGCCCCCGAACTCGCCCTCAGCGGCGACGCCGACGCGGCCGTCCTGCTGCTGCCCGACCGGGTGATCGGCGGCCTCGGCGGCGACCTGCTGGGCGCTCTGGTCGCCGGGGGAGCCTTCGCCGCGTTCCTGTCCACGGCGTCCGGGCTGACGATGGCCGTGGCGGGCGTGCTCACCCAGGACGTCCTGCCGACGCGCGGCGTACGGCACTTCCGGCTGGGCACCGGGCTCGCCATGGCCGTGCCGTTCGCCGCGAGCCTGCTGGTGGGCGGGCTGCCGGTGGCCGACGCGGTCGGGCTCGCCTTCGCGGTGTCGGCGTCCTCCTTCTGCCCGCTGCTCGTCCTCGGCATCTGGTGGCGGCGGCTGACCCCGCCCGGCGCGGCCGCCGGGATGCTGGTGGGCGGCGGCTCGGCGTTCGCCGCCGTCGCCGCCACCATGGCCGGCTTCCCCGGCAACGGCGGTCTGCACGCGCTGCTCGCCTGGCCCGCGCTGTGGTCCGTACCGCTCGGCTTCCTCACCATGATCCTGGTGTCCCTGGCCACCCCGGGCCGGGTCCCGGCCGGCACCGCGGCCATCCTGGCCCGCTTCCATCTGCCGGAGGAGCTGTCGGCGCACGAGCTGCGGGCGGCGGAGGCGACGGCGTGAGCGGCTTCCTCGCGGGCGTCTGCATCGCGATCCTCCCCTTCCTCGCCGCCGGTTTCTGGCTGGGCCGGCGCACCGCCCGCCCCGAGAGCCTCGGCGGCCTCGGCACCCCCGTCGAGCACGCCACCTTCCAGACCCTGCACACCGCTTCCCTCGCCGCACCCCCGCTGCGGGCCGGCCTCACGGAGGAGACGGCCCGCAGGTCGGCGGGCCGGCTGCGCACCCTGCTCGGCACGGACGCCCTGTGCCTGACCGACGAGAAGGAGGTGCTGGCCTGGGCCGGAGTGGGCGCACACCACCGCGCCGAGATCGTGCGGCGGCTGGCCGGCCCCCTGGAGAGCGGCCGGGGCGAGGCGTTCGCCCTGACTTGCGAGCACACCGACTGCCCGGTCCGCTGGGCCGTCCTCGCCCCGCTCACCGTCGACGACCGCGTGCACGGCGTCCTGGTGGCCTGCGCGCCCCGCGAGTCCGCGGTCCTGGTCCGGGCGGCCGGCGAGGTGGCCCGCTGGGTCAGCGTCCAACTGGAGCTGGCGGACCTCGACCAGTCCCGGACGAAACTCATCGAGGCCGAGATCAGGGCCCTGCGCGCGCAGATCTCCCCGCACTTCATCTTCAACTCGCTCGCGGTGATCGCGTCGTTCGTCCGCACCGACCCCGAGCGGGCCCGCGAACTGCTCCTGGAATTCGCCGACTTCACCCGCTACTCGTTCCGCAGGCACGGCGACTTCACCACCCTCGCCGACGAACTCCACGCCATCGACCACTATCTGGCCCTGGTGCGGGCCCGGTTCGGCGACCGGCTCGCCGTCACGCTCCAGATAGCCCCCGAGGTCCTCCCCGTCGCCCTGCCCTTCCTGTGCCTCCAGCCGCTCGTGGAGAACGCCGTCAAGCACGGACTGGAGGGCAAGGCCGGCACCTGCCACATCCAGATCACCGCCCGGGACGCCGGCGCCGAGGCCCTGGTCGTCATCGAGGACGACGGCGCGGGCATGGACCCGGAGGTGCTGCGCCGCATCCTGGCCGGCGAGGCGAGCCCGTCCGGCGGCATCGGCCTGTCCAACGTCGACGACCGGCTCCGCCAGGTCTACGGCGACGGCCACGGCCTGGTCATCGAGACCGCCCCCGGAGCCGGCATGAAGATCACCGCCCGGCTGCCGAAGTACCAGCCGGGCGTCCACTCGGCGGCCCGCCCCACCCCCGGATGATCAGCCGGTCCTCGTCACCAGGTCTCCGTCACGAGGTCTCCGTCACGAGGTCTTCGTCACGATCAGCGCCAGTGTGATCAGCCCGAGCACGACCCAGCCGAACCACAGCCAGCCGTTGCTGCCGAGCGCCACCGTGTAGGCGGTCACCACGACGAGTCCGCCGACGGTGAGCACCCCCATGGTCTTCGTGGAACCGTCCGTCGTACCGGGCATCGCGACACCCTCCTCCGGGCCGCCCCGGGCAGGGCGGGTCCCCCTCCATGGTGCCCCGGGATCAGCGCCCGCGTGCGTCGAGCGACGCAAGATAGGCGTTGTACGCCGCCAGCTCCTGGTCCCCGTCGCGGTCGGCGGCCCGGTCCTTGCGCTTGGCCTGCCGCTGCTCGGAGCCGTACCACTGGAACAGCAGCGCGATCAGCACCAGCACGGACGGGATCTCGCTGAACGCCCACGCGATGCCGCCGGCCGCGCTCTGGTCGGAGAGCGCGTCGATGCCGAGCGAGGCGGGCGGGTTCTCGAACGTCTTCACCATCGGCTGCGACGCCATCATCAACGCGATGCCGAAGAACGCGTGGAACGGCATGCCCGCGAACAGCTCCAGCATCCGCATCAGATAGCCGGGCCGGTTCGGACCAGGGTCGACACCGATGATCGGCCAGAAGAACAGCATGCCGACGGCGAGGAAGTGCACCATCATCGCGAGGTGCCCGGCCTTGGAGCCCATCAGGAAGTCGAAGATCGGCGTGAAGTACAGCGCGTACAGGCTCGCGATGAACAGCGGAATGGTGAACCCGGCATGCGTGACGATCCGCATGTAGCGGCTGTGCAGCAGCATCAGCAGCAGCTCACGCGGCCCCTTGCGACCCCGTCCGGCGGCCGGCAGCGCGCGCAGCGCGAGCGTCATCGGGGCCCCGAGCAGGATCAGGATCGGCGACAGCATGCTGATCACCATGTGCTGCACCATGTGCACGCTGAACATGACCATCCCGTAGTCGTTCAGCGCGGTGCACATCACCAGCATGATGGTCAGCACACCGACCACGAACGACACGGTCCGCCCGGCCGACCAGGAGTCCCCGCGCCGCCGCAGCCGCACGACCCCCCAGGCGTACAGCCCGATCCCCGCCACACAGGCGACCAGGAAGAACGGGTCCGCCGACCACTGAAGACCCCGCCCCAGCGTGAACGGCGGCAGATCCATGGTCATGCCGTGCCCGCTGTGCTCCATGACGCCGGCTCCTGATTCGTGGGGGGTTGTACGCTTCCTGCCGCCCCAAGAGTAGAGAAGCCCCGGGCGGCCTCCGGCACCGGGGGCCGCCCGGATGGCTTCCGGCCCGGCCCGCTTCCTTTCGCCCGGGTTCACTCGGGCGGTCCCGACTCGGAAGCGTTCACCGCGGGCAGGCATGCGGCATGTCTGTCATCTTCTTCGACATCGGCGCGACCCTGGCGGATCCCCACCCGGAATCCGACGGCTCGCTGACGCTGCGGCCCCTGCCGCGCGTCCTCAGCACGCTCGACTCCCTGAGCGGGGTACGCATGGGCGTCATCTCCAACCCCGGGTCGATCGAGGCGGCCGTGGCACGGGCGCTGGCGGAGGCCTTTCCCGGCCGTTTCACGGACGCGTCCCTGGTGAACTGGGGCGTGAAGGACAGCCGCGGGATCTTCGACCGGGCGGTCGCCGGCACCGGGGGAACGGCGGCCGGCGACTGTGTCTTCGTGGGGGAGGACGCCCAGGAGCGCGGCTTCGCACGGGAGGCGGGGATGCGTACCGCGGCCCACCCGGTGTTCGCCCTCGCGGCGACGGAGAACCGTTCCGTGCTCCGGGCGCGGATCGAGTTGCGGGACGGCCAGGACCCGGGCTCGTTGACCGAGGCCATGGACGAGACCGAGGCCGTTCCCGTCGAGGTCGTCTCCGAGCGGCTCGTGCTCGCCGCGGTGACCGCGCGGGGCGTCGAAGCGCTGGAGCACGCCGGCTTCTCGGTGGACGTGCGGGGACCGGCGGAGGACACGGTGGCCTCCGCGGCCCGGCGTGCCGCGTCGGCGGAATGACGTGCACCCCATGGGCGCATCAGACGACGAGGCTCGGAAGAACACCGGCGAAGGTGAACAGAGCGCAGAGCGCGGTGCCGGAGAGCGCGATGCCGGGGAGCGCGATGCCGGGGAGCGTGACGACGCCGAGCGCCGGGCGACCGAGAAGTTCATCAGCGACCTGCTGGCGCGCGGTGAGGCGGTCTTCGAGGGCGAGGAGCCGACCCCCCCGGACGACCCATGTGATCGAGCGCGCGGACGACGGACGGCTCTCCGTCCGTCGCCTGCGCTTTCTGTAGAACCGCTGCCGTTCGGGTCACCGGCTCGTCAGTCGAAGCACCGCCGGACCAGGGCAAGGCCCTCGCCGGTCGTGCTCTGCGAGAACTCGTGGGTCTTGAGCCGGGAGGAGCGGTGGTCGACGAACGACGTGGCGGAGCGGTGCTCTTCGGGCACCTCGACCCGACCGCGGCGGAAGAGGTCCTCGAGGAACGACGTGGCGACCCGCTCGGGGTCGGCGGGCCGCACCGAGCCGCCGGCGGGGTCGGAGCCCGCGATGCCGAAGCGCCGCTCCTACGACGGGGCGGAGAGGGTGAGCGGCTGGGTGATGCCGTACGTCGCCCCCTGGATCGTCACGGCCGTCAGACCCTGAGCGTCGTCACCGCCGGGCGCCATGTCGGCGATCGCGGCGCTCCGGCGTGTCATCTCCTGCTCGGTGAGGGACGTGGCGGCCTCCAGGGAGAGGATGCCGTGCCGGATGAACGCCGAGCGCAGGGACGGACCGTACGTGCCGCCGTTGCGGCGCTGGTCCGCGGTGATCATGTGGCCCGCGACCTGCGCGTAGTAGGCGGACACCACGGGCGCCGCCACGACCGTGTCCACCAGGAGCTGTCCCGCCATCTCGGCCGCGAACGCCAGACCCGCCTGGTCCTGGAGGTCCTGCTGCCGGAAGATCCCGGCGACGATCTTCAGGAACGCGCCGCTGAACACCCGGGAGAACGAGTGCGGCTCGCTGCTGAGCATGCTCGCGGGTCCGCCGGGATCCAGCAGCACCGGGTCGCGGTAGAAGAAGCTGTTGGACATGTTGCGCAGACAGTCCGGGTCGACCATGTTCGGGTGGCTCTGGCGGATCGCCCAGCCCAACTGCTCGGCCATGCGCGAGATCCGCGAGGACCGTTCGAGGTCGCCCTGGGTCTCGGCCAGTACGGCGGTCCGCAGCGACTCGAGCTGGAGCGAGCTGAGCAGGGCGCTGATGTCGCCGAACGCCTCGTGCAGGTCGGCCGCCTCCGCGCTCGCCGTGTCGAAGAGCTGAGGGCGCAGGGCGTCGAGGATCGCGTGCCCCGTCTCGTGCTCGACGATCTCGTTGCTCTCGCACGTGGCGACGGTGACGCCCGCCACCGTGTGGCGGAAGAACCACACGCCTCTACGGTCGTAGAAGGCGTTGAGGTCGTCTCCCGCGTTGAGGTGCGCGGTCAGGGCGCGTCCGACCTGCGGATGCCACTGCGTCCCGGTCGGGACCAGCGGCCCCCAGGTCTGACCGGCCCTGCTGAGTGAGTCGGCCGCCACCCAGTAGCGGAAGGCCTCGGTGCCGGGCCCGGCGCTGTCCGGCTGCGGCGCGTTTCCCGCGATGGCCGTCGGGAAGGGGTGTGTGTCGAGGTGCGGCACGGGATGCGGTACGGGCATGTTGACCTGCGGGGGGAATCCGGGGTCGTCCTCGTACACCAGGACCGTGGGGAGGGGGATGGGGGGGGAAGTCCTTCCTGTTCAGTACGAGGCCCCATGAGGCGGGTGTTAATTCGGACGAAAATGGACCGAAGTGGGCGGGAACGCCCGAGGTGGCCCGTGCCCAGTGGACACGGGCCACCGCAGCGGTGCCGGTCGACGGCCGGCCAGGTGACGCCGAGCGGGCCGGACGGCTACAGCACGCACTCCGCTTCCGCGTACCGGTCGTCCGGGACGGTCTTCAGGGTCTCGACGGCCTCGCCGAGCGGCACCATCACGATGTCCGTCCCGCGCAGCGCGGTCATCTTCCCGAACTCCCCGCGATGCACGGCCTCCACCGCGTGCCACCCGAACCGGGTCGCGAGCACCCGGTCGTACGCGGTCGGCGTGCCGCCCCGCTGCACATGCCCGAGGATCACCGGCCGCGCCTCCTTGCCGAGCCGCGACTCCAGCTCGATGGAGAGCTGCCGGGCGATGCCCGCGAACCGCTCGTGCCCGTAGATGTCCTTGGCGCCCTCGTCGAAGGCCATGGAGCCGGCCTTCGGCTTGGCGCCCTCCGCGGCGACGACGATCGCGAACCGCTTGCCCGCCTCGAACCGTTCGCCGACCCGGCGGGCCAACTCCTCGATGTCGAAGGGCCGTTCCGGTACGACGATGGCGTGGGCGCCGGCGGCCATGCCGGAGTGCAGCGCTATCCAGCCGGTGTGCCGCCCCATGACCTCGACGACGAGCACCCGCTGATGGGACTCGGCGGTGGTCTTCAGCCGGTCGAGGGCCTCGGTCGCCACGCCGACGGCCGTGTCGAACCCGAAGGTGACGTCGGTGACGGCGATGTCGTTGTCGATGGTCTTCGGCACGCCCACGATGGGCAGCCCGCTGTCCGACATCAGCCGGGCCGCCTTGAGCGTGCCCTCACCCCCGATCGGGATGATCGCGTCGAGACCGAGCTCCGCGACATGGCCCCGGGCCCGCGCCACACCGTCCCGCAGGTGGGCGGGCTGGACCCGGGAGGAGCCGAGGATCGTGCCGCCGCGGGCGAGGATGCCGCCCACCGCGTCCAGGTCGAGCTTGAGGTAGTCGCACTCCAGGAGGCCCTTCCAGCCGTCCCGGAAGCCGATGACCTCGTCGCCGTGGTCGGCCACGGCACGGTGCACGACGGACCGGATGACGGCGTTCAGGCCGGGACAGTCGCCGCCGGACGTGAGGACACCAATGCGCATAGCCCGAAACAACCTTCTCCACGTGGGCCGGTCCGGACCGCACTGTCCGGCTCGAGTCCCCGCCACCCTAGCGGCACGAGGGGGCGGGGCCACAGCACGCGTCCGCCTGCTGGACGTGCCTGCTCACCTGTGCGGACGCACCGTCAGACGGGCCGTTGACGGCCCGCCGACCATCAGGTGAACAGCCGGGTGAGCAGGCGGCGGGACGGTCAGGTCAGGCGGGCTGCTGGGCGGACGCGATGCGCTCGTTGCGCAGCGCCTCGTACCAGCGGTCGTCGATCGGCGGGAGCGCGTTCACGTCGAGGGCCAGCTTCAGCAGCAGGTCCGCGATCAGCGGGTTGCGGGCCAGCACCGGGCCGTGCATGTACGTACCGAACACGGTGTCGTTGTACGCGCCCTCGGTGCCGTCCCCGGTGCCGTTGCCCCGGCCGAGCTGTACGCGGGCCAGGGGGCGGGCGGTGGGGCCGAGGTGGGTGATGCCCTGGTGGTTCTCGAAGCCCGTCAGTTGCGGCAGGCCGAGCCGCGGGTCGATGTCCGCGAGGACGTCACCGACGCACCGCTCGCCCTCGCCGCGCGTCGTCGTCACGTCCAGCAGGCCCAGACCGGGCTCGCGCTGCCCGAGGTCGTTGACGAACTCGTGGCCCAGGATCTGGTAGCCGGCGCAGACCGCGAACACGATCGCGCCGTTGTTCACCGCCTGGTACAGATGCGCGTCACGGCGCAGCCGCTCCGCCGCGAGCCGCTGTGGCCGGTCCTCGCCGCCGCCGATCAGGTAGATGTCGCCGGAGGTCGGGATCGGCTGGTCGCTGCGCACGTCGAGCCGCGCCACGTCGAGGCCGCGCTGCCGCGCCCGGCGCTCGACGACGAGCGCGTTGCCCTGGTCGCCGTACGTGCTCAGCAGGTCCGGGTAGATCCACACCAGCCGCAGTTGGTTGTCGCTCATGGAAACGCCCTTCGTGGTCAGTTGCCGACGCGGCGGCGCAGGTCCTGGAACGCGGTGTAGTTCGCGATGACCTCGATCCGGCCCGGCGGCGCCGACTGCACGGCCTGGTCGAGGTTCTCGCACACCTGGAAGTGCTGGTTGGCGACTTCCAGACGCACCGCGAGGTCCAGCTTGCGGTCACCGACGACGAAGATCGGGTGGCCGGTCAGGCGCGTGTAGTCGACGTCCCACAGCCAGGAGGTGTCGGTGCCGTCGGCGCCGCGCGCGTTCACCGAGAGGATGACCGGGGTCGGCGGCGGATCGATCAGGCTGAACGTCTCGAGCCAGCCCGCCGGGTTCTTCGCCAGCAGCAGCCGCAGGTCACGGCCCATGAACTGGACGACGTCGTAGCGCCCGGCGACCGCCTGCACCGCGTACATCCGCTCCAGCGCGACCTGCGGCGGCACCCCGAACACGGCGGCCACGGCGGCCGAGGAGGCGGCGTTGGCCTTGTTGGCGCGGCCCGGCAACTGGAGGTGGATCGGCCACGCGGAGCCGTGCGGATCGATGACGTGGTCCCCGGACAGCGCCCAGCTCGGCGTGGGCCGGCGGAACCCGCACTCGCCGCAGAACCAGTCGTCGCCCGGCCGCTGCATGACACCGCCGCAGGACGGGCACGACCAGGCGTCGTCCTTCCACATCTGGCCGGCGGCGACCCAGATCACGTTGGGGGAGGACGACGCCGCCCACACCACCAGCGGGTCGTCGGCGTTCGCGATGACGACGGCCTTGGAACCGGCGAGCCCCTCACGCCAGTTCTCCGCGAGCATGCGGGTCTCGGCGGCGCGGTCCAGTTGGTCGCGGGAGAGGTTGAGCAGCGCGATGCACTTGGGGGCGGTGTCCCGGGCGACGCCCGCGAGGTACTTCTCGTCGACCTCGATCACGCCGTAGCGCGCGTCGGAGCCGCCCGCCAGGGCCGAGGTGATGCCGGCCGGCATGTTCGCGCCGAGCGCGTTGGACACGACCGGCCCGGCGGCGCGCAGCGCCTCGGCGATCAGCCGTGTGGTGGTGGTCTTGCCGTTGGTCGCCGAGACGAGGATGACGTCCAGGTTCTGGGCGAGCCGGGCGAGGAGGTCGGGGTCGAGTTTGAGCGCCACGCGGCCGCCGATCACCGAACCGCTGCCGCGCCCCGCGGCGCGCGAAGCCGCCGCGACCGCCTTGCCCGCGGTCACGGCGATCTTGGCCCGCGGCGTGAGCGGGTCCGAGTTGCCTGCCATCAGTTCTCGATCCTCCTTGCGTACGCGCCGCGCCTCTGCCGTACGGCAACGTGGTAGGTGGTCAGCCTATCGAGATCCATTCGCACTCCCGAATCCCGGGACCGCCTCACGCCTGTGGACGGCATGCGCGTGTCAGAAAGGACCGTACCCTTGCCGCCATGCGACACGGCTCCATCCCGGGCGCCCACGGGCGCGTCCGGCCCCTCACCCTGCTCGGCGACCCCGTCCTGCACACCCGCTGCGAGGACGTCACCGACTTCGGCCCCGAACTCGCCCGCCTCGTCGAGGACATGTTCGCCACGATGTACGCGGCCCCCGGCGTGGGCCTCGCCGCGAACCAGGTCGGCGTGCCGCTGCGCGTCTTCGTCTACGACTGCCCCGACGACGAGGAAGTGCGCCACCTCGGCCACATCGTGAACCCGCGCCTGGTCGAGACGGACGGCATCGTCCTGCGCGGCCCGGAGGGCTGCCTGTCCCTGCCGGGCCTGGAAGCGGGCACGGAACGCCACGACCACGCAATCGTCGAGGGCTTCACGACGACAGGCGAACCGATCACCGTCCACGGCACGGGTTTCTTCGCCAGATGCCTGCAACACGAGTACGACCACCTGGAGGGAACGGTCTATTCGGACCGGGTAAGTGGCTGGCGCAAGCGGAAGCTGATGCGCCAAGCAACCCGAGCTTCGTGGCACCGGGGGCGCGTAGGCATTTAGGGGCGTGGGACTCTATCGATGTGCGGCTCCGCCGCGTGGGCGCGACCAGCCCCCACCGGCCGCACCCGACACACAACCCTCAAAACCCCGGCCCCCCGACCTTGTCCCCCGCCGCAGCGAGCCGCCCCCACAACAAATCAGCCAGACTCCGCACCAACTCGGCCCGGGAACAGGGCCGTTCACCCAGCCACCAATCCCCGGCCGCGTGCATCATCCCGACGATCCCATGCCCCCACACCCGGGCGAGCTGCTGACTCCCCGGCCCGAGATCCAACCGCTCCTCGATGACCTGGGCCAACTCCTCGCCCATCCGCCGAAGCAGCGGAGCCGAATGCTTGCCGACGTCGAACCCCTGCTCGCTGGGTGCCCCGTCGGACGGATGCATCAGGAACCGGTACACCTGAGGCCGGGCCTCGATCGCCGCGAGGTAGGTGTCGAGGGTCGCCTCGACCCGCTCCCGGCGCTCGGCGGGAGCGTCCAGCGCCGCCCGCAGCGAGTTCAGCAGCGCGTCCGTGTGCCGCTTGGCGAGGGCGGCGTACAGCCCGCCCTTGTCGCCGAAGTGGCGATAGAGGATCGGCTTCGTGATGCCCGCCTCGGCCGCGATGGCGTTCATCGAGGCGCGCGGCCCGTCGCGCAGCACCACCCGGTCGGCGGCCTCCAGCAGCTCACGCCTTCGGCGGTCGGCGGACCGTTGTTGCTCGGTCCGCTGCGTGGTGTCCATGTGCTCTCCCCACCCGTGCTGATTCCGTGACGCCTGCGCAAACTAACACCTGGACATAAGCCTGACATCGAACGGGCGGACGGGCTCCGGGCCCGTCATGCGGGAGTTGACTTTTCCTACCAACCGGTAACAGACTCCCGTTACCGCTAGTAACACTTACTTTCCGCCGCTGGAGGGGTCATGGCCGAGTTCACCATGGAGCTCAACGACGAACAGAAGGAGGTCCGGGACTGGCTGCACGGCTTCGCGGCCGACGTCATACGCCCCGCGGCCGCCGAATGGGACGAGCGTGAGGAGACTCCCTGGCCGGTCATCCAGGAGGCCGCGAAGGTCGGCATCTACTCCCTCGACTTCTACGCCCAGCAGTACTTCGACCCCACCGGCCTCGGCATCCCGACGGCCATGGAGGAGCTGTTCTGGGGCGACGCGGGCATCGCCCTGTCGATCGTGGGCACCGGCCTCGCCGCCGTGGGCGTCCTCGCCAACGGCACCGAGGAGCAGATCGGCACCTGGATCCCGCAGATGTACGGCGACGCGAACGACGTGAAGGTCGCCGCGTTCTGCTCCTCCGAGCCCGACGCCGGCTCGGACGTCGCCTCCATGCGCACTCGTGCCGTGTACGACGAGGCCAAGGACGAGTGGGTGATCAACGGCACGAAGACCTGGGCGACCAACGGCGGCATCGCCAACGTGCACGTGGTCGTCGCCGTCGTGGACGCCGAGCTGGGCTCCAAGGGGCACGCCTCCTTCATCGTCCCGGCGGGCACCCCCGGGCTCGCCCAGGGCCAGAAGTTCAAGAAGCACGGCATCCGCGCCTCGCACACCGCCGAGGTGATCCTCGACAACGTGCGCGTCCCCGGCTCCTGTCTGCTCGGTGGCAAGGAGAAGCTGGACGAGCGGCTGGCCCGCGCCCGTGAGCGCGCCAGGGCGGGCGGCGGCGAGCGCGTGAAGAACGCCGCGATGGCCACGTTCGAGGCGTCCCGCCCGGCGGTCGGCGCGATGGCCGTCGGCACGGCCCGCGCCGCGTACGAGGTGGCCCTCGACTACGCGAAGACGCGTGAGCAGTTCGGCCGCCCGATCATCGACAACCAGGGCGTCGCCTTCCAGCTCGCGGACATGCGCACGCAGATCGACGCCGCACGGCTGCTGGTCTGGCGCGCGTCCTGGATGGCCGTCAACGGGAAGCCGTTCACCGCCGCCGAGGGCTCGATGTCGAAGCTGTACGCCAGCGAGACCGCGAAGAAGGTCACCGGGCAGGCGATCCAGATCCTCGGCGGCAACGGCTACACCCGGGAGTACCCGGTGGAGCGGATGCACCGGGACGCGGCCATCTACACGATCTTCGAGGGCACCAGCGAGATCCAGCGTCTGGTGATCGCCCGCACGCTGTCGGGGATGCCGATCCGCTAGGAGGGCGAGGCCGTCCTCGCGGGCAGTGTGAAGTAGGCACCGGGCGAAGTGACGCGCCGGGGCGTGCCGGAGTGCGGCTTCGCCTACGGTGCGCCCCCGCTGCTGTGCGCGATGCACGCCACGTCGATACGGTCGGCGAGCTTCGCGAGCTCGATGGTCAGCGCGGCGACCGTGTCCTCGTCGAGCCCGTCGGCCCCGGCCTCCACAAGGTGCAGCCACCGACCACCCAGCGTGCGGAGCAGCTTGCTCACGTCGGCCGCGGACACCTGCAAGGCCCCGCGGTCGTCGACGATCAGAGGCAGAGTCACTTCGCGGTTCACACCGGGGATCGTAGCCGCGCGGCGCTCACGCACCGTGCCAAACCGTGGTGATGTTGCAGAACTCCCGGATTCCGTGCCCGGACAGCTCACGGCCGTACCCGGACCGCTTCACCCCGCCGAACGGCAGCCCCGGATGAGACGCGGTCATCCCGTTCACGAACACCCCGCCGGCCTCCAGATCCCGTACGAAACGGTCTACCTCGGCCTCGTCGCGCGTCCACACGTTGGAACTCAGGCCGAACGGCGAGTCGTTGGCGATGAGGACCGCCTCGTCGACGTCGGCCGCCCGGTACAGCGTCGCGACCGGCCCGAACGCCTCCTCGCGGTGGATGCGCAGGTCGCGGGTGATCCCGGCCAGGACGGTCGGCGGGTAATACCAGCCGGGACCGTCCGGCCGCTCGCCCCCGCACAGCACGGTGGCCCCGCCGCGCCGCGCGTCGACCACCAGTTCCTCCAGGTCCGCGCGCCCCTGTTCGGTGGCCAGCGGACCGACGTCGGTGTCCTCCGCCAGCGGGTCGCCGACCCGCAGCGCGGCCATGCCCGCCACGAACCGTTCGGCGAACGCGTCGTACACGTCCGTGTGAACGATGAACCGCTTGGCGGCGATGCACGACTGCCCGTTGTTCTGCACGCGCGCGGTCACCGCGACCCGCGCGGCCCGGTCGATGTCCGCCGACGGCATGACGACGTACGGGTCGCTGCCGCCCAGCTCCAGCACCGTCTTCTTGACCATCTCCCCGGCGGTCGAGGCGACCGCGCGCCCGGCCGGCTCGCTGCCGGTCAGGGTCGCCGCCTTGACCCGCTCGTCGCGCAGGATCTCGTCCACCGCGCCGGACCCGACGAGCAGCGTCTGGAAGCAGCCCTCGGGGAAGCCCGCCCGGTGGAACAGGTCCTCCAGGTACAGGGCGGTCTGCGGGACGTTCGACGCGTGCTTGAGCAGGCCCACGTTGCCCGCCATCAGCGCCGGCGCGGCGAACCGGATCACCTGCCACAGCGGGAAGTTCCACGGCATCACCGCGAGGACCGGACCCAGCGGCCGGTAGCGGACCAGGGCGCGCGACGCGCCGGAGTCCTTGACGTCGGCGGCGGCCGGCTCCTCGTCGGCGAGGAGTTCCTCGGCGCGCTCGGCGTACCAGCGCATCGCCCTGGCGCACTTCGCGGCCTCCGCGCGCGCCTGTTTCAGCGGCTTGCCCATCTCGGTCGTCATGGTCCGGGCGATGTCCTGCTGGTCCTCGTCCAGGAGCCGCGCGGCCTGGTTCATGAGGCGCGCCCGGTCGGCGAAGGGCGACGTCCGGTACGTGCGGAAGGTGGCCTCCGCGAGGAGGAGCCTGCGCTCCAGTTCCTCGCCGTCCATGGCCTCGTACGTCCGAAGCGTCTCGCCGTTCGCCGGGTTCACCGTCGCGATGGGCATGACCGACCTCCTGGAGAGCTGGCTGTGCTTCGACCTTCCCGCGCGGCGGTAGGTACCGCAACGCGTGCGCGTCCGCTCAGGACGAGTGCTCGGTGAGGCGGTCGAGAAACGTGGCCTGTGCCGTGACGATCACCTCGCGGGCCCGGGCGAGGCCGAACCAGGCGACCCGGTCCAGCTCCGGGAACTCCTGGACGCGTCCCGATCTCGGCGGCCACTCCATCGTGAACGTTCCGGGGTCGATCGCCGCCGGGTCGAGGTCCGCCTCGATCGCCCACGCGGTGACGATCTTGCCGTTCGTCTGGCGGACCTCGCCGAGCGGGATGGCCACGCCGTCCGGCGGCGGCAGTCCGAGCTCCTCGCGGAACTCGCGGCGGGCCGCCTCCCAGGCCGTCTCGCCGGGCTCGTACTCGCCCTTCGGGACGGTCCACGCCCCGGCGTCCTTCTTCGCGAAGTACGGGCCGCCCATATGGCCGAGTAGCACCTCCGGGCCGTCGTCGCCGGGCCGGAACAGCAGCAGGCCGGCGCTGCGCCTCGGCGTCGCGGGTGTCACGGGCGCACCTCCGGGTGGGCGGCGAGCAGGGTCTGAACGGTGTCCGCGTCCTGCGGGCGCTTGTCCTCGCGGTAGCCGAGCACGCGGGCGAAGCGGAGGGTGACGCCGGCCGGGTAGCGGGTGGAGCGCTGGAGGCCGTCGTAGGCGATCTCGACGACGAGTTCGGGGCGTACGGTCACCACGTGGCCGTCGTCCTCGACGGCCAGGCCGGTCAGGCGTTCCGTCTGCCAGGTCAGCAGGGCGTCGGTCAGGCCCTTGAAGGTCTTGCCGAGCATCGCGAAGCCGCCGTCGGCGGTGCGCGCGCCGAGGTGCAGGTTGGAGAGCTTGCCGGTGCGCCGTCCGTGGCCCCACTCGGCGGCCAGGACCACCAGGTCGAGCGTGTGCACGGGCTTCACCTTCAGCCAGGACGCGCCGCGCCGGCCCGCGCTGTAGGGCGCGTCGAGGGCCTTGACGACGACTCCCTCGTGGCCTCGCAGCAGCGTCTGCCGTGAGAACTCCTCGGCCGCCTCGGCGTCCTCGGGGCCTGACACGACCGTCCGGCGCACCCGCATCGGCTCGGGCACCAGCCGGGCCAGCTCCGCGTGCCGCTGCGCGAACGGCAGGTCGAGCAGGTCACGGCCGTCGACGGACAGCGCGTCGAAGAAGACGGGGGAGACGGGGACCGCCTCGGCGGCCGTCGCCACGTCCACCCGGGAGCCGACCCGGCCGGCCGTCTCCTGGAAGGAACGGGGCCGCCCGCTCGCGTCGAGGGCCAGGACCTCGCCGTCCAGGATGAACCGTGCCCCCGCCAACTCCCTTGCCGCGGCCGTCACTTCGGGCAGGCGGTCGGTGATGTCGTCGAGTGTGCGGGTGTAGAGGCGGATGTCGTCGCCGTCGCGGTGCACCTGGACGCGGATTCCGTCGAGCTTCTCCTCCACCGCGCAGCCGCCGAGCCTGCCGACCGCCTCGGTGACGGAGGACGCGGTGTGCGCGAGCATCGGCAGCACCGGGCGGCCGACGGTGAGCCGGAACGTCGCCAGGGCCGGGGGTCCGTCCGCGAGCAGGGCCCGCGCCACCGCCTGGAGCGACCCGGCCAGCATCACCGCCCGCCGTACGTCCGGCGGGGGCGCACCGGTCGCCTGCGCCAGACCCTCCACGGCTACGGCGTCCAGCGCGCCCTGCCGGACCTCGCCGGTGATCAGGCCCAGCAGGAAGCGCTGCTCGTCGGCGGTGGCCGCGCCCATCAACTCGCCGACCAGCCGGGCCCGTTCGGCCTGGGAGCCGGGGCCGGACACCGTGCCGAGCTCGGTGAGACGGGCGTCCACCTCGCGCACGGTCAGGGTCGGCGCGGCGGCCGGGGCGACCGGGCGGCTCAGCGCCTTCCAGCCGACGCCCAGCCGGCCCTGCGGGAGCCGGCCGGCCAGGTAGGGGATGACGATCGGGGCGTCGTCCGCCGCCGCGTCCCGGAACAGCTCGGCGAGCAGGGCGATCTTGCGGGAGCGCGCCGAGGCGGCGGCGACCTCCCGGGACACGTCGGCGAGCCGGGTCAGCAGCATGCAGCCATGGTGCAACGCCCGGGTCCCGGCTACATCCGCACCGCCGCGTCGAGGTGCGCCATCAGCAGCTCCCCGTTGATCGCGGCCCCGGCCCGGTAGCCCCGGCTGGCCGCGTTCACGACCTGCTCGGCGAAGCCGGACGCGTTGCCCGCCGGCCCTGCATGTGCGCGGCGGGCGCGTTGCGCGGCTCGCCGGCGTCGACGACCAGCGTGCGACGCCGGGCCCGGCCCAGGACGAGCGCGGCGGACAGCCCCGCCGCGCCCCCGCCGACGACGATCACCTCGTACGTCTCGGTCGTCTCGTACGTCTCGGTCGTTTCGTGGGTCTCGGTCATGGGGACCACCTCCGTCGCCACGGTCGCCGGGCAGGTGCGGGATTGACAAACCTCTTTGCCGGTTCGGCAAGATGGGGGCATGACTACCGATGAGGTTCTCGCGGAGGTCGGGCCGCGGCTGCGGCGGATCCGCAAGGAGCGGGAGGTGACGCTCGCGGCGCTGTCCGAGTCGACCGGGATCTCCGTCAGCACCCTGTCGCGGCTGGAGTCGGGGCTGCGCAAGCCCAGCCTGGAGCTGCTGCTGCCGATCGCGCAGGCCCACGAGGTGCCGTTGGACGAGCTGGTCGGGGCCCCGCCGGTGGGCGACCCCCGGGTGCGGCCGGCCAAGCCGCTGGTGCGGCACGGGCGCACCTTCTGGCCGCTGTCCCGCCAGCCCGGCGGCCTCCAGGCCTTCAAGGTGCTGGTGCCCCGGAGCGAGGAGGAGCCGGAGCCGCGCGTCCACGAGGGCTACGAATGGCTGTACGTGATGTCCGGGCGGCTGCGGGTGGTGCTCGGCGAGCACGACGTGGTGCTGTCGGCGGGCGAGGCCGCCGAGTTCGACACGCGCGTGCCGCACTGGTTCGGGTCGACGGGGGAGGGACCGGCCGAGTTCCTGAGCCTGTTCGGGCCGCAGGGGGAGCGGATGCACGTGCGGGCCAAGCCCCGGCAGCCGTGACGCAGGCGACTCTTGGGTGGTCGGCTGTTCCCTCTCCACAAGCGACCGCTTAGTATGCGTTCGACCCGGTCGGAACGCCGGTCGGACGACGCAGTCCCGTGGAGGCTCCGCATGCAGGCATGGCAGGTGCACGAGAACGGCGAGCCGAGCGAGGTGATGCGGCTCGCGGACGTGGAGCGGCCCACGCCCGGCGAGGGCCAGGTCCTGCTCAGGGTGCGTGCCGCCAACATCAACTTCCCGGACGCGCTGATGGTCCGGGGCCACTACCAGGTGCGGCCCCCGCTGCCCTTCACGCCGGGCCTGGAGATCTGCGGCGAGACCGAGGACGGCCGCCGCGTGATCGCCAACCCGGCCCTGCCGTACGGCGGTTTCGCCGAGTACGCCGTGGCCGACGCCGCCGCCGTGCTGCCCGCGCCCGAGTCGCTGGACGACGCCGAGGCCGCCGCGCTGCACATCGGCTACCAGACGGGCTGGTTCGGCCTGCACCGCAGGGCGCACCTGGAGGCCGGCGAGACACTGCTCGTGCACGCCGCCGCGGGAGGCGTCGGCAGCGCGGCCGTACAGCTCGGCAAGGCGGCCGGCGCGACCGTCATCGGTGTCGTCGGCGGCGCCGACAAGGCCGCCGTGGCACGGGAGTTGGGCTGTGACGTCGTCATCGACCGGCGGGTCGAGGACGTCATCGGCGCGGTGAAGGAGGTCACCGGCGGCCGGGGCGCCGACGTGATCTACGACCCCGTCGGCGGGGCTGCCTACACGCAGTCCACGAAGGTCGTCGCCTTCGAGGGCCGGATCGTGGTCGTCGGCTTCGCGAGCGGGACCATCCCGAGCCCCGCGCTCAACCACGCCCTCGTGAAGAACTACGCGATCCTCGGCCTGCACTGGGGCCTGTACAACACCAAGAACCCGAAGCTGGTCCAGCACTGCCACGAGCAGCTCACCGAGCTGGCCGCCCGGGGCGCGATCCGGCCGCTGGTGAGCGAGCGCGTACCGCTCGGTCAGGCCGCGGCCGCCGTGCAGCGGGTCGCCGACGGCGTCACCACCGGCCGCGTCGCCGTGCTGCCCGCGCTGGAGAACGGAGCCACCGCATGACCATCGACGCAGCCGAACTCCAGCGCCGCACAGCGGAGTTGCTGGCCGCGCACCCGCCCGCCGACACGGACCGGCTCGACTTCCTGAAGGCCCGCTTCGACGCCGGGCTCGCCTGGGTGCACTACCCGCAGGGCCTCGGCGGCCTCGGTGCGCCCCGCACCCTCCAGGCCGTCGTGGACGCCGAGTTGGAGGCCGCCGGCGCTCCCGACAACGACCCGCGGCGCATCGGCATCGGCCTCGGCATGGCCGCGCCGACGATCCTGAAGTACGGCACCGAGGAGCAGAAGCAGCGCTTCCTGCGCCCGTTGTGGGTGGGCGAGGAGGTGTGGTGCCAGCTCTTCAGCGAGCCCGGCGCGGGCTCCGACCTCGCGGCGCTCGGCACCCGGGCCGTCCGTGAGGGCGACGGCTGGGTCGTCAACGGGCAGAAGGTGTGGACGTCCAGCGCCCACCTCGCCCGCTGGGCCATCCTCATCGCCCGCACCGACCCGGACGTGCCCAAGCACGCGGGCATCACCTACTTCCTCTGCGACATGACCGACCCCGGCGTCGAGGTCCGGCCGCTGCGCCAGATCACCGGCGAGGCGGAGTTCAACGAGGTCTTCCTGACCGACGTCCGCATCCCCGACACGCGCCGCCTCGGCGAGGTCGGCGCGGGCTGGCGGGTCGCGCAGACCACGCTGAACAACGAACGCGTCGCCATCGGCGGCATGCGGCTGCCCCGCGAGGGCGGCATGATCGGCCCCGTCGCCAAGACCTGGCGCGAGCGGCCCGAGCTGCGCACCCACGACCTGCACCAGCGGCTGCTGAAGCTGTGGGTGGAGGCCGAGGTCGCCCGCCTCACCGGCGAACGCCTGCGCCAGCAGCTCGCCCTGGGCCAGCCGGGACCCGAGGGCGCCGGCATGAAGCTCGCCTTCGCCCGCCTCAACCAGGAGATCAGCGGACTGGAGGTGGAACTCCGCGGCGAGGAAGGCCTGTTGTACGACGACTGGACGATGCGCCGCCCGGAGCTGGTGGACTTCACCGGCCGTGACGCCGGGTACCGCTACCTCCGCTCCAAGGGCAACAGCATCGAGGGCGGGACCAGCGAGGTCCTGCTGAACATCGTCGCCGAACGCGTCCTGGGCCTGCCGTCCGAGCCGCGCACCGACAAGGACGTCGCCTGGAAGGACCTGTCCCGATGAGCGCACAGCCGGATCTCCTCTACACCGAGGAGGAAGAGGCGCTGCGGGCCGCGGTACGGGACCTGCTCGCCGATCACTGCGACGCGCCGGGCGTCATCGCCCGCACCGAGTCGGACACCCCGCACGACCTGGCGGCCTGGAAGGCGCTCTCCGACGGCATGGGCCTGGCCGGCCTGCTGGTGCCCGAGGAACTGGGCGGCCAGGGTGCCACGCACCGCGAAGTCGCCGTCGTGCTGGAGGAGTTGGGGCGCGCCGTCGCCCCCGTGCCGTATCTGACCAGTGCCGTGGTCGCCACCGAGGCGCTGCTCGCCGTCGAGGACGCGGAGCTGCTCGGCCGCCTCGCGTCCGGGCGGACCATCGGCGCACTGGCGGTCGCCCTGCACCTCGCGCCGGGCACCGCCGTCAAGGCCGTACACGTCGAAGACGGCCTGCTCCACGGGGAGTTGACCGGCATCGCGGACGCCGTCGCAGCCGACGTGCTGCTCGTGCCGGCCGACGACGGCGGGCTGTACGCGGTGGACGCGGCGGCCGTGACCGTCACCCCGCAGGTCTCCCTCGACCTGACCCGCCCGCTCGGGACGGTCACGCTGACCGGCGCACCCGGCCGCCGCCTCGGCGACGCCGAACCCGCCGTACGCCGCGCCCTGCGGGCCGGGGCCGGGCTGCTCGCCTCCGAGCAACTCGGGCTCGCCGACTGGGCGTTGACCGAGACCGTGCGCTACCTGAAGGAGCGCAAGCAGTTCAACCGGCCGGTCGGCGGGTTCCAGGCGCTCAAGCACCGGCTGGCCCAGTCGTGGCTGGAGGTCGTCAACCTCCGCGCCGCCGCCCGGGGCGCGGCCGACGCGCTCGCCACCGGCGCGGACGCCGACGTGGCGGTCGCCGTCGCCCAGGCCTACGCGGCGCCCGTCGCCGTCCGGGCCGCCGAGGAGGCCCTGCAACTGCACGGCGGCCTCGGCATGACGTGGGAGCACCCGGTCCACCTCAACCTCAAGCGGGCCAAGGCCGATTCGATCGCCTACGGCACGGCGGGCACCCACCGGGAGGCCCTGGCCGAACTGGTCGACCTGCGCGCCCCCTGACCCGGCGCGTATACGGCCGGAGAACCCGCGGGAAAGCCCGCCCCACCTGGGGCGGGCTTTTTCGGGTGCGGGGCCGGGTGGAGTGAACAGGCAGCGGCGGTCCGGCCAACTCCTGCCGTGCGCAGGCCCATCGGGTGCGGCGGGGCGTGATACTCGCGGAGGTCCCCACGCCGTCCACGGGAGGCAGAGTCATGGCCCTCACCACTCGTCGCAGAGCCCTCAGCACCCTCGGCGCCGCCTTCGCCGGCGCGGTCGCCCTGCCCGGCGTCAGCGCGCTCGCCGCCGAACGGCACCCCGGCGCCCGCCCGTTGCGGCACGCCCACGCCCACAACGACTACGAGCACCCCCGCCCCCTCCTCGACGCGCTCGACCACCGCTTCGGCAGCGTCGAGGCCGACATCTTCCTCGTCGACGGCGAACTGCTGATCGCCCACTCGGCGGACGAACTCGACCCCACCCGCACCCTGGAGTCCCTCTACCTCGCCCCGCTCGCCGCCCGCGTGAAGGCCAACCACGGGTCGGTGTACCGGGGCCACCGGCAGCCGCTGCAACTCCTCATCGACATCAAGACCGAGGGCTCCTCGACCTACCTCGAACTCGACCGCCGACTCAAGCGCTACAAGGGCCTGTTCACGACGTACGCGCACGGCCGCATCCACACCGGCCCGGTCACCGCCGTCATCTCCGGCGACCGCGCGGCCCGTACCCCGATGGCCGCGCAGAGCGTGCGCCGGGCCTTCTACGACGGCCGGCTCACCGACCTCGGCACCTCCGAGGCGTCGTTCGCCTCCCTCATCAGCGACAACTGGACGCTCAACTTCACCTGGCTCGGCGTCGGCACCTTCCCCGAGGCGGAGCGGCGCAAGCTGCGCGACATCGTGGCCGCCGCCCACGCGCGCGGACAGCAGGTGCGGTTCTGGGCCACGCCCGACATCGCCGGCCCCGACCGGGACGCGCTGTGGACGCAGCTCCTCGCCGCCGGCGTCGACTACCTCAACACCGACGACCTGGCAGGCCTGGAGGCGTTCCTCGACGCCCACCGGACGGCGTAGCGCGGCCCGCCGACACCACTCGTTCGGCGGACGGGGCAGCCGCACCGGCGCACCCTCCGTTGCGTCACACTTGCGGCCGAATGCCGCGAAAGCGGACGTAGCGGAGGAGGTTGACGGTGGCCATCTCGATTTCCGTCGTGCTGTTGCTGCTGATCCTGGCGGTGATCTTCATGCGCAGCGGCGGACTGAAGGTCTCGCACGCACTGGTCTGCCTGCTGCTCGGCTTCCTCCTGGCCGGCACCAGCATGGCCGCCACCATCCACAGCGGCATCACGGCGACCGCCGAACTCGTCGGCAGCCTTCGGCCGTGACGCCGCTGCGGGGTCGTCACCCCTGACGCGGGGCGACTACTTGGTGAAGACCCCGATGCCGTTCGACACCGGGCGCTCGTACCCGTCGGACGGGTGGTTGCGGACCGTCACCTTGGTCGCGCCCGACGGGCGGGCCACCAGGGTCGACGAGCCGCCGCCGTCCAGGCTGAAGCCCTCGGTCGCGCCCAGGCTCTTCAGCGCGCCGGCGACCTCGGCGACGGTCAGGCCCTTGCGGTACGCGGCGGCGCCGTCCAGCGCGAACAGGAAGACCCGCTTGCCGCCGTTGCCGATGCCCACCGCCGTCCGCACCGCCGAGACCGAGTTGTTCAGACCGGTCAGCGACCTTCCGCCGGACAGGAGCGGGTAGCCGCCGACGGCGAAGCCGTACGCCGACTTCGACGCGGACGTCAGCCCGTACCGCACCGCCACCGGCTGGCCCTTGACGAGCTTCTTCAGGCGCTGCGCGCCCGCCTCCCGCCCGACGAGGACCGTGGTGCCGGCGGCGATGACGCCGCTGCCGGGCGTGGTCGACGTCGACACGACCTTGCCCTTCTTCAGCGTCACCTCGTAGGTGGCGGTGCTGCACGCCGCGGCCCGTTCGGTGTCGGTGCCGCAGGTGGCCCGCTTGCGCGAGACGCCGCCCCAGTCCGAGGTGTACGCGCCGACCGAGTTCTCCGGCAGCGCGTACTGGTTGACGCCGCCCAGCGGCAGCCGCCGTCCCACGGTGGCGTACGTGCCGGTCAGGGACAGGCTGTCCACCCGGGCCCGGCCGTCGGTGCCGACGCCGACCACGGCCTTGGTGTTCGTGCCCGGCGGCAGCGCCGGGCCGAACCGCTGCCCGTCCGGGACCGCGCCCTTGAGCGCCCGCCCGTTCGCGATCGCCGGGCCCACGCTCGCCCCGGTCGCCGCGACGCCCGGGTGCTGCGCCTCGGAGATGTTGAAGAAGTCGCCGTTGATGCCGGCGACCGCCTTCTGACTGTTGGCCAGCGAGGAGACGGCCGCGCGGGACGCGACCGCCCCCGGGTACAACAGGCCGAGGCGTACGTGGGTGTTGGTGAGGTCGACGCTGAGCACATGCGCGTGCGTCGTCCCGGCGGCCCCTCGCAGGTCGTACTGTCGGTACGACACGCCTGCCGCCACGGTGGTCCAGGTCGCGGCGTCGGCCGAGGCCGCCCCCGCGAACGCCGCGCCGGCCACCGTGCCGAGTGCGACGACCGCGGTGAGCGACTTTCTGCGCACCCCGGACCGTTTCTGATGTCGTGTCACAGACCCCCCTGGGTAGTTTGGGCCGCAACTCTCTCATGACCTGCGGGAATGCCCGCCAAGAGGGTGCCGGAAAGCCACGGGAACGAGTGACGGGACACCCGATTCCGGGTGCCTGCTCCCTCGTTCGGCCTCGCACTCCGGCCGTATGTGCTACGCGCCCCGCACGCTTTCCACGACTGACCCGTCGTGTCAGTCGTGGGCGGAGGCGAGGTGCCAGACGGTGGCCTCGTCCAACTGCACCGAGCCGTTCTCGGCGAAGACCTGGACTCCCTGGCTGGCGGGGTCGGGGAAGATCTGGTCGGTGATCACCGCTTCGCCGTCGCCGCCGAAGACCTCGACGGACGACCAGTCGACGAGGATCCGCAGCGTGACCTTGCCGTCCACCGCCTTCAGAGGCGCGGTCTGGATGCCGGGGAACGTGCTGTTGAAGTCCACCGCGCCGGAGTGGCCGCGGTCGACGTACAGCTCCTGGGTCGTGGTGTCGTAGCCGATGACGGTCTCCTCGCCCGCCGCGCCGGTGCGCACCTTGAGCCCGAAGCGTTCGGCGTCCTTGAGGGAGAAGGTCGCCTCGATGTCGAGCGCCTTGCCTTCGGCGGCGGGACCGATCAGCGGCTGCGACCTGTTCGTCACGAGGCCGGCGGTCGCGGTCGCCGGAGGGTCCTGCCGCAAGTACGTCACGCTGTCCACCGGCTGGCTGGTCAGCAGGACGCGGCCGTCGACGGTGCGCAGCGCCATCTGGCGGGGGATGCTCTGCGCGCCGCGCCAGGCGGAGGTGGGGACGGCGCCGGCGTAGTCCCAGTTGCTCATCCAGCCGATCATGTACCGCTTGCCGTCCGGGGAGTCCTCCCAGGAGACGGCAGCGTAGTAGTCCTTGCCGTAGTCGGCCCAGTGGGCGCGCTGGAGGACCGAGCGGGCGGGGGCGTCGGCCGCGGTGAACTGGTCGGCGAGGATGTGGCCCCAGCCGCCGGTGTTCATGTCGACGAGCTGGAGCTGCGCCTGCTTGCCGAGGTAGGGGCGCATGTCGAAGGAGGCCCAGTCCAGCGTCTCGCTGTCGGAGCCGGTCGCGCTGCGGACGACCTGGCCGTCGACGACCAGATCGACCGAGGTCTCCTCGGCGCCGGGCCGGGCCTGGGTGTCGGACAGCACGATCTGGTCGGCGTTGAGGTGGCCCCAGCTTCCCGTGTTGTCATCGACGACCCTGATCTGCGCTTTCTTCCCGGCGAGGTCATTGACGTCCCAGGAGGCGGTCTCGAGTGCCTCGGCGTCCTTTCCGGTGGCGCTGCGCACGACCTGGCCGTCGACGAGGAGTTCGAGGGCGGTGGGGTCGGCGGAGCCGGCGGGGTGGTTGCCGCCGCCGATGCGGAAGTTGACGTACCGCTTGTCGAGGGTGAACTCCGGCGAGGTGAGGGTGCCGGTGCCGGCGTCGCCGTTCAGGAAGGTGTTGACCAGGCCGCCGCCCTGGAAGCCGGAGACCTGCTGCTGGCCGGGGAGGGTGCCGGTGGCCGGTGCCGTGCCGAAGGCGGTGCCGGTCGTCGTCCAGTCGCCGTAGCTGCCGGCCTCGAAGTCGGCGAGGACCGTCCCGGGTTGGTGCGGGTGCCGGCCGCCGCCGATCTTGAAGTTCAGGTAGGGGCTGTCGACGGTGAAGGCGGGCGAGGTGAGGGTGCCGGTGGTGGCGTCCCCGGAGTGGAAGCTGTTGGCGAGGCCCGTGCCGTCGAAGCCGGCGACGGTCTGCTGCCCGTCGAGCGTCCCGGCCGCCGGTCCCGGGCCGAACGCGCTGCCCGTGGCCGTCCACGCGCCGAAGCCGGTGCCCTCGAAGTCCTGCACGACGGTCCCGGCGGGCGGGGTGTAGGTGCCGTCGTCATCGGCGGTGAACTTCGTGCCGTCGAAGTCGCCGACGAAGTACTGGGCGGCCGAACCGCCCGCGATGCCACCGGGGTTGAGGTTGACGACCAGGACCCACTTGATGTTGTCGGGGTCCCCGTCGACGGCCAGCGGGAAGAGATCGGGGCACTCCCACACCCCGCCTGTCGCGCCGGCCGGACCGAACTCGCTGAGCTGCGTCCAGTCCTTGAGGTTCTTGGAGGAGTAGAACCGCACCTTGTGCTCGGCGGACAGCGACACCGTCATCAACCAGCTCTTGGTCGGCGCGTACCACTGGACCTTGGGGTCGCGGAAGTCCTTCGAGCCGATGTCGATGACGGGGTTGCCCTGGTACTTGGTCCAGGTGCGGCCGCGGTCGGTGCTGTAGGCGAGCGCCTGCGACTGGACGCCGGTGGCGATGTCGTTGCTGGTGTAGATCGCCACCATCGGCGGGTTCTCGGTGGTGCCGAAACCGGTGGTGTTGTTCTCGTCGACGACGGCGCTGCCGGAGAAGACCATCTCCTTGTCGTCGTGCGACAGGGCGAGCGGCAACTGCTGCCAGTGGATGAGGTCCGTGCTCACCGCGTGGCCCCAGGACATGTCGCCCCACGCGTTGCCGTTCGGGTTGTACTGGTAGAACAGGTGGTATTCGCCCTGGTAGTACACGAGGCCGTTGGGGTCGTTCATCCAGTTCTGTTCCGGAGTGAAGTGGAACTGGGGACGGTAGGTCTCGGAGTACGGCGGGGTGTCGGCCGCGGCGGCCTGCGGGGCGAGCAGGGCGCAGACGGCCGCCGCCGCGACGGTGATCCGCGCGCGGGCACGCCGGGATACACGTCCAGAACTCATGGTGTCTCCTGTGCTGCGGCCGTCCACGCAGCACAGCCTGCGGCGGGCGGCCCGAAAATGTGACGCCCTGGTCCGCGATGTCGTCCACACCGCCGACCAGAGGTGTCAGCGATGACATGTGTCAACGCTGACATCGAGTGGCCCGATGATGAGCGACATCAGGCCAACGCGTCAACGGTTCGCACGAGATTGCGCAACGCCTCCACAAATTCAGGGCAGTTGAGCCCTCCCCGGTGCCGCAGGTACGTGGTCGTCGTACGGGGTGAAGTGGGCCGGGGCGTGGTCGATCGGCAGGTCGGGCCGCCAGGCGGTGAGGGACTGGGCGCTGCACACGAACAGGGACGGCGGCAGGTGGTCCAGGGAGTACCAGCGCCAGTCGCCGACGCTCTCGCCGGGCTGGTCTGCCGGTTCGCCCTCCCAGTCGGTGACGACAGCGCCGACCGTGAGTCGTACGACGCCGTCGACGTGATCGACGAGCGTGCCCAGCAGCCGTACGTCCGACGGGTCCGCCCGCACCCCGGTCTCCTCCCGCAACTCCCGTACGACCGTCTCCTGGAGGGACTCGCCGGGTTCCACCGTGCCGCCGGGCAGCTCCCAGGTGCCCCGGCGGTGGCGGCCCAGGAGCAGTCCTCGGGGGCCGTGCAGGATCGCGCCGACGCCGATTGCCGCGTGGGCGACGGGCGGGAAGTTCGTGCGGGGGCGGGCGGAGACGCGCGGCGGGCGGCGGGCGCGGAAGACGCGGTAGGCGGCGGCGTTCGCCGGGTCGGGCGACGTCACCGGCACGACGTCCTCGACGACCAGTCCGTGCTCGGTGAGCAGTTCCTCCCACACCTCGGGGGCGGGCACCCACATCCGGACCGTCGTCTCGCCGCCGCCCGCCAACCGCAGGGTCTCCGGCCGGGCCACGAGGTCCGAAGTGGGCCCCTCCCCCTGGGAGTTGGTGTGCAGCACGGAGAAGCACAGCGTCCCGCCCGGGGTCAGCGCGGTCGCCAGCGCGGGCAGCAGCCGCCGTGGGTCGACGAACGGGACCGCGCCGACGGAGTACACGACGTCGTACCGCCGCGCGGCGTGCAGGTGCGCGACGGCGTCCGCGTGGAAGAGCCGCAGCCCGGGCAGGGAGCCGTACCGGGCCCGGGCGCGCTCGATCTGGCCCGGCGCGGAGTCGACCGCGTCGACCGTGGCGTCGTACGCGCGCACGAGCCGGGCGGCGTGCCGGGCCGTCCCGCAGCCGAGGTCCAGGACGCGCCGGCCCGTCAGCTCCCCGAGGAACGACTCGTCGGGACCCGCGTCCGGGAACCCCCAGTCGATCCGTTCCGCCTCCGCCAGGACGGTTCCGCGCCGCAGGTGGTGGGCGGCGTAGGCCTGCCAGGCCTCGGCGTTGACGGACTCCGGTCCGTCGGCGGGGGAGGAGGGGAGGGGCGTGCGGGGCATGGGTGGGGCCTCCAGGGAGTGGATCAGGGTCGGTCAGTGCACGGGGTGCTTGCTGAGGATGGACACCCGGTTGAAGGCGTTGATGGTGACCGCCACCCAGATCACCGCCGAGAGCTGGTCCTCGGTGAGCACCTGCCGGGCGTCCGCGTACGCGGCCTCCTGCGCGGCGGCGTCGGACGGCACGGTGGTCGCCTCCGCCAGCGCGAGCGCCGCGCGTTCCACGGGGGTGAAGAGGGCGGTGTCCCGCCAGGCGGCGAGGACACCGAGCCGCCGGGTGTCCTCGCCCGCCCGCAGGGCCGCCTTGGTGTGCACGTCCAGGCAGAACGCGCAGCCGTTGAGCTGGGAGACGCGCAGGTTGACCAGCTCCACGAGGGCGCGCTCCAGACCGGCTTCGGCGGCGGTCGCCCGTACCGCCTCGGAGGTCTGGACCAGCGCGTGGTAGGCCTTGGGGCTCTGCTTGTCTATGAATATCCGTCGGGTCACAGTCGGACATCAAACCATCCGTGCGCCCGGGAGGCGTGGGGTCACGTCCCGGGGAGCCAGCGGACGGGGAGGTGGCGGGGGCCCCGGATGAGGAGGCCGGTGCGCCAGGAGAGGGTGGCGGGGTCGGCGTCCAGGGCGAGGGCGGGGCAGCGGTCCAGGAGCGCCGTGATGGCGGTGCGGGCCTGGAGGCGGGCCAGGGGAGCGCCCAGGCAGTAGTGGATGCCGTGGCCGAAGGCGAGGTGACCGCCGGCCGGGCGGCGGATGTCGAAGCGGTCCGGGTCCGGGAAGCGCGCCGGGTCCCGGTCCGCGTCGGCGAGCGCGACCAGGACGAGTTCGCCGCCGCCCGGCACCACCATGCCGCCGATCTCCAGGGGGCCGGTGGTGAAGCGGTAGGTGGTGGTCTCGACGGGGCCGTCGTAGCGCAGCATCTCCTCGACGGCGTTGTCGACGAGCGAGGGGTCGGCGCGCAACGCGGTGAGCTGCTCGGGGTGGCGCAGCAGCGCGAGGACGCCGGCGGCGATCAGGTGCACGGTCGTCTCGAAGCCGGTGACCAGCAACAGCCAGGCCATGCCGATGAGTTCCTCGGCGGACAGCCGGTCGCCGTCCTCGTCCGTGGTCCGGATGAGGGCGCTCATCAGATCGTCGCCGGGCCGCTGCCGCATCTCGTCCACCATGGCGACCAGGTAGTCCGTCATCGCGGCCGTGGCGGCCGTCCTGGTGTCCCGGTCCGGGCTGCTCAGCGCCTGCTCGGCCCACTCCCGGAACGCGGCGCGGTCGAGCGAGGGCACGCCGAGCAGTTCGCAGATGATGCCCATGGCCAGCGGGAAGGACAGCGCCTCGACGAGGTCGGCGCGGCCGCCCGGCCCGGCCAGCATGGCGTCGAGGAGTTCGCCGGTCAACGCCCGGACCCTCGGGGCGAGTTCCTCGACCCGGCGGGGGGTGAACTCCTTCGCCACGAGCCTGCGCAGCCGGGAGTGGTCCGGCGGGTTCGAGCTCAGCAGGTTCTCGCCCGCGGAGAGCCGGGCCAGCGGCAGCGCCGGGGAGGCGTCCTGCCAGGACTTGGACAGCGTGGGGTCGGTGAGCGCGGCCCGGCACGCCTCGTAGCCGACCACGAGCCACGCCTCCGCGCCCTCGGGCACCCGGACCCGGTGCACCGGGCCCCGGGCGCGCAGGGCGGCGTACACCGGATGGGGATTCCTGAGGAACTCCTCGCCGAGCGCCCCGAAGTCCGCCGCGACGTCCGTCGTCACCGCGAGCTGTTCCGTTCCTCGAACACGGCCCTGGCCACCCCGATCGCGTTCAGCGTGCGCGGGAATCCGGCGTACGGCACGACGTGGATCAGCGTCTCGACCACCTGCCGCGCGCTCAGGCCGACGTTCAGCGCGGCCCCGATGTGCACGCGCAGTTGGGGAGCGGTGTCGCCGACGGCGGTCAGCGCGCCGACGGTGACGAGCTGCCGTGACGGGGCGCTCAGCCACGGGCGGTGGTAGACGTCGCCGAAGGTGAACTCGACGATGTAGCGGCCCAGATCAGGGGCGATGTCCTTCAGGGACTCGACGACCTCCAGGCCGTGCGCGCCGTCGATCTCCAGCAGCTTCTCCTTGCCGCGCTCGTAACGGTCGCCGCCTTCCTCCATGACCGGCGGCTCGAACGTGACGTCGCCGGCGGCGAACACCTTCCTGGCCACGCCGACCGCGTTGAGCGCCCGGGGGAATCCCACGAACGGCACCAGATGGATCAGGGCCTCGATGATCTCCGCGGGGCGCACGCCGACGTTCAGCGCCGCGTCCATGTGGAAGTCGAGCTGCGACGCGGTGTCCCCCGCCGCGGCCAGCGCCGCGACCGTCACCAACTCCCGCTGGCGCAGGTCGAGTCCGGCCCGCGAGAAGACGTCGCCGTACGCGAACTCGACGACGTAGCGGCCCAGGTCCGGGGCGATGTCCCGGAGCGACTCGACGACGGCCGCCCCGCGTTCGCCGGACGCCTCGCGCAGCACGGCCCACCCGCGCGTGTAGCGGGCGCTCTCGCGGGGCGCGGCGGCGGCCGGCGTCGCGTTCAGCAGACCGTCGACCCCGACGAGGGCGCCGGTGGTCAGCGTGGCGCGACGGGTGAGGGCGGCGGCGTTCTTACGTGATTCACTCATGGTGCTCCAAGCCGGTGATGTGGGACGTACGTGTTTCAGGCGGTGCCGATCGCGATGACGTTCCCCTCGCTGATGTAGCCGTCCGGGTCGCGCAACGGTGCCGCCGGGTCGTCGGGGTCCAGGAACGGGGCCCAGTCGCCCGGCATCCCCGCCCGCGTCGCCTGCCGGGCGAACCGCGCGCACGCGTTGCCGTAGAACCGCAGGGCCGCCGGGGACAGGGGGGCGTGGAACTCCATGAGGATCGTGCGCTGCCGTACGGACGTGAACCCGGCGGCGCGCAGCCGGCGGTACAGGTCGCGGCCCCGCAGCAACTGGCGGGCGTAGCCGGGGGATTGGGCGCCCTCGCGGAAGAAGTCGGTGATCAGGAAGGGGTCCGCCGGGCGTACGGTGCTCAGGGTGCCGTCGACGTCCTTGACGGCGACGAGGCCGCCGGGCCGGGTGACCCGGCGCAGTTCCGCCAGCACGCGCGTCAGTTCGACGTCGTCCAGGTACTGCGTCGTGTTCGCGCACCAGACGGCGTCGAACGTGCCGTCCGCGTAAGGCAGTTCGAGGAGACTGCCCTGCCGGACCGCGAGCCGTGCGCGGGCCGGATGGTCCCGCATCCGCTCGGCGGCGAGCGCGGCGTTCTCCTCGGCCAGGTCGAGGGCCGAGACCCGCCCCTCGGGCCCGACGAGCTCCGCGAGCCGGGGCAGGAACGCGCCGCTGCCGCACCCCGCGTCCAGCACATGCCAGCCCGGCCGGACGCCCACGCTGTCCAGGGCGTCCAGGTAGTACGCGGCACAGGCCTCGAAGTGCGGGTCCACGATGTCCTCGTGGGTGAACGCCAGCCCGGTGGACGTCTCGTAACCCCAAGTGTTTTCCCGGCTGTGCTGATTTTCCGTCAGCATGCTTTCACCTCAACGGAGTTGGCGCGGGCGAGCAGGTCCGTGAGGATGTCCACGGTCGCCTCCGGGACCTCCAGTGGGGCGAGGTGGCCGACGCCGGGGAGGGTGACGAGGCGGCCCTGTGGCAGGGCGGTCGCCGTCTCGCGGGCCTCGTCCAGGGAGACGAGTTCGTCCTCTTCGCCGATGACGACCACGGCCGGTATGTCGGCCGTGCGCAGGGTGGCGAGGGAGTCCGCCCGTGCCGCGACGGCCCGTTGCGCCCAGGCGACGGAGCGGGGACCGGCCGCCTGCGCCAGGTCCGTCACCCGGGCCAGGAGTCGGGGGTGCCGGGCGCGCGTGGTGGCGCCCAGCAGGGCCGGTGTGGTCCGGGCGACGACCGCGCCGCGCGCCGTGTCGTCGAGGACCAGGTCGGCGAAGAGCCGCCGCCGCTCCGCCGCCTCCGCCGTGTCGGCCGTGCCCCGTGCGGCCAGCAGGGCCAGGGCCCGCACCCGGTCCGGATGGCGGCGCAGGAAGGCCATCGCCACGTAACCGCCCATGGAGCAGCCGGCCAGCGCGACGCCGTCGATGCCCTGCCGGTCGAGTTCCCGGGCCAGGTCGTCGGCCACGAGGGCGAGCGAGGGCGACGCGTCCGGCAGCGGCGCGGCGCCGAAACCGCGCTGGTCGGGGGTGACGACATGGTGGGCGCGGGCGCGCAGCCCCTGTGCCGTCGCCTCCCACATGGACGAGTCGAGGGGCAGCGCGTGCAGCAGGACGACCGGGACGCCGTTCACCGGGACGCCGTTCATCGGGCCGCCGCCTGTTCCGCGTCGGCCACGAACCGCCGTACGTGCTCGGGGAGTTCGGCCTCCCGCAGCCAGCCCAGGGTGACGGCGGCGGGCGGCAGGTCGTGGACCGGGACGACCTTGATGTCCGGGGGGACGACGGCGTCCAGGGACTGGAACGACACGTGCAGCGCGGTGCTGTTCCTGAGCCGGTCCGCCAGTGCGGTCATCGTCGTCATGGGGTGGACCCGGCGGATCGGACGGCCTTGCGGGGTGCGGGGCGGCACGACCAGGTTCCAGACGTGCGGCGGGAAGTCGCCGGGGCACTCGAAACCCTCGTACGCGGCGGCCTCCTCCACCGACACCGACGCGCGGCCGGCCAGCGGGTGATGGGCGCCGACCAGCACGGCCCGCCCGTCGTGGGCG
The DNA here is from genome assembly GCF_900110755.1 of Streptomyces sp. yr375. Lineage (GTDB taxonomy): Bacteria > Actinomycetota > Actinomycetes > Streptomycetales > Streptomycetaceae > Streptomyces. The sequence goes on from NZ_FOFF01000002.1 coordinate 183,929, forward strand.
ACGGGCGCGCTCATGGCGACGTCCGGCTCCAGCGGGTCGTACTTGACGATCATGACGTCCAGGCGGCCGGCGCGCAGCGGCTCGAACGGCTCGGTGACCTCGTAGGGCACGTACGCCACCGACTCCGGCGGATGACCGGCGGCGGCGACGATGCGGGACGCCAGGTGGGGGCTGCCGTGGACGCCGAGGCGGATCGGGCGCAGCGCGGTGCGGGGGGACGGCAATTCAGACCTCCGTGGTCAGTCCGGCGTATGCCTGGAGTTCGTCCGGGCGGTGGACGTCGGTGTCGACGCGCAGCATCGCGAAGCGCGAGTCCGGGCCGGCCGGGCCGGTGAGGCCGGTCAGACGGGGCACGAAGCGCAGCGTCAGCCGGTCGCCGGGGCCGATCAGCCCGTCCAGGACGGCTTCGGCGACGAGATGGTTGACGTGCACGAGCGCGTCCGTCACGCCGACCTTCGCGGTGGCGACGTACAGCTCGCGGTGGACCGCCGGGCGCGAGCGCGGGCGGCCGGGCACGGTCACGGTGGCCGACGGGCGGCCGGACAGTTCGTGCGACGCCTCGAAGGACTTGAGCAGCCGGCGCAGGGTGGCCGTCGCCGCGCCCGCCGCCGGTCCGGCCCAGGCCACCGAGCCGTCGGCGGCGACGTGTGCGAAGGCGAACCGCTCGCGGAGGTTGGGCGGGCTGCCGGCCAGGTAGACGGTACGGGTGAAGGAGCGCCGCCACACGGCCTGCGTCTCGGGTGTCAGACCGAGGGCGAAGGCGCACGTCTCGCGCACCCACGACGCCAGGTCGAGCCGGCCGATGACGACCACGGCCAGCACGTCGTCGTGGCGTACCGCGCCGGCGTCGTGGAATGCGGCCCGGGCGGTGCGCAGGGCCTGCGGGCTGGACAGGTCGAGCCGGTCCGCCAGCTCCGGGCGGGCGGTCCGCACCCGGTCCACGGCCGACTTGAGCAGGGCCTCCGAGGACAGCGGGTAGGGCGGGGGCGGGGGCGGCGGCGCGAGCAGCGCGGCGGAGACGGGGTCGAGGGAACGGGTCACAGGAACACCGCCGACAGGAGTCCGGGATCGGGAGCGGGCCGGCCCTTGCCCAGGAGCGAGCAGGTCAGCCGGTAGGGGTCGACGTAGGTGTGGTCCCGGCGGTGCCGGTCGAGCGCGTCGGACAGCTCGCCCGCGACGGCCGCCCTGGAGCGCTCCAGGAGCCGGGCGGCCACGGTCATGCAGTGCCGCAGCAGGTCGTGGCGGAACGACTGGCGCTGCCCGGGACCGAGGGTCGCGATGAAGTACAGCCGCATACCGAGCCGCAGCGCGCCCGCGCCCTCATCGCCGTTGCCGTCTCGGCCTACGTCTGCGTCGATCACGTCGGTTGCGGCCCGTAGCAGCGCGCCGGCCGTGTGGTCGCGCCAGCCGCCGTGCCGGGCCGAGGTGATCTTGCCGTCGATGGGCACCCGGCCGATCGGCACCCGGCGCACGGGCGGCCCCAGCGTGCTCAGCACCCGGTTCAAGAGCTGGTAGTCCGCGTCGAGTTCGGGGTCGTGCAGCAGCACGACCTCGTCGTACCAGGGCACGAGCGGGACCAGTTCACGCAGCGCGCAGGCGAGGTAGTTGGGGCGGCCGTCCGACGTGACGATCCGGCGCAGCGGCATGCCGTACCGGGTGGCGTCCAGGTAGACGGGGCCGCCGCAGTGCCGCTGGTCGAGGACCAGGCCCACGGCGGCGAGCCGCTCGATCATCTCGTCGAGGCGCAGGCCGGGCGGCTGGTGCTCCTGGAGACCGGGGTCGTGCATCCCCAGCCGCGCGTAGTGCCCGGCCCACAGCCGCAGCATCCGCTCGCTGGCCGGATGCACCCAGCCGCCGTGCTCGACGGCGTCCCGGTAGGGCCGCAGGACGTCGGCGTCCTGGCGCTCGGCCTCGGACCGGTAGCGGACGTAGAGGTCGCCGATGTCCTCCTCGGAGAGCCGCGTGTAGTCGGTCTCGCCGTGGGTGCGGTCGAGGTACTCCCAGAAGCCGACGGTCTGTTCGGTGACGTGGTAGGTGGTGTGGCTGTAGCGGTAGGTGACCTCGGCGAGCGGCGCGGTGGCCCGGAACATCACGTCGGTCCACAGCAGGCCTTTGAGGTGGCTGGGGGTCAGCGGTTTCGTGGGGGTGACCGTGACCGGCGCCAGCAGGACGTTCTTGCGAGGCGGCACCGTCAACATCCTCCTTTCGGGGCGGCGATGGCGTGGCTCAGTTCGGGATGGGTCGGCGGCCGGGGGCCGGGCGGGGCGGACGGCGCGTGCGTGTCCGTCGCGGCCCGCAGCCGGGCCTGGAAGTCCTCGTCGGCGAAGACCTCTGTGGGCGTGCGCAGGCTCGTCTGCATGCGGGTGACGCCCCGCCATACGGTGGGGTCGGTGGCCGCCGCCGTCATCGCGGCCGCCGTGAGGTGCCCGGGCACGGGCGGCGCGGGCCGCGCCGCCGTGGGGGCCGGGGGAGCGCCGGCCGCCGCCCGCCAGCGGGAGACCCGCGTCCAGGAGTCGTGCACGGCCTGGTCGTACCAGGGGCGCAGCAGCCGTCCGACGAGGGCCGCCGCCGCCCGGCTCAGCCGCTCGTCCGCCGTCGGGTGCTCGTCGAGCAGTCGGTCGAGCAGTTCGGCGAGGGCGAAGGCGTGCGCGAGGGCCAGGGACATGCCGCGGCCGAACATCGGGTCGGTGACACAGGCGGCGTCTCCCGCCTGGAGGAGCCCGGTGACCGGGGGGCGGTGGCCGGTGGCCGTGCCGCGCAGGATGTTCGGCGGCATGCCGATGACCCGTACCGGGCCGAGCGGCCGGGCGACGTCCTCGTCGACCCAGTCCGCCAGATACGGCGAGAGCCGGCAGGCGGCGGTGAAGGCCTCCGGGGTGCGCAGCGCCGTCGTCGCGCGGTCGCCGGGCAGGGTGCCGAAGGTGATCGCGAAGACGTCGTTGTCCGCCGGGTGCAGGACGGCGGAGTAGTGGTCCCAGACGCCGCCCGCCGCGTTGCCCCGGTTGAGCGGGCCGGGCGGTGGGGCGTCGGGGTCGCGCAGCCGGTAGAAGCGGCCGAAGGCGCGCAGCCGGGAGGGCCCGGTCAGGTCGTCCGGCACCGGGAAACCCGCCGCGGCGAGCCAGGACCGGGAGGCCGACGCGCGGCCGGTGGCGTCCACGACCAGATCGGCCGCGATCGTCTCACCGGCCCGCGTCACGACACCCGTCACCCGCCGCCCCGCCGGCCCGTCCGGCGCCGTCAGCAGCCCGGCGACCGTGCTGCGGTGACTGACGCTCACGCCGGACTGCGCCGCTGCGGCCCGGTGCAGTACGACGTCCAGGACGGGACGCCGGACGACCAGCGTGACCAGGTCGTCGTCGCCGGGCTGCCGGGGACCGGCGGGCGCGACGGCGGTGAGGTCGAGGAGCCTGGCCCCCTCCTCCAGCGCCGCGGCCAGGACGGCCGGCGCGTGGCGGCGCAGCATCCGGACGCCGAGCGAGTTCAGGATGTGGTCATGGGCGGCCTGCGCGACCGTGGGCCGCCGCCACAGCTCCGCGCTCTTGACGACCGGCCCGTCCGGCGGCGGCTCGCTCCGCTCCAGCACCCGCACCCGGTGGCCGCGCCCGCCGAGCGCGAGGGCCAAAGCGAGGCCGGCGACGCCGCCGCCCGCGATCACGATGGCCGCCATGGTCAGCGACGCCTGCCGTGCACGAAGAACACCCGGCGGACGTCCTTCACCTCGCGCGGCGGCACCGGGTCCGGCCACCGCCCGAAGTCGGCGTCGGGCTCGCCCGGTTGGACGGCGCGGACGTCGAACCCGTAGCTCTCGAACAGTTCCTCGGGCTCGTCGGTGCCGAACACCCAGGGGCAGCCCCAGCCCGCGAAGACGTCGAGCAGGCCCCGCATGTGAGGGAGCGTCAGGGCGGCCTGGTTGACGATGTCGGCGGCGATCCGGCTGCCGGGCGCGGAGATGGCGGCGACCCGCTCCAGCATGCGGTGCGCGTCGGCCTCGGGGATGTAGTAGAGCAGCCCTTCCAGCAGCCAGGTGGAGGGTACGGAGGGGTCGTAGCCGGCCGCGACGAGACGGTCCTCCCAGTCGTCGGCGGTGAGGTCGACGGCGACCGTACGGTGGTCCACCCGGGGCCGGACGCCGTCGAGCCGGTCGGCCTTGAACTCGAGCACCGCCGGGCGGTCGACCTCGAAGTAGCGGATGTGCGACGGCCACGGCAGCCGGTAGGCGCGCGAGTCCATGCCCGCAGGGGCCAGCACGATCTGGGTCGTCTCCGGTGCGTGGGCGGCGTGTTGGAGCAGGTCGTCGAAGAACCGGGTGCGGATGGCGTTGTAGTCGGGGGTGCTGGGCAGGGACCGCGGCCGGTCCGGCGGGAAGGTCGCGGCGCGGATCTCGGCCAGCAGTCCGGCGCCGGCGTCGCCGACCAGGCCGGCGGCGTACGGGTCCTCGTACAGCCGGTCCCCGCGGCGGGTCTCGGCGGCCCGCAGGGCGGCGGTGAGCAGGGCGGTCCGTTCGACGGGGTTGAGCACGGGCATCAGGGGTGGCTCCTCGTCGTGGGGGAGGTTCGGGCTGGCGGTGGGTCAGGCGTTGCCCGGCGTGCCGGTCAGGCGCTGCCAGAGGGCGTCGTCCTGCCTGAACAGGCGGTCCTTGACCTGGGTCGGGCGGATCCCGGTGCCGACCGCCGCGTGCCAGTCGCGGACGAACGCCTCGGCGTCCAGCAGCCGTACGGTGGGCGCCCCGAGCCGGCCCGCCGCCCGGGCCGTCGCGTACCCGGCGGACTCCGCCGTCAGGGCACGGTCCAGCGCCTGGCCGAAACGGTCGGTCTCGGCGCTGCTCCAGGGCGTGTGGGGGGCGATGGCGAAGAGGTGGTGCGGGGTGCCGTCCGCCGTCGGTTCGACCCGGCACGCCACGTTGCGCAGCGCGAGCCCGCCGGAGTCCAGCGCCGCGGCGAGGGCCCGGACGACCTGGGCGTCCCGCAGCCGTTCCCCGGCCGCGTCGCACCGGCCGCCGCGGCCCGCGTACTCCACGCGGGGCGCGCCGCCGACCCGGTCCACGACCCGGACCACGTCGCCGACCGCGTAGCGGTACAGGCCGCCGACATGGCTGAAGAGCACGTGGTAGTCCTGGCCCGCCTCCAGCTCGTGCGGCAGCAGGGTCGCCGAGTCGGGGGCGAGATCCTGGTCGGCGGGCACGAACTCGTACACCGACGCCGACGCGACGAGTGCGCCGGCCGACGCGTGCCGGTCCAGCGCCACCCCGACCGGCCCCTCCGAGGCGGCCACCGGCGCGGGCAGCGCGGTGACGCCGGCGCCGAACTCCTCGCGCAGCGCGGGCAGATACAGGGACGCCACCCCGGTGGTCCAGCAGAACAGGGCACGCAGCCGGGGCCACACGTGGGCGGGGCGCACGGTCCCGAAGTAGTCGGCCAGCCGCTCGAGTTCGGCCGCGCGGCCGGGGTCCGGCGAACCGTGCGGAAGGCCGCCGAGGGTGCCGTCGCGGACCTCCTTGACGATCCGCGGCCACCACAGGTTGAGCTGGTGGGGGACGGCGGCGATCATCGCCGGGTTGATGCCGATCAGACAGCGCAGATCGCTCTGCACCGCCAACCTGAGCCGCAGATAGGCTCGTTCGAGGTGGTCGCCGGGGTCGGTCGGCACCGGCAGCGTCGCCCACGGCGCGCCCGTGCCGGGCTCGGCGGACAGGGGTTCGCCGAACCGCGCGCCGAAGTCGACCTGGCTGGCGCCCACATGGGGCCGGCCGTCGGTGGTGGTGGGCGGGGCCGACAGCGGATCGTGCTTGAGGTTCAGGACGGCGTCCGGCCGCTCCAGCACCTCCGGGAAGTGCTCGATCAACGGCGCCCAGGCGGCGAAGTAGAACGGCATGAACGTCGTACTCATGAAGCGCGGGGTGACCGGCACCTTCTTGTGCGCGCCGGTGCTGCCGCTGCTGGTGAAGTAGACGACCGGGGTGTCGGCCGACAGCAGGTTGCGCTCGCCGGCGGCCGTCCGCTCGATGAGCGGGGCGTGCGCGGCGTAGTCCTGCACCGGGACGGCCCGCCGGAAGTCGTCGATCGTACGGATCCGCCCGAACCCGTGCCGCCGCCCGAACTCGGTGCCGCCATTGAACTCCAACAGGTCGGCAAGAACCCGCTTCTGCACCCCCCGCAGATCAGCATGCTCCCCCACCAGCCGCTCCCGCGCGGCGAACACTCGCGCACGGTAACGCCCGTTGTGCCCGGGTGCGTGCCAGACGGAGGCGGGGGCGGACGGAGTGGCGGCGGGGGTCGGAGGTGTGGTCAGGGGGGCCGGGGTCGTGTTGCCGGTGGCCGCCGGAGTGGTCACGGGGGCCGCAGACGTGTTCCCGGGGGCCGCTGGAGTGGTCACGGTGGCCGAAGGGGTAGGCACGGGGGTCTGAGGTGTGTTGCCGGGGGCCGCCGGTGTGGTCACGGTGGCCGACGGGGTGTTGCCGGGGGTTGCCGGAGTGGTCACGGCGGCCGAAGGGGTGTTGCCGGGGGCCGCTGGAGTGGTCACGGTGGCCGAAGGCGTGTTCCTGGGGGCCGATGGTGTGTTGCCGGGGACCGAGGGGGCGTTGTTGGGGGGTGGGGAGATGGTCACGAGGTCAGTGCCTCCCGTACCGCTTTGGTCGTGTGGGTGGCGTCGGGTTGTTCTCGGAGGATTGTCAGCGGCAGGGCGCTTGTTTCCTCCAGGAGTAGCTTGCGTAGGTTTTTCTGGTAGCGCTCGAAGCCTGGCCAGTCGGCGTCGGCGCCGTCGTGTTCGAGGATGTTGAGCTGGGCGCCGTCGCCGCGGCGGCGCCAGGCCGACTCGGGGGAGACGTCGAGGAAGACCACCCGGCTCGGCTGCGGGAACTCGCGCCACCAGGAGTACAGGCGGCTGTCCCCGACGCCCGCCAGCCGGCACTTCGCCAGGATCTTGTAGTAGTACGAGTCCACGAGCACCGGCGTCCGCGGATCCCCGCCCGCCACCTGGTCGCGGACGTACACGACGGCCGTCTGCAGCACGCTGGCCAGGAAGTCCACCGAGTAGGCGGTGCCCAGGCCCGGCAGCAGATGGTCGTGCAGGTCGCGCCGGAGCCGGCTGACCAGCGCGTGCTCGGGTGCGACGAACGCGCTGTCCGTCGACACCATCCGCCACTCGGGCAGCGCCTCGGCCAGTTGCCCCATGACCGACGACTTACCGGCCCCGTCGGGCCCCAGCAGCACGCAGAACCGACGCTCGCTCATGCCGTACGCACGCTCGTCGAGAGCTGTGCCAGAGCCTCGCGCAGCTCGCTGTCGTCGCCGACCACGACCGGATGCCCCACCAGTTCCAGCATGGGCAGGTCCGAGATGTGGTCCCCGTAGGCGTGGCAGTCACGCGGGTCGACATCGGGCCGCGCCGCCAACTGCCGTAGCACCGCGGCCCGTTTGCCCTCGCCGATGACCGGGGTGTCGACCTCGCCGGTGTAGCGGCCGGCCACGATCCGCGGGCGGGTGCACAGGACCGCGTCGGCCCCCACCTCGCGGGCCAGCGGCTCCAGCAGCGGCGGGAACGAGCCGGACACCAGGACGACGCTCGCGCCCGCCGCCCGGTGCGCGCGCAGCGCTTCGCGCGTGGAGTCGATGTAGAACCCCCGGGTGGACGAGGAGCGTTCGGCGAACCAGTCGTCCGCCAGCGCCGCGATCGTCTCCGCCGACTCGTCCGTGTAGTGGCTGTAGTAGAAGCGGTTGATGTCCGCGCGGGGCGTCCCGTCGGCGGAGCGCGCGCGGATCACGGCCATGATCCGCTCGTACTCCTCCTCCCCGGCCGTCCCCTGCCGGCGCACCAACTGGTAGTGCAGGAAGTCGAACATGCTCTTGACGGTGATCAGCGTCTCGTCGACGTCGCTGAAGACGACGTAGGGCCGGTCGGTGTCTGTCATCTGCTGGGCTCCTTGTCCTGACGGTCGGCGGCCCGCCGCACACGGGCCGCCGACTCAGGGCTGGCTGTCCGTCATGGTCATGGCGTACGGATCTCGGTCCGTTCCGGATTCGCCGCCGCTGCCGCGGCCTCCAGCGTCACGCAGTCCTGGAGGGACCGCCCGGCCGCCTTGGTCTCCTTGGTGTGGGAGACGCCGGTCTCGAACGCGGTGAACCGGACCTCCATCTCCGCGGCGGCCGATCCGCCCTGGCTCACGGAGAGTTCGCAGTGGAACGACGTGCGGGTGCGGTGCGGGGTGCGGTGGGCGAGGACCTCGCACCGCACCACCGCGGGCAGCGGGAAGAGGAAGTTGCGATACCGCGTGGCGAACGAGTCGATGACGAAGTAACTGTTGCCGACCGCCTCGTGCGCCAGGTAGAACTGCTCGGCCACCGCGATGAACATCTGCCGCCCGGCCTCCATGGCCAGCATGCCCTGCATGTGCTGTCCGGTGACATGGTCGGACATCACCTCGTTGGCGGCGTCCACCAGCAGGTCCGCCTCGAACAGGTCGGCGCGGACCAGCCGCGGCCAGGAGATCAGCACGTTCTCCGGGCGGTGCTTGTGCGCGATCTCCCGGCCGGCCCGGGCGTGCAGCGGCCGGTCGTCGATGACGACCCGCTGCGCGAGGCCGCGCCGGGCCAGGGTGTCCTGCACGAACTGGACGTCGAACAGCGAGACGCCCTGCCCCGGCGTCACCCGGACCACGTCGGCGCCCTCCGGGAACGTCCCGTTCCTGATCTGCCGGGTGAGCTGAGAGACCGTCAGCACACCTGAGTGGTGGGCGAATTCGGCGAACACGTCGCCCACGAGGAACAGCGTGTCCGGTGTGGCTTCGGCGGCCTGGGATGTCTCCTGGGGCATGGGTCTTCGCCTCTCCCGTTCTCCTGCTCGGTCTCTCCTGGTGGTCGTCTCGGCCCGCTACTCGGACAGCCGCCGGCTCAGTTCCGGGAACTTCGGGTCGCTGCCCAGGGCTCCCCCCTCCGCCCAGCGGTTGCGCGGCACCTCCTGGATGTAGACGGTGATCTTGTCCAGCGGTGCTCCCGTGACGCGCCGGACGGTCCGGGTCAGCTCCTCCAGGAGTTCCTGGCTCTGGGCGTCGTCCTGACCGTCCCAGGTGGTGACGGAGATGATGGGCATGCGACCTCTCTTGTGCTCTCTGGTGCGCTGGTACTTTCCGGTTTCTCAGGTGCCGCAGGTGTCTCAGGTACTTCAGGTGTTTCGTGGGGCCTCGGTGGTGCGCAGGTCCTTAAAGGACGGGCCGCGCAGCTTGAGGTGGGCGTGGATGTCCCCGCCGAGCCCGAACTCCCCGATGGCGCCGCCGTAGCTGCGCTGGTAGCTCATCCACAGCACGACCACGTTGATGATCCGGTTGGCGCCGGGCAGCTCCGGGTCGGGGAACGGGTTCGGCATCGTCGCGTGGTAGCGGCCGGAACCGTCCGCGTCCGTGACGAACACGTTCGGCACGCCGAGCGGGCCCGGTCGGGTCGGCCCGGCCGGATCGAGGTCGTGGGCGCGCAGCGACATGATCGTGTACACGCTGTCCGGGACGAGCCGGGAGAACGCGAAGTCGAACGTCCCGCTGTGGCCGTCCGCGGTGACCCCGACCTCCAGGGTGCCGCTCGCCCGCATCCAGTCGCCGAACGTCACCGGCTCGACGACCTTGGGGCCGTCCTCCGGACGCAGGTCCGGGATCGGCACCTCGTGGAAGGCGTGACTCGGCCGCTCGACCTTGCCGGCGTCGGGCAGTTGCTCGGGCGCGAACACCATCGGGTAGTTGTTGCACGGCAGCGGCAGCGGCAGCGTGTGCAGTACGACGTCCCGGTCCGCCCCGTCGGGGTCGGTGTCCAGCTCGCGCAGCACCGTGTACGGGGCGAGGCGGCCGAACTCGGGGACCGGACTGCCCGGGGAGACCACGGCCGCGCCCCACTCGGGCACCGCCCCCGCCCCGCCGGGCCGGTTGATCAGGCCCACCACCACGAAGTTGCCGTCGCCGTCCATGACTTCACTCGGCGGGTACAGCGGGCCCTGGGTCGTGAGGCTCAGCTCGTGCGTCTCTTTGCGGTTCGGGGTGGCGAGGTCGGTCGCACCGGTCACCGGGCCGGCCGCCGGGGCGCTCACCGTGGCGGTCTCAGGCATCGACGCGCTTGTAGACGCGGGTGTACAGGCCGCTCGTGCCGCCCACGATGTAGCGGTCGCCCGCCTGCTGCACGATCTGCTGGTACTCGGGCGACGTGAAGACCTTCTGGTACTCGGCCGGCTCGCACTCGAAACCGGACACGAACATCACGCCCGGCTCGGAGCTGAGCAGCGAGTGGTAGGCCAGGAACGCCTTGACCTGGTCCGCGCGCCGGACGACGTCGAAGATGGTGTTCTCCCGCCACTCGCGGTAGGCCGCGTACTCCCGCGGCTTCACCTCGATGTGCCGAAGCTGCACGTACGGGGTCTGCGGCAGCGGGTCGGCGGTGTCCTTCGGCGCCTCGACGAAGTCCAGGAGCTGGCGCCGGAAGTCCGTGACGAGGTCCGCCGACACGCGCTCCCAGAGCTGCTGCCAGACGGTGTTCAGCGCGGCCAGCTCCGCGAGGTCCGCGACGGGGGTGATCTCCAGGAGGTTGTCGTCGTCCAGGCTGCGCAGCAGCGCGCGGCCGGCCACCGGCTCCTTCTGGTTCAGTTCGCTCCACTCGGCCACCACCTGGTCCACCCTCCCGGGGGCCACGGCGACTTCGTTGAGCACGAGCAGGGTGGAAGACATCGGTATTCCTCTCAAGTGGAACGTCGTGGAACGCGGTTGGACGCGGTGGAACGTGAGGGATCCGTCCGGGATGTGCCCTGGATCCGCGCAAGAATGGCGAGAATTCGCTTCGTGGACGCCGCGTGGGGCGGGTCAGGCTACGGCGACGCCCTTGGACGCGAGCACCGTGGCCGCTTCGGCGACGGTCTGCTCGGGGACGAGTTCGCCCATCTCGATCTCGATGCCGAAACTTTTCTGAAGACGCAGCGCCAGTTCTTCCAGCAGCAGCGAGTCGATCTCCATGGCCTCGAAAGTGGTGTCCGGCGTGACATTCGCGGTCGGAACGTCCAGATCCGCCAGTACCACCACGATGCGGCTGACGATCGAGTTGCCCATTTCTTCCTCCGCAGATTCCTGGGAAGAACTGTTTCAGCACCGCACCGCACTGTGCGCACGACAGTTCTTGAAGACCGGGGAATTCAGCGACGTCAATTCCGCCGCGTCCCGCATTCATCCTGGGAGTCGCGGCACCGGAAGAGGAAGTGTCTCCTGATCATGGTGGTGCGAACACCACCTCCACGGAGAACGGGATCCCGCGTACGGGTATTCGCACGGGAAGACGCACGGGAAGACGTACGGGAAGGCGCGCGGGAAGACGTACGGGTATGAGGCAGGCGAGGGGAAGGTGGGGGAAGGTGGGGGGAAGCGTGGGGAAAGCAGAAACGCCGGCGTCCCGAGCCGGCGTTCCGCGTGAGAGCAGGGTACGGCTCAGGCGGCCTCGGCGTGCGCGCCGACCAACCCGCGCGACTGCTCGGCCAGACCCGTCCCGGGCTGGGCGACGTACAGCGTCAGGAGTGACTCGGGACACTCCGGCACGCGCATCACCAGGCGGTCGAAGACCATGACCCCGGCCTGCGGATGCGCGATCTTGCGCACGTTCTGGTGACGGTCGTCGACTTCGTGGCACTCCCACAGCTCGGCGAAGTGCGGGCTGCGCTCACACAGCGACTCGGCGATGCGGTCGAACTCCGGGTCGTCCGGGAAGCGGGCCGACTGCGCCCGGAACTGTGCCACCAGCCCGCGCGCCACCTCCGCCGCGTCCGGATACTTCTCGCGGGTCGGCGCATCGGTGAAGAACTTCACCACGCAGTTGTCGCCGCTCGCGTTGACCCGGAACAGGAAGCGCGCCGAACGGCTCGCCATTTCGATGCGGCCGTACCGGTCGGTGATGTAGGCCGGATTGGACGCCCAGCCTTCGACGAGCGCACACATCCGTTCGTACACGATGTCCCGGCTGTTGCTCTCCGTGCGCTGCGGCGGATTGTGTCCGGCCAGCCGGTAGAAATACTCGCGCTCGCAGCCTTCGAGCCGCAGGGCGTTGCCGACGGCGTTGACGATCTCTTCCGAGACGTTGATGTCCCGACCCTGCTCGAGCCAGGTGTACCAGGACACCCCGACTCCGGCCAGGGCCGCCACCTCCTCGCGGCGCAGTCCGGGGGTCCGTCGCCGCTCCATGTTCACCAGCCCGACTTCTTCCGGTGATATTTGCGCCCGGCGGGCCCGCAGAAAATGCCGGAGTTTTGTTCGTCGTAACAGTCCGGATACCGGGGGGGATGCAGTCATCTGCATGTATCGGCCTCTTTCCTTCGATCTCACGGCGTCGAAATTCCCGCCATGTGCGAGTTTCAAGCATTACGGAAATCGACGGCGGCAGTGTATTGGACGCCCCGCCGGACTCGCAACTAGAACTTTCAAGTAACGAAGAATGTCGGTAAGCGTAACTCCGGTGTTTTCCGGTGATCGGTGCCGGTCTCGACTGATGGTGTTGGCAGTACCCGGTTCGGCACGCACTGCCTCCCGCCGGTCTTCGGCGTCACACTGGCGGCCATGGTCCACACAGCGGCGAACATCCCGGCGGTCACGGACACGGACACGGTCACGGTCACCGCCGCGGGTACGGCGACGAGTGCCCCCGCGCGTACCTCCACGGGTGCCTCCCCGAGTACCTCCACGCGTGCCCCTGCGAAAAGCGAGGCCGCCCGGCTTCGCCTGTTCTGCTTCCATCACGCGGGGGGCAGCGCCTGGTCCTTCGCGGGCTGGGGGCAGCGGCTCGGGCGCGGCGTGGAGGTGGTGCCGGTGCCCCTGCCGCCGCGCCCGTCCGCCCGCGCCGACGACCCCGGCGCCGTCGCCACGATGGACGCGCTGGTGGGCGAGGTGACCCGGCGACTGGCTCCCGCCCTCGACGAGCCCTACGCGTTCTACGGGCACAGCATGGGTTCGCTGGTCGCCTACGGCGTGGCGCAGCGGCAGCTCGCCGCGGGGCGGCGGCCACCCGCCCTTTTCGTGGCCGGCGCCCACCGCGCGCCGCATCTGCCGTCCGAGGCGCACCTCACCGGGGACCTGTCGGACGACGCCGCGCTCGAACTGCTGCTGGGCCTCGACGGGGTCGGCCGGCTGGTGCGGGAGGATCCCCGCCGGATGCGGGCCGTCGCGGACCGGCTGCGGGCAGACCTCCATGTCTGTGGGACCTACAGACATCCGACGGCGGGGCACCGTCCGCTGCCCTGCCCGGTGCACGTTCTGTACGGCACCGGCGATCCCCTGGTCTCCGCCGCGCAAGCTGCCGCATGGCGCGCCCACGCAGGGGGGCGGTTCTCGGTGCACGCCTTTCCTGGCGGTCACTTCTTCCATCGGGAGCACAAGGACCTGTTCTTCGCGGAGTTGACACGTGTACTCGAGGTGGACGCGAGCTGAAGCATCGTCAAGTTCTTTTAGGTGTAGGCCACTTGGGCCGATCTCTCGCACAGCGCCTCGCGCGTCTGATGCACCGGGAAAGGCCTCTCCAAACCGCCTGCGATGTGATTCTCACCGCTGACAGTCCGTGTATGGGCGACCTACATTCGGTTGACATGGACGCCATGCCTTCCCGGACCCACACCAAGAACAAGCGACGCAGCCAACTGACGCACTTCCTGCGCAGCCGCCGCGCCGGGCTCTCCCCTGCGGACGTCGGGCTGGCGACCGTGGGCCGGCGCGCCCGGGTGGGGCTGCGGCGTGAGGAGGTGGCGGTCCTCGCCGGGGTGAGCGCGTCCTGGTACGCGTGGCTGGAGCAGGGCCGCCCCATCCGGGTCTCGGACGGGATCCTGGACGCGATCAGCCGCGCCCTGCGGCTCAGTGAACTCGAACGGGTCCACCTGTACCGGCTCGCGGACGCCAACCCGCCGCTGCCCGTGTCGGGCGGCGGCAGCCCGGACCCCGAGGTGTTCCAACGGGTGGTGGACACCCAGTTGTCGGGCCCGGCGTGCGTCATCGACCGCTACTGGGACGTCCTCGCCGTCAACCGGCCGGCGGCCGACATGCTGCGCCTGGGCCGCGACGGCAACCACAACTACCTGACCAGCCTGTTCACCGGATCCCACGGCACGCGCTATCCGAACTGGCCCCAGGTGGCCCGGTCGATGACCGCCCGCTACCGGCTCCAGGCCTCGTACGTCGCCGACGATCCCCGCTACGAGCAGACGGCGGACCAACTCGCCCTGAACGACCCCCGTTTCGCCGAGCTGTGGGCCCGTCACGAGGTCGAGGAGTTCGTGCCGACCACCGTCGAGGTGGACTCCCCGGTCGCCGGCCGCCTCCCGTTCGTGCTGTTCACCATGGACCTGGACGAGGCCGCCTGCACCCGGCTGCTGGTGTACCTGCCGCCGGGCGTCGACGGTCCCCGGCCGTGACCGGCGACGGCCCGGTCCGTCGCGCGGCCGGGGCCCTGGGCCTCGTATGCCGTGCAGGGTGGTGGTCCCGCCACCACCGCGGGCGCCCACAGCGTCCGTACAGTCTGGCAGCCGCCTGTCGGCGGCCGGATAATCGTCGTACGTCTTCGAGACGGCGCGAACATCCGCGCCGTTCGTAACAAGCCGCGTCCGGTGACCGGGTCCCAGGCCCGCCGGTGACGCCCCTGCCGCGTCCGCCGCCCTCCGCCCGGCGGAGGCCGGCCCGTCCGGCATGCCCGGGAGCGGCTTCCCGAACCGGCGACTATGGAGGCCCCCTTGACGGATGTGTTGTCCCACCGACAGTTACGGCACGCCCGGCGCCCGGTGCGGGAGGCCGCGGCATGAGCGGAGCAGCGGTCCTCACCGGGCTCGGGACGTATCTCCCGCCCCGTGTCGTGACCAACGAGGAGATCTCCCGGACCCTGGACACCTCGGACGAGTGGATCCGCACCAGGACGGGCATCACCCGGCGGCACTGGGCCGACCCCGGCACCGCCACCGGCGACCTGGCCGTGGAGGCGGGCGCGCGGGCGCTCAAGTCGGCGGGCTCCGGCGACGTCGACCTGGTGATCCTCGCCACGACCACCCCGGACCACCCGTGCCCGGCGACGGCTCCCGAAGTCGCCTCCCGGCTGGGCCTGGAGGCCGTCGCGGCCTATGACATCGCCGCCGTGTGCAGCGGGTTCGTGTACGCGCTGGCGTCCGCGGCGGGTGCCATCGCCTCCGGTGTCGCCGAACGGGTTCTGGTCATCGGCGCGGAGACGTACTCCACGATCCTCAACCCGCAGGACCGCACCACGTCGGTCATCTTCGGCGACGGCGCCGGGGCCGTGGTGCTGCGGGCCGGCGACCCCGCGGAGCCGGGTGCGCTGCTCGGCCACGACCTGGGCAGCGACGGCTCGTTGAAGGACCTCATCGTCGTCCCGCGCGGCGGTTCGCGGCAGCCGGCCACCGGCGCCGAGGAGCCCGGGCCGCGGCCCGCCGACTCGTACTTCACCATGCAGGGCCAGCCGGTGTTCCGGCACGCCGTGACGCGGATGGCGGCCTCCTCGCAGGCCATGCTCGACCGTGCCGGGTGGGCGGCCGAGTCGGTGGACTGGTTCGTCGGTCACCAGGCGAACGTACGGATCCTGCACGCCGTGGCCGATCAGCTCGGGATGGCCAGGGAACGGACGGTCGTCAACCTCGACCGGGTGGGCAACACCTCCGCCGCCTCCATCCCGCTGGCCCTCGCCGACGCCGTCAGCGGCGGCCTGATCACCCCCGGCGACCGGGTGCTGATGAGCGCCTTCGGCGGCGGTGTGACCTGGGGTTCGACCGCTCTGGTCTGGCCCGCCGTCGTACCGCACTGACCCCGGCCCGTCCCCGTCGGCCGTCGGTCAGGCACGACCGACGGCCGACACCCATGCCCGCACCAGCACGCATCTCTCACGCAAGAAATCCAGAGGAGTTCCAGATGACTGCTTCGGCGACCCCGATGACCATAGGCATCCTCGGCGCGGGCAACATCGGCCGCCCGCTCGGCCGGCACTGGCTGGCTGCCGGACACACGGTGGCGTTCGGCTCCCGGACCCCCGGCCGACTCGCCTCGTTCGTCGAGCCGTTGGGCGACCGGGCCCGGGCCGCGACGTACGCCGAGGCGGTCGAGTCGAGCGACGTCGTACTGCTGTCCGTCCCGCACCCGGCCCTGGACGACCTGCTGGACGAGTTCGCGGACCGGCTCGCCGGAAAGACCGTGATCGACGCCACCAGCCCGTTCGGCGTGGGCGAGGACGGCCTCTTCGCCTCCCAGCTCGGCGCGGGCATCACCCAGGGAAGCTGGACCGCCAAGCGCCTGCCCGAAAGCCGTGTCACCCGCGCCTTCACGCACTTCCCCGACGAACTGCTGTGGTCGCGCGGCACCCAACAGCCGCACTTCTGGGGCATGGCCATCGCATCCGACGACGCCGACGCCCTACGGCTCACGGAAAGCCTGGTACACGACGCCGGCTTCATCCCGGTCCCCCTCGGCACCCTGGACGAATCAGCCGCCGTGGACCCGGGCGGCCCGCTCTTCGGCCTGTTCTCCACCCCGGCGGGCCTGCGCGCCGCGGCCGGCCGCACGGCCTGAGCCGCCTCGCCGCTTGTTGCATGACGTCGGCTTCGTCCCGGTCCCGCTCGGCACCCTGGACGAGTCGGCCGTCGTGGATCCCGGCGGTGCGCTGTTCGGTCTGTTCTCCACGGCGGCGGGCCTGCGCGCCGCAGCCGGCTGCACGGCCTGAGCCGCCTCGCCGCTTGTTGCATGACGTCGGCTTCGTCCCGGTCCCGCTCGGCGGCTCGGACGAGTCGGCCGTCGTGGACCTCGGCGGCCCGCTGTTCGGTCTGTTCTCCACCGCCGCGGGTCTGCGCACCGCCTGAGTCACCCGCCCCACCCCGTCCCTCCGACATGAAGGACCGTCTGTCCCGCCCGGCTTTGGTCGGGTGGGACAGACGGTCCTCTGGTGTGGGGGGTCAGGCGCTTACGCCGTCGTCCGCGTGCTCCTCGCCCACCTGGCGGGCGGCGAGTGGCCGGGGCGCGGGCTCGGGCGGGGCAGTCGTCGCCACCGGCTTCTTCTTCGGGTTCGACCAGCGTCGGGTGATCGGCCGCTCGATCAGGGCGAACATCGCCCACGAGGCGAGGATCGCGACGCCCATGCACAGCGCCAGCATCCCGACGGCCTCCAACGGCGAGTACGCCTTGCTGCCGAGCAGCTTCCACACGGCGACCATCACCGTGTAGTGCACCAGGTAGAAGGCGAACGAGATGTCGCCGAGCCAGACCATCACCCGGTTGCGGAAGAGCGTGAACCGGCCCTCGTTGTCCGCTATCGCGCCGGCGGCGATGAGCAGCGCGGCGGGGACGACGCAGACCGCCCGCGTCGAGTAGATCGGCGGCGTGTAGTAGCCCACGGCGTAGCTGGCGGCGAGCAGTACACCCGACCAGATCATGCCGATGTTGCGCCACCGTCCCGCGATCACCGAGCGGGCCACGAGGATGCCCAGGGCGAAGTCCAGCACCCGGGGGAACGGCAGGATGTAGGAGACGAAGTACTGGTTGACGGAGGTGTCGGGCTCCGTCGCCATCATCAGCGAGCCGGCCGGCACCAGCAGCGTCGACAGCAGCGGCGTCGCGATGATGCCGGCGGCGGCCGCCGCGACCCAGAGGTTCAGCCGGTGCGCCGGGATCTTCTTGATCCAGTGGAACAGGGTCGGGAAGGACAGGTAGAAGATCGCCTCGACGGCGAGGGACCAACCGGCCGGGTTCACACCGAAGTTGATCGCGAAGTCCGGGTAGTAGACCTGGACCATGAACAGGTTGAGCGTGCCGATCGTGAAGTCGGTGACCGGGGCGGCGAACACCATCATCGCCAGCGCCCAGACCAGGACGTAGTTCGGGACGATCTTGAGGAAGCGGCGCCGCCAGAAGCGCGGCGCGGTGTCGGTGTCACGGGCCGACCAGGTCAGCACGAAACCGCTGAGCACGAAGAAGAACGTCACGCCCAGCGCGCCGGCGTGCGCGACGGCGTCGTAGTAGGTGGTCACGGCCGAGCTGCTGTTCAGCCACGGGACGCCCAGGAAGGCGAGCAGCGACGCGTGGTAGAGGAACACCACGAACGCGGCGGGGAAACGCAGTCCGGTCAGCGTGTCGAGGCGGGTCGCCCGGGCGCGTCCCGGGGCGGTCGAGGGCGTCGTCGAGGGTGTCGTCGAGCCGGCGGGCGGCGGCACACTGCCCGCTGTCTCGTGCCCCGACGCACGCAATTTGTCCGTCGACAAGTTCTGCTCCTTCAGGGAAAGGGCGGGCATTTGACAAGGCCGAGGAAATTCATTCGTCGAGCCGACTGAAAGCTACCCAAGGAGCTGCTCAATTGCCGGGGTGAATTTATCCGGTTGGCGTCAGCACCACCCCGGCCCCCACCAGCCTCGGCACGTTCCCGCAGGTCGGGGGCCTGGGCGGGGCGGCGACTGGTGGTCCCACCACCATGATCGGAAGACCCTTCCGCCCGACGCCGTACGCACGCGACAATTCTGCCGCGGATATTTCTGCGCGCTGTGGTGCCCGACGGACGGCAGGCGGCTCGAATTCAGGTCCGCAGCCCACCATTCATGCCACCCGGAGCGATGATGTCCCAGAGCGCGACCGACCAGAACGACAGGCGGACCGGAGACGGACACGGCGACGCCTCGACCGGCGAGGGCGGTGACGCGTCCGTCGAGACGTCCCGGCACTCGGCGCTGCGCGGCTGGTTCGCCGTGGTGGGGCTGGCGCTCGGCGTCTTCTCCTTCGTCACCACCGAGACCCTGCCCATCGGGCTGCTTCCGGCCATCGCCGACGGCACGTCGGTGTCGGTGGGCACCGCCGGGTTCCTCGTCAGCGGGTTCGCGGCGATGGCGGCGCTGACCGCCGCACCGCTGACCGCGCTCACCGGGCGCATGGACCGCAAGTGGCTGCTCGTCGCCCTGATGGTGGTGTACACGGCCGGCAACTTCATGGCCGCAGTCGCCTCCGGCTACGGGCTGCTGCTGACCGCGCGCATCGTCGTGGCCCTGGCGCACGGGGTGTTCTGGTCCATCGCCGTGTCGATCGCCGTCCGGCTGGTTCCGGAGCGGCACGCCGTCCGCGCGACCTCCGTCGTCCTCGGCGGCATCTCGCTCGCCTCCGTCGCGGGCACCCCGCTCGGTACGGCGGTGGGTCAGTCGGCGGGCTGGCAGGTGGCGTTCGTCTGTGTCGGCGTCCTCGGCTTCCTCGTCCTGGCGACGGTGCTGCTGTGCATGCCCGCGCTGCCGGCCCGGGGCAGCGGCAGCCTGAGCGCCCTGCGGCACGTGCTGCGGCACCGGGCGCTGCGCGTCGCGGTCGGCGTCACCGCGCTCATCATGAGCGGCCACTTCCTCGCCTTCACCTACGTCGCCCCGTACCTGGAGGACGTCACCGGCGTCCGGTCGTCCCTCATCGGCGCGTTGCTGCTGGTCTTCGGCGTGGCCGGGCTGATCGGCAACTTCGCGGCGGGCGCCGTGGTGGGCCGGGCGCTGCGTGCCAGCCTGATCGGCTGCACGGGGCTGCTGGCCGTCGTCATGGTCGTGATGTACCTGGGCGGCGCAGGTGTTCCGACGGCCGTCGCCATGCTGGTCTGCTGGGGCCTGCTCTACGCGGCGCTGCCGGTCGCGTTGCAGACGTGGGTGATGCGGCTCGTCCCCGAGGAGAGCGAGGCCGCGTCCTCGCTGTACGTGGCGGCCTTCAACGGGGCCATCGGCGTGGGCTCGTTCGTCGGCGGCCTGATCGTCGACTCCTCCGGCCCGCGCCCCGTGATGCTCGCGGCCGGCGCCTTCGCCGTCGCCGCCATGCTGCTGACCACAATCCTCGGTCGCCGCGAGGCCTGACCGACGCGGGTCGGGCGCCCCGCACCTGCCCCCGGGCCGCCAACTCGCCCATCGGGTAGGGCGGTTGGGGCACCCCCGACAGTGGAGGCGACCCCGACCGCGCCCCCGTCCGACCTCGGCGGCGGTCCCGTCGTCAGTCCTCGGTCTGACCGGTGCCGATCGGGTCGACCTTCGCCTCGCGGCCGTGGTGGTGGCCGTGGTGGTGGCTGGACGTGCTTCCCTGCCCGGTGCCGCAGTCCGTTCCGCCGGTTCCGGTTCCGGTGGGGTCCGGGGCGCTGTTCCCGTCCGTCTGCGGCGTCACCGAGGAGGGCGAGGGGGCGGGCGCCGGGGTCGCGGACGGGGAGGGGTCCGGTGTCTCCGATGTGCCGTCGCCGTACGGGGGTTCCTCGGACGGCGTGCCGCCGGGAGTCGCCGTGGGGCTGTCGACCGGGGCGGGCTGCGGCTGGGCCGACTCGCTCGCGCCGGGGGAGGCCGAGGGGGACGGGAGCGTGGGGGTGGCGTCCGGACGAGGGGCCGTCGGCCGGGCGTCGGTCGTCCGGGGGGACATGCCGTCGTCCATGGGAGCTACGGCCGGGACGGCGGCCGGCGACGGCGGGGCCTCGGCCGTCTTGGCCACCGGGGCCTCGGACAGCGGGACTTGGGCCGCAGGCGCCCCGGCCACCGGGACCCGCTGCGCCGGTATCGGAGCGGAGTCGGACCAGCCGAGGACGAGGACGACCACGGCGGCGCCCGCCACGAGCGTGCCGGCCGTCACCGCCGCGGGCGCCTTCGCGCCGCCGACCGCGGCCTGCCGCACCCCGTGCAGCAACCCGGCGCCGTGCCAGCCCGCCCCGGCGGCGGCAGCGGCGGTCGTCGCCGCACCGGTGGTCCCGGCGGCGAAGGCCAGGAGGAACTTGCCCGTACCGCCCACCGCGAGGACCAGCAGCGCCGGTCCGACCAGCGCGGGAAGCCGGTCGTTGGCCTGCATCAGCGAGGCGAGCAGCGCGCGGCAGTCGTCGCACGCGTCCACATGGCCGAGCAGCCGTTCGCTCTGCCGCGCGGTCGCCGCGCCGCGGACGTACGCGGGCATCCGGGCCCAGTGGACCTGGCACGCCGGGTCCTGCGGGGCGCCGGTCTGGGCGCGCAGGAACGCCTGCCGCATGCCCTCCCGCGCCCGGTGCAGCAGGACGGCCGTCGCGCCGTCCTTGGTGCCGAGCTGCGGCCCGATCGCCGCCAGCGGCTGCCCCTCCGCCTCCGCCAACCACAAGGCCTTCACCCAGCGTTCGGGCAACTGGCCCAGCACCCGCACCACCAGGTCGACACTGGACACCTGCTCGGCCGGGTCCGCTCCGTGCCCGCCCGGCTCGGCCCGGTCCTCGGTCTGCGGATCCCGCGGCGTCTCGCGCGCCGCGCTCCCCGACGCCATCGCGAGATGCCGCACCGTGGTCTTGAGGTACGCCGGCACGTTGTCGATCTCGTGCCCTTCGGACAGCCGCCGCCAGACGCGGAAGTGCGCCTCGGCGACGAGGTCTTCGGCGGTCCACGCGTTGCGGGTGAGCGAACGGGCGTACGCGACGAGACGCGGTTGCTGCTCCTCGTAGACGCGGGCGTACGCGGCGGTGGCGGCGCACTGAGCGGACGGGGCGGGCACGGCAGTGGACCTGTCGGTCATGGAGGAACGCTCCAGTTGCCTGCTGAGGGGCGGAAGTATTTGTCAGCCTAGATGACAAATACGTCGACCGAAGTTGCAGTCACCGGAGGATGTGACTCGCCTCACAAGATCATCTTCTTGGGGGGTTAGTCCAGGATGGCGTGATAAACGCTCCGCAGTCCCTTGCTCACGCCCACGCCCAGCTCCTCGGCGAGGTTGGAGCGGGTGCGCTCGTAGATGTGCAGGGCGTCGGCCCGTCGGCCGGACTGGTCCAGGGCGACCATGTAGTAGCTCGCCAGGTCCTCCCGTAGCGGGTAGCGGCGCACGTCGGGTCCCAGTGATTCGGTGACGGAGCGGTAGTCGCCCAGTTCGAGGCGGCACTTGGCCATGCCCGCCACCGCCGCCAGTCGGAGTTCCTCCAGCCGGGCGGCCTCCTGGGTGGCGAATTCGTAGCGGAACAGGTCTCCGTAAGGCACCCCGTCCCAGATCTCGAGGGCCCGCTCGAAGTTCTCCGCGGCTCCTTCGAGCGGGCCTTTGGTGAGGAGCCTGCGGCCGTTGTCGACGAGCTTTTCGAAATGATGCGTCCTGACCTGGTCGATGTCGATCCGCAATGAATAACCGGCCGAATAGTATTCGAAGCGGGGTGTCCGGTCGGAATTGTTGAAAGCGTTCGCGGAAAGCGACTTGCGTAACCTCGAAACATACGCCTGAATGCTTGCCTTCACGCGGGACGGCGGGGATTGCCCCCAGATCGACTCGATGATCGCGTCCATGCTCACCGCCTGGTTCGCGGAGGTCACGAGCAGGGCGAACAGGGCTCGTTGACGTGCCGTACCCAGGTTGACCTCGTGCGCGTCCCGCGTTACGGCGAAACGGCCGAAGGGGTTGATGTCGAGCCCCGGTCCCCCGCCTCGACCCGACCTGTCCGCGGAGATGACCATCGGCCCCATGACGCCTCCCTTGTGACCCGATCACCATGGCTGCCTGCACTGATGTTGTCGCACCCGGGTCCATTAACTGTCAAGGGACCCAGGTCGTTGCTGCCTACATTTTGCCATCGAGAGCCATTTGCGCAGCAACGCTATAAGTTTAAGAAACGGTCGGTTGGCGAGTTCTTGGTGCGGCTTGGTCCGGCCGTGGTCCCGTTGTATTTCGGCCGCGCTCCGGAAATCTGTCCGGAAACGATCAGCGGGATGCGCGCCGTGCGAGGAACTCCCGGCGGACCGAAGCGGCGGGCCTGGGGCGCGCGTTGGACGGTCCACCGACCGCACACCCCCGCGGCCCTGCCTGCCGGAGGCAAGCCGGAGATCAACCGGCCTGCAAGACCCCTCCCCGACAGTGAGCACGATCCCTTCCCCGCAAGGAAACGAGGCTCATGTGGCGACGACCCCACAGGCGGCGGACGCGACGAAGGCGACGGACGCCACGAAGACGAAGACCACCGCCGAGGTGATGCTGAGGCGGCTGCACGACTACGGAGTCGACCATGTCTTCGGCGTCGTCGGACGCGAGGCCGAGGCCATCCTCTTCGACGAGGTCGAGGGCCTCGAATTCGTCCTCACCCGGCACGAGTTCACCGCCGGTGTGATGGCCGACGTCCTCGCCCGGCTCACCGACCGCCCCCAGGCCTGCTTCGCGACACTCGGCCCCGGCATGACCAACCTGTCCACCGGCGTCGCCACTTCGGCCCTCGACCGCAGCTCGGTCATCGCGCTGGCCGCCCAGTCCGAGTCCTACGACTGCTTCCCCAACGTCACCCACCAGTGCGTCGACAGCGTCGCCATGATGGCCCCGATCACCAAGTTCAGCGCCCAGCTCGAACGCGGCGCGGACATCGTCTCCCTGGTCGACTCCGCCGTGCTCAACAGCACCACGGAACCGGTAGGCCCGAGCTTCATCAGCCTGCCCGTGGACCTCCTCGGCGCCCACGTCGACGGCGACCTCGGCGACCCGCCGCGCGTCGACGCAGGCCAGAAGGTGCTGATCGACCCCGCCTGGCAGGACAGCGTCCCGCGTATCGCCCGCCTGCTCGCCGAGGCCAACGGCTGCGACGCGGTACGCGCCACGGACCGCGACGCGCTGCTGGAGGCGCTGCGCAAAGGCTCCGAACTGGGCCGCCCGTTCCTCATCGAGGTGCCGGTGTCCTACGACTTCCAGTCCGGCGGCTTCGACGCCCTCGACATCTGACCGCCATGCTGGGACCGAATCTCGTCTCCGGCTTCACTGTCCGCGTCGCCTGGGCCGCAGGCCCCGCGACGCCCACCGCACCGCGGTTCGCCACCCAGGGACACCACGTACCCGTGGCGGCGACGTACGCGGGCCGCGAGCTGCGCGGCACGGCCGTCTGCCTCGGCGCGCCGACCGCCCTCGCCAGGGACGGCGCCACCCATCTGCTGCTCGGCGGTGAGATCTACAACCGGGAGGCGATCGCCGGGGCCGTCGGCAACGCCTTCCTGACCCACGGCAGCGACGCCGAACTCGTCCTCGCCGCCTGGCTGCACTGGGGCATCGGCGCCTTCCGGGTCCTCAACGGCCGCTTCGCCGCGGTGATCCTCGACAGCGGCGGCCGGATCGTCCTCGCCACCGACCACGCCGGCTCCTTCCCGCTGTGGGTGCGGGCCGACGAGTACGGCGTCGACATCTCCAGCGAGGCCAAGACCCTCGCCCGCCGCAGGAGCCTCGCCGTGGACGTGCCCGGGGCCCAACTGCTGCCCCGGGGCGCGGGCGTGCACCGGGTGCCCGCCGGCACCGCGCTGATCCTGGAGACCGTCCAGGGCGAGGTCCGCACCTCCTCCGCGGTGCGGACCTGGGCGCCCCCGCTGTCCCGGGTCGCCGCCGACCCCGACACCGCCGTGGCGACCGTCCACGCACTGCTCGGCGAGGCCGTCCGCGCCCGGCTGCGCGACGAACCCGAACCGACCGTCGTCCTGTCGGGCGGCGTCGACTCCAGCGGCGTCGCCGCCCACGCGGTCGCGCACAGCGAACGCGTGCACACCGTGTCCATGGGCACCGACGTGTCCGACGAGTTCGAGCACGCCGGCGCCGTGGCCCGGCATCTCGGCACCGACCACCAGGAGATCTCCGTCGACAGCGCGGACCTGGTGCGCGAACTGCCCTGGGCGGTCTGGGCCGCCGAGATCACCGACCACACGATCCTCGAGCACCTCCTCCCGCTGACCGCCCTGTACCGGCGGCTGCCGCCCGGCCCCCGCCGCGTCCTCACCGGCTACGGCGCCGACATCCCGCTGGGCGGCATGCACCGGCGCACCGAGCGGCTGGACTTCCTGGACGCCGTCATCGCCCACGACATGGCCACCTTCGACGGACTGAACGAAATGTCCCCCGTCGTGTCCGGAGTGGCCGGCATCTGGTCCACCCACCCCTACTGGGACCGCGACCTCCTCGACCACCTCGTCGTCCTCGACGCCGGACTCAAACGCCGCTACGGCCGCGACAAATGGGTGCTGCGCGAGTCACTGGCCGGCATGCTGCCGGACGCCACGCTGGCCCGCCCCAAACTCGGCATCCACGAGGGCTCCGGCACCACCGGCGCCTGGACCGCCCTGCTCCTGGAGCGGGGCGTCCCCGAGGAGCGGATCGAGGAGTTCAAGGCGGCGATGGCCCGCCGGATGCACGAACTGATCGTGCTCGGCGGCGAACAGCCCGACGCCGTCTCCTTCGACGAGGTCCTGTACTCCACCGAATCCGCACTGCGTCTGGAAAGGCGAACGGCGACATGAGCGACACCACTGAATTCGGCCTGCCGGAGGACCCCGAGCGGCCCCGGGCCCAGGTCCGCTCCGGCGTCTCACCCCGCTACGCGCAACTCGCCACCTTCATGCGGCTGCGCCACGACCCCGCCCCCGTCGGCCGGGACGTGGTCGTCGTCGGCGCCCCCTACGACGGCGGCACCAGCTACCGCCCCGGAGCCCGCTTCGCGCCCCGCGCCATCCGGCACGAGTCGTGCCTCATCCACGGCACGGGCATCGACCGCGGCCCGAACGTCTTCGAGCTCATCGACGTCGTGGACGGCGGCGACATCGACCTCAGCCCGTTCTCGATGGACCTCGCCATGGAGACCGCCACCGAGGCGCTCACCGCCCTGCTCGACGACAACGCCGCGTTCCTGATGCTCGGCGGCGACCACTCCCTGTCGCTGGCCGCCCTGCGGGCGGTGCGGCACAAGCACGGCAAGGTCGCCGTACTGCACCTGGACGCGCACAGCGACACCAACCCGCCCGTGTACGGCGGGACTTACCACCACGGCACGCCGTTCCGCTGGGCCATCGAGGAAGGCCTCATCGAACCCGCGCACATGGTGCAGCTCGGCATCCGCGGCCACAACCCGCGCCCCGACTCGCTGGACTACGCCCGCGGACACGGCGTACGCGTCATCACCGCCCAGGAGTGCGCCGACCGGCCGCTCGCCGACGTCGCCGCCGAGATCCGCGCCGTCGTGGGCGACCTGCCGCTGTACGTGTCGGTCGACATCGACGTCGTCGACCCCGCCCACGCCCCGGGCACCGGCACCCCCGCCCCCGGCGGACTGACCTCCCGGGAGGTGCTGTCCCTGCTCACCCTGGTCGGCGACCTCAACCCGGTCGGCTTCGATGTCGTCGAGGTCTCGCCCCCCTACGACCACTCCGGCATCACCGCACTCCTCGCCGCCGAGATCGGCGCCGAACTGCTCTACCAGTACGCCCGAGGCACCGGCCGAACCCGGACACCGGCCCCGCCACGCAAAAAACCGGAACCGAAAAACGTAACGGTGCCCACGTCGGAAGGAAGCACCATGACCCCGTCCGCCCCCTGCGTCGTGCGCCTGGACGACTCCGCGGACCACCTGCTCGACCTGCGCACCCGGCTGCCCCGCGTGCCGCGCCTGGACCTCTCCGGGTTCTTCGCCACCGCCGCGGAGGTGGCCCGGGACCTCCCGCCGGAACTGCGCGACGCGCTGCGCGCGTTCCGCCGCGCGGGCAACACCGAGGGCTATCTGCTGCTCACCGGGCTGCCCGTCGAGGAGAGCGAGCTGCCCGCCACACCCACCAGCACCCCGGCGCCCGTGCAGCGCCCGCTGCTCGCCATGGAAGCCTGGCTCGCCCTGGTCGGCCGGGAGCTCGGCCTGCCGACCGGCTACCGCGAACTGCGCGACGGGACCGTCCTCCAGGACGTCTATCCGTCGCCGAACGCGCACCACCTCTCCTCGGAGACCTCCGAGACGCTCCTGGACTTCCACACCGAGATGGCCTACCACCGCCACCAGCCGCACTACGTGATGCTCGCCTGCTCACGCGCCGACCACGAGCGCACGGCGGCCACCCTGGTCGGATCGGTGCGCAAGGCGCTGGCGCTCGTCGACGACGGCGTACAGGACGCGCTCTACCGCGAGCCGATGCGCTGCCACGTCGACATCTCCTTCCGGCCGGCTCCCGACGCGGACCCGATCTACTCCGTCGCCGTCCTGCACGGCCCCCGCCAGGACCCGCTGCTGGCCTACGACCGGGAACTCCTCGACCCCGACGACCAGCCCGCCAAGCAGGCCCTCGCCACTCTTTCGGACGCACTCGACGAGGTCACCGAGCCGGTCCTGCTCAAGCCCGGCGACCTGCTCATCGTCGACAACCACCGCACCACCCACGCACGGACCCCGTTCACTCCCCGGTGGGACGGCAAGGACCGGTGGCTGCACCGCATGTACATCCGGGTGCCGGAGCGCATGGAGGGCACCGCCGAACCCGGTGACGTGGTCGGCTTCGTGGGCCGCTGAGCCCCCACCCGACGGGACCGGTCGCGTTCGCGGTCGGCCCCGTCGGCGTAGCATCGATTTCGTTTCGTTTTCCCAGCTCAGACCTGATCAGAGAGGACCGGCCGAGGATGACCGTGTCTTTACCGCAAGGGTTTCGCACACACACCGGGAACTGTGGGATCCGTGCAGACCGCGACGACTTCCTCGTGGTCGCCTCGGACGTGCCGGCCAGCCTCAGCGCGGTGTTCACCCGCTCCCGCTTCGCCGGCCCGAGCGTCGTGCTCAGCCGGGAGACGGCCGCCGCCGGCACCGGCCGGGCGATCGTCGCCCTGTCCGGCAACGCCAACGTCGCGACGGGCGAGGGCGGCCTGCGTGACGCGGAAGCCGTCCGCGCGGCGGTCGCAGGCGTCCTCGGCGCCGCCGAGCAGGAGGTGCTCATCGCCTCCACCGGCCTCATCGGCCGGCGCTACCCGATGACCTCGGTGCGGGCCCATCTCGACGCGCTGCGGGCTCCGTTCGAGGGTGCGGACTTCTCCGCCGCCGCGCGGGCGATCATGACCACCGACACCCGGCCGAAGACCCGCTCGGCCCGGTGCGGAGCGGCCACCGTGGTCGGCATCGCCAAGGGCGTCGGCATGATGGAGCCGAACATGGCGACGCTGCTCACGTTCTTCTTCACCGACGCCCGCATCGACTCCGCGGACCTCGACGCGCTCTTCCGCCGCGTCGTCGACCGCACGTTCAACGCGCTGAGCATCGACACCGACACCTCCACCAGCGACACCGCGGCGGTCCTCGCCAACGGCGTCGCCGGGCCGGTGGACCTCGCCGAGTTCGAGGAGACCCTCGGCGCACTCGCCCTGGACCTGGTCAAGGACATCGCCCGGGACGGCGAGGGCGCCACCCGGCTGATCGAGGTGGCGGTCACCGGCGCGCGCGACGCCGAACAGGCCCGGCGGGTCGGCAAGGTCGTCGTCAACTCGCCGCTGGTGAAGACCGCCGTGCACGGCGCCGACCCCAACTGGGGGCGGGTCGCCATGGCCGTCGGCAAGTGCGAGGACGACACCGACATCGACCCCGGCCGCGTCACGATCGGCTTCGGCGACGTCGAGGTGTACCCGGCGGAGCCGGACGAGGCCCGCCTGTCCCGGGTGGCCGCCCACCTCAAGGGCGACGAGGTCCTCATCCGGGTCGGCCTGGGCATCGCCGACGGCGCTTTCCGGGTGTACGGCTGCGACCTGACGGAGGGGTACGTCCGCCTCAACGCGGACTACTCGACCTGACGGACGGGCGCCGGTCCGTCAGGCGGCCTGGGGGATGTATCGCCAGGGCGTCAGATGGGCCGGCAGGGTGTCGACGTACACCACCTCGCCCGTCAGCGCCGCCAGCTTGCGCATGCGCCGCAGGTAGGTGTGCGCCTGGCGGCGTCGGCCGGCCAGGCGTTCGGCGTCGGCCAGCAGGGTCAGCCCCAGGGTCAGCAGCCGGGTGCCGGCCAGCTCGCCGCGGTCCAGCGAGCGGCCCGCGTCGGCCAGCAGCCGTGGACCGGCGGTGCCCAGGTGGGCGTGGGCCCAGGCGAGCGAGGCGTCGATCAGCCACTGCCACTCCGGCAGCCGGATGCGGGCGGTCGCCTCGGCCGCCGCCAGACCGCTGCGCAGCGCGCCGTGCGGGTCGTTGTCGAGCACCCGCAGCACCGACTCGGTGGCGTGCAGCGTGACGAGCTCGTACACCGGGGCGTGGGCCGTCAGCGACACCGCGTACCGCAGGTCGTCCACCGACCGCCAGGCCTCCGCCGGGGCGCCCGCCATCCAGTGGGCCAGCGCCCGCAGCGAACGCGTCCCGGCCTGCACCCGCTGCACCCCGGCCCGGGACGGCCCGGCCCGCTCCGCCAGCGCCATGCTCTCGTCGGCCGCGGCCAGCGCCTGCGGCAGTCGCCCGCGCGCGTACAGCATGATGCCGCGGCCCTGATGGGCCACCGCCGCCAGCGCCGGATCGTTCTCCTGGGCCGCCAGCCTCAACAGCATCGGGACCATCGCCTCGGTCTTGCGGAACTCGGCCCGGTACACCAGGCCCAGGAAGCGTTTGGGCAGCAGCCTGCCGTTCTGCGACCTGCCCAGCGCACGGCCCAGCGTCTGGATGCGGGTGTGGATCGCCTCGGTCGACTCGGCCCCCGAGCCGTGCACGTACCAGGAGACGTCGGCGCGCCGGTGCTGGACGGTCAGTTCGGCCTCGGCGTACCCCGGCCGGGTGTCCCGGCCGCCGGTCAGCGCTGCCGCCTGGTCCAGCCAGGCCATCGCCACGTCGGCCAGGCCGCGTTGCCCGGCCTTCTCCGCCTCGTCCAGCAGCGGCTGGACCACCTCGGCGGGCGGCAGCGTCAGCATCGCCGCGCGGGCGTGCCGGGCGATCGACCGTTCGGCGTCGGCCGGGGCGGCGGCCCGGGCCGCCAGCGCCTTCACGGCGCACCCGTGCAGCCGGGCCCGCTCCGAGTACGGCAGCTCCTGGCGGACGGTGTCCCGCAGCAGCGGGTGCACGTACTCGAGCCGGCACTCGGCGCCCCGGCCGCCCCGCAGCAGGCCGCCGCGCAGCGCGTCGCGCAGGGCGTCCGCCGAGACGCCGTCCTCGGCCACGAGATCCCTCATCGCCCCCGGCGAACTGTCCGGGCCGAGCACCGCGCACGCCCGCAGCACGGTCAGGACGTCCTCCGGAAGCCCGGCGAGCCGCTCGTGGACGACGCCCCGCACCGAGTCGGGCAGCAGCTCGCGCACCTGGTTCGGGGAGGCGTCTGGGGTCAGTTGCTTCAGGAGCCTGACCAGGAAGTATGGGTTGCCCTGGGTGCGCTGTTGCAGCGCGGCGCACGGCTCCGGACCCAGCTCGCGGCACATCGTGGCCGCCAGCTCCCGGCTCTCCGCGAGGGTGAGGCCGGTGAGGGTGATCTCGTCGGACATGGGCAGCTCACGCACCGCCGCCAGCGTCGCGCGCATCTCCGGATCGGCGGCCGGCCGGAACGTACGCGAGGTGACGAGGAGCAGCAACTGCGAGTCGTCGAGCTGCCGGGCGAGGAACCGCAGCAGGTGCAGGGAGGCGGCGTCGGCCCAGTGCAGATCCTCCAGGACGAGGACCAGCGGACGGCGTGCGATGCCGAGCAGCGCGCGGCTCACGGCCTCGTGCAGCTCGAACCGGCTGGGTACGGGGGTGGTACCGGTTGGTAACTCCCCTGACTCCGGGGCGAGTTCGGGGACCAGGGTGGCCAGTGTGGCGCGGATGCCGGCGGGCAGCGCGCGGACCGTCTCCGGCCAGCGTTCGGCCGTCTGCCGCAGGGCCTGCTTCCACGGCCAGTGCGCGGGCAGGTCGTCGCTGTGCGGGCAGTTCACCGTGACGACGTCCAGGTCGTACTCCGCGCACGCGCGCCGGAACTCGTGCAGCAGGCTGGTCTTGCCGGCCCCGCTCTCGCCTAGCAGCAGCGTCACCCCGCCCTTGCCGTGCCGGGCGGCGTCCGCGCCGGCCAGCAGCCTGCGCAACTCCTCCTGCCGTCCGACGAACGGCCGGCCGACCGCCTCGTACTGCCGGTCGGCCACCGGCAGCGCAGCCACCGGCTCCTCGGGCACCGGCTCTTCGGGGGCGGCCGGGGGAGTGGCGTGCGGGGTCGTGGGGGGTGCGGGTGGGAGGGCGGCCTGCCGTCGGGGGGTGAGCGAGGGGTCCTGGCGCAGGATCTCGCCGTGTATCTGACGCAGTTCCGGGCTGACGTCCACGCCCAGCTCGTCGGCGAGGTAGCGCCGGGTGCGCTCGAAGACCCGTAACGCGTCGGCCTGGCGTCCGCTGCAGTACTGCGCCTGCATCAGCCGTCGCACGAGACGCTCCCGCATCGGATGCTCGAGCACCTCGCGCTCCAGGTCGTCGAGGATCTCGTGACTGCGGCCCAGCGCGAACGCGGCCTGCGCCCGCCCCTCCTCCGCCGACAGCCGTAACTGCACCAGCCGTTGGGTCTCGCGGCCGGCGAAGTCGTACTCGGACAGGTCCTCGAACGGCGGCGCCGTCCACTCCCGTAACGCCTGCGACAGCAGGGCGAAGGCCTCGGCCGGACTGCCCTGCCGCTCGGCGGCGAGGCCCTGGCCGATGAGCCGCTCGAACCTCATGACGTCGACGTGGTCGGGGTCGATGTCCAGCACATAGCCGGGGGAGCGGTACTGGAGCCGGAGCCGGGACCCGTCGGCCAGCGGCTGGCCGCCCACGAGTCTGCGCAGCCGCGAGACGTACGACTGGAGCGTGGCGACGGCGTGGTCGGGGAGGTCGTCGCCCCAGATGCCCGACAGGATGGACGGGTTGGAGACGACCTTCCCCGCGTTGATCACCAGCAGCGCGAGGACCGCGCGCTGCCGGGGCGGTCCCAGTTCCAGGGTCTTCTGGGGAAGCCGGACGGTCATCTTGCCGAAGACGCGGACGGCGGTACCGAGGGCCTCAGCATGCGGCATGCGAGTTCCTTGCTCTTGTACGGGCACGATCGGGGCAGACGGGTGCGGGCGTGCGCAACAACAGGCAGGGGTGGCGACAGGCGTGGCGGTCGGCCCGGCCGAGCGCGGGACACCGGGGCCCGGGCGACACGGACTTCCCACATCCGCAGCGCCCATGCTGTCAGCGGCGCTTGCAATCGACTTGCAGCCCGCTTGAGGGGGGGCGGGTGAAGGATCAGTGGGAGTCGACGGGCCGGGCGGTCCGGCGGTCGCGCGCCCAGCCGAGGAGCAGCACCGAGCACACCGCCGCGAACGCGCACCACGTCGAGACGAACTCCAGCCGCCACAGCGCGAAGCAGACCGCCGCGCCCACCGCGACCACCACCCCCAGGAGCAGTAGCCGCCGGTCGCCGGAGAGCAGCAGCGAGCCGACGGTCGCCAGCAGGTAGCCGGTGACCAGCACGGGCGGGTACGGCAGGTCGAGGGCGTAGCCGATCGAGTGGCCGCGGATCTCGGCCGTCACCGGCCCGGTGGCGATCCCGTACGCGAGCGCCGCGGCCGTCGCGACGCCGACCGCGAGCAGGACCGTCAGCCCGCGCCGGGCGGGCGGCGCAGCCGCGCACCACACGCCCGCGGGCACCCACACCACCAGCAGCGGCATCGCGATGACGGCCCAGACGACGGTGGCCGGCCCACCGCCCCCGCCCGCGTCCCAGACCACCGACTCCACGATCTGGTGCGCCCCGAGCAGCAGCGGCAGCGCGGCCAGCGGCAGGTCCCGGCTCGCGCGCACCGCCGCCACCGAGGCCACCCCGACGGCCGCCACCCCGGCGCCCGCGACCAGATCGGCCGTCGCACTCCAGCACATCGCGTCCCCGTCCGTCCGCCTAGCTCCGACCGCCCCGCCGTCCCCGTCATGCCCGCCCCGTCACGCTACGTCCCGCTCCGGCCGTCCGCCCGCCGCACACGGCCCCGGCGTCAGGCCGCTCGCGGAAGGAGGCGTCGGGTGAGGGACGGCGGTGGAGCGATCGCCGACGAGCGAGGGCAGCGGCTGGCGCGGCCGAGCCGACGGTGGCGGAGCTGACGACCGACAGCGTGGTGCACGGCGGCGGGCGGGGCGCCCTCGCGGTGTGGGCCGAGGCGGGGCAGGCCGTGTGCGAGGTCCGGGACCCGGGCCGGCCGGCCGCGGCCTGCTGCTGTTCCACTACATCGCCGACCTGGTACGCCTGCACACCGCCGACGACGGTACGACCGTCCGCTTCCACCTCACCCGCTGACCGGCGCCGGCGGTGCGCGCAGCCGTCAGTCGGTGGCGCGCAGGGCGGTCCACGTGGCCTTGTTCATGATGCCGTTGACCTTCAGCCCCTTGTCGACCTGGAAGCTGCTGACGGCCGCCTCCGTGTCGGGGCCGTAGTCGCCGTTCACGCCGCCGGCGCCCACGTCGTAACCCCGTTTGCCGAGCATGCACTGCACCTGCAGCACCCGCTTGCCGGTGTCGCCCGGGATAGTGCGGCGGCTGCCGGCGTAGTAGGTGCAGTCGGCGATCCAGGCCGGGGCCGGTGGCTCGCTCGGCACGGTCCCGGCGGTCGGGGTCGCGGCCGGGGAGGAGGCGGGGCCGTCGGCCGGGGCCGTGACGGGGGTGCCGGGCTGGTCGTCGCCGGTGGCCGCGGGGGCCCCGGGCGGCGGCGGGTCGCCCCCGACCTCGCCGTCGTCGCCGCCGTCGGCGGTGTCGTCCGGGTCGTCGGTGTGTTTGCTGGAGGCTCCCGCGGCGGACGCCCCGGCAGGCGTGCCGGACACGCTCGGCGGCGGGCCGCCGCCGGGCACCGTACCGCTCGCCGTCGCGACGCCCCCCGGTGCGGTGGCGCGCGGCGCACCGCCCTCGCGCAGGAGCACGAAGGTGCCCGCGGCGGCGACGGCGCACAGGGCCGTGCCCGCCGCGGCGGCCAGGATCCGCTTCCGGTGCTTCGCGGGCCGGGCCGCCGCCGCCGAGGACGGCGGCGGCGTCGACGAGACCGCTTCGGCGGCGTCCTTCGCTGCCGCCTCGTAGGAGTCCGGCGCGGCCGACGCGGCCGGCAGGCTCGCCCGCACCGGCGGCGGCACCGACTTCACCCGGTGGTCCGAGGGCCGCAGCCCGGCCGCCCGCTCGACGGGAAGGGTGCGCAGCGTCTCGTAGGCCCGCTGCCGGGCCAGGATCCTGCCGCGCAGCGGCTCCGGCCAGCCGGGCGCTGCGGCCCGGGGCACGGCCGCGTCGATCAGCGCCCCCGGGGCGGGGCGTCTCCCGGGCTCCTTGGCCAGGCAGGCGGCGAGCAGGTCGCCGAGCTCGGGGTCGGCCGCCGTCAGCGCGCCGAGCACCTCCGGGTTGGGCTCCTCGAACGCGACCCGGTGCATGACGTCGACCCCGGTGCCGTCGCCGAACGGGGCCCGCCCGGTGGCCGCGTAGAGCAGGGTGCCGGCCAGCGAGAACACGTCGGACGCGGCGTCGCAGTGGCCGGTGCGCAGATACTCCGGCGACATGTAGGCCGGGGTGCCGACCCGGTTGCCGGTGCTGGTGATCGCGCTGGCGTCGGCGGCCTTCGAGATCCCGAAGTCGATCACACACGCGCCCTGGAGCGACAGCAGCACGTTGGACGGCTTCAGATCCCGGTGCACGACGTCGACGGCGGCCAGCGCGGCGAGCGCCCGCCCCAACTCGGCGACCAGGTGCCACACGGTGGCCGGCGGCAGGGCTCCGCCCTCGCGTACGGCGTCCGCCAGGTCGAGTCCGGGGATGTACTCGGTGGCCATCCACAGCAGTTGGTCGTCCCAGCCGGTGCCGCATAACCTCGGGGCGTGCGGCGGGCCGAGCCGGGAGTGCACCGCCGCCTCGCGTTCGAACCGGTGCTGGAACTGGACGTCCTCGGCGTACTCGGGGCGGATCACCTTCACGGCGAACAGTCCGGGGCGGTCGTCGGCGGCCCGCGCCAGATACACGCGGCCCATCCCGCCGCTGCCGAGCAGCGCCACCGTGACGAAGGGACCGACCCGGGGCGGGTCGCCGACCCGCAGGGGAGCGGCGCCGGTCTGCCGGAGCGCGGCGGCCTCGTTCACGGCGGAGTTCGGTGAGGGCGGAAGCTGGTCGGACACGGAACTCCCGAAGTGATGTTCGTCGCAAGTAGGTTCGTCAGTCGGTCTGAGTGGCTCGTCGGTCGGTCTGAGTCGGC
The DNA here is from genome assembly GCF_900110755.1 of Streptomyces sp. yr375. Taxonomy (GTDB): domain Bacteria; phylum Actinomycetota; class Actinomycetes; order Streptomycetales; family Streptomycetaceae; genus Streptomyces. The sequence continues at coordinate 218,786 of NZ_FOFF01000002.1, forward strand.
TCGCCGGTCGGTCTGTGTCAGCTCGTCGGTGGGTTCGTTTCGATCGGTTCCTTTCGATCGGAGATCGAGGCTAGCCCAGCCACCGCCTGTGATCAGGGTTTCAAGTACTTCTGTCCGATCGACAACGGTTCGCAACGGGCGTGCACCGGCATGCGGCGGTGTGCACATGCCCGTCGGCCCCGCGACGCAGCCGGGTGAAGCCTGAGCCGCCGTCAGCCCCACGGGGCATGCATGAGGATCTCCGCCGTATCCGGCCGGGTCGGCGGACACGACGCGCTGGAGGCGAGTGTGATGAACGAACGAGCCGAACGGACCGGCCCCGACATCCTCAGGGTCCCGGTCCTCATCGTCGGCGGCTCCCTGGTCGGGCTGGCGACCTCGTTGTTCCTGGGCCGGCTCGGGGTGCCGCATGTACTGGTGGAGCGCCATTCCGGCACCTCCATCCACCCCCGCGGCCGCGGCAACAACGTCCGGACGATGGAGCTGTTCCGGGTGGCGGGCGTGGAGAAGTCGATCCAGGAGGCAGCCGCCACCCTGGCCGGCAACCACGGCATCCTGCAGACCCCCACCCTGGTCGGCGACGCCGGCGAGTGGCTGTTCCGGGACATCGACCCGGGCGGCGGGCTGGCCCGTTTCAGCCCCAGCGCCTGGTGCCTGTGCAGCCAGAACGACCTGGAGCCGGTGCTCCTCGACCACGCCGTCCGGCACGGCGGCGACCTGCGGTTCTCCACCGAGCTCATGTCGTTCGACAGCGACCCCGCCGGCGTCACCGCGGTGGTCAAGAGCCGGGAGACGGGCGAGCACACCACCATCCGCGCCGACTACCTCGTCGCCGCCGACGGCCCCCGCAGCCCCGTCCGCGAACAGCTCGGCATCGGGCAGAGCGGGCCGGGCGACCTGTTCCACAACGTCAGCCTCACCTTCCGCTCCCGCCGCCTCGCCGACGTGGTGGGCGACCGCCGCTTCATCGTCTGCTACCTGACCAGCCCGGACGCCGACGGCGCCCTGCTGCCGGTGGACAACGTCGAGAACTGGGTCTTCCACGCCCCCTGGCACCCCGAACACGGGGAAACCCTGGAGGAGTTCACCGACGAGCGGTGCGTCGAGCACATCCGCCGGGCCGTCGGGGTCGCCGACCTCGACGTGACGGTCACCGGCAAGGCGCCCTGGCACGCCGCCCAGCGGGTCGCCCGCAGCTACCGGTCGGGCCGGGTGTTCCTGGCCGGCGACTCGGCCCACGAGATGTCCCCGACCGGCGCCTTCGGCTCCAACACCGGCATCCAGGACGCGCACAACCTGGCCTGGAAACTGGCCGCGGTGCTCGACGGCTGGGCCGGCGAGGGGCTGCTGGACAGCTACGACGCCGAGCGCCGCCCGGTCGCGGAGGCCACCAGCGCGCGGGCCGCCGTCCGGTCCGCCGAGCACAGCCACCCCGGGTTCGCCCCGCCGCCCGGCGTGGGCGGCGGCGGCCCCCAGCGGGGCATCCTCAACGTCGCCCTCGGCTACCGCTACCCGCAGGGCGCCGTCGTCGGCGCCGACCCCGCCGAGCCGGTCGTCCCGGAAGGCCTCGACCTGACCGGCCGCCCCGGCAGCCGCGCCCCCCACCTGTGGGTACGGCGGGCGGACGAGCGGATCTCCACCCTCGACCTCTACGAACGCTTCCTGGTGCTGCTCAGCGACGCCGACGAGCCCGGCGGAGGCGGCGGAGCCGGGGGAGGCGGCGGCTGGCACGGCGCCGCGACCCGCCTCGCCGCCGAACTGTCCCTCCCGCTCCGGTCCTACCGGGTCGGCACCGGCCCCGGCGCCGACCTGGTGCCCGAGGACGACGCCGACTGGGCGGAGCGCCACGGCACGTCACGCGGCGGCGCCGTACTCGTCCGCCCCGACGGGTTCGTCGCCTGGCGCTCGCCCGGCCCGGACCCGGACGCCGAGTCGACGCTGCGTCAGGTCCTGCAAGCCGGGCTGGACCTCGCCTGACCCCACGGACCCGGCGCGGCCCGCACCGGGCGTCACCCGTGTGAACGCCCCGAGTGGTGCCGCGGCGGCCGGGGGCTGACGGTGGATCACATCCCGGTCGGGTCACCCGAGCTGACGAAGCGTCGGCTGCCCGGTCGGGCCGGAAGGACCATCAGATGCGTGGCCCTCTCCCCACCGGACGCGACAGCGAAGCCGTGGCCGCCGCCCGTACCCCGTGCGGCGGCCCGGCTCGCTCCCCGCGCCCCGTCCGCACCGCTGCCGCGCCCCAGTGAGGTCGTCCCCGATGCCAGTCCCCCCTACTTCCTCCCCTTCCCCTTCTCCTTCCTCTTCTGATTCCTCCGCCGGTGAGGGCACCTCCCGTACCGGCCTGATGATGCTGTGCGCCGGGGCCGCCGTGGTCCTGGCGCTGAACCTGTTCGGCGGCAACGACACGTCGTCCGGCGCCGCCAGCCCCCCGCACGCCCCGCCCGCCGCCGCGTCCGTCCCGGCGAACCCGGCCCCGGGCCTGCCCCCGTCGGCCGCGCCCGACGGGGACCCGGCCCCGGCGGGCAAGCACCTGCCGCGCTCCAGGCCGGTGCGCCTGCTCATCCCGAAGATCGGCGTCGACGCCCCCTTCACCGCCCTCGCCATCGGCGCCGACGGCCGGCTGGAACCGCCGCCCGCGGACGACACCAACCTCGTCGGCTGGCACGCCGCGGGCGCCTCCCCCGGGGAGACGGGCACCTCGATCATCGCCGGGCACGTCGACACCAAGACGTCCCCCGCCGTGTTCGCGGGGCTCGCCGAACTCGCGAAGGGCGACACCTTCCAGGTCCTGCGGGCCGACGGCCGCACGGCGTCCTTCCAGGTCGACAGCGCGGAGACGTTCGCCAAGGACGACTTCCCCAGCGAACGCGTGTACGGCGACACCGCCCAGGCGCAGGTACGTCTCATCACCTGCGCGGGGGAGTACAACCGCACGGTCCGGGACTACACCGACAACCTGGTCGTCTTCGCCCATCTGGTGTGACGGCCGCGCGCGCCCAGTCACCCACGTAGTTCATCCGAGTCGCGCGCTTGCGGGGACGGGCACACGATCGAGGAACGCTGACGTCGCATCACCGCGGCCGACGTTCACTTCCCCCTCCGCGAAGGAGATGTGCGCAGGATGACCACCACGTCCGAACGTGTTGCAGGTTCGCGGGCGCGACAGGCGTCGCAACGAGTCTCCCAGTCCGTCTTCGACGGCTCCCGACTGCGCGTCGTCCTTTTGGTCGACGTCTACGACGGGGCCCAGCAGCAGTTCCTGGAAGCCTACGAGCAGCTCTGCAACCAGGTCGCGTCCGTCCCCGGGCATGTCAGCGACCAGTTGTGCCAGTCCATCGAGAACCCCTCCCAGTGGCTCATCACCAGCGAATGGGAGAGCGCCCCGCCGTTCCTCGCCTGGGTCAACAGCGAGGAACACGTGGCGATGGTGGAGCCGCTGCACAGTTGCGTCCGCGACACCCGGTCGCTGCGCTTCCACGTCGTCCGCGAGACCGGCGGCCCGGCGGCCGGCGCCGAGCGGGCCACGCGCCGGCTCCAGACGTCGCCCAGGATCGGCGACGGCGTGATCCGCCACGCCCTCACCTTCACGGTGAAGCCGGGCAGCGAGGAGATCGTCGCCAAGATCCTCGCCGACTACGCCTCGCCCGAGCCGCAGGTCGACGACACCACCCGGCTCTGCCGCACCTCGCTGTTCATGCACGGCAACCGGGTGGTGCGGGCCATCGAGGTGCGCGGCGACCTGCTCGCCGCGCTGCGCCACGTGTCCCGGCAGCCCGAGGTACGGGCCGTCGAGGAGGCCCTCAACCCCCATCTGGAGCAGGACCGGGACCTCGACGACCCCGAGTCCGCCCGGGTGTTCTTCACCCGCGCCGCGCTGCCGGCCGTCCACCACGTGACGGCCGAACGGCTGGACCCGCAGGCCGAGCGGTACGCCCTGTACTACCCGGCCCGCCCCGACCGCGGCATGAAGCTGGCCGAGCTGCTGTCCCGGCAGGACGAGGCGGCGGCGGACGACCCGCGCAGCCCGGTCCTGCGCAGCACGATCTTCCAGCGCGACGACGTCGTCGTCCGGCTGATCGACGTGCGCGGCGGACTCGACGCCGCCGACCCGGCCATGGCCCTCGGCCTGGCCGACCCCGGGCAGGTGGCCGAACTGACCACGCTCCCGGACGCCGCCGACGCGGACGCCTCCGCGCCGGACGCCGTCCGGCTCGCGCGCTTCCTCGAACGCGCGCGCATGGAGCTCGTCACCGACCGTCGGTCGCCCGACGCCTGATTCGTCATCACGCGGGCCGGGGCGCGCGCCCCGCCCGCGTCGGCGCAGTACATCATCGGAGGAACGTCGTGATCACTTCCCGTCCCAGAGTCGTGGATCTCAGCGAGGTCGAGCCCAACACCCGCCGCGGCGGCGATCTGCGCGCCCTGCTCACCCCCGTCACGGTCGGCTCTACCAGCGGTTTCATGGGTGTGGCCCTCATCCAGCCCGGCGACCGCATCGCCGAGCACTACCACCCCTACTCCGAGGAGTTCATCTACGTCGTCTGCGGGCAGTTGGAGGTGGACCTGGACGGCGAGTCGGTGCCGTTGCAGCCCGAGCAGGGCCTGATGATCCCCGCTCACATGCGCCACCGCTTCCGCAACGTCGGCAAGGTCGAGGCCCGGATGGTCTTCCACCTCGGCCCGCTGGCCCCGAGCCCGCCGCTCGGCCACGTCGACACCGAGGAGACCGACGCCGAGCCCGTCGTGATCGGCGCCGAGCCGGCCGGGCGACGTCAGGTCCGGTCATGACGCGACGGGTGGCGGTCACCGGCATAGGCATCGTCGCCCCGGGCGGCATAGGCACGCCGGCGTTCTGGAAGCTCCTGGTCGAGGGGCGCACGGCGACCCGCGGCATCACCTTCTTCGACCCGAGCGGGCTGCGCTCGCGGATCGCCGCCGAGTGCGACTTCGACCCGGCGGCCCACGGCCTGGACGCCCGGGACGTCGAACGCTGCGACCGCTACATCCAGTTCGCCATGGTCGCCGGCGACGAGGCGGTCCGGGACTCCGGTCTCGACCTCGCCGCCGAGGACCCCTGGCGGGTCGGCGTCTCCCTGGGCACCGCGGTCGGCGGCACCACCCGGCTGGAGAACGACTACGTCCTCGTCAGCAACCGCGGCAAGCGGTGGGACGTGGACCACCGGGAGGCGGCCCCGGAGCTGCACCGGGCGTTCTCGCCCAGCACCCTCGCCTCCACGGTGGCCGAGCGGTTCGGGGCGCGCGGGCCGGTGCAGACCGTCTCCACGGGCTGCACCTCGGGACTCGACGCGGTCGGCTACGCCTTCCACACCGTCGAGGAGGGCCGCGCCGACATCTGCATCGCCGGCGCCTCGGACTCGCCGATCTCCCCGATCACCATGGCCTGCTTCGACGCGATCAAGGCCACCTCCCCGAACAACGACGACCCCGCCCACGCCTCGCGTCCCTTCGACGCCGACCGGGACGGGTTCGTGATGGGGGAGGGCGGCGCCGTCCTCGTCCTCGAGGAGCTGGAGCACGCCCGGGCCCGCGGCGCGCATGTGTACTGCGAGCTCGGCGGGTACGCCACCTTCGGCAACGCCTACCACATGACCGGCCTGACCAGCGAGGGCCTGGAGATGGCCCGGGCCATCGAGGACGCCCTCGACCACGCCCGGCTCGACGCCACGGCGATCGACTACGTCAACGCGCACGGGTCCGGCACCAAACAGAACGACCGCCACGAGACCGCGGCGGTGAAACGGGTCCTGGGCGCACACGCCTACGACACGCCCATGAGCTCCATCAAGTCCATGGTGGGGCACTCCCTCGGCGCGATCGGGGCGATCGAACTCGTCGCCTGTGTGCTGGCCCTGACCCATCAGGTGGTCCCGCCGACCGCGAACTACGAGACGCCCGACCCCGAATGCGACCTGGACTACGTCCCGCGCGTGGCCCGCGAACGCAGGCTGGCCGGGGTGCTCTCGGTGGGCAGCGGGTTCGGCGGCTTCCAGTCCGCGGTGGTCATGAACCGGCCGAGGGAGAAGACACGATGAGCGAACCCCGTCCACGGCTCGCGGCGGTCACGGGAATCGGCGTGGTCGCGCCCAACGGAGCCAGCACCGAGACCTTCTGGAAGGCCACCAGCGAGGGCATCAGCGTCCTGGACCGGGTCACCCGCGAAGGCTGCGAACACCTGCCGCTGCGGGTGGCGGGCCAGGTCCGCGACTTCGATCCGGCGGCCGCGATCGAGGAGCGCTACCTCGTCCAGACCGACCGCTTCACCCACTTCGCGATGGCCGCGGCCGACCTCGCGCTGGACGACGCCCGCCTCGGCCGGCCCGACACCGACGAGGCCCCGTTCTCCATCGGCGTGGTCACCGCGGCCGGGTCCGGCGGCGGCGAGTTCGGCCAGCGGGAACTGCAACGGCTGTGGGACAAGGGCAGCCGCTACGTCGGCCCGTACCAGTCCATCGCCTGGTTCTACGCCGCCAGCACCGGCCAGATCTCCATCCGCCGCGGTTTCAAGGGCCCCTGCTCGGTCGTCGCCGCCGACGAGGCCGGCGGCCTGGACGCCCTCGCCCACGCGGCGCGGGCCGTGCGGCGCGGCACCGACGTGATCGTCGCCGGGGCCACCGAGGCGCCCATCGCGCCGTACTCGGTGGTCTGCCAGCTCGGTTACGAGGAGCTCAGCACCGTCGACGACCCGACCCGTGCCTACCGCCCGTTCACCGCCGCCGCCTGCGGGTTCGTCCCCGCGGAGGGCGGTGCGATGGCCGTGGTGGAGGAGGCGGGCGTGGCCCGGGAGCGTGGCGCGCGGGTGCGTGCCTACCTCGCCGGACACGCGGCGACCTTCACGGGCGCGTCCCGCTGGGAGGACTCCCGGGAGGGGCTCGCCCAGGCCATCCGGGGCGCCCTGGCGGAGGCCGAGTGCGCCCCCGAGGAGATCGACGTGGTGTTCGCCGACGCCCTCGGCGTCCCGGCGGCGGACCGCGCCGAAGCGCTGGCGATCGCCGACGCCCTCGGCGCGCACGGCACCCGGGTGCCCGTCACGGCGCCGAAGACCGGGATCGGCCGGGGCTACTGCGCGGCGCCCCTGATGGACACCGCGGCGGCGGTGCTCGCGATGGAGCACGGCCTGATCCCGCCGACGCCCAACGTCTTCGACATCTGCCATGACCTCGACCTCGTGTCCGGCCGGGCGCGCAGCGCCGAGGTGCGCACGGCGCTGGTCCTGAGCCGGGGACTCATGGGGTCGAACTCGGCGCTGGTGCTGCGGCACGGCGCCTGACGCCGCCTCGCCGCGAGGCGGCGCGCAGCAGTAGGAGCAACGAAGGAGAGGAACCGCATGTCTGACCGCATCACCGTGGAAGAGCTGGCCGAACTCATGAAGAAGTCCGCCGGCGTCACCGTCGCCCCGGAGCAGCTCCGGCAGGACGACGCAGGCTTCGCCTGCCTGGGCGTCGACTCGCTCGGCCTGCTGGGCATCGTGGGCGAGCTGGAGAACCGGTACGGGACGCCGATGCCCGTCGACGCCGAACGCTCCAAGACGCCCCGGCAGTTCCTCGACCTCGTCAACAGTGCCCTCATGACGACAGGAGCGTGAGATGTCCGGACACACGCAGAACGAGATCACCATCGCGGCCCCGCTGGACCTGGTCTGGGAGATCACCAACGACCTGGAGAACTGGCCGCGGCTGTTCACCGAGTACGCGTCCGTCGAGGTCCTCTCCCGGGAGGGCCGCAAGACGACGTTCCGGCTGACCATGCACCCCGACGAGAACGGCACCGTGTGGAGCTGGGTCTCGGAGCGCGAGCCGGACCGCGAGACGCGCACCGTCAAGGCCCGCCGGGTCGAGACGGGCCCCTTCGACCACATGAACATCCACTGGCGATACGAGGAGACACCGGCCGGCACCCGGATGATCTGGACGCAGGACTTCGCGATGAAGCCCGAGGCGCCGGTCGACGACGAGTGGATGACCGACAACATCAACCGCAACTCCAAGGTCCAGATGGGCCTGATCCGGGACCGCATCGAGAAGGCCGCCGCCGAACGCGGGGCCACCGCGGGCCTCACCGACTGAACCGGACGGAGAACGGAGAACGGAGAGCAGTCCCCATGCACCAAGCCCTGATCGTCGCCCGTATGGCCCCCGGCAGCGCCCCCGACATCGCCAAGGTGTTCGAGGAGTCCGACCGGGGAGAGCTGCCGCACCTGGTCGGCGTCGTCCGGCGCAGCCTCTTCCAGTTCGGCGACGTGTACATGCACATGATCGAGTCCGACCGTGATCCCGGACCCGCCATCGCCAAGATCACCGGGCATCCCGAGTTCCGGGACGTCAGCGAGCGCCTCTCCGCGTACGTCAGCGCGTACGACCCGCAGACCTGGCGCTCCCCGAAGGACGCCATGGCGCAGCGCTTCTACCTCTGGGAGCGCGAGCCGGCCCGCTGACCCGCGCCGGCCCTCACCGGTCGCCGGACCCGCGACGCTGCGGGCCCGGCGACCGGTGGTTTCGGGGGGATGCGGTGCTGCGGGGGTGCGCTCGGGTCAGGCGGGGATGTGGCAGTCGAACGCGTGCAGATACGGGTTGACCGGGCTGATCCGGTCGATGACCAGGCCCGCTTCGGTCAGCCGGCCGATCATGCTCTCGGTGGTGTGCTTCGCCCCGCCGACGTTGAGGAGCAGCATCAGGTCCATCGCGGTGCTGAACCGCATCGACGGCGTGTCGTCGACCAGGTTCTCGATGACCACGACGCGCGTCCCGGGGCCGCCCGTCTCGCGGACGTTGCGCAGCGTGCGGGCGGTGCTCTCGTCGTCCCACTCCAGGATGTTCTTGATGACGTAGACGTCGGCCTTCACCGGGACGGCCGTGCGGACGTCGCCGGGCACCACGCGCGCCCGGTCCGCGAGGTCGCCGCCGGCGCGCAGCCTCGGCACCGCGTTCTCCACCACCCGGGGCAGGTCGACCAGGGTGCCGTGCATCGCGGGGTACTTGTCCAGCAGGCTCGCCACCACGTGCCCCTGGCCGCCGCCGAGGTCGGCGACCGACGAACTCCCCGACAGGTCGAGGAACTCGGCGACGTCCCGCGCCGACTGCACGCTGGACGTCGTCATCGCGCGGTTGAAGACGTCGGCGGACTCCGGGGCGTCCTCGTTCAGGTAGGGGAAGAACTCCTTGCCGTACAGGTCCTCCACGACGTTGCGGCCGGTGCGCACCGCTTCGTCGAGCAGCGGCCAGGCGTCCCAGGTCCACGGCTCGGTGCACCACAGGGAGATGGCGCGCAGGCTGTTCGGGTCGTCCTCGCGCAGCAGCCGGGAGACGTCGGTGTGCGCGAACGTCCCGTCCGGCCGCTCGGCGAAGACGCCGTAGCAGGACAGCGCGCGCAGCAGCCGGCGCAGCGGCCGGGGTTCTGCCTTCACCGCGGCCGCGAGGTCCTCGACGGCCATGGGGCTGTCGCCGAGGGCGTCGGCGACGCCGAGCCGGGCGGCCGCGCGCAGGGCGGCGGCGCACGCCGCCCCGAACGCGAGCTCCCGCAGCCGCATGGACGGCGGTGGGGCGGTCTGCGAGGTCTGAACGGCCGGAACGGCCTGGGCGGTCGGAACGGTCTCAACGGTCGTCATGCGCCGCCTTCCTTCCTTCTCGGGGTGAGGGGGGTGTTCAGCACAGGCCGGCGGGCTTCGACTCCCGGCAGGAGTTGCCCTCGAACGTGTTGCCCGTGCCGGTGTCCGCGTTGACCAGGTCAGCGGGGGAGTTGCCCCGCAGCGTGTTGCCGGTGATCCGGTTGCGGTCGCTGGTCGTGCCCACGAAGCTCTTGAACAGGACGATGCCGCCCGACAGCGGGGACGTACCGGCGTTGTCCTTGATGACGTTGTCGCTGATCAGGCTGTCCTCGGCGCCGGTCAGGACGATGCCGGAACCCTGGAGGGCGTCCAGCCGGGCGGTCTTCGGGCACGACTTGTTGTTGCGCTCGATGCGGTTCTCGCGCACCGTCACGAACCCGGCCTTCGGCTTGTTCTCGTCGCCGACGACGAACACGGCGGCGCAGTTGCCGGTGAGGTGGTTGCGCGCGACGGTGAGGTCGCGCAGGCGGCGGACGGTGACGCCGATCCGGTTGCCCTCCAGCCGGTTGTGCTCGACGAGCGTGCCCTCGGTGTCCGTGGCGCCCTGCTCCTGGTTGATGGAGTTGGCGAGGAACAGGCCCGCGTCGCCGTTGTCCCGGGCGGTGTTGTCCCGGAACAGGCTGTGCACGGAGCGCTCGGCGGCGATGCCCCACACCCCGTTCTTCAGCGCGGCGACGTTGCGCACGGTCAGCCCGTCGGTCGAGGTGGCCGAGACGCCGGACTTGGTGAACCCGGTCACCGTCAGGGAGGCGACGGTGACGTCCTCGACGTTCTTGTCCGTGGTGCCCTGGACGCAGATGCCGTTGCCGGCCTCGGCGCAGGCGCCGACGGCCTTGACGGCCGGGTCCGGCTGGATCACCGTGTCGCGGCCCATGCCGCGCAGGGTCAGCCCGGACGCGCTCACCGTGACGCTCTCGTGGTAGGTGCCGGCGGCCAGCAGCACGGTGTCACCCGGCAGGGCGGCGTCCACCACCTTCTGGATCGATTCCCCCGGCTGGACCCGATGGACCGTGTGACGGGCGCTGTGACCCGCGGCCGCGTGGCCGGCGACCGACGGAGCGGCCCCGAGCCCCGTCCCGAGGAGCGCCGCGGCGCACGCCAGATATGCGATATGACAGTTCTTCATATTGTGCACGTTATGGCCGGAAAGGTCTCGAACCGGCGGGATCGGCCATCCGGCGGCGCGTCGCGCCCGACGCCTACCGGGACCGGTGGCCGCCGCCTCCGGGGGCGCGCGGGGGCTGGCGCCGTGCGCGTCGCGCGCCCCGGGGGTCGGGGTCCGGGGCCGGCGGGTCCGGGGTCAGGGGCGCGGTGGGGATGGGGGTGGGGCGGGGGCCGGTCGAGTCGTCCTGCCATGCCTCGTAGTCGGTGAAGGCGTCGCCGAAGTCCGGGAAGACCGCGTGCCGGGGCTCCGGGATGCCCCTGAGGAGGTTCAGGCCCAGGGTGTCGGAGTCGGGCAGGGCGTCCGGGGAGGGCTCGGCGACCGTGTCCGGCAGCATGACCAGGGACGTGGTGCCGGTCCGCTCGCCGGACGGCCGCAACTGGACGCGGATGCCGTGCCGTTCGGCGAGTCTGCCGACCACGAACAGCCCCATGTGCTGGGAGACGCCGACGTCGACGGTCGGCGGGTTGGCCAGCTTGTGGTTGAGCGTCGCGAAGTCGCCGGCCTGGAGCCCGATGCCCTCGTCGTGGATCTCGACCATGATCCGCCCGTCGGGCAGCCGCACCGCCGTCACCCGTACCTCCGACTGCGGGGAGGAGAACGCGGTGGCGTTCTCCAGCAGTTCGGCGAGCAGCCGCACCAGGTCGGTCACGGCCGGGCCGGCGACCTGGGCCTCCGGGACGCCGGCGAGCCGGATGCGCTCGTACTGCTCCACCTCCGAGGAGGCCGCGCGGATCACGTCGACCAGCGCGAGCGGCCGGTCCCACTGCTGGGCGGGCTTCTCGCCGCCCAGCACCAGCAGGTTCTCGCCGTTGCGGCGCACCCGGGTGGCGAGGTGGTCCAGCCGGAACAGGTTCGCCAACTGGTCCGGGTCGGTCTCGTTGTCCTCCAGTCGGGTGATCAGCGCCAGTTGGCGTTCGATCAGGGACTGGTTGCGACGCGAGAGGTTGATGAAGATCGTGTTGATGTTGCCCCGCAGCCGGGCCTGTTCGGCGGCGAGCCGGACGGCCTCGCGGTGGATGTGGTCGAAGGCCCGGGCGACCTCGCCGATCTCCTCGGTGGTGGCGATCGGGATCGGGGTGACCCGGGTGTCCACCAGGCCGGGGTCGGCCCGCGACAGCCGCTCGATCATCGTCGGCAGCCGCTGCCCGGCGATCTCGATGGCGAAGCCGCTGAGCCGGCGCATGTCCGTGCTCATCGTGCGGGCCATCCAGGAGGCCAGCAGGAACGCGGCGAGCACCGCGGCGAGGACCAGCGCGCCCTGCGTGACGGCGTCGCGGCGCGCGTCGTCGGCGACGGTGTGGGCGCTCGCGAGGGCGGCGTCGGTCAGGTCCACCTGGACGCTGCGGTAGGCGTCGAAGCTCAGGGTGGACGCGGCGAAGAACGACTCGGGCGTGATGCCCCGCGCGGCGAGCGCCACGGCCGGCTTCCCGGCGGAGATCTCGGTGACCATCTCGTCGATGCCGGGCGGGGCGACGTAGGTCCGCCCCGCCGCCGCGGCCCGCGCCGCCGCCTGCACGTCGCCCTCCTTGCCGCGTGCCTCGGCAGCGGCCAGCGCCTGTCGCAGCCGCGCCATGTCCTCGGCGGTGGCGGCGCCCGCGAACTCCTGGAGCCCCACCTGTTCGAGATAGGTGTACGAGCGGAAGGCGGCCAACTGGGTCTGGAGCTCGCCCGGGGCGAGGCTGTCGCGGTCCTGCACCAGCAGGTGGGTGCCGATGGACCGGATCAGGGACTCGGTCGCCTGCGTCAGGGACATGGCGTAGAGGCTGCGGCCGAGGCTCGTGCGGTTGCTGCTGCCGAAGCCCAGTTCGTTCGAGAGCTCCATCAGGGGGTGCTGGACGGCGTGGTAGCTCTCCTCCGACCGCACGCCGGACATGCCGGACGTGAAGGCGGCGGCCCGTACGGCGGCGAGCTGCCGCTCGCCGTCGCGCACCCGTTGCACGCGCCGCAGCAGGTCGGCGGTCTGCGGCATCCGGGCGACCGCCGCGTCGAACACCTGCGCGTCCGCGTCGGTGGTCTGCCGGGCCCGGACGACCGCGTCCGACGGCTTCTTGTCCCTGAGCAGCGGGATGACCGACACATCGCGCTCGTTGATCGCGTCGCTCGCGTAGGTGTTCGCCGCCCGCACCAGTTCGGCCACCCGGACCGCCTCGTCGGCCTCCTGCCAGGTGTCCACCGAATTCTTCACCCGTACGCCGCCGAGCGCGAGGGCGACGAGCACCGGGATCAGCAGAACGGCCCGGAGTCGTCTGCCCACGGGCCGGTTGCGGGTGAGGGACTTTCTGGGTCCCGCCGTCGTCGGTGAGTTCTTCGGCAAGGTTGTCCTATCGCCACTGGAGCGCCTCGTACGTGACGCGCCGGGTATCCCTCACTACGAGGGGGCGGCGGGGCCGCGTTCAAAAGTGGTGCAACATTTAACCAAAATGATCGCACGGTGACCAGGTATGTGCAGGCTCGGGGGTACGTCGTCAGGCCCGGCCGTGCGCCTCCTGGGAGCGTCGCGACAGCGAGTCGATGACCACCGCGGCGAACAGCACCCCGCCCGTGATCACGAACTGGACGGCCGGGGGCGTGTCGGTGATCGCCATGCCGGACGCGATCGACTGGATGACCAGCATGCCCAGCACCGCCGACCAGGTCGTACCGCGTCCGCCGAACAGACTGGTGCCGCCGATGACGGCCGCCGCGATGGCGTTCACCAGCAGCACCCCGGAGCCCGAGCTCTGGCTCACCGAGGTGATGCGCGAGGCCAGGAACAGGCCGCCGATCGCGGCCATCGTGCCCGAGGCGGCGAGCACCGCGGTCTGCACCGCCGTCACATTGAGACTGGCGCGGCGGGCCGCCTCGACGCTGCCGCCGAGGGCGTAGACCTGCCGTCCGTAGTGGGTGCGGCGCAGCACGACGTCGAGGCCGGCCACCACCACGAGGAAGATCAGCAGGGCGAGCGGCAGGCCCTGGAACCGGTTGAGCAGGTAGGCGATGGTGAACGCGAGCACCGCGATCCCCCCGGCGCGGGCCACGACGGCACGCAGCGAGCGGTGCGGCATGCCGACGGCCCGGCGGCGGCGCCGGTCGCGGTCGGCAACCAGGAAGACCGCGCCCGCGGCGAGCGCCGCCAGGCCGTAGGCGACGGCGTCGTCCGTGAAGTAGTAGCTGGTCAGCTTGGCGACGAGGCCGTTCTCGTCGAGGTTGACGGTGCCGCTGTCCCCGAGGATCGCCAACATCAGGCCGTTCCAGGTGAGCAGCCCGGCGAGCGTGACGACGAACGCCGGCACCCGGGTCCGGCCGATGGAGTAGCCCTGGACGGTGCCCGCGACGGTGCCCGCGAGCACCGCGACGATCAGCGCGAGCCACTCGGGCACCCCGTTGTTCACGTTCAGCACGGCGAAGACGGCCGCCGCCAGACCGCTGATCGAGCCTACGGACAGGTCGAGTTCGCCGAGCAGCAGCACGAAGACGATGCCGACCGCGATCAGCCCGGTGCCCACGATGTCCACGCTGAGGTTGGACAGGTTGCGGGGCGAGAGGAAGTTCTCGTTGAGGGACTGGAAGGTGATCCAGACGACGGCCAGGACCAGCACGACGGGCAGCGACCCCAGTTCACCGGCGCGGAGCTTGCGCCGGACGACCGCGACCCCGTCCTGCGCGGCCCGTACGGCGGCCGGTACGGCGGCCCGCAGCCGGGTCACCACCCCGTCTCCCGGCCGGCGGGCCGGCGGGGCACGTTCTGGGTGGCGCCGGTGATGGACGAGATGATCTGCTCCTGCGAGGCGGTGTTGACGTCGAAGAAGCCGTTGTTGCGGCCCAGGCGCAGCACCGCGGCGCGGTCCGCGAGGGCCTTCACGTCGCCCATGTTGTGGCTGATGAGCAGCACGCCGAGCCCGCGGTCGCGCAACTCGTCGATCAGGTCCAGGATCTCGCCGGTCTGCTCGATGCCCAGCGCCGCCGTCGGTTCGTCCAGCAGGAGGATGCGCGGGTCGCCGAGGAGCGAGCGGGCGATGGCCACCGTCTGCCGCTGGCCGCTGGACAGGGAGACCACGGGGCCGCGCAGCTCGGGCAGCCGCCTGGTCAGGCGCTCCAGCAGCGCCCTGGTGCGGCGCTCCATCTCCACCTCGTCGAGAAAGCCCGACTTGCGGATCTCCCGGCCGAGGAACAGGTTCCCGACGACGTCGAGGTTCCCGCACAGCGCGAGATCCTGGTAGACGGTGGCGATGCCCAGGTCCCGGGCGTCGTGCGGGCGTCTGATCTGGACCGGCCGGCCCTGCCACTCGATGACGCCCTTCTCGGCGGGCGTCACCCCCGAGATCACCTTGACCAGCGTGGACTTGCCGGCCCCGTTGTCCCCGAGGAGGGCGACGACCTGCCCGGAGTGGATCTCCAGCTCGATGTCCGTGAGGACATCGACGACCCCGAAGCGCTTGCACACACCGCGCAGCGCCAGCAACGGGGGATCCGGCACACGAACCAACTCCTCGGATGTCAGGTCAGTCCGGCCCTCGCGCAGGCGGCACGGAGCTGGGGGACGCAGATCTGCGCGACCGTGTGCAGGCCGTCCTTCACGACCGTGTCGCGGATGGTGCCGGCGGTCACCGGCACGGGGGTGAGCAGCACCGAGGCGACCGGCTCGCCGCCGCGCGTCGGCACCCGGCTCGTGGCCACCTTCCCCAGGCTCTGCCCACGGGCCGCGGCCACCGCCATCGCGCCACCGGCGGCCGCCTCGGGCCCGAACGGCTTGAAGACGGTCATGTACTGCTCGCCGGCGACGATCCGCCGCAGCGCCGCGAGTTCGGCGTCCTGCCCGGTGACCGGGGGCAGCGGGGCGACCTTGTCCGCCTTCAGGGCGGCGATGCTCCCGCCGGCCAGGCCGTCGTTGGCCGCGTAGACCCCGTCGACCGCGTCGGCGCCGAGCGCCGCGAGCGCCCCGGACATGTTCATGTGGGCGGTCTCGGCCCGCCACTGCGGGGTGTCGTACGCCTTGCCGATGCGCACCTTTCCGTCGAGCACGGACAGCGCGCCCTCCTTGAACGCCTTCGCGTTCGGGTCGTTGGGGTCGCCGTTCATCATGACGATCTGCGCGCCGGGCACCTTGTCGCCCATCGCCGTCAGCAGCGCCCGGCCCTGGAGCCGGCCGACCTCGACGCCGTCGAAGGAGACATACCCCGAGATCGGGCCCTCGGCGAGCCGGTCGTAGGCGATGACGGGGATGTCCGCCGCGTGCGCCTTGGCGACCGCCGTGCCCAGCGACCGGGCGTCCACGGCCACCAGCACGATCGCGTCGACGCCCTTGGTGATCATCGAGTCCATCTGCTCCTGCTGGAGGGCCACGTCGCCCTTCGCGTTGGCGTGCTCGACCGCGCAGGTCGCGCACAGCTCCTTGATCCTCTTCTCCAGCAGGGGTCGGTCCTGGGCCTCCCAGCGGGCCGTGGTGGCGTCCGGCAGCAGCACCCCGATGCGCGGTCCGCCCGCCCCGCCGGAATCGCCGCCGGCGCCCGTCCCGCAGGCCGCCAGCGCGAGCGACAGCACGAGCGACAGTGCGACCGCCGTGCAGACGGAGGTCGGGGCGGCGGCCGTGTCCCGTACGCGGGCCTTCATGAGTGATACCTGCCGTCGATGACCATAAGGTGGACATGTGGTCGATATGTTCGGTTGATCCTTGTATGCGATTCTGGTGGGTGGGTGCCCCGATCTCAACCTGTCGGCACCTGCGACAGGACGGGAGGTACGGTGCGGACCTGCCTCGATCGGGCCCTGACCATCGCCGGAGCGACACTGGCAGCGGTCTACGCGTCCGGCCCCGGCGATCAGGAGCTCCGGTTGGTGGACACGTCCGGCGGAACCCCCGGATCGGCGCCGCCGGAGTACCTGCCGCTGTCCGGCGACTCACCCGCCGCCCGCGCCCTGCGCACCGACCGCCCCCTCTGGCTCACCGCCGGCACCCCGCTCGGCGCACTGCCGCTGGGCCCCGAGGGCGGCCGACGGGGCTGCCTGCTCGTCATGAGCGCCTCGGCGGACGGCTTCGAGACCGAGCAACGCCGCTTCCTGGAGCGCTACGCCGACGCCGTCGCCGCCCTCCTCCCGCCGGGCGCGGACCCGCCGCGCCCGGCGCCGCTGCTCGCGCCCGCCCTGCGCAGCCTGCGCATCGGCTTCTTCGTCCTCCTCCCGGACACCGGCCTGATCGAGGCCGACGACACGCTGCTCGACCTCGTCGGCATCACACCGGACGACTTCGACGGCAAGGTCGACACCCTGCTCGCCCACGCACTCCCGGAGGACATGCACGCCCTGATGTCGGTCCTGGAACCGTCCGGCCAGGCCTTTGGCCGCCGCGACCTGGAGTTCCGGGTCCGCGGCCCCACCGGCGAGATGCGCTGGCTCAGCCTGAGCTGCCGGGTCGAGGCCGCCACCGCCGACCGGCCCGAACAGGTGCTCGGCGTGGTCACGGCGACCCCGGTGCTGCGCCGCGGCGACGACGACGTCGCCCGCATCCAGTGGCTGACCGCCGCCCTCGACGACGCCGCGACCGTCCGCGACGTCGGCCGCGTCGTCGTCTCCGCCCTGCGCGAACCGCTGGCCGCCGACCGGGTGGCTCTCGCCGCGCTCCAGGACGACCGGCTCATGGTCACCGTCCTCGACCCGCCCCGGCCCACCGCCTGGCCGGAGGTCTGGCGCACCGAGTGGCGCACCGAATGGCCCGACGCGCCGCTGCGCGCCCTGCCCACCCTCCAGGCGGCCCTGCGCGACGGGCGGATGGACCTGTGGCCCGCCGGCACCGCCCTCGAACCCGGCCTGGCCGGCATCGGCGCAGGCGGCCTCGCCGTCCTGCCGCTGCCCGCCAAGGGGCAGGTCGCCGGCGTGTGCCTGGTCGGCTGGGACCGGCCGCACGAGTTCGTCCCCGAGGAACGCTCCCTGCTCACCGCCACCGCCGCCCTCGTCGGCCAGGCCCTCAAACGCGCCCACGCCCACGACACCGAGCAGGAACTCGCCACGATGCTCCAGCGCAGCCTGCTGCCCCGGCGGCTGCCCGAACTCCCCGGCGGCACCGCCGTCGCCCGCTACCTGCCCGCCCGTCGCGGCCTCCAGGTGGGCGGCGACTGGTACGACGTCATCGCCCTCTCCGAGGACCGGGTGGCGCTCGTCATCGGCGACGTCCAGGGACACAGCGCCGGAGCCGCGACGATCATGGGCCAGATGCGTACGGCGGTCCGGGCCTACGCCATGGAGGGCCACCCGCCCGACGTGGTCGTCTCGCACGCCAACCGGCTCCTCGTCGCCATGGAGACCGACCTGTTCGCCACCTGCTGCTACGCCGAACTGGACATGGAGGAGGGCAACACCCTCTTCGTCCGGGCCGGCCATCTCGCCCCCCTGCTGCGCCACCCCGACGGATCCACCGAGGAGGTCGAGGTCGCCGGCGGGCCCCCGCTCGGCATCCTCGCCGAGGCCGACTTCCCCATGACGGCCATCGCTCTGACCCCCGGCGCGGTCCTCGCCCTCGTCACCGACGGCCTCGTCGAGGCCGCCGACCTGCCCCTGGACGAGGGCATGCGCCGCACCCGTGCCGCCCTCGCCGCCGCCGACCCCGCGGACCCCGGCACGATGGCCGACGCCCTCCTCGGCGACCTCGGCCGCCGCGAGGACGACGTCGCGCTGCTGCTCCTGCGCTACGACGGCATGAAGACCCGCCCCATCCGGGCCGGCTGGATGGTGTGGCGGCTGCCCGACGCCGTCATGCACGCCCGCCGCTTCACCGCGCGCACCCTGCGCCGCTGGCAGGTCCAGGAGGCGGCCGACGCGGTGCTGCTGGTCGTCTCCGAACTCGTCACCAACGCCCTGGTGCACACCCAGGGCCCGGTCCGCCTCGACCTCGTCCTGCGCGGCGACCGGGTGCGCGTCAGCGTCAGCGACTCCTCGCCGCGCGCGCCCGCCAAACCGGTGATCGTCGACTGGGAGTCCACCGGCGGCCGGGGCCTGCTCCTGGTCGAGGCGATGTCGGAGACCTTCGGCTCGGTCCCGGTGGCCGGCGGCAAACAGGTCTGGAGCGAGATCACCGTACCGGGCGGGGTCGCCGTACCGAACGGGGTCGCCGCACCGAACGGGATCGCCCTACCTGGGGGAGCGCCATGAGAACCCGACGCCGGACCGCCGCCGCCGCGCTGTGCGCCGCGGCCCTGCTGACCCTGCCCCTGGCCGCCTGCGGAGGAGACCACGAGACGGGCGGCGAGGGCTTCACCGTCGGCCTGCTGCTGCCCAGCCGCACCGTCCCGCGCTGGGAGCACTCCGACCGGCCGCTGATCACGGCCCACGTGAAGAAGCTGTGCCCCACCTGCACAGTCGAGTACGCCAACGCCGAGAACGACGTGACCCGCCAGCGCGGGCAGTTGATCTCCATGGTCACCAAGGGCGCCAAGGTCCTGATCCTGGACGCCGCCGACACCCGGGCCCTGCGCTCCTCCATCCAGGAGGCCCGCCGGGCAGGCGTCCCGGTGATCGCCTACGACCGCCTCGCCGAAGGCCCGATCGCCGGTTACGTCGGCTTCGACGGCAATGAGGTGGGCCGGCTCCAGGGCGAGGCGCTCGTGAAGGCCACGGGGCAAAAGACCGGGCGTCCGACGGTCGTCATGGTCAACGGCGACCCGACCAGCGCCAACGCGGCCTGGTACCGCAAGGGCGCGCTGTCCGTTCTCACCGGCAAGGTGCGGATCGGCCGGTCCTACAACACCCTCGACTGGAGCACGCAGAACGCCCACCTCAACATGTCCGCCGCCATCGCCGCCCTGGGCCCGGACCGCATCGACGGCGTCCTCGCCGCCAACGACTCCATCGCCGCGGGCGTCGTCGCCGCCCTCAAGAGCGCAGGCGTCACCACGTTCCCGCCCGTCACCGGCCAGGACGCCGACCTCGACGCCGTACGGCGCATCGTCAAGGGCGAGCAGTACATGACGGTCTACAAGTCGTTCGCGAGGGAGACCGCCGCCGTCGCCGCCATGGCCGTCGCCGTCGGACGCGGCGAGGACCCCGGCGACAGCGCCATGACGACCATCGACAGCCCCACCACCAAGGACGTCCCGGCCGTCCTGCTCACCCCGAGCGCGGTCACGGCCCAGGACATCGACCGGAAGCTGATCAGGACCGGCGTGTACACCGCCGGCCAGATCTGCACCCGCGACCTCCGGGCCGCCTGCGCCCGCGCCGGGCTCACCCCGTGAGTCAGTGCTGGTACGGCTGCTGCTGAGGCTGCCCGTACTGCTGGCCCGCGCCCGCGCTCTGCGCGAGCAACTGGTCGGCCTGTTCCTTCGTCACCTTCTGCTCGGCGCCGCAGAACGTGCACTGCGTCGCGTACTTCGTCGAGAACGGGAACAGCGGCACGAAGAACAGCGTGAACTTCGTGACCCGCTTCCTGAGCGTGTGCGCGGCGGGGTTGCCGCAGCTCCCGCACAGCAGCGTCAGTATCGCCAGTTGGTAGAGGTATCCCTTGGTGCCGAAGATGATCACGCTGTGCTTCCTTACCGGGTGAGTGTCGGGTCCGCAGAGGACAGTCTGCGGCATGCCGGGTCACCCACGTGAGCGGCAGCCGGGTCCATGCCCTGGGCCACGCGGGCGAACGCCCGGCCGCGACGGCTGCGGCCACCGCCGCGACAGCGCCATGGTCGTCTGGCCGCCCCCGGCGGCGCACCCCCGCCCTCCCCTCCCGAAGAGGTCCACAGGCCCATGCCCCGACTGCCCCGACCGTCCCGACTCCCACGCCTGGCGGGCACCACCATCACCGCCGCCACCGCTCTCGCCCTCACCCTCGGCCTGCTCGCCACGGCTCCCGCCGCGGGCGACGAACCGGCCGTCTCCGCCCCGCGCGTCGTCGCCCACTTCGACTTCGCCAAGGGCCAGACACCCGAGAACATCGCGCTCGAACCCGACGGCTCCGCCGACCTGACGTTCGCGGGCGCCCGGCAGGTCGCCAACGTCACCCGGGAGGGCCGCACCCGGATCCTCGCCACCCTGCCCGCCGTCGCGAACCCGAGCACCCCCGTCGTCGGCGCGGCCGTCGTCCTCGGCATCGCCCGCGCCGAGGACGGCACCCTCTACGTCACCTACGCCACCGGCACCGCCAAGACCGGCATCTGGCGCATCGACCCCGACGGCAGCGCACCCCGCCAGATCGCGAAGCTGCCGCCCAAGGGCTTCCCCAACGGCCTCGCCCTCGACGAGCGCCGGGGCGTGCTCTACGCCGCGGACTCCGTCCTGGGCACCGTCTGGCGCGTCCCGCGCGCGGGCGGCGAGCCCACGCTCTGGGCCACCGGACCCGAACTCGAACCCGGCACCGCGCCCCCCGCCGCCGGCATCGGGGCCAACGGCCTGCGCGTCCACCACGACGCCGTGTGGGTCTCCAACACCGACGCCGCGACCCTGCTGCGCATCCCCGTCCACGAGAACGGCTCCGCCGGAGCGATCCGGATCCGGGCCGAGGGCCTCACCGGGATCGACGACTTCGGTTTCGTCCAGCGGCACCGCGACACCGTCCTCGCCGCCCTGCTGACCGGCAACCAGATCGCCCTGGTCCGCCCCGACGGCACCCACAAGACCGTCCTCACCCGGCAGGACGGCCTGTCCAACCCCACCGCCGTCGCCGTCCGCGGCCGCACCGCCTACATCACCAGCGCCGCGTACTTCACCGCCCAGGACCCCAACCTGCTCCTCGCCAAGGTCCACCAGCGCGAGCGCGGCTAGCACGCACATAGCCCCCGTACCCGGCGAGCGGGTACGGGGGCCACATGGGCGTACGGGAGGGTCAGATCACAGCGCGGAGTGGGCGCTGTGCAGGTTCTTCGCCGCCAGGGCGAGACCCTCGGTCTGCGAGTACGCGGCGTCCTCGTGCTCGATGTTCACGGCCATGTCCGGGTCGATCTCGGCCAGGGCGCGCAGGAACTCGGTCCAGAACGGGATCTCGTTGCCGTTGCCGACGGCGACGAACTTCCACGCCGGGTTCTCGGGCCAGGAGTTGCACCAGAAGCCGTAGCCGGTGGGCACCTTGCCGGGGTCGTCGGCGGGGACACGGGTGAACGAGGTGTCCAGCACGCCGCGGATGTCGGCGCCCGGGCAGAGCGTCGCGTCCTTCGCGGCGGCGTGGAACACCAGCGGGCCCAGCCACTTGATGGACGCGATGACGTCCATGCCCTGCCACATCAGGTGCGACGGGTCCATCTCCGCGCCGACGTTCGTCAGGCCGCCCGCGTCGACGAGACGCTTCAGGGTGACCGGCGAGAACACGATGTTGTGCGGGTGCATCTCGATGGCGACCCGGACGTCGTTCTCCCGGGCCAGCGCGTCGATTTCCTTCCAGAACTCGACGGCCACGCCCCACTGGTAGTCCAGGACGTCCATGTAGACGCCGTCCCACGGGTTGACGACCCAGGACGGGTACTTGGCGTCGGGGTCGGAGCCGGGGGTGCCGGACATGGTGACCACGTGCCTGACGCCCAGCAGACCGGCGAGGCGGATGGTGCGCCGCAGGTCGTCGGCGTGCTTCGGGCCGACGCCCGGCAGCGGGTTGAGCGGGTTGCCGTTGCAGTTGAGGCCGGTCAGCTCCATCCCGCGCTCGGCGAACGTCGCCAGGTACTCCTCGCGGGCCTTGGCCGACGACAGCAGCAGGTCGACCGGGCAGTGCGGGGAGGGGATGAAGCCGCCCGTGTTGACCTCCACCGAGGTCAGACCGTTCGCCTTGAGGATGTCGAGCGCCTCGGTGAGGGGACGGTCGTGCAGACAGGCGGTGTACGCGCCGAGCTTGAGGGCCATGTGGATGCTCCTAGGATGCGTGCGGGACGACGTCAGACGACGGGCGGAACGGCGACGGCGGCACCGCCGTTGCGGGAGGAGTCGACGACCGCCTGGATGATCTCCATGGTGCGCAGCGCGTCGGCGAAGGTGGCGCAGGCCGGCAGCGGCTCGGCGACGCCCGCGACCTGGTCCAGGAAGGCCCGGGTCTGGTACGTGAAGTTGTCGGCGTTGTTGGCGCCCACGCCCGCGGCCTCCATCGGGACACCGCCGGCGAAGTACGGCAGGTGCGGTCCGACGATGACCTGCCGGGCGCCGCGGGTACGAGCGTCGGGCTGGGCGTCGTCGAAGAGGTACTCGGCCGGGCGGTGCTGGTCGAACGCGGCACGCCCGCCCACGCCCAGGACGTCGAAGGCGAGCCCGTTGGGCAGACCGAAGCCGGTGCGGGTCACCGAGAAGGTGCCGACGAGGCCCGACTCGAAGCGGGCGGTGAAGGACGCGGTGTCCTCGTTCTCCACCTCGCCGAACTCGTCGGAGACGGGAGCCGCGTTGTGCCCGACGACCGCGCCCAGCGGCAGCGGCCGCTTGGGGATCTGCGTCGACAGCGAGGCACCCGAGACGGACACGATCGGACCGGCGACGTACTCGGCGGCGTCGATGATGTGCGAGCCGACGTCCCCGAGCGCGCCCGAACCCGCGCCGCCCTTGAAGCGCCAGCTCAGCGGGCCGCGCGGGTCGGTCGCGTAGTCGCACCAGTAGCGGCCGCTGAACAGGGTCAGGTCACCCAGCTCACCGCGCTGCACGTGGTCGCGGATGCCGGCGATGCCCGGGGAGCGGCGGAAGGTGTAACCCACGGCCGTCACTACGTCGGCGGAGCGCTCCAGCTCGGCCATCGCGCGGGCGTCCTCCAGTGACCCCGCGAGCGGCTTCTCGCACAGCACGTGCTTGCCCGCGGCGACCAGCGCCTCCGCGATCGGGCGGTGCAGGGCGTTGCCCACGACGATGCTGACGGCGTCGATCGTCGGGTCCTCGACGACGGCCTCCCAGCTCGGGAGCGCCTTCTCGAAGCCGTAGCGGCGGGCGGCGTCCTCGCCGAGCGCCACGTTGGCGTCGGCGATCGCGGCCAGCCGCACCGGCGGCAGACCGGCGCCGAAGACCGTGTTGACGTTGCGGTAACCGGCGGCGTGGCTGCGGCCGGCCATGCCGGCGCCGATCACCGCGACGGAAAGGGGCTTGCCCGAGGTGGTCATGGTGGTGCCTTTCGAAAAGTCCCGGTGGGGAATCTCAGTTGGAGGTGGGGAAGTTGAAACCGGCGGTGACCTGCTGGGCGGGCTGCGGCCAGCGGGTGGTGACCACCTTGGGGCGGGTGTAGAAGCGGATCCCCTCGGGACCGTGGATGGGGGAGTCGCCGATGAGCGAGTCCTTCCAGCCGCCGAACGAGTAGTACGACATCGGGACGGGCACCGGCACGTTGATGCCGATCATGCCGACCTTGATGTTGCGCTGGAAGCGCCGGGCGGCCTCACCGGAGGCGGTGAACAGGGCGGTTCCGTTGCCGTACGGGTTGGCGTTGATCAGGTCGATCGCCTCGTCGAGGGACTCGGCGCGGACGATCGCCAGCACCGGGCCGAACAGCTCCTCCTTGTAGGCGTCCATCTCGGTCGTCACGTGGTCCAGGAGCGAGGGGCCGGTGAAGAAGCCGTCCTCGTGGCCGTCGATCTTCAGGCCGCGGCCGTCGACGACGACGGTGGCGCCCTGCGTGGCGGCGACCCCGACGGCGTTCTCGACGCGCTCCTGCGCGACCTTGGTGACCAGCGGGCCCATGTCGGTGCCGGCGACGTCACCGGGGCCGACCTTGATCTCGCGGGCCTTGCGCTCCAGCACCTCGACCAGGGCGTCGGCCGCGCCGCCGACCGCGACGGCCACCGAGACGGCCATGCAGCGCTCGCCGGCCGAGCCGTAGGCGCCGGCGGTGATGTGGTTGGCGGCGAACTCCAGGTCGGCGTCGGGCAGGACGACGGCGTGGTTCTTCGCGCCGCCGAGGGCCTGCACGCGCTTGCCGTGCGCGGTGGCCTGCTCGTGCACGTACTTGGCGATCGGCGTCGACCCGACGAAGGAGACGGCCTCGATGCCCGGGTGGGTGAGGATCGCGTCCACGGCCGGCTTGCCGCCGTGCACCACGTTGAAGACGCCGTCGGGCAGACCGGCCCGCTTGTACAGCTCGGCGACGAAGTTCGCGGCGGACGGGTCGCGCTCGCTCGGCTTCAGGATGAACGTGTTGCCGGTCGCTATCGCCATCGGGTGCATCCACAGCGGCACCATGGCGGGGAAGTTGAACGGGGTGATGCCCGCGACCACGCCCAGCGGCTGACGGAAGTTGTGCACGTCGACGCCGCGCGACACCTGGTCGGAGAACGACCCCTTCAGCACGTCGCCGAGCCCGCAGACGAACTCCACGACCTCCCGGCCGCGGGTGATCTCACCACGCGCGTCGTCGACGGTCTTGCCGTGCTCGGCGGAGATGATCCGGCCCAGCTCCTCCTCGTGCTCGACGAGGAGCTGCCGGAAGGCGAACATGACCTGCGTGCGCTGGCTGAGCGAGGACTCCGACCAGGTCTCGAAGGCCTTCGCGGCGGCGCTGACAGCGGCGTCCACGTCGGCGGCCGAGCCCAGGACGACCCGGGCCTGCTCCTGACCGGTGGCCGGGTTGAACACCGGCGCGGTGTCCGCGCTCGGGACCGGTGAACCGTTGATCCAGTGGGCGATGGTAGTCACGAGAGGTTCCTTCTCAGAGGTAGTGCCGCTGGGCGCGCTTGTGGGTGGCGTAGGTGTCGTGGGCCGCCTGGGTGCTGTCCAGGGCGGAGACCTCGCTGACGGGGACGTCCCACCAGCCGTGCCCGGGCGGGTTCGGCCCGTACAGGTCGGTCTCGACGTGGACGACGGTGGTGCGGGTGGCGGCCTTGGCCTTCTCCATCGCGGCCCGGAAGCCCTCGACGGAGGTGGCGTGCAGGACGTCCGCGCCGAGCGAGGAGGCGTTGGCCGCCAGGTCGACGGGCAGCACCTCGCCGTCGAGCAGACCCGAATCGCCGTCCCGGTAGCGGTACTTGGTACCGAACCGCTGCGAGCCGAGGGACTCCGACAGCGCGCCGATGGAGGCGAAGCCGTGGTTCTGGACCAGCACGATGATGACCTTCAGGCCCTCGGAGACCATGGTCACGATCTCCTGGGCCATCATCAGATACGAGCCGTCGCCGACCAGCACGACGACCTCGCGCGACGGATCGGCCATCTTCGCCCCGACGCCGGCGGCGACCTCGTAGCCCATGCAGGAGTACGCGTACTCCACGTGGTAGGCCTTCGGATCCCGGGCCCGCCACAACTGCTGGAGGTCACCCGGCATCGATCCGGCCGCGTTGATCACCACGGCCCGGTCGTCGAGGACATCGTTCAGCGCGCCCAGGATCTCCGTCTGCGCGGGCAGCGGAGTGTGCCCGACGGTGAAGCACTTGTCCTCGATCTCCCGCGTACGGGCGATGAGTTCACGGGTGCGCGCCCGGTACTCCGGGGCGACCTCCCAGTCGCTCAGCGCCGCCGCGAGCGCCTGGACGCCGAGCCGGGCGTCCGCCACCAGCGGCTCCGCCGAGTGCTTGACGGCGTCCAGCCGGGCCACGTTCAGGTTGACGAACGTGACGTCCGGGTTGCCGAACACGGTGTGGCTCGCGGTGGTGAAGTCGGAGTACCGGGTGCCGATACCGACGACGACGTCCGCCTCCTTCGCCAGCGCGTTCGCCGCGTACGAACCCGTCGAGCCGATGCCGCCGACCGCGCACGGGTGGTCCCACGGCACCGCGCCCTTGCCCGCGTGCGTGTCCGCGACCGGGATGCCGGTGGCCTCGGCGAAGGCCCGCAACGCGGTCTCCGCGCCCGAGTACACGGCCCCGCCGCCCGCCACGATCAGCGGCTTCTTCGCGCCGCGCAGCAACTGCACGGCCCGCTCGACGGCGGCCGGCTCCGGCACCGGCCGGCTCACGTGCCACACCCGCCGCCGGAAGAACGCGACCGGCCAGTCGTACGCCTCCGCCTGCACGTCCTGCGGCAGGCAGAGGGTGACCGCGCCGGTCTCCACCGGGTCGGTCAGCACCCGCATCGCCGCCAGCGCGGCGGGGATGAGCTGCTCGGGACGCGAGACGCGGTCGAAGTACTTCGACACGGCGCGGAAGGCGTCGTTGACCGTGACGTCCCCGCCGCGGCTGTCCTCCAACTGCTGGAGCACCGGGTCGGCGGCCCGGGTCGCGAACATGTCGCTGGGCAGCAGCAGCACCGGCAGCCGGTTGGTGGTGGCCAGCGCCGCACCGGTGATCATGTTCGTCGAGCCGGGGCCGGTGGACGCCGAGCAGGCGAACGTCGCCAGCCGGTCACGCATCTTCGCGTAGGCCACCGAGGCGTGCACCATGCCCTGCTCGTTGCGCGCCAGGTAGTAGGGCAGGTCGGCCTCGCCGGTGGTGGCGGCCTGCAGCAGCGCCTGCCCGATCCCGGCCACGTTGCCGTGCCCGAAGATGCCCCAGACGCCGGGGATCAGACGCTGTTCCTGGCCGTCGCGCTCGCTGTACTGGCTGGCCAGGAAGCGCACGAGGGCCTGTGCGGTGGTGAGTCGGACGGTGTTCATTGCTCGTTGGGTCCTTCGAACGGGAGCCGGTCGTCGATGTCCTGCGCGGCCCACGTCGTGCGCACCCACCCGTGGGCGGGGTCGTCGCAGATCAGCCAGGCGCGGTCCTGACCGGGACCGGCCATGACGTTGAGGTAGTAGAGGTCGTAGCCGGGGGCGGCGATCGACGGCCCGTGCCAGCCGTGCGGGATCAGCACGGTGTCGCCGGAGCGCACCTCGGCGAGCACGTCGAGCGGGCGGTCCGGCGTGCCGTAGACCCGCTGGTAGCCGAAGCCGTTCTCGCCCGAGACCTGGAAGTAGTAGATCTCCTCCAGCTCCGATTCGAGCCCCGGCCGCGCCTCGTCGTGCTTGTGCGGCGGGTACGAGGACCAGTTGCCGCCCGGCGTGAGCACCTCGCACACCAGGAGCTGATCGGCCTCGAACGTGCCGGGCAGGCAGTAGTTGTTGACCTGCCGCGAGCACGCGCCGGCGCCGCGCAGCTCCACCGGCACGTCCTCCTTGCGCCCGTACCGGGCGGTCAGGCTGCGCTCGGTACGGGCGGAGGGCAGCGCGAACAGGCCTCCCTGCGCGCTGCTGATGAGTGCCTCCGACTCGCGCGGTACGTACGCGAAGTCGGTGACCGAGGCGAACACGCCCGTCCGTCCCTCGAGTTCGAAGGCCCTGCCGTCCGTGGTGACGGTGCAGGAGCCCGTCAGCGGCAGGACCAGGAACTCGGAGTCGTGTGTGGACAGGGAGTGCGCCTCACCCGGTCCCAGGGTCAGGATCCTGAGCCCGGAGTATCCCCAGCCCGCCGTCTCGGGCGTGACCAGGAGGTCGTAGGGGCCGTCGGCCGCCGTCCCGCTGGGCAGGTGGTACTTGCTCGTGTCGTTCACAGCAGGCTCACCGCCTTGTCGACCGCGCCGGCCACGTCGCCGTTGGACGGGTAGAGCAGCGAGCGCCCGACGACCAGGCCCTGCGCGGTGGGCTGCTTGAGGGCCTTGCCCCAGGACGTGAAGGCCGCCTCGGGGTCGGTGACCTCGCCGCCCAGCAGCAGCGCCGGCAGCGTGGAGGAGGCCAGGACGCGCTCCATGTTCTCCACCACCGGCAGCTTCAGCCAGGTGTAGGCGGTGCGCCGGCCCAGTCCCGAGGCGATGGTGATCGACTTGATCACGGCGTCGGTGGACAGGTCGTTGCGGATCTTGCCGTCCTGCCAGGAGGACAGGAACGGCTCGACCATGGCGATCAGCTCACGGTCGTTGAGCTCGTTGACCGCCTTCGCCGTGTCGAACAGCACCGACGGCGTCGCCGGGTCGTCGAGGGCGATGCGGGTGAGCATCTTGCCGCCGTCGAAGCCCATGTCGGCGAGCGCCTCGGCGTCGTAGCCGGTGAAGCGGTCGTCGATCTCGAAGACCGAACCCGCGAGCCCGGCCCGGTTCATCGAACCGAAGACGCTCTTGCCGTCCAGGACGCCGAGCAGCAGCAGGTCCTCGAGTATGTCGGCGGTGCCGAGCACACCCGTCACCCCGGGCCGCTCCAGCGCGATGCACAGGCGGTCCAGCAGCTCGAAGCGGTCGGCCATCGCGGTCGGGTCGCCGCCGACGCCGTTGGCGCCGCGCGCCGGATGGTCCGCCGCGACGATCATGGCCTTGCCGTGCTCGCCCAGCAGCGAGGTGGCCTTCATCCGGCGCGCGGCGGCGGCCGCGATGGCGCCGGGATCGCTCACCCGGGCGGCCACGATCCGGCTCACGTTGTCGGACAGCACGTCGTCACGCCTTTCGTTCGGTGGAGGCGAGGGACGCCTCGTGGAGCTTGGTGTCGACCTCGGCCTCGGTCGGCATCGCCTCGGAGCAGGCCAGTCGGCCCGCCACGATGGCGCCCGCCGCGTTGGCGAAGGAGACGGTGCGGCGGGTGTCCCAGCCGGCCAGCAGGCCGTGGCAGAGGGCGCCGCCGAAGGCGTCGCCGGCGCCCAGACCGTTGACCACGTCGACCGGGACCGGCGGGATCTCGACGGCCGAGCCGTCCCGGTCCATCGCCAGCACGCCCTTGGGTCCCTGCTTCACGACCGCCAGCTCCACACCGGCCGCCAGCAGCGCCTTCGCGGCCGCGTACGGCTCGCGCTCACCGGTGGCGACCTCGCACTCGTCGAGGTTGCCGACCGCGACCGTCGTGTGGCGCAGGGCCTCCTTGTAGTACGCCCGCGCCTCGGACGGGTCCGACCAGAACATCGGCCGCCAGTCCAGGTCGAAGACGGTCGCGCCGGACTTGGCGCGGTGCGCGAGGGCGGCGAGGGTGGCCGAACGGCTCGGCTCCTCGCTCAGCCCGGTCCCGGTCACCCAGAAGATCCGCGCGTCCCGCACCGCGTCCAGGTCCAGCTCACCGGGCTCGATGTCCAGGTCGGGAGCCTTCGGCAGCCGGTAGAAGTACAGCGGGAAGTCGTCCGGCGGGAAGATCTCGCAGAACGTCACCGGCGTCGGCGCGATGTCCGACGTCCCCACGTAGCGGCTGTCGACGCCGTAGCCCGTGAGGGCCGTACGGACGTACTCGCCGAACGGGTCCCGGCCCGTCTTGGTGATCACGGCGGCCGAGCGGCCGTACCGGGCGGCGGCGACCGCGACGTTGGTCGGGCTGCCGCCGAGGTACTTGCCGAACGAAGTGACCTCCGCAAGTCCCACGCCTGTCTGGAGTGGATACACGTCCACCCCCACGCGACCCATGGTCAGCACTTCGAACGGCATCTCGCTGGTTTCCTTCCGGTGGTGGCTGTTAAAGCGCTTTAAGAGAAGCACGGCCGACGTCCGTGCTCACATACTGGACCAGGGGGGTGGCTACTGCGCCGCGGCCAGGTACTCGGCGATCTTCTCGCGCATGAACACCGAGGACTCCTTGGCCCGGTCCTCCCACGCGAAGACGCACGCGGTGAGGGTGCCGTCGAAACCGTTCGCCTTCAGCTCGCGGAACAGCTCGTCGAAGTCGACCTCGCCCTGGCCGATGTCGAGGTGCTGGTGGACCCGCGCCGTGGTGCCGGGCGGGTTCAGGATGTACCGGTTCCCGGAGGACGCGTTGTGGTCGAAGACGTCGGCCAGGTGCACGTGCGTCAGCAGGTCGCCCGCGTACTTGATGATGCCGGGGGCGTCGTTGCCGATGTGGAACGTGTGCGGGGCGCAGTACAGGAAGGTGACGTTGGGGTTGTTGATGCCCCGGATCAGGTTGATCGCGTCGTACCCGTTCTCGATGAAGTCGTCCGGGTGCGGCTCGAGGGCGAGCTTGACGCCCTCGCGCTCGAACACCGGCAGCAGCTCCTCCAGCGACTTCCAGAACTGCGCCTCGCTGCGGTCGGAGTCCTCGGGACGCCCGTTGAACTCCGAGATCATGCTGTCCACACCGAGGTCCGCGGCGATCTGGATCGAACGCTTCCAGTACCGTACGGCCGCCTGCCGGGCGTCCTCGTCCGGACCCGACCAGCGAAACAGCGGCAGCAGCGAGGAGATGCCGACACCCGCCGTGTCCAGCGCCTTGCGGAACTTGCGCACGGTGGCGTCGTCCACGCGGGGGTGCCGGAAGAACGGGATGAAGTCCTCCCGAGGAGACAGCTCGATCCACTCGTAGCCCAGCTCGGCCACCACGGCGGGCAGTTCGAGCAACGGCACATTGCGGATCATGTACGGGTCGAGGGCGATCTTCACGACGGGTTGCCTTCCGGGTGGGTCGGTGTGTTCGTGGGTCGGTCAGGAGGAGACGGTGGCGGCGTCGGGGAGCTCCTCGACGTCCACACCGCGAACCTGGGCCAACTCGTGCTTCAGGGCCGCGAGTTCGGCGCCGCCGGCCATGTGGTTGGTGAGCTCTTCGAGCGTGACCTCGCTGCGGTCGGCGCTCAACTCCATGGTGCCGAGGCGCAGGACGCTGAAGTGGTCGCCGACCATGTAGGCGTGGTGGGGGTTGTGGGTGATGAAGATGACGCCGAGGCCGCGGTCGCGGGCGGCGGCGATGTACTTCAGGACCACGCCGGACTGCTTGACGCCGAGGGCGGCGGTGGGCTCGTCCAGGATGAGGACACGCGCGCCGAAGTGGACGGCGCGGGCGATGGCCACACACTGGCGCTGACCGCCCGACAGCGTACCGATCGGCTGCTCCAGGTCGTCGAGGACGATCCCCATGTTGCGCAGCTCGTCGTCGGCCGTCTTCTTCATCCTCTCGATGTCGAGACGCCGCACCGGCCAGGGGCCCTTGGTGAGCTCGGAGCCGAGGAAGAAGTTCCGCCAGACGGGCATCAGCGGGACGGTGGCGAGGTCCTGGTAGACAGTGGCGATACCGCGGTCGAGGGCCTGGCGGGGAGTGGTGAACTGCACCGGTTCGCCGTCGACGAGGAACTCGCCCTCGGTGTGCTGGTGCAGCCCGGAGATGATCTTGATCAGGGTGGACTTGCCCGCGCCGTTGTCGCCGAGGACGCAGGTCACCTTGCCGGGACGGACGGCGAGGCTCACACCGTGCAGGGCGCGGACGTTGCCGTAGGACTTGCCCGTGGCCTTGAGCTCGACGACAGCGGCCTCTTCGGTCGAGGTCTCGTCGGTCGTGGTGTCGTTTGTGATGGTCATGAGAGTGGTCACCTCCGGGTGGCCGTGCGCTGGACCCACAGGTTGATCAGGGTGGCGCCGAGAAGCATGACGCCGAGGAAGGCCTTGAACCAGTCGGGGTTCCAGCCGGCGTAGACGATGCCCTGCTGCACCATGCCGAACATGAACGCGCCGAAGACCGGGCCGATCGCCGAGCCGTAGCCGCCGGTGAGCAGACAGCCGCCGATGACGGCCGCCGCGATGTAGATCAGCTCCTGGCCGACGCCCTCACCGGACTGCACGGTGTTGAACGTGAACAGTTGGTGCATGCCGACGAACCAGGCGCCGAAGCCGACCAGCATGAACAGCGAGATCTTGGTGAACGTCACGGGCACACCGACGGCCCGCGCGCTCTCCTTGTTGCCGCCGACCGCGAAGATCCAGTTGCCGTACTTCGTCCGCAGCAGGACCCAGGTGGCGATGGCGGCGAAGACCAGCCACCACACCACGGTGATCTTGACTTGTACGTCGCCGATGTCGAAGGACGAGGCGAAGATCGCCTTCGCCTGGCTGAAGCCGTCCATGTCGCTGATGTCGTCGGTCGCCACGTTGCCGGTGATCAGCTTGGTCACCGCGAGGTTGACGCCCTGGAGGATCAGGAAGGTGCCCAGGGTGACGAGGAAGCTCGGCAGCCCGGTCCGTACCATCACCCAGCCGTTGAAGAACCCGACTCCCAGCGACACCGCCAGGGCGACGAGCACGCCGACCCAGATGTTCGCCGTGAGCTGGAAGCTGATCATGCTCGCGGTGAGCGCCGAGGTGATGACGGCGACACCGGCCGACAGGTCGAACTCGCCGCCGATCATCAGCAGCGCCACCGGCAGGGCCATGATCCCGATCGTCGACGACTGATACAGGATGTTGGCCATCGAGCTGCCGTCGCGCACGGGCGCGGCGGTTATCAGGAAGAACACGTACACCGCTACGGCACCGAGGAAGACACCCACCTCGGGCCGGGCCAACAACCGCAGGGCCAGCGGACGCTGTGCCGTCCGGCCGTCGGTCTGCTTCGGGCCGGAGGCCGGCGGTGTGGTCACCGCCGGCGCAGCCTGCTGAGTCACACTCATCACCTCGTGCCCTTCGCGGCGAACTTGGCGACGGCGTCGACGTTGGTCTTGTCGACGAAGGCCGGGCCGGTCAGCACCGGCTGCTCGCCGCCGCCGCTGAAGTTGCCGTTGGTCTTGTACAGCCACAGGGAGTCGACCGCGAGGTAGCCCTGGAGGAAGGGCTGCTGGTCGACGGCGAACTGGATGGTCCCCTTCTGGATGGCGGAGACGAGGTCCTTGTTGAGGTCGAAGGTCGCGATCTTCGCCTTGCTGCCCGTCTCGGACACCGACTGCACCGCGGTCAGCGCGACGGGGGCACCGAGGGTGACCACCTCGTCGATGGAGCTGTCCTGCTTGAGCTTGGCGGTGATCGTCGACTTCACCGACGGCATGTCGGTGCCGTTGACGTACAGGATGTCGGTCTTGCCGCCGAAGGTCTTCTTCACGCCGGCGCAACGCTCTTCGAGGTTCACGTCGCCCTGGGCCTGGATGACACACAGGGCGTGCTTGGCGCCGGTGCCGTTGATCTTGATGCCGAGGGCCTGGCCGGAGACGGCCTCGTCCTGGCCGAAGAACGACAGGAGGCCCTGCTGCTTCCAGACGCTGAGGCCCGCGTTGAGGCCGACGACCGGGATGCCGGCCTTCTCCGCCTTGGCGACGACGTCCTTCAGGGCGTCCGGCTTGGCGAGGGTGACCGCGATGCCGTCGACCTTCTGGTCGATCGCGTTCTGCACCAGGTTGGCCTGGTCGCCGGCCGTCTCGTCGTTGGAGTAGATCAGCTTGACGTTGTCCTTGGCGGCGGCGGCCTCGGCGCCCTTGCGGATGGTGTCCCAGAAGGTGTCACCTGAGGGCGCGTGCGTGACCATCGCGATGGTCATACGGGGCGTGTCCGCTTTGCCGGCCGAGACACCGGCCGCGCTGTCCTCGGCCTTCTTGCCGCCCGAGCTGCTGGAACAGCCCGCGACGGTCAGTGCGGCCGCTGCGGCGAGGGCCACGACGGGGACGACTCTGCGGGAACGGGGAAGGGACAAGCGATTCATGCTTCGTGCACCTCACTGTGCAGGAGAGGGGTGGATCGATGGCTGCTCTAAGGCTGAATCTATGGCTAAGGGTGGCCGCTGCGCTCGCACCTGACGGTGGGTCGCGGGGTGTTCGCGGTGCGGTTGCGGCCGAGTCGAGGGCGAGCGCCTTGTGAGCGTCGGGCCGGACTTGGTTGGAACATCAGGACAATTTAAAGCGCTTTAAGTCCTGGTACTATCATCCTTGTTTCGCAAGCGTGTCAAGGGTGTTGCGCAAGGAGTTTTTCCGACGGGGAGGCACAAGTGGACGAGGGTGATTCCGCACGTCAGCGGAACGGCACGCACAAGCGCCCGAGGCTGGAGGACGTGGCCGCGCGGGTGGGGGTGTCCACGGCGTCGGTGTCACTGGTGCTCCGGGGGGTGCCCGGGCCGAGTGAACGGACCCGGGAGCGGGTGCTGCGGGCGGCGGCCGACCTCGGCTATCAGGTCGATCGCACGGCCAGTATGCTGGCCAGCAGGCGCACCCGCCTCCTGGGCGTCATGGTGGATATTCACAGCCCGTTCCACGCCGAACTCGTCGAGCATCTGCACACGGCCGCCGAGGATGTCGGCTATGACCTCGTGCTGAGCACCCTCACCCGCACCCGCGACGAACACACCGCCGTGGAGACGCTGCTGGCCTTCCGCAGCGAGGCGCTGATCCTGCTCGGTCCGACCGCCTCCGCGGACGCGCTCGCCATCCTCGACCGCAAGTCGCCCGTCATCACCGTGGGCCGCCGGATAGCCGACGCCGGCCTGGACGTCGTACGCACCGCGGACGAGGACGGCGTCGGCCAGATCGTCGACCACCTGGTGGACCTCGGACACCGCGAGATCGTCTACGTCGACGGCGGCAAGGGCGTCATCGCCACCGACCGGCGGCGCGGCTACCGCACGGCGATGCGCCGCCGCGGCCTCGACGCCCACATCCGGGTGCTGCACGGCGACCACACCGAGGCGGCCGGTGAACGCGCGGCGCACCAGATACTCGAGGGCGACGACCTGCCCACGGCGGTCGTCGCCTTCAACGACCAGTCCGCCATCGGCGTCCTCGCCGCGCTGTCCCGGGCGGGCGTCGCGGTCCCGCGCGAGGTCTCCGTGGCCGGCTACGACGACGACACGACCTCCCGGCTGAGCTGCTTCAACCTGACGACGGTCAGCCAGGGCGCGCGGGAGCAGGCCCACCACGCGGTGACCGCCGCCGTGGAACGCCTCGACCAGGGCCGCACAGCGCCCCGAGAGGTCGTCCTCACCCCCCGCCTGGTCCTGCGCACCACCACATCGCAGCCGGCCGCCTGACAGGCGGGAGAGGGTCGGCGCTCCCAGCGCCGGCCCTCTTTCGTGCATGCCCTATGCCCTTACCGCCGCGTCACGCCCAGCAGCCGTTGACCGTCGCCGCGAGGCCGTCCATCGCGTCCTTGATGTCGGCCGGGTTGGCCGTGGAGCCGTTCTCGATGAAGGAGAACACCTTCCACTTGCCGTCCTTGCCCTGCGTCAGACCGCTCAGGGCGATCGCCCCGGTGAGCGTGCCGGTCTTCGCCCGCACCTTGCCGACCGCGCACTTGGAGTTCGCGTCGTCGAAGCGGCCCCACTCCGGACCGAGCGTGCCGCCGGCCTCACCGGCGACGGGCAGACCGTCGCGGATGGCGCCGAGGGTGTAGTCGTAGCGGGGGTTCGTGAGCAGTTCGAGGATCTCCGCGAGGGTGGCCGCCGGGATCCGGTCGGCGCGCGACAGACCGCTGCCGTCGTAGATCTCGAAGTTGGTGAGCGAGACGCCGTACTTCTTGCTCAGGACGTTGCGCACGACCTCCGTGCCGCCCTCGAAGGTGGCCGGGCGGCCCGCGCCCAGGGCGGTCATCCGCAGCAGGGTCTCGGCGATGTTGTTGTCGCTGGTCTTGAGCATCGTGTGGACGATGGCGGACAGCGGCGCCGACTGGTGGCGGGCGACCGGCACGTCGGTCAGGCTCGCCGTGGCGCGGGCGACCGTGCCGTCGACCGTGACGCCCGCAGCGGTGAGCTGCTGGGCGAAGACCTGCCCGGCGTCGAGCGACGTGTCGTCCACCCCGTGCCCGTCGACGACGAGCGCCCGCACCGGGGCGACCGAGTCGGGGTAGTAGCCGGTGTTCCAGCCGTTGGCGAGGGTCGGCTCGGGGAAGAGGCTGTCGTCCACGGCGACCTTCACCGACGTCAGCCCCGCCGCCTTCAGTCCGGCGACCGCGTCCTTCGCCAGTTCGGCGAGGTCGGCGGTGGTCAGCGTCCGGTCGGCGCCCCCGATGAGGGTGAGGGTGCCGTTGCCGTAGACGACCTTCGTGGTGAACCGGTGGTCGGGGCCGAGCACCGTGAGGGCCGCGGTCGACGTGGCGAGCTTGACGTTGGACGCCGGCATCAGCGCCGTCGCCCCGTTGTGGTCCCACAGCGTGGCGTCCGACTCGGAGTCGAGGACCACGCCGCTGACGTTGGTGCCCAGTCGCTGGTCGAGGACCCGGGTCTCGAGATTCGTGACCATCTGCTGGTCGTCCGCGTCGAGGTCCTGGCTCGACGCGGTGTCCTTGGCCGTCGCGCCGATGCCCTTGTCGGCGGCGAAGGCCGAGGGACCGGCGAGCGCCGCCGACGTGACGGGGACGGCCAGCGCGAGGACCAGCGCCCGCCGGACGCCGGTACCGCTCTGCTTGGCCTTACGGTGCCGGCGTCTCCCGCCCGGGATGAAGGAGCTCGCGGGGGTTTCTGCCGTTATGTCGTTCATGGATCGTCTCAAGGCTTTCGTGTGGGGGCCCAGCAACAAGAGAATTCGGGCGCACCATATCACCCGTCACATGCGACCCACAGGAGGCAAATTGACCGGCTGATGGTTATTCAGGTGCAGAATTCACGCCCTTTCTTCACGTTCTGTTCAGTAGGTCGTCCCCAGGCTCTGTGTCGTGTAGGCGCACTCGGTGTAGAGGTAGCCCGACTCGAGCTTGGCGGTGTCCGAGGCGGGCGTGTCGAGGCTGTCGTTCATCGGCTTGTGCAGGAAGTACGTGGTGCCGACCGGCAGGCTGATGGTGCGCTGCGGATAGTTCTTGCCGCTGTCGCTGCACGGCTCGAAACCCGGCGTGATGGTGCGCACCATGGAATACGCCTTGCAACTGGCGCACCCCTTCAGGGTGAAGCTGCCGGTGACCGGCCCGGTGTAAAGGACGGTGATTTCGTCGGGGCTGTCGTTCTGCACCGTCACCGAGATGCTGCCGCCCTTGCGGGCCGTCGGCAGGGTCTTTCCGGCGGCCGGCACCGTCTGGGCGATCTCCGCCGCTATCGCGATCTTCTTCGCCAGGGCCGTGTTCTTGGCGGTCTTGTGGGCGGACGCGTAGTCGGTCATGGTGGTCTGCGCCGCGTCGAAGTCGCCGTCCCGGTACTGGTCCACGCCGCAGGTGTAGGTGCCCGCGTCGGCGCTGCCGGTGGCCCGCAGCGAGTCCTTGTCGAGCGCGGCGTCGACCTCGGCCTGATCGGCCCGCACACCGTCGATCTGGGTGCTGAGGGTGCGCAGCCGCTCGACCGCCGCGCAGGGTTCGGCCCCGCGCAGGTCCCGCTCCGTCCGGACGACGGCGGCGGCCACCGCCGGTTCGGCCTTCGCGGCCTGCTCCGACTCGGGGAAGCTGGTCAGCAGTTCGCCGAACTGGGCGGCCCAGGTGGCCTCACCGGCGGTGAGCGCCGTCGCCGCGCACTCGTAGAGCGAGGTGGCCAGACGGTCGTCGGGCCAGGACTTCAGGTCGCCGAGATCGGTGTCGGGCAGGCTCTTGGGGACGGTGCGCAGATAGGTCAGCGGCTCCACCGCCTGGCAGTAGTCGCCCTGCTCGTAGGTGGCGCCGACCGTCGTGTAGAAGGTCTTCATCCGCGCGGGCACCCGCTCGGCCGCCCGGGAGCCGGGGTGGTCGGCGCGCAGGTCCGCGTAGGTCTTCAGCGCCGTCCGGAAGTCGGCCTGGGCCGTGAGGAAGGGCTGCTCACCGGCGGCCTGCACCAGTTGGTCGGCCTTGTCGAGCCGGTCGAGCAGCATCTGCTGCGTCGCCTCGTCCCGGGCGTCGTCGTACAGCACGACGCCGCCGGCGGGCGCGACGAGCAGGAGCAGTCCGAGCCCGAGCGCGAGCGGCGCCTGCCGCAGACCGGCCAGCGGGGTGCGCAGGCCCACGCGGGCGCCGTGCGCGGCCGCCGCGACGAGGAACACGACGTACAGGGCGAGCGCGGGGGCCGGGACGCCGTCCGGGTCGGCCGGCAGCGCGACGAACAGCAGGAGGGCGGTGGCGAGCCAGCACAGCGCCGCGAGCGCCCAGCGGCGCAGCAGCGCGTAACCCAGGCCCAGGCCACTGAGGTTGAGCACGGCCGCGGCGACGGCCCGCACACCGTCCGCGGGGGCCAGGGGGACGGGCGGGGCCGACGGTGCGGGAAAGGCCGGCGGCGGGGCCGCGGGCATGGGCGGGACGTGGAAATCGCTGTCGTGACGACTCGTGTCGTCGTGTCTGCCGTACTGGTCCTCGGACATGGCGGCTCCCCCCGGTCAACTGCGCCCGTACATCTGCGATTTGTCAGTGTACGGGCGAGGCGGGGGGTGCCGACAGGGGTGCCCGACGGGCAGCCGGCCGGGCCGCCACCGGGGGCATGGGTGGCGGCCGCGGCTGCTATCGCGTCAGGCATGGGTCACGCCACACCCCCCACCGTCTTCTTGCGGCGCAGGGCGTAGATGCCGGTGCCGGCGACCGCGAGGACGCCGAGTCCGGCGGCGGTCGTCGAGGGCCCGGCGAGGGCGCCGCCGCCGGTGTGCATGCCACCGCTGGGCTTGTCGTGCTCACCGCTCCAGCCGCCCGACTCCTCCTTGTCGCCGCTCCAGGAGTCGTTCTTGCCGTGCTCGCTGTCCTTCTCGGTGTCCTTGTCCTTGTACGTCTCCGGGTCGTACTTGGGGTCCTTGGCGGCCGCGCTGCCGCCGCTGGTGTCGTTCACCAGGGCGAGCGCGCCGCCGCCGGTGTGCACGCCGCCGTGCGGGGACTCGTGGCCCTCGTCCTTGCCGTGCTCCTTGCCGTGCTCCTTGTCCTCCTCCTTGCCCTCTTCCTTGCCGTGCTCCTTGCCGTGCGAGGAGTCCTCCTCCTTGGCGGTGGAGGAGCCGTCCTCCTTGCTGTAGGAGGAGGAGTCGTGCTCCCAGTCCCCGTCGGCGGCGTGGGCACCCGGGGCGCCGATGGCGAGGGCGGCCGAAGCCGCCGCGGTGGCCAGGATCATGCGAGCAGAACGCATCTGATGGTCCTTCCGTCCCGACCGGGCAGCCGACACCTCGTCAGCTCACAGGACCCGGTCCGACGTGATCCACCGTCAGCCAGCCGAGCGCCCGCCACCACTCGGGGCGCTCACCCGGGTGAACCGGCCCGTCCGGCCCGAGTTTTCCGCCGTCGATGCGTGTTTCCTTGAAGATCCACTCCAACGGCGTAGCGGAAAAACGATTCGCGGGGTGAAGGGGCGCGGCAGCCGGTCAACGCCGGGGCGAACGCCGTGATCCTGGGCCAGGCATTCGGCCGATCCGATCAAAGGAGTCCCGCTGTGCGTGTTCGTCGTACGGTGCTCAGCACCCTAGCTGCCGTCGCTCTCGTGCTCACCTCGCTGGGCGCGGTGACCGCCGCGACCGCGGGCCCCGCGGCCGCGGACCCGTGCGGCTTCTACGAGACCGGCTCCGACGCCTACTACAACCACTGCACGTCCGACGGCTCACGCGTGGTCATCAAGGTCGGGGTCGCGCTCGCGCCCGACTACGAGCGGTGCGTCGCACCCGGCAGGACCTGGCTGGGCTCGGCCGGCAGGATCCAGAGCGCCCACTACGCCGGCCGCACCTGCTGACCGGCGCCCGCGTGTTCACTCCAGGACGGTGAGCAGGCGGGCGGCGAACTCCTTCGGGGACTCGACGGCTGCGAGGTGGCCGCCGGGGAACTCGACGAGTGCGCGGCCGAGGAGTTCCGCGAGGCGTGCGGCCGGTCCGTACAGGGGGAGTTGGCGGCGGGAGTCGCGCCCGGCGGCGGGCACCAGCTTGTGGGACACGGCCCGCAGCGCGTCGAGGTCGGGCACGGTCGAGGAGAACGGGACGAGCATGCGGCCCAGGAACACGGGCAGGTTGGCGTGCATCCGGGCCGCCATCTCCCGGATGCCGGGCGGCAGTTGCGTCGGCTGCGCGGGTTCCGGCCGCACCGCTCCGTCGGCCAGACCCTCGCCGAGCCGGGTCATGGCGGCACCGGCTCCTTCCGTGTGGAGAATCTCGCGGACCTCGGCGAACAGCGCGCGATGCGGGGCGGGGTCCGGCAGCAGTTCCAGCAACGGCGGTTCGTGCGCGACCACGTGGCGCAGCCGCTCCGGGTGCCGGGCCAGCAGGTCGACCGCGACGACGGCACCGGAACTGCAACCGAGGACGACCGCCTCCTCGTCGGGGCTCAGCAGATCGAGCAGCCGGCGGGCGTCGTCGCTCCACACCCGTACGTCTTCGTCGGCGCGCGGTGCGTCGGCGGGGCCGTCGAGCGGGCTGCGGGACAGGCCGCGCGGGTCGTAGGAGACCACCGTGTACCGACCGGCCACCTCGGGCGCAAGGCCCGCGTACAGCCCGGCGTCACCGGCGCCGCCGGGGATGAGCAGCAGGACGGGCCCGCTGCCCCGCGTCTCGTAGCGGAGGGTGGCACCGGGCACTTTCAGCAGGCCGGTACGGGGCGTGCTCATCGCTTGCTCCTGTGGGGTCGGGTACGAGTTCCGGCTTCGCATACGCCGCGCCCAGGCATGCCATGCCTAGGGCCTCTAGGTTGGATGCTAGTGCATCATGGTTGCGTATTGCCGTCCCGTAACCGAGCCCTGGTGCCCGGCCGTTCGTCGTGCGGCCGTCGCGCGGGCCGTCAGGGGGTTCGGGTGCGGCGTACGAGGTCGGCGGCGGCCTCCGGCCACTCGGGGTGGGTGAAGGTGAAGCCCGCGTCGAGGAGTCGGCCGGGGGTGACGCGGCGGCTCTTGAAGAGCAGTTCGGTGTCGGAGCGCAGGGCGAAGGCGCCGAGTTCGGCCATCCAGCGTGTCGCGGGCAGGCCGAACGGGACCCCGGACGCGCGGCGCAGGGCGCGCATGAAGGCGCGGTGGGGGAGGGGAGCGGGGGCGGCCAGGTTCACCGGTCCGGCGAGGTCGTCGCGGGCGACGAGGAACTCGACGGCGCGGACGAAGTCGTGGTCGTGGATCCACGACACGTACTGCGCGCCGCCCGCGACCGGCCCGCCGAGCCCGAGCCGGGCCAGCCGCAGCAGGACGTCGAACACCCCGCCCCGGTCCGGGCTCATCACCATCGCGGCGCGCAGGGCCACCTTGCGGGTGTGCGGGGTGTCGGCCCGCTCCTGCTCCCGCTCCCAGGCGGTCGCGATGTCGACGCTGCGGCTCCAGTAGGCCGGGACGCCGGGTTCGGCGCCGCCGATCACGCCGGTCGCCTCGTCGTTGGGGTCGTCGAACCGGTGGGCGTAGACGGTGGCGGTGCTCATCTGGAGCCACACCCTCGGTGGCCGCGCGGCGGCGGCGATCGCCTCGCCGACCACCCGTGTCGAATCCACCCGCGAGTCCATCATGGCCTTCAGGTTGGCGGGGGTGTAGCGGCAACTGACGCTGCGGCCCGCCAGGTTGACCACGAGGTCACTGCCGTCGACCACCTCCGTCCAGGGGCCGGGCGTCCTGCCGTCCCACCGGACCTCGCCCCGGCCGGCGGGCCGCCTGCTCAGTACCACGACCTCATGCCCGGCAGCGGTCAGCGCACGGCGCAGCACGGTCCCCATTTGCCCGGTCCCGCCCGGCAGCACGATCTTCATCGGTAAGGCCCCCTTCGTCGGCGATCGTCGTCCGATCGGCTCGCGAAGAGGACCCTACCCCTGATTTGAACGCGTTCAAAACCCCTGTGGGGTCGTGGGCCGGTCGTGGGCCGGGCGGCTCAGCCCAGGTGCACCTCCAGTGCGGCCCGCACCCCCGACTCCAGCGCGCCCTCGATCCACGACGGCTTGACCGAGGTGTGGTCCCCCGCGAAGTGCAGCGGCCCCTCGGGGGTGCGGATGGCGGTCAGCAGCTCCGTGTGCTGGCCGGGGAGCAGGACGGACGCCTCCCCGTAGGCGTACGGGTCGCGCAGCCAGCTCTGGGTGCGGCCCGCGCCCGTGTAGAACACCTCGACGCGCTGGCCGTAGACCTGCTGAAGTCCGCGCAGGGCGTGCGGGTAGCGCGCGTCGTCGTCCAGGGAGTCCCAGCGGGAGGCGTCGTCGGCCCAACTGTAGGAGGCGAGGACGACACCGCCCTGGCTGCCGTCGACCGGATGGGACGGGTTGATCATGAACCGGTTGGAGTTGTCGGAGACCGAGCCCCCGCCGACGATGTGCGCCGCCTCGGGCTGGTCACGGGTGGCCCACCGGTTGGCGGCGTAGTGCACCCGCTGCCCCGGCG
This sequence comes from Streptomyces sp. yr375, assembly GCF_900110755.1. Taxonomy (GTDB): domain Bacteria; phylum Actinomycetota; class Actinomycetes; order Streptomycetales; family Streptomycetaceae; genus Streptomyces. The sequence continues at coordinate 261,143 of NZ_FOFF01000002.1, forward strand.
TGATGTGGCCGGCCGGCACCGACGGGTGCACGCCCAGCAGACTCCCGTCGGCCGGCGCCTTCCCCGACCGGTAGTCCTCGTACAACCCCGGGCGCACGGCGTTCAGTTCACGCTTCCAGTCCGCCTCGGAGAACTCCCACCAGCGGCGCCCGAACTCCAGCAGCACCTTGGTCGCGCTGTCGTAGTGCAGCTCCGCCACGGCACGCCGCTTCTTGTACGACATCAGCGGGCTGACCTGCACCTGCCGCAGCCCCGAGAACGGCACCGTGACGATCGCGAGGTCGGCGGTGAACTCCTCGCGCACCACCTTTCCGCCGCGCCCCTCGGAGACGGTGTCGATCCACACGTGCGGCCCGTCGGCACGGACGTGGGAGGTGTCGTCGTCGCCCTGGCGGTCCGGCGACCAGTACTCGATGTGCGTCGCGCGCCGGTCGAGCCGCAGCACGTCGGCGACCTCCTTCAGCAGCGCGTCCGGGAGCGTGGCCGTACCCCCGACCAGCTCCCAGAACTCGGTGTCCGCGCTGATCAGCGAGGCGCTGATGAAGCTGTGGATGAACGAAAGCGGCAGCCGGGAGGTGAGGTTCTCCAGCGTGCCGACCAGGTCGACGGTCCGTTCGTCGAGGCCCGCCTCCTCGGTCAGGAACCGGTACATCGACCAGTCCCCGAACCGCTGCACCACCCGCGCCCACCCCCGCACCCGCTCCGGCAGCGGCTTGTCGACCCGCCTGCCGTCGGAGCCCAGGGTGCTGAACTCGTCGCGTACGGGATCCAGGGCCGCGCGCAGGATGGCCCCGGACGGTGTGTCCCAGTACTTACGGGGCACGCCGAAGGACCGGTTGACCTTGCGCGGCGACTTCGCGTACGCGGAGCGGCGCACGCGCACGCCGTTGACGTGCAGCCAGGCGTTGTTGACGGGCTTGCCGTCCGCGTCGACGTCCACCAGGTAGAACGGGCGCTTTTTGACGCCGAGTTGGGCGATCAGGCCCATCACCAGCGGATGGCTGCCCGGGATCCGCATGGCGCCCGCCTCCGCGTACTGGCGCGCGTCGGCGAACGCCTGCGCCGCCTGCTCGTGGCCGCCGGTGCGGAAGGTCTTGACACGGCCGCCGACCCGGTTGCCGTTGGCCTCCACGAGGGTGACGTGGTGTCCTGCCCGCTTCAGCAGCCAGGCGGCCACCAGTCCGGCCGGCCCGGCACCGACCACGAGCACCTTCTTCGCGGTCTTCGTCCCCGCCCGCGGCAGACCGCCGGCGAGAACCTTCTCGTATCCCGGCACGAGCGGCCGGTCGTCCTTGTCGACCACCAGCAGTGCTCGGGCGACGGCCAGGCAGGTCGCCCAGTCGGCGGTGGATTTCGGCGGGCAGGCGGGCTGCCGGAGCTGCTGGGGTCGGGCCGCCGCGGCCGGGGCGGCGACCGTGAGCGCGGCGACCGAGGCCACGGAGGCGGCGGTCGTCGCCGTGGCCGCGGCGAACCGCCGACGCGAGAGCGGGCCGGGTTCCACCACGGATGCGGGGCCGACGGATGCGGGGTCTACGGGCGCTGGGGCTACGGATGCGGGGTCTACAGATGTGCGCGAAGTGTCCATATGCCCTGGATACGGGCCTGGTCGAGGGCGGTGTGCCACTCCGACGGATCATCACCTGAACGTGTAAGCGCATCGACCGTCCCCGTGCAACCGGCAGGCGGGCCAAGGTGGTTTGAGCCAGGCGTCCGCAGTTATCAGGTCAAGCGTCCCGGACTATTGACTCGGAACGCGTCTGTCGCGATCCTCATCCCACCTATCTTGCGTCGGTCATGACAAACCCATGGGCAGTCAAAACGCCCTAGTCGACCGCGCCTTCCGTCGACCGAGGGACGTGGGCTGTGACCATGACCGGACGCCCGTACCGCAGGCGCAGAGACGTCACCGTCGTCTCGCTGCTGCTTCTCGTGCTGGCCACGATCCTCGGCCCGACGCCGAGTTCGGCGGCGGGTGCGGAGTGGTGGACGCCGACCGCGCGGCCGAACCCCGACTCGCAGATCGACGTGACCGGTGCGCCGTTCACCGGGACCAACGCGGCGGGCGAGGTGCGCGGGTTCGTCGACGCGCACAACCACCTGCTCTCCAACGAGGCCTTCGGCGGGCGGCTGATCTGCGGCAAGGTGTTCTCCGAGGCGGGCGTCGCCGACGCGCTCAAGGACTGTCCCGAGCACTACCCGGACGGCTCGCTCGCGCTCTTCGACTACATCACGCACGGCGGCGACGGGAAGCACGACCCGGTCGGCTGGCCGACGTTCAAGGACTGGCCGGCCTACGACTCGATGACCCACCAGGCGAACTACTACGCGTGGGTGGAGCGGGCCTGGCGCGGCGGGCAGCGGGTGCTCGTCAACGATCTGGTCACCAACGGCATGATCTGCTCCATCTACCCGTTCAAGGACCGCAGTTGTGACGAGATGACGTCGATCCGCCTCCAGGCGAAGCTGGCCTACGACCTCCAGGCCTACGTCGACACGATGTACGGCGGCACCGGAAAGGGCTGGTTCCGGATCGTCCTGGACAGCGCGCAGGCGCGGGACGTCGTCAAGCAGGGCAAACTCGCGGTCGTGCTCGGCGTCGAGACCTCCGAGCCGTTCGGCTGCAAGCAGATCCTGGACATCGCGCAGTGCAGCAAGTCCGACATCGACAAGGGCCTGGACGAGCTGTACGGGCTGGGCGTGCGCAGCATGTTCCTGTGCCACAAGTTCGACAACGCGCTGTGCGGCGTCCGCTTCGACGAGGGCGGCCTCGGAACGGCCATCAACGTCGGCCAGTTCCTGTCGACCGGCACCTTCTGGCAGACCGAGAAGTGCACCGGCCCGCAGCACGACAACCCCATCGGCGACGCCGCCAGCGCGGCGGAGTCGGACCTGCCGGCGGGCACGGACGTGCCGTCGTACGACGCGACCGCGCAGTGCAACAAGCGCGGGCTCACCGCGCTCGGCGAGTACGCCGTGCGCGGAATGATGCAGCGCAAGATGATGCTCGAGATCGACCACATGAGCGTCAAGGCCACCGGCCGGGTGCTCGACATGTTCGAGGCGGCGAACTACCCCGGCGTGCTGTCCTCGCACAGTTGGATGGACCTGAACTGGACCGAGCGGGTCTACGCGCTCGGCGGTTTCGTCGCCCAGTACATGCACGGCTCCGAGGCGTTCGCCGCCGAAGCGAAGCGCACGAACGCGCTGCGCGACAAGTACGGCGTGGGCTACGGCTACGGCACCGACTTCAACGGCATCGGCGACCACCCCGCCCCGCGCGGCGCGAACGCCGCCGACAAGGTCACGTACCCCTTCAAGAGCGTCGACGGCGGCTCCGTCATCGACAGACTGACCACCGGGCAGCGGACGTTCGACGTCAACACCGACGGCGCGGCGCACGTCGGCATGATCCCGGACTGGATCGAGGACATCCGGCTTGTCGGCGGCCAGGACGTGGTCGACGACCTGTTCCGGGGCGCCGAGTCCTACCTCGACACCTGGGGCGCGGCCGAGCACCACCAGGCCGGCGTCAACCTCGCCAAGGGCGCTGCGGCGACGGCCAGTTACTCGGAGACGAACCCGGTCACCAGCTACGCGCCGGGCCGGGCCGTGGACGGCGACACCGACACCCGCTGGGCCAGTGACTGGAAGGACGACCAGTGGCTGAGCATCGACCTGGGCGCGACCAACCTGGTCAAGCGGGTCACGCTCGACTGGGAGCGCGCGTACGGGAAGTCGTACCGCGTCGAGCTGTCCACCGACGGCGTGAACTGGCAGACCGCCTGGTCCACCACCGCCGGTGACGGCGGCCTGGACACCGCGTCCTTCACCGGCACGCCCGCCCGCTATGTCCGGATGCACGGTCTGCAGCGCGGCACGGACTGGGGATACTCGCTGTACGAGGTGGGCGTCTACAGCAGTTGACGCGCGCCGGGAGACGAACGCGAGGGACACGCGGATGACGCGGATGACACGGATGCCGTCGGCCGAGCGCCGCCGACAGCTCACGGCGGCGGCGATCAGGGCGATGGCGCGGGACGGCGTCGCCGGCACGACGACCCGGTCCATCGCCGCCGAGGCGGGCGTGTCCCTCAGCGTCTTCCACTACTGCTTCGACTCCAAGCAGGCACTCGTCGAGTCGGTCATCACGAGCATCACCGACGAGTACGTGAGCGTGGTGAAGGAGGCGTTGCGGCCCCGGGCGACTCTCGAGGAGACCGTCCGGGCCGGCTTCCAGGCGTACTGGGACCACGTCCGCGCCCACCCCGACGCGCACCTGCTGACGTACGAACTCACCCAGTACGCGCTGCGCCGGCCGGGGTTCGAACAACTGGCGCGACGGCAGTACGAGTTGTACGGCGACGCGTACACCGAGCTCATCGAGCAGCTCAGCGCGAGCATGAACCTCCGACTGCGCGTGCCCGTCGCGGTGTTGGCCCGCTACCTGGCCGCGATGACCGACGGCCTGACCCTCAACTACCTCGTGCTCGGCGACGCGGACGTCTGGACCGGCGTCCTCGACACGGTCACCGCGCACATCGGGAGCCTGGTCGTGGCCGACGCCCCCTGACCCGGGGCGGGTTCAGAGCGAGGGCGGCGAACCGTCCTGGTTGAAGGTGACCGGGGTGACCGCCTCGGAGTTCGCCGTGTCCAGGAACATCCGGTACAGGTCCACCCCCTGGTACTGGCCGCCGGGCGCGCCGCCGATGATCTCGACCAGCGCCATGTGCAGATGCGACGAGGTGCCGGCGATCTCGTACACCTCGCCCAGCACATCCCCGCGGGACACCTGTGAGCCGACGGTCAGTCCGGCCGGGACGTTCGTGACGTGCGTGTAGAAGCCGCCCATCTCGTCGTTGGGGGCGCGCATGAACAACTGCGCGCCGTAGACCTTGGCGCTGTCGGCCGAGGGGTCGTGCGGGCTGTACTTGGTGATGTGGGCGTCGAAGGCGGCGCGCACCGGAGTGCCGGCGCCCGCGGCGAGGTCCATGCCGTACTGGATGTACCAGTTCTCGGACTGGTGGCCGCCCTCGCCGGGACCGCCCAGGGCGCCGACGAAACCGGCGGGGAGCGGGTTCGACACATCGATGGTGAATGCGGACATCGTTTATCCCCTTGCCTCTTCCCATTCCCTTTCTTCTTCCTCTTCTCATCCCAGTGTTGGGGTTTTCCGGGTCGATGGGACATGCAATTACCTTTGAGGGAACGGTGAATGTGGAATGCGAAACCACTATCCGCGTGTGGCGTGGCTGCGGGATCGGCGTCACGATGGAAGGGACGCCTGTCATTTCGCAGGGAGGCCACCATGACAGCGACCGCCACCATTTTCGACGTCTTCTGCATCCACGCCGCGACCGGCACCGACGCCGCCGCGAACGAGGCCGTGGGCGCACTCGCGGGCAAGATTCCGCTGGGCAGCCTGGGAACCTCGCTGCAGGGCTTCGTCCAGTCGGTGCCGCAGGCCGTCGCGGCGATCGACGCCGCCCGTGGCGACCCCGACGACCTGTACGTCACCACGAGCACCCAGGGCGACCTGTCCCAGGCGATCTGGCCGGGCAACGGCTCGACCGGCTCGGTGGCGTCGGGTCAGACGCAGCCGCTGGGGGTGACCGTGCCGGTCGACTTCGTCCAGAACCTCTCCCTGTGGGACCACGACGACGTCTCCGCCGACGACCTGCTGGGCTCGATCCGCATCGAGGAGTCGGAGCGCGGGGAAGGCCCCATCGCGAAACTCGCCTCCTCGCCGGTGGAGGGCTCGGTCTACTACGTCACGTACCAGGTCAACTAGATCGTGGACGGCGCCTGGATGTGTGAGCGGTGTCATGCGGAAGCGCCGCCCGACGCACAGCGGTGCCGCCGCTGCCATGCCGCGCTTCCGGCGTACGGCGAGGACGAGGATCCGCCGCCGCGACGCCCGTGGCGGCCGCGCCCGATCCATCTCCGGACCCAGGAGATGCGGCAGCCCACGACCCGCGTCCCGTACGAGCGGCCCCCGCGCCGGGATCCCCCGCGGGTGGAATCCGGGGACGGGAGCCGCCGCCCCCGTCCCGTCCCGATCGCCGCCCTCGACGGCAGCGGCACCGTCTACGGCGTCGCGCGCACCGTGCGGATGCGGACCGAGGTGAGCGGCAGCGACGGGGACGTCGGCACCACCGTCGTGTGCAACTTCAGCCTGGAGATGCGCGATCGCGCGGGCCGTCCGGTCGGGCTGGTGCCCGTCGAGATGCGCGGCGACCTGTTCGAGGGCGCCGTCAACGACGGGGACCGGGTGCGGGCCACGGGCCGGGCCAGGAACGGCACGCTGCGCGTCAAACGGCTGCGCAACCTGACGACGGGCGCCGAGGTCTCGGCCCGCAGCACCCCCGCCATCGTGGTCGCCGTCGTCATCCTGCTCTTCGTCGCGTGGCTGGTGGTCATCTTCGCGATCACCGGACGCTGACCGCTACCGCCGGTGCGCCAAGGGCACCCGGAGATCCACCAGCCGGAAGTCGTCGCCGCCCCGGGGGTCGATGTACGCGAGCGGGGCGTAGTGGTACGGCACTCCGTGCGGGCGGCGGCGCAGGGGCTGACCCTGGCGGGTGCGCGGCCATTCGACGTCGCCGGTGAGGACCCGGGCCGGGACGAGCCAGTAGTCGCCGTGGCGGTAGTTGCGCGGCTCGTCCTCCCCGGGGTGGAACCTGACCTGGACGCCGTCCTCCAGGGGCAGCCAGGTGCCCTCCCGCAGGAGCAGGCCCCTCTCGTCGCCCCCGTAGCCGTCGTCGCGGCCGCTCCTGCCGTGGTCCCAGCGGCGCAGGAACGGGCGGCGGCGCGGCACCTGACCGACTGTCCTGTCGTACGGGTCGTCCTCGGGCGGGCTGTCCAGTTCGACCCGGAACCCGGCGTGGTCGACCTTCCTGACCGTGTACAGGCGGCCGCAGCCCTCGTCGTACCGGTCCGACGCCCCCCGGCACACCGAGGCGTCGTCCAGCAGCTCCACCACGTCGCCCGTGTCCACGCCGAGCTTGTCGTCCCGGCCCAGGGTCTCCAGCTCCACCGACCGGCCGTCGACGGACCGCACCGGCAGCACCACGCAGCCGTTCTCCCGGGACCACTTGTACGTCGCCGTCCCCTCGCCGCCGCCCTGGTGCACCTCCACCCGGTAGAGCTGGTTCTCGGGCCCCCGGTACCCCGAGGACGCGGCGGACGAGGTGGACACGGTCGGGGCGTCGCCCGGCCCGTCGTCCGCCGGCCGTCCGGTCGCCGCGGAGAGCAGCCCGCGCGGCTCGAACGCGCCGCGGACGCGGTCCCGCAGGAAGTACGCGGCGCTGCGCATGTCGGGCACCGGCGCGTCCCGCCCCAGCGGGAGCACGCACACCTGCCACACCACCCGGCTGCGCGCGGTCGTGTCCGGGCCGTTCACGCCGAGCGCCACCTCACGGATCCAGGGCGCCTCCCACGCGGTGACCAGCCGCTCCCACACCCGCAGGTACACCAGGAACGGCCCCGAAGGCAGTTGGTCGTCCTCGTGGTCGGGGTCGAGGTGGCCGTCGGGCTGCTGCCAGTAGTCGGTGCCGTCGCACTCGCACAGGATGCCGTCGACGTACATGCGGCCCGGGGCCACGGTGAAGGTGTAGCCGTCGAAGTCGTCGACGCCGAAGCCGCCGAGGCCGTCCGCCTCAGGCGGGTAGGCGGCCGGCCCCATCAGGTCGGTGGCCAGCGTGCGCACGTAGTGCAGGAGGATCGCCGTCTGCTCGTTGATCTCGGCATCGAGCTGGACCCGGCCCTGCTGGGAGAGCACGGCGGAGAACCGCCGAGCGGGATCGAAGATGACGCGGGAGAAGTCGCCGTGCATGCGTGTGCTTCCTGCCTGGGCCGGGGCGGACAGTGTCGGGGCCGCTCCTCAGGTCACGAAGAACAGCCCCGGGTCGCATCCGGCCGGTGTGTACTCGGCCAGCCGGGTGCGGAGATTGTCCTCCCGCTGCGGCTGGAACAGGTGGTGCAGCGCGCCGGGTTCCGAGCCGTTGTCGCCCCCGCGGCGGATCACCTCGGCGCAGTGGTCGGCGAGCCGGACGTAGTCGGGGGAGCCGTACCGGGTGCCGGCGAAGCGCAGTGCGCGCGCCCGGGCGCCGGAATGGTCGGGCTCGCAGTGGAAGCGGGCGGGCGTCGCGCTCTTCGCGGACGGCAGCCAGCAGAACCGTACGGAGCCCTGGTCCCGGCGCTCGATGCGGACCTCGCCGGCCAGCAGGCAGTTCTCCAGCAGCTCCACGGCGTGGGCGCGCACGGCGCCGATGACGGTGCAGCGGCGGGCCGTGAGGAGGACGTCGGCGGGGCCGCCGTCCGGGTCGCTGAGCGCCGTCGCCTCGCTGAGGGTCGCGTCCAGCACGCTGTCGTACACCTCGAGCCGCGGCGGCTCCCGCCCGTCGCCCCGCGCGGCGATTGCCACGGGGCCGAGGACGCTGTGCCGGATCTCGGTGCGGACCGGGCCGCCGGAGATCTCCAGGCTCGGCGCGCCGGGCGCCAGGGGCGTGCCCCGGGACTCCAGTTCCCAGCCCGGCACGAACGTGCAGTGCCGGACGACGAGCCGGCCCACCCCGCCCCGCACTCGCACCATGCCGCCCGTCACCAGCAGCCCGTCCAGGACGAGCACCGCCGTCGCCCCGGCTCCGCTCTCGCGTCCGGTGATCGTCAGGGTGCGGGGGCGGTCGTCGTCGCGGCGGCCGGTCAGCCGGACGACCGGGCGGACGCCGTCGGCGGCGCGTACGGTGAGCCGGTCGCCGGGGTCGAGGCGCAGCTCGGTCAGGTCCTCGTACACCTCGTTGGCGGTGATCTCCACGATCGCCGCCGCCTTGTGCTCGTGCGCCCGCTTCTCCGCACGCCAGCGGCCGACCGCGTCGGCGATGGTGTGGTGGTTCTCGCCGGGACCCACCCGGTAGCGGTCCGTCGGGCCGGTCGCGGCGGGCTCCGGGCGCGGGTACTCGCCGCCGCCGAGGTCGCCGGAGAACGCGTGGTGGTACGTCACCCGCACCCCGTGCGCGGGAGCCGTGCCCGGCGCGAGCATGAGCCGGCCGAGCACCGGGTCGACGGCGACCTCCCCGGCGGCCAGCCGGAAACGCCAGTCGGAGAGGTCGGCGACGACGATCCGGTCCAGCAGCACGACGTCGTGCTCCTTGTCGGGGCCGGTCCACACGCACAGGCTCTTGCCCGGCCCGTAGTAGTCGTACAGGCGGTCCTTGAGGGCCCGGCGGCCGATGGGCTCCGGGACGTTCGTCTCGTCCGCGATGTGGAAGCTCGACGGCTCGGGCACCGGCGCGGTGAACAGGGGCGTGTCGACGGCGAGCACGTTGAACGTGTAGCAGGCCCGGTCGCGGTCCAGGCAGTACGCGGGCGCCCGGGTCACCGGGTAGGTGCGCAGCCGCCACAGGTGCAGGCCGACGGACTGGATGCCGTACCGGCCGACCCGGCGGGCCGAACCGGCGCGCGGCACCTCCACGGTGCGGGCCAGGGTGTCGAACGGCCCGCCCAGTTGGTCCAGCGCCCCCGCGTCCCGTACGTCGACCAGCGCGCCGCGCGTCAGCCTGCGGCGCGTGTCGGCCCCGTCGGAGGTGTAGCGGCGCACCGGCTGGGTGACGGACAGCAGCCGCCGGTACTCCACCACCCGGGCGGGCCACCCGGCCACCGCCGACGCGAGATCCTCCAGCAGCGCCAGGGTGCCCTTGCGGCGGCGGTTGACGACGGTGTCGGCGACGTCCCGGCGCGGTACGGCGGCGGCGGGCAGGCCGCTCGACCGCGCGGTGTCGTCGGACAGGGCGGCGGCGATCCGGGGCAGCAGCTCGTAGCCGACGAGGTCGCCGAGGTAGGGCACCACCCAGTCGTCGCATGTCTCGATGAACCAGTTGTCGTAGAGCTGCTCGATGTCCTCCCGCACGACCGCCGCCTGTTCGGCGACGACCGTCAGCAGCGCCCGCAGCGGGCCGCCCTGTTCCGCGTCGCGCCTGCGGTGCACGGCCGGCAGCAGCGCGTACAGCTCGTCCGGGGTCATGGAATCCTCCGCAGGATCAGCGTTCCGGGCACGGCCGGGTCCAGCAGCACCAGTTGGGCGGGGCGCAGCACCAGCCGCGGCAACGCGGCCGGTGTGGCCGGTGTGGCCGGGGTGGTGCCGACGGTGAGCAGGACCGTGGGCGCTTGCGCGGCGTCGACGACGGCGTTCGGGTCCGGCGGTCCGCTTCCCGCGGGGGCGGCGGCGGACGGTGTGCGGTCGCGTACCGCGCGCGGGCCGGCCGGGAGGGCCGGGACGAAGGCGGCGACGGACGGGTGTTCGGCGAACCGGACGACGTCGGCCGGGTCGGAGCCCTCCGGCACCCCGCCGAAGGCGTCCAGGTCCACGAAGTCGACGCCGGGCACCGCCTGCGCGGCGGCGATCACCGCGCTCTGGTACACGGGATGCCCCAGGTACGCGCCCCGGAAGCCCAGCCGGGCGGCCAGCGCCTCGCGCACCCGCCGCTCGACCTGCTCCGGGAGATGCCCGTCGGCCGTGCGCACGCCGAGCACCACCACCAGCCGGACCCGCTCACAGGGCTCCACCCGCACCGGCAGCGCCGGGTCGCCGTACCGGCGCAGCGCGCCGCGCAGGGCGGCCAGCAGCGGGGAGGAGGCGTCGAGCGGGGCGTCGTCGGCGGCGACGACGGTGACGTGCAGGATGGGCCGGCCGCCGTCCACGCAGCGGCGGGCGACGGCCTGGCCGACCCCCGCGAAGGCACGGGCGAAGGACTGGTGGTCGGCCACCGACACCAGGCGGTCGAACGCGGCGAGCCGCAGCGGGATCGTCTGCCGGGTGCGCGCCGGGCCGTCGGCGTCCGCGCCGCCCGTCGCGGGCAGCGGGTTGGTGACCCCGCTGACCCCGAACGGCCTGCTCACGAGCTGGTTGATCCGCCCGGCCGCGACATTGCCCGCGAGGCCGCCGCCGACCCGGTAGCGGGCGGTGACGTTCTCCGTGCCGGTCGGCGGGCGGGCCCCGTGCCGGCCGTCGCCGAACTCCACCGCCGCCCGCCCGTCGACGCCCGCGCGCAGCCGGAACACCTGGTCGAGCGGCCCCTCCTCGCCCAGGTCCACGGTCCGCCGCCAGGCCACGCCGTCCACCCGGACGGTGATGTCCTCCTCGCCGCCGTCGGCGCTCACCGACGGCAGCCAGACCAGCGGCCCGCGCCGCAGCCCGAACACCTGACCGGACCGGTCGGCGGCGCCGCTGCCCAGCACCTCGGCGACGGTCTCGCCCGCGGTCGCCGTGACCACGTTGCCGTGCACGACGACGCTGTCGCGCCGGTAGCGGTGCGCGAGCGGCGCGGTCAGCCGCAGCGTCGTCCGCACCCGGTCGTCGAAGGACGTCCCGTCGAAGGCATGGCGCACCCCCGCCAGGACGGCCAACTCCGCGCCCGCCACCCCCGCGCCGCCCCCGGGCACGACGTCCGTGCGCTCCCCGGAGACGATGACCAGCCGGCCGGCGGCCAGTCCCTCGAACGTGTCGTCCAGGGCGACGGCGTCCCCCGCCACGTCGGCGGGATCGGGCGCGGCGGCCGGTGTGAGCGGCTCGCCCGCCGCCCACACGGTGGTGGCCCGCCGCACGGCCATGTCCGCGCAGTCCACGGTCCACGGCTCGGCCAGCCGCAGCCGCGTCACCCGTACGGCGTCCACGTCGTTCGCGACGGACAACTGGCCGACCTCGACGACCCGGATCACCCGGGTGCGCGACCGGCCCGCCACCCGCACCGCGAGCCAGCTCCCCGGCTGGATCTCCTCGTGCACCGCGTCCAGCAGCAGCACGTCGCCCGGCAGCGCGCCCCCGCCCTCCGCCTGGGCCGCAGCCGCTCCGCGCAGCAGCCGCAGGACCCGGGCGTCATCCGGGATCGACGCGCCCAGCGGGGTGGCGACCACCCGGAAACGGTGCACGCCCGGCGCGGTGACCGGGGGCGCGACGGCGGACAGCGCCGCGTAGAGGGATGCGGCGACGCCGGGCCCGTTGCCCGCGAGGAGACGGGGCAGCGCGTCGGATCCGGCCCCCAGGGCGTCGGTCACCGCGGGCGCTGTCCGGCGCGGCGGCTCGCCCCGGCCGAGCGCGTCCAGCAGGGGTTCGACCGCGTGCTGCACCCGCCCGTCCGGGTCGGCGAGGTCCCGCAGCAGCGCCCGGCCGCCGGCTGCCGCCGCCCGCTCCGTCGCCCCGGCCAGCCGGCGCACGGCGTCCTGTACGGTCGCCAGCCGGACGGCCGCCCGCTCGGCCAGCTTGTCGACGTCCAGGTCGCCGCCGAGCCCGGCGAGACGGTCGTGCAGCCGCCGCAGCCTGCGGTCGAGCCGGGCCGCGAAGGTGTCCGGGTCGCGCAGCTCCTCGGCGCGCTGCCGGACCTCGCGCAGCAGCGTCAGCAGCTCCTCGAACGGCCCCTCGGACCGCGCCCGGCGCGCCGCGTCCTCCAGGTCCTCGCGCAGCGCGTCCACCGCGTTGTCCAACTGCCCGGCCGCGTCCGGCACCCGCAGCAGCACCGTGGTCCGCCCCCGCGCCGGATCGGGGTGCGCGCTCTCCACCACCCGGGTGAGGTTCAGCCGGGCGTCGGGGTAGGCGAACAGCAGCCGGTCACCGGGGCGCAGGGCGGGCTGGACCCCCTCGACGTCCAGAGAGCGGACGCGGATCGCGACGTCGGCGGTGAGGGCGGGCGGCCGGGTGGCGCGCACCGGCAGCCGGTTCCACTCCGCCCGCGCGGCGAGGTCCCCGGCGGTCTCGAAGACCACGGGCAGCGCGCCGGGCTCCGGCTCGCTCTTCACCTGCGAACCGGCCGGCACGACACACGACGTGCCCGGATCCAGTGTGTAGGCGAGGTGGGCGGCGGCCGCGAGCGCGGGGCGCGGCCGGTGCCCGACCAGCCGCCCGAGCCGGACCAGCGACTCGGGCTCCGCCGCCGTGCGCAGGAACCCCTCGTCGGCGATCCGCTCCTGATAGAAGGTCAGCACGTCGGCGACGACCGCCCAGGCGTCGAGCAGGGCGATCGAGGGATCGTCCGGCTCCCGCGTCGTCAGCCCGGCCAGCGGCCCGCGGTCACCGTCGTCGGCGCCGACGGCGGGCAGCCGGGCCAGCATCGCGTCGAGGAACTGCCGGTGGCCGCCCACCCGGTAGGACAGCGCGGGCAGCCCGGGACGGTTCCACACCGGCGGCGGACCCGGTCGGCCGGCGGGGCAGTCGGTCATCGTCCACCTCGCAGTCGCAGCGTCAGCCACCCGTTCTCCTGCCGGGTGACGTCACCGTCGAGCCGTGGCACCTCCAGCGGACCCAGCCGCAGCTCCCCGGACGGCGGCACGTCAGGCCCCTCCCGCTCCGCGCCGATCCCGTACCGGCGCAACTCGGCGACCTCGGCGTGCCGTACACCGGGCACGCCCATGCACAGCGCCACCAGGGCGCTGCACCGCACCGGAGTGCCGAAGGTGAGCGCCGCCGGGTCGAAGAAACCCGGCTCGCCGTCGGTCCGGCGGCCCGGCAGGAAGCGGCGCATCAGGGCCTCCCGCACATCGGCGGTGACGTAGTGCGGGTCGACGAGCACGTTCAGGCGCACGGTGAGCGGCACCAGCAGCGCGGGTCGGGTGACGACGTCGTGGCCGATGCGCCGGTAGCGGTGCAGCGCGGCCCGCACCTCCGCCAGCAGCGCAGGCGACGGCACGGCCGCCCCCGCCGGGTCGAGCGCCACGTCGGCCTCGTACCAACTGCCCGTCCAGCGCAGCGAGGCTGCGGCGCGCTGCACGTCGGGACGGCTCATGGCGAGGGTGGCGTAGTCCTCGGCGGTGACGGCGCGCAGCAGCGTGCGGAACGGGGCGCGCGGGGCGGCCCGCCGCACCTGGGCCAGCGGCTCCGGGTCGGTGCCGCCGCTCGCCGGCACCGGGTTGCGCACCCGCGTGATGCCCTCCAGCCCCCTGGCGGTGCGGTGCGCGATCCGGTTGACGGCCTCGCTGCCCGCGTTGCCCGCACGGCCGTTGCCCACCCGGTAGAAGGCGTACATCCCGGTCCCCGGGCGCGGCGCACGGCCGCACCGGTCGTCGCCGAAGCGCAGGGCGAGCACTCCCTCGTCGTCGGTCTCGGCCACCAGGTGCCGGTCCCGGGGGCCGCTCGCCAGCAGGTCCCGGCGCGGGGTCCAGACCGGGCCCGCGCCCGGATCCTCCGTGAGCGGATCCTCCGTGAGCTGGAGTACGGGCAGCGCCTCGCGGGGGTCGGGGCGCAGGGCGCTGCTCACCGGGCCGTGCAGGGCCGGGTCGGCGGGGTCCAGCCCGGCGGCGGCCCCCTTGCCCCAGGTCTGCTCCAGCTCCCAGCCCGCGTCGGCGTGGTCGAGCACGTAACCGGCGCGGGCGCGCTGGGCGAGCGTCTCCAGGCGGCGCAGCCTCGGTTCGAAGAAGTCCTCGAAGAGGGAGAGGAAGCGGGCGGCCCGGCCGCGCCGGTCGGCGTCGTCGGCGAGCCCGGCGAAGTCGTCGAGGAAGGACGCCCCGAACAGGGCCGTCAGCAGCTCACGGCTCTCCGGGTGCAGTTCGGCCACCCCGTGGTGCAGCTCCCGCAGCCCGTCCCGGGCCCTGGCCGCGAGGCCCAGGAGCCGCCGCCCCTGCGCGGCGGCCAGATCGGCCGGGCGCGGATACGGCGGCGACCAGGTGACGGGCCGCCCGCGCAACGTCACCGCCCGCCCCGGCACCCGGACGAACTCGCCGGACGCGTCACCGGGGAACCAGACGATCTCCAGGCCGTGTTCGACGAGCAGGGCGTTGCCCCGGGCCACGACGGTCGCGCCCGGCCGCCCGTCGGGGCCGCGCGGGTTGCGCACGCACAGCGGGAAGGCGAGGGCGTCCTCGTCGGCCCAGGCGATCTTCACGACCGCCGTACCGGTGTTCGCGTCGACGTCCCGGATCGCGCGGGTGAGCCGGACGGCCTGCCGGTGACCGGGGTCGGGCGGCCCGCCGCCGGGCCCGTGCGTCTCCTCCAGGACGAGCAGGTCGCCGATCCGCAGATCCAGCACCCGCCGCCCACGGCCACGGCCGCCGGCACTGTCGCCGTCGCCGTCGCCGCTGCCGTCGTCGTCGAGGAGGGCGGCGCGGGTGGCGCCGACGGGCAGCGCGAAGCCGTCCTGCCCCCAGGCCCACAGCGGCACGCCGTTGTGCGCGGGCAGCAGCCGCACCGGGCGTCGCTCCAGCGGCTGGTAGACCGGATGCGGGGCCGAGACCAGGGCCTCCGGCGGGATCACCGGGCCGTCGGACCGGTCCGACGGCTGCGTGAGGTCGTCCTCCGGCAGCGCCGTGAACGCCAAGTCACCGGTGTCCAGGGTCAGTTCGGTGGCCGTCTCGACGCAGACGACGGTGCGGGCCGCGCAGCCGTCGTGCATCGGGTAGCCGACCAGGCGCGCGTGCCGCCGCACCGAGGTGCGCAGCCGCGCCGTGTCGAGGTACGCCTCGGTGGCCACCGCGTCCTGCTGGTAGCTGAGCCGGTCCCCGACATGGGCCAGCAGCTCCACCAGGGTGACCCACAGATCGGGCGCGTGCCGCTCGGTCCAGCGCGGCAGGGTGAGCGAGAGCCGCTCCAGGAGCAGCCGGCGGAAACTCGCGTAGTCCTTGGCCAGGTAGTCGATCGCCGGGGCGTCGTCGGGCGGGGCGACCGGGGGAGCGGCCTTCGGGACGGGGCGCGGGGGGTGGCGGACGGCCGGGTGGAAGGTGAAGTCGGCGTGGTCGTGGCCGCCGTGGAAGCCCCGCCCCAGCACCCGCAGCCGGTACGTCGACTCGTCGCCCGGCCGGTCCAGGACCAGCCGCAGCCGGTTCGCCGCGCCGTCCCCCGCATCCGGCTCCGCCTCCTGCTCCGCGCCGTGGTGGACGCGCAGGACGCGGATGCCGACGATCCGCCGGCCGCCCTCGACGACGAACCGGGTGCGGTCCACGTCCGGCGGGAGCACCCCGAAGAAGGTGACGGTCAGCGTGCGCCGGTCCGGGTGCGCCCGCACCTCCCGGATCCCGGCCGGCCCGTTGTCGCGCCGGCCCTCGTACGACGGCCCGTCCAGCAGGCTCATGACGAGGTCCCCCCGCCCAGGACCGTGGCGGTGAGGCTCTCGCCGGTCGCAGTCAGGACGTACGCCACGTGCACCCGCAGCGTCGCCTCCTGCGAGGTCACCGTGACGGACTCCACCGTGAGCAGGTCGCCCAGCCACCGTTGCAGGGCCGCCTGGGCGGTCATCTCCAGGGTCGCGGCCAGCTCGGGACTGTTCCCGGCGAAGACCAGGTCGAGCAGGTTGCAGCCGAAGTCGGGCCGGTTCACCCGCTCGCCCGGGCTGGTGAAGAGGACCAGCTCGACCATGTCCCGGACATGGCCGGCGTGGCCCGCGCCCGCCGTGCGGCCACGCGCGTCCACCCGGTACGGGAAGTCGACGTCCATCGCGCTCACATCCCCTGGACCCGGAACTGCATGGCCAGCACCATCGGCGGGTTCGGCGGCGGGGTGCCCACGCCGATCGCCGGGGCGACGCCGGTCGGCGTCGGCTGCAACAGCGCGGGCAGACCGTTCACCAGCACCCGGGTGGACGTCTGGAGCCAGGTGACCGTCGTGCACGGCGGCGCCCCCATGCTGGCGGCGGGGAAACTGCACCCGGCCACCAGGAACATGTCGGCGCCGGTCAGCACCGGTTGGGCCGACACCATGACACGCTGCTGGACCGGCGCGGGGACGGTCACGAGGCCGGGCGGGTGCGCGCACATCATCATCGCGCCGTAGTGGAGCAGCAGTCCGGGCATGGTCTCCTCACAACACCGTCAGCGCGCCGTTGTTGACGTTGATCTGGGGTCCGGCGAGCTGGATGGTGGCGAGGCCGGGACCGCAGGAGATCTCGATCGACACCTCGTTGATCTTGATGAACGGCCCGTTCTCGCCGTGCAGTTGGAGCTTGATCCCGCCCGCGGGCCCCGGCAGGTCGCTGATGACGAGGGCGTTGCCGGTCGGCGTCGCCAGCACGATCTGCGGGACGCCCGGCGGGGCCGACTTGGCGGCCGACGGCACGTCCTTCGGCCCGCCGCGCCGGAACCCGACCCACACCGCCCGCTCGGGGTCCCCGTCCAGGAACCGCACCCACACCCCGGAGTCCGGCGGCGGCACCACGTACATCCCGCAGTCCGAGCCGGCCATCGGGGTGAGCGGCGCGGCCCACACCGGGGCGTCGTCCCCCAGCACCTCCGGGACCCGGACCAGGAACCGGCCGACCCCGGTCGGATCGACGGCGGACACCACGACCCCCTCGTACAACCCGTGCCACTGGTTCACCTGCGCCGCCGTATGCGCATACGCGCGTGTTGTCGGGTCTGTCGTCTCTGTCGTCGTCATGCGGTCACCGCCTGGGTGTCGGCGCCGAGCCCGTCGCGGACCAGCGCGAAGTGCTGCCTGTAGGTGTCCCGGGTGAGGTCGTGGGTGACGGCGGCCACGAAGTACCGCCCGTCGTACGCCCGTCCCGCCCCGCGCACGCCCACCAGACCGTGGGCGGCCAGGACGTGGCCGTAGCGCAGCACGTCGACGGTGCCGCGGCCGGTGACGGCGTCGGCGGCGACCTCGCGGCCGAGCCCCGCCAGCAGGGTCCGGGTCAGGGAACGGCCGGTCTGCCCGGTCAGCGCCCCCGTGCGCAGCGCCTCGGCCGGACTCGCCGCCAGGCTCTTGCGCAGTACGCCCGGATCGGGCGCGGTGACCTCGGAGGCGGTCGTCGACGGCGGCTCCAGCCGGTCGACGGAGTAGCCGGAGGCGGCCAACCCGTCGAAGGAGAAGGTGAGTTCCTCGACGTTGTCGGCCGCCCCGCAGCCCGTGGTCAGGGCCGGCTGGAGGGCTCCTTCGCGGTGCTGCGGCCCCCAGTAGGCGGTGCTGACGCCCGGCGCGGGCCCCGGTTCGAGATGGAAGACGTGCCCGACGTCCGCGGCCATCGCCCGCAGATACGCCAGGTCGGTCGCCGACTGCACCGGAATGTCGATCACCGGGTTGGGCTGGTCGGTGAGCACCGGCGCCACGGCCCGCGGCGTGATCCCGTACTGCGCGTACCCGGCGCACACCGCCGTCGCCCGAAGCTGCGGCGGCAGCCCCGGGTACGCCCGCCGGACGTGCCGCAGGTCCATCAGCACGGTCAGGTCCTCGCCGGTCACGACGAGGAACGACGCGCCCGGCGCCCGCCCCGCGTGCAGCTCCTGATGGGTCACCACGCCGTCCATCAGCACATGACACCGGCCCGCCAGCACGACGGCGACCACGACCCGCTTCTTCACGTAGAGCGCCCCGCCCGGCCCGACCGCCCCGGCCGACGGCGACCCGGCACCGGCCGCGAAGGTGAGCTGGAAGCCGTTGGTCCGGCCGCTGGCCGAGGTGATCCGCACCCCGTGCAGGGCGTCGACCAGCGCCGCCGGGGCCGGCGCGGGCACGGTGTCCCCGACGAGCAGCATCAGATGCAGGTGATGTGTCATCCGCTGACTCATCACGCGTCCGGTGCGGTGCCGCCGGCCGCCGACGCCTCGGCGGGCAGGGTGATCCGCAGCCGCCGGCCGGGCACGGCCGTCAACTCGTCGGGACACATCGCCCGGTTGGCGTCGGCGAGCCGCCACGACTGCTCGGGGTCGCCGTAGCGCCGGGCCGCGATCCGGTCGAGCCGGTCACCGGCCGCGACGACGTGTTCGCCGACGCCCGTCAGCTCCTCCGGCTGCGGCAGGAACCGGCGTCGCAGATGGGTGACGGTCCTGCCGTCCGCGAGGGCGCGGGTCGTCGTGGGGACCGCGTGATACCTGCTGCCGGGCTCGAACATGGCCGGTCTCCTCTCGCATCTGCTCATACCTGCGTATACCTGCGTATATCTGCTTGTATCAACTCTCATCCGCTCGTATAGCCGACTGTTCCCGGGCCGTAGCCGACGAGTGCGGCGAAGCGTTCCCTGCCCTGCTGGTACTGGAGGTACAACCCGCCGGCCTTGTGGTCGAAGCCCACGTCGTCGACGGTGAGGACCCGCACGGTGAGCGTCACCCGCGCCCTGATCGGACTCAGCTCCCCGTCGTACGCCTCCTCCGTCACATCGAGGTCCAGCATCCGCACCGGCAGCACCCGGTGCGCCCCGAGCACCAGCACGGGCAGCGGGGCCTGGACGGGGGCGATCTCCAGGATTCCCTGGGCAGCCAGGTCGTTCTGCCGGGTCAACTGCGCGGCCGTGGGCGCGACCGCCGTCTCCAGCGCGGACAGCATCCCGAACAGCCCGGACCCGGCGGGCGGCGCGGGACCGCCCGCCGGGGCCACCTGGTCCGTCGCGTCGAACTCCGCGTCGATCCGGAACGTCTCCCGGGGCGGCCCCTGCAACCGCAGCGCCTCCAGCCGGTCACCGGCGTCGGCGCCGATGCCGCGCGGCTGGAGCGTACGGGTGACGCTGTCGGGGTTGTACTGGAACGGCACGACCCGCAGCACCCGCCCCTGCTCGGGATCGAGGAACACGAACCCACCGCGCCGCGGCACAGCTCCGGTCATGACGCCGCCTCCTCGGTCGCCATCGCCCGGTGGACGGCGCGGGCGATATGCCGGGCGAGGGCGGCGAGTTCGCCATCCACGGGTACGGGTACGCGAGCGGGTGCGGGCGTGAGGCCGAGGAGTACGGCGAGTTCCGTCTCGACGGCCGCGCAGAGCGCCGCCCGGGACACGTGGGCGGCGGCCGGGTCCAGCACGAGCCGGCGGATATGCAGTTCGACCCGGGTAGTGCCCAAGCCCATGTCGATGTCCATGCTCATGTGATCACCAGTGCCGTGTCGGCGTCGAAGCGCTCCGCGTCCGGGGCGGCCACCGGGCTGTCCACGCCGTCGACGCGCAGCCGCAGCGGATACCGCCCCGGCAGGCCGCCCGAGGCCAGCCGGAACCGCAGCTTGCGCGTGGCCCGCGAGAAGGGCTCGGCGAGCACGGGCAGATCCGCCACGAGCAGCTCGGCCCGCTGCCCGGGGTGCACGGCGGGAGTGCAGTCCAAGGACAGCACCATCGCCCCCTTCGGGCCCTTGGCCCCCTTCGCGGCGCGTACGACGGTCAGCGGCAGGGCGCTGGTGATGCGCGGCGCGATCTGGAGGGTACGGGGCGCGGTGGTCCGTTCGCTGCCGTCGGGAGCGGTGAGGACGACGACCACCGACCAGTGGCCCGCGCCGAGTTCCTCGCCCAGGGTGACCCGCACGGCGGCGGCCCCGTCGGAGCGGGCGGGCAGGACGACGGGCCCGCCGAGCAGCGGATGCGTAAGACGGACGCTGGCCACCCCCGCCCCCGCCCCGAACCCGCTGCCGCTGAGGACGACGTCGGTGCCCGGCGGCGCGATCGCGGGCAGTACGGCGTGCAGCACCGGCCACGGTTCGGCCGCCGTCGGCGCGGCCTCCGGACCGGCCCCGGCGGCCCCGCGCCGCAGGACCGGCAGGGGAGTGCGGCCCGGCACGGAACTGTCGACGAGCACGACCCGGGCCTCGTACGGCACGGACAGCCGGTAGTCGTGGCCGAGCGCCGTCCACAGCCGCCACATCTCGTCGGTCGGCAGCACCGCCGGGGTGACCTTCACCGGCTCGGGCTGTAGATGCAGATCACTGAAGTCGGCGGCGGCCTTGAGGGCCGTGGCGGGCAGCTCGGGCCGGTCGTGCAACGCCGACATCGCCGCGCAGAGCAGCCGTTCGGGGAGGGTGGAGTCCTGGTCGCGGGGCGCGTAGCCGGTGAGCAGGTAGTGCAGGACGAGGGGCAGCGCGGGGTGGTGGGTCTCACCGGGGTGCGTGTCGAGGGGGTCGGTGTTGCGCCAGGCCGCGTCGATGGCGGTGCGGTAGAGGAAGACGTTGAGCGTGGGCACCGGTCCGTGGCCCTCGTCGCCGACGTCGTCCATGCCGCCGGGATGACGCACCGTCACCACCCCATCCGGCACCGCCCGGCGCACGGCCTCCTGCAACACGGCCCGCAAAGTCTCCGTCACGGCGGCAACAGCCAGCACGTCACTCACGCCCGCCTCCCGAGGTACTCCTCCAGCGACATCTGCGACCGGCGTGGGGGAGTTGGGGCGGCGGAAGCGTTTGGCCGGGGGCGGGTGGTGTGGACGACGAGGCGGTCGATGGTGATGTGCAGGACGGTTTGGGTGGGGGCTGCTGTGGGTGCGTTGGGGGGTTCTGGAGGGGGTGCTGATTCGGGGGTGGGGGATGTTCGGGGCGTGGGGCGGGTGGGGTGCGCGGTGTGCGTGGGGCGTTCTGGTGCCGTGGGGGCGGCGGACCTCGCGGTGCGGACCTGGAGGTGAGGGTGCGGGGCGAGTGGCGGGGGGCTCGGAGGGGTGTTCGAGGGGGCGCTGACCGGGGGCGCGAGCGGGATGGGGGCTGCTTGGGAGGGGGCCGGGGAGGGGGCCGGGGACGAGGAGCGGGGCTGGAGCGGGGGCGGTTCCGGGAGGTGCGGGGGTGTGGCGGTCCGGGACGGGGGTGGCTCGGAGGGCGGCAAGGGAGGCATAGGTGAAGCGGTGTGGGACCGGTGTGGCTGAGTGGCGGCTGGGGGTGCGGTGGTCCGGGACGGGGCTGGTGGGGAGACGGGCGGACGTGTGCTGGCCTCGGGCGGGGACGGTTGGGAGAGGCGCGGGGGTGTGGTGATCCCGGACGGGGGCGGCTGCGAGACGGGCGGAGGTGAGGTTGTCTCGTATGGGGGTAGCGGGGAGGGGGACGGGGGTGTGGTGGTCCCGGATGGTGACGGCGGGGAAGCGGACGGAGGTGAGGTGGTCTCGGATGGGGGCAGCGGGGAGGCGGGTGGAGGTGAGGTGGTCCCGGATGGTGACGGCGGGGAGGCGGGCGGAGATGAAGTGGTCTCGCGCGAGGGCGAGGGCGAGGGCGAGGCTGGGGTCGGGGTCGGGGTCGGGGTCGGTTCGGTGAGGTGCGGAGGCGAGGCGGGGGCGGACCGGGATGGTTCGGCGGCGCTCGGAGACGCGGTGGCGATGGACGGCGGTGGGTCGGAGGCGACAGTCGTCGCTTCCGGTGCCGTCGGCCTCGCGGCAGCCTCGACCGGGGGCACCTTGTTGTGTGCCCGCTCGGCGATCGTCAAGGGGCTGGGCTGGACAGCGCGCTCGGCGAATCCTCCGACGCGCTTGTCGCCGGTTGCCGGGCTGTGGGGCGGTGCCGTGCCTGGGGACTGGGGCGACGTGTTCGGGCTGAGTGGCGGCGAGCCTGCGCCTGGAGGGCGCGGTGGTGCGTTCCGCCGTGTCTCCGGCGTGGCCAGATGCCCGCTGGACGAGGCCGGGTCACGCGGTGCGGCGTCCTTGACCTGGGAGGACGGGCTCGGCTTGCGGCGCGCGGTCGCCTCGGTGGCGCGGGGCGTTGCCGGGGTGCCCGGTGAGGTGTTCTCGGCCTCGGCCTCGGCCTCGGCCTCGTGAGATGCGGTGGGGCGGACGTGCTGCGAGGTGCCCTCGATCTGCGGGGACGGGGCCGTGCCGTGAGATGAGCTGGCCTCGGCTGGCGGAGGCGTGGCAGGGCTGTGGGGTGACGTGCGCTGGAGTGTGCGTGGCGTGGCCGAGTCCCGGGGCGGCGCGGATGGCTCCTGGGGCTGCGCGGCCGGTGCCCGACGCGGCGCGCTTTGCGCCTCGGGTGGCGCGAGGGCGGCTCGCCGGGATGTGTCGGGCGTCGTCCTTGGAACGGCGACCGGGCTGCTGTCCGCTGACGTGGCTCGGGGGGAGGCGTGCGGTGAGGGTGCCCCGGCCTTGGGCGGAGTTGTCGTCGGACCGCCGTGTGGGGACGGGCTCTTGGCCTTAGGGTGCCGGCTCGGTGTCTGTGGCGAGACGGCGGAGTTCTCACCGATCGCCTCGGCGCTCCGGCCCGGCGCGTGGCGCGGTGTCACCGGTGTGGTGCGGGGAGTCGGCCGTGCCCGTTCCGCGCCCTGGGGTGTGTGCCCCGGGAGGTCCGCACTCGGCGTGGGGCGCGCGTCAGCCGTGGGAACGGGAACCTCCACGGCTGGCCCCGCGCCGAGCAAAGAAGAGGAGTGCACGGAGACGTCCGACTCACCGGCCACGCCGACCTCTTGAGCCGCACCGGCATCCGCAACACCCGTACCCGCTTCCCCCACCGGCATGTCACCGCTCGGCACATCACCGCTCGGCAGGCGTCGTGCGCCCGGGTCGAAGATGTTCGGGGTGAGCGGCCTGAGCCGGGGCCCTGGTGCCCGCAGTACCCGGTCCACGAAGTCGTTCATCCGGCGCTCGCCTCCAGATAGAACTGCCGCCGCGCCGGACTGATCGACAGCACGTCGGCTTCGGACCAGCCGTAGGCCCGCGCCAGAGAGTGCACCTCGTGCAGCAACTTGCGTGCGTAGCCGGAGACTTCGGTCCACAGATGGTCGCCGATGTCGAGCGCGGCCTCCCAACGGTGCGCGCACTGCGGGCAGTTCAGCACCAGTACGGTGTCGGCCCCCGGGTCGAGTTCCGGGAGCAGCCGGGCCACCTGTTCGAGAACCTCTTCGGACAGGTCGTCGTCGACAGGCGGAGGACTGACGTGTACGACGCACCGGCGCAGCAGGCTGCGGCGCGCCCGGGGCGTGGTGGCGTCGACGGCCCGGACGTCGCGGCCGGTGAGGGCCCGGTACGTGACCGTCATACCGTCTGTGGTCAGCGTCGCCGTAGCGGGACTTGGACCCGCACCGGCGTCCGAGCCCACCGCGCAGGGCCGCAACTCCTCGGCCCCGACGGTGACATCGAGGCTGTCACCGCACTGCGGGCAGTCCGCCGCGCAAGGCAGCGCGTCACCGAACGCGCCGCGACGCAGCTCCAGCAGAAGGGCGTTGACGGCGCTCAACGGCAGGTCCGCGACGTCCTGACCGGGCGGTGCCGCCACCGAGGCGAGCAGGAGGGAGCGGGCCGCCGGGGTACCGCCGAGCCCGCCCTCCCACACCTCGAGGACGTTCGCCTCCGTCAGCCGACGCGGCATGCGGTCCGTCACCCGGCGGTGTCGCTGAACTGCGGCTCCTGCGGCGGGTTGGTGTGCTCCCGCACCCAGCCGTGGTGCTCCACCTTGATGTGCTCGAAGGCGACGGCGTTGGACCCGGCGTCGAGTTCGGGAAGCCCCTGGTACTCGGAGACCCAGGCCTCGTGGACGGAGTAGGACAGCACCTGCTGCCCACCCTCGTCGAAGACGTCGATGACGAGGTCCCGTCTGAAGTCCTTCAGGGAGGTCTCCAGACCGCCCGCCGAGTTCTTCAGGCTCCAGACCCGGTTGGCCCATTCCTCGAAGGCGGTGTCGATGGTGCAGCCGCGCTCCAGGGTGATGGCCTCGTACTCGGTGCGACCGGGCAGCTTACGGCTGGTGCCCGGGTCGCCGCCGTCGCGGTGCCGGATGACCTCCGTGGTGCGTTTGAGGCCGCTGACCTTGCTGATTCCGGCGATATAGGCGGTCTCCCCGCTGAACTTCACCCGGAAGCGGAAGTTCTTGAAGGGGTCCCGGCGCGTGACTTCCGGCATCGGTCGTCCTCCTCCTAGACCTGGATCTGTCCGGCGAGCTGCTGGATGTGCACGATCACGAACTCCGCGGGCTTCAGCGGGGCGAAGCCCACGTGGATGTTGACGATGCCGCGGTTGATGTCGTTCTGCGGGTTGGTGTCCTTGTCGCACTTGACGAGGTAGGCCTCCTGGGGAGTCCGGCCCTGGAACGCGCCCGCGCGAAACAGCGAGTTCATGAACGCGCCGACGTTCAGCCGGACCGACGCCCACAGCGGTTCGTCGTTCGGCTCGAACACCACCCACTGCGTGCCCCGGAACAGGCTCTCCTCGATGAAGAGGGCCAGCCGGCGCACCGGGAGGTACTTCCACTCGTCCGCGAGCCGGTCCGCCCCGCGCAGGGTGCGGGCTCCCCAGGCGACCGGTCCGGCGGCCGGCAGCCGCCGCAGACAGTTCACGCCGACCGGGTTCAGCCGCCCGATCTCCAGATCGGTCAGCGGCACTTCGAGATCACTGACCCCGCTCAACGAGGCGTCCGTACCGGCCGGCGCCTTCCACACACCCCGCTGGACGTCCGTCCGCGCGAGCACGCCGGCCATCACGCCGCAAGGCGGGAAGGGCTGGAGGGTGCCATTGAGGAGCGGGTCGGGGGAGAGGATGCGGGGGTAGTAGACCGCCGCGTTCTTGTCGGCTTCGTCGCCCTGGACTTCTACGAGCTTGTCGAGGACGGTGTCCAGGCCACCCGTCCAGCTCGGGGGCGGGTCGACCAGAAGGATCGCCCGGCGTTGGACGCACAGTCTCTTCGCCTCGCCCCGAAGGGACGCCGCGTTGTCGCCGAGCAGGTGGGCGTCGGGCAGACACAGGATGTTGAAGATGTCCGTCTTCAACAACTGGTACAGCCCTGTCTTCTGGGCCGGGTCGCCCCTGTACGCATTTGCGTCGGGGGGAGTCTTGTCTCCCGCGGCGCCGCCGCCCCCGGTCGGGGCGTAGTAGGTCGGCTGGGCCCCCGGTGGCTGGTCCTCCGGCGCGACCTTGAACGGATCGGGACCCTTGTCTTTCGGCGCTGGCGAGTTCTCGAGCGGCACCGCGAAGGGGGAGGAACTGGGGACCACGCGGACCAGCCGCGAAGACGCGAGGAGATGCTCCAGATTCTGCGGACTGTCCTGCTCGACGCTGACGTTGAGGTATCTCTCCTCGGCGCCGGTCTCCATGTCACGGACCGTCAGGTTGAACAGCTTGCGCTGCTCACCCTTCGGTGTGGGCTGCGTGTCGTGGTCGACCCGGGCTCGGAGATTCAGCCCCCATCGCCCCGGAGAGGCGGCGATGAGGACAGGGGTGTTGGGGGAGCCCACGTCGGCGCGGGCGGGGGGCGCTGCTTTGGTGCTGCTGCTGCCGCCCGCGTCGCCCGCGCTCCGCTTCTTGTTCTTGTCGTCGGAAGCTGAATCATCTCCCGAGGTGCCTGCGGGACCAGCGGCTTCCCCGCCCTCGCCCGCCGCTGCCGCAGCGGGTGCCGGTGCGGGCGCGGGCGACGACGGGGTGGGCCCCTTCGTCGACTGGCCGGCCGTGAGGGAGAAGGAGACCTGTTCCTCACCGGCCTTCGCGATCCTGACGATCTCGGCCTCGCTGCCACCGTTCAGATAGAACTGGTAGACCGCGTAACTCATCGGGCAGTTCGACTGCAGTCCGCCGAAGACGGCCTCGTAGTCGGCCCAGCCGGTGATGTGCACCGGCCGGTCGGCCGGGCCGCGCGGCGCGTAGCCGACGAAGGCGGCGATCGAGGTCGCCACCCCCGTGATCGTTCTGACGGAACTCTTGACCTCGTCGATGTACACGCCCGGATAGGTGGCGTTCACCGGCATGCCGGCCCCTTTCTCCATCCTGGACGCGCCTGTCCCGGCGGGGCCGGGCAGTGTGCGGGCGGACCGGGGCCGCGGGCGTCGACCTGGAAGGACGCTGGTCGTGATCCGCGTTCACCGTATACACACATAACGTGACACGGCGCTCCGAACGGGCATCGGCTGCGGCGACCAGGTGAAGAGGCGGCCGTCTGTCGCTTCTCGCGTCAGCAGACCGGCACGCCCGGCAGTTGGTTGTCGGGTGACCGGACGTAGATGTTGGTGAGGTAGCCGCCGTACAGCGGCAGATAGGCCCACCAGTCGTTGGCGTACGGCGGCACCTCGACCCGCTGGCCCTGCTTCTGGCAGCGGATCAGCACCTCCACCCCCGCCGGGAGCCTGGTCAGTTCGGCCGAGGAGGTGGTCGTACCGGCGCGGACGCGTACGTCCGAGCCCCAGGTGCCGAACCACGTGCCGGTCGGCCGCACGCCCCCGGGCACGTTCAGGGACCGGACCAGCCGGTTCAGGTTGGTGTACGCGGCGCCGAACGTGGTGCTCGTCGGCTGGAGGGTGAACACGGCGACGATCGTGCGGTCGCCGGCCCCGACGGTCCCGGTGCTGTGCAGCGCCCGCTGCGTCAGGTCCACGTCGCCCGCCCGGACGCCCGGGGCACCCGCGTCTCTACCCGTGACGGCGGCCGTGTCGGAACAGCTTCCGGAGTCGCCGAAGCCCGACCAGCCCTGCTTCACCGCCCACGGCCGTTCGAACGACGCCGGGATGCCGAAGCGCTGGTCGAACCCGTCCGCGCCGCACCGCGCGGACTGCCGCAGGTCGCCCATGACCATGGTGCGGACCGGCTCGGGGGCGCTGTCCAGGAGGTAGCGGTAGATCCGTACGGTGTCGGCCGCCGACAGCGCCGTGTACCCCCAGAACCCCGGATAACCGGCCGGCGGCCCCGCGGTGTCGGCGAGGCCGAGACGGGCGACCATCCGGTCGACGATCGCGCTGCCGCCGTTCTGCGCCCAGTAGTACGAGGCACTCGTGTCGTCGCTGGCCCGCAGCATGGCGTCGAAGCGGGCGCGGTCGGCCGCCGGGAGGCTGTAGTCGGGGCCGCGGTTCCACAGGTGGTCGAGGGCGATGAGCAGCTTGACGACCGACGCGGAGCGGAACCGCGTCCGGGGATTGAGCTGTTCGGTGAAGGTCGCGGTCTGCCGGTCGAAGACCGCGACCCCCGCCGTCACCCCGGGCGGCACCTCGACCGCCCGCACGGCGGCCGGCGCGGACGCGTGTGCCGGGGCCGCCGCCACGCCGACCAGCACCGCCGCCAGAACACACCACCTCAGGACGACCGCGAGTCTGTCCCGTACTGACGCGTACATCAGAAATCCCCCCACCCTCGTGTGCCCGGACCTTCGTGCCCGTGGAGCCTGGGAGCAGTGAACGTCGTCACCGCTCCCGCGTGAACCTCAGACATACGAGGGTCATGGGACTTACAGGGCGCGGGCGACGAGCAGGGCGACGTCGTCGTGGTCGTCGGGGTGGCGCAGGCCGTACAGCAGGAGGTCGCAGATCTCCTCCAGGGGCCGTTCGGGTTCGTCGAGGAAGGTGAGGAGGACGTCCAGGCGGTCGTCGATGGAGTGGTGCCGGGTCTCGACGAGGCCGTCCGTGTAGAGGACCAGCAGGTCGCCGGGGGCGAGGTCGGTCGTGGTGGTCTCGAAGGGGACGCCGCCGACGCCGAGCGGCGCGCCCGAGGGCAGGTCGAGCAGTCTGGGCGGGTGGCCGGGGCCGGTCAGCGCGGGCGGCATGTGCCCCGCGTTGGCCATGCGGCACCGCCGGGTACGGGGGTCGTACACGGCGTACAGGCACGTGACGATGTAGTGCTCCAGATCGCAGGTGATCTTGTCCAGGTGCTGGAGCACGGCGCCGGGGTCGAGGTCCAGGTCCGCGTAGGCGCAGGTGGCGGTGCGCAGCCGGCCCATGGTGGCGGCGGCGTCGATGCCGTTGCCCATGACGTCCCCGACGACCAGCGCGGTCTTGTCGTCGGTCAGCGGGATGACGTCGTACCAGTCGCCGCCGACCTCGCTGGTGGCCTGCGCGGGCTGGTAGCGGGAGGCGAGGTCGAGGCCGGTCTGATGCGGCGCGTGGTCGGGCAGCAGACTGCGCTGGAGGGTGAGGGCGGTGTTGCGCACGCTCTGGAACCAGCGGGCGTTGTCGATGGCCACCGCCGCCCGCCCGGCCAGCTCACCGGCGAGGACGACGTCGTCCTCGTCGAACGGCAGCGGGTTGCGGGTCCGCTTGAGGTCGAGCGCGCCGAGCACCTCGCCGTGCGCGATCAGCGGCACGGCGAGATACGAGTGGACCCCGGCGCGGGCCAGCAGCGAACCGGCCTCCGCGTCCCGGGCGATGCGCGGGAGGTCGTCGTCGCCGACGTGCCGCACCAGCACCGGCCGGCCGGTGTGCACGCACAGGGTGACCAGCCGGTCGCCGTCGTAGGCGGCGAGGTCGCCGGGCGGGTCGGCGGCGCGCAGCGCCACGGTGGGGTGGGACGCCTTGAGCGCGAGGGCCCGGAACAGCTCCGGGCCGTCGTCCGGCCGGCGCGAGCGGCGGCAGGCCAGCGCGGAGTCGAGGACGTCGACGGCGACCACGTCGGCGAGCTGCGGCACGGCGATCTCGGCCAGCTCGCGGGCCGTCCGGTCCACCTCCAGCGTGGTGCCGACCCGCGTCGAGGCCTCGGCGATGAGGGCGAGGCGGCGGCGGGCCCGGTCGGCCTCGGCCGCCGCCCGGTGCCGTTCGGTGACGTCGACGACCGAGGCGGCCGCGCCCAGGACCCGCCCGCCGGGGTCCTCCAGCCGGTAGAAGGACAGGGACCAGGCGTGTTCGCGGTCGGGGTCGGTGGGCGGCCGACCCACGTGGTACTGGTCGAGCAGCGGCGTGCCGGTGGTGAGCACCTGACGCAGCGCCGACTCGATGGTGTCGACGTCGGGCAGCGGCAGGGTCTCCCGCAGGCCCCGGCCGACATGGTCCTCGGCGGGGATGCCGTCGATGCGCTCCAGCGCCGGGTTGACCAGGAGATAGCGCAGGTCGGGGTCGAGGAGGGCGAGCCCGATCGGAGACTGGGTGATCAGCCGCTCGCACAGGGCGAGGTCGGTCTCGACGCGCTGGAGCAGGGTGTGGTCGGCGGCGATGCCCAGCGCGTACACGTCCCCGTGATCGTCCTGGAGGCGCATGTTGCGGAACTCCATCAGCCGGCTGCCGCCGTCCCGGTGCCGGACGGGGAACGTGCCCGCCCAGCTCCGGCCGGTCTCCAGCACCTCCGTGAACAGCCGCACCACGGCTTTCAGGTGTTCGGAGTGGATGAGCAGCCGCGCCGCGTACTTGCCGAGCGCCTCGTCGGCCGTGTAACCGAACAGCTCCTCCGCCTGCGGGGTCCAGAACACGATGCGCCCGTCGGCGTCGAGGACCATCGCGGACACGCTCAGCATGTCCAGCAGACCGGTGGGCGCGGACGTCTCGGGCTGGTACGCGTCACCGGCGGACCGGACGGGTTCGGCTGTCATCGCGGATCCTCCTCCAGCCCTTCCATGCTCCCTCCCCCCGGGCGCCCGGGGAAGCGGAGCGCAGTCCGCGGGAACCGCCGCCGCGCCGCTGACCGGGCCCGTCAGTTCCAGGGGGACACGGTGAGCCGGATCCGCGCGTTGTCGCCGAGGATCTTCTTGGTGGTGGCGGGCAGCCTGATGCCGGCGACCCAGGTGCCGACCTCGGGGTCCTCGTCGGCGAGGACCGAGCCGGTCTGCACGTACTCGCTGATGGGGCCCTTGATGGCGGAGTTCCAGGTGGCCCGGAGAGCGGGAGCCCCGTTCTCGTTGCCGACGTCGACGACGAGAATGTCGTCGAAGTCCGCCGTCTGCTCGATGTGGTCGTGGAAATCCAGGAAACCGTTGTCCTGTTTACGCAGCGACAGGATCCGCAGATGCAGCGCGTACCGCATGGAGCCGGAGCCGTTGGGACTGGCCAGTCTCTCGCACAGGAACGTGTGCGCCAGCGGCACCGCCCCGTCGGAGTCCGCGCCGGGCTCCCCGGGAACGCGCTCCGGGAGAACGCGCTCGGTTCCGTTCTGCAGTTGGATCGGACACCACTGGGCGCTCTTGCGCTCATGCATCACAATCTGCAGACCGCGCACCGACAGTCCGACCTCCGCCTGCCAGGCCGTGTCCTTCCGCAGCGGAATCTGGTGGTCGACGAGGTCGGCCGTCACCTCCAGGTCGCCGAACAGGAAACGCCGCAGATTCTGGTAGCCCTCCTCGGAGTTGACGAGCCCGTACCGTCCGCTGTGGCTGCGGTGCACATAGGCCCGATGCGCGCCGGGGACGTACGCGTTGTCGATCTGCACCAGGCCGTCGCTGCGCGGCCCGACGACGGCGGACGAGAGCCCGAACGCCACGTCGTAGTCGGCCGGATCGGTGCCGACCAGGCAGAACACCTGGTCCAGGGGGAAGGCGGACGCCGGATCGGCGGCGGCCATCGAGCGTGGATCCCAGCCCTTCTTCGGCTTCTGCTTGGCGGTGGCGCCCGGCGTCAGATACTGGAACATCCGCTCCGGGCCGAAGATCTCCGCGCCGTTGACGCCGATCGCGTCCCGCAGCCGCTCCAGCATGCCGAAGCCGAAGTCGAAGGTGATGCCCCCGTGCGGGGTGCCGTAGGTGAAGAGCTTGGCGACGACGTCGGTGGGCTTGCGCCCGGCCTCCGGCAGGATTTTCTGCAGCAGACAACGGCAGATCAGACCGCCCATGGAGTGAGCGACCAGATAGACGCCACTGGCCCCCGACTTCGTCGTCACCTTGTCGATCAGCGTGAGCAGATCGGCCGCGGCGTCCTCCATACGGAATTCCTTGGGATGCCCTCCCCAGGTACTCGCCGACGGATCGTAGAACCGGTGGATCCAGATGGTGTTCGACGGAATCTCGGGCTGGGTGTCCAAATAGACTTCCTGGCTGCCCTCGACGAGGATCTGGTACTCCTCGTCCATGTGCAGGCGCAGCAACGGGCTTTCGAACTGGTAGAAGTCCGGTTCGTCGTCCGGACCGACACGGATGTGCGTGGAGCCCTCGTTGAATCCGTAGAACGGATCCGACACCGCGTTGTTGATGGCCGACTGGCCGCCGGCGAATCCACGGACGTAAATGATGGGGAGTTTCGGCGAATTGGCCATGGGGTTCCGTCCGGGTCAGCATTCATTGACGTCCGGAAGCCAGGCGTCCGGGTGGTCGATGAAAAGGGTGGAGAGAAAACACGTCACCGTCACTCGCGTCGGCCCCGGCAGCACGGCGACGACCGGAGCGTCCAGCCGGGGCAGCGCCCGCACGCCGTCGGCCGCGACACCGCGCCCCGGGAAACGCGCGTCGATCCGATACCGAAGGGTCTCCGGACTGTTAGCGACTCGCCAGGACATCACGCCCTCCTCGACTGGGGATCAATGGGGATGAAGTCGTGGTCGCCGCCGCCCAAGGTACGCAACCGCCGTCAGCGCGGCGTCATCCCGTCGTCACCGGCCCCTGGGCCGACGGAGTTGCAGGGCCTGTGCGGGGGGCCGAAACTGAGGGAAGAGGGAGGCCTCCCCGACGGACGGCACGCCCCGGCGTGGCACGACACTGTGAGCGAGGCGATCGCGTTGGTGTCCCCTCCTCCCCGGCTGCGGTTGCTCGGCCAGTTCCGGCTGGACATCGGTACCGAGACCGTCGAACTGTGCCGCAACGGCCAGCGGCTCCTGGCGTACCTGGGACTGCGCGGCCGGGTCTCCCGAACGGTCCTCGCCGGCACGCTGTGGCCCGAGGTCACCGAGGAGCACGCCAGGGGCAGCCTGCGCACGACCCTGTGGAAACTGCCGCGCGGGCAACCGCCGTTGATCGGGTCCTGCGGAGACGCGCTGCTCGTCGCCCCTGCCCTGCGGGTGGACGTCCACACCCTCGCCCGGACGGCACTCGGCGTCGTCCAGGGCTGCGGCCCGCCCCCGACTTCCCGGCCGCCGCTGGGACTTCTGGTCGGCGAGGACCTGCTGCCGGGCTGGGACGAGGACTGGATCCTGCTGGAGCGCGAACGCCTGCGGCAACTGCGGCTGCACGCGCTCGACGCACTGGCCGAGGCCCTCATCCGGCAGGGGCGACCGGCCCTCGCGATCGAGGCGGCGTGGGCGAGCGTCCGCGCCGAACCCCTACGGGAGAGCGCGCACCGGGCCGTTGTGGCGGCGCACCTCGCCGAGGGCAACGTCGGCGAAGCGGTACGCCACTACGACGCGTTCCGCAGGCTGCTGTACGAGGAACTGGGCGTCGAGCCCTCCCCCCGCTTCGCCCGCATGCTCCCCGAGCGGCCACCGGCACGGACGTCGCCACCGGGCGGACGGCATCCGGGTCGCAACGACCTCGGACTCGGAGCCTGGCCGGGGTGACGCCCCCGCCCCGCACACCCTCCGCGCCGAGAACCCCGCGCCCGCCTCACCCGGCGACCGACCGCACCCACAACACGTCCACGTCCACGGGATCGACGCGCACGCCGTACCCGGCGGCGGCCAGGGCCTTGGTGTAGCGGGTCAACTCCGTTGCGGGATCCAGGGTTTCCGGCGCGCCCGGGGTGCCGGGTGTACCTGGTGTGCCGGGTTCGTCCGGCTCGTCGGCCTCGCAGAAGTACACCTCGTACGGCTCGTCGTCCCGGCCGGGGTCGACGACGAAGCCGTCGTCCCAACGGTCGTGCTCCCGGCACCCGGCCAGGCGCAGAACCTCGCGGACCGCGTCGGCGGGGGACCGGGGAGCCCGTGTCTGCCGATCGGCCGTGCGCAGCAGGGATCGTCCGGCTTTCATCGCCGTCAGGATCGCTCCGCCGTCCAGATCCCAGAAGTCGGGGTCGAGGGCGCGCAGTGCCCGGGTCGAGCGGGAACCGACGTCCGGCAGGAGCCGCCCCTCGAGGTCGCAGACGTACCCTGCCCAGCCGCCCACCTGGACCCGCGCCGGGTCCGCGATCCTCAGGAAGTTCCCGGCGGTGCACAGTTCGGCGGTCAGTCGGCCGTGGAACTCGGTGAGGTGCTGCTCGGTGACCACGACCTCGGCGCGGGCGTCGCCCTTGACGACCGTGCGGCCGTGGTTGTAGACGCCGGCGAGGGTCTGCGCCACGTGGAGGTCGCCCTCGACGAGGATCTCGCTGCCGGCCGTGGCGAGGTTCCTGACTCGTACGTCGCCCCGGACCAGCAGGAACGGGCCGAAGTCCCACTCCAGGTTGGTGATCCGGTCGGCGACCGAGAGATCACCGTCGACCATGACCCCCAGGAACGCGTCCGGGGAGGTCTTCGACAGCCCGCACCAGGCGTCGAGACGTGTGTGGTCGAGCGGCAGGCTGTCCAGGGTCGTGTCGCCGGTGAGGACGACGACCTCCGCCGCGTCGTTCGCACCGAGGGGGAACCGGGACCGGATGCCGAAGCGCTCGTCGGTCTCCGGGAAGGGGACTGCCTCCATGTGCCGCACGCCCGTTGGTCCTTTCCCGCGCGCACTGTGCTGTCAGTGGCGATCGTTACTATCCGGAGCATGAGCACAGAACCTTCACCAACCGCCGCCTACCGTGTCATCACCGCCGCCGAGGCGGAGGAGCGGTTCGGTGTCTCGGCCGACGTCAGCCATCCGTACCAGGACCTCGCGGCCGAGCAGGAGATACGCCTCTACGAGGGCGGGCTGCGGGTCGAAGGCGGTCTGGACGCGGAGCCCGACGGCGACTGGGTACCGTACAACACGATCGTCGACGGAGACCTGACGGTCGGCGGCGACCTGGAGTGGTGGGATTCGGCGAGCGGCAACTTCCTGCTGGTCACAGGCAGTCTACGAGCCCGCAACGTGCTGCTGTCCGGCTGCCCGGACGTGGTCGTGCGCGGCGACCTGACCGCGTCCGGCACCATCCAGGGCAGCTACGGCGACGACGGCGGAAACCTCACCGTGGCCGGTGACACGCACGCCCAGGCCGTCATCAGCTCCCTCTACTTCGTCATGTGCTTCGCCGGGCGGCTGGACGCACTCCTCGTCGCCGACCCCTACCGCGTCAACCTGCCCGTCGACTTCACCGACGACGAGCTGGACGACCTCGTCCTGCCCGGACTCCTCGGCAAGGACGACACCGCCGACGAACGCGCGATCAGCGCCGCCCTGCGCGCCGGGGAGCCGGTCCTGCGCCCCGGCATCCGGCCCCGGCACGTGGTGGCGCTGGAGGAACTCGACGCGCTGCTGCCCCGCGCCGCGGAGATCACCGAACTCGACCTGTCCGACCGCGGACTTCGCCGGCTCCCCGAGCAGCTCCACGCCTTCCCCCACCTGCGCGTGCTGTCCCTCGCCGGCAACGACGCCCTCGGCACCGGCAGCGGCACCGGCGGCACCGGCGGCCTGGACGAGCGCATCGGCGAACTGACCGCCCTGGAAGAGCTCGACCTCTCCGGGACGGGTCTCACCGCCCTCCCGGAATCCATCGGACGGCTGCGCGACCTGCGCGTGCTGAACATCTCCGGCAACGAGCTCACGGCACTGCCCGAGCGACTCGGCGACCTGCCCCGGCTGGAGACCCTCCGCGCCGCCGGACTGTGCTGCGCCGTCCCCGACGCCGTCGCCCGGCTGAGCACCCTGCGCGAACTGGACCTGTCGAACCTGCAACCCGGCGAGTACAACGAACGGGTCGCCTTTCCGCAGCCCGTGACCCGGCTGCCCGCGCTGCGCTCCCTCGACCTGTCGGACGTGTTCCTGGAGACGCTTCCCGACGAGCTGCTGGCGCTGACCGCCCTGGAGGAGCTGAACCTGAGCGGCTCGCTGTCGGCCCGCCTCCCGCGCCTGCCCGACCTGGCGAAACTGCCCCGCCTGCGCGTCCTGCGGCTGAGCGGCGGCACCCGATGGTCCTTCCAGCCCGAACCCGGCCGCGAACTCCTCGCCGGCGTCTGGCGGATCACCACCCTGGAACACCTGGAGATCGACCGCTGGGGCGAGAAGACCGCCCGCGACGAGGTCATCCGCACCGCGTTCACCGCACTGCCCGACGACGCGTTCAGCCGCATGCCGGGGCTGCGCCGCATCGGCCTGTCCTTCAACGAACTCACCACCCTGCCCGAGTCGTTCTTCGAGCTGCGCCACCTCGAAGCGGCCGACCTGCGGCACACCGCCCTCGACCGGCCCACCACCGACCGCCTGCGCACCGTCTTCCCCGACTGCCGACCGGACCTGCGCGACCCTTCCTGAGCCGGGCGACGCGGCTACGGCTCCGTCGAACGGGGCTGGGTCTTCGGGATCCGGTTCGTGAAGAACAGCGCGAGGAGCGCGGTGAAGGCGAGGATGGCGAGTGCGGCGCGCAGCCCGTCGATCCTGGCCTCGGTGTTCGCGTCGAGCGCCGCCTCCGTCACCGCGTCGCTCGTCCCCGCCTCGGCGAGGGCCGACTCGAGCTGGGCGTCCGACAGGAACGGCACACCGCTTTGGAGTTCGACGCTCGCCCGGCTCTTGACCTCGGCCGGGATCGCCGGATTCTGGTCCACGCTGGTCAGGAAGGACATCGTCAGCGCGGCGATCATGATCGACCCGGCGAGCGCCGTACCGATCGAGGCCCCGAGGTTGGTCACCGCGTTCTGGACGCCGCCGACCTCCGCGCTCTGCGACTCGGGCACCGCGGACACGGTGACCGACCCGAGCTGGGACGCCAGCGCGCCCATCCCCAGCCCGATCAGCAGGAGCGGGATCGTCACGATCTCCGCGCCCGCGTCCGCGTCGAGCGCCGCCATCAGGACCAGCGCGCCCGCGAGCAGCGCGAGGATCCCGAGCCGCACCACCCGCCGCGGCGAGACGTCCGGGAAGAGGCGGGGGATCAGGACGGCGGCCAGCAGCAGCGTCACGGAGAGCGGCAGGATGCGGGCACCCGTCTTGAGCGCGGACAGGCCCAGCGCCACCGACAGATAGAGCGGTACGACGAAGAACACGCCCATCTGGACGAGGTACTGGAAGAAGAACATCGTCAGCCCGCCGGTGAGCTGCTTGTTGTGCAGCATGGCCGGGTCGACGAGCGGCTCCGCGCGCCGCCGCACCATGCGCGCCTCCCAGCGGAGGAACAGCCAGACCAGCAGCAGACCGGCCAGCATCAGCCACACGACCAGCGAGACCCCGAGCCACGAGGGCGCGTCGGGCTTCGGCTTGAACCAGCCCCATTCGTCCGACCGGAGCACACCGTAGACGAAGATCCCGAGCCCCAGCGCGGACAGCACCGCGCCGACGAGATCGATGCGCGGTCGCGCGCCGACCGGCGCGTCGGCGATACGGCCGGCCAGCACCAGGATGCCGGCCACCATCACCACCTCACCGGCGAACACCCACCGCCAGGAGAAGTACGTCGTCGCGACGCCCCCGATGAGCGGCCCGACGGCGATCGCCACGGCCCCCGCGGCGGCGACGAGACCGTAGGCGGCGGGACGGCGTTCGGCGGCGAAGTTGCTCGCCACGAGCGCCACGATCGCCGGCAGGATGAGCGCCGCCCCGAGCCCTTCGAGGAACGCCCAGCCGAGCAGCAGCACGGGCAGGTTCGGCGCGAGCGCCGTGGTGAGGGAGCCGCAGCCGTAGACGGCGCAGCCGATCATGAAGGCGCGTCTGCGGCCGATCAGCGCCCCGACCTTGCCGCCGGGGATCATGAACATGGCCATCACGAGGGTGTAGGCCGTGATGGCCCCCTGGATGCCCGTCACGGTCGTGCCCACGTCCTCGGCCACCGTCGCGATCGAGACGTTCATGACCGAGCTGTCGAGCGCCATCAGGAACTGACCGGCCGCGAGTGCCAGCAGCACCACACGCGTCGTCGCCGGACCCTCGCTCGTGCCTGCTTTGGGTGCCATGGGGCGAATCGTCCCAGGCGTCCGGGACGGCGCGATCCACGACCCGCCACAGAGGTCGACCGGTTGGTGGACCTCTGGCCGGGGCCGTCAGGCTCAGGCGGCCAGCGGCAGTTGCTCCGCGGGCAGGCGGCCCGCGCGTACGGCGTCGACCAGGGCCTGGTGGTCACGCTCGTTCTGGTCGGCGTACGCCTCGGCGAAATCGGCCAGCGCCCGGTCGAACGCGTCGCCCTTGCCCAGGTACGCGGCGATCGCGATGCGGTCGCCGGACCGCGCGTGCGCACGGGCGAGGGTGACCCCGCACAGTTCACCGAAGGCCTTCATGCCGATCGGCCGCATGTTCTCCGGCTCGGCGATGCCCTTCCAGTCGCGCAACTGGCGTACGTAGAAGTCGCGTTGCTTGCCGTCGATGCCGTCCACCCGTTCCCAGCCGAGGAAGATGTCGCTGGTGGCCTGCATCAGCCGCTGGCCCGACACCACCCGTTCGCCCTGGTTGCGGTACCGGCTCGCGCCGACGTGGGCGGCGAGTACGGAGGTGTCGGCCTCCTTGGCCTGGAGGAACAGGGGGTCCTGGTTGTCCCGGCCCAGCAGCAGGAAGATCCAGCACCGGGTGCCGACGCTGCCGACGCCGACCACCTTGCGGGCGACGTCCGCGAGCCGGTAGTCCTCCAGGAGGGCGCGCCGGTCGGAGGCGAGAGTGCGGCCGTACCGCTCGACGAGACCGCGGAACTGGCGCTCCAGGGCGTTGCGTTCGATGTCCGGCAGCAGGTCGCCGGCCGGGATGAGCAGCGGGGGGTCCGCCGCGATCCTGGGCCGGCCGTCGACCGTCTCGGTGAGCTTGTCGAAGGCTTGCAGGCTGTCGCGGGTGCGGGCCTTGGCCATGGCGCGGGCCAGGTTCTTCTGACCGCGGTGGTGCAGCCGGCCCGCGGCCAGGGACTCCAGGAGATCCGCGTCGATCTTCGCGTACCAGACGTCGAGGCTGCGCATGCCCGCGAAGCGGATCATCGCCTCTCGGTAGGCGCGGACGGTGGCGCCGACGATGTGGGCGCGCTCGTCGTCGTCGAAGCCGTTCGCCCGGCCGGCGATCACGAGGCTCGTCGTCAGCCGTTTGACGTCCCACTCCCAGGGACCCGGCAACGTCTCGTCGAAGTCGTTGATGTCGAACATCAACTGCCGCTCCGGCGAGGCGAGCAGCCGGAAGTTCAGCAGGTGCGCGTCCCCGCACAACTGGGCCGTGAGTCCCGAGCGCGGGGTGCCTGCCAGGTCGGACGCCATGATCGCGGCGGCGCCCCGGTAGAAGCGGAACGGGGACTCCATCATCCGGCCGTAGCGGATCGGCACGAGCTCGGGCACCCGCGCCGCCGACTGCGCCTCGAGGATCCCCAGCGGGTCCGGCCGGTCGGAGGCCGGCCGGTACTCGGCGTGGCCCGACCGCGGCGACGCGCGCCGCGCGGCCTTGCCGAGCGCCGTGCGCTCCTCGGGCGTGGTGTGCGGCGATGCGCGCATCGCCGTGGTCGCGTTCTGGGACTGGGACTGGGACATCGAAGACCCTCCTGCCTGGTCCGGCGGCCGTCAGCCCTGAGCCTCGTCCTCGGCTTCGGCGACGGCGATGGCGATGCCCAGCGCGGCGGTGATGTTGCCCGCCGCCGTCATGACCCGGGCGGTGCCCACGATGGGCGCGACGGCCACCAGGACGTCCTGCAACTGCTCGGCGGTCAGGCCCGTCCTGAGCGCGGGGTCGATATGCGCCAGGTAGGAGACGGGCGGGGCGTCCGAGGCGGCGAGCGCCGCGATACGCGTGAGGATGAGCAGATCCGGAGCCAGCCCGCAACGCTCGACGGAGTCGACCGTCATGGCGGCGAGGGTGTCCAGGACAGGGGTACGCGATGCGGTGGACATGATGTGTGCCTTCCCTGGGGGTTACCGGGCCCGGGGATTCCCTCCAACCCTAGAACGCATCCGCCCCCGGCGCATAAGGAGCCCCGGGGCCCGAGGCCCGTGGCCTCCGGTGACACGCGGTACGGCCGGGGCGGGCGGGGCCGGACTCCCAGCCCGTCCCGCCCGCCCGTCCGCCCGGCCGTACGACGTCTCAGTCGGGTTCCGGGGTGGACCAGCCGATCAGGGCGCCGCGTAGGGCGGCCACCAAGCGGGTCGCCGCCTCGTTCTCGGTGTGGCCGGTCTTGATGAGGTCGAGGATGTCGCGGGGGTCGAACAGGGCGTTCCACAGGTACAGGGCTTCGTCGCCCAGGTCGCCGAGGCCGAGTTCCTCGGTCGTCTGCCGCAGTGGCTCGGCGAGCGCCTCGGCCTGTGGGGCGAGGTAGCCGGTGCCTTCGCGCAGCCGCTCCAGATAGCCGCGGTGCGAGCGCATCTGCGCCATCGCGCCGCCGTGTTCGAGCACCAGCGACACCCAGTACCGGGACACCGCGTCGAGTCTCGCCATGCCCCGGGTGGTCTGCCGGGCGCTGAAGTCCTGTAGTTCGGAGCCCACTTGGGCGCGGAAGGCGTGCAGGATCTCCTCGACGGACGAGAAGTGGCGGTAGGCCGTCGCGGTGGACACCTCGGCGTGCTTGGCGATCTCGGCGAGGCTGACGGGCGTCGGCGAGTTCTCGAAGAGCCGCGCCGCCGCCTTGATGAGCTGTCGGCGGTTGCGCTCGGTGTCACTGCGCATGGGACGCATGGGACGACTCCTCGCCTCGGACGGGACAGCGGTCATCGTAGGGCCGCGAGACCGTCGGCCAGCCGGCGGACACCCTCGGTGATGGCCTGCGGACCGGCGGCGTACGACAGCCGCAGATGTCCCTCGCCCGCCGCGCCGAACTCGCTGCCGGGCCGCACGGCGACCCCGTGCGCGCGCAGCGCCGCGACGACGTCCACGGAGGGCAGGTCGACGTCGTAGCGCGGGAACTGGTAGAACGCGCCCTCCGCCGCGCTGAGGGTGAGGCCGGGGACGGCGGCCAGCTCGCGCCGCATGATCTCGCCGCGTTCCACGTACGCGGCGCGCATCCGGGCCACGTCCTCGTCGCAGCTCCGCACCGCGACGAGCGCGGCGTCCTGGATGACGGTGTTGACCGAGCCGTTGAAGGTGTTGTGGATGCGCGCGGCGGCGTCGATGAGCGACGGCGGCCCCCAGAGGTAGCCGACGCGCCAGCCGGTCATGGCGTAGCTCTTGGAGAACGTCTGGCAGTAGACCGTGCGCTCGCGCAGACCGTCGATCGAGATCGCCGAGGTGAACGGCCGCCCGGTGTAGTCGAGGTCGGAGTACGCCTCGTCGGAGATGACGATCGTGGCGGTGCCGTCGAGCAGGTCGGCGAGCGCGGTGAGCTCCTCGCGGCTGTGCACGATGCCGGTCGGGTTGACCGGGTTGCAGAAGACGAAGAGCTTGGCGTCCGTCAGCGCGTCGGCGAGCCGGTCGAGGTCCCAGTGCAGGTCGGGCCCGAGCGGCACGGGGACGACGGTGCCGCCGGCCATCGCGACCAGGTCGGCGTACAGGGAGTAGGTGGGGTCGGGTACGACCACCTTGTCCCCGGGGTCGACCATGCCGAGGATCGCCGCGGAGAGACCGGCGGTGCCGCCCTGCGTGATCAGGATGTCGGCGGCGGACACCGGCGCCCCGGCGATCCCGGTGAGCTTCTCGGCGAGCGCGTCGCGCAGGGCCGGTTCGCCGCGCAGCGGTGAGTAGTGGGTGCGCCCGGCGCGGAGCGAGGCGTGGGCCGCCTCGGTCACCTGAGGGGGCGTGTCGAAGTCGGGTTCGCCCATGGCGAGGGAGACGAGGTCGCCCTTGGACTGCGGCTGCTGCGTCCGGCGGGAGGCCGCCTCGATCCGGGCGACGGCGGTCGCCGGGCCGAACAGCGGGGGGTGCGTGGTGACGGTGGGGGGCATGCCCTCTCCTCCTGGTAGTGGGATGTTCAGGCCTGCGGCGCGGCGCCGGCGGGCGCGCCCGCCCAACGGCTGATCTCGAGGTCGCCCGAGGTGTCGCGCTGCCGGGTGGGGGCGACGACGATCTCCTGGAGGACGACGCGCTGGGGCAGGGCGACGGCCAGCCGGATGGCCTCGGCCACGTCCTCCGGCTGCACCATGTGGGCCCGCTCCTCCGGCTTCGGGGGCCGGGCGCGGTTGTCGAGGATCGGGGTGTCCGCCTCGCCGGGCAGCACGGTGATCGCCCGCAGCCCCTGGTTGCGGAACGTGTTGTGCAGGAACGTCATGAAGTTGCGGACACCGGCCTTTGCCGCACCGTAGGCCGCGCCGCCGAGCAGGTTGGGGGTGACCGCGGCGAGCGAGGAGACGGTGACGATGGTCCCGGCGCCGCGCTCCAGCATGTCGGGCAGGACGGCCTGGCTGAGCTGGAAGACCGCGGTGAGGTTGACCTCCAGTACCTCGCGCCACTCCTCGTGGGGGAGCCACTGCGGGTTGAGCACGGACGACGCGCTGCCCGCGTTGTTCACCAGGACGTCCACGGGGCCCAGTTCGGCCCGCACCCGCTCCAGGACCCGGGTCACGTCGGCCGCGCGGGTGATGTCGGCGGCCAGGGCGAGGGCGGTGCCGCCTTCGGCGCGGATCGCGGCGGCGACGGCGTCGAGCGCGTCCTGCCTGCGGCCGACCAGGACGACGGCGGCACCGTCCCGGGCGAGCAGCAGCGCGGTCTCGCGGCCCATCCCGCTGCCGGCGCCTGTGATGAGTGCGGTTGTGCCGTTCGGCGTCGCCACCGGTCCTCCTCCATGAGTCATGCGTGAATGGACCATACGAGAATGAAACGTCAAGTGAGAATATCTTCTCAGTTCGTGTCGGGCAAGGGGACCCGGAAGCCGAGCGCGCCGAACGCCTCGGCGGTCGCGTGTCCGAGGGCGCGGACCTCGGCCTCGCGGTGCGCGAAGCGGCGCAGCGCGCTCTCCCGGTCGGTCCACCGGAACCGCAGCCGCCGCCCCGGTGCGGCCTGCCCGAGCAGGGGCAGGGACACCCGTGCGGCGACCCCGACGATGGGGTAGCCGGCGGTCAGGCTCCGGTACCGGCCGAGGACGATCAGCTCGTCCGCGTGCGGGATCTGGAGTGCTCCGATGGGCACGCCGTGGGACACGATCTCGGTGTCGGAGTCCGGGTGGCGCACCGGTCCTTCGAGCCGCAGTCCGACGTGGTCGGAGCGCGGGGTGACGGTGTACGTCGCCTCCTCGATCACCTCGCGGATCCCGGGGATCGTATGGATCCCGTGGCCGGGGACGACGTCGACGACCCAGGGGCCGTCGTCGAAGCGCGGGACGGGCACGGGGAGCCGGAACAGCGCCGGCTGGAACGGCCGGCGGCCGAAACCCCGGAACTCCGTGTCCAGCAGGACGCGCGAGCCCCGGGCGACGGTCTGCCCGAA
This sequence comes from Streptomyces sp. yr375, assembly GCF_900110755.1. Classification (GTDB taxonomy): domain Bacteria; phylum Actinomycetota; class Actinomycetes; order Streptomycetales; family Streptomycetaceae; genus Streptomyces. Next base: position 303,650 of record NZ_FOFF01000002.1, read on the forward strand.
CCCCATCCGGGGGTCCGGCGCGGCGCTGCCCAGCAGGGTCGGCGTGTTCAGTTTTCCGTGCACGGCCAGATAGGTGCGGGCGCCGCGCGCCAGGTCGCTGCGGACCCGGACCTCGTGTCCCGCCGGCACGACCAGCGGCGACCAACTGTCGGCGGGGCAGCCCGCGACGGTGACCAGGGCGGGGGCGCCGGTCACCGCGAGCAGGACGTCGGCGTCGGGCACGAGCGCCAGTTCGCCGCCGAGGTTCTCGATCAGGGTCGCCTCGCGGGGGTTGCCCACGAGGAGGTTCGCGACCGTCGCCGAGTGCTGGTCGGCCGCGCCGCCGGTGGGGACGCCGCGCCGCTCGGTGTCGCGGCGGCCGAGATCCTGGAACGTGGTGATCCAGCCGGCGGAGGTGATCTCCAGCGCCACGGTGTTCATACGGACTCCTCCGTCGGCAGCAGGAAACCGGCGTCCAGCGCCGCCGCCTCGGCCCGGCTGACGGGGACGAAGCGCACGGTGTCGCCGGTGCCGAACGAGACGGGGTCCGGGCGGGAGATGTCGACGATGGTGTGCGGGGTGCGCCCGACCACCCGCCAGCCGGTCGGGCCGGGGAACGGCTGGATGATGGCGTTGGTCCCGGCGATCATGATGGCGCCGGGGGCGACGTCGGTGCGCGGCTCGGCCCGCCGGCGTACCGGCCTGGGCAGTTTGAGCCCGTCCATCATCGGGGCCATCGCCGCGCCGAGCAGCGCGATCGTGAACGTGGACCCGGCGATCGCCTCGACGACCTCGGCCGAGGTCAGGCCCGTCTCCTCGGCGACGGACGCCAGATCGGGCCCGTCCTCGTCGTCGAAGACCACCGGGATCGCGAACGCCCGCACCGCCCGCGAACCGGCGGAACCGGCCGGACCGTCCGACGGCGACGGCGCCCACCGTGCCACCAGACGGGCCGCGTACTCCACGTGCGGGAGCGCGGTTTGCAGCGGGTCGAACTCGATGAGCAGGGATTCGAGACCGGAGACGACGTCGAGCACGCCGTGCGGCCGGTTCGCCAGGAACCGGTCGCGGAAGGCGACGATGCCGGCCCTGCGGACGGCCTGGTCGGTGTGGGGGATGGTCACCATCACCGCCGAGTCCCCGAAGGGCTCGACGGTGACGGCGCCGTACGGTGCTGTGGTCATCTGGTCATCGCCTGATCGTGCGCCCGGCCTCAGCGCGCGAGAGCGGCCTCCGCTCCCTTCGCTGCCTTCTCGGCGAGGACGTCCCGCAGGCCCGTGACGTTGATGCCCTCGGCGTCGAGCGCGGCCCGCAGGGCGATGCCGTTCGCGAGGACGGACGGGTGGTCGCCGTGCAGGAGCAGGACGTCGGCGTCGTGGCCGAGCGGCACCACGTTGCCGTCGACCGAGAGCACGGTGCCTTCCCGTACGACCTGCGCGGACCGGCGGCCGATCAGCTCGGGGTCGTGGATCAGACCGCCCTCGTGCGAGCGGGACACGGGCATGCCGTCGTCGCCGTAGCCACGGTCGGCGAGGAAGACGTAACCGACCTCGAGACCGCGCTTGCGGGACTCCTCGGCGAGCAGCCCGCGCTGGCAGATCACGATGTAGTCGGTGTTGTACGCGGCGATCGCGTCGGTGATGGCCCGCGCGTGCTTGGCGTCGGTCTGCGCGATCGAGCCCATCCGGCCGTGCGGGGCGACATGGCTGATGGTGCCGCCGTGCACCCGCGCGAAGGCGTCGAGCGCGCCGAGCTGGTAGAGGACGTCGGTGCGGATCTCCTCCTCGGTCGCCTCGATGAGCCGGCGGCCGAAGCCGACGAGGTCGGGGTAGCCGGGGTGGGCGCCCAGTTCGATGCCGCGCTCGACGCAGTCGGCGACGGTCTTGTCCATGATGCGCGGGTCGCCGGCGTGGAAGCCGCACGCGATGTTCGACGAGGTGACGAGCCCGAGCAGGGCGCCGTCGTCGCCGATCGTGTAGTTGCCGAAGCTCTCGCCGAGGTCGGCGACGACGGCGACGGAGTTGATACCCATGCTTTCTCCTGGTGTGTGGGGGCGGGTGAGGCGGCTCAGCGGGCCACGAGGGGCCGGCCCTTGGTCTCGCGCAGGAAGGCGATGGTGACCAGTGTGATCAGCGCGGTGATGATGGCGGCGAACGCCGGCACCAGGTTGGAGCCGGTCGACTTGATCAGCTCGGTCATCAGCAGCGGCGCGCTGCCGCCGAAGATGATCGTCGAGATGCTGAACCCGATGCTGTAGGCGGAGTAGCGCACGCTGGTCGGGAACATCTCGGCGAGCACGGTGTGCACGACGGCGGCGTGCCCGGAGAAGGCGATCGCGAGCACGATGGTGCCGATACAGGCGAGCCCGAACTCACCCGTGGTGATGAGCCGGAACATCGGGTACGCGACGACGGCCGTCGCGACGGCGGAGATCGTGAGGACGGGCTTGCGGCCGATCCGGTCCGACAGCCGGGCCATGAGCGGGATGCAGACCGCGATGGCGACCAGGCTGAACGCGGTGACCGTGAGCGCCCGCAGCATCGAGAAGTTGTGCTCGCCGAGCGAGGTCTTCAAGTAGGTCGGCATGTAGACGAACAGCAGGTAGTAGCCGGGGCCGTTGAGCGCCGGCAGGAAGATCGTGAGGGCGATCGCCTTCAGGTGGCGCTTGGAGGTCAGGGCCTCGCGCAGCGGGTTGCGCGCCACGGTGTTCTGCGCGCGCAGCGCCACGAAGTGCGGGGTCTCCTCCAGTTGGCGGCGGATGTAGAAGCCGACGTAGCCGAGCGGGACGGCGAGCAGGAACGGCACCCGCCAGGCCCACGAGGTCATCGCGTCGTTGCCGAGCGTCGTGATGAGGATGGCGGAGAAGGCGCTGCCGAACATCAGGGCGATGAACGAGCCGACGGCGATGAAACTCATCATGTAGTTGCGGCGCGCGTCCGGCGCGTACTCGCCGACGAAGGACATCGCGCCGGCCACCTCACCGCCGGCGGAGAAGCCCTGGAGGACCCGGAGCAGGACGAGCAGGGCGGGCGCGGCGACCCCGATGACGCTGTGGGAGGGGATCAGGCCGATGGCCGCGGTCGCCCCGGATATCAGCACCAGGAGGGTGGCCAGCAGGCTCTTGCGCCCGATCCGGTCCCCGAGGTAGCCGCAGATCACGCTGCCGAACGGGCGGGCGATGAAGCTGATCAGGAAGCCGACGTTGGTGAGGAACAGCCCGCCGGCCTCGGCTTCTCCCATGATGTTGAGCGCGAGGTAGGTGACGAGCAGGCCGTAGATGCCGTAGTCGTACCACTCGACGAAGGATCCGACCGCGCCCGCGATGGTGGCCTTGCGGACGACCTTGCCGTCGGCGGTGACGACGTCGACGGCTGCCGCGTCGGGCTTCTCCGACGCGGTCTTGGGGCGATCTGAAGTGGTGTCGAGCCGATCTGACGTTGTCATTCGCGTTCACTTTCGGTGTCGCGGACCCGGGGACGGAGTCCTGAGAGACATGCGTGGAACGTGGTCGCTGCCGGCGGTCGATCCAGTGCCGAGGGGCACCCATATGTTGTGGGTCCTGTGTGGGGAAGGCGGTGGCGCCTCGGGGGGTCGCGTGGCTCTGCGGCGGGTCATCACAACGCCGGAGCCGAATGCGACTCGAATCGCGAATGAGAATAGATTCGCATTCTGAGCGCGGTCAAGGATCTGTGTTGCCCCCACGTTAACCTTCCGCTTCCATCGCGCTCCCGGTCTCGTCGCCGCCCTCCGCGCAGGCCGTCGCCGCGCAGGTCGCCCCTTGTCTTGCGGCCCGGATGCATGCAGACTGACCCCCAAAACGCGAAAGCTTTCTCGTTTTCCGGACGGGATCCACCCCAGACCCACCCCCTCCACCCAGCCGGGACCCACCCCCAGGGAGACCGCCATGACCCAGGCCAACGCGCACGACGATGTGCAGGACGGCGTACCGCACTACGTGCAGGACAACGTGCGTGTGAACACCTCGTGGGAACGCGTCGACGAGGCGCTGCTCGACCGGTTCCGCGCCCACTCCGTCGCCAACCTCGGTGACGCCCTCGACCGGCTGAACATCGTCGACGGCGGCATCTCGGCGGTCTGGAACGGCGCCCGCGCCGTCGGCAGGGCGCTCCCCGTGCTCACCGTCGCGGGCGACAACAAGGCCGTGATCGCCGCGCTCGACCACATCCGCCCCGGCGACATCCTCGTCATCAACGCGTTCGGCTACGACGGCCGCGCGATCGTCGGCGACAACCTCGCCCAGCGGTTCGCGGTGTACGGCGCGGTCGGCGCGGTCGTCGACGGATACGTCCGCGACGCCGCGATCATCGAGCAGCTCGGCGTGCCGGTCTTCGCCCGTGGGCTCACCCCGGCGGGGCCGTTCAAGAACGGCCCGGGCACGATCGGCGAGGCCGTCGCCATCGGCGGCGTCGTGGTGAACCCCGGCGACATCGTCGCCGCCGACGGGGACGGCGTCATCGTCATCCCGCCGCACCGCGCCGAGGAGGCGCTCAAGGCCGTCGAGGAGATCGTCGCCCGCGAGGCGGCGCTCGACGCCGAGGTCGAGGCGCTGCGGAACAAGGCCGCCCGATGACCGGGCACGGTCCGGTGCCCGAGCGCCTCCGCGTCGCCGTCGCCGCACCGCTGTCCGAGGAGAACTGCGCGCGCATCCGGGAGCTGGAACCGCGCATCGACCTCGTCGTCGACCACTCCGTCCTCCCGCCGATGCGCTGGCCCGCCGACTTCTCGGGCGACCCGGCCTGGCAGCGCACCCCCCGCCAACAGCGCGTCTACGAAGCCGCCCTCGACTCGGCCGACGCCCTGTACGGCATCCCCGACGTCGACCCGGCCGCCCTCGCACGCGCCGTCCGGGCCAACCCCCGCCTGCGCTGGGTGCACACCATGGCCGCCGGCGGAGGCGGCCAGGTCAAGGCCGCCGGGCTGAGCGCCGACGAACTCGACCGGGTCCTCTTCACCACCTCCGCCGGAGTGCACGGCCGTCCGCTCGCCGAGTTCGCCGTCTTCGGCGTCCTCGCGGCGGCCAAGGACCTGCCCCGCCTGACCCGCCAGCAGCGCGACCACGAGTGGAGCGGCCGCTGGACGATGGGCCAGGTGAGCCGGCAGACCGTGCTGGTGCTCGGCCTCGGCGGGATCGGCCGGCAGGTCGCCGCCGCGCTGCACGCGCTGGGCGCGACGGTCATCGGCACGAGCCGCAGGGACGTCGACGTCCCCGGCGTCGCCACCGTGATCCACCCCGACCGCATCACCGAGGTGGCCGCCACCGTGGACGCGGTCGTGAACACGCTCCCCGGCACCGAGGCGACCGAACACCTCCTGGGCAAGCGGTTCTTCGACGCCGTACGCTCCGGCACGGCCCTCGTCAACGTCGGCCGCGGCACCGTCGTCGACGAGGCGGCCCTCCTCGAAGCCCTGGACTCGGGCCGGATCGGCTTCGCCGCGCTGGACGTCTTCGAGACCGAACCGCTGCCCGCCCACAGCCCGCTCTGGGACCACGAGCGCGTGCTCGTGAGCCCGCACACCGCCGCGCTCGACGCCGCGGAGGACCGCCGCATCGCCGAACTCTTCGCCGCCAACGCCACCCGGCTCCTCGACGGACAGCGCCCGCTCAACCGCGTGAACACCGTCGAGTTCTACTGACCGGCGCCGTCGGTTCCCCCGCCCCTGCCCCTGCCCCGACTCCCCTGACCAGGAAGACAGTTACGCACATGACGTCCCCCTTCGACCTCACCGGCAAAGTCGCCCTGGTCACCGGATCGAGCCGGGGCATCGGACTCGGCATCGCCGCGGGACTCGCCGACGCCGGGGCCACCCTGGTGCTCAACGGCATCGACCCGGACCGCCTCGAAGCGACCCGCACGGCGCTCGCCGCCCGGTTCGGCGAGGAACGCGTCGCGGCCCGCGCCTTCGACATCGTCGACGAGGACGCCGTGGCGGAGGCCGTCGCGTCGATCGAGTCCGAGGTCGGCCCCCTCGACATCCTGGTGAACAACGCCGGCGTCCAGCACCGCGAACCCCTCGTCGACGTCAGCCTCGACGACTGGCGGCGCGTCGTCGACACCGACCTCACCGGCGCCTTCGTCGTGGGCCGCCATGTCGCCCGCCGGATGCTGCCGCGCCGCACCGGCAAGATCATCAACATCTGCTCGGTCCAGACCGACCTGGCCCGCCCGACCATCGGCCCCTACACGGCGGCCAAGGGCGCCCTGCGCAACCTCACCCGGGCCATGACGGCGGAATGGGCGGGCGACGGACTGCAGATCAACGGCATCGCGCCCGGATACATCCACACCGAGATGACGCAGAAGCTCGTGGACGACGACGAGTTCAACGCCTGGATCCTCGGCCGCACCCCCGCCCGGCGCTGGGGGACGGTGACCGACGTCGTCGGCCCCACGGTGTGGCTCGCGTCCAGCGCGTCCGACTACGTCAACGGCCAGATCATCTTCGTCGACGGCGGCATGACGGTCGTCGTCTGAGAGCCGCCCCGCGAGATTGGGAACACCCATGTCCTCCAGCAGCACCCCCGACGCCACCCCCGAGGCCACCATCGCGGTCGTCGCCCACGGCGCCGACGACCTCCGCGTCGAGCGGATCGCCGTACGCCCGCCCGGGCCCGGCGAGGCGGTCGTCGCCGTCGCCTACGGCGGCATCTGCGGCTCGGACCTGCACTACTGGCGGCACGGCGCCGTGGGGCAGTCCGTGCTGCGGGCGCCGATGGTCCTCGGGCACGAGGTGGTCGGCACCGTCGTACGGGCGGCGGCCGACGGCACCGGACCGGCCGCGGGCACCCGCGTCGCGGTCCACCCGGCGACGCACGAGGACACCGACGCCCGCTACCCGCACGACCGGCCGAACCTCTCCCCGGGGGTGCGCTACCTCGGCTCGGCCGCCCGGTTCCCGCACACCGAGGGCGCGTTCGCCCGCGAGATCGTGCTGCCGTCGGCGATGCTGCGCGCCCTGCCCGCGGGACTCGACCTGCGCCTCGCCGCCCTGGCCGAGCCGGCCGCCGTCGCCTGGCACGCCGTGGCGCAGGCGGGCGACCTGCGGGGCAAGCGGGTCCTGGTCGTCGGCAGCGGGCCCATCGGCGCGCTCGCCGTCGCGGTGGCCGCGCGCGCCGGGGCCGCCGAGATCGTGGCCGTCGACCTGCACGCGAAGCCGCTCGAGATCGCCACCGCCGTCGGCGCGACGCGCACGCTGCACGCCGGTGACGCCGAAGGCATCGCCGCCGTGGACGCCGACGTGGTGATCGAGTCCTCCGGCAACCACCGCGGTCTCGCCTCCGCCCTCGCCGGCGCCACCCGGGGCGGCACGGTGGTCATGGTCGGTCTCCTGCCCAACGGCGACCAGCCCGTGCCGATCGCGCACGCCATCACCCGGGAACTGCGCATGGTCGGCTCGTTCCGGTTCAACGACGAGATCGACCACGTCATCGCGGCGCTGGCCGACGGGAGCCTGGCCGTCGGACCGGTCGTCACCCACACCTTCGAACTCGACGACGCACTGAAGGCCTTCACCGTCGCCGCCGATGCCTCGGTCTCGGGCAAAGTACTCCTCACGTTCTGATACAGAGTGACTGACACAGACTGCCCAACCAACCGTTTAACCAAGTGTCAGAGTGACTGACCGACTGACTGATCTGATCGAAAGAGGCCCCCGGATGAGCACCAGCGCAGTGGCGAACATCGGCGTCGTCGGGCTGGCGGTGATGGGATCGAACCTGGCACGCAACCTCGCCTCCCGCGAGGGCAACACCGTCGCCGTCTACAACCGCACCCATGCCCGTACCGAAGAACTCGTCGACGCCCACCCCGAGGCGGGCTTCGTGGCCGCCTCGTCGATCGACGAGTTCGTCGCGTCGCTGGCCAGGCCGCGTACCGCGATCATCATGGTGCAGGCGGGAGCGGGCACGGACGCGGTCATCGACCAGCTCGCCGAGCGGTTCGAGCCCGGCGACATCATCGTCGACGGCGGCAACGCGAACTTCCAGGACACCATCGCCCGCGAGCAGCGGATGGCACCCACCGGCATCCACTTCGCGGGCGTCGGCATCTCCGGCGGCGAGGAGGGCGCCCTCAACGGCCCGTCGATCATGCCGGGCGGCTCGGCGGAGTCCTACGAGACCCTCGGGCCGATCCTCGCGTCGATCGCCGCGGTCGCCGAGGGCGAACCCTGCGTCACACACGTGGGCACCGACGGCGCCGGCCACTTCGTCAAGATGATCCACAACGGCATCGAGTACGCCGACATGCAGTTGATCGGCGAGGCCTACGACCTGCTGCGGACGGTGGGCGGGCTCCAGCCGCAGGCCATCGCCGACACCTTCGCCGACTGGAACAAGGGCCCGCTCGAGTCGTACCTGATCGAGATCACCGCGGAGATCCTGCGCCAGGTGGACGCCGCGACCGGACAGCCGTTCGTGGACGTCGTACTGGACCAGGCAGGCTCCAAGGGCACCGGCGTGTGGACCGTGCAGAACGCCCTCGACCTCGGCATCCCGGTCGGCGGCATCGCCGAAGCGGTGTTCGCCCGCGCCGTCTCCTCGAAGCCCGCGCAGCGCGCGGCGGTCCGACGGCTCGTCACGTCCCGCCCGGACGTACAGAAGGTGGACTCCGCGTCCGGCTTCGCGGAGGACGTGGCCAAGGCCCTCTACGCCTCGAAGGTCGTCGCCTACGCGCAGGGCTTCGACGCGATCATCGCCGGAGCCGAGAAGTACGGCTGGAACATCCACAAGGACGCCATCGCCAAGATCTGGCGCGGCGGCTGCATCATCCGCGCCCGCTTCCTCAACCGCATCGCCGAGGCGTACACCGAGAACCCGGACATCGCGACGCTGCTCGAAGCCCCGTACTTCGCGCAGGCCGTCGCCGAGGGCGAGGCCGCCTGGCGGCGCATCGTCGCCACCGCCGCGCTCTCCGGGGTGCCGGTCCCGGGCTTCAGCTCCGCACTGAGCTACTACGACTCGCTGGCCGCCGAGCGGCTCCCCGCAGCGCTCATCCAGGGGCAGCGCGACTTCTTCGGCGCCCACACCTACCGCCGCACCGACAAGGAGGGCACCTTCCACACCCTGTGGTCCGGCGACCGCACCGAGACCGAGACCGAGGGCTCCAGCCACTGACCGAACCGTTCGGTTCCGGCCGCATCATCTGACCGCGAGTACGGGATATCGCATTCCGTACTCGCCCGGTCACCCGTTCGCCTAGCGTGATCGCATGAGCGAAGATCATGTCTTCTCGGTGCGGACCCTCCGGGATCTGGTGTCGGACGAGGCGTGGGCAGGGCTGACCCGGCACCGGCCCAGAACCTACCCGGCGGACAAGACCCTGTTACGGCAGGGCGACGCGGGCACCCATGTGCTGGCCCTGATCAGCGGAATGGTGAAGGTGGTCCGCACGGACCGCGACGGGCGGCAGCGGCTGCTCGCCTTCCGCGGCCGGGGGAGATCCTGGGCGAGATGGCGCTCCAGCACGGCGGAGAGCGCCTGGCTGATGTGCAGACCATGAGCGAATGCAAAGCATCGCTCATTCTCGCCGAGGACTTCCGCCACTTCGTACGCGACCACCAGTTGGCCGATCCCCTTGCCACGCTGGCCTCCAGCCGACTGCTGGAGCAGACCCGCATCTACGACGGCTCCGTGTGCGAACGACTGGCCATGGCGCTGCTCCGCCTGGTCGAGGTCTCCGGCGACGTGCACTCCTTCTCCCTCACCAGGGAGGAGCTGGCCCAGCACATCGGAGTGGGCCGCAACTCCGTCACCAAGGCCCTGACCCAGCTCGGTCCGGGTCTGGTGCGCGCCGGGAAGGACCGCATCGAGGTGACCGGCGTCGACGGGTTGAGGAAGACGCTCGCCGCCGCCACCCGCGCCTGAGCGCCGTGGCCCACGTCACACTCCGTCCGCACTCGCGAAGCGGACCGTCCACGCCCCCGCTGTGAAGCTCGAGTGGCACGACCACCCCGAACACCCGCGTCCCCGCCCGGCCCTGCGACGGGCCGGGCGGGGCCTCACGGAGGAGCGACACATGCGCGAGCACATCGGCGACCTGCCCCAGGAGAGTTCCGGTCCCAACACCCGGAGTCGTCCGCTGCCCCCTTATCGGGGCATCCTGGCCGTGGATGCCAAGGGCTTCACGGGGCACCCCGCCATCGAGCACGAGATCATCAGCCGTGCCGTCCCGCGACTCCTCGAAACCGCCCTGGTGCGGGCGGAGTTGCGGGAGCTCTGGAACGACCGCAGGTTCCCCGCCTCGACCGGCGACGGCTACGTCTTCGGGTTCGACCCCACCCTGATGCCCTTCGTGATCCATCCCCTGCTGCTCACGCTCCAGGACGTGCTGACCGACTACAACGTGCTGTCCCACGGCGCGGTCCCCATCAGGCTCCGGGTCAGCCTGCACATCGGCCCGCTGCCGGACACCGGCGACGAGTTCGGCGGGAACGGGACGGCGCGCAACGACACGCACCGGCTGCTCGACTCCGTCCCCGTCAAAGCCGTCCTCGCCTCGCACAAGGAGAACATCACGCACGTGGCGGCCATCCTCTCGGACCGCTGCTACGAGGACGCCGTCGCCGGCGGCTACACCGGGCGCCACCTCGACCACTTCGTGCAGGTGGCCGCGACCGTGGACGGCAAGCCCTTCGCCCAACGGGCCTGGATCTACGTACCCCAGCCGTCCGGGCCACTGTACGAAGAGGCGCTGACCGACGGCGGCAGCACGGCCGAGGCGGCGGTACGGGAAGGTGCCGACGAGGACGCCCGTCCGCCGAAGAAGGCCAAGCCGCAGGGGAGCCGGGTGAAGAACAGCGCGCCCAACGGAAACATCAACACGGGTACGGTGCACGGCGGTCAGAGCGTGGGCAACTACCACGTCGCCGGGGACCACGTCGAGGGAAACAAGGCCGGTCGCGTCCGCGGCTTCCAGGGCGACCAGGTCCGCGGCGACAAGAACCAGGGCCGATCGTGACCACGGACGAAACACCGGACGAAGCGCCGGACGAGACACCGGACGAAGGGCCGACGTCCGAGGGCCGGTCCGAGGACGAGTCGTCGCGCGCCGAACCGGAGCACGACGTGTCCGAGTTGTTCGCCGCCCTCGGCGGAGCGACGGGCAGACTGGGAGCGCCGATCGTCTACGCCCCGGGCGGAAACATCAACGCGGGCTCCGTCCACGGCGGCCAACGGGTGCAGAACAACCAGAACAACCGGAACAACCCGACGGACGAGCGGCGGACACGTCGTGCGGCGAGGGTGCACGAGGGGCCGGTCCCGGAGGCGGAGGTGCGGGCCGCCGCCTTCGGGTTCGCGGAACCCGCATGGTTCCCGGACGCCCTCGCGGAGCTGCGACGAGGGCTGCTCTTCCTCGCCGGACGCCCGGGATCGGGCCGCCGCACCGCGGCACTCAACCTCCTGCGCGAGCGCTGCGGGAAGGACGCCCCGCTGCGCGCCCTGGACAGCGTCACCGAACTCGACCGGTGGCAGCCCGCCGACACCTCGGCGCGCGGCTACCTCGTGGACGGCCTCTTCCCGTCCCGCCCGCTCGGACCCGGCGTGCTCGGCCATGTGCGTTCCCTGCTGGACGAGGCCGAGGCGTGCATGGTGATCGTCCTGCCCGACGACACGGCCCTGCTGCGCCGCCTCGAACAAGACCTCCATGTCCGCCCCGTCATGTGCGAACCGCCGCCGCCGTCCGCGGTGTTCGGCAGCCGCTTCGCGGCGGAGGTACCGGACCAGCGCGAGCGGGAGCGCCTGCTGACGGCACTGAAAGGCCCCCTGCTGGGGGAACTCCTGGTCCCCGAACTGGTGCCGGCCGAAGTCGTCGAGCTGGTGACGGCCATCGTCGAGGCCGACGGCGACGCGACGGCGCTCGGCGACCTCCGGGCCCGGCTGAGCTACCGGGCCGAGCGCGAAGTCCCGGAACTCATAGGCAAGTTGCGCGACGACCCCGACGCCCTGGCCTTCCTGCTGGCCGCGTGCGTCTTCGAGCGGCTGGACCACCGGATCGTGAGGGAGGAGGCCGACCGGCTCCTCGAACTCTCCGAGGGGCGCCTGACGGCGGTGTTACCGGCGACGGACTCCCAGGGCACCCGCAACGAGCGACAGCCCAACCCGGACTTCGTCTTCCGGCGCCCCCTGACGGAACTGCTGCACGCCGTCCGGGCCTCCCGGCAGCCGCGTCAGATCCGTACCGACGGGGCCTACGCGCACAGCGTGGAAACGGTCGCCTTCGTCAGGCACCGGCAGGCCGAAACCGTCCTCAGACATGTCTGGCGGGAGTACGGCCAACTGTCGGAGCTGCTCGTCAAGTGGCTGCGCGAGGTGAACCGCGACAGCGAACTGACGCAACCGGTGGGCCGGGTCATGGGCATGGCGACGAGTTGGGGAGGCGGACGCCGGGCACTGCGCCACGTTCAGGCCCTGGCCGAGTCCGAGCGCACCACCAGCCGCCTCATCGCGGCGCACGCCCTGGGCATCGCCGCCGAGGACCCCGTGCTGGTCGCGGAGGTGCGCTACCGCCTCCAGCGCTGGAGCCTGGCGGTCAGCCCCCATCTGAGGACCACGGTGGCGTACGCGTGCGGTGCGGAGTTCGGGCTGTCGCGCACCGATGTGGCGCTGGGTCTGCTCCACACCCTCATCCGTGGCGTGCGGACGGGCGACGGACACGACGAGGGGGAAGTCCGGGTCGGCATGGCGGTGCGCGTGGCGATCCTGAGCCTGTTCCAGGCGGGCAACGAGGAGGCGGTGTTCGGCCGTCTGTGGGAGTGGCTGACCGCCGACGAGTCGGACCCGGAGCAACTGCTCGTCCTGTTCGCCCAGTTGCTCCAGTCGCCGGCCCCGCAGTGGTTCCAGCGACAGCTTGCCGACGAGACCGCTCAGGGGCGGCTGATCATCGACGTCATTCGCCGGGCGTTGAATGCGGACGGTTCGTTCGACATGACCTGCGCGGCATTGTTGCGGTGGGCGGATTGGGGCCGGTGGGACGAAACCCTGGCCCGGGCCGTGGAACATCTTTTCGCCGCATTGGCACGCTCCATGCGACACGGTGAGTTCCGGCTGTTCGTGGAAATGAGCGAAAGAGACACCGAAGGCTGGGCGGGGCACGACCTCGCCCGGAATTCCATCGACCGATGGCGCAATGGAGTGCAGGGGGAGGCGGCGTGAGCGACGAATCGGCCGAGCGGCTCTACGTCCGGACGGTCAGACCGCCCTGGCGGGAAATCATCAGTCACCGCTGGTCCGCCGCGAGGGACTGGTCCCTCGTGCTCAGAGACACCGAGGGCGCCTATTTCGTACTGGGCCACCGTGGAGATCCCGACGACACGGGCGCTCATCTGCCGGTGCCGGACGAGGCCGCGGCGCCCGCCACGGGCGGCAGCTACACCGACGTCTTCCGCGTGGACGTCACCGAGCACGTGGACACCCGGGCCATCGGACTTCCCACCGTGTACGGCACCGAATCGGTGGACCTGTGGGTGGCGTGGTGGGTGCACGATCCGGTGCGCGTCGTGCGCACGAGAACAGTGCACGGCTGGCACGTCGTCCGCACCCGTCTCACCGCCGTCCTGCGCGACTTGGCCGAGGCCCAGACGGTGGCGGGCAACGGGCTCGGCGCCCCGGAGATCATGCAGCACCTGGGCATACCGCAGCGCGTCGAGGAAACGGGCCTGAGCTACCGGGTGTTCGACGTACGGCTCCGGGAAACCGGCGAGGAACTCCTCCTCGGCCAGCAGGAGAACGAGGGGGTCCGCTACTCCTGGACGACCAGCCGGCGCGGCGAATACGAGTTCTGCCTCCAGGCGCTGCACGCCGGACCGGTGTCCTTGGCGGCGCTCTGGCTGCTCCGGCACCCCGATCAGGTGCGCCAGGTGCTGGACTGGTCGGTGGACCATCAGGACCTGCTCAGCCCGCCGCGCTCCGACTGGCAGGAAGAACTCGCCGTCCTGCTCGGAACGTTGACCGACCAGGAACGTAAGGAAATCTCCTACATTCTGCGCGACCGCATCTCCGCGCTGGGCCGCCAGGTTCCCGGCATGTCCAACTGAAACTCGAACAAGCCGAGTAACTCTCATAGCTGGACGGGCGCGTTGCCTTCGGGCGGCGTGCCCGTCTTCCTTATGTGAGCAGCGCGCTGCACTGCCCAGCATATGTGACTGCGGTCACTTTCCGTGTGCACTCCGGGAGCAGACGGGTGGGCGGGGATGCGCGAATCTCGACGACATGAGAGAAGAGGAATTCGAGGAGCCGGATAACGCCGAAGAGCCGGAAGTCCAGCCCGCCATGGTGCTGAACGCCGAGCGCGGAATCATCAATACCGGCACCGTCCACGGCGGCCAGCACATCACGTCCATCGACTTCTCCGGCCATCTCGCCGACGGAGTTGACGGTGAAATCTGAGGCGTCCGAGGCGTTCCAGGCCGGTGATATCGACGCTCTCGTCGCGGCCCTGGCCGCAGGGCGGGAGACGGTGGTCGTCGCGCCGAACGGCACGGTCAACACCGGTGTGGTGACGGGAGATCAGCGCCAGATCGTGTCCACCATGGCGGCGGCCGGCAGCCCTGCCGCGGGACCGATGCGTCAGGGCCCCGTACGGGCCAAGGACCTGAAGGCGGCACGGCGTCGCTTCGTGCCGCCGCCCGGTTTCGAGGGCGCGCTCGCGGCACTCGACGCCGGCGTCTCCGTACTCGTCGGCGCACCGGGGACCGGCCGCGAGACACATGCCCTCAATCTGTTGGCGCACGGCAGTGAGGATCCCGTGCTGGTCCAGGTGGACGGCGCGGTCGACCTCACCCGGTGGGGGCCGCGACCGCAGGGCGTGCACGGCTACCTGGTGATGGAGCCCCCGGATCCGTTCGAACTCCGCCCCTGGGACCTGTCCCGGCTGGAAGCCCCCTTGGCGGAGGCGGGCGCCCGCCTCCTCATCGTGCTGGCGGACGCCCCCGGCCTGGCCACCGCCCTGGCCGACCACCTCGGCACCCCGGTCCTGCGGCACCAGCCACCCGACCCACGGAAGGTCTTCGCCGCCCACCTCGCGGACGTCTGCCCCGACGACGACGTGCGCGCCCGGTTGCTGCGCTCCCTGGGATCGGGCTTCCTGGACCAGTTGCTGCCCGCCGAACTGCCGCCCCGCCATGCCGCACAGGCGGCGGAAACCGTGGCCCGGCTGGGCGCCGCTGACGGTGCCTCCCATGACGTCACCTGCGCCGAGGTGCTACACGCCCTGGCCCGGGCAGAGGCCCCGGAACTCATGGCCAGGGCGCAGCAAGACCCCGCACTCCTCGCCCACCTGCTCTCGCTCAGTGTCTACGGCGGCCTGGACCACGGCGTCGTAGCGGAGCGGGCGGCGGACCTGCTGGGGCTGGGGCTGGCAGGCTCCGGCCGGGAACGGGAACGGGAACGGGAACGGGAACGGGAGCGGGAACGGGAGCGGGAGCGGGAACCGGCAGCGCTGAGCCTGCGCGGCGCGCCTCGTCAACGCCCCCGGTCCGTAACCCTGCCCGCAACCCTGCGCGCCCTCGGTGCGCACCGCACACCGCAGGCAGGGACGGGGACGGGTGCCCCGGACGACGACACGGTGTCGTTCTTCTGGCCGGCCGTGGGCGATGCCGTGTGGGACGTCGTATGCCGTGAACACACCGACCTGCTGCCCTTGTTGCACGTGTGGCTCGCCGGGACCGGAGACGAACCGGACCAGATCGAACGGGCCGGGCGGGCGGTCGCCGCCCTGGCCGTGGGAACCGGTGGCAGGACCCTGGACCTCCTGCGCCACCTGCCGCTGACCGCGTGGCCGCCGGCCGTCGAGGTGGCCGCCCGCTGCCTGGGCACGGCTGCCCGGGATCCGGCCACGGCGGCCAGGGCGGCGGAGCTGCTCGACGAGTGGAGCGTCGCGCCCGAGGCGGCCCTGCGCAAGGCGGTGGCGCACGCCTGCCGCGCGGACTACGGCGAGTCCACGGTCGGCCGGGCCCTGGAGCTGATGTTCCGGATCATGGCGACCCTTGGCCACCACCAGGACGACGCGGACGACGTGACGGTCGCCGCCACCGTCGCGGTGGTGCTGCTCCAGCGGTTCGCGGCGGGCGACGCCCCGGCCAGGGGAACCATCCTGGGCGAGCTGCGGGACTGGGCCGAGTTCGACGGCGTACCAGGCCTGGTCGCGGCCCTCACCTTTCCCGACATGGCGGGGACGGACCTCGCCTGGTGCGGCAGCCAGGTGCTCGCCGGTGCCGAGACCGCCTCGCGCATGGTCGAGCTGACCGGCCACGCGCTGAACGAGTCGGCCGCCTACCCGTCCATGCGCGACGTCCTCCTCGACTGGTGTTGCGGGGCGGACGGCACGCAGCAGCCGGATTTGGCCCTGACGCAACTCCTCGCAGGCCTGGCAGAAGCCCGGCACCCCGGCTTCCTCCGCTGGCTCCTGGCCGTCGACCGCGGCCCGGACGCCATGCCCGGCAAGGAACTGGCAGTGCGGCTCCTGACCGCATGGCGCGGCAAGCCCCCACCCCCGAACACGAACTGACGGACTCACGGACTGACGGACTGTCGGACTGTCGGACCGATCGATCAGGAGGAACCGATGCCACTTCCCCCTCACCCCGGACTCTTCACCGCCGTGGAGCGTCAATGCGCGGGCCGAAACCCGACACCCGAGCTACGACTCGTCGACGGATCAGCCGGATCAGCCGGATCAGCCGGATCGGACGACGTTCCCATCACGCTGGAGCAGGCCCGCCAGATGCTGTACGACCGCTCCGCCGCCCCGGCCGCGCGCACCGCCCTCTGGCACCAGATCGCGGAACGGGGCCGCCTCGGCGCCGACGGGTCCGACTGGCCGTCGGCAGTCGTGTGGTTGGGGCTGCCCGGGCTCCGCCGTACCGCGTTCAGGATCACCAACTACTGCCGGGCGGAACGCGTGGACGTCGAGGCCGAACTCGTCACGTGCTACCTCGAAGCGCTGGCGGAGGTCGAGGCCGACACCGCCGACCCCGGCGGCCAGGTGCTGCGTACGGCCTGTTCACGGGCCTGGACCGTATGGCGCAAAACCCGCCCCGAGCATGCCGTGGAGGACGTGGAAGGCGTGGGAGGCGTCGCCGCCCCCGTGCCCGGACCGTCGGCCGGGCTCTCGGCCGGTCTGCGGATCACCGTCCCCGCGCACCGCGTCGAAGGCGTACGGATCGGCGCGCTGGCCCAGGCCTGGGGCCTGGCCGACACGGCCACCGACGGCCGGCACCAGCGCCGGGGCCGCCAGGTGGGCGCGATCTCCCTGCGCCGGACCGGGAGGAACGGATGACCGACCGCGACGAGACAGCGCTCACCTTCCGCGAGATCTTCGACCTGCCGGTCAGCGTGGATCTGCGGACGGCGGCCAGGGCGTTCGGCATGTGCCGGGGCACCGCCTACCGGCTCGTCGCCCGCGAACTCTTCCCCTGCGAGACGGTCCGGGTCGGCGGACGCCACCGGGTACGCACCGTGGACCTGCTGCGCGCGCTGGGCATCGAGGAGCGCCCCGTCTTCGCAGATGAGATCGCCGACGGAGTGGCGCTCACCCTCTTCGACTGACCTCGACGCACCTCCACCGACAAGACACACCACACCACACCACACCGCACCCACGAACATCTCCGAAGGAGCCTGCCATGCCCACTTGCCTCGCCATCGGCGCGACGACCGTCGCCGGGCCGCATCGGTCCCCGGCCCGGTCGACGCTCTTCTACGAGGACGTCATGCGCCCCACCTGTGAACAGCTCGGCCTCACCCTGCTCCGGGCGGACGAGCTGACGGGCGCCGGTCTGCCCGCGGACCAGTTGCTGCGCCTGGTCGTCGACGTGGACGTCGTCGTCGCCGAACTCGGCGGCTCCGACGAGGAGTTGACCTTCGGGCTCGGCATGCGCCACGCACTCGGCCGGTGCACCGTCCACGTCACCGAGGGCTCTGCCACCCCGCCGGGGGCGGGCCGGATTCCCCTCGTCGAGCTGCCGTCCCACCCCGTCGGCGCGGTCACGGCACGGCAGCAGCTCACGGCCCTCCTGAACGACGCCTTCAGCGCGGCGACCCCGGTGACACCCATGCCCCCCATGGCCGGCATGGCTGCCGTGACTCCGTCCCCCGACCCGGCTGCCGAACCCGACCCGGACGCCCCCGGTCTGTTCGACCTGGTCGTCGAGGCCGAAGCGCAACTGGAGGCCATGTCGGGTGACATGGCGGACGTGGAGTCCGCCTTGACGGATCTCGGGGCGATGCTGGAGCTCCTCACCGAGGACATGGTGCGGGTCAGTCATCCCGGTGCCTCGATGAGCATGAAGCTGGCGGTGGTCAACCGTCTGGCCAAAGCCATCGACGGTCCGGCCGGCGACCTCGAAGCCGCGGCCGAACGCTTCGCCGAGCGCATGCGGGCGGGCGTCATCGCGTTCGGGGCGTTCCTGGAATGGGCGGCGAACACCCCGCGCGGCGAATGGTCGGACGGAGTCGCGGAGACCCTGGACCACCTGGCCGAGATCTCCGCGGACATCCAGACCGCGGCGGCCGACTTCCAGGAGGTGATGGCACTGGTCAACCTCTTCGGCACGTCCAGCCGCCAACTGCGCGGACCCGCCCGGCGGATCGGTGCGTCCTTCCAGACCATCTTCCGCAGCGTGGCCGTACTGGGGGAGTGGCACGGCACCGCCGTGAAACTCAAGCAGACCTGACCCACCCGCATCCAGAACACCAGCAACACCAGGTACATCAGCAACACCAGGTACATCAGGAACAGCGCGCCGCCAGGGCCACCCGGGGAGACTCCGGGCGGCCCTGGCGGCCCTGGTGGCCGAGCTGTGCGGCGAAGAAGCCGGTCAGCTTCTCCACCACGGGGCCGACGTACTGCTCCTTGTCGTAGAGGTCGACATGGCTCGCCCCTCGACCCAGTGCAGCTCCTTGGGGCCGACCGCTCGCTGAAACGCCTCGATGCTCATCCACGAAGTCACCGCACGGGTTCCGACGACCATCAGCAGCGGGCGCCGGCCGATGAGCGGGATGAGGGCGAAGGCGTCGAAGGCGGCCATCCTGTCGATGCCGGTCCAGTCGAAGAACGACGCCGAGCGCGGGTGCTGGGCGCGCGGGGTGCGGTAGTACGCGAAACCCTCGCCGCCGTGCTCGCCGCCCAGCGCACGGGCCTCCTCGATCGACTCGGGGAACAGGGTGAGCGCCTGCGGTGTCTCGCCGCGGGCCGTGGCGGTGCGGGCGCTGGCCGCCGCGTCCAGCATGCCCTGGAACACCGCCGGGTCCTGGGTGCCCTCGGCCCCGAGGCGGAACTGGCGGGCGATGTCCACCGCGCTCACCGTGGCGACGGCCTTGATCCGGTGGTCGCCGCCCGTGGCGGGCAGGACGTAGCCGCCGGAGGCACAGATGCCGAGCGCGCCGATCCGGTCGGCGTCCACCCCGGGGCGGGTGGTGAGGTAGGAGACGGCGGCCTTGAGGTCCTCTACGCGGTGGGCCGGGTCCTCCAGGCCACGCGGGGTGCCCCCGCTCTCGCCCTGGTAGGCGGCGTCGAAGGCGAGGGTGACGAAACCCCGCTCGGCGAGCCGGCTCGCGTACAGCCCGGCCGTCTGTTCCTTGACCCCGCTGCCCGGGTGGCCGACGACGACCGCCGGACGCGTGCCCGCGCCGGCGGACGGCGGGGTGTACAGATGGCCGGCGAGGGTGATGCCGGCGCTGTCGAAAGTGACGTCCGTTCGCATCGCGAAGAGCTCCGTTGCGCAGTCGGGGCGGAACCCACCGCGAGAGGGGTTCCGGCCGGGCACCGTGCCACGGCGTGCTCCCACCGTCGCCCCGCTCCCGTACGGGCAAAAGAGCCACCATCCTGCCCGGGAAGAAACCTGCCCCCTCAGCAGGCACGGGACAGCGCCCACAATGGATGCATGACTCCGCCTTCCGAGCCCGGCGCGCTCGGCGCGTTCCTCAAGGCTCGCCGGGCCCGGCTGACCCCCCGCGCAGTCGGTCTGCCCGAAACCGACGGCCCTCGCAAAGTCGCGGGGCTGCGCCGCGAGGAGGTCGCCCACCTCGCCGCGATCAGCGTCGACTACTACACCCGACTGGAGCAGGGCCGGGTCCAGGCCTCGGCAGCCGTGCTTGCCACCCTCGCCCGTGCGCTGCGCCTCGACGACGACCAGCAGACCTACCTCTACGAGATCGCGGGCAAGACCGACGCGAGACCGCGTCGCCGACGGGCCGCCCAGCGCGTACGGCCGGCCGCCCGCCGACTCCTCGACCAGCTCACCGAGACCCCCGTCCTCGTGCTCGGCACCCGCATGGACATCCTGGCCTGGAACCACGCCGCCACCGCGCTCTACACCGACTTCGCCGGCGTCCCCGCCGCCCGCCGCAACTACGTGCACCTGCTGTTCACCGACCGCGCGTTGCGCGCCCTGCACGTCGAGTGGGAACACGACGCCCGTGACGCGGTCGCCGCCCTCCGCATGGAAGCGGCCAAGGACCCCGACGACCCTGCCCTCACCCGACTCGTGGGCGAACTCTCCGTACAGGACGCCGACTTCCGCACCTGGTGGGCCGAACACCGCGTCAACTCCGCCGGCCACGGCACCAAGCGCTACCGGCACTCCGCCGTCGGGGACCTCACCCTCGACTGCGACATCTGGGACAGCCCCGACGGCTCAGGCCAACGCCTCATGGTCCTCACCGCGGAACCCGGCTCGACATCGCACGACGCGCTGCGCTTCCTCAGCTCCTGGGCACCCGCCGGCCGACCATGGCCCGCTCCGGTACGCGGTGGGAGTGCAGGAGATACCCGAGATGCAGCCGGTTCCGCGCCCCCAGCCTCCGCATGATGTCCGAGATGTGACGCTGGCAGGTCCGCAACGACATCCCCAGCCGACGGGCGATGACCTTGTCCTCCAGCCCCTCCGTCAGCAGATGGGCGATCGTCGTCTTGATGTCGTCCAGGGCCTGGTCGACGGTCACCGGGTCGTACCTCGGCCGGAACGGGACGGCTGTCGTCCACGCCCGCTCGAACACCGTCCGCATGACGTCGACCACGTGCGGATCCCGGACGACCAACGCGCCGCACCGGTCGTCGCGCAGCGCGGTCACCGCCACCTTGCCGTCGAACAGGAGCAGCTTCATGAACCCGTCGCCCTGGGTGCGGACTTCGGCTCCCCGCTGGCTGACGTGCTGAACGAACTCCGTGGTCACCGGGCTGAACCGTGCGGTGTGCTGGTAGAGGGTCCGCAGCCGGACGCCCCGGTCCAGTAACTCGTCGGTGCGCGCCAGCGATTCCTCGAGCGCCTCGGCGGGTCGCGCTCCGCCGGGCTGCGAAGTGATCACCTCCTCGGTGGCCTCGGCCGCGAGCCGCGTGAGCGTCTGACGGACCGACGGAAGATCCCGTACGACCTCCAACGGGCTCGTCCTGGCTCCGTGCAGCGTCGCGTTCTCGTAGACCTGCGCGAGTTCGGAGTACACCTCGCGGACGGCGTCCATCTCACGCTGACGCCGGTTCAGCTCCCTGACGATCGGCCAGACGAGCTGCACCCTGGCGCAGTCGGGCGGGACGGCCCGCAGCGTGCCCTTCTCCCACGAGGACGCGCACAGCAGCCTGAGCGCCATCAGCTTGCCGACCGCCCGGTCCAGCGACTCGGCGGACAGCCGGGTCCGCGCCCGCACTTCGTGGGTCGAGACGCCGTCGGGGACCTCGGCAAGGAACCGGTAGACGACCCGGGTCTCCTCGTCCAGGACAGGCCATTCCCCCGTGGCATGAAGGCCGGATACCTCCACGTGCACACCCCCGTGTGTCTGAGCCGCGCGCCATACCCCCAGAAAGCGGCTCGAATACCCAATCACTCCCACTTTAGACGGAGTTGACGATCCCCGTGCGGTTCGTACGACTTCCCCTCGCGACCCCCGACGCATCCGCGCCAGACGCAGACACGACACCCCGGGTGTGTGTACGCGCCCCCTGTCGGCACGCACGCTCAATACGGTGCCGTTCCCTGAAGACCCGGAGCTTCCGTCGTGAACGCAAGGCGTAGCGCACTGACCCCGCAGATGGCCCAGTACGACGACTTCGTCGACCGCGCGGAGACCCGCTGGGTGCCCTACCTGATGTACTTCCACCGCGCTGACTACCGATCCGAGGTCGTGAACACGGACCGCCTCGGGTTCCGTGTCTCGCACGGCGCGACCGGCACCGCCTCCGTCGTCGACGCACCCGCCGAGGGCACGGTCAACGTACTGGCGGGCAGCTCCACCGCGTTCGGCGTGGGCGCCACCCGCGACGCCGCCTCGATCCCATCCCGCCTGTGGACCCGGTACGCGCCGTCCGCCCCCTGGCTGAACCTCGGCGCCCGCGGCTACTGCTCCACCCAGGAGACGATGCTCTACCTGCTGCACCGCGAGATGCTGCCTCCGGTCGACCGGATCGTCATCCTCTCCGGGCTGAACAACCTCGCGCTGGCCGGTCTGCCCCGCGCCCTGCAAGGCGACTACGGGGCCTTCTTCTTCTCCGGCGAGTACTACCAGCAGATGGAGGAGCTGCGCTCGCGCCACCGCAAGGCCAGGCGCACCGGCCGGTTCGGGCTCGGGGAGCGCAGGACCGCCGCGCCGCAGGCACCCTCCGACGAGACGCCGGTGACGCTCGACGAACGCCTGGCGACCGCCGTCGAGCGCACGGCGCTCGACCTGGAGCGGTTCAAAGTGCTCGCCGGCACATCCGGCACCCGCGTCTCCTTCGCTCTCCAGCCGCTCGCCACCTGGGTACGCGAGACACCCGCCCGCGAGGAGGCTGCACTCTTCGCCGAACTGGACCGGAAGGAGTCGGCGTTCTGGCGGCTCTTCGGGGAGATCGCCCCCGCCGAGGTCGGACGCCGTTACGCCGACGGCATCGCGCAGGCGTGCGCCAAGCACGACGTGGCGTTCCTGGATCTCAACCCGCTCGTGGCGGCCGCCGCGGATCCCCGGCAGTGGCTGTTCGTGGACCGCGCGCACTTCACCGACGAGGGCTACGACCTGGTCGCCGGCCTCCTGGCCACCGGCCTGGACCTGACCTGACCCCGCGCACCCGCACCCGCCGCTTCCGAAGGGAGCCACTCATGGCACTGCTGCACAGACTGCTCGGATTCCTCAAGCGCACGTGCAAACCCAAGTACAGGTCCAAGTACAGGTCCAAGCGCAGGTCCAAGTCCAAGGACGACGCCTCCATCTACCCGATGTTCTGACACCCCGGAACCACCAGAAGCATCGGAACCACAGGAGGAGCGTCGATGCAACGCCAGCAGGCGGAGACCGGCACCGCCGGCCTCCGCTCCCGGGTCGCCGCGGCGGACTGCCGCACCCTGTACGTCCAGGTCGCGGACCCGGAAGGAATCCCCCCGCTGGTCACGATCCCCGACGAGCCGGCCGAGGCGCGAGCGGCGACCGCCGATGCCCTGGAGGAGTGGGAGTGCCGGGCCGGCGACTGGTCGGCCCGGGCCGGTGACCGCTATCGCGCACTCGCGGCCCGGGCCGCCGACCAGGAGTCGCGGGACGCCCTGGTCCGCCGGGCCGTCCTCGGCACGGCCCCGCTCGCGCTGGTCTCCGGTGCCTGGCTGCAGTGGCTGAGCGGTCCCGGCAACGGCGACAGCGAACTGACGATGCGCACACTCTCCCTCTACGCCCAGGACCTGGGCGCCGGGCATCCCCGCGCGGACCGGGGCAGCGCGTATCTGGCGCTGCTGCACCATCTGCGGCTCGCGGAGCGCGTCGTACCCGCCGCGCGGCTGGCCCAGGACCCGCAGGTGTCCGACCTGGCCTTCGCCCTGCCCGCGCTGCTCCTGGCCATGAGCCGACGGCCCGACGAACACCGCGCGGAGCTGCTGGGCGCGGATCTGTGCCTGCGCGCCGTCGGGCTGCTCCCGCCCCTTGCCGCGGTGCGCGAGCTGCTTCCGGCGGCGGCCGACTGGACCGCCCTGGACCCGGGGGCCGCCCGTCACCCGGACGCGCCGACCGGCCTCGCGCTCGCACGCGCCGCCGCTGCCGCGCTGCTGGCGGAGACTCCGGCCGCGCCGGGGCTCCTCACGGGTTTCCGCTGGGCACTGGACCTGCTGCGGCACTGGAGCAGCGGCCTCGACCAGGAGGTGTCGGCCGCCCTGGATCCGGCCTACGACATGGCGGAGCTGCTGAGGCTCCGGGCCCGCGAAGCAGCCCTGTACCACCGGGAGTTCGAGTTCGAGGGCCGCTCGCTCGGCGACTGGTTCACCGAGGCCCGCACCGCACCGCACGGCCTGCTCCGGGCCCTCGCGACCAGCCGCCTCGTCAGACCGGGACACCCCGAGCGCAGCCCACTGCTGCGCGGCCTGATCTCCGAGAACGGTCCGATGTTCCGGATCTTCTCACCCACGGACGAGGCCGTGATCCGACGCTGGATCCGTTCCCTGCCAACTTGCAACGGCTGTAAGGAAGTTGACCGTACGGAAGTTGGCCGTAAGGAAGTCGGCCGTGAGGGGGAGGGCCGTAGCGGGGCGGACCGTACCGGACAAGGCGCGGCACAGCCCCCGCCGCTCCCCGCACCCACCGTGGCATGGCGACGCGTCGCCGCACAGCCCGATCGGGCACCCGGTTCGCTGCGCGAGGCGTACCACCTCCTGCTCAGCCGTACGGACACGCGCGCGTTGCACCAGTACGCGACGGGATACGTGCACGGCCGGCTCGCTCGCTCCCGCGTCGGGTGGGACACGGCCGCGCATCTGCCTCCGCGCCGCCGGGATCCACGGGGGCTGCGCCCGTGGCTTCAGGAGCAGCACGACCGGCACGGCCGGGAATTCGAACAAGGGGCGGGCACCCCTCTGCCCACCAAGGAGGCGCTGATCGAGGCCACGGTGCAGCTCGCGCCCCTGACCCTGATAGACGGGAGCTGGCTGCAGGGCTTCACGGACTACGGCCATGCCTCCTCGGACGTCGGCCATCTCCTCTTCTCCACCTACTGGGACGAACTCGGCAACGGCGACCTCCACCTCAACCACCCCCTGATCTACCGCGAGGTCCTGCGGGAGATGGGCGTCGAACTGCCGCCCACGGCCTCCCGCGAGTTCGCGCGGTGGCCCGGGTTCCGCGACGAGTCGTTCGAGCTGCCGGTGTACTGGCTGTGCGTCGGGCGGCTGCCGCGTACCTTCCTGCCGGAAGTGCTGGGACTGAACGTGGCGATGGAACTGTCCGGCGTCGGCGGCAGCTACCGGCGCGCTCGCATCGCCCTGGAGAAGTACGGGTTCAGCACCCGCTTCGTCGACATCCACAACACCATCGACAACATCGCCACCGGCCACTCCGCCTGGGCCGCCGACGCGGTGGACGCGTACCTGGCCACCGTGCCCGCCGTACTGGGCCAGGGCCGCGAACCGGAGATCTGGGAGCGGGTCAGGACCGGCTACCGGTCACTGACCCCGCCCGACGGACTGCTCGCCAGAAGGGCGGCCCGCCAAGCCACCCGCGCGTACGAGACCCGGCAGAACCGTGAGAACCACGAGAACAAGGGAGAGACGCATTGAGCCAGGTCCTCGCCTTCATCGCTGTCGCCCTGGTGGTGAACCTGACACCAGGGCCGGCGATGCTGCACTGCGTCGCGAGCGGCGTCAGCAGAGGTCCGCGGGCCGGCGTCCGGGCTGCTCTGGGCGTGGAACTCGGGGTCTTCGTCTACGTCGTGGCGACCGTGACCGGGCTCGCTGCGCTCCTGGTCTCGGCTCCGACGGCGTACACCACGGTGCAGCTCATCGGAATCTGCTTCCTGACCTACATGGCCTGGACGAGTGTCCCGCGCGGCACGCAGGACGAAGGGGAGGACGGCGCCACCCAACAGGGTTCCGGGTCCCGCCCGTTCGTCAAGGGCTTCCTGCTCAACGTGTCCAATCCGAAGATCGCCCTGTTCTTCCTGACGATCCTTCCCCAACTGGTGCCCTCCGGAGCCGGCTCCTGGCAGTTGCTCGCCTTCGGGCTGGCCTTCAACCTCTCCGGATTCACCGTGAACACCCTGGCGGGCCTGCTCGGCCACCAACTCGCCCCGGCCACCGACCGGTTCAGTCCCGTACGCGGTGTCCTGCCCTGGATTCCTCCCGCGGTGTTCCTTCTCCTCGCCGCGGCCGCGCTGTGGAGTGTGGTGACGTGATGCGAGAACGACTGGAGGCCCTGCGGGCACGAACGGCTGCCGCGGCCGTGGCGGCAGGCCGACGCCCCGACGAAGTGGAACTGCTCGCCGTGTCCAAGGGACACCCGGCCGCCGCCGTCCGCGAGGCCCTCGCCCTCGGTCTGGAGCGCTTCGGCGAGAGCTACGTCGGCGAAGCCGTCCCGAAGGCGGCCGAACTCGGCGGCTCGGGTGCCCGGTGGGTGTACCTGGGTCCGATCCAGACCAACAAGACCAGGCTCCTGGCGGAGAACTTCTCCTGGGTGCTGGGGCTCTGCTCGCACAAGGCGGCCCGACGGCTCGACGCGCAGCGCCCCGACGGCCTGCCGCCGCTCCAGGTGTGCGTCCAGGTCAACGCCGACGGCGATCCGGCCAAGGCGGGCCTCGCCCCAGATCGGCTCGACCCGTTCCTGGAGTCGATCCAGGACCTGAAGCGCCTTACGGTCCGCGGCCTGATGACCATTCCGCGCAAGACGGAACCGGAGCCGGCGACGGGGGCGATGCCTGTGACCGGTCCACCCGCCTTCACCGTACTGGCCGACCTGTTCGCCAAGCACGTCGCGGCGGGGCACCCGTGGAACACCCTCTCCATGGGGATGAGCGGCGACTTCGAGGCCGCGATCGTTGCGGGATCGACGCAGGTGAGGATCGGGACGGCACTGTTCGGCCCGAGGCCCGGCAAGCCCGGCGCCCAGGCCGACGGAGAGGGCGCTCACCATGGCTGACCTCGTTCTGGGCATCTCCGCGTACTACCACGACAGCGCGGCGGCACTCGTGGACGGCGCGACCGTCGTCGCCGCGGCGCAGGAGGAGCGCTTCACCCGCCGCCGCCACGACCCGTCCTTCCCGGCACACGCGGTGACGTACTGCCTGGCCGAGGCGGGCGCGACACTGCGGGACGTCAGCGCCGTGGCCTACTACGAGGATCCGGCGCTCAAGTTCCGCCGCGTGATGGCCTCGTACGCGGGGGCCGCGCCGTTCGGCTTCGCCGCGTTCCGGGACACCCTGCCGGAATGGCTGAGCTGGAAACGGCGGCCCGAACAGACCATTCGCCGAGAGCTGGCGGCCCTCGACCCTGGCCCCGGCCCCGGCTTCGGCCTCGAAGCGGTGCCGGAGATCGTCTGCCGCCGCCATCACGAGTCGCACGCGGCCTCGGCGTTCTTCCCGAGCCCCTACGAGTCCGCGGCCGTGCTCTGTATCGACGGGGTCGGCGAGTGGGCGACCACCTCGCTCTGGCACGGACGCGCAGACCGGCTCGAACCCCTGGCCGAGCTGCGGTTCCCCCACTCGCTCGGCATGCTGTACTCCGCGTTCACCTACTTCTGCGGATTCAAGGTGGACTCCGGCGAGTACAAGCTCATGGGCCTGGCCCCCTACGGCACCCCCCGCTACGCGAACCTGATCCGCGAACGGCTGATCGACCTCAAACCCGACGGCTCCTTCCGCCTGGACATGCGCCACTTCGCGTTCCTGCGCGGTCAGGTGATGACCGGCCGCCGTTTCGAGGAACTCTTCGACGGTCCGCGCCGCCACCCCGAAAGCCCCCTGACGGAGCGCGAGTTCGACCTGGCCGCCTCCGTGCAGCAGGTCACCGAGGAAGCGGTGCTGCGGCTGGCCAGGGAGGCGCAGCGGCGCACCGGCGAGACCAGGCTGTGCCTGGCGGGCGGGGTGGCGCTCAACTGCGTCGCCAACGGCCACGTCATCCGCGAGGAGATCTTCGACGGCGTGTGGGTGCAGCCGGCGGCCGGTGACGCGGGCGGTGCCCTGGGCGCGGCGCTGGCCGTCGCGATGGAGGGCGGCGCCGAGCGCGCCCACCTCGGGAGCGGCCGGGACGCCATGTCCGGCGCCCTGCTGGGCCCCGCCTACCGCGACGAGGAGATCCAGGCGTACCTGGACGGCGCGGGTGTGCCGTACACCCGGCTGGGGACGGACGCGCTCGCGGCCAGGACGGCCGCGGAGCTGGCGCGGGGCAAGGTGGTGGGCTGGTTCCAGGACCGGATGGAGTTCGGGCCGCGTGCCCTGGGCGCGCGGTCGATCCTGGGCGACCCCCGCGACACCGGGATGCAGTCCGCGATGAACCAGAAGATCAAGTTCCGGGAGTCCTTCCGCCCCTTCGCACCGGCCGTCCTCGCCGACGACGCCCAGGACTACTTCGAACTCAAGCAGGAGAGCCCCTACATGCTGGTGGTAGCCGACGTAGCCGCAGCCCAACGACTGCCCGCACCGAACTCCACCACAGACGCCGACACGGAGGCCGGCCCCCGAGGACTGGACCGTCTGAAGATCCACCGCTCGACCGTCCCGGCCGTCACCCACGTGGACATGTCGGCGCGCGTGCAGACCGTGAGCCGGGAGGCCAACCCGGCCTTCCACCGCCTGCTGACCGCGTTCAAGGCCGAAACCGGCTGCCCGGTCCTGGTGAACACCTCGTTCAACGTGCGGGGCGAGCCCATCGTCCGCTCACCCGAAGAGGCGTACACGTGCTTCATGCGGACCCGGATCGATGTCCTAGTACTAGGCGGCTTCCTCCTCCTGAAAGAGAACCAGCCACCCTGGCACGAGGACGCCGACTGGCGCACCGAAATCCCCCTCGACTGACCAACCTGACAAGAGAGAACCGCCCCATGGCCCTCACCACAACCACAAGGAACCTTGCCCTCCTCCTGCTCTACTGGCTGATCGTCGTCCCGGCGGGGTCGGCGGCGAGGCTGGTCCGCGATCCTCTGCACCGAGTCGTGGACCGAGACGCCGAGAGCTACTGGATCGACACCAGACGCACCCACGCCTGACCGGTCGCGGCAGGACCACCACCGCCGGTCGACAGGCCAACTCCAGCCACTCCGACGAGCGCCTCACCCCGCACCGAACGCCTCCGCTCAAGCCTCTCGCGCGGTGTCCGTGGGGAGTTCGCCTGAGCCTCGGATGATGAGGCGGGTGGGGACGGTGATGGTGTGGGCGCGGGTGCGGTCGCCGTCGAGGCGGGCCAGGGCTCGGGCCGCCGCTGTTCTGCCGAGCTCTTCCGGGTCCTGGGCGACGACGGTGAGGGCCGGCTCGAGGGCCTCGGCGAGCGGGACGTCGTCGAAGGCGACGACGGCGACGTCCTTGCGTCCGCTGCGGGCGAGTTCGGTGACGATGCCCAGCGCGACGATGTTGTTGCCGGCGAACAAAGCGGTGGGGGGATCCGGCAGGCCCAGGAGTTGGACGGTGGCGTCGGACGCCCCGTGTTGGTCGTGGGCGCTGGTGAGCAGGGAGCGGTCGTAGGGGATGCCGGCGCTTTCCAGGGCCGTTCGGTAGCCGGCGAGGCGCTCGCGGCGGGTGTGGAGCTTGGTGGGCAGGTCGCCGACGAAGCCGATGCGCCGGTGGCCGTGGGCGATGAGATGGGCGACGCCGTCGTGCGCGCCCGTGCGGTTGGAGCTGACGACGCTGTCCGCGGCCAGGCCCGTGCCCGGCCGGTCGAGGAAGACGACGGGCAGGCCGGCGGCGCGGTGCGCCTTGAGATGGGTGTGGTCGGCGCCGACGGACGGCACGACGATGAGGATGCTGACGCGGCGGGCGAGGAACTTGTCCGTCAGGGCGCGTTCGCGGGCGGGATCGTCCGCGGAGGAGCCCATGAGCAGGGTCAGCCCGCGTTCGCGGACGGTGTCCTCGATGGCGCGGGCGACGGCCCCGAAGAACGGGTTGGCGAGGTCGGGGATGACCAGGCCGATGGTGGTGTCGGGTCCTCCGACACGGATGTTGCGGGCCATGAGGTTCGGCTGGAAGCCGAGCTTGGCCACTGCGGCCAGTACCTGTTCCCTGGTCTGCGCGGAGGCGGGCCCGTCCTCGTTGAGGACTCGGGAGACCGTCTTGGCGCTGACGCCGACTTCTCGGGCGACGTCGGCCAGGGTGGGGCGGCGGTTCGCTGCCATGGAGGAAACCGTCTCCTGAGGGCTCTCGGTTCCGGCCGCGGCCTCGGCCGGAAGGTGCGAGAGCGGGTTGTGCTGTCAGGTGGCCTGGACTCCGGCTGCCTTCGCTGCCTCCGAATCCGCTACGACAGTATCTCCGGCCTCGTCGATGGTGAGCGCGCCGGTCATGATGGCGACGACCTCGGCCATGGAGTAGTCGGAGGGCTTGATCAGGGCGCCGCGCCGGCCGAGGCGGTGGACGTGGATCCGGTCGGCGATCTCGAAGACGTGCGGCATGTTGTGGCTGATCAGGACGACCGGCATGCCCTTGTCGCGGACCCGGCGGATCAGGTCCAGGACCTGGCCGGACTCCTTGACGCCGAGGGCGGCGGTGGGTTCGTCCATGACGACGACGGAGCGCGCCCAGGCGACGGAACGGGCGACCGCGACGGCCTGCCGCTGTCCGCCGGACAGCGTCTCCACCGACTGCGTCAGCGAGCGCAGGCCGATCTTCAGGTCGGCCATGTGCTCGGCGGCCTCCTGACGCATGCGCTTCTTGTCCAGCATGCGGAAGACATTCCCGAGGACACCGGGGCGGCGCAGCTCGCGGCCGAGGAACATGTTCGACGCGATGTCCATGGAGGCGGCCACGGCGAGGTCCTGATAGACCGTCTCGATGCCGTGGGCGCGTGCGCTCTGCGGGCCGGAGAAGGCGATGGGCTCGCCGTTCAGCCGTATCTCGCCCGCGTCGGGGACCACCGCGCCGGTGAGAGCCTTGATCAGGCTGGTCTTGCCGGCGCCGTTGTCGCCGATGACGGCGAGGACCTCGCCGGGCAGCAGGTCGAAGTCGGCGCCGTCGATGGCGGTGACCTGGCCGTACCGCTTGATCAGACCGCGGGCCTGCAGCACGGGCGTGGGGGAGGAGGTGGCGGTCATCGGGCCTTCTTCCGGGAGATCTGGTCGACGGTCACCGCGAGGATCACCAGGACGCCGGTGATCAGGGTCTGGTAGATGGAGGCGACGCCCATCAGTTGGAGGCCGTTGCGGAACACGCCGACGATGAGGACGCCGATGAAGGTGCCCAGGACCGAGCCGCGGCCGCCGAAGAGGCTCGTGCCGCCGAGGACGACGGCGGTGATGCTGTCGAGGTTGTCGGTCTGCCCGGCCTGCGGGTCGCCGACTCCGGTGCGGGAGATGAGCAGCAGGGCGGCGACGCCGTACAGCAGACCGGCCACGGTGTAGATGCCGATGGTCAGGCGGGAGGTGCGGATGCCGTTCAGCCGGGCGGCCTCGGCGCTGTTGCCCAGGGCGTAGACATGGCGGCCCCAGCCGGTGCTGCTCAGCGCGTAGGCGAGGAGGAGGAACAGGGCGATGGTGACCAGCGAGCCGTAGGTGATGTCGGTGTGGCCGAGCGGGAAGGTCTCCCCGAGGGCCGTCAGCGAGCCGGGCAGGCTGGTGACGGTCTGCTCCTCGGAGTAGATGTGCGTCAGCGCGAACGCCACGTTGAGCATGCCCAGGGTCACGATGAACGGCGGCAGCGGGATCTTCTGCACCAGAAGCCCGTTGAGCAGGCCGAACCCGCCGCACACGGCCAGCCCCAGCGCGATCGCGACGAGCGGTGGCACGGAGCCCTCGGCCGCCATCTTGGCGATCACGATGCTGCCGAACGCCATCACCGCCCCGCACGACAGGTCGATCCCCGCCGTCAGGATGATCAGGGTCTGTCCGATGGCGAGGGTGCCGACGACCATGACCTGCTGCACGATCAGCGAGAAGTTGCCGCCGGTCAGGAACTGATCGGTCGAGAAGGCGAAGAAGGCGCAGGCCAGGAGGAGGGCGGCCAGAGGTCCGGTGGTCGGCGCCGTGAGCAGTCTGCGGGCCGCGCTCGGTGCTGTGAGCTCGGCGTACGGCGTGGTCGTGGCTGTCATGCGAAATCCTTGTCGGAAGACAGATGTCCTTGTCGGAGGACGAGGGCACAAGCCCCGCCGCCGGGACAAGGAGGGCGGTCGACCCTGGCTGGGGAGGGTGGGCCGCCCGCCCCGCTGAAGGGGAGCGGCGGTGTCGTACGGTCCTGAGGTGCGGCTCAGCCCCAGCAGTTCGCCAGGCCGTAGGCGGTGTCCTTGGAGGTGACCCCGGCCTGCACCTTGTCGGTGATCAGGGTGACGCCGGTGTCGGTGTAACCGGACGCCTTCTTGCCGCCCTTGGCGTACGTCACGACGGCCTTCACGCCCTCGGCGGCCATCTTCAGCGGGTACTGCTGCGAAGTCGCGGCGATCTTGCCGTCCTTGACGGCCTGGGTGCCGGTGCAGCCGCCGTCGACGGAGACGATCAGGACGTCCTTCTCCCGGCCCTTGGCCTTCAGTGCGGTGTACGCGCCCAGCGCGGCCGGTTCGTTGATGGTGTAGACGACGTTGATGCCGGGCGCCTTCTGCAGGCAGTTCTCCATCGCCGTCTGGCCCTTGGCCTGGTCGCCGCCGGTGTCCTGAGCGCACACGACGTCCTTGTCGGTGGCGCCGAAGCCCTTCAGGAAGCCGTTGTGGCGCTGGACGCCGACGGAGACGCCCGGCGCCAGGTCGAGGGCGGCTATCTTCGCCGTCTTGCCCTTCATGGCCGCCTTGGCGTACTCGCCGATCAGCTCGCCGGCCTTGAGGTTGTCGGTGGCGAAGAGGGCGTCGACCGCGCTCTGCGGGTCGGTCGGGGTGTCCAGGGCGATGACCAGGACACCCTTGGCGCGGGCCTTCTGGATCGCGGGCACGATCGCCTTGGAGTCGCTCGGGGTGATCAGGATGCCCTTCACCCCGGCGGCGACCATGTTCTCGATGGCGGTGACCTGCCCGGCGTTGTCCCCGTCGAACTTGCCCGCCGCGGTGGACAGTTGGGCGCCGTTCTCCTTGGCGGCCTTCTCCGCGCCCTCCTTCATCTTCACGAAGAACGGGTTGGTGTCGGTCTTGGTGATCAGACCGACCTTGACGCCGCCCGAGTCGGAGCTCGTGGAACCGGAACCGGAGCCGGACCCGCAGGCCGTCAGGGTGAGGGCCGCGACGCCCGTGACCGCGGCGACTCTGAGGAGGGAGGAGGAGAGGCGAGTGGTGCGAGACATGATCGACTCCTGTGGGATATAGCGAGCGGCACGGGTTGGGATCTGGAGCACGCCGCCCGGGTGTCATCGTTGACTTATGTCATCGTTGACACCGCCTGGCGAGGATGATGGACTCCGGATCCCGGCAACGTCAATGCCTTCCACTTGTCACAAATCGGCAACGTCAGATCCCTTCCGATCCTCTTCGAGAGTGAGCACCCGATGAGCCCTCGTCAGATCACCGTGCTGGGAGAGTGCGTCGCGGACGCCTTCACCGAACCGGCAGACGCCTCGAACGAACTCGTCCTGCGGGTGCTGCCGGGCGGCGGACCTGCGAATACGGCAGTGGCCCTGGCCCGCCTCGGCACGTCGGCCCGCTTCCTCGCCCGGCTCTCCGGCGATGTGTTCGGCCGCCTGTTCCGGGCCCACCTGGAGGCGTCCGGCGTGGACCTGTCGAACGCCGTCGCTGCCGCCGAGCCCAGCACGCTGGCGGTGGCGGAGCTGGACGCCGCGGGGCAGGCCGCGTTCTCGTTCCACGCGCAGAACACGGCCGACTGGCAGTGGACCGCGGAGGAACTGGCGCAGGTCGATCTGTCCGGCACGGCCTGTGTGCACACCGGGTCGCTGGCGCTGGTCAGTGAGCCCGGCGGGGCGGTGGTGGAGGAGTTCCTGGCGACAGCGGGGCTGCGGGCCACCGTCAGCATCGACCCCAACGTGCGGCCGCTGCTGGTGCGCCCCGAGGTCTACCGCGCCCGGCTGGCGCACTGGTGCGCCCTCGCCGACATCCTGCGGCTGAGCGAGGACGACCTGGAACTCCTCCTGCCGGGCACCCCGCCCGAGGAGGCGTGCGACACCTGGCACGCCGCGGGGGCGCGGCTCGTCGTGATCACGCTCGGCGCGGGCGGCGCCCTGGCCTCGCTCGACGGCGAACGGGTGCACGTGCCCGCGGTGGCCACGCGGGTGGTCGACACCGTCGGCGCGGGGGACTCCTTCACCGCCGGCCTGCTGCACCACCTCGGCGCCCTCGGACTCCTCGGTGGCCGACTCGCCGACCTCGGTCTCGACGAGGTCGCGGAAGCCTGCCGGTTCGGCGCCAGGGTCGCGGCCCTGACCTGCTCGGTCGCGGGTCCCAATCCGCCCTGGCGGGACCAGTTGGCGCAACTCACGGCCGCGGGCGGCGCCTGACGTTCGGGCGGGCCGCGCCGGGCGATCCCGCCCGAACCGTTGACGGACCGGCCGGATCTCGCCCATCATCGGGCCACTCGATGTCAACGATGACACACCTGGTCGGGGGCGTGGACGACGACGCCGTCGGCCAGGGCCGTCACCCTGCTCGCCCACACGTGCCATCCACACGTGACATCCACAAGCGACAAGGACACGAGAACGTGAAGAAGACCCTGCTCGCCGAGTTCACCGCCCGCGAGGGAACACAGGACGAGGTCGCCCGCCTGATCGGGGACTACGCCCTCAAGGTGCGCGCGGAAGAAGGCAACATCGCCTTCGACGTCTACACCAAGTCAGCCGACCCCCGCGCGTTCTGGATCTTCGAGGTGTACCAGGACGAGGACGCCTTCCAGGCACACCTGGAGGCCCCCTACGGGGGCCCTTTCAACGCCGCCCTCGTCCCGCTCATCGAAGAGGACGCCTCGGTGCTGACCTTCCTGAACCCATCGCCCCCGACCTCCTGACAAACCGTGCGGAGTCCCCGCGCGGCCGATGCCGCGCATGACGCGACGCACGTCCGCCGGCGCGCAGGCGGACGCCCGATGCGGGGCGGGCGCCGGGCATCAGGCGGTCTCGCCGCTCATCCGTCGCTGCAAGTTCCACAGGGACTGGAAGAGCCCTGGTTCCTGGGTGAGTTGGGCGTACGTGCCTTCCTGCACGATCCGGCCCTCGTCCAGGACGACGATCCGGTCGGCGACAGCGACGTTGGTGAGCCGGTGCGTGATCAGCAGGACGGCGCGGTCCTTGGCCAGTTCACGAAGGCCGGAGAAGATCCGGTGCTCCGCGCGTGCGTCGAGGGCCGCCGTGGGTTCGTCCATCACCAGCAGCGCCGCCCGCCGGTGGAAGGCGCGGGTGAGCACCAGCCGCTGCCACTGGCCGCCGGAGAGCTGCTGACCGCCGAACCACTCGCTGGTCAGCAGAGTGTCCAGGCCGGAGCGGAGGTCGGGCAGCAGCTCCGCGGCGCCGGACGCCTCGCACGCGGCGAGCAGGGCCGCGTCGCCGGTGTCGCCCTGCCCGAAGGTGATGTTGTCGCGCATCGTCAGCGGGAGGTAGGTGAACTTCTGCGGGACCAGGGCGACGTGCCGCCACGCCTCCCAGGGATCCATGTCCACCGTTGCGGCGTGGTCCCAGGCCACCTCGCCCTCGGTGGGCAGCAGCAGTCCGGACAGCAAGCGGGAGAGGGTGGACTTGCCGGAGCCGTTCTCCCCGACCAGGGCCACGATCTCGCCGCGCCGCACTTGGAGGGACACGCCCGTGAGGCTGTTCTGCGGTGCGCCGTCGTAGCGGTAGGTGACGTCGCGGACCTCGAAGCGTTCCGGGACCGCGGGGAGGGCCGCGGTGCCGCGGGAGTCGGACATGGCCTGGCCGTGGGCGTTGTCGAGGAAGTTCTGCCAGTCCTGCACGTACCAGCCGGTGCGCACCAGGCGGGCCCCGCCGTTGATGATGCCGCGCACGGAACCGGTGGCCGTCTGGAGAGCGAAGACCGCGCCCCCTCCGGCTGCCAGGCTCATGCGGCCGGAGGCGAGGAGCCACAGCAGTGCCGCCCACACCGCGCTCGAAGCCACCCCGCCGGCGACCGCCCCGGCCAGCCCCATCCACGCGCCCGTGTTCGCGGCCTTGCGCTCCGCCGCGTTGACGGAGGCGGCCAGCTTCCGGTACCGGCCGATCAGGAACGGGCCGGCCAGGCAGGCACGCATCTCCTCGCTGGACTCCATGTACGCCATGTGCCAGCGCAGCTTGCCCAGCATCCTGCGCCGCCCGGAGGTCTCCAGGCCGGCGAGGTAGATCACCCGTGCCGACCGGACGTAGGAGGCGGCCTGCGGCAGGCACGCGAGGAAGAGGAGGGGAAGGAGCAGCGGATGCAGAACGGTCAGGACGGCCGCGCCGGCCGTGAGCGTCGCGGTCGCCGCGAGCACGTCCTGCGCTTCTTCCACCAGGTCGGGGGTGACCTTGGCGCCGCGGTCGGCGATGTCGTAGGCGTCGTTGTAGCCGGGCTTGTTGTTCGCGGCCAGTTCCGCGCCGAGCGCGGCCTCGATCATCGTCAGCTCCGCCGCCCGGCCGAGAACCGGTCGCAGCCGCCCGGTCAGCCAGACGACCGTGATGCCCAGCAGCGCGCGCAGACCGGTGGCCGCGGCGATGACGGACAGTTGCGGGGCGGCGTCCCACAGCCGCTCGGCGATGTCCCCCGAGGCGATCAGCGCGTTGATCGTTCCGGTGACGGCGAGGAGGCCAAGGGCCGCGAGGACACCGGTTCCGACCTGGCACGTCAGCAGCCCGATGGTCGCGCTCCGGTCGACTCGCCAGGCCATTTTCAGGGAACGCAGCACGAGCGCGGGCAGCCGCCGCGCCATGGTGCGGGTCGTCAGCAGCGACCCTGCCTGGAGCCGGGACTCATCCCGGTAGAGGAACTCCTCCTCTCGAACACCGGCTCCTTCCGACCCGTCGTCCCGCGCGGTGCCGTTCGGTGGCTGAGGCGGCTGTTCTTGTGTGATGGCCGAGGTCATCGTTCCCCCTAGGACGGTCGCTACGGCGGAGTCACGAGGACCAACGACCCCGCAGCAACTTCGAACACACGTCATTCGGACGCGCTCTGGAGCCCGCAATCGCGGGCGCGGGGGAGCACGCCGGGCCGCGAGCCCTGGTCCGACACAGGGCGACTGAGCATCCGGAATGGCCAAAACGCCGACATCGCCTTCACATGGAGCCGAACCGGAGGGACGCTGCGTGGGCCGGTCCGCCGATCCGCCGATCCGCCGATCCGCCGGTCCGTCCGTCGCCCAGCGGATGACTGGCGCAGGGCGGTCGCGGTCGGCTGGCATTTCGGCGGCTGAGCGTCGGCGCGGTAGGACGAAGGGGCTTCAGCTCCAGACGTTCGCAGGCGCGTCGTCGATGTACGCCCATAACCGCACGCCCCCGGCAGGTTGCCACTCGCCCAGAACAACCAGCCGCCACCGTCATGGAACTCGGCCGTCCGCCACCCGGAGCCGAAACGCGCCCCGCGCAGCGATCCAGCCGCCCTGGTGCCGCAAGTCCCCGAAGATCAGCGGGGTGTTGCCGCTTCTCTACCTGTCTACCTGCACGACTGCGCCCGCCGTCGCGGCATGCGCGCTTCCGTAATCCGCCCAGAGCCGATGCACAAAGGGCCGTGAACGCACCCCACCTCGTTAGCCTGCTGCCAGCCCCCTCAGAGGCAGAGGCAGAGGCAGAGGCCGGAGCGGAGACTCGGCAACAGGCCCGGCAACAGGCCCGGCGGGTTGGGCCGATGAGTCTGCCGGTTGCCTGAAGTCTTCCTTGTGACGGTCCCGCCCGTCGGCGGATCAGGAGAAAACGCCGGATCCCGGTGTGGTGTCACGCGGAAGAGATGGAGGCCAGGATGGACAATCCGATTCGGCTGTACATGTCGATGTCGCTCGACGGCTATATCGCCGGCCCGGACGACCGGCCTGGTCAGGAGCTCGGACGCGACGGCGGACGGCTCTTCGACTGGCTCGACGACCGGGAGTCCGACGGTCCGAGCGGCCAGGTGTACCGCGAAGCGCTGGCGACCGGCGCGGTGATCTCCGGCCGTCGGACGTTCGAACTCGCCGGGCGCTGGCAGGGCGACCACCACGACGGCGTGCCGATCCTCGTCCTCACCCACCACGTGGATGACGGGGACGTCCCACCCGGCCACGCGCGTTTCGTCACCGACGTCGAGGACTGCGCCCGTCAGGCCCGCGCAGCCGCAGGGGATCGGCCGGTCATGGTTCATGGTGCGGGCGCGGCCCAAGCGCTTCTGCGATCCGGGCAGGTCGACGAGATGGAGATCCACCTGATTCCGGTCCTCCTCGGGGACGGCCGACGGCTGTTCGACCACCTGGGCAGTGATCACATCGAACTCGACCTCGTCCGACGGCTCGAGGACCGAGACGTCACGCACCTCCGCTACCGGGTGCGCCGACCCGAGGAGGCCGCGTGAAGACGCTCTTCGTCTCCTACCGCGTCACCGACCTGGACCGCTCGCTCGGTTTCTACACCGCCTTGGGCTACGTCGAACTGGGCAGGGTCGAGAGCGCCGACGGGGCTCGCCTCACGATCCTCAAGTTCCCCGAAGAACCGGCCGCCTCGCTCGAACTGGTCCACCGCCCCGGCGACGGACCGGTCGACGTGGGCAGCGGTTTCGACCACCTCGCGATCCAGGTCGAAACGCTCGACACCACCCTGCGGACGCTGACCGAAGACGGCCTGGGACCCGAACCCCTCCAGTACCCGGGCGGCCCGCACGGCCCGAAGACGTCGTGGCTCACGGACCCGGACGGTTACCGGATCGAGTTGGTGGAGTGGCCGTTCGGACACCCCGACGGCATCACGGCTGCGGACTTCACCTGAGGCGGTCATGGCGACCTGCGGCGTGACGAAGCCCCCGGCATCGGTGCGGCTGCGGCGCAACGCGAGGGCGACATCCCACCCTATCCACAGGTCCTGCCCACAGGTCTCGACGATTGCTCGGGACGGGGGACCGGGGGCGGGGGACCGAGAACCGTGGATGGGGCCGGGTCCGTCTGCGTCCTAACGCAGGGCGGCGGCGACCAGGCCCTCAAGGGCCTCGCGCGGTACTTCGCCACCGCTCACCAGCCGGTCGAAGACCAGTCCGTCGATGCAGGTCAGCAGGGTGTGCGTGCGATTTTCGACGTCCGTCACGCCGTGCGCGGCGAGGAACAGCCGGACAGCATCGCGGCCGGCGTTCTCGCGGGGTACGAGGATCTCGCGCAGCTCCCGGTCACGCACGCTCTCGACGGTGCAGGCGTAGCGAGCGAGCGAGCGGCGGCGGCCCTCGCCGGTGAGTCGCTGTCGGGCGAGCAGCGTCATGCCGTCCACCAGTTCCTCAACGGTGCGCAGAGGAGGAAGAGCTTCGGCCATCGTGTGCAGTTCGGCCTGGTCGAGTTGGACCAGGCGGGTGACCAGTCCGGTGAGCAGCGCGGCTCGGGTGCGGAAGTAGGCGGACGTGGTGCCGGGCGGCATGGCCGCCTTGCGGTCGACTGCACGGTGGGTCAGACCGCGGACCCCGTCGTCGGCAAGTACGTCGAGAGCCGCGTCCGCGAGAAGGGTGCGCCGATCCGAAGCCATGACCCCTTTCTACACCTGTAGAGCCCCAGCTAGAGTCATCCTTCTACAGATGTAGAAGGATGGGGGCTTCGGCATGGGCAACACGGCAGTGGTGGTCGGAGGGGGCATCGGCGGACTGGCCGCCGCGATCGGCCTGCGCCGCATCGGATGGGAAGTGACGGTCGTCGAGCGCGCGTCCACGCTCGACGACGCGGGAGCGGGCATCTCACTGGCCGCCAACGGCCTGCGGGCACTGGACGAACTCGGCGTCGGCGACGCGGTACGGGACGCCTCGCGAGGCCAGTACAACGGCGGCACTCGCACACCGCGCGGCGGCTGGCTGGCCCGGATGGACGGCTCGGCGCTCGAGAAGGCGGTGGGTAGGCCGATCATGGGCATCCCCCGCTCCACCTTGCACCGACTGCTCCGCGATTGCGTCCCCGCCGAGGCACTGCTGATCGGCTCCGAGGCGGACTCGGTCGAGCAGCTCAGCCCCCGCACGGTTCGTGTCGTCTGCGGCGACACGGTCCTGGACGCCGATCTGGTGGTGGCGGCCGACGGCATCGGCAGCAAGGTGCGCAGCCAGCTTTTCCCAGCCCACCCGGGCCCGGTCTACAGCGGCTCGACGGTACTGCGAGCCATCACCGAGCAGGCGGTCGACCTGCGCACCGACTTCGAGCTGACCTGGGGGCGCGGGGCCGAGTTCGGGCACATCGCCTTCCCCGACGGGCGGGCCGAGTGGCACGCCGTCCTCAACCTCCCCGCCGGGATGCGGTTCACCGACCCACTGGACGAACTGCGCAGACGATTCCACATCTGGCACGACCCGATACCCACCCTCCTCGACGCGACCCGGCCCACGGCCGTGCTGCACCACGACGTCAACGAACTCCGCACACCGCTCCCCTCGTACACGGTCGGCCGGACCGCGCTGCTCGGCGACGCGGCACACGCGATGACCCCCAACCTCGGACAGGGCGCCTGCCAGGCGCTGGAGGACGCGATCACCCTGGCCGCCGCGCTGGCCACCGAGCCCACCGTCGAGGCCGGGCTCGCCCGCTACGACGCCGAGCGCCGACCGCGCAGCCAGTCCGTCGCGCGGGCCGCCCGCCGTGCCGGGCGGATCGGCCAGCAACTCTCCCACCCACTGGCCGTCGTCCTACGAAACACAGCGATGCGGCTGACCCCCTCCCGCACCGCAACACGCATGATCCTCCGCCACCACGTCTGGGCCCCACCACAACTGACCTGATCCGACCCACGCCCCGCCAACTCACCAGCGGTCTCGGCGTTGGCGGTCACGGTGGGCCAGGAGTAGCCGGCCCCCTTGGCTGTCCGGGTCGGCCTGCGGTCCGCTAAACGGACCGCACAACGGTCCGGGCGGCGGTCCCGGCGGCGATCTCGACGTAGACCGGCCGGAGTCCCCAGCGAGAAGATCGTGGAACTACGCCTCACCTGGCTCTCCCGGTAGCTGTTGCTGCCGACAGGCACCAGCGCGACCGACCCCGGCGGTGACCGGGGCGTGGTCACCCTCCAGAGGGACGGAGGCTGCGAAGTCTCTGGCGTGTCCAGGGGCGAGCCAACCGGCTAACGCGCCTACCGGATGGAGCAGAGCTGCCGCCCGCCAATGCGTGGCCTTCGCCACAATTTACCCATTTATGGACATATGGATGTCTTAGTGGTTTCAAGGCTGGTTGCACTCCTTCGGCGATCAGCACAGGGATGCAGAGTCCAACGGCATGGAGAAGCCTTTGATCACGCTCTATAGACGACGCACCGGGCTGGTGGCTACCGCCGGCGTACTCGGGGGCATACTCGCGGTCACGGCCCTCGGCGGTACGAGCAACGCCGCCACCGGCAGCAACGGCGCCGGGAACCCCCCGAGACCGCAGGCGCGGGTAAGTCAGTCGGGCACCCAGGAAGCCTCCGACGCCCGAATAGAGATCACGCCCGGCCAGGGTGTCCACGGCGTCGGGATCAACGACCCGGTCGGTGTCACCGTCAGTAAGGGCAAGCTCGTCAAGGTGACCATGACCGCCGTCGCGACCGGTGTCGAGATCCCGGGCACTCTGTCTGCGGACGGCACCTCCTGGAAGCCGGACGGCCGACTGGAGCGTGCCACCAAGTATCAGATCGCGGCGGAGGCCGAGGACGCCAAGGGCCGCTCCGCCACCGGCAACGCCACCATCACCACGGTCTCCCCGGCCAACGACTTCATCGGGCACGTCTCCCCCGAAAACGGCTCGA
Organism: Streptomyces sp. yr375; assembly: GCF_900110755.1. GTDB lineage: Bacteria > Actinomycetota > Actinomycetes > Streptomycetales > Streptomycetaceae > Streptomyces. Next base: position 345,292 of record NZ_FOFF01000002.1, read on the forward strand.
CCGTCGGCGTGGGCATGCCGGTGACGGTCGACTTCGACACGGCGATCAGCGACAAGGCGGCCGTGGAGTCGGAGATCCAGGTCAGCTCCAGCAGCGGCCAGTGGGTCGTCGGTCACTGGCTCAACGACCACCGTCTGGATTTCCGCCCCGAGACTTACTGGAAGCCCGGCTCCACCGTCACCGTCACGCTCACCCGCGACGGCGTCCAGAAGACGGTCACGTTCAAGATCGGCCGGAGCCAGATCAGCACCGTGGACGCAAAGACGAAGCAGATGACCGTCGTCCGGAACGGCAGGACGATCAGGACCATCCCGATCTCGTCGGGCAGCCGCGAGCACCCGACGTACAACGGTCGGATGGTGATCTCCGAGAAGTTCAGCCACATCCATATGAACGGTGCGACCGTCGGCCTCACGGAGAAGGACGGCAAGCCCTCGTACGACATCAAGGCCGTACCGCACGCCATGCGCCTGACCGACTCCGGCACCTTCATCCACGGCAATTACTGGGGTGCCGACTCCGTCTTCGGCAAGGTCAACACCAGCCACGGCTGCGTAGGCCTCAAGGATGTCAGGGGCGGCGGCGACGGCAGTAAGCCCGCCGCATGGTTCTTCGACCACTCGATGATCGGTGACGTCGTGGTCGTCAAGAACTCCGCGGACAAGACCACGCTGGCCGCGGACAACGGCCTCAGCGATTGGAACATGGCGTGGAGCGAGTGGATCGCAGGCAGCCCGACCACCTGACACGGCCATCGTCGTCCGGCGGCTGCGCGGACCCACTGAGGCCGTAGCCGCCCCGACGAGAAGCTGACCGTCGTCATCGTCCTGCCGCCGGGTATGACCGGGACACGCTGGTCCGCCGCTGGTACGTCCATCGCATCCGTCTCGACAGCGAGAGCATCGCTCGCCGGGTGCGTATCGGCCCCGAGGCCTTCGCGCAGCCCACCGCAAGATGACTGAGCGGGGGCTGCCGACCGCACAGGAGCACGCCCGGGCGCAAGACGATGCGCACGTTAGTGAGGAGCTCGCGCCCGCACTGGACCAAGACGAGTTGCCCGCGCTGCCACCGTAGAGATCGGCCCGCTCGAGCTGGCGTCATCGAAGGTCTCCGTCGGCCACACCTGGGATCAGCCGCACCCGGCGAATGGGTGGTTCCGCTTTTCGACCACAAGACCTTGAGACTTCAATATCCTTCCATTGCTGCGTACTGCACAACTCCAGTACGTCGAGCGGTGAAAGGACAATCCCCCCATGTTCCGAGCCCGTCGCACAGCCGCCGTAACGTGTCTAGCGACCGTGCTGTCTGTGTTAACCCCTGCCTCTGCTCTCTCCTCCACCTCTGCCCCTGGTGCCGATCCCGCCCGGACCGCATCAGGATCAGGCAAGTCCCCGGTGATACAGACCACCGCCGGCCCGATCCGGGGCCAGGCGACCGCCGAGGGGCGGCAGTTCCTCGGCGTCCCGTACGCCGCCGATCCGGTCGGCGCGCTGCGCTGGCGTCCGCCGCAGCCCCACCCGGCCTGGAAGGGCATACGCGACGCCACGGCGTTCGGCCCCCGCTGTCTGCAGGGCACGAACCCCCAACAGGCCACCTACACCGAGAACTGCCTGAACCTGAACGTCTACACCCCGGCGAACCCGCGGCGGCTGCCCGTGATGGTGTGGATCCACGGCGGCGGCATGATCCAGGGCGGCGGCAAGGACTACGTCGCCGACCGTTTCGCCGCGGACGGCAACGTGATCGTCGTGACCATCAACTACCGCCTCGGTGCCTCCGGCTTCCTCACCCTGCCCGGTGTGCAGGGCAATTACGGCCTGCTCGACCAGCAGGCGGCGCTGCGTTGGGTACGCGCCGACATCGCCCGCTTCGGCGGCGACCCGCACGCGGTCACCATCGCCGGCGAGTCCTCGGGCGGCCGTGCCGTGTGCACCCAACTGGCCTCGCCCACCGCACGCGGCCTTTTCCGGGCCGCGATCAGCCAGTCCGCGTCCTACCGCGACTGCGCGGCCATCCCCGTCAAGACCGCCGAGACCACCGGCCGCGCCTACGCCGAAGCCCTGGGCTGCACGGACACCGAACCGGACACCGAACCGGACGCCGTGCTGGACTGCCTGCGCACCAAGACCCCGCAGGAACTTCTCGCCGCACAGTCCGGCCGCGGCTGGGGACCCGTCGCCGGCGACCGCGTGCTGCCGCGCCAGCCCGCCGAGACCTTCGCGGCCGGTCAACAGGCCAAGGTGCCGGCTCTCTTCGGCACCACCCGCACCGAGGGACGCTACTTCGACTACTTCGACTTCGACGGCAAGGGACAGCCGCTGACGGCGCAGCAGTACCCCCAGACCATGCGCGACTGGTTCGGCGAGGACATCGCCGACGAGGTGCTGGCACGTTATCCGCTGACCGGGTCCCCGACCCCGACGCTCGCACACGCCGCCGCCCGCGGCGACCGGGACTATTCCTGCCCGACCGCACGGGTGAGCCGGCAACTCGCCCAGGGCGCGCCGGTGTACCAGTACGAGTTCGCGGACGTGACCGGTCCGCCCGCCGAGAATCTCCGCAACCAGAACACCGACTACGACTTCGGGGCCACCCACACCAACGACCTCCAGTACCTCTTCCGCCACAACGGACACGAAGCACCGTTCAACGCCGAGGAACGGGAACTGTCCCGCCAGATGATCCAGTACTGGTCGTCGTTCGTCGCCCGCACAGTCCCCCGCGCCCCCGGCCTCCCGGCGATGGCCGACCAACGCCTGCGGCCCGGCGAGGTGACGGTCCTCCAGACCACGTCAGCCGGCGGCCCACACCAGGCCGACGACTTCACCGCCGCCCACCACTGCGCGCTGTGGGACACACGCGCAACCACCAGCTAAACCACCCCCCCACCTCCCCGGCCACACCACGACAACCAGGGACACCCCCGCCGAGCAACCGTTACCGACTCCAGGGGACGAACACGACGTCGGCCTCCACGACCCATTGCGGCCGCGAAGGCCGACGTCGCCGTTGCACGCCACGAAGATCGACAGATCTCCCGAGAAGACGGCCCGACCAGCACCTGGTCACCTGGAACAGGCCGAGCGCGAACACCGGATCCCCCTCGTCGGACCATCTCCGACACCTGCATCGCGCTGTTCACGCACTCCATCCCATGCGGTGTGGGGGAAGCCGTCCACATCATCGAGGGCCTGCTCAAGAACACGAGCGAGCTGAAGCCGACCACCCATGCCCGCCGATATCCAGGGCCAGGCCTTCCCGGTTCGTGCCCTGGCTCATCTGCTGGGCTTCGAGCTCATGCCCAGGATCAGGATCAGGATCAGGATCAGGATCAGGAACTGGAAGGACCTCACCTTCTACCGGCCCGCCAAGCAGACCGAGTACCTCCGCATCGAGCCCTGTTCGGCAAAAGCGGCCGTAACGTCATGACGTCATCGACTTCGACCTGATCGAGTCCCGGTTTCGGCACCTGATGCGGGTGGCGATCCCCGTTCGGGAGGGCGCCGTCTCCTCCACCCTGTTGCTGCGACGCCTGCGCTCCGGCTTCCGCGAGAACGCACCTGCACCGCTTTTCGCTGACCCCCGTACGACCCGTACGACCCGTACGTGGACGTCGACTTCAGCCCGCTCCACGGCGACGGCTCGCCCGCTCCGGCGGTTACGGCCGAGCGGCCTGACCGGGCGAAGCCGGGCGGCAGCTCGTCCGGGAGGCCGTCCGGGAGGTCACGGGGAACCGGGAAGCGGGGCCGCGGGCGGTCTCGTGCTGCTGGCCTGGGCGGACCTACTTGGATTCGACCTGTCCGAGCGGGTTGGGGCCGGCCGTCATCTCGTCGCGGGCTGTCTGCCAGGCGGAGTCTCCGGGGTAGAGCTCGGTGCGGAGGTAGGCCGCGGTGAGCCGTGCGACTGCGGCGACTCGATCGGGGTTCTCGTCCGTGGTCTCGGCCACGTCGTATCCGGGGATTCCGCCGAGCGCGTGCCCCGCGCCGAACAGGGTGAGCAGGGACTTGGGGCTCGGGCCGAGGGTGTAGGGGTCGGCGTGCCAGTCCGGCCCCATGTCGGTGAAGTGCCGGGAGTCGTCCTCGTCGCCGACGACGACCAGCGTGGGCGTGGTCATCGTGGAGAAGTCGATGGTCCCGAAGACCGGCAGCGCGCTGCCCATGGGTCCGTTGAGGACCTCGCCCCGACCGGGCGAGGCCAGCAGGACACCCGCCTTGATCCGGGGCTCCATGAGGCTCACTTCCTCCCCGGTGTCGGGGTCGGTGACCCGGGCGCCGAGCAGGAGGCTGGAGGTGAAGCCGCCGAAAGAGTGTCCGGCGACGGCGACCTTGGTGTGGTCGATCCGGCCGGCGAGCAGAGGCACGGCCTTGTCGATCACATCGAGCCGGTCGAGGATGTGCGGCATGTCTTCGGAGCGCGAGCGCCAGAAGAAGGGTGCCCCGGGGGCGTCGGCCACCAGGTGGGCCAGTGTCCTGGAGGTGAGGTGGGTGGGCTGGATGACGACGAATCCGTGCGCCGCCCAGAAGTTGACGAGTGGCGCGTAGCCGTTCAGCGAGGAGAGGTTGTTCGAGGGGCCCTGGCCGTGGGAGAGCAGGATGACGGGCAGGTCGGTTCCGGTCTCGGGTGCGGTGACTCGTACCTCGAGGTCCACGGGGCGTCCGGGTACGGGCAGCACCACCGGGCTGTAGGACAGGACCGGGACGGGCGAGCCCAAGATGTCGGCGGTGGAGGTGGATGTGCTCATGATTGTGCCGCTTCCCCTTCTACGGGCCCCGCCGCCGGTCTCGGCCGGTTGACGGCGGACAGGGCGTACCGGAGCGCTCCTTCGGTTAGCCTTTAAGTGGAGCGCTGCACCACTTAATATCCGGAACAGTGCTCCGTTTTGTCAAGTGACGTCGGAAGGAAGAGCGTGATGCCCACCGAGAGCCCCGCGGACAAGGGGGCCCGAAGTAAGCGCGCCGACGCCCAGCGCAACCAGCAGAGGGTGCTCGCGGCCGCCGCCGAGGTGTTCGTCGCCTCCGGCGTCGACGCGCCGATCCGCCGGATCGCGGCCCAGGCCGGCGTCGGAATGGCCACGATCTACCGCCACTTCCCGACTCGGGCGGATCTCGTCACCGCCGTCTACCGCCACCAGATCGAGGCATGCGCGGAGGCCGGCCCGAACCTGATGGCCAGTGCGGACTCTCCGTTCGACGCGCTGCGTCAGTGGATCGACCTCTTCGTCGACTTCCTGGTCACCAAGCACGGGCTCGCCGATGCCCTGCAGTCCGACACCGACCGCTTCGCCGCGCTGCACGCCTACTTCATCGACCGCCTGCTGCCCGTGAGCACCCAGCTGCTCGACGCCGCAGTCGACGCCGGGGAGATCAGGTCCGGCATCCAGCCCTACGAGCTGATGCGCGGCATCGGCAACCTCTGCGTCGGACGCGACGACGACCCCCGTTACGACCCCCGCCGACTGATCGAACTGCTCCTCCAAGGGCTGCGGCAACCGCAGTCACCTTGAGCTCTACGGCGAGCGCGCCCGCGCCACCGCCATGGTGCCGATCGAAGAGGTCCCCGACGGCGGCCGGGCCATCTCCGGCAACGTGCTGACCCTCGCCATGCCCGGCGGAGAGGCGACATCTACCGATACCGACGACGCCTGACCGCACCGGCCGTCGTTCGGCCAGGACGGCGTGCACGTCGTAGTCCGCCTCAGCGCGTGTGCAGGCAGCCGGGATCAAGGAGACCGCGCTGACCGGGCCGGTGCCCACGGCGATGAACTTGTCGATGAGCGGGTGCGGGTGAGTGGCGTCGAGCCAGCGGCAGTGGCGGCGGCAGCGGCGGTGGCCATGGCGCCGGAAATGTAGCCGCAGCACGCAGTACCGATCAGGACTCGGAGAGTAAAACATCGAATCGATGTACGCATCGATTCGATGCAGTCGTGTGATGATGGAGTCATGCTGGAGCTAGCGATCCTTGGCTTCCTGGCCGAGGGGCGCCTGCCGGGACACGAGCTGCGCCGCCGCGTCTCGCGGCTGACCGGTTACACACGACCGGTCAGTGACGGCAGCCTCTACCCGGCGATCAACCGCCTCGCGAAGGCGGGTGTGCTGGAGCGGCGCGCCGATCCGGCCGCAGGTGCCGCGAGGTATGTGCTGAGCCTGACCGAGGCCGGGCGCGCAGAGTTGCTCGGACGCCTACGCAAGCCGGCCGACCACGAAATCACCGACTTCACCCGGTTCTTCACCATTCTGGCCTTCCTCTCCCAGGTGCCCGACGTGGCCGAGCAGCACGCGGTGCTTCGTAGGCGACTGGAGTTCCTGGAGGAGCCGGCGAGCTTCTTCTACGACGGCGAGCGGCCGCTGCGAGCGGAGGGCGTCTCCGATCCCTACCGCCGCGGCATGCTGCTCACCGCCCGCGCCATCAGCACGGCCGAACGTGCCTGGCTGCGCGAAATCCTCGGCGAGGAGCTGCCCGCGCCCTTCACGGCGCGCACCGACAACGATCCCCCCCAGGCTCGAAGAACCTGCGAGCTGACCGGCCCCGGAGGCACCTGCCCATGCTTGCGTCCTGGTACGACGAACAGGGCCCCGCCGCCGACGTCCTGCGCGTCGGTGAACTGGCCGATCCTCAGCCCGACCCCGGCGAGGTCCGCGTCCGTGTCACCCTCTCGGGCGTCAATCCCGGCGACACCAAGAAGCGGCGCGGCTGGCTCGGCTCGTCGATGCCCTACCCGCGGGTGATCCCGCACAGCGACGCCGCCGGCGTCATCGATGCGGTCGGCAAAGGGGGCGACGCCCGCCGAATCGGCCGGCGGGTCTGGGTGTACGGCGCCCAGTCCTACCGTCCCTTCGGTACCGCCGCCCAGTACACCGTCGTACCCGACAGCCAGGCCGTGCCGCTGCCCGACCACCTGGGTGACGAACTCGGCGCGGGCCTGGGCATCCCCGGGATCACCGCCCACCGCGCTGTCTTCGCCGACGGGCCGGTCGAGGGAAAGTTCGTGCTCGTGCACGGCGTGCTCGGGGGAGTAGGTTCCCTGGCAGCCCAGCTCGCCCGCTGGGCAGGCGCCACCGTGCTGGCCACCGTCCGCCGTGACGCGGACCTCGACCTCGTCGACCCGGCCGTCGTAGCCCACGCCGTCGCCTTGGACCAGGAGGACCCGGCGGCGGCGATCCGCGCGTACGCACCCCAGGGCGTCGACCGGATCATCGAGGTGGCCCTGTCGGACAACGCCGACCTCGACAACGCCATCGCCGCGAACAACGCGGTGATCGCGGCCTACGCCACTCGCGCCGACCGCACCGAGATTCCGTTCTGGCCTCTGCTGTTCAACAACGTCACCCTGCGGCTGCTCGGCAGCGACGACTTCCCGGCCGAGGCCAGAAGCCGGGCCGCCCGCGACCTGACCTCCGCAGCCGCTGTCGGCGCTCTCACCATCGATGTCGGCGACCGCTACTCGCTGGAGGACATCGCCAAGGCCCACGACCGCGTCGACGCCGGAGGCCGTGGCCGCGTCCTGATCACCATCCCCCGATGACGCGGAGTTGGCTCCGATAGCATCCCGGCGCTGAGCTTGGCGGAGTCCACTCCGTCATCGACTGAGTTGAGCGTCGAGGATGCTGCTGCGGGCACGCCGGCAGGGCGGCATGCCCGAAGGCTCTTCGAGGCTGTGCGCCACTACCAGCGGGTGAAGACAGCCGTCGCACCCTTGTGACGCGGGCTACCCCAGGATCAGCCCCGTGAGCGCCCGCCATCTCCACGCGAGGCCGCACGCTGGATCACCGCCTACCCGGACCGCCGCAGTTATGGCCGTGAGGGTGCCTGACGGGAGATTTCCCAGGTCAGGCACCCTTTCGTTTGACCTCAGAAGAAGCCCAGCTTCTTCGGTGAGTACGACACGAGCAGGTTCTTGGTCTGCTGGTGGTACACGTCTTGCATGTCGCTGACCTGTGGAAACAGCCTCGAATGAGGCGAGTGGCGGCTCGATGGTCCGGGAATGGCCCGGATCTTGCCCCGAGGTCCGACCCGGCGGACTGAGCTCTGCCTGGGGAGGTGGAGCCCTGCGGGCGGAACGTAACTATGCTGGGGACGCAAACACGGGTGCCACCGAGGGGCAGGCTGGGGGGCGTCCCGCCCCATGCTGCAGGCGGAGGCATGGGGCAGACGCTGGGATTCCGATGCTGATCAGACGGCCAGCGTGACGCGTCCCGACCTGGTGAGCGCGACGTAGTAGGTGCTAGGTGGGGAAGACGGCGGAGACATCATCGGCGAGCGGACCGACGACCGCAACTCTGCGCGTGCCGGGTGCCGAGGGGAGGACGGCGTCCGCGTTCGTCAGCAGAGTCACCGACTTGGGGGCCGACTCTCGGCACAGACCGGTGCTCTCGGCGGCGGTTCGCTGGATGACGACGGGATCCCCGTCGATGTACGGGCGGTCGAAGAGGCCGAGGGTGAACTTGTCACGCAGTACGCGGCGTACGGACCGGTCCAGTACGTCCTCGCCGATCCGGCCCGCCTTGACGGCCTCGGCGAGTGCGGGGGCCGCATCCGGCGATGCCGGGGAGTTCGACGTCGAGCCGGGCGGCCAGGGCCAGGACGCCGACCCCCTGGTGGTCGGCGACGCCCCGTTGCTGTGAGGCGAGCCACTTGGTGGTCGTGTAGTCGGCCACGACGATGCCGGTGAACCCCAAAACGCCCGCACAGCAGCTCGGTGAGGATCGCGTGGGAGGCACCGATGGGCACGCCGTCGTGCTCGGAGTAGGAGTTCATCACCGGGCCGAGATGCGCCAGGGGGATCGCGGCCTCGAACGGGCGGGCGTGCACCTCGTGCAGTTCCTGTGCGCTGGCCGCGGTCGAGGCAGCGCATGTCGATCTACGTGGGCAACGCGGGTTCGGGAGCCGGGAACCCCCCCCCGAGACTCTTCGATCGCGCCGACGGCACCGTGGCGCGACTTGAGGGTGATGGGAGCCCGTTCGCGTAGGGCCTTGTGGCGATGTGCCTGGGCGGCGGCACCTGCCTGTGTCGGGGGATGCCCTTGCGGTTCTTCCCCGAGGTGTTTGTCATGGTGCGCCGCTATGGCGCGCCGGAGGGCAGCGTTGTGGCGGTGACTGGCCGTTCGACCATGACGAGCTCGTTCCCTACTGCGACCGGGTGGAGTAGGAGATCGGGGTCGCCGGTGCGTCGCAGGGACCGGTGGTGCGCCGGACCCCCCCCATGCACCCGCGGCTAACTCATGCTGGCCCTGCTGGGCCTCCGATGAGTCAGGTCCATGCCGAAGAGCCGCGTGGTCTTGGCTGGAGGGCGGGACCCGTACCGTTCGCGATCAATGCCGAACATCGCCTCGGGCGACCCGCATGCGTGGGTTGCCCGCAGTGTGTCGGCCACGTCTGGCCGGTCGACGCGAAGAGCGGCGCCCACGACGCGCCGGTGCCGCGAGGCCTCGCAACCGGCCGTTGCGATTTCCTCTTGCGGGCACAGGCCGTTGAGGTCGTGCACGATGGCCGAGGCGGTGCCACCGCGGTGAGGACGGTCGTCGACGAGGAGGGGCCGGTCCAGCGGACGATCAGATGCGAACGCGTCGTGGTCGCGGCGGGTGCGGTGGAGGCACCACGAGTACTGCTCGCGACCGGTCGGGGCAACGAGCGGGTCGGCCACAACCTGTATTGGAACATATTGCAACAAAGAGGGCGTGTCGGGTGAATGTGTGGGGGTGAGTGATCGTATGCGGAAAGCGGGCAGGGAAAGATCGCCGAAGTGCTGTGAGCGAGCCGCTGGTTGGTCAATCCGTGCGGTTCGCCGTGGGAGGGCTTCCTGGTCGAGAGCTCCCTGTACATCGGAGCTGCCCCGGTCGGCTCCTTCGCGCTGCCCTCTGTTCAGTGATCCGTACAGTGGCGTACGTTTCCTCTTGTCTGGTGGCCGACTCGGAGGAACACTGATGAGCCGCAGCAGCTTCAACGGCGGATGGCAGTACCGCGAGAAGTCCAATCCGTTCGCCGAGATGGGCGGAGCCGCCGTCCCGTACCAGGACGTCACCCTGCCGCACGACGCGATGATCACCCGCACCCGCGATCCCGAACTGCCGCGGGGAGCCTGGACGGCCTACCACCCCGGGGGCGTCTACGAGTACCGCAAGTTCTTCGACCTCCCCGAGGCCGAGGCCGGTAAGCGGGTGGTCCTCGAGTTCGAGGGCGTGTACCGCGACGCCGTGATCCATGTGAACGGCGACTACGCCGGTCAGCGGCCTTCCGGATACGCCCGGTTCCTGGTGGACGCGAGCGACCTGGTCCGCGCGGGCCGCAACGAGATCCACGTCGAGGCACGCAACCACCAGGACGGCCGCTGGTACACCGGCGCCGGCATCTACCGGGACGTCTGGCTGCACGTCCTGGAGCCGGTGCATCTCGCGGTCGACGGAATCCGGGTCCGCACACCCGACATCGAGCCCCGACTGGCGGTCGTGGAAGCCGAGATCACGGTCGTCAACGACTCCGTCGCCACGCGCACGGTCGAGGTGCGAACCGAGATCGCCGACCCCGGTGGCCGGGCTGTCGCCTCGTCGTCCGCCGTCGTGACCGTGCTGCCCGGCGAGCCGGCCGTCAGTCGCCTCAGGCACTACGTGGACGAGCCCGCCCTGTGGAGCGTCGACACCCCGCAACTCCACACCGCCACCGTCGAGTTGTACGACGACGGCCGGCTGTCGGAGTCGCGGACGGCCCGATTCGGCATCCGGCGGCTCCAGTTGGACCCGGCCTCGGGACTGCGGATCAACGGCGAGACGGTGAAGCTGCGTGGCGCTTGCGTCCATCACGACAACGGCGTCATCGGCGCCGCGACCATCGCACGGGCGGACGAGCGCCGGGTGGAGATCCTCAAGCGGGCGGGGTTCAACGCGATCCGGTCCTCGCACAACCCCGTCAGCACGGCCATGCTCGACGCCTGCGACAGGCTGGGCATGCTGGTGATCGACGAGGCCTTCGACATGTGGACCACCGGCAAGACCGAGTTCGGAGCCGCCCTGCACTTCGTGGAGTGGTGGGAGCGGGATCTGGAGTCGATGATCGCGAGGGACTTCAACCACCCGAGCGTCGTCCTGTACTCGATCGGCAACGAGATCCCCGAGACCGGCACGCCCAGGGGTGGGGTGTGGGGTCGCAGACTCGCCGAGGAGGTGCGCGCGCTCGACGACACGAGGTTCGTCACGAACGCCGTCAACGGCATGCTCGCCGTGCTGCCCGACGTCGTCGAGATGATGCAGCCCAAGTCCAAGCCCAAGCCCGAGCCCGAGTCCGAGCCCACGGACAGCGGCCTTGTGCCGGCTGCCGGTGACGACAGCCCTGGCATCAACACCCTGATGTCGGACCTCGGCGACCTGATGAACGGCATCGGCTCCTCCGAGAACGTCACCCGCAAGACGGCCGAGTCGTTCGGCGTGCTCGACGTTGCCGGCATGAACTACCTCGACGGCCGCTACGAGACGGACCGCAAGCTGTTCCCGAACCGGATCATCCTGGGCACCGAGACCTTCCCGACGCTGATCGATCGGTACTGGGACCTGGTCGAGCGCAACACCCACGTCCTCGGCGACTTCACCTGGACAGGCTGGGACTACCTCGGCGAGGCCGGCATCGGCCGCGTCCGCTACCCCGACGACGAGGATCCCGGCGAGCCGCTGAGCGGCCCGTATCCCTGGCTGGTGGCCGGGTGCGGCGACATCGACATCACGGGGTGGCGACGACCCGCCTCCTACTACCGCGAGATCGTCTACGGCCTGCGCGCCGACCCGTACATCGCCGTGCAGCGCCCTTCACGCCACGGCCAACGGGTCGAGGTCGGTGCATGGGCGTGGAGCGACAGCGTCGCGAGCTGGAGTTGGGGCGACTTCGAAGGACGCCCTGTCGTGGTCGAGGTCTACAGCGACGCCGACGAGGTCGAGCTGCTCGTCAACGACCGGTCGGTCGGCCGTAGTCCCGTGGGTCCCGGCCACCGGTACCGCACCGCCTTCGACACCGTCTACGAGCAGGGGAACGTCACCGCGATCGCCTATCGCGACGGCGTCGAAACGGGCCGCTTCGGCCTGACGTCGGCGACCGGACCGGTGCGGCTCCGGGCGGTCGTCGACCGGGCCGTGATCCGGGCCGACTCCTCGGATCTGGCGTTCGTCGAGATCTCCCTCGTCGACGGTGAGGGCAATCGGTTCGCGGAGGACCGCCAGGTGACCGTGACGGTGACCGGTCCGGGCGTGTTGCAGGGGATGGGCAGCGGCAACCCGGCCACCGAGGAGACCTTCACCTCTGCCACGCATCGCACGTACGACGGTCGTGCCGTCGCGGTCGTCCGGCCGGGCGGAGCGGGAAGGATCGGCGTCACCGTCACGGCGGCCGGATGCGCACCGGTCGAGGTCGTCGTGGACGCGGTGGAGTCGCCGTAGGGTCTGCGCCGTCCGTCAGCCGTGGTGCTCCTGCCCCGTGAAGAGGGCTCGGTGGAGCATGGCGCGGACGCGGTCGTTCAACTCCTCGCGGTGGACGGCGTCGTTGTCCGCCATCGCGCCGGCCGCCATGGGGAAGGCCAGCATCAGGTCCTCGACCTCGACGTCCGGGCGGACGATTCGGGCCGTGAGGCCGCGTTCGAAGTGGGGCTGGAACGCGGCCACGGTCCTGGTGGAGAGGCCGGTGAGCCATGCCACGTCCGCGCCGGACAGGATGTGCGCGAGGGCCCGGTTGTCGCGCTGCATGTCGAGCACGAAGTCTAGGAGACGTACGACGGCGTCCGGGCGCTCGCCCAGTCCCGCGGCGTGCTGCTCGATGTGCGTGACGTTGTCCTCGTAGACCGTCGCCGCGAGTTCCTGCCGAGTGGCGAAGTTGCGGTAGAGCGTGGTCCGGCTGACGTCGGCGGCGCGGGCGATCTCCTCGAAGGCGACGTCGGGGCCATGTTCGGCGAACGCCTTGCGTGCGGCAGTCAGCAGCCGCTCCCGGTTGCGGGCGGCGTCTCGCCGTTTCGTGTGCTGATCCTCTTCTGACATGCGGCGCAGACTACTGGTACTTATCCGTACATCACTGTACGTTTCTTGCGGCCTCGCATCGAGCTTGAAGGAGATCACTGATGGAAGGCCTCAACAACAGGGTCGTCGTCTTCGCCGGCGCGGGCGGACTCGCGACCGCCACGGCGAAGTTCCTGGGCGCGGGCGCTGCCACGATCGTGGTGAGCGACGTGGTGGAGACCTCGGCCGAGGCCCCATTGCGGGGTCACGGAAAAGGTAACGGGGGAGACGGCGTCGCGATGGTCGTCGGCATCTCGGACGAGGGCCAGGTCAAGAGCCAGATCGACCGGGCGATGAAGGAGTACGGGCGGATCGACGGGCTGTTCAACGTGGCGGCCAACATCCATCCGGAGGAGGTCGCCAAGGACACGAACGTCGTGGACATCGACCTGGCGGCCTGACAGCGCACGATCGACGTCAACCTGACCGGCTACCTGCTGACACTCAAGCACGCCCTGCCCCACATGATCGCGGGCGGCGGCTCCGTGGTGAACACCGTGTCCGGTGCCGTCTACGCCGGTATGGCGGACAAGGTCGCGTACTCGGTGATGAAGGCCGGCATCGGCGCGCTGACCCGGCATGTCGCCCGCAAGTACGGCAAGGACGGCATCCACGCCAACGGCGTCGCCCCTGGGCTGGTGATGACGGAGGCGACGAAGCTGAACGTGCCCTTGATGGAGGTAGGCCATCGCACCGGTGTAGAACTCCATGTCGGTACCACACACGCCAACCCGTTCGACGTCGACGACGGCCTCACCGGGTGCGGCCGCCGGTGCCGGGACCTCCTGAACGGCGTACTTCCCGGGGGCCGTCAGCACGAAGGCCCGCATCGGACGGGTGCTCATCGTGTTCCGTCCGCGTACGTCTCGTCGTGGACAGGGGTGACGGGCTTCTCGGCGTCGGGGGCGTCGATGCGCATGAGGTACACAGGTCGGACTCCGTTGCTGGGGCGGCGGGGGTTCATCGGTGCGGCTCACCCAGAGGTCCGAGTACGGCACGGATCTCGGCGAGTGAGTCGAGCAGGGTGGACAGGGGTGTGCGGTAGGTCAGCGCACTGATGCTCACGGCGCCGGAGGGTGTCGTGGGCGAGGTCGCGTACACAGGCAGGGCAAGGCAGTTGATCCCCGTCTCGTTCTCCTGGTCGTCGCAGGCGTGGCCCTTGGCGCGGATCGTGCGCAGCTCACGGTGCAAGTCGTGGGCCGTGTGCAGGGTTCGGGGTGTCCGGCGTTCAAGTGGGGAGTCGCCGATCCACGCCTCGACGTCCGCAAGGGTATCCAACTGGTGGGTGAGCAGCAGCTTTCCGACACCGGTGGCGTGCGCGGGGTTGCGGCCGCCCACCGTCGAGGTCAGTCGGACGGCGCCGGCCGGCGGGTCGACCTTGGCGCGGTACACCACCTCACGCCTGTCGAGGATCGCGTAGTGCGCGGTCTCGCCGAACCGCGCGGCCAGCGTGTCCAGCAGGGGTCGTAGGCGGACGTGTTCGGGTCGGGCCTCGTGGTGGGCGAAGGCCATGCGGAGGAACTCGTCGCCGAGGACGTAGTGGCCGCGGTCGTCCTGGTCGGCGAGACGGCCCGGCGCAGTGCGCCCAGAGCCCGGTGCACGGTCGGCTTGGGGCTGCCGATCGCCCGGGTCAGCTCCTCAAGGCCCACCCCGCCGGGGTAACGGGAGAGTTCCCTGAGGACGGCCAGGACCCGGTCCGAACCCACAAGTCGGATGCCCTCGGCGCCTGTTGGACCGTCCTCGCCAAGGTCTGTCGGTCCGTCGTGCGGCTGCGTATGCTCCATGTCGTTCCAAAAATTAGACCATCGTGTCGATTATTGGAAGGAGTTCACGGTGAGACTCCGTAGCGCACAGTGGTACGAGGGCCAGGACCGCAACGCCTACATCCACCGGGCGTGGATGCGGCGCGGTGTTCCGGAGGACGCCTTCACTGGTCGTCCGCAGATCGCCATCGCCAACACCGCCTCGGACCTGACCCCCTGCAACGCGCACCTGAACGAGGTGGCCGCCTCGGTCTGCAACGGGGTGTACGAGGCTGGCGGTATCCCGCTGGACCTGCCCGTGGTGTCGCTGGGGGAGACCCAGGTACGGCCCACGGCCATGCTGTGGCGGAACATGGCGGCGATGGCCACCGAGGAGATGCTGCGGGCCAACCCCCTTGACGGCGTCGTCCTGTTGGGCGGTTGCGACAAGACGATTCCGTCGCTGCTCATGGCCGCCGCGTCGGTGGACCTGCCCGCCGTCGTGGTGCCGGGCGGCCCGATGCTGACCGGGACCTTCCGCGGTACACCACTGGGCTGCGGCACCGATGTGTGGCGGCTGTCGGAGGAGGTCCGCGCCGGCACGCTCTCCCAGGAGGAGTTCACCCGCTCCGAGTCGTCGGTGATCCGCAGCCGGGGGCACTGCAACACGATGGGTACCGCCTCGACGATGGCTGTGGTCGCAGAGGCCCTGGGCACGGTCGTTCCCGGGGTCGCCGGCACCCCCGCCCCCGACAGCCGACTGCTGGCCGCCGCACACGACACCGGCCGGCTGGCGGTCGACATGGTCGCCGCCGACCGGCGACCCGGCACCTTCCTGACCAAGGCGTCCTTCCACAACGCGATCGTGGCGCTGGCCGCAGTCGGTGGGTCGACCAACGCGGTCGTCCACCTGCTCGCGATCGCCGGACGGCTCGGTGTCGAACTGACCCTCGACGACTTCGACCGCATCGGCTCCCGCGTGCCGGTCCTCGTGGACCTCCAGCCGGCCGGCCGCTTCCTCATGGACGACCTCCACCGCGCCGGAGGCCTGCTCGCCGTGCTGCGCGAGGTCCGCGACCTGCTCGACCTCGACGCGCTGACCGTCACCGGCAAACCACTGGTCGACTACCTCGACGACGCCCCGATCTGGGACCCCGAGGTGATCCGCACCCGAGCCGAACCGCTCGTCGCCGAGGGCGGCATCGCCGTACTGCGCGGAAACCTCGCACCCGCCGGAGCACTCATCAAACCCGCGGCGGCCTCCGCCCACCTGCTGCGCCACCGTGGCCGGGCTGTCGTGTTCGACAGCATCGAGGACTTCCACGCCCGCATCGACGACCCGGACCTCGATGTCGACGCCGACTCGGTCCTCGTTTTGCGCGGCTGCGGCCCCAAGGGGTACCCCGGCATGCCGGAGGTGTCGAACATGCCTCTGCCGAAGAAGCTCCTCGAACAGGGCGTTCGTGACATGGTTCGCGTCTGCGACGGCCGGATGAGCGGCACGGCGTACGGCACGGTCGTCCTGCACGTGGCACCGGAGGCCGCGGCCGGCGGACCGCTCGCCCTCGTACGCACCGGGGACCTCGTCACCCTGGACGTGGCAGCCCGCCGCCTCGACGTCGACGTACCGGACGCCGAACTGGCCCGCAGGACGCCGGACTCAGCCACCGTCACGGGCTTCGCCACCCCCAGGCGCGGATGGGAACGGCTCTACGTGGACCACGTGTTGCAGGCCGACACCGGCGCCGACCTCGACTTCCTCGTCGGGTCCAGTGGCTCGGAGGTGAGCCGTGAATCGCACTGATACGACAGCCAGGACGGCCCTCGTCACCGGAGGCGCCGGCGGACTCGGCGCGGCCACCGCCGAGCGTCTCCGGGCCGACGGCCTGACCGTGACGACACTCGACCTCCAGGGCGCCGACGTCCACGCGGACGTGACGGACGAGGACGCGCTGCGCAGGGTCGCCGGCGAGATCGGGCCCGTGGACATCCTGGTCAACTCGGCCGGCGTCGTCGGCCCGAACAAGCCGCTCACCGAGACCACGGCAGAGGAGTGGCGTCGAGTCCTCGACGTCAACGTGCTGGGCACCGTGAACACCCTGCGGACCTTCGTCCCCGGTATGCGCGAGCGCGGCTGGGGGCGTGTGGTGAACTTCGCCAGCATGGCCGGCAAAGACGGCAACGCCAATCTGTCGGTCTACTCCGCCTCCAAGGCCGCCGTGATCGCCCTCACCAAGTCCGCGGGCAAGGAACTGGCCACCACCGGAGTCCTGGTCAACGTCATCACGCCCGCGGTCATCGCCACGCCCATGAACGACAGCACGGTGCCCGACGTGCTGGCCCACATCACCGGTCTGATCCCGATGCGCCGGATCGGCCGGCCGGAGGAAGTGGCCGAACTGGTGGCGTTCCTGGCGTCCGAGAGGGTCAGTTTCTCCACCGGAGCCGTCTACGACATCAGCGGCGGACGAGCGACGTACTGACTGCCGACGTGTCACGGCTTCAGCAGGGTGCGCGATCGTTGACCGGTTCATGTCGCGGTACTAACGTACGCGATTGCGTACCCACACAGCTTGATCACAAGGGAGTGGCGCTGTGGCACGTCTTCCCCGCTCACGGAGAACCGCAGTGGTGGCCGCTGTTGTGGCCACCGCGCTGACCCTGGCCGGCTTCGCCCCGGCCCCGGCGAGCTCCACCGGCGGTTCCGCGCAGGACTCGTATCCGACCCCCGGGTTGCTGAACTCGCCCGCCCCGAAGGCGATCCACGATTGGCTCGGCTACGACCGGCCCGCTGAGTACGACAGCATCGACACCGAGGTGCGCGTGCCCATGAGGGACGGCACCCGCCTCGACTGCTACCTCTACAAGCCCGGCCATGACGGCAAGGTCGACAGCGGCAAACACCCGAGCCTGCTGGTCGACTTCACGCCGTACCAGATGTACCGCCAGAACCCGGCGTACAGCTATCTGGCCGGGCGCGGCTACAACGTTCTGACCTGCAACGTCCGAGGCTCGGGCAGCTCGACGGGCACCTTCCCCTCGTGGTTCCAGCCCAAGGAGGCCACCGACAACTACGACCTGATCGAGTGGCTGGCACGACAGCCCAACTCGACCGGCGACGTAGGGCAGATGGGGCAGAGCTACGGCTCCATCACGTCCTACCGTGCCGCCGCACTCCAGCCGCCGCACCTGCGCGCCATCATCCCCATCGTCTCCCCGACCAACATCTACTCGGAGTGGGTCTACCCCGGCGGAGTCCCCTCGACCAACGGCACCTGGTGGGCCAACGGCGGCCCGATCCTCAGCCCCGCCGACCACACGAGCACGCTCCGCAGCTTCCAGCAGAACCCGCTCTACGACGCCTACTGGAAGCAGGCGGTCACCACCGACAAGCTGCACGACGTCAAGGTCCCGGCGCTGCACATCGGCGGCTACTTCGACATCTTCAAGAACGGCGGCTTCGACGCGCTCAAGCAACGGCCCGAGCAGACCTGGCTGTTGAACGGACCGTGGATCCACGGCGGCTTCCTCCAGATCCCGGGACTGGATCCGGCCCTGCAAGGCGTCGACGCCACCAACTCGATCTCGCTCTCCGTCGTCCTCCAGTGGTTCGACCACTGGCTGGCCAAGCTCCCCGGAGCAGAGCTGCCCCCGGACCGTGTGATCAGCTACGCGTCCACCTCCACCAAGGCGTCCGGCAGTTGGCACGGTTACGACCAGTGGCCCTCGACGGCGACTTCGGGCTCGCTCCTGTATCCGACGTCGGACGGCTCTCTCGCCGAGAGTGCGCCCGCGTCCACGGGATACCGCTACCAGATCAACCCGATCGACGGACCGTCGGCGGCCGTCACCGGAACCCTGCCCTACGACCCCGGCCAGAACCAGGCCGCGGCCGAACAGAACAACGTGCTGTCCAACGGCCGATATGTGACCGACCGGGCCACCTTCACCCTTCCGGCGTTCACCGCGGACACCACACTCGCCGGCCCGGTCACGCTGCACCTGAACGCGTCGATCGACACGAAGGACACCTACTTCGTCAGCAAGTTGGAGACCGTCCTGCCCGATGGCCGCGTCCTGCCGATCGAAACAGGTTATCTGCGGGCGCAGCTGAGGGCCGGTCTGGAGAAGGCCAAGCCGGTCACTCCCGGCGCGCCGACGCAGTACACGGTCCAACTCGGCCAGACCCACTGGGAGTTCAAGCCGGGGGAGAAGCTGCGCATCACGATCGGCGGCGGTGACTATCCGCGGATCGTTCCCGACAACCCGCTCGGTGACGTGACCGTGCATCTGGGCGGCAGGACCTACGTGGAGCTTCCTGTGGTCAAGTAGGACGGTTGGAGAAGCAGTTGAGGCGCGGCCCACGTCGTTGCGGGCTGCGCCGCGCTGTGCTGGTCTGGTTCAGACGGCCACGGGGGTGTGGAACCGCGAGTTGTGGAAGACCAGCGGCAGCTGCTCGGGGTTCGTGTTCGTGGCGAGAACCTCAAGGACGATGACCCGGTGGTCGCCGGCCGCGTAGTCATGCACCACGCTGCATTCGAGGTGGACGGGCGACCCGTTGATGAGCAGGGCGCCGGACTCCAGTTCGGTGACCTCGATGCCATGGAACCGTGCGGCCCTGTCCTTGCCGGCCAGTTGGTGGACCTGTGCGCTGTGGCTGATCCCCAGGACGGAGACGCCCAGGCGTTCGGCGCGGGCCAGGACCGGCCAGGTCGTCGAGGTGTTCTGCACCGCGAACAGGCACATGGGCGGCTCCAGGCTCACGCCGACCGTGAAGGAGGACGCGATGAGCACCGTGGGTTCGCCGTCGACGGTCGCGGCCAGGGCTGCCACACCGGAGGGGTAGGCGCCGAACGTCCGCCGCAGCAGCTTCGTATCGGAGGGCTGATGAAGAAAAGACACGGCTGTTCCCCCAAGTCGTCTAGTCGTCGGCTGACGCTGTCGTCGTGAACGTGAGCTCCGCCCCGGGGTGGGTCGCCGCCACGCGTGGCCCCGCGCCGAGAAGCTGCTCCCGCAACGTGACGTCCTCACGGGTGGGCCGCATCAGATCGCGCTTCAGCAGCACGGGCCTGAGCAGTTCGATGAAGTCGTCGTGCGTTCCGGGGGTGATGTGCTGCTGGACGAGGAATCCGTCGGCGCCGGTGGCCTCGACGAAGGCCTCGACCTCGTCGGCGACCTTCTCCGGGGTGCCGATGAAGGTGGTGCCGTTGATGCCGTGCCGACGGTAGTCCTCCAGCATCTCCCGGACGGTGGGGTTCGTGCCGTCCGGTGAGCGGAAGCGGTCGAGGTTGGTCTGGCCGATCTCGCTGTGCACCTCCGGGAGCGGCTTGTCCAGGTCGAACTTGAGCAGGTCGACACCGGTCGACCAGGCGAACGTCGCCGCCGCGTGCTCCAGGGTCGCGAAGCCGAGGAGATTGTCGTACTTGCGTTGCGCTTCGGCTTCACTCGTGCCCACCACGAAACCGGCGCCGACGAGGAACTTCACTGAGTCCCGTGGCCGGCCGATCTCCTCGGCGCGGTCCCGGATGGCGGTGATGTTGCGGGCGACGACCGCCGGATCGCCGCCGCCGACGAAAACGCACTCGGCGTAGCGGGCGGCGAAGTCGCGGCCGGCCGAGGAGGTGCCCGCCTGCAGGAGCAGGGGTGTGCGCTGTGGCGAGGGAGGAAGGGTGAGGATGCCCTTGGTCCGCAGGTACTTGCCCTCGTAGGTGACCTGGCGGACGCCGGCGGGTTCGGCGTAGACGCCGGCTTCCCGGTCCACGCGAAGCGCGTCGTCGGCCCAGGACGCCTCCCACAGCCGCAGGCAGATCTGCAGGTAGTCGTCGGCCAGGAGGTAGCGTTCGTCGTGCGGGATCATCGGCTCGCCGAAGAGCGCGGTCGACGACGACTGGCCGCCCCCGCTGACGATGTTCCAGCCGATGCGTCCCCTGGTGAAGTGGTCCAGGGTCGCGAAGCGGCGGGCGAGAGCGGCGGGCTTCTCGTGCGTCGTGCTGTTGGTCAGCACGACGCCCAGCTTGGAGGTGGCCGCGGCGATCGCCGACACGATGGTGACCGGGTCCGCCATGGGCACGTTGTACCCGGCTTCGACGGCGAACGGGATGAGTTCGCCGTCGAGGGTGGGGTAGCCGTAGGTGTCGGCGAAGAAGAGGAAGTCGAATCCTCCCGACTCCAGTTTCCTGGCGAGCTCGGTCCAGTGCTCGATCGTCAGGTAGTCGGTCTGGGTGTTGGACGGGTCCCGCCAGCTGGAGCCGATCACTCCGTTGGGGCTCAGCGCCTGGAACGACGCGAAGATCAATGGGCTCATGTCTGTCTCTCTCTGGGTCGTTCAGCGCTGCAGGTAGGCGGCCATGCGGTCGAGCGTGGCGCGGGTCTCCGGCAGGAGCGGCAACATGCTGAGGTGTCCGTGGACGACGCCGGACGCGAAGTACCGTTCGACGTGCAGGCCGTCCTGCTCGGCCCGGGCCAGGACGGCTTCGGCCGGGAGGCGTAGATCGTCGTACTCGCTGAGCACCGCGAGCATCGGCGGGAGTTCGCCCAGGGACGGCATGTTCTCGAACGAGAGGTACGGGGTGTCGGTCTCGCCGGCGGCGTAGGTGCGGAAGATGCCGCCGATGGCTTCCTGCTCGAAGCGGAAGAGCGGGGGGATGTCCGCCATCAGCTTCTCGTGCGGCTCACTGGTGGTGAACGTCGCGCTGAGGGCTGGGTACACCAGGATCAGCCGGGCGGGCATGCGTTCGCCGTTGTCCCGGAGATCCATGGTGGCCGCCATGGTCAGGTTTCCGCCGGCGGAGGCGCCGCCGAGGACGACGGTGTCGGCGTCGACGCCGAGTTCGGCCGCGTTGCGCAGCGTCCATCGGAACGCCTCTGCCAGGGCGCGGTGGAGCGTGGGGTAGCGGACGGTCGAGCCGTTGGCGAGGGGGTAGTCGACCGATACGACGACGACGTCAGCGCGGGCGCACAGGTCCCGGCTGACGGTGTCGGCCTCGTGGTCGTCCAGGGTGCCCGCGACGAAACCGCCGCCGTGGGCCCAGACGAACGCACGCCGCCCGGGGCGGAAGCCGGTCGCGGGTGTGTACACCCGCACACGCAGCCCCTCGAACCTGGCGATGGTCTCGTCGCGTACGTGCACGTCGGGCTGGTCGTAGGGGCGGTTGTCGCTGAACACCTTGGTGAATCTGTCCCAGAGGGCCTCGTCCGCGTTGAGGGCTTCCTCCCGGGTGACGTCGGCGACCAGGGCCACCTTGTCGGCGAGATACGGATCGAGCGGCATGAGACTCCTTGGTTCTGGTGACGGGACTACGCGGCGTCAGTTGTCGACGGCGTGCACGGTGGCGGTGGCCTCCGGGCAGCCCTCGGCGTGGACGCGGACCTGGATGGCGCCGGGGCCGGTGGGCCGGACGACGGCCATGGCACGGCCGTCGAAGGTGGTGCAGGAGTCGGCGTCGAACCGCTCCTTGGTGTGTGTACGCCCGGTGCCCAGACCCGCCAGAACAGCAGGCCCGGTCACGTCCACGCGGACCCGGCAGTCCCGGTGACTGGCCAAGTTGCCCGCACCGTCGCGCAGTTCGATGGAGACGTAGGCGAGATCCCGGTCGTCCGCGCGGATCTCGGACCGATCCGCCGCGACAGCCAGACACAGGCCGGCACCGGCGCTGCGCAGCACGCACCGCCCCGTCTCGACGTCCGCCCGATAGGCGACCGCCGTCAGCTCACCGGGCCGGTAGACCGACTCGAACCGCGCGATGCAGGGCTTGTGCCCGCCGACCTTCACCCGCTCCAACGGCGCGCCGTCGAGAAGCAGTTCCACTTCGTCGGCGGAGCTGTAGACGTCGACGGTGACAGGGGAGCCCGCCTCGACGTCCCAGCTCCAACTGGACACCGCGTCCGCCCACGACCACGGGGTCTGGAACATCGCGCGGCCATGGAACTCAGGCCGGTGCACGGCGATGTACGGCTGCTCGCGCAGCCCGAACACGGTTTCCCGGTAGTACGACATGGGACGCCGGTGACCGGTGATGTCCACGTCGGCGCAGCCGGCGGTCAGCGCCGGGAACACGTCGTGGATGCCGCCGAGCATGTCCTCCTTGGGGCCGTCGTCCAGGTAGTCGGTCCGCCCGACCCCCGATTCCCCGAGGTAGTCCCAGCCGGTCCAGGTGAAGTCGCCCAGCACATGGCTGTTCTCGCTCACCAGCCGCCACAGCTCGTCGATGTGGCCCGGGAAGGTCTCCGTGCCGAGGATCAGCCGGTTCGGGAAGGCGATGGCGTCGGGTACGTAGCGGGCGTCGCCGTAGTTGATGCCGGAGACGTCGAGCACGGCGTGGGACTCCTCGGTCCGCTCGCTGACCAGTCGCGACGCGCTGAACTCGTTGATCTTCTCGCCCAGTGCGGTGATCAGGGAGTTGATGTCGGTGGGTCCCTCGGTCGAGCCGACGACCAGGGAGGGCAGTTCGTCCGGTACGGCGACCAGGCCGTTCACGGCGTTGGTGACGAACCGCGTGTCGTCCAGCTCTCGTACCTTCTCGGCGAGTCGGCGTCCCCATGTCGAACCGACCGGACTGCCCGCCTCGAAGATCTCGTTGCCGATGGAGTACATGATGACACTCGGATGGTTGAAGTCCTTGGTGACCATCGCCTCCACGTCCCGCTCCCACCACTCGGGAAACGCCAGCGAGTAGTCGAACGGCCGCTTCGGCTTGGTCCAGGCGTCGAAGGCCTCGTCCAGGACGAGCATCCCCAGCCGGTCGCAGGCGTCGAGCGCCGCGACGCTGAGTGGATTGTGCGCGCTGCGTACCGCGTTGAAGCCCGCCGCCTTGAGGATCTCGATACGGCGCTCCTCCGCGCGCGCGATGGCGGCCGCGCCCAGCAGACCGGTGTCGTGATGGATGCACGCACCGCGGAGTTTCACCGTCCGGCCGTTGATCCGCAGCCCCCGTGCCGGGTCCAGCTGGAGGGTGCGGATGCCGAAGGTGGTGTGCTCCTCGTCCACCGTTCCGTCCACGGCCTCGCTGCCGCTCAAGGTGGTGCGGGCGACGTAGAGGTGCGGCGAGTCGACGTCCCAGAGGGCCGGCCGCGGGACGTGCAGACGCAGCCGCGCCGACGCGCTCGTGCCCGGCAGGAGCGTGACGGGTGCGGTGCCTTCGGCGACCGTGGTTCCGTCGGCGGCGGCGACGGTCGTGGACACCCGCATCGTCCTGGTGAAGCGCTCCTCGTTCACCACGGTCACCGCGACGACGACCACGGCGAGTTCGTCGTCGACCTGAGGGGTGGTGACGCGGACGCCGTCCAGGGCGATGTGCACCGGGTCGCCGACGATCAGATGCGTGTCGCGGTGGATTCCCGCGCCGGAATACCACCGCGAATCGTGGTGCGCACGGGCCTCCACCCGGATCGAGTTCGGCTGCCCGTAGCGCAGATACGGGTCGCACTTGATGTGGAAACGGCTGTATCCGTATGGCCGCTGGGCGACGAACTCCTCGTTGATGTACACGACCGCGTCCCGATAGACGCCTTCGAATTCAAGGAAGACGCTTTTGTCGCGGAAGGCTTCGGGCACGTCGAAGCTCTTGGAGTAGTGGAAGTAGCCGCCCGGAAAATAGCCCGTGTGGGCGCCCTCGGAAACTGTCGCGCTCCGCGCCAGGCCCCGCACGGAGTCGTGCGGGAGAATGACTTCCTGATCGTCATCGCCGCCTACGGCGCTGGCAAAACTCGTCTCGGCGGGACCTGTGGTCCAACCGTGATTGAAAGACTGGCGGAACATCGAGTTTGTCCTTTGTGAAGAAATGCGCCGAGCGTGAGCAGATGGGGCGCCGGGCTTTTACTTGGGCAGGTAGGAGTTGGTGACCAAGGACTTCACGTCGATGTTCTTGAGGGTTTTGCCGTCGGCCCCCGTCAGGACTCCGTGCGTGATCATCCAGTCGGCGTAGGTCTGCCAGTGCTTGACCGACTGCGTGCCGATCGGACCGTAGGGGTTGAGCAGGTCCTTGGCTTCGCGGGACGAGACGTAGGTGGCCAGCTTCGAGTCGATATGGGCGTTCGGGAACTGGGCGATGAGCGCCTCGTTCGCGGCCTTCGGATCGTCGATCGCGGCCTGGTACCCCTCGCTCAGGGCTTTCACCAGGCCGCGGGCGAGGTCGGGACTCTTCTGGAGGAAGCTGTTGCCGGCCAGCGTGAGGAGACCGGATGCCTCCGGGATGCCGTAGTCGGCCGCCAGGAACCTTGTGTACTTCACGCCGCTCTGGGCGAAGTCGTACTCCTGGTCGGGCCAGGTGGCCGCCACGTCGACCTTCCCGGTCTTCAGCGCCTCGGTGGAACCCACCTGAAGCACCACCTGCTTGACCTTGCCGTGTCCCCCCGCGTTCGCGATCATCGCGTTGATCATCGCGAGTTCGAGCTTGCTGCCGTATCCGCCGTAGGTCTTGCCCGCCAACTGGGCGGGCGAGGTGATGCCAGAGGATGTGAGGACCGTGACGGCGGACGGGTCGTGCGGCATCGCCGAGAAGATCGCCTTGAGGGGCGCCCCCGCGGAGGCGCTCGTCAGAGCGGTCGCGTAGTTGTTGGTGAAGCCGGCTTCTGCCTGTCCCGCTGAGATGAGGGCGTCGGAAGCCGTGCTGCCGACGGGGAGGATCTTGAGATTGATCCCTTCCTTCGCGAACAGACCCTTCTGCATGGCGTACGCGAGGCCGTTGTGCGTGGGGTTCGGCAGGAAGTCGAGCGCGAACGTGACGGTGGTGAGTTTAGAGCCGGCACCAGCCACGGATCCGGCGTCGTTTCCGGAGCCGCTGTCTGTACACGCCGTCAGCACGAGCGCGCCGACGGCGAGGGCGGATCCGAGGCGAATGACGGAGCGACGCGAAACCGGTGCGCCTTCTCGTGTGTTTCTGGTCATGGCGAGCACTTTCTTTGGGTGTGCTGGGGGGCACCTGTTTCATGAAGGGTTCTGCTGGGCCGTGACTGCGGGTGCGGTCTCTGTTACTCGGGAAGCCAGGCGGTTGATCTCCATGCGGAACTCGCGCCGGAGTGCGTCCTTGTCGCTCTCGTCGAGCCAGGTCGCCGAGATCCCGTCGAGCGACGCCTGGACGACGTCGCGGGTGCTGAGTCCGTACCAGTCGGCGATGATGCCGTATTCGGTTCCGATGTCGGTGTGGACCATCGACTTGTCATCGGTCCCGGGAACGATCCAGACGCCGCCTCGCAGCATCGTGCCGATCGGATGGGTCTCGGGCCGACTGTATTCGGGGAGGGCGTCTCCCGCGACGAGTTGTGTGATCGTCGGGCAGACGGTGAAGGGGAGACCCGATTCCGCGGCACGGCGCAGAACCGGTTCGTCCTCGGTGACGGGGTAGCCATGGTCTATTCGGTCGCAGGCCAGGAGGTCGGTGTACACCGAGTATTCGGCAGCCCCGTACCGCACGTAATGCGCGGTACGCTTGAAGCCGTGCCTTCGTGCTCGACGAAACACGTCGGCGAAGTGGACGGGGCGATGTTCGTCGAGGAATTCCGGTCCGTCGAGTCCGATACCGATGAATTCCTCGCGTCGGTGCGCGATCAGTTGGTCGAGCATCTCCTCGGCGTACGAGACGGGCTCGTCGCGCATCACGCACGCGATGAAGTTGGTCCGGACGCCGAAGTCGCCCTCGGCTGCTCTCGCGCCGTCGATCAGTCCGTCCTGGATCTGGGTGAACGACATACCGGTGCGGGCGAGCGCGGTCGGATTGACGAAGAGTTCGAGGTAGCGGAGGTTGCTCGCACGAACGTCGTGAGCCACGAGCCCGTAGACGGCGTCACTCAGATCGCGGGGCGTCCGCACGAGCTCCCCCAGCAATTCGAGCGCGTCGAAGAAGGCCTGCTCCCGCGCCTCTCCGCTGTGCTGCCGCAGGTCGTACGCGGCCTCGATCGCCGATCGGCCGGTGCTCACCTTGTTGCGTCTCGCCAGCTCGACAGCGGTGTCGCGGGGGATGGAGCCGGTGAGGTGACAGTGCACGTCGACCTTCGGCAGTGCTTGGGAGAGTTCCCGGACGTTCATGCCCGCGATCTCGAACGAATGTGGTTTGCCCGGTCCGTTCATCACGGATCTCACCTTTGTTCGCATCGGCTAAACCTGCCGGATTGGCTGTACTATGACAGAAACAGCGAGCCTGGGGAAGAGGGCTTTTGCGGGTCCGTATACAGATGCGGCGGCCTGACTCGTCCGGGGACGGCCGACGGCAGCGTCTAAACTCCCCGGGACGTCACCAAGGGGAGGCTGATGTGCTCGACGCCGTTGACGACATGATCGTCGCCGCGCTGAGGAACGATGGACGGGCGACCGTCCGGTCGATCTCGAAGCTGGTCGGACTCCCGGAAACCACCACCCGGGCCCGGGTGAACGGTCTCTTGGAGTCGGGCCGGGTCAGCGTCATCGCCGTCCTGCACCCCTCCGTGGATCCCAGCGAGATCACGCTGTACATCCGTGTCCGGCTGTCGCCGGGCTGGGCGTCGCAGATCGCGGACTCCGTCCTCGGGCACTCCTACTGGCTGGCGGAGATCATCGGGGAACCCGAGGTGATCGCCACGTTCGACGTGACGTCACTGAGTCACGCCGCCAGGCTGACCGACGAGATCGCTCAACTGCCCTTTGTGTCCATGGTCACGACGGACCCGGTTCTGGCGATCTACACGGGCGCGGGAACGCCTGACGAGGCGGGTGGCGAAGCGGGGCTCTGGCCCGCCAGGGACGAAATACGACTCGACGCCCAGGACCGCCAGCTGATCCGCTCCCTCCAGGTCGACGGGCGCGCCACCTACACGGCACTCGCCCGCTCGGCCGGCCTGTCGCTCTCCCAGGCGAGGCGACGCGTCCTGGATCTCATCGACTCCGGCGCCATCCGGATATGGACGACGGTTCAGACGGCCGATCACGATCTGGCCCGGGCCGCACTCGACCTGACCGTCAACCCCAAGACCGTCATGACCACGGTCGAGCGTCTCGTCCGACGTCCCGGTGTCGTCTCGGTCTCGCGCATGAGCGGGACCTCCGCGCTCGCGGTCGACGTCGCCGCCCGCGACGCATCGGAACTCGGTCAACTCGTCGGAGACATCTCCGCTCACCCCGATCTCATCAGCGTCCGGGTGCAACGGATCCGTCTCCTGCGCCGCCAGCTCCAGCAGCGGCTTCGGAGTGCTCCCGACCCGTCCTCGGAGGAGGAACCGGCCAGGTCGGAGGCCTTGGACTAGTCAGGCTCGGGGCGGGTGCACGCACCCGCCCCCCATGTGGGCCCGTCCGGCGTGTCCGTCGGGCCTGAACGTCATTCGCACATCGGTACGATTGCACGTACGAACGTACTCTGTCACGTATTTGAGTCACACCCCTTACTGGCTGGAAACGCAAGACCGTCGCCATGGCGGTCGCCCTTGGTGTTTTATGTTGTAGCACCGCGCTTAAGAACGAAAACGCCATTCTTGCGTCGGGGCATGTGCCGTGCCTCAGAGCGCGCGCCACGCCGCAGCGTGTTCGCGTGCGTCCGACCACCGTTGAGGAGTTCTCCATGCCCCGGTCCGTCGAAGAGCTGCTCGGCCGGCTGACCTTGGAGGAGAAGGTCGCCCAGCTCGGCGGCCCCGGCTTCCCGCAGCTGGAGCCCCTGTTCGCGAACCCCGCTGCCGATCCTGGCGTATCGCTGGCCAAGGGGTTCCAGGAGATCGCGCCTCACGGCGTCGGGCACCTCGCCATGCTGGGCGCCTTCTGTAATCTGACCGTGCTGTTCCATCTGGCCCCGAGCCTGAAGGAGGCTGGCCGGATCGCCCTCGGCGCGGGCATCGACGTGGAGTTCCCCGAGTTCCGGGCGTTCGGGGAACCGGCGGAACTGGTGCGTGAGGGCGCCTTGGACGAGTCGGTCGTCGACCGCTCGGCCCGGCACGTCCTCGAACTCAAGGAACGCCTCGGGCTGCTCGACCACCTGCTGACTCCGGCCACCCCTGTGCCGGCTCTCCCTGCCGGCACAGCTCCGAAGGCCGAGGTGGAACTGGACCTGAGCGGTGCTATGGCGGCACAGGCCCTCGTGCTGCTGCGAAACGACGGAGTCCTGCCGCCGCACCCGGCGCCCGGGCGGGTGGCCGTCATAGGGGAACTCGCCGCACAGGTCCGCGTGCACTACGGGGCGTACAGCGGAGTCGCCGCCCACGAGTCGACCCTTTCGGGGTTCGAGGTGAACTTCGAGGGCGGCCGCCTGGACGACGTGCACGGGATGCGACTCATCCCCACGCCCGGCTTCCCGCACCGCTTCGAGGAGTTGGTGCGTGAGCTGGAGCCGCACGCGGTGAGCGTGAGCGACGCCCTGGAAGAGCTGCTGGAAGACCAGGCCATCCTGGTCAGCGCCCCCTCCGGCGGCCTGGAGGCCACCACCCCCGACGACCTGGCCCGCGCCGCCGAAGCCGCCACCGGGGCGGACGTCGCCCTCGTCGTTGTCGGCGAGCGCACCGGCTGGGTCGGTGACGTGACGGCCGGCGAGCAGGTCGACCGGCAGGATCTGCGTCTGCCCGGCGACCAGGAAGCCCTGGTCGAGGCGGTCGTCGCGACGGGCACGCCGACCGTGGTCATCGTGATCAGCGGGCGCCCGCTCCTGCTGGACCGGGTGGCCGAGAACGCGAACGCCGTTCTGTGGGCACCGCTGCTCGGCCCCGCCGCGGGCCCGGTCCTGGCGGACGCCCTCCTCGGACGCACCGCACCGGCCGGACGTCTGCCCGTCTCCTTCCCCGTCTCGATCGGCCAGCTCCCGGTCTTCCACGGAAGCCGCGCGGGCAGCGGGTACGACACCCCCGGCGGCGCCGAGGTCACTTACGTCGACGGCCCGGCCCGCCCCCTGTTCCCCTTCGGCCACGGACTCACCTACACGCACTTCACCTACGGCGACGCGCGACCGGCCGCCCGCGAGGTCACGGCCGGCGGTGACATCGACGTGAGCGTGGACATCACCAACGGCGTTGACCGGGACGCCGACGAGGTGGTCCAGCTCTACGCCCGCGATCTGGTCGCCTCCACCGTCCGCCCGGTGCAGCAGCTCCTGGCGTTCACCCGGGTACACATCCCGGCCGGCGCCACCAAGCGCGTCCGCCTGACCGCCCCCGTCAACGCGCTCGCGCTCATCGACCCGCGCGGTCTGCTCGTCGTTGAACCCGGAGAGGTCGACCTCATGATCGGCGCGAGCTCCGCCGACATCCGCGCGCGCACCACGCTCACGATCACGGGCGAGGTGACCCGTATCCCCCGCGACGGCCGGTTCCTCGGCAGTGCGGACGAATCTTCCCGCTAAATAGCCGCATTCGAACGGCAGTTGGAGGCAGCAGACATGAGTACCGAGCGAAAGCCACTCACTTTCGGAGTCATCCAGGGCCTGAGCATGTCGGGCCTGGTCACCGGCATCTGGGCGCACCCGGACAACACGTCGGGGGAGTTCCTCACGCTGGACTACTGGACGAAGATGGGCCGCAAACTGGAGGAGGGAGGCATCGACTTCCTGTTCCTGGCCGACCAGTTCGCCTATCCGCTGAAGAACGGCACGATGGCGGCGCGCGCGGTCGAGGACGCGGTCGCCTTCCCCATGGGTGACCCGCTGGTCGCCCTGTCCGCCATCGCGGCGGCAACCTCCCGGCTCGGACTGGTGGCGACGATGTCCACCATGACGGAGTCGCCCGCCCATATCGCCCGCCGGCTTTCGACGCTCGACTCCCTGAGCGGAGGGCGCATCGGATGGAACATCGTGACGGGTGCCAACCAGGAGTCCACCACGCGCCTGTTCGGCACCGCCATACGGCCGCATGCCGAGCGCTATGCGATCGCGGACGACTTCCTGGAGCTGACCCTCAAGCTGTGGGAGGGCTCCTGGGAGGACGACGCCGTCGTCTACGACAAGGCCAACCGGATCTACGCCGATCCCGCCAAGGTGCACGAGATCAAGCACGAGGGCCCCTACTTCAGGTGCGAGGGCGCGCTCCCGGTGCCGCCGTCCCGGCAGCGCACACCGCTGCTCTTCCAGGCGGGCACGTCGAGCGCCGGCCGACGGTTCGCGGCCAAGTACGCCGAAGCCGTGTTCATCCCGGGAAGCCACCCGGAGAAGGCGGTCGCCGACATCGCGGCCATTCGTACCCTGGCGCAGGAGGAGTTCGGGCGCGACGCCGATGCGATCAAGTTCGTCTGCGGCGCGCTGTTCATCACCGGAGACACCACGGAGGAAGCCGTACGACGGCGTACGGAGATGGCCGGCTACTCGACGCTGGAGTCGGCCAAGCTGGAGTGGGCCTATCACACGGGCGTGGAACTGTCCGACGCGGACATGGACAAGCCCATCCCCGGCAGTCGGCAGACGACGCAGGACAGTTCCAAGTCACTGGTCGAGAAGTACGCGAGCGGCAGAGGCGCCGAGCGGCAGCCGCAGACGATCGGCGAGATGCTGGAACACCTGAGGGTCCACGGGACGACCGGGCTGGGGTTCGTCGGCACGCCCAAGCAGATCGCCGACGAGGTCGAGGAGTTCGTGGACCGCACGGGCGTCGACGGCTTCCTCATCGAGCCCTTCACCACACCCGGCACCTACGACGACTTCGTCGACCGGATCATGCCCATCCTGCGGGAACGAGGCCTCGCGAAGACGGGGTACGAGAACGCTACGCTCCGCGAGCACCTGTTCGGGGCGGGCCGGGTGACCCTTCCGGAGAACCATGTGGGCGCGTCGTTCCGGCCCGGGGCGAAGTGAGCAGGTGAGATGACGGGAACGGTGTCCGGCCTGGAGCAGGCCGGGCACCGTTCCCGCCGCCGGTTCCCCGTCACCCAGCCGATTCGGGGACGGTCGCAGGACGCGCCGCGAGGTGCCAGGCATCGGCGGTGGCGGCGGGCGGTTCGGTGACGGGGCCGGGGGCACCGAACACCTGGACGTCGGCGGTGCCGGGTGTGTGCGGGGCCCAGCCCGGGTCACCGGTGCGGGCGAAGCCGCTCCAGGCTGTCATCATCCGTCGGCCGAGTGCCGCGGAGCCGGGCCACTGTCGGTACAGCGGAGCCAGCGGGTTGTCGTCGCTGTCGTGGTTGCCGAACACAAGGGCCGTCTCCATGCCGTGTGACGGTCCGAGGTCCGGCAGGTCAGCGGCGAAGAGGTAGCGGTGCGCGGTGCCGCCGGCGCGGATGTGGGCCTCGGCCATGCGGGCGGCCGGGACGCGGTAGAGGTGGTCGCCGAGGAAGCGCAGGCGCAGCCGCGCGGTGGTGGCGTCGGGCTCGGCGGCCCGGTAGGCGTTCAGCAGGCCTCGGGCCGCCGCTTCGCCCACCGCGCCGGCGATCTCGTCATGCAGCGCGACGGTGGTGGGCGGTGTGGCGCCGGGCTGCTCGAACGCCTCGGTCGCCAGCATCTCGTCGCGGTTCGCGCCGATGAGCAGTGGTACGCCGGCGGTGTCGCCGGCTTCGGCGGCCTGCACCGGCGTGCGCGGCAGAACGGCGCCGTCCAGGACCGGTCCCCAGGAACGTCCGCCGGGCAGGGCTCGCGCCCCCATGTCGGCGGGGACGATCTTCGTCTGGGTGGCCCGGATGTCCTCGACCGGCAGGTCGAGGAGCTGCTCGGGGCGGCGGGCGCCGACGGTGTCTAGCAGGTCCGCGGCCAGTCGGCGTGCCGTGGCGGGAGCGTAGATCCGTGCGACCGGCGGGCTCATCAGCATCGCCCGCCGGAACAGACCTCGGGCGGAGGGTATGGCCAGCAGGCAGCCTACGGAGCTCGCCCCCGCCGAGCCCCCGAAGACGGAGACGTCGTCCGGGTCGTCGCCGAACCGCGCGATGTTGCGGCGCACCCAGTGCAGGGCGGCGACCTGGTCCTGAAGTCCCAGATTGACCGACCCGGACCAGCTCTCGCCGCCGATGCCGGTCAGGTCCAGGAAGCCCAGGGCGCCGACCCGGTAGTTGAAGCCGACCACGACGACGTCGCCGCCCCGCATCAGTCATTGCCCGTCGGTGCCCGGCGGCACGGCGCTTCCGGACTCGAAGGCGCCGCCGTGGATCCACACCATCACCGGCCTGCGGCCGTGCACGTCCGGGGTCCATACGTTCACGTGCAGGCAGTCCTCGTCGTATACGGCGTCCGGGGGCGACCACGCGTCGGGGTTCTGGGCGGGCGATGCGCGGAAGGCTGTAGCGTCTCGCACTCCCTGCCACGGCCGGGGAGGTCGCGGCGGACGCAGCCGCAGCCGCCCGACCGATGGCTCGGCGAACGGGATTCCCGCGAACACTGATCGACCGTTGTCCAGCGCCCGCCCGGCCAGTTCCCCTTCTTCGACGGTTACGGAAACGGTGTCCGACAACTGCTCACTCCTCATCGGCCGCGACGGTGATCTTGGTGCTCACCGGACAGTCGGTGACGCTGCGCCCGGCCTCGACTGCGTAGGTGCCCGGGACGGTGGTCCAGGCGGAGGCGTCCTCGTCCCAGATCTGGAAGGCGCGGGCCGGAAGGTCGATGGCGACCTCGGCCGCCTCACCGGGGGCTGCCTGTACGGAGGCGAAGCCCGCGAGCCAGCGGGCGGGGCGCTCCACGGTGTCGGCGACCGGGGCGAGGTAGAGCTGGACGACCTCACGGCCGGGCCGGGAGCCGGTGTTGCGGACGCGGACGGTCGCTGTGCGGCCGTCTTCGGCCTCCGCCTCGTGCGACCACTGAGTGTGGCCGAGACCATGGCCGAACCAGTAGGCGGGGGGCCGGGGCGCCGGGACACTGCCAGGCACGGTAGCCGATGAAGAGGACCTCGGTGTAGGGGAGGGTGCCGTCCGCGGCGGGGACCACCTGGGTGACGGGGGCGTCGACGAGACGGACGGCCAGGTGGTGGGGAGCCGGCCGCCGGGTTCCTCGGCGCCGAGCAGGACGTCGGCGAGGGCGGCGCCGGCCTGCTTGCCGGGGAACCAACTGAGGAGGATCGCGGCGACGTCGTCGCGCCAGGGGAGTTCGACCGGCGAGCCGGAGTTGACGACGGTGCGGGGATTGGCGGCGCCGACCCGGGCGACGAGTTCGTCCTGGCGGCCGGGGAGCCGGAGGGAGGTGCGGTCGAAGCCCTCGCTCTCGGCGCGCTCGGTCGTCGCGACCACCACGACGGCGACTTCGGACGCGGCGGCGACGGCTTCCTCGACCAGTTCGTCGGCGTCACGTTGCGGCTCGCCGTGCACCAGCGAGAAGTCGATGATCTGGATCACGGCGTCATCGTTGTCCGGCAGGATGTGGGTGAGGCTCACCGCGACCGGCTGTCCTGCCGTCAGCTCGACGGTGCCGTGGCTCGTCGGGGAGCCGAAGAACGCTTCGAGGGGGGTCCTCCGCGTCGCAGACCTGCACTCCGTCGAAGAGAACCTCGCCGTTGACGACCAGGGTGAAGGCGGCGAATCCACTGGTACCCGAAGGTGTGGGCGCCGCTCTCACCCGGTGTGAAGGTGCCGACCGCCTCGACGCTGTGGACCGTCTCGAACGACACGCCCTCGGGCAGGTCGATGCCGGACTACCACACCTTGCCGTTGCGCAGCGCGCCGGTGCCGAGTACGTCACCCTCGGCGTCGCGCACGACGGCCCGCAGACCGTCGAGGGGTGGGACGACGCTTTCCGGGAGTGCCTGCGCGGATCCGCCGCCGAGTACCCGGGCCTCCCGCGCCTCCTTGCCGATGAGGGCGACGCCGCGCAGTACGGAGGGCGAGCTCCGGGTCCCAGGTGGCGGCGAGCGCGGTGGGGCTGGGCAGCGCGATCGACGGTTCGGCGGCCGTCCAGCGCACACCGCGCACCCCGATCGGGCCGTCCGACATCACCAGGGAGCCCAGCCCGATCTCGGGCAGCGCGGGCAGCGTCCACATGTCCTGGTCGGCCAGGAGCCGTGCCTCGGCGTTCAGGCCGAGGTTGCCGAGAGCCGACTCGACGGCGTTCGTGAGCTCTGCGTCGGGCATGGGATGCGTGCTCCCCTATGAGATCGTACGGGTGGTTCGGCGGGTGCTCTTGATGCGCGTCGCCGACAGGGCGCCGACGAAGAGGACGGCCGGCTCGACGGGCCCTCTGCAGGAGCCCGGCCGCGTCAGGCCGACGGCGGGATCACCGGGAGTTCGATCCAACTGTCGCCCGCACCGAGCAGGACGTCGCTGATGAACGAGCCGTCCGGCTGGCTCAGGCCCCAGCGCGGGAAGTTGCTGTGGGCCAGGTGCACGCGCAGTCGGTGGCCGGCCGCGAGCTCGATGCTGGTCGACCACAGGTCGACGGTCACGGTCCGTTCGCCCGACGTGTCGGCCCGGCCGTCGGTGGACTCCACCCGGGTCACCCCGTCGACCAGGTTGATCGACCTGCCGTCCGGCCGGACGGCGCACACGCGCACCACCCAGTCCGAGACCGCCGCCCCCGGCCGTACCCGGAGATGGGCGCGGACCCGGCCGGTGATCTCCAGCGGCTCGTCCAACGGATCGGTGGTGAACACGAGCACGTCGTCCCGACGCTCGACGTCGCGCTGGTTCCAGGCACCCCAGGGAAAACTGTCGTGCATCGCCAGGCCGCCGCCCACCGTCGGCACCGGCTCGGACGCCTCGAACGTGAGCGTCGCGACCGCGGGCGATCCGCTGTCCGCGTCTTCATCGGCCGAGGATTCTCCGTGGGGGCTGCGCAGGACGGCGCGCTCAGCGGACCCCAGCTCCAGCCGGGTGGTCGCCGCTCGGGCGAGCGGCCAGCTCTCCTCGTCCCGCCACTCGTTGCGCCCCATGACGAACAGCCGTACCGGCGCCCGGTCGAGGGGACGGTCGGCGAGGACCGCGTCGAAGAACTCGAAGTGCTCCGCCGCGATGGACGAGGTGAGGCCCATGGACTGTCCGCCGGCGGCGAGTCCGAAGTTCATCTCTCCCACCTGCGGGGTGAAATCCGGGCTGTGCGTCCACGGTCCGACGATGAGATGGCTGGCGACGCCCAGTTCACGCTGGCGCGCGAAGTTGTCGAGAGTCCCCTGCAGGAAGATGTCGTACCAGCCGCCGATGTGCAGGGCAGGAGTACGGATCTCGTCCAGGTAGGAGTCGACGTCGAGCTCCGCCACCGTCTTGGGGTCGGCATCCGCTCGGCGCAGACCGATGTCGGGTACGTCCAGCTCCTCCAGCCATGGAATGCGTCCCGCCGGATAGCTCGGGTACTCGCCCCGGCCCAGCCCGTCGTAACGGTGCGCCGCCTCCATCGCCTCGGCGGCCTTGCCGCGGCGCAGCAGCTCGGTCATTCCTGTCATGAGCGACCAGACCACGTTCAGTCCGTGCTCCGGGGCACCGCCGCGGCGCAGGATACCGTCCAGTGGATTCGACCAGGTCATGCCCGGCGCGATGGCACGCAGCTCAGGGACACCCGATGCGGCTGCCCGCCACTGGGTGTTGCCGAGGTAGCTGGCGCCGCACATGACGACCCGGCCGTCGCAGAAGTCCTGCGCGGCCACCCAGGCGACGGTGTCGAAGCCGTCCTCGGTCTCGTGTTTCCAGGGCAGCCATTCGCCCTCGGAGGTGCCGCGGCCCCGTACGTCCTGGATGACCACGACGTACCCGCGACTCGCGGCGAACCGCGGATCGAGGTACAGGGGCTGGTAGGGGGATGCCTTGTCGTACGGCGTCCTGACCAGCAGCGCAGGGCGTCGGTCGGCGTCGTCGGGACGGTGGATGTCGGCGCGCAGCACGACTCCGTCCCGGGTGGTCATCGGAACGTCGGTCTCGAGTGTCATCCGCATCTCGGTACAATTACACGTACTTTCGTACCCTGTCACGTACTCGTTCCGGGTGGGGCGGGTCATGCGCCTTCGGTGGGCCGACGTGTCCAGAGCCTTACAAGCTCGAAACGCGAGACTCTCGCCAAGATGGCCAATGGTGGTGTTTTATGTCATCACTCCGCGCTGGCGAACAAAAACGCAAGCACTCTCGGATCCCGGGACGTGACGCGCAAGCCAACCGCACCAGCGCCGGCATGGCCCCCTTTGAGTAAGGACATCCTGCGATGACGGAGATCCAGGCAAGCGCACGTAACGGGCCGGCTGTTCAGCAGCCGCCGGCCGTGAGCGTCAGTTCTGCCCGTAAGGCGAAGCGGGCGCGCCGGGAGTGGGGAGACTCACCGCTCTTCCGCACGATCACGCCGACCCTGGCCGTGGTGTTGGCGGTGGTGGCCTGGCAAGTCGCCACGAAGGTCGGGAACTTCGCCCCCACGGTCCTGCCCTCCCCGACTCGCGTCGCCGAGGCCGCCTGGACCGATCGCGAAGCGCTCTGGCAGAACACGATCCCGACCCTCCAGGTGACGATCGTCGGGCTGGTCGTCTCGGTCGTCGTATCGGCGGTTCTGGCGACGCTCCTGAGTTTCGTTCCCCTGCTGCGCAACGCGACGCTGCCGCTGCTGATCGTCGCGCAGTCCATCCCGGTCATCGTGCTGGCCCCGCTGTTCGTCATCTGGTTCGGGTTCGGACTGGGGCCGAAGATCGGGCTCATCGTGATCACCACGGCGCTGCCCATGACGATCTCCCTCCTCCAGGGATTCCTGTCGGCCGACCCCGACGCGGCGACCCTGATGAAGTCGCTCGGAGCGGGCCGCGTCAAGGTGTTCCTGCGCCTTCGGGTCCCCTCCTCACTGCCCTTCTTCTTCACCGGTCTGCGGGTCGTCGCCAGTTTCGCCGTCCTGGCGGCCATCTTCGCCGAGACGGTCGGCGCGGTGAACGGGCTCGGTATCTACATGGCGACGGAGAAGAACATGCTCCGGACGGATCTGGTGCTGGCCGCGGCAGTCATCAGCATCGTCGTCAGCCTCCTGCTGTTCGCGCTCACCTACCTGCTCGAAACTCTCGCGATGCCGTGGGAACGCCGTCGGAAGGCGATGAGGTCCGAATGACGAACACCATGACAACCAGCAAGGCCACCCACTCCGTGACTGGCCCCCTGCTCTCGGTCCAGAACGTGACCAAGACCTTCCCCGGCCCGCGCAAGACCCGCAACCCCGTGATCAACGACGTCTCCCTGGACCTCGCGCCCGGTGAGTTCGTGTCGGTCATC
Organism: Streptomyces sp. yr375; assembly: GCF_900110755.1. Classification (GTDB taxonomy): domain Bacteria; phylum Actinomycetota; class Actinomycetes; order Streptomycetales; family Streptomycetaceae; genus Streptomyces. Next base: position 383,064 of record NZ_FOFF01000002.1, read on the forward strand.
GGCCCCAGCGGCTGCGGCAAGTCCACCCTGTTCCAGATACTCGCCGGGCTCCTGCGCCCGGACGAGGGGTCCGTCACCTACCACGGCGACGCGACCCGAGGCCCGTACTCGGCGTACATGCCGCAGAAGGACCTGCTGCTGCCCTGGCTCACCGCCCAGGACAACGCCGCGCTCGGCCTGACGCTCGGCGGGATGTCGAAGGCCGACGCCCGCAAGAAGGTGGCTGACCTGCTGGGCACGTTCCGGCTCGACGGGTACGCCGACGCCTACCCGTTCGAGCTGTCGGGCGGTATGCGGCAACGCGTCGCCCTGCTGCGCACCATGGTCCTGCAACGGCCGATCCTGCTGCTCGACGAGCCCTTCGGCGCACTCGACTACCTCACCCGCACGGAACTGCAGATCTGGCTCTCCCAGATCTGCGCCGAACTCGGCCAGTCGACCATCCTCATCACCCATGACGTCCCCGAGGCGCTCATGCTGTCCGACCGCGTCTACGTCCTGTCCAACCGGCCGGCCGAGGTGCGCATGGTGCTCGAACAGCCCGAACCGCGCCCGCGCACCCTGGACTTCATGGAGACCGAGGCCTTCACCCACAACGAACGCACGCTGCTCGCCGAACTCACCCAGAGCGCGGCGCGACCGGCGGGTGTCAGCTGATCACCGACCCGACAGTCCACTCGACAGCCCAGGGGGCACCATGTCATCCGCGTTGTCCGAATTCCGTGTTCCGGCCATCGACATCGGCCCGTACGTGCGTGACGGGTCCGCTGCCGACAGGGCAGTGGTCGCGCGCCGACTCGACCAAGCCTGCCGCACCGTGGGTTTCATTCAGGTCGTCGGCCACGGCATCGCGGACGAGGTCCTCGACGGACTCGGCGACGCGATCGACGGGTTCTTCGCGCTTCCCCTGGAGTCGAAGAAGCAGTGGGTCCGCCCGGCGGGCGAGAACCGCGGCTACAGCCCGCCCAAGAGCGAGTCGCTGAGCTACAGCGTCGGCCTCGACCCAGTGACCCGTATGAACGACTTCTTCGAGGCGTTCAACGTCGGGACCTCCGCCGCCGAGTACCCGGGCGCCGCGGTGTCCGAAGCGGACTACCCGCCCTCGGTGTGGCCCACCGAACCGTCCTCGTTCAAGAGGCAGGTCGAGGCCTACTACGCCGAGGCCCGGCGCGTCGCCCGCACCCTCACCGAGGTCGTCGCGGACGCCCTCGGGGTCGAGCGGTCCTGCGTCGGGGGTCTCACCGACCACTCGATCGACGTGCTCCGCATGAACAACTACGCCTTGCCGCCGGGTGAGATCGAGCTGGGCGCCGAACTCACCGGTATGAGCGAGCACACCGACTTCGGTCTGCTGACCGTTCTGTGGGCCGACCAGGTCGAAGGCCTTCAGGTGCTCGGCAGCGACAACGCGTGGCACGACGTCCAGCCCGCGGACGGCGCACTCCTGGTCAACCTCGGTGACGTGGCGGCCCGGCTCACGAACGACGTGTGGATGTCCACGCTGCACCGGGTCACTCCGCCCGTGGTGAACGGAACCGTCAAGCGCCGCAGGTCGGCCGCGTTCTTCCACGACGGGAACGCGGACGCCGTCGTCGCGCCCCTGCCCTCCTTCGTCGCCGAGGGGGAGGAGCCGTTCTACGAACCGATCACGGTCAAGGACCACATCCTCGCGAAGCTGAAGGGCTCCCGCGCGGGCCGTAAGAACCCCCACGCCCCGCGCGAGGCCGCCAGGGTGACCGCCGCCGCCGGCTGACGGGGCGTACGCCGTTGACCACACCGGTCCCACCGGCCGGCGATGAGCCCTGTGCCCGCCGGCGGGACCGGTACCCCTGCGCGGTCGGCGGGCGCACTTCGACCCAGGAGGTACGACCATGCCCTCATCCAGCGACCCGAACGCCACCGACGAGTTCCCGCCGATGGCACGGGAGGAGGAGCGGGTGGTGCTGGCCCGGCGGCTCCCCAAGGCGGAGCTCCACATGCACCAGGTGGGCTCGCTCGCACCGTCCGAGCTGGCCCGGCTGCACCGGCGGACCACCGGGGCCGGCCTGGCCCGGGCCGAGGCGGACTCCGCCTACGACCTGCGCAGCCTCGGGAAGTTCTTCGACGACCTGGACCGGGCAGTCCGGCTCTGGGGCGACGAGGCGCTGGTCACCGAGGGCGTGCTGCGGATGATCGCCGGCGCCTACGACCGAGGCGTCCGCCACCTGGAGCTGCTGTGCACCCCGGATCTGCACCGGGACGAGATCGGCATGGAGCCCGAGGTGCTGCTGCGGGCGGTCGGCGAGGCGTTCCGCGTCGCCGGGGACGAACTCGGACTCACCGGCGGCATCATCATCGAACTGCACCGCTTCGGCGGCCCGCAGGCCGCCCTCGATCTGGTCGAACAGACTGCCGCGCTGCGCGAGAAGGGCGTCCCGATCCTCGGCTACGGCAACGACGGCGACCATCACACCGTCCCGTTCGAGGCCCTGGCGCCGGCCTATGAGCGGGCCCGGGCCGAGGGCTACCGGCTCACCGGCCACGCCGACATGATCGAGGACATCGCCGCCGCGCTCGACCTCGGCCTCGACCGCATCGACCACGGCTGGATGGGCGTCGACGACCCGGAGATGCTGCGCCGCCTGAGGGCCACCCGTACGCCGATGACCTTCACGCCCACCGCGTACGCGCTCGGCGGACTGGTCTCCCGGACCCGGTATGTCGACGCCTGGCGCGTCCTCGACGACAGCGGCGTACCGATGCTGATCGGCACCGACGACCCGGAGCTGTTCCACACCGACCTCGCCCAGGACTACGCGCTCCTGGCCAACGCGCTGCGATGGTCCAACGAACAGCTGGGCGCCGCCGCGAAACGTGCGCTGGCCCACGCCTGGTTCTTCGACGGCGACGGCGCCGAGGTACGCGCACACTGGTTCGCCGAGATCGACGCACTCGTCGCCGACCCCCGCAGCCCGCGCCGGGAACCACCGACGGAAGACTGACAACGTCCGGTCGGCCCAACTGTCCCACCACACCTGTCAGTTGGAGGAAACCGTCAGCCCGTCCCCGCGGCCTTCGCGAGAACGTTGGCCGCGAGCCGGACGTGGGCCGCGTCGACGAGGCGGCCGTCGTGGCCGACGGCACCCGTGCCGCCGGCTTCGGCGTCGCGGTACAGCGCTGTGATCTCCTCAGCGGCGGCGATCTCCGCCGGGGTGGGAGTGAACACATCGTTGGCAAGGGGAACTTGGCTCGGATGGATGGCCCACTTGCCGTCGAATCCGAGGAGGGCCGCCTGCCTCGCGGACCCTAGGTAACCGTTGGTATCCCGGTACGCCGGGTGTGGGGCGTCGATGGCGGCGATGCCCGCGGCGCGGGCGGCGGCGAGGATCTGGACCCGGGCGTAGTGCCAGAAGCCGCCGGGGTAGGGGCCGACGGGGTCGAAGTTGCCGTCGACGCGGGCGTGCAGTGACACCGAGAGATCGCCCGCGCCGAAGATGATCGCCTCCAGCCGGTCGCTGGCGCGGGCGATCTCGGCGGCGTTGGCCAGCCCCTCGGCCTCCTCGACGAGCACCTCCAGGGCGATGGGCCGGGCGAGGCCGAGCTTCCGCTCCAGCTGGGTCAGCAGTACGTCGACCCACCAGACGTCACGGGCCCGGCGCACCTTGGGGACGATGATCACGTCGAGTGCCTCGCGGGCGCCGGTGACGATCTCGATGATGTCGTCGTGGCACCAGACCGTGTCGAGGCCGTTGATCCGCACGGCGCGCAGCGTCCGCCCCCAGTCCTGGCCGGTCAGTGCGGCCACCGCGATACCGCGCGCCGACTCCTTGACGACCGGGGCGCAGGCGTCCTCCAGGTCGAGGAAGACCAGGTCGGCCCCGGATTGCGGCGCCTTGGCGCACATGCGCTCGCTGCTGGCCGGCGTCGCCAGTTCGGACCGGCGGGCCCGGCCGGCGGGCAGGGGGCGGTCGGGCGTCGGACCGGCGGCGCGCATCAGATCGTCCCCGTCGAGCGCAATGCGTCGAGCTCGTCGGGGCCGAGACCGAGCAGGCCGCCGTAGACGAGGTCGTTGTCCTGGCCGAGGGTGCCACCGAGGTGGTCGACACGGCCCGGGGTCTCGCTCAGCCGGACGACCGGGGCGTGCACCGTCATCCGGCCGAGGTCGGCGTCGTCCACGTCGAGGAACATGCCCCGGGAGCACAGGTGTTCGTCGGCCAGCAGGGCGGGTGCGTCGTAGACCGGCGCCGCGGCGACCTCGGCCGACTCGAAGATCTTCATCGCCTCGTCCAAGGTCTGTCGGCCGATCCAGTCGGCCACTGCTTGGTCGACCTCCGCGGCCCGCTCCTGGCGCCGCACGGGGTCGACGTAGTCCGGGTTCCGTGCCAGGTCCGGCCGCTCGACGGCGCGGAACAGCCGTGCGGCGATGCTGGGCGACGCGCTGGAGACGGCCAGCCACCTGCCGTCGGCGGTGCGGTAGGTGTTGCGCGGGGCGCTGGCCGGCAGCATGTTGCCCAACCGGTCTTTGACCAAGCCGAGTTGGTCGTAGGCCAGTGTGCCTGCTTCGAGCAGCCGGGCCAGGGGCTCGACGAGATTGACGTCCACCAGCTGGCCGCCGGCGCCGTGCACGTCCCGGTGGTAGAGGGCCATCATCACGGCGTAGGTCGCGGCGATCCCAGCGACACCGTCGGCGAGCATGAACGGCGGGAGCGTGGGTCGCCGCCGTCGGGCTGCTCGACCTTGATGACCTCGGCGCCGAACTCGCCGAGCGCGGTGGCCACGGTGGGGCCCGCCGCCAGCGTGGCTGCCTCCACCACACGCAGCCCGTGGAGCGGGCCCGGTCGCTCCGGAGCCGCGGATCCCGCCGGTGTGCCGGACGCCATGTCAGCCCACCTCCGCGACCGAGACGGACTTCGACTCCAGGTAACCGTCCAGGCCCTCGGGCCCCAACTCCCGTCCGATACCACTGGCCTTCATCCCGCCGAAGGGAGCGGCCGGGTCCATGCTGTACGGCTGGTTGACGCCGTAGGAGCCGGTACGCACCCGGCGGGCCACCGCCAGCCCTCGCTCGGTGTCCGCGGTCCAGACCGAACCGGACAACCCGTAGTCGGAGTCGTTCGCGATCCGGACGGCGTCCTCGTCACCGTTGTGGGGGATGACGCTCAGGACGGGTCCGAAGATCTCCTCGCGGGCGATCCGCATGCCGTTGTCGACGTCGGCGAAGAGCGTGGGGCGGACGTACCACCCGGTGTCCAGTCCGTCCGGCTGCCCGGTACCGCCGACCACGAGGCGGGCTCCCTCACGTTGTCCACGATGCAGCCGCGGACGCGGTCCTGTTGCCGACGGCTGACCAGCGGGCCGATTCCGGTGGCGGGGTCGGCGGGGTCGCCGACCTGGAGGCCCTCGACCATGGTGGCCAGTGCGTCGAGGTACTCGTCGTGGCGGGCGGCCGGGACGAGTACACGGGTCTGTGCGACGCAGGTCTGGCCGCTGTTCATCAGGCCCGCCAGTTCGATGCCCTCCGCGACCGCGGCGGGGTCCGCGTCGTCGAGGACGACGGCCGCAGACCTTCCGCCCAGTTCGAGACCGACCCGCTTCAGCGAGGCGCCGCAGGTCGCGGCTATCTCGCGGCCGACGGCCGTCGAGCCGGTGAAGGACACCTTGTCCACGCCCGGGTGCCCGACCAGATGGCGGCCGGCCTCGGCGTCGGCGGGGAGGATGCTCACCACGCCTTCGGGCAGGTCCGCCTCGGCGACGAGTTCGGCGAGCAGCTGCGCGTCGAGCGGGGTCTGGGGTGCCGACTTGACGACGACGGTGCAACCGGCCAGCAGTGCGGGGGCGAGCTTTCCGACGATCAGGAACTGCGGCATGTTCCACGGAACGATCGCGGCGACGACCCCGACCGGTTCCCTGCGGACCAGGATGTCGCCACCGAAGCGGCCGGGACGCCGCTCCTCCCACGCGACCGTGCCGGCGATGTCGGCGTAGGCGTCGAGGAGCAGCGTGGGCAGGGTGGCCTGGGAGAACTTCGAGAAGCTGATGGGGGCGCCCATCTCCGAGGTGATCAACTGCGCCATCTCGCGGCGCCGTTGCCTGTAGAGGCCGGCGAGCCGCCGGACGGCGGCGACGCGCTCCACGGGAGCGAGTCGCGGCCACGGCCCCTCGTCGAACGCGGTCCGCGCCTTCGCCACTGCCCGGTCGACATCCGCCGGGGCGGCCGCGGCGACCGTCGCGATCACCTCCTCGGTGTGCGGGGACACCACGTCGATGACCCGGTCGGTGCTCGGATCCGCCCACCGACCGCCGATGAACAACCGCTTCTGTTCGGTCATGTGACCCTCATTTCCCGGCGAGGCGGGCGGCCACGGGGGCGAACCTCTCCGCCTCGGACTGCTGGACGGTGATGTAGTTCGGTCCGAAGACCTCGCGCCGTTCCTGTAGTCGGTCCACGATCTCGTCGACGGTGCCGATCAGTACGTTCGGGTGGTTCAGCAGTACGGCGGGCGGGGTGTGGAGCGCCTCGGCCAACTTGGCTGCGGCGGCCTCGGGTTCGTCGGTGATCCGGACGAAGAACGGGGAACTCTCGATCTCCAGGTCGCCGAAGCGCTCCCCGGCTGCGTCCTGGACCACACCGAACCGATGCGTGGCTTCCTCCGGCGGAGTCCGGCCGGCGCTGTTCACCTCGTCGAAGGGCACGTTCGCGATGCTCACGATGTCCGCCGCGCGTGCCGCGAAGGAAAGGACGCGTCTGCGTGACCCGCCGATCATGATCGGCGGTCGCGGACGCTGGACCGGGAGCGGCAGGCCCGCGAAGTCCACGGCCGTCGCGAACTCGCCCCGCAGGTCGAGGGGGTCCCCGCTCCAGTGGGCCTTGACGAGCGTCACGACCTCCTCCAGTTGGTCCACCCGCTGCGGGGCCGCGGCGAACGGGAGGCCGAGCGCCGTGAACTCGCGCTCGCTCCAGCCGGCGCCGATCCCGAACTCCAGCCGCCCGTCGGACAGCAGGTCGAGGGTGGCCATCTCCTTCGCGAGGACGGCCGGTACGTGATAGCCGACGCAGAAGACCCGGCAGCCCACCCGGAGTGTCTCCGTGCTCGCGGCCGCCATGGCCATCGCGGTGATCGGCGCGAGGTGCTGGGGCGGCAGCCGGGACTCGCGCGCCGCCCGGCCGGGCCCGAGGTAGTGGTCCGCGACGAACAGTGTGGTGTAGCCGAGGTCCTGCACCGAGCGGGCGAGGTCCCGCCACTCGCGCGCCGAAGTAGCCCTCGTGCCCTGGACGGCGAATCGAAAGAGCTGCATTCTTGTCACGCATGAGACGATAACTGTTCACTACTGAGGGTGCCATGCCTCGGGATGGCGCTCTTCCGGTGAGGGGCCGACAGCGCCCCGCCGAGGCGGCGAAGGGACGGCAGTGGTCAAGCGCGCGAGGTTCGAGGACTACCGGGACCGGTATCCCAACTACGAGTTCGAGCTGAGCGAGGAGGGCATCCTCCTCATGCGGTGCCACACCGGCGGCGGGAGCCTGGTGTGGGACTGGAAGTCCCACGAGGACATGGCGGACGCCTTCGCGGACGTCGCCGGGGACCGGGAGATCAAGGTCCTCATCCACACCGGCACCGGTGCGAACTACAACGCGGACTGGGGCCGGATGCCCGACGGCGAGCTGCCGAAGGAGCCGGTCTACGACGCGATGCCCGGCGTTCGCGGTCTGCACAAACTGGACGAGAAGGCCTGGTACAACCACAACCTCATGTGGAACGTGCTCAACGTCGGCGTTCCTATGATCAGCGTCGTCAACGGGCCGTGCAACATCCACTCCGAGGTCCCGTTGATGGGCGACATCGTGCTGGCCTCGGAGGATGCCTACTTCCAGGACGTCTCGCACTTCCCGCGCGGCCAGGTGCCCGGCGACGGGCAGCATGTGATCTGGCCGTTCCTGGTCGGTCACAACAGGGGCCGCTATCTGCTGCTGACCGGCCGGAAGCTGCCCGCGCGGGAGGCGATGGACTGGGGCGCCGTCGCCGAGGTGCACCCCAAGGAGGCGGTGCTCGACCGGGCCTGGGAACTGGCCCGCGAGCTGGCGAAGCGGCCCCACCTGACGCTCCGCCACACCCGGCAGCTGTTCACCCAGGAACTCAAGCGCCGCTTCCTCGACGAGCTGGGCCACGGTCTCGGCCGCGAGACGTACGCGCAGCAGGAGTTCTTTCCCTTCGGCGGTGGCATGGAGCCCCTGGACCGTCCTTGGGACGAGAAACCCTGGACGTAATAGACGACAGATATCTTGTGTACGCGACACAAACTGATTAGCGTATTGGCGAGGTCGACGAGAGGACGAACGACATGACGGGGCTGCAAGAGCGCCTGGCCACCGGCAAGGGCAAGTTCACACCGCAGTACGCGGACCTCGGCACCGCACCGGCTCGTACGAGGACTGTGTCTCCCCGGAGTTCTTCGAAGCCGAGCGGGAGGCGGTCTTCAAGAGGTCCTGGCTGTACGTCGGCCGCTCCGAACAACTGCGGCGCGCGGGTTCGTACTTCACCCGGGAGCTACCCGGACGACTGGCGTCGATCGTCGTCGCCCGCAGCCGGGACGGGAAGGCCAACGCCTTCCACAACGTCTGCGCCCACCGGGGCAACAAGGTCGTCTGGCAGGAACACCCGGGGGAGGAGAGCAAGGGCTTCTGCCGCGAGTTCCACTGCAAGTACCACGGCTGGCGGTACGGACTCGACGGCCAGGCCACGCACGTCACCAACGAGCAGGAGTTCTTCGACCTCGACAAGAGCCGGCTGCGCATGCCGCGGGTGCACTGTGAGGAGTTCGCCGGGTTCGTCTTCGTGAACCTCGCCGAGGACCCGGTCCCGCTTCGGACGTTCCTCGGCGACCGGCTGCTGGAAGTGGAGGAGTACCCGTTCGAGCTGATGACGCAGCGCTACGGATTCCGCTCCCGCATCCGCGGCAACTGGAAGCTCGCCGTGGACTCCGTCTGCGAGTGGTACCACCCGCCGTACGTCCCGCCCGCTTCATCGACAAGGACGTCAGCAAGGCGGAGAAGCTGGTGCCGCCCGTGGACTCGTACCACTACGACCTGTTCACCCCGCACATGCTGACCTCGGTTCCCGGGCCGCCCCCGTTGCGGCCCCGCGAGCCCGGCACGGCAGGGCCCGCCGCCCGCGACCAGAAGTGGGTCTACCGGCTGTTCCGGGTCGGCCTGTTCGGCCCCGACGACGTTCCCGACATCGGCCCGCAGCCGGAGTTCCTGAACAAGGGGCGGATCCGGGCGTGGAGCAACGACCAGTTCTGGCTGTTCCCGAACCTGTCCGTCCAGATCTGGCAGCGCGGCTACTACATCACCTACACCTACTGGCCCGAGTCGGTCGACTCGCACATCTACGACATCGACCTCTACTTCGTGCCGCCCAGGAACGCCCAGGAACGCCCAGGAACGCCCAGGAACGCCCAGGAACGCCCAGGAACGCCTGGCCCAGGAACTCGTCGTCGACAGCACCATCGAGTTCGCCATGCAGGACGTGAACACGATCGAGGCGACCCACTCCGGGCTGTCCACCCGGGCCACCCGGGAGTTCCACCTCAGCGACCAGGAACTGCTCATCCGGCACTTCCACAAGACGGTCCGCGACACGGTGGCCGCGCACCGGGCGGGCGCCGAACAGGAGGAGGCCCGATGACCCGCACACCGACGACCGACACCACCGTACGACTGCTGCCCGACGGGTTCGCCGACCTCGAACCCTACGTCGCGGAATGGGCGCGGCCCACACGTCAGGAGCGGTACGCCACCCGGCTGTCCAGGACGCTGCCCGAACTGACCGAGTTCTACGACGCCGTCGCATCGCGCGCCGAGGAGGCGATCACCCACCTCAACGGTCAGGACGTCAATGAACTGTCCGAGCCGGCGAAGCGACTGCTGCAACTGCTCTACTCGATGATCCTGGTGTCCTACGCGGTGAACGTCTTCGAGCAGCCGCGCATCCCGGACTCGGGCGCGGCCTTCTTCGACACCACCGCCGAACCGGCGGTCTGAGAGGGGAGGGGATGGCATGGCGGTGCAGTTGAGCGAAACCGGCGGACGCCGGCCGCGGTGGTGACCGGCGGTGGGTCGGGCATGGGCCGGGCGATCGTCCACCGCCTCGCGCGGGACGGGTTCGCGGTCGCCGTCCTCGAACTCGACACCTCGGCCGCCGAGACGGTGGCCAAGGAGGTGCGGGCAGGCGGCGGCGAGGCCCTGGCGGTCGGCGGGGTCGACGTGTCCGACCGCGCACAGGTCGACGAGGGGATGCGGCGCGCCCGGCAGGCGTTCGGTCCGCTGCTGGTGCTGGTCAACAACGCGGGCATCACCGGTTTCCGCGACTTCGCCGACATCACGGACGAGAAGTGGGACCGGATGATGGCGGTGAACCTCCACGGCCCGTTCCACTGCACCCAGGCCGTACTCCCCGACATGGTCGACGCGGGCTGGGGGCGCATCGTCAACATCTCCTCGTCCAGCGCGCAGCGCGGGCAGCCGTACATGGTGCACCACGTGACCTCGAAGGCAGGGCTGATCGGCTTCACCAAGGCGCTGGCCCTGGAACTCGGCCCGAAGGGGATCACGGTCAACACCATTCCGCCCGGGTTCATCGACACACCGATGCTGCGCGAATCGGAGCGACGCGGGGTGCTCGGCGGCAGTGTCCGGGAACACGCGGCCCTGACGCCCGTACGCCGGGCCGGCCGCTCGGAGGACATCGCCGCCGCGTGCGCCTTCCTCGTGTCGGACGAGGCCGGGTACGTCACCGGACAGGTCGTCGGCGTGAACGGGGGGCGAAACACCTGATGACGCGCTCCCCGAAGGCCGGCCGACCGGTCGTCCGACGCCGGCCGCCGGTAACCTCACGCTGATGACCGTCCAGACACTCGTCGACATCGACCTGCCCCGGACCCAGACCGGCGCGAACCCGCAGCACCTGATCCTCGGCCTGTTCACCGACTACTGGTTCGGGACCGACGAGCCGCTCCCGTCCGCCGCGCTGGTCGCGCTGCTCGGCGACTTCGGCATCACCCCGGTGAGCGCCCGCGCGGCCATCGGGCGGCTGGCCCGGCGGGGCGTGCTCGACGTGTCCAAGCAGGGCCGCCGGACGTTCTACGCGATGGCCCCGGACGCCGCCCGGGCCCTGGAACAGAGCCAGCGCCGCATCGTGGAGTTCGGCACCGGCGACCGGGAGTGGGACGGCCTGTGGACGACCGTGGTCTTCTCCGTCCCCGACGAACAGCGTGACCTGCGGCACGTACTACGACGCCGGCTGCGCTTCCTCGGGTACGCCGCGGTCCACGACGGCGTCTGGATGTCGCCCCACGCCGACCACGAGCAGACCGTCGAACTGCTGGACAGCGTCGGCGTCGGCAGGGCGACGGTGCTGCGCTCCACGGTGACGCACGCGATCGGCCACGGAGACCCGCTGACCGCCTGGGACCTGGACGCCATCCGGACCGGCTACGAGGAGTTCGACGCCGAGTACGCCCCCCTGCTGGAACGCGTGACCCGAGGCCATGTCGGATCGGCGGAGGCCCTGGTCGCGCGCTCGACGGTCAAGGACTTCTGGCGCGAGATCATCAGCACCGACCCCGAACTCCCCGAGAACCTCCTGCCGGACGGCTGGCCCAACCCCACCGCGCGATCGGTTTTCGCCCGCATCTACGACTCCCTCGGACCCTTGGCCGAGTTTCGCGTCCGGCAACTGCTCACCGAGCACGCCCCGGCCCTCGCCGAACGGACCAGCCACCGCACCACGGCGGACATCCCGTCGTGACCCCGGGCGCCGCGGTACGGCCCGGCCGCCCGTCCTCTCCCGGTGACCCCTCTCCGGGGGAGCCCACCCCGTAAGGAGCTGAAGCCATGACGGTCACAGCAGGACGACTCGCCGGCAAGGTCGCCGTCGTCACGGGCGCCGGGTCCGGCATGGGCCGGGCGGCGGCGCTGCTGTTCGCGCGCGAAGGCGCCCGTGTCGTGTGCGCGGACCGCAGCGGCGCCCAGGACAAGGTCGCTGCGGAGATCGGCGAGGCGGCCCGCGCCGTACACGCCGACGTGTCGGTCGCCGCCGACGTACAGCACATGGTCGAGGCGGCCGAACGGCACTTCGGCCGCCTCGACGTGCTCTGCAACAACGCAGGCTTCGGCGGCCCCCGCAAGCCGATCACCGAGCAGGACGAGAGCACCTTCGACGAAGTCCTGGCGGTGAACCTCAAAGGCGTCTTCCTCGGCATGCGGTACGGCATCGCCTCGATGCTGCGCACCGGCGGCGGCTCCGTGGTGAACACCGCCTCCGCCGCGGGCCTCGTCGGATGGAAGGGACACTCCCTGTACGCCGCTGCCAAGGGCGGCGTCGTACAGATGACGAAGTGCGCGGCACTCGACCACGCGACGCAGAACGTACGGGTCAACGCCGTGTGTCCCGGTATGACGTGGACCGGTCTGGCAGGCGCCACGGCGGACACTCCGGAGCCCCCGCCGGACGCGGTGATGAAGGCCCAGCCCATGCACCGCTGGGGCCTGCCCACCGAGTTGGCCGCCGCCATGCTGTTCCTCGCGAGCGACGAGGCGTCGTTCATCACCGGCGCCGCGCTCCCCGTCGACGGCGGCTACGTCGTTCCCTGACCTTCTGCGGGGGAGCCGACAACCCCCAGGACAAGGCGACTTGGCTGCTCCGGCCCGGTGAGCACGGCGTTGCGGGCGACGACGGCCTTGTCGATGCTCTCCTGGCTGATGATCCCGCCGGTGTTGGTGTTGCGGTCGAACCGCGGGAAATTGCTGCTGGAGACGTCGAGCCGGACGCGGTGTCCCTGCCGGAAGACGTTGGCCGTCGCCGCCATGTCGATGTCGACCTCGTACACCCGTCCGGGCTCCATGAGTTGGGGGTGGCGTAGGGACGTGCGGTAGCGCATGCGGAGGATTCCGTCGCAGAGGACTGCGGCCCTTCCGTCCGGGTGGACGTCGATCAGTTTGGCGGTGAAGTCCGTGTCGAGGGCGTCCGAGCGGACGAACAGGGTTGCCCTGACATAGCCGATGACCGCGGTGTCCGCCGAGAGCGGCTCGGTCCGGAAGGACACGATGTCCGTACGGCCGTCCAGGGCACGCTGGTCGGTGGGGCCGGTGAATCCCCACGCGGGCGGGATCTGCGCACCTCCGGTGGTCGGGACCGGGTCGGACGGGACGTACGTGTACTCCCATGCCCGGACGGAGGCCGGCGGGCTCGTGCTCAGGGTGCCGCTCCGCAGACCGCTCTCGTCGCCCGTATCGCTGTCATCGCCGTCGGCCGCGAGGAAGAACTCGACGGGCCGGGCGTCCGGCGGGGGCCACTCCGCGAAGTCGCGCCACTCGTCGACGCCCATCACGAACAACCTGACCCGGCTGGGCGGGACTTGGGGCGCTGCGTCGTCCGGTGTCAGCCACCGTCGGAAGTGGCGGATGTGCTCGCCGGTCAGATCGGTCGCGAACGCGCTCGCGCGAATCCCGAAGTCGTGGTCGCTGAAGCGGCCCGTGAGTGTGGGTTCGTGGTCCCACGGACCGACGATCAGCCGGGAACCCTCGCGCGCCTCGGCCGAGCCCGCCGAGGCCCGGTACGACTCGAAGTCGCGCAACTGCTGCGCGATGAACAGGTCGTACCAGCCCGCCGTCAGGAGCGCCGGCGGGTTCATCTCCGGTATGTCCCGGGAGAAGTCGCGCGCATCCCAGAACGCGCCGTGGTCGGGACGCGCGACGAACTCGTCGAACGACCCGAGTCCGGCGAGAAGCGGATGCTCGGCGACCGGGGTGTGGTCGCTCAGCGAGAGCACATCGGCGAGCGCGGCGCTCAGCGCCATGACCCGCGCCATGTCACCGCCCCCTCGGCCGAGGGCGCGCAACTCGTCGTTCAGCGACATCAGCGCGTGCCATGTCGTGACGGCACTCAACGACAGCGCGCCGCCCGGGTGGTACCAGAGCCCTTCGTAGCAGCGCATGGTGGCCTGCAACGGCGCGATCGCGGCCAGGGCCGGATGACCGCCGGCGGCAGCCGCCCACTGCGCAATCCCGAGGTAGGACGCGCCGTACATGCCGACCGTGCCGTTCGACCACGGCTGGGCGACGATCCAGTCGATCGCGTCGTATCCGTCGCGCGTGTCGTCCGCCTGAGGAGTGAACTCGCCCTCCGAGCCGAACGTGCCACGCGCCTCGACCCATACGACCGCGAAGCCCGCGTCCACGAGCGCGGTCGCGTGGGGGACGGCCGCGCCGGTACCCGCCATGCCGGTCTGCGGTGACGCCGCGCCGTAGGGGGTCCTGACGAGGAGAGCCGGGGCTGTGCCCGTCGAGGGGCGGAACACGATCGCGTGGAGCCGCGTCCCGTCCCGCATCGGGACGGTGACCTGGCGCTCGTACATGAACGTGCGCGGAGTCTTCGCCGAGGTGTCCATTGAGCGTCCTTCAGCAGGGATTCAGTGGGTCGGGCGCGACTCTAGTCGTTAAATTTTAGTACTGCTAGATTTTGAACTCGCCGGATCCGACACCCGGGGAGAAGCGACCCCCGGGGCCAACCGGCACCCAGGGAGAGACCGACTTCGTACCCGCAGGTATCCGCTAGGAGCGCCATGGACGTCGTAATCCCCGCCGTTCTTCGACGATCGCCGCAGAGCGCCACCACACCCTTCGTCCCGCACGGCACCGACACCCCGCCACTCACCGAGTACGACTTCGTGCAGGAGGAGTGGATCGCGACCGGCGAGGAGGAGGGCCACTCCTACTCCACGACGGTGCTCGTGCGCCGCCCCCGCGATCACGCCCGCTTCAGCGGCACCGTGATCGTCGAGACCCTGCATCTCTTCGGGATCGCGCCGATATGGATCTACAGCGGCGCGTACATCATGCGGAGCGGGCACGCCTGGGCGGAGGTCACCTCGCAGCGGACGACGCTCGACATGCACGTCAAGGCGTCCGACCCGCAGCGCTACGCGTCCCTGCACATCGAGGGACCCGAAACCGGTGACTTCGACGCGAAACTGGACCTCAACGACCGTGCACGCTCAAGGGCGTTGTGGTCCGAGCTGGAGCGCCGGAACCGGGCGTCCAGCACGATCCTCGCGCAGGTCGGCGCCGCCATCAAGGCGTGCCAGGGTCCCTTCGAGGGCGCGGGAGTCGCCCACGTCCTCCTCACCGGACACTCGCAGACCGGCAGCGTCGCCACGTACTACATTCGCGACGCCCACCATGTACAACGCCTCGCGGACGGGTCGTCCGTCTACGACGGCTACTTCCCCTCGGGCTTCCCGTTCGAGCCCTTTCGCGAGGTCGGCGTTCCGGTGGTGCAGATCATGTGCGACGGCGACATCGCCCAGCCGGACTTCGCCTTCCGTCCCGGCTACGAAGGCCGCCGATACCGCCGTGAGGACAGCGACGAGCCCGGCGACCGGTACCGCCTGTACGAACTCGCGGGCGTCCCGCACATGGGCTCCCGCCAAGCGCCGTACGACGACCCGGCGTTGTGGAGGCGGACGCACCCGGACGCGGACGGTCGACTGGCCCTCGCCCGCCGTGTTGTTGCCGACCCAGCCGGTACGTTCGCCGACCACCGCGACGACCACGTCGGCGTCGGCCACGGCGGCCTCCACGACCGAGGCGTCGAGCGGGTCCCCGGCGTCGCGCTCGAAGCGGCCCAACTGCGCGAACTCGATCTTGGAGTCCAGTTCGCGCAGTGCGTCGAGCACGGTGGAGGCCTCGGGGTGGAGCTTCCTGGCCGCGCTCTCGAAGGCGGGATCCATACCGGGCATGCGCGGCTGGAAGATGTCGGTGAACACGAAGGTCGCCGGGTCGATCCCGGGAACCCTGCCCTCCATGACCGCCCGCATGCCGAGGGGCATCTCGGCGCTCGACACCGACGTATAGGCGCCGAAGTGGATCCGCAGCTCGTCGGCGGCAGGCCCGACCACGACTACGCGGCGCTCGCCGGGGGACAGGGGCAGCGTGCCGTCGTTCTGGAGCAGCACCATGGCCCGCGCCGCGATCGCGCAGCGGACCTCCGCGGCCTCCGTGCGGTCCGGAGGCGCCGCCGCTGCGGGCCGCGGACCGACACCGGGAATCAGGCCGGTCCTGGCCTTCACGGCGAGAACCCAGGCCACGGCCACGTCGACGACCCGCTCGTCGAGACGTCCGGCGGCGACCTCGTCCACCAGGTGCGCGTAGTTCGGACTGCCCGGCAGTTCCACGTCCAGCCCGGCGGACAGCGCCTGCACAGCCGCCTCGCCCTCCGTACGCGCGGTGTGGTGGGCGGTGCGCAGCAGGCTGATCGAGTCGTAGTCGCTGACCACCAGGCCGTCGAACCCGAGCGTGTCACGCAGGAACTCGGTGAGCAGCCAGCGGCTCGCGGTCGCGGGGATGCCGTCGATCTCGTTGTACGCGTTCATCATCAACGCCAGACCCGCCTCGGCGATCGACCGGCGGAACGGCTCCGCGTACTCGTCGACCAGCGCCCGGCGCCCGAGCTGGGTGACGGCCTGGTTCAGCGCGCCCTCCGAGGCCCCGTACCCCAGGAAGTGCTTGCCGGTCGCCAGTACGCCGTTCTCCTGCTCCGCTCTCTGCACCCCGCGCACGAACGCGACGGACACCCGCGCGGCCAACTCCGGGTCCTCGCCGTACGTTTCGTGCACACGCCCCCAGCGCGGATCGCGGTTGATGTCCATGACCGGCGAGAACAGCAGCTGGACACCGGTGTCCCGCATGTGCGCCGAGGTGACCGCCGCCGCCCGCCTGGTCAGTTCCGGGTTCCAGGTCGCCGCCTGCGCCCACGAGGTGGGGAACTGCGAACCGGAGGCGTGCAGAAACCCGTTGATGCCCTTGTTGTGGACCAGCGCGCCGATCCCGAACGGGGACACCTCGCGTACGACGGTCTGGATCGCCGCCAGTTGCTCGCGCAAGCTGTTGGCGTCGTCACCGAGAAACCACGCCAGGGAGAGGTGTCCGACACCGTGCGGACGCAACTCCCGGAGGTGCCTCGCGTCGATCACGGCCACCGGCTCGCATCCCGCGACTCTGTGAACACTTCGGAGGCGATCAACCCGCCGAGCTGTGCCACCTTCTGATTCAACATCAGGCGGGAGACCAGGCTGCGAATGCTGCCGGGACTCGATGCACCAGTGGCCATGTCACGTGTCTTTCGTCTGGGCTGGGGCAGGCCGGTTCACGAACGGGGCAGCCTGGACGACGAGTTCGTCGGAGAGCCGCACGACGACCATGACGGCGCGGCTACTCGACGGTGACGACGACGTCCACCGAGTCACATCCCGGCGCCGTCGCGGTGAGGCGAATCTTGCCGGCCGAGGTGGGGCGCAGCACGGCCAACGCACGTCCCTCGTAGGTGTGCCGCTCGGTGGTGTCGAACCGCTCCTCGGTCGAGGGGTCGGCGCTGCCGAAGCCGAGCAGGACTCCGGCCCCGGAGACCTCGACACTCACCGGTCGGTCGGCGGCTGTGTGGCAGGTGCCGTGCGCGTCGGGCGTTGACCCGCGTAGTTCCCGTTGATGAACACGGTGGCGCCCCGGTACACGCCCTCGAACTCGATGAAGATCCGCTTGCCCCCTACTCCTCGGGAACAGAGAAGGTCTTGCGGTACTCAAAGACCCCACCCGGGAAGTACGCGCCGGCTCCGCCCTCCATGGTGGCCTGGTCGTTCGGATCGGCCCGCTCCTGCCCGATCAGCGCGTCGTGGGGCAGCGTCCCTGGCCGGCAGGGAACCGTGTGGCCCGACAACTCGGTGAACGGGTTGACCTTGGGCCGGGCTTCCCAGCCTTCGTTGAAGGATGTGCCGATCATGTGGACTCCGTGAGTTGGCAGGCCTTGCTCCGGTCTCCTGTCGACTGTACGGAGGCCGGTCCGCCATGAAAATCTATCATCTATAAAAGTTTGAGGCCAGGTGTGAGGGAGCCGTGGTCAGGCTCTGCCGACGGGCCCGGTGGGGTGCACGCCGGCGGCGCCGGACACCTTGGCCACCAGGTGGGCCCAGTCGAGCACTCGGGACGAGGGCGTGTAGGTGCCGTCCAACTGCAGGACCAGATAGCGCCCGGCGGAGCGGACGTACTCGTCGTCGCGGATGGCAGCCGCTTCCACGACACCCCTGTGTGGGCGGACCAGTTCGAGATCGATCCTGGTCAGTGCATTGACGGCGGCGAGGCTCACCGGGGAGGGCCGGTCGTCGCCCGTGAGGCCGGCCAGTGTGGCCACGGCCGGTTCGTCGCCCGTCAGGTGGGCGAGTGTCTCGCAAACCGGCACGAGCACATGGGGGGAACTCTCGGTGAGCGCCGATGCCCGTAGCGCGTCGAGGGCGGGGCGCGCGCTGGGGCCGCGGGCGAGCAACCCGATGGCGGCCCAGCGCCGCATGGTGAAGTCGACGTCGCCAAGTGCTGTGGTGAAGCGCGGCACGGCGATGTCGTCGGGCAGCGCGAAGGCGTCGGTGAGATCCAGCAACCGTTCCAGGGGGTAGACCCCGTCGGCCCGGCTGGCGTCGTAACCCGTCATCGGGACACCCTCGGGCAGGAAACCGTTGTCGTGGACCTCGATCATGTGACTGCGCAGCGCGTCGCGCAGCCGCTTCTCCGCCTCGGCGTACGCCGGATCGCCTGAGAGGTTGTGCACCTGGTCGGGGTCGGCGACAGTGTCGTACAGCTCGACGACCGGGCGCGGTCTCCAGAACGCGGACTGGGCCTCGTTCAGCCGGCCCGCTCGGTACTCCTCCTCCCAGGACTGGTAACCGGCCGCCAGCCAGCCGAAGGCCTGGTGCTGGCCGCATGGCAGGTGGGGCATGTAGTTGCGGATGTAGCGGAAGCGTGCGTCGCGCACGGTGCGGACCATGTCGATGCGTTCGTCCATGCGACCTCGCATGCCGAAGGCGAGGGAGGACTCCGGTGCGAACTCGGCGTGTACAAGACTGGCTTCGGACATATGGGATGGAATCTCCGCCCCGGCCAACTCGATCAGGGTGGGCGTGATGCGGACGTTGGACACCGCTGCTGTGACTCTCGTCCCCGGTGCGGGGAAGAAGCCCGCGTATTTCTGCGGAGCCGCCACGATCAGCGGGACATGAAGGCCCTCGTCGTAGCAGTGGCGTTTGGAACGCGGGTTGACCCCGCCGTGGTCGGACGTGTGGATGACGACGGTGTCGCCGGTCAGGCCGTCCTCGTCGAGCTGTGTCAGTAGCGAGCCGACGAATCCGTCCATGTCGGTGATGTGGCCGTAGTAGCGGGCGATGTCCTCACGGATGGCCGGGGTGTCCGGCAGGTACGCAGGCAGGCGGATCTCTGTCGGGTCGACGGCGCTCTCGCGCTGGGAGAACACGGCGCTCTCGTGCGTCGGGTCGTAGTTGAACACCGCGAGAAACGGCACGCCCTCGGGACGGTTGCGCCAGTGCGCCGAGGGTGAGCACTCGTTCCAGATCGCGTGCTCGTCGATGGCCGCGTTGTAGTCGGTCTTCCTGTTGTTGGAGCAGTAGTACCCGAGGTCGCGCAGGATTTCCGGATAGGTGCGCATCCAGGAGGGGACCGGCGCCACGGCGCGCATCTCGTTCGCGGGTGCGTGGCTCTCCGGGCTGATGCCGGTGATCAGGGAGAACCGGGACGGCGCGCAGACCGGTGCCGAGCTGTAGGCGTGCTCGAAGAGGGTGCCGCGTCCGGCGAGGGAGTCGAGGTGGGGCGTGTGGGCCAGTGGGTCGTCGTAGCAACCGAAACGCGGCGGGCAGTCCTCGCTGACGATCCACAGGATGTTGGGGCGTGTGGTGGTCACGTGGCGGATGTCCTTCGTCGGGTGGCAGGGTGCTGCGCTGCTGCCGTTGAAAATCTAGTAATGATAAAAAGTAGAGACTGTATCGCCTTGGTACGCAAGTGCTCTGCGTGCAGTTGCGCCTTGAGCCGCCCGGACGAGCCGTGTGTGTCTCGCTCACGGATCAGGGCGCTTGGGGCTTGGAGTCCTGTGCCACTGTCCGGTTGAGGCCGACGCCGTTACCTCGGACGTCGAACCGGGTCCGGCCAGGCGCGGGGAAGCGGCACCCGCAGGGCTTCTTCCGTGACGGATGTGTGCTCAGCGGCCGCGTGCAGCCGCCCGTCGCGCAGGACGACGGTGGCGTTGCGGAGCATCGTGTCGACGAGTTCGGCGGTGAGTGCCTCGGATGTCCGGCCCAAGAGCCGAGCGGAATCTGTCAGCCAGGCTGGTGCGTGCAGGTAGGGCTCGACGCCGGCGGTGGGAATTCCGGCTTCATCAGCAGCGCGCCCGGTACCGGTCCGCAGCCGAGAAGGTCTCCCGGCGCATGGGGGCGAGTAGGGGGGGCGTACGGACGCCACGGCCTCGTCGTCACCCGCCAGCATCCCCACCAACTCTCCCTGCTCGGCCGGAACACGGGAACCGGAGACCGGGGCCTCGACGTATCTCCCGCCCGCCGCCCGGATGTCGTCCTGCAGGCTGCCCGAGTACTCAACCGAGGTCGTGCCCATGTGAACGACGGTGTGCCTGGCGACACGGGAGGTGAACTCCGGGGTGCCACGCCCCAGGACGGTGTCGAGGGCGGTCTCGTCGGCGAGAATCAAGAGCACGGTGGCGGCGCGCTCGAAGACCTGGGCGGACTGCGCGGCCACCTCGGCTCCGGCGGCGCGCAGGGGTTCGCACCGGGCGGGCGTCCGGTTCCACACGACGAGGGGCGTTCCGGTGCGGACGACGTTGAGGGCCATGGGCTGTCCCATGACTCCGAGCCCGATGAATCCCACGTCCACCACGATGCACCGCCATGTCCGTTCCGAGCCGGGGCCGGATCGTGGTGGCCGCCGGTTATGACAGCGGTTATGACGGCGGACATGGTAGCCGTACCTATGACGGCGGTCATAGGATGGGTTTCCGGAAGGCTCATGGATCGGTGGTGGAGGTCGGGATGGCGGCGGCGGAGACATCCGGGCGTGGGCCGCGTGAGCGCATGGTCTTCAGCGCGGCCCAGCTCATTCGGCGGGACGGCGTCGCTTCCACCGGAATGAGAGAGGTCGCCGTGCACGCCGGGGCGCCGCGCGGTTCACTCCAGCACTACTTCCCCGGCGGCAAGGAGCAGCTGGTCAACGAGGCAGTTGGCTGGGCGGGCCGGTACGCGGGCAACCGGATCGCCCGCTTCTTGGCCGCGCTGCCCGAGCCGACGCCCAGTGGGTTGTTCGCCGAGATGGTGCGCCAGTGGACCGACGAGTACGAGGCCGCGGGCTTCGCGGGCGGCTGCCCGGTGGCCGCCGCCACGGTGGACTGCGCGGAGTCCACCGTGTCCACGCGGGAGGCGGCGGCCACCGCGTTCGCCCGCTGGACCGGTCACGTGGCCCTGGCGCTGGCGGACATGGGTGTTCCACGAGAGCGGGCCGGGGCCCTCGCCACACTCATGATCGGTTCCCTGGAGGGAGCGATCCTCATCGCCCGGGCGGAGCGGGACGTCCGCGCCCTGACGATCGTGGCCCGGGAACTCGGCCCCCTCCTCGACGCGGCGGTGGTGGAAACGGCCGGCTGACCGGGATCCGTTCTGGGATCACCTCGCCCTGGCGTCCAGGGCCGGTCCTGCCTCGTGCCGGTGGTCACTGACCGGACAGGCGAGTCCAGGGGAGTGCGTCACTTGCCCGAGCAACGGAAGTCGGCGCTGTCGTCGGTGCTTCCGTGTCCGCTGTAGCGGGCGACGGCCGGCCAGCGGCACAGCGGACGGGTCACGTCCCCATTCTTCGCGTAGAGGGTGTCAGGGGCGTGGCCGTGTTCGACCCACTTCACGAGATCCGTCAGCGGGTCGACAGGGAAGGCGCCGCGACCGCCGACGCAGTGCTGTACGCCGGGTGCCATGAAGAGGCGGGCGAATCGCTCGGTCTTCGTCTTGCTCTCCATGGTGTCGAGCAGCCGCTTGTAGTAGTCGATGGTTCCTTGCGGCATGATCACCTCGTCGGCCCAGCCGTGCCACATAATCATCTTCCCGTTGGCGTTGCGGAAGGCGCTGAGGTCGGGATCGTCGGTGCCGAGGAGATCGCCGTACTCGTGACGGGACTGTTCGAAGTAGGTGGCGAAGTTGGCGATGGTCAGGGTGTGCCAGTCCCAGTCGGGGTCTTTGGTGAGCCAGTACTTGAACCAGTCGCTCGGCAGTGGGTTGGGCAATCCGTCGGCGTCGGAGGCACTGGCGTAGGCGTACAGGGGGGGGCGCCTCGCGGGATGCCGTACCAAAGCCGCGAGCCGTCAGGGCGGCGCGGTCCGTCCCAGATCCGCTTCATCACGGTGGCGTCCTCGGCCGTGATCCGGCCGCAGGCGGTCTGCCGACCCACGAGCTTCGCCGGGTCGAAGGCACAGGTCTGCGGTTCGATGACTCCGTCGGTGACACCGTCCCGGGCGTCGCAGGCCGCGACGGCCGCTTGGGTGAAGGCCTCGAACTTGCACGGTGGCACGAAGTCGCCCGCTTCGCGCATCACGACCTGCGGCCACATTCCGGCGGGTACGAAGCGCTCGGCGTTCAGTGCGGGGGCGGCG
Organism: Streptomyces sp. yr375; assembly: GCF_900110755.1. Taxonomy (GTDB): domain Bacteria; phylum Actinomycetota; class Actinomycetes; order Streptomycetales; family Streptomycetaceae; genus Streptomyces. The sequence continues at coordinate 405,572 of NZ_FOFF01000002.1, forward strand.
GCCAGGATTCCGTCGTAGTCGTCGGGGTAGCGCTGGGCTTCCATGAGCCCCATCCGGCCTCCGCCGGAGCAACTGTCCCAGTAGGAGTAGCTGGGTGGACGTCCGTAGTAGGCGGTGGTGATCGCCTTGCCCTTGACCGTCATTTCGTGGGCCGACCGGTAGGCGAAGTCCTTGATCAGCGATGTGTTCATCCCGGTCGGGGACCACGCCCATGAGCCGTCCAGGGGGGAGCCGGAGTGCCCGCCGTCCGTGCCTGCGCTCGCGTAGCCCGCCTGCGCGGGGCCGTCTACCTGCTCGGGTGAGAGCCAGCCGCCGTAGCCGCCCGCGCCCGTGCCGTGGAAGCGGCCATTCCAGTTGTCCACCGGGAGCGCCAGCACAATGCCGTTGCTCTCGGGCACCACCAGAGTGACCTTGCAGAGTGCGGGAGTTGTGTCGGTCTGTGAGGCGCTGGTGACCTTGGTACCGTCCGAGAAGGTCAACTGCGTGAGGCTTGCGCACGTTCGGACCGGCCGGGCGGATTCCGAGCCGACGGCCGCCATGGAGTCATGACGCGGTGTCGCGCCGGTCCCCATCCCCAGGGTCAGCACCGCGGTGCGGGGCCGGTCGCGCAGCGCGTTCTTTAGGTTCTTCGAAGAACCTGACCTCGTCGACCCTGGAACAGGGACTCCCGCACTTTGGCCGATGCGGCGTCACTGGTCAGCGCTGCGGGCACCCTCGTTGGCGAGTTCCAACAGGGCGCCGAGAGCCCTGAGGCCACGCGCCATGTCGATGCTCCTGTCGTACTGCCAGAGCAGCTGAAGACCATCCACCGCGGCGATCATCAGCTGGGCCAGATCGCCGGGATCCACCCCGGCGGGGAGTTCACCCAGCTCCTGGAGGTGACTCAGGGAGTCCCGGCCGAGGTCCTGGCTTTGCTCGTAGCGCTCCCGGAAGTACTCGTGAGAGGGGTGCTCGGGGGCCGTGGCGTCCGCCGAAAGGTTCGAGTACAGCGTCACCAGTCCCGGAACGGCGGCGTTGCGATCCACCAGGGCGGCGAGGCGCTCGATCATCGCGGCTGCCGTCTCGGGACGCCGGTGCATCTCGTAGGTCTCCGCGTCGACTTCGTCGCGTCGGCGGAGCACCTCGGTGAGCAGCTGCTCCTTGGTGCCGAAGTGGTGGACGAGTCCGGTGATGCTGAGGTTCGACGCCTCGGAGAGCTCACGCAGGGTGGCTCCGCCGAACCCGCGTTCGGCGATCACTTTGAGGGCGGTGGCGAGGATCTCCTCACGCTTCGCGAGTCCCTTGGGGTACGAGCGGCGGGTCATGGCCCCGAGATTGCTCGACGGCGACATCTTGCGGATAAAAAACCGTAAGGTTTACTGTTTCTCTCCAGTGGCAGGGACGTCGACTTTCGGCCAGCCATGTATCTGGCACCAGCAGACACCTCTTCGTTCAGCGACGAGCGATCGGGGCAACGCATGACAGCGACTTCCTCCACTGACGTGTCCGACAGCGGTCCGTCACCTTCTGAGCCCGCCTCGACCGCCCAGGTGCTCGCGCCGACCGAACCCGGCACCTCCCCGAAGTACCTGCGCGGTCGCGTCCTTCGGCGCTATGCGCTGGGTAAGGAATCGCGCTCGCCGCGTTCTCCAGCATCTGGGGAGGAGTCGGCACGCTGCTGCTCCCCCGCCAGGTCCAGACGCTGGAGGTGGCCAAGTTCTTCACAGGCCGCGATGCCGGTACGGATCTCCAGAAGCTCACCGCGCTCAAGAACGCCGTTACCGCCGGCACGGCGACGGCGACGCCGGATGAGAGCCGGCTGCTGGGAATCCTGGCAGACTTCGACGCCGGCCGGGCGGAATCCCTGGCGCTGGTCGCCTCCATCGGACTGGTCGCGACGAACGTCTGGCAACCGCTGATCGGAGTCTTCTCCGACCGTACCCGGACCCGCATGGGCCGTCGCGCACCGTGGATCCTCCTGGGCTCGCTCGTCGGCGCCGCGTTTCTCGTCGCGGTCCGCTTCGCGCCGACCGTGGCCATCCTCGTGGTGCTGTGGGCCATCGCCTCGGTGGCGCTGAACGAGGCCGTGGCCTGCGCCGAGGTGTCCGGGCGATGAGCCGGTGGCTCGACGCCCGTGACCGACCAACGCGACCGACAGATACGAAGGAGTCTGATTCGAAAATCCAACCTTCCCGCAGGTCACCCCGCGTCCGCTGATTGGAGGGACACTTGATAGCCGAGCATGTTGAGCTGGCTGACCAGACGTCGTGTCTGCCGCGTCCGGCCGGTTCGCTGGAGGAAGTAGTCCGCTCCGAGGTCGGTGTACTCGGCGTCGTTGGTGAGCATGTGCCAGATCGAGGCCAGGATCGTGTGGCCCACTGCGACCAGGGCGCGCTTCTTCCCGCGGCGGATCGCGATCCGTTTGTAGCGGGACGCGAGGTAGGTGTTCTTGCTGCGGGCTGCGGGCTGCGGGCTGCGGGCTGCGGGCTGCGGCCGTGGCGGCGAGGCCGAGCGCGCTCTTCAACCACGGGTCGCCGGGCCGGGACTTGCCGGAGGTGTGTTTGCCGGCGGACTCGTAGTTGCCCGGACACATCCCGGCCCACGAGGCCAGGTGGGCGGCCGAAGGGAAGCGGGTCATGTCCGCGCCGATCTCGGCCAGGATCATCTCCGCCGAGCGGGTGCTGACGCCGGGGATGGTGGCCAGCAGCTCGATCTGCCGCCGAAACGGGGCGAGTTGGCGGGTGATCTCCTCGCTGAGGCGGGCCTCGGATACGCCCGGTTCCTGGTGGACGCGAGCGACCTGGTCCGCGCGGGCCGCAACGAGATCCACTCAACCAGGCCATCAGCCAAACCCGCCGACTCCTCCACGCCATCGGACACGCCATCGAACCCGCCGAGACGCAACTGACCACCCTCGGCGATCTCACCAACCTCACCGCACACCTGGGCATCCCCAAACCGGAGATCAAGACGGCGAGTTATTGATCGGCAAGCCCTCAACTACCCGTCCTTGGGGCAAGGTCCGTCTGAGGTACGAAGTGGCACGGCTGGGCATGGGGCTCCTCGGCAACCGTGCGAAATCCGGTATTCGCGGTTGAGGAGTCGGCGGTGTTGGCCGACCTGGCCGAGTTCCTGTAGCGGTTGCAGTACGAGTCGTGACACAGGAACGATCCGCCCCGCATCACCCGTTGCCGAGGTGCGGGTGTGTTCCGGTCCCAAGGGTCTGCGGACCATTCCCATACGTTCCCGACCGTCTGCCACAGGCCGAAGCCGTTCGGCTCGTAGGTGTGGACGGGGGCGGTGGAAAGCCAGCCGTCGTCACCGGTGTTGCGGCTGGGGAACGTGCCCTGCCAGATGTTGCAGCGCCAGCGGCCGTCGGCGAGGAGTTCGTCCCCCCATGGGTAACGTTTGCGGTCGAGGCCACCGCGCGATGCCGCCTCCCACTCGGCCTCGGTGGGCAGTCGCCGGCCGGCCCAGGCGCAGTATGCCTGTGCGTCGTTCCAGCTCACGTGGACGACGGGATGATCCAGCCTGCTGTCCACATGCGAGGCCGGGCCCTCCGGGTGCCGCCAGTCCGCCCCTCGCACTCCGATCCACCACGGTGTGCCGGGCGCACGGCCCACGACGGCGCCGGGCGGGCCGCTGAAGAAGGGTTCGAAGACGGCCGAGTAGCCGAACGTCTCCGCCTCTGTCTCGTACCCGGTCGCGGCGACGAAGGCGTCGAACGCCTCGACGGTGACAGTTGTCGCATCGATGTCGAAGGCGTTGACCATCTGCGGGCGTGGCGGTCCCTCACGGTCGCCGGGGAACCCGTCGCCGTGGAAATCACCCATCATGAACTCGTGTCGCGGCACGTGCGCCTGCGCGACTGGGTGCGTGCCGTCCGCGGCGGGGACGACCGGGCGGTCGGCCGACTCGCGCGGATGGTCGATGCCGTCCCGGGCGGGTGTGCAGCAGTGGTGCTCGTTTTTCACTGCGTCTCTCTCGAGGACCTGACCAGGACGGTCGCGAAGACCTCGGTGTTGTAGTGGACCTCCGTGCACTCGATCACCGTCCCGTCTTCGCCGTGGGTGTTCTGTCGCGCGCGCAGGACCGGTCGGCCCGGTTGCAGGTTCAGGGCCGCGGCGACCGGTGTCGGCGCGGCCACGGCCTCCAAATATGCCTCGTCCTTGACCGCACGGGTGCCGTGCGCCGCCAGCAGGCTCGGGAGGTTCTGATCGGGGTGGGCCAGTGCTGTGGGATCGAGCCCGTTACCGGCGATGGCCGTCGGCAGGTAGTCGACGAGGTATACGCCGGGGTTGTGGTCGATGACCAGCGTGCGCTCGATGTGCCAGACGTCTTCGGTGGCGACCATCGACTCGGCGACCCACGAGGGCGCCGTCCCCGTGGTTGCGCCGAAGCCGCGGATCTCGACGTCGAAGCCGGCGGCACGGATGCGCTCGGGAAGGGATCCGACGACTCCCACATCGACGTAGATGCTGCGGAACGCCGTCGGACCGGTACCCGCAGGCGGTTCGGCGATGAAGGTGCCGTTCCCCCATCGGCGGGTGACGAGGCCCTCGTGCCAGAGTTGACGGAGCGCCGAACGAACCGTGACCCGGCTGACCCCGATGCGCGTCGCCAGATCGGACTCACCGGGCAGGCGGTCACCCGCGCTCCCCTCGCGAATGAGGTGGAGGATGCTCAGGCGAGCGTGGTCGACGCGGTTCACAGAGAACTCCTCGGGGCGGTCGGCGCAGGCCGGCGGACGACGGCGATCACCAGGAACCTAGCCGGTAGAGCGACCGGGGCGTGTTCGGGTACGTGTCGCGGACGGTGGCCTCGATGAGCCGCGCGCGCAGCTCGTCGCACTCCGCGCGGTACGCAGGGTCCCCGGCCAGGTTGACCCGCTCGTCCGGATCCGCCGCCAGGTCGAACATCTGCTCCCCGCCGCCCTCGAAGTACCGGGTGTACCGGTGCCGTTGCGTGCGGATCGTGCGGGCCCAGCTCGAGGGCGAGATGTCCATGTGGCTGTTGTTGGACTGGACGAGGACCTCGTCGCGCCACTCGTCTCCGGCACCCGCGTCCGCGGTCAGCAGCGGAAGCAGCGAGCGGCCGTGCAGCATGGAAATCGTGTCCGTGCCACCGGGACGGCCGACGGGGAGGGCGGGCGGGTCGATCCGGGCCCAGTCGTAGATCGTCGCGGTGATGTCCGTGTGCTTGACCAGCTCGCGGCGCACCGAGGGCTTCACCGAGGGGGCGGCGATCATCAGGGGAACGCGGATGCACGAGTCGTAGTGCCGCTCCCACTTGCCCAACAGGCCGTGATCGTGCAGGAGTTCGCCGTGATCGGAGGTGAAGACGAACAGGCAGTCGTCCAGGCGTCCGGTCTCCTCCAGGACGCGCCGAAGCCGCCCGATCTCGTGGTCGAGGTGCGCCAGGTCGGCGAAGTAGAGCTGTCGCTCACGGCGCCAGTCGGAGTCGTCGTACGACGCGCTCTTGTACCGCTCCTGCGCGAAGTACGGTATCGGGTCCTGCTGCCATTCGGCCGGGATGGGCTCCGGGATGGCATCGACATGGACCCGGTCGACATAGTCGGCCGGCGGTGTGAAGGGGTTGTGCGGCTGCACGTAGCTGACCTGGGCGAACACGTCGCCGTCCGGGGTGTGACGCAGGAACTCACAGGCGCGGTCGGTGATCCAGGCGGTCTGTGAGACCTCGGCGGGCAGCGGCAGCTCGTAGGCCAGTTGGGCGGTCTGCGGGTAACGGCTCTGCGCGTCCAGGATCTCGTCGCGGAGGTTCTCGTGGTCGGGTCCGTAGTCCTCCAGCTCGGGCACCATCGTCATCCACACCGTCGCCTTGGCCGCGTCGTACCACTGCGGGTGCGTCTCACGGACCCAGTCGAGCCAGGCGCCGGCCCGGGTGTCCTCGGTGTTGTCGACGACGTCGAATCCGTACGGCCGGTAGTCCGGGGCGATCGCCTCCAGTTGGGGAAGGAAGTGGAGCTTCCCGAAGGCCGCGGTGGTCCAGCCGGCGCTCTGCAGCGACTGCATGAACGTCGGCACCGCGGGGTCGAGGCGGTACCCGCACTCGCCCACGCCGTTGGCCGACGAGGAGATCCCGGTCGCGATGCTCGCCCGCGCGGGAGTGCACACCGGGTTCTCGGTGAACGCGTGCCGGAACTCGGCCCCCTCCGCCCGCAGGCGACGCAGTTCGGGCAGGTCGACCACGCCGTCGTCTGCGGCCTCGACCCACTTGGCGGCGAGCTGGTCGACCATGGCCAGGATGATCGTGCGCGGCATGGAAGTCTCACTTCCTGGAGAGGTATAGACGTCTACAACAATGCAGGCTACCGTACACCCGAACCTGAGCCTCACCCTTTGGACCGAGATGACCCGAGTTCACCCCGGCCCGCGCGACGCGGGGCCGATCAAGACGTATCTGGACTGCGACACCGGCATCGACGACGCGATGGCGCTGCTCTACCTGCACCACCGGCCCGAGGTCGACCTGCTGGGGGTGGGGACCGTCAGCGGCAACGTGACGTCGGCGCAGGCGGCGCGCAACACCCTGGCGCTGCTGGAACTGGTCGGCAGCTCCACTCCGGTGGCGGTGGGCGAACGCGACCCTCTCGCCCAGGCCTTCGCAGGGGGCGCCCCCTCGGTGCACGGGCAGGCGGGTACCGGGAACGTCCAGCTGCCGCCGCCGGCGAGGCTGCCCCACGAGCTCGACGCGCCGGACCTGCTGATCCGGCTGGCACGCGAACATCCGGGCGCCCTCAGGGTGATCGCGACGGGTCCGCTCACGAATCTCGCGGTCGCGCTGCGGCGCGAGCCCGAACTGCCGGGCCTCGTGGGCGAGGTGACGATCATGGGTGGTGCCGCACTGGCGCCGGGCAACATCACCCCGGCCGCCGAGGCCAACATCGCGGGCGACCCCGAGGCGGCCGCGGCGGTGTTCGCGGCGGACTGGCCGCTGACGATGGTCGGCCTCGACGTGACGATGCAGCACCGGCTCACCGAGGAGCACCGCGGCAAGCTGCTCACCGGGGAACACGAGCCCGCGCGCGTCATCGGGCAGATGCTCGACCGGTACCTCGACTTCTATGTCGGCATCTTCGGAGTGCGCGGTTGCGCGTTGCACGACCCGCTCGCCGCGGCCATAGGCGTCGGCCTCGTCGTGCCGTCGCTCGCCCCCACCGTGCGCGTCGAGGTCGACACCACCACCGGGCCGGGGCGAGGCGGCACGGTCGCCGATCTACGCGGGCAGTACGTCGACTACCCCGCGCAGGAGGGTGCGAACTGCCGGGTCGTGCTGGCGGTGGACGACGCGTTCGCCGACGACCTGGTGGCGACGCTCCTGCAGATCCCCGGGGCCGGCTGATGACCGACACGCGCGCCGCGTTGACGAGCCTTCCCAAAGCCGAACTGCACGTGCACCTCGAGGGCACCCTGACCGCGTCCACGCGATCACGGCTCGCCGCCCGCCATGGGGCGCGGGACCCGCTCGCGGGCGTGGACCTCGGCGCGGAGTGCCGGTGCTTCGCCGGGTTCGCCCGCGTCTACGCGGAAGGTTCGACGGTGCTGCGCACGGCGGCCGACTTCGCCGACGCCGTGGACGCCTACCTGGCCGAGGCGCACGGTTACGGGGTCAGGCACGTCGAGTTCGCCGTCGATGTCCAGACGCACCACCGGCGCGGCGTGCCCCTGGGCTCCGTGGTCGACGGCGTGTGCGAGGGCATCGACCGCTGGCGGAGCCGAGGCGTGTCGGGCGGAATGATCGCCACCCTTGATCGCCAGGACAGCGGCAGTGCCGAAGACGTCCTTCGTTCCCTCCGGCCACGCCGCGACGACGTACTGGGGATCGGTGTCGCGGGCGACGAGCGGGCGGGCGCCCCGACGGCGTTCGCGAAGGAGTTCGCCGCCGCCCGGGACTGGGGATGGGGGCGCACCGCGCACGCCGTCGCCCCTGACCACATCGAAGCCGCCCTGGAGGCCTTGGGCGTCGACCGGGTCGATCACGGATTCCGAGTCGCCGAGCGAGCGGACCTCGTCGATCGGATGATCGGCCAGGACATCGCGCTGGCGGCCTGCCCGGTGACCAACGTCCTCGTCGGCCCGGTGCCGAGCCTGAGCGCTCATCCGCTGCCACGGCTGATGAGGCTCGGTGTCAGGGCGTCCCTCTCCACCGACGACCCCGCGTACTTCGGCTGTGGGCTGGAGGACGTCTACGCCGCCGCTCTGAACGAGATGGGTCTGCGACTCGAGGAACTCGTCGAGTGCGCGGTCACCTCGGTGGACAGCTCGTTCGCGACCGTCCGGCGAAAATCCGAACTGCGTGCGTCCATCGACTCCTGGCGCGATGCACACATGCCGACGCCCTGAGGCCAAGCCAAGCCAAGCCAGGCGGAGCGGACCGGGCACGCACGAGCCGGTTGCCGTCAGTGCCGACGGAACACACCGATTCTCGCCGGTCCCCGGCCCATGTCACGTAGAGCAGAACTGTGCGCAGCCGCGTACTCAGACAGGAGAACGGAACATGAGACACACGCCGCGTTTGATCGCGCTCGGACTGAGCACGATGCTCGCTGTCCTGTCGCTGGGAGCCTGCAGCTCGTCGTCATCGGGCAGTGGGGACGGCAACGAGACGGTCACTGTCGCGGGCGACGGATACACGCTGGGCGGAGAGGCCTACATCGGGAAGGCGAAGGGCTACTTCTCCCAGGAGAAGCTGACGCCCAAGGTCCAGACCTTCGCCACCGGTCTCGACGGCATCAAGGCGATGATCGCCGGCCAGGTGCAGTTCTCCTTCGGCCTGGACTTCGCCGCGGTGTCCACCGCGACGAAGAACGTCGCCATTCTGGGTACCGTCGGTGCGCCCAGCGCGGCCGGCGGCTACAACCAGATGTTCTTCAGCAAGGGCATCACGTCGCCGGGCCAGCTCGCCGGCAAGAAGATCGGGGTCCTGGCCGGAACCGCGCAGGAGTACGTGACCGACAAGTGGATCGAGAAGAACGGGCTGGCCGGCAAGGTCCGGACGGTCGAGCTGCCGGGCCTGTTCGAACTCGTCGGCGCGTTGAAGTCCGCACAGGTCAACGCCGCGTTCGTGTACGCCGACGGCGCCACGTCCGCGCAGCAGGACAAGAACCTCTTCCGCTACGGGGACGACGCCGGCCTGCTGAAGGTCCAGGGCATCTACCTGCTCACCCTTCGCAAGACGGTGACCGAGCATCCCGAACTGGTGGAGAAGATGCTTCGGGCGCTGAAGAAGACGACCGATTTCATGGCCGCCGACCCCGATCAGTCCGGTGAGATCCTCGCCAAGGCCGTGAAGGGCGGCGACGCGAAGTCGCTGGCTGCCCAGATCAAGCTCGACAACCCGGCGCTGAACCAGACGGACGCCCAGACAGCCGCCCTGTTGCAGATCGAGACGTTCCTCAAGTCGAGCGGCAAGATCACCGACGACGTCGACGTCAAGGCCGGCATGGACCTCGGGCCGCTGCACAACGTGCTCGGGTCGAAGAAATGAACGAACCGAACATGACGAAGTCCGGGGCTGCGGCCCTGAGCCTCTCCAAGGTCGGCATCACCTTCGGCAACGACGAATGGGTGCTGAAGGACGTCGACCTGGAGGTACCCGAAGGGCAGTTCTTCGTCCTGGTCGGCCCGAGCGGGTGCGGCAAGTCCACGCTGCTCAAGCTCTTCGCCGGCACGCACGCGGCCTCGCAGGGCGAGGTCCGGGCACAGGGCAGGCCCGTCGTCGCGCCCGGGCCCGACCGGGCGGTGGTGTTCCAGGGAGTCGACAGCCCGCTGATGGAGTGGCTCACCGTCCGGGGCAACGTCGAGTTCGCCCTCAAGCTGTCCGGCGTGCCGCGGAGCAAGCGGCCGAACATCGCCACGGAGTATCTGGAGAAGGTCGGCCTGCTGCCCGCCGCCAAAAAATACCCCGACCAGCTCTCGGGCGGCATGAAGCAGCGCGTGCAGATCGCCCGCGTACTGGCGGTGGAACCGCAGACCATCCTCATGGACGAGCCGTTCGCGGCACTGGACGCCCAGAGCCGGCGGTTCCTCCAGCGCGAACTCGTCCGGCTGTGGTCCGAGAACCGGCGAACCGTCCTCTACATCACCCACGACGTGCGAGAAGCCGTGCTCCTGGGCCAGCGGATCGCCGTCATGACGGCGCCGCCGCAATCAGGGATCAAGACGGTCGTCGACGTGCCACTGCCCTACCCGCGAGACGAGTTCGACAGCGCCTTCGTCGACATCATGCACGAAGTGGACGCGGCGATCTCCGAGGAGGTGACCAAGCTGTGGGAGCGCGGCGCGGTGTGAAGTTCCTGCTGATGGGCCTGTCGGCGGTCAGTGTCGTGGCCGGGCTCGTCGCCTGGCAGCTCGGGGCGCGCGGTGCCGACCCGACCCTGTTCCCGACTCCGGACGCGGTCTGGAAGGCCACCCACGAGGCGGTCTCCGACGGCTCGCTCTGGAGCAACATCGCAATCAGCGTGCGGCGTGTGCTCGAGGGCTGGCTGCTCGGCAGCGCGATCGCGATCCCGCTGGGCGTCCTGGCCGGCACCTCACGGATCGTGCGCGCCATCCTGGATCCGTACATCCATTTCTTCCGCGCCGTCCCGGCGCTGGCGCTGGTGTCGCTGTTCCTGCTCTGGTTCGGCATCGGCGAGACGTCGAAGGTGTACCTCATCGCGTGGGCCTGCATCTTCACCGTGATCGTCACCACGGCCGAGGCCGCCTCAGGAGTGTCACGGGACAAGATCGACGCGGCGCGCTGCTTCGGTGCCAGCCGCAGCCAGACCCTGTGGCAGGTGATCGTGCCGGCGACGGTGCCGGGCATCTTCACCGGAATGCGACTGGGGCTGTCGACCGCGTACCTCGTTGTCGTCGCCTCCGAGGCCCTCGCCGCCAACAGCGGTATCGGCTGGCTGGTGTGGAATGCCCGCACCTACTTCCGCACGGACCAGATCTTCCTGGGCGTCTTCTGTTTCGGCGTGCTGGGATTCGTCTCCGACCGTGTCTGGCGGCTCCTGGGGCGCACGGTGTTCAGCAGGTTCCTGCGCGCGAGGGGCACCTACTGATGCCTTCGCCCAGGCTCCGCCCTGTGGTCACCATCGGTTCGATCGACGAAGACGTCAAAGCGAATGACGAAGACGTGAAGGCGAACATGGAGGAAACCATGCCGACGCGCCGTACCGCGCATCGCCACATGCCCACCCGCGGCCGGTCCGCCGCCGCGCTCGCCGCTCTCGTTCTCGCCGCGAGTGCCGCGGTCGTACCCGCGTACGCCACCGAGACGCCCGGCACATCGCCGTCCGCTGCCCGCGCATGCGCTCCCGACGCCCATGTGACGGGCTACAGCGACGCGCTCGACAAGCGGACCCTCGACGGTGTCGGCATCGGCGGCCTGTCGGCACTCGCCTACGACTCCCGAAACCGGGCCTGGGCGTCCGTGATGGATCACAGCCCGTCCGCCCGGCTGTGGTTCTTCACCCGCCCGGAAGACCCGCGGGCCACCGGCACGCTGGTCCTGAGGCAGCCCGACGGAACGCCCTATGGGAACAACTTCGACGGCGAGGGCTTGACCGTGCTGCCGGGCGGCGACTACCTGGTCTCCTCCGAGACCGAGCCGTCCATCCGGATCTTCGGCCGCGACGGCGTGGAACGCGACCGTCTGGAGGTGCCGGACCGGTTCCGCGTGGCCCCGGACGGCGAGGCGTCCTTCAACGCCACTCTCGAAGGACTCACCGTCTCTCCCGACGGAAGGTCCGTCTACGCGGCCATGGAAGGGGCTCTCAGCGGCGACGCACCGGCCTCCGGCGAGGCGCGCGACCGGCGCATACTCGTCTACCGCGCCGACCGGCACGGGAAGTACCGGCTGGACCGGCAGATCGGTTACCAGGTGGACGCCGGAAACCGCGTCGCCGAGGTCACCGCATACGGCAGGACCGGACTGCTGGTCCTGGAAAGCTGGTGGCAGGAGGGCGTGGGCAACAAGATCAAGGTGTACGGCGTCCCGGACATCCGTCGGCCCGTGGACGTCTCACGCACCGCGAACCTGTCGACCGTGCCCGCGGGAGAGCTGGCCACCAAGAAACTGGTGGTCGACGTCACCTCCTGCCCCACGGGCGGTGCGACCAACCCGGGCCCGCAGATCAACCCGCTGCTGGACAACTACGAAGGCATGGCTGTAACCCCCCTACCTGGGCGGCATGGCGCCGCGACACTGCGCCTGATCAGCGACGACAATCTCACCAGTACCCAGGTCACCCGCCTCCTCACGCTAACGGTGCACCTGCCGACCGCCGCGAAACAGGTGATCGCCGCGCATTGAACTGGGATGGGCGGAGCGGCATGATCGCCGCTCACGACGAGCGGACGGGCGCGACGGCCTTCCGTCGCCGTCCGCGCCGTCCGCGCCCGGCCGACCCTTGACGACGAGGCGCTCGTCCGGCGCGGTTTTGTCGCCTCACCCGTGGACCGGCTGGCCGGCATCGAGGACCAGCCCGAGCCGATCCGGCGATCGTCGCGGCCGGGCGGAATCTCCCTGCGGCGCGTCGCCCGCCAGTCCGTCCATCCGGGTGTCCCCGAGGCGGCTGTGGCGCCGGGCGAGGTGGACGCCTACCTGGCGGGCTCCGCGTCGGCGGAGAGTCTGCGGTCGGGACGGCCGGTGCTGTAGAGGTGCGTGCCGGTCACGTCCTGGGCCCGCCGGATCAGTTCGGGCTGCCAGGTCGCCGCCTGCGCCCAGGACGTGGGGAACTGCGAACCGCAGGCGTCCAGAGAGCCGTTGATGCCCTCGTTGTGGACCAGCGCGCCGATCCCGAACGGGGACACCTCGCGTACGACGGCCCGGACCGCGGCCGGTCGCCCACGCAGGCTGTCGGCGTCGTCACCGAGGACCCACGCCGGGGAGAGATGTCCGACGCCGTGCGGACGCGGCTCCCGAAGGCGGCTCGCGTCGACGGTGGGGCTGACGCCCGCGCCGTCCTGGTGCGGTGCCGACAGTTCGGGGCGAACAAGCCGCCGAGCCGGGCCACCTTCTGTTCCAAGGTGAGGCGCGAGACCAGGCGCCGGACATCGCCGGGACTCGATGCACCGGTGGCCATGTGGACATGTCCTCACGTTCGGAGGTGGTCGTTCGTCAGGCCCGCACCGGCTGTCGTGACGGGGAGGACCGAGCAGCCGGTGCGGGCATGCGGGCGAAGTCCCTGCCGTCGGCCGTCAAGGACACGGCAGGGACCTGCGTCTGAACGCGGGTACCGCTACTCGACGGTGACGACGACGTCCACCGGGTCGCAGCCCGGCGCGGTCGCGGTGAGGCGGATCTCACCGATCGCGGTGGGGCGCAGTACGGCCTGGGCGCGCCCCCCGTAGGTGAGCTGCTCGGCCGTGTCGAACCGCTCCTCGGTCGACGGGGCGGCGCTGCCGTAGCCGAGCAGCACTCCGGCCCCGGAGACCTCGACGCTCACCGGGCGGTCGGCGCCGTTGTGGCAGATCCCCTGGTCGTCGGTCAGGGCCAGGGTGACGTAGGCCAGGTCACCGCCCGTCGCCCGGACGACCGGACGCTCGGCGGTGGCGGTCAGCCGGACGGGCCCGGTGGCGGACTTCAGGCTCATACGGCCGACTTCGAGTCCGTCCCGGTAGGCGACGGCGAGCAGTTCGCCCGGCTGGTACGTCGTGTCGAACTCGGTGCGGAAGCGGTGCTCCTCGCCGACCGGTCGCCGTCCGAGCGAGTCGCCGTCGAGGAGCAGCTCGACCTCGTCGGCGTCGCTGTAGACCTCGATCGCGACCGGTGATCCCTCGAAGCCGGGCCAGGTCCAGCTGGAGACGCTGTCGCTCCACGCCCACGGCGACACCGCGAAGGTCTTGCCGTGGTGCTCGGGCCTGCGGACCGCGATGTAGGGCTCGGTGCGCAGGCCGAAGACGATCTCGCGGTAGTAGGAGGCGGGGCGGCGGTGGCCGGTGATGTCGATGTCTCCGCAGTCGGCCAGGAGGTAGGGGTACGGCGCGGTGTGCGAGGGCGGAGGCCCGTCCGGGGTGACGTACTGGGGGCGGCCGATCCCGACCTCGCCGAGGTAGTCCCAGCCGGTCCAGGTGAAGTCGCCGATGACGTGGCCGTGCTCCTTGACCAGGTTCCAGTTGCCGTCGATGCGGGTGGGGAAGGTCTCGGTGCCGAGGATGATCCGGTTGGGGAACAGGTCCTTGTCCAGGGCGTAGCGGGCCTCGGCGTAGTTCATGCCGGCCACGTCCAGGACGGCGAAGGATTCGGCCGTGCGCACGGTGACCAGCTCGGAGGAGCTGACCGCGTTCATCGCGTCCCCCGCGTCGGCCATGAGGGCGTTGATCCCGGTGCTGTCGTCCGACGCCTGCTCCGGAGCCTGCTGTCCCAGCAGGGCCAGCTCGGAGATGACGGAGAGCATGCCGTTGATCGCGTTGGTGACGTAGCGGGTGGGGTCCAGGGAGCGGACCTTCTCGGCGAGCTTGCGCCCCCACGCGGCGCCGAACGGCGAGCCGGTCTCGGGGATCTCGTTGCCGATCGAGTAGAGGATCACGCTGGGGTGGTTGAAGTCCTTGGCGACCATCGCCTCGATGTCGCGCTCCCACCACTCCGGGAAGTTCAGGCTGTAGTCGAACTCGCTCTTGCCCGACGTCCACACGTCGAAGGCCTCGTCCACGACGAGCACGCCCAGGCGGTCGCACGCGTCGAGCATCGCCTTGCTCATGGGGTGGTGGGACATGCGGATCGAGTTGAACCCGGCGTCCTTGAGGAGCCGGACCCGGCGTTCCTCGGAGTGGGCGAAGGTCGCCGCGCCCAGCACCCCGTTGTCGTGGTGGACGCAGGCGCCGCGCAGCTTCACGGTCTCGCCGTTGATCCGCAGGCCGTGCTCCGGGTCGAGCGTCAGCGAACGGATGCCGAAGGCGGTGGCCGTGCTGTCCACCTCGCCGGCCTCGTCCTTCAAGGTCACCTTGCAGTCGTACAGAGCCGGCGACTCCGGGCCCCACAGGGCCGGGCCACGCACATAGAGACGCTGCCGGGCGGTCGCGGGCTCGCCGGGCAGCACCGTCAGCTTCGCGACATCCGTGGCGACGACGGCCCCGGAGGCGTCCCGGATCTCCGTGACCACATCGACCGTACGGACCTCGATCGAGTCGTTCTCGACCCGCGACGCGACCTCGATCACCGCCCGCTCCCCGTCGATGTCCGGGGTGGTGACCCGGACCCCGTCGGGCGAGATCCGGACCACCTCGCCGACGAGCAGCCAGGTGTCGCGGTAGATGCCCGCGCCGGTGTACCAGCGCGAGTCGCGGTGGGCGCGGGCCTCGACGCGGATCTCGTTGTCCTCGCCGAAGCGCAGGAAACGGTCCGCGTCGATGTAGAAGTGCGAGTAGCCGAAGGGGCGCTGCCCCGCGTACGACCCGTTGATGAACACGGTCGCGTCCCGGTACACGCCCTCGAACTCGACGAAGATCCGCTTGCCCCGGTACTCCTCGGGAACGGCGAAGACCTTGCGGTACTCGAAGACCCCACCGGGGAAGTACGCCCCGGCGCCGCCCTCCATGCTGACCTGCGCGTTCGGAGCGCTCCGCTGCTGCCCGATCATCGCGTCGTGCGGCAACGTCACCGGCTGGAAGGGAACCGACTGGCCCGACAGCTCGGCGAAGGGGTTGACCTTGGGCCGGGTCTGCCAGCCTTCGTTGAAGGACGTGCCGATCATGTGGACTCCGTGAGTTCGTCGGGCCTTGCTCCGGGCATCCGTGTCGGGCAGCCGCCCTCATGACAATCATGGCACTCATGACATTTCGGACCACCGCTTTCCACAGGGTGGCCCTGATCCCGGAATTTAAAATCTAGCATCCGAAAAATTTAGAATCCAGAGCGACCGCGTGGGCGCGCGCCTCGGATGAAACGGGTCCGGATCGAGGGGTTGGGGCCATCCGGGCCGCCCTGGTGGGAGCGCCGAGTGAGGGTATGCGATGCCGTCCGTCGCAGACGGCGCTCGTCTCCATGGCGCCCGGACGCAGGCGTGCCGGTCCGCCTCCCGTCGGATGCGCGGGTTTCTCGCAGGCCGGTGCGAGCGAGTGGGGGAGGGGGCGTCGGACGGGTGGCACTCGTTCCCGCCCGCGCGCCTCGTCGGCCCGGTCGGCGTCGTGATCCGCCGCCGGAGCGCCGACGGGACCCGGTGCGGGCGGGCTGGATCCTCACTCGTCCGTGCCGCGTACTCCCTCGCCGGCGAGCTTGAGCAGGAGGCCGAGCGACCTGAGCGCGCGCGTCATGTCGATGCTCTTGTCGTACTGCCAGAGCAGTTGTAGGCCGTCCACCGCGGCGATCATCAACTGGGCGAGATCGCCGGGATCGACGTCGGCGGGGAGTTCTCCGCGCTCCTGCAGGCGGCTCAAGGAGTCTCGGCCGAGATCCCGGCTTCGGTCGTAGCGCTCTCGGAAGTACTCGTGAGAGGGGTGCTCGGGGGCGGTGGCGTCCGCCGCGAGGTTCGCGTACAGCGTCACCAGTCCCGGTACCGCGGTGTTGCGATCGGCCACGCTGGCGAGGCGCTCGATCATCGCGGCCGTCGTCTCCGGAAGCCGGTCCGTCTCGTAGGCGTCCGCGTCGATCTCGTCGCGTCGGCGGAGCACTTCGGTGAAGAGTCCCTCCTTGGTGCCGAAGTGGTGAACGAGTCCGGTGATGCTGAGGTTCGACGCGTCGGCGAGCTCGCGGAGGGTGGCCCCGCTGAATCCGTGTTCGGCGATCACTTCGAGGGCGGTGGCGAGGATCTCCTCGCGCTTCGCCAGCCCCTTGGGGTACGAGCGGCGGGTCATGTCCCGAGATTACTCGACACTCTCAAGTTCTTGCCGGGAGAAACAGTAACGCTTACTGTTTTGGCGACGCGTCGGCGACGGTGACGATGCTGCCGTTCGATTCAGTCGACTGCCGAGCCGCAGGCCGAACCTCTTCGTTCAA
This sequence comes from Streptomyces sp. yr375, assembly GCF_900110755.1. Lineage (GTDB taxonomy): Bacteria > Actinomycetota > Actinomycetes > Streptomycetales > Streptomycetaceae > Streptomyces. The sequence continues at coordinate 422,495 of NZ_FOFF01000002.1, forward strand.
TGACGAGCGGTTGGAGCAACTCATGACCACGCCTTCCCTCACCGACATGTCCGGTGGTGATCCGCCACCCGCGGAAGCCGCCTCGACCGCGCAGGTGCTGGATCCGACCGAACCCGGTACCTCCCCGAAGTACCTTCGTGGTCGTGCGCTTCGTCGCTATGCGTTGTGGTACGGACTCGCGCTCGCCGCCTTCTCCAGCATCTGGGGAGGGGTCGGCTCACTGCTGCTCCCCAATCAGGTGCAGACCCTGGAAGCCGCGAGGTTCTTCACCGGCGGTGACGCCGGTGTGGACCTCCAGAAACTCACGGCGCTCAAGAACGCCATCGCCGCCGGCACGGCGACGGCCACACCCGAGCAGAGCCGGCTGCTGGGCATCCTGGCCGATTTCGACGCCAGCCGGGCACAGTCCCTGGCGCTGGTCGCGTCCATCGGCCTGATCGCGACGATGGTTGCGCAACCGCTGATCGGCGTCTTCTCCGACCGGACCAGAACCCGATTCGGCCGTCGCGCCCCGTGGGTTCTCCTGGGTTCGTTCGTCGGCGCCGGCTTCCTCGTTGGGGTCCGCTTCGCACCGACCGTGGCCGTCCTCACGGTGCTCTGGGTCATCGCCTCGGTGGCGTTGAACGCGGCTGCCTCGCCGCTGGGGGCGACTCTCGCCGATCGCATTCCCGAGACCCGACGCGGCAGCATGTCGGCGTTCGGCGGCTTCGGATCGTTCCTGGGCGGCGTACTCGGCAGCGTCGGTGCGGGCGCGGCCCTCTCGACGCTCGGTCTGGACAGCTATTTCGTCTTCGCCGCACTGGTCGTGCTGTGCGTCGCGCTCTTCGTGTGGCGGGTGAAGGACGGCTCCTCGCTGGACCTGCGTGTGCCGAAGTTCGAGTGGAAGTCGTTCCTCCTCGGCTTCACCTACGCGGTGCGTGACCGGGACTACCGGTGGGTCTGGGTCGCTCGCATCCTGCTCACCTTCGGGTACGGAGTCTCCGGGGCCCTCGGCCTGTACATGCTGCAGAGCTATGTGAAGCCCGCTCTCAGCCTGGCGGAAGCGACGAAACTCGTCCCCCTGTTCGCCTTGACGGCTCTGCCCGCCACCCTGGTGGCGATCGTCATCGCGGGCCCGCTCTCCGACCGGTTGCAGCGTCGGAAGTCCTTCGTCTTCGCCGCCTCGGTCCTCATGGCGGCGTCCATGGCCATTCCCCTGCTCTCTCCCACGGTTCCCGCACTGTTCGTCCAGGCCGTCGTCGCCGGATTCGCCTTCGGCATCTACATCCCGGTCGACCAGGCGCTGGTCGTCGACGTGCTGCCGGACCCCAACGCCTACGGGCGCGACCTCGGTGTGGCGAACCTCGCCACCAACCTGGGCCAGTCGCTCGGACCGGCCCTCGCCGGAGCGGTCGTGACGATCACCGGCGGATACACCTTCGTATGGGTGGCCGCGTTCGCGCTGGTCGCTCTCGCCGCGATCTGCATCCTGCCCGTCCGCAGACGCTGAACTCCTGCCCGCCCTCCCAATCCACTGAACGGCTTTAGGGGACCCATGTCCGACATCACGACCGCCCTCGACGAACTGACCCTCGAACAGAAAGCCGGTCTCGGCAGCGGGGCGGACTTCTGGACCACCACGGCGGTCGAGCCTGTCCCGTCGATCCTGATGACCGACGGACCGCACGGTCTGCGCAAGCAGGAGGGCGCCACCGACCATCTGGCGCTCTCGGGCAGCCTCCCGGCGACCTGCTTCCCGCCGGCGGTCGCCCTGAGCCAGACCTGGGATCCCTCCCTGGCGTTCCGCGTGGGTGAGGCTCTCGGCCGCGAGTGCCAGACCGCGGACATCCAGGTGCTGCTCGGTCCGGGCGTGAACATCAAGCGTGACCCCCGAGGGGGGCGGAACTTCGAGTACTTCTCGGAGGACCCGCTCGTCTCGGGCGCCCTCGGCTCCGCCTGGGTGTCCGGACTGCAGAGCATGGGCGTGGGCGCGTCGCTCAAGCACTTCGCCGCGAACAACCAGGAGACCGACCGGATGCGGGTGAGCGCCGACATCGATCCGCGCCCGCTGCGCGAGATCTACCTCCGCGCCTTCCAGAAGGTGGTCGAGGAGGCGCGGCCGTGGACGGTGATGTGCTCCTACAACCGTATAAACGGTGTGCACGCGTCCCAGAACCGCTGGCTGCTCACCGAGGTGCTGCGCGAGCAGTGGGGGTTCGAGGGGCTCGTGGTCTCCGACTGGGGCGCCGTGGCCGATCGGCCGGCGGCGGTCGCGGCAGGACTGGACCTCCAGATGCCCGGCAACGACGGTTTCGACGACGCCAAGGTCGTCGCCGCGGTGCGCGACGGGAGTCTGGACCCCGCCGTCGTCACGGAGGCGGCCGCCCGCGTCGCGCGTGTCGCCCACAAGGCCGCCGAGGCACGACGCCCGGGCACCACGTGGGACGCGGAGGAGCACCATGACCTCGCCCGCGAGGTCGCCTCCCGGGCGATCGTGCTGCTCCGCGACGACCAGGGGATCCTGCCCCTCGATCCCGCGCGACGCATCGCCGTCGTAGGCGAGTTCGCCGCCCGGCCGCGTTACCAGGGCGGGGGCAGCTCGCATGTGAACGCGATCCGGGTCGACGTGGCCCTCGACGAGATCCGCGCCCGTGCCCCGCACACCGAGGTGTCGTACTCCGCGGGTTTCTCGTCCGACAAGCAGGCCGATCCGGCGGCGCTGCGGGCGGACGCGGTGCGGGCGGCGGCGGACGCCGACGTGGCCGTCGTCTTCCTGGGCCTGTTCGACAGCCAGGAGACCGAAGGCGTGGACCGCGCCGACATCGAGCTGCCGGCCGATCAGCTCGACCTGCTCGAAGCGGTGACCGCCGTACAGCCGCGCACGGTGGTGGTGCTCTCGCACGGCGGCGTCGTGCGCCTCGCCCCCGTCGTCGCCGGCCCGTCGGCCATCCTCGACGGCGCGCTGCTCGGCCAGGCCGGCGGCAGCGCGCTCGCGGACGTCCTGTTCGGCGTCGTCAACCCGTCCGGACGCCTCACGGAGACCGTCCCCGAACGACTCCAGGACGCGCCCTCGTACACGAACTTCCCCGGCGAGCGGATGCACGTGCGCTACGGCGAGGGAATCCTCGTGGGCTACCGCTGGTACGACGCCCGCGAGATCGACGTCACCTTCCCGTTCGGGCACGGCCTGTCCTACACGACCTTCGCGCACGAGTCCCTCACGCTCGACGCGGACGGCGACAACGTCACCGCCCGCGTCACCGTCCGCAACACGGGCGAGCGGGCAGGCCGTGAGATCGTCCAGCTCTACGCGTCCCGGGACGGCTCCGCGATCGCACGCGCGCCGCGCTGGCTGGTGGGCTTCGGCGCCGTCGACCTCGACCCGGGGGAGTCGGGTGAGGTCGTCGTCACCGTGCCGAGGCGGGAGTTCGAGTACTGGGACGAGGAGCTTCAGCGCTGGCTCGTCGAGGGCGGCGAGTACCGCGTAGCGGCGGGCGCGTCGAGCCGGGACATCCGGCTGTCCGCCACGGTCGAACTCCCCGGGGAGACCGCGCGCTACCGGCTGGGACCGGACTCGTCGATCGGCGAGGTCCTGCGGGACCCGATCGCAGGTCCCGCCTTCCAGGAGGTCTTCGCGGCGATGTTCGAGCAGTTCTCGGCAGCCGAGGAGACCGACTTCGCGCCGATGCTGGATTCGCTGCCGTTCGGGCGCTTCCTCAGCACGACGGGTTCGGCACTCCCCGACGGCCTGGTGGACGACGTGCTGGCGCGCGCGAACGCCGCCAACGGCTTCTAGAAGTTAGTGTTCCCGCGAGCCCTCCCCACCGGAGCCGACCTCGCCGGCCTTCCGCCGACGCTCGTGATGGACACCGACCGGGACAGCCTTCGGGCCTCCGGCGACCGCGTCACGTCCGCCCCGCGGGCAGCCGGCTCCGTGCTCGACCGCATGATCATCGACAAGACCCCGCACGGCTTCCTCGACCACCACCGAGGCCGTGCCCTGCGCCGAGGTGTCCGGGCGACGAGCCGGTGGCTCGACGCCCGTGACCGACCAACGCGACCGACAGATACGAAGGAGACATCATGAGCCGCTTCGCACCCGACTTCCTCTGGGGAGCGTCCACCGCGCCGCACCAGATCGAAGGCAACAACATCAACAGCGACTGGTGGTCGCGCGAGCAGGTCACTCCCGGCATGGCACTCAGCGGTGACGCGATCGACAGCTACCACCGCTACGGCGAGGACATGCGACTGCTCGCCGACGCCGGCCTGAACGCCTACCGTTTCGGCATCGAGTGGGCGCGCATCGAACCGATCCGCGGCCACTTCTCGAAGGCGGAACTCGCGCACTACCGCCGCATGATCGACACGGCGATCGGGCTGGGGCTCACCCCGGTCGTGACGCTGCAGCACTTCTCCACCCCGCAGTGGTTCGCCGACGAGGGCTCCTGGATGGTCGAGAGCTCGATCGACCGCTTCGCGAGCTACGTCACCGAGGCGACGTCCATCCTCGAAGGCGTCGAGTGGGTCTGCACCATCAACGAGCCGAACATGCTGGCGATGATGGGCGCGATGATGAAGGCCACCGAGTCCGGTGACGCGGACTGGCAGAGCCCGACGATCGAAGGCGACGTGCAGATGGTGCTGCCCGCCCCCGACCCGGAGGTCGGACGCCGCCTCGCGCGCGCCCACGACGCGGCGCGCGCGATCCTCAGGGAGCGTACCGACGCCAAGGTCGGCTGGACGATCGCCAACCAGGCGCTCACCTCGAAGCCGGAGCACAAGGCGAAGCTCGTCGAGGAGCGCTACGTCCGGGAGGACCTGTACCTGGAGGCCGCGCGGCAGGACGACTTCATCGGCGTCCAGTCCTATTCCACGCAGGAGGTCGACGAGAACGGCCCCGTGCCGCACGCGCCGCACCCCGACAACACCCTCGTCGGCAGCGCGTACCGGCCGGACGCCCTGGGCATGGCGGTGCGCCACGCGTGGGACGTCACCGGCGGCGTCCCGGTTCTCGTGACCGAGAACGGCATCGCCATCGGCGACGACACCCGCCGTATCGCGTACACGGGCGAGGCGCTGCGGCACCTCTCCGCGGCGATGGACGACGGGGTCGACGTCCGCGGCTACCTGCACTGGAGCGCGCTCGACAACTACGAGTGGGGCCACTGGGAGCCGACGTTCGGACTCATCGCCGTCGACAGGGAGACCTTCGAGCGGCAGCCGAAGCCGAGCCTGGCCTGGCTCGGCGGCGTCGCGCGGTCCGGAGAGGTGCCGGCGTCATGACGGAACACCACACCGGGTACGGGCTGAGTCCCGAAGCCCAGGCCTGGCTGGAGATGCTGAAGGCACGCCCGCAGGTGCCCGCGCCCGAACCGCACGACCTCGAGGCATGGCGTGCCGTCGTCGCGGGCGCCTCGGCACCCGAGTACGCGGACGCTCTCGGGCTCGCGACCACGGGCGCCGTGGACACGGGCGTCCCGGTCGAGGTCCACACACTCGACCTGCCGAACACGGTCGTGCACGTCGGCACCCCGGAAGGCCTCGCGCCGGACGACCGGCGCGTCCTTCTCAGCGTGCACGGCGGGGCGTTCACGTGGGGCGGGGGTCCGGCGACGAAGTCCGCGGCACGATTCGTCGCGGGTGCCTACGGAGTCACCACGTGGAGCGTCGACTACCGCATGCCGCCCGACCACCCCTACCCCGCGGCTCCGGACGACTGCCTCGACGCGTACCGGACCCTGCTGAAGAGCCACGACCCGGCTTCCATCGCGGTCGGCGGCCTGTCCGCCGGCGGAAACCTCGTGGCCGGCCTTCTTCTGCGGCTCCAGGAGGAGAAGTTGCCGATGCCCTGTGCGGTCGTCCTGAACTCACCCGCGGCCGACCTCACGCTCTCCGGCGACACCCTCGTCAGCGATGCCTCCGGCGAGGTCGACGGGCTGATGAACAGCCTGAAGCTGTACACGGGCGATCACGACCCCACGGATCCGGACATCTCGCCGCTCTTCGGACGGATCGGCGCCGACTGGCCGCCCACGATCCTGTTCAGCGGCACCCGAGACTTCCTGCTCTCGGACACCGTCCGCATGCACCGGAAACTGCTGGCGGCCGGTGTCCGGACCGAGCTGCACGTCTTCGAGGCGGCACCGCACGGGATGTTCGGAGGCAGCGCCCCGGAGGACCGGATGCTCGTCGCCGAGGCCAGGCGGTTCCTGGAGGCGGCGTGGAACGAGCGATGACGAGGGGCGTTCCACACCTCTGAAAGCCCGGGGCCGGCACGGGATGCTCCGTCGCCGGCCCGGGTGCGGTCGTCAGCCCGGTCGCCCTCGGTCCGTGAAGAGCGCTCGGTGCACCAGCGTGCGGACGCGGTCGTCCGTCTGCTCACGGTGGACGACGTCGTCGTCCGCCATCGCTCCGGCCGCCATGGGGAAGGCCAGCATCAGGTCCTGGACGTCGACCTCCGGATGGACGAGCCCCGCCGCGCGGCCGCGTTCGAGGTGCGGCCGGAACGCGGACACGGTCCGGGCCGACAGGCCGGTCAGCCATGCGACGTCCGCGCCGGACAGGGCGTGCGCGAGGCTGCGGTTGTCGCGCTGCATGTCGAGCACGAAGTCGAGCAGCCGCACCACGCCGTCCGCACGCTCGCCCAGGGCGTCGGCGTGCTGCTCTATGCGCGCGACGTTGTCCTCGTAGACCGTCGCCGCGAGTTCCTGGCGGGTGGCGAAGTTGCGGTAGAGCGTGGTCCGGCTGACGTCGGCGGCGCGGGCGATCGCCTCGAAGGCGACGCCCGGACCGTGCTCGGCGAACGCCCGGTGGGCGGCCGTCAGCAGCCGCTCCCGGTTGCGGGCGGCGTCCCGTCGTTTCGTGTGCTGAACGTCCTCTGACATGCGACGCAGACTACTGGCCATTATCCGTACGCACATGTACGTTTCTCGGGTCGTAGCGCCCAGACTGAGGGAGATTGTTGATGGAAGGCCTCGAGAACAAGGTCGTCGTCCTCGCCGGAGCGGGTGGGCTCGCCACCGCCACGGCGCGGTTCCTGGGCGCCGGTGGTGCCCGGATCGTGGTGAGCGATGTCGTCGAGGCCTCGGCCGAGGCCACGCTGCGAGCCGCCCGTGACGCCGGGGGAGAAGGCGTCGCCATGGTCGTCGACATCTCGGACGAGGACCAGGTCAAGAGCCAGATCGACCGGGCGATGAAGGAGTACGGGCGGATCGACGGGCTGTTCAACGTGGCGGCCAACATCCATCCGGAGGAGGTCGCCAAGGACACGAACGTCGTGGACATCGACCTGGCGGCCTGGCAGCGCACGATCGACGTCAACCTGACCGGCTACCTGCTGACACTCAAGCACGCCCTGCCCCACATGATCGCGGGCGGCGGCGGCTCCGTGGTGAACACCGTGTCCGGTGCCGTCTACGCCGGTATGGCGGACAAGGTCGCGTACTCGGTGACCAAGGCCGGGGTCACCGCGCTGACCCGGCATGTCGCCCGCAAGTACGGCAAGGACGGAGTACGCGCGAACAGTGTCGCGCCGGGTCTGGTGATGACGGAGGCGACCAAGCTGAACCTCCCCGAGGAGTTCCGCGACAGGATCCTCACGGGCACACCGGCACCGCGGCACGGAAAGCCCGACGACATCGGTGGCACGGTCGCGTTCCTGCTGTCCGACCTGGGCGAGTGGATCACCGGTCAGGTGCTGTGCGTCGACGGCGGCACCACGATGCGCGCCTAGCCGTCGCCCAGCCGTACGCGCGCCCGGACGGAGCGCCGCTCACGGGGCGGGCCGCTCACAGGGCGGGCAGGCGCACCTCGATCAGGGTGCCCCCGCCTTCCGGTGGGCTCTGCGCGCGGACGGTGCCGCCGTGCAGGTCGGCGACGGCCGCGACGATGGACAGCCCGAGGCCACTCCCGCCGCGGGCGCGGCTTCTGCTCTTGTCGGCGCGGTAGAAGCGGTCGAAGACGTGGGTGAGCGCCTCGGCGGGGATGCCGGGGCCCTCGTCGCGTACGCGCAGGACGGCGTCCCCCTCCGCCACCGACAACTCGACCGAGCAGGCCGCTTCGGGCGGCGTGTGCATACGCACGTTGGCCAGCAGGTTGGCCACGACTCCCCGTAGCTGGGCCTCGTCCCCCCGTACCGTCACGTCGGCGGTCACGGTGACCGTCCAGGGGCGGGCGGGCTGCACGGCCGCGGCGTCGCGGCAGGACTCGGTGACCACCCGGCCGAGGTCGACGGGTTCCAGGTCGGCCGGGTCGTCCTCGTCGTACCGCGCCAGCATGAGCAGCGACTCGACGAGGCGCGTCATCCGGTGCACCTCGGCCAGCACGCGGTCCATGGCCTCGTCGACCGCCTGGGTGTCGGGAAGGGCTCCGAGCTGGTAGAGCTCGCCGTAGCCGCGGATCGACTGCAGGGGCGTACGCAGTTCGTGGGAGGCGTCGGCGACGAACTGGCGCAGCCGCTCCTCCGAGGCGTCGCGGGCGCCGAACGCGGCGTGGATCTGGTCCAGCATGCGGTTGAGGGCGTCGGTGAGTCGGCCCACCTCCGTCTTCGGCGCGACGCGGGCATCGACCAGACGCAGGGCGAAGTCGCCCGCGGCGACGCGGTCCGCGGTGCGTGCGGCGTGCTCCAGCGGGCGCAGCGAGCGGCGTACGACCAGGACGCCCAGCACGCCCAGGACGACGTCGGCGAGCAGCTGGACGGCCACGACGACCTGGACGGCGTGGCGGACCGCGGCCTCGGTCGAGGCGGTGTCGACGGCGGCCACGGCCGTCCGTCCGTCGGCGAGCCGCGCGGTGACGAGCCGGTACTCCGCATGGGGCGCCGACGTGTCGCCCGGCACGGTCACATGAGTGCCGGAGGGCGGCGGCGGGTCCGGATAGCGCGGGCCGGGGCCCCGGGGGCGTCGATCGCCGCTGAGGAGGGCGATGTACAGATCGTCGCCGAACCTGGCCCACCCGTAGCCGGTGGGGCGTCTGCCCGAGACCTCGATGCCGACGGAGTCGCCGGTGGCCATGCCGGCGGTCGTCGCGGTCAGCCGGTGGTCGAGTTCGTCGTACAGCGAGGACCTCAGCACGGTGAACGTCACGATGCTCATGACGGTGAGCACACCGTTGAACAGGGCGATGAGCAGGATGCTGATCCGGGTGCGAAGTGGCCGGTTCCGCCACCAGGTCCTCAGCACTCCGCGGCCCGGAGGCTGTAGCCGACGCCGCGGTGGGTGTGGATCAGCCGCTCTCCGTGGCTGTCCACCTTCCGGCGCAGATAGCTGATGTAGGTGGCCACCACGGTGTCGTCGCCGTTGAAGTCGTACGACCACACGTGTTCCAGGAGCCGGGCCCGGGTGACCACCGTGCCCTGGTGGAGCATCAGGTACCGCAGGAGCCGGAACTCCGTGGGGGAGAGGTCGATGACGGCGCCGGCCCGGCGCACCTCGTGGGTCAGGGTGTTGAGGGTGAGGTCGGCGACGCCGAGCGTCGGGTCGCTGGGGCGGTGCGCGCGGGTGCGGCGCAGGACGGCGCCGATGCGCGCGTTGACCTCGTCGAGGCCGAAGGGCTTGGTGATGTAGTCGTCGCCGCCCGCGCTGAGTCCCCGTACGAGGTCCTTGCGGGTGTCGCGGGCGGTGAGGAAGACAACGGCGACCGGCAGGCCGTCGGCGCGGAGCCGGTTGAGGACCTCGAAGCCGTCGCTGTCCGGCAGCATGATGTCGAGCAGGACCAGTTCGGGCAGGAACTCCCGGGCCTCGGCCAGCGCCTCGCGGCCGGTGGCGGCGGTGCGCACCTCGTACCCGACGAACCGCAGGAACCGGGTGACGGTGTCCACGATCGCCGGTTCGTCGTCGACCACCAGCAGCCGCCCCCGCCCCCGCGGCTCCTCCGGCCGCGTGTCGGCGGCCGCCTCGTCGTTCATCGGTGAAGCCTTTCCGTACGTCCGGTGATCAAGGGTGCCCGACGGTCCGGGCGCCTTTCATGGGAGTTCCGTGTGAGAAGCGTCCCGGACGGGGCCGAACGGCGTTCACGGCCCGGGAGGGCTCATAACGTCGCGGTTGTCGGGCCCCGCGTCTTCACCACGTGTGCCGGGCCCTCCTGTCTGCGCGTCCACTTTCCTGGGAGTCTTCTTGTCCACGTTCCTGTACCGCCTGGGGAGGTTCTCCTACCGGCGCAAATGGACGGTGATCATCGGGTGGCTCGTCGTGCTGTGCGCCCTCGGCGCGTCGGCCGTCACCCTGATGAAGCCGTTCACCTCCACGACGAGCATCCCGGGCACCGAGGCCCAGAAGGCCTCCGACGCGCTCGCCCGGGAGTTCCCGTCGGGAAGCGACGGCATCACCGGGCAGATCGTCTTCCGCGCGCCGAAGGGCGAGACGGTGACCGCCGGCCCGGCGGGCGACGCGATCCGCACGGCCACCGCCCGGATCGCGAAGACACCCGGCGTGGAGTCCGTGACCACTCCCTCGGCCGAGGCGGGGAACGTCTCCCGCGACGGCCGTACCGGTATAGGCCAGGTCACCTTCACCACCGAGCAGGCCGACAAGATCGCTGCGGCCTCGGTCAAGGAGATCGAGGCGGCGGCGGAGCAGGCGCGGTCCGACGGGCTGACCGTGGCCCTGGGGGGCCAGGCCTTCAACCCCGTGGAGTCGGCCGCCGGCGGCGCCGGTGAAGCGGCCGGCATGCTGATCACCCTGATCGTCCTGATCCTGGTGTTCCGCTCGCTGCGCGCCGCCGTCGTCCCGCTGGCCATGGCCGTGGTGGGGGTGGCACTGGGCGTGCTGTCCCTGCTGACGCTCACCAGCGTCGTCGACATGGACAGCACCGCGCTGATGCTCGCCGTGATGCTGGGCCTGGCCGTCGGCGTGGACTACGCGCTGTTCATCGTCTCCCGGCACCAGACGCAGGTCAGGGACGGCATGGACCCGGAGGAGTCCGCGGGCCTCGCCGTGGGCACCGCCGGCTCGGCCGTGCTGTTCGCCGGCGCGACGGTGGTCATCGCACTCGCCGCCCTGACCGTCGTACGGATCCCGTTCCTCGGCATCATGGGACTCGGGGCCGCCCTCACCGTCGTCGTCGCGGTGGTGCTGGCGCTCACCCTGCTGCCCGCCGTGCTCGGCCTCCTCGGCCCGCGTATCGCCTATAGCCGTGTCCCGGCGCTGCGCAGGTCCGCGCGGCGTTCGCTGGACAAGCAGCGCAGCGGTGCGGTCGGCGCGGGGACGCGCTGGGCGCGGCTGATGGACCGGCGCCGCTGGGCCGTCCTGCTGCTGGGCGTGGTCGGTCTCGGGGTGCTGGCCGTGCCCGTCGCCGATCTGCGGCTCGGGCTGTCGTTGCCCAGCACGAACGCGGAGGCCGTCCGTGCCAAGAAGATGACCGACGAGGCGTTCGGTGCCGGCTACAGCGGCACGCTGGTCATCCTGGTCGAGGGCGACGGGGCCAAGGCCACCGGGTCGGCGGCCAAGAAGATCGCCGAAGCGGCGGCGGAGCTGCCGGACGTCGCCTCGGTGGCTCCCGCCAGGCTCAGCGTCGGCGGGAACGCGGCCATGGTCGGCGTCGTACCGCAGAGCGGCCCCCAGGACGAGCGCACCGAGCAGTTGCTGCACGACATCCGGGCCGCCCGTGACGGCATCGAGAAGTCCTCGGGCGTGGAGATCAACGTCACCGGCTCCACCGCCGTCAGCATCGACGTCGCCGCGAAGCTCACCGCGGCGCTGCCCGTCTACTGCCTGGTGGTCATGGGCCTCGCGGTCCTGCTGCTGACCCTGGTGTTCCGCTCGATCGCCGTGCCGCTGAAGGCCGCGGTGGGCTTCCTGCTGTCGCTCGGCGGCTCGCTGGGCGTCCTGGTCGCCGTCCTGCAGTGGGGGTGGCTCTCCTCCGTGCTCGGCACCCAGGCCAGCCCGACCATCATCAGCTTCCTGCCGATCCTGCTGATCGGCATCCTGTTCGGCCTGGCCATGGACTACGAGGTCTTCCTCGTCTCCCGGATGCGCGAGGAGTACGCGCGCGGCAAGACCCCGGTGGCGGCCATGGTCGACGGCTTCGGCCACGGCTCGAAGGTCGTCACCGCCGCGGCGGTCATCATGGTGAGCGTCTTCGGGTCCTTCATCTTCGCCGACATGCAGATCACCAAGGGCATGGGTCTGGCCCTGGCGGTCGGCGTCCTGCTCGACGCGTTCGTCGTCCGCATGTGCCTGGTGCCGGCCGCCATGTCCGTCCTCCAGCACGCCGCCTGGTGGCTGCCGCGCTTCCTGCACCGGGCGCTGCCGCACGTCGACGTCGAGGGCGAGCAGCTGACCCGGCAGCTCGCGCCCCCGGCGGAGGCCGGCCAGGACAAGGACCTGCTCGCCTCGCACCGCTAGAACCGACGACGGCGGGAAGCCGGAACCGACGACGGCGGGAACGGACGTACCTCGTCCGTTCCCGCCGTCGGCCGTTCTCCGTCCCGCTACGAGATCTCGACCTGCCGCGCCTCGCGCCGCAGGTCGTCGGCGTCCTCCGCGAGCAGCCAGCCCGCGTCGATGAGCTCGGCCAGGCGACGGTCGAAGCGCTCCAGGTAGTCGGTGGAGTCCTGGTACAGCTCCCGCAGCTTCGGCTCCTCGAACGACTCCTCGCTGCCGATGGTCAGGAAGCTGGGAGTGCCGTCCGGGTTGGTCGGGTTGGGCCGGTACGTGGAGTGCGGGACGTCCAGCTGGGCGCTGCGCACCCCGCCCCGGGTGTTGCCGTGCTCGTCCAGGGCGAAGTAGCCGTCCGGGCCCACTTCCAGGCGGTCGGCGCGGGGCGGCACGGTGCCGTTCGCCACCCACTCGACCAGGTGGTGCAGGCCCATGCTGAACAGCTCGAAGTGCGGCAGGCTGTTCATCTTCGGGCCGAAGGTGAAGTCGCCCACCGGGAAGGTCGCCTTCCACAGCGCCATGTCGTTGTACGGCGCGTGGCGGGTGCCCATGTGAGGGATGCCGGCGAGTTCGTAGAGGCGGAACCGGTCGCCGGGCTCGTCGCTGTCGTCACGACGGTACTGGCGGCCCTCGTAGCCGGGGAAGAACGAGAAGTCGGGGACGGAGACGTCTCCGTCGCTCATGACCTGCACGACGGGTACGTCCACGTCGTGGAAGGCCGCGAGGGGGAAGCCCGACGGGAAGAAGCCGTCGTAGACGGGCGAGCCGTCGGCGAGGCGCTGCACGTCGTGGGCGTCCTCGATGAAGTAGGTGGTCACACTGCCGGTCTGCGAGTGTCCGGCCAGGAGGACCTGGGCCGGCTCCGCGCCCGCGAACGGTCCCTCGGGCGACCTCAGGGCGGCGCCGACCTGGGCGAGGATCGTGCTCGCCGCCCGGTTCCGGCGCCGCAGCTCGGTGAAGAACGCCTTCGACGTCTCGCGGTCCAGGAGGTTCAGGTTCATGTCGAAGTCCGCGCTGTCGGGTCCCTCGATGTGCAGGGACTCGTAGCGCTGCGGGTTGGACGCCTTCACATGCAGGTCCAACGTGGTCTTCTGCGCGGTGATCTCCACCCACGCGTGGCCCGACCGCACGATGTAGGGGCCGCTGTAGATCCAGATCGGCGCGATCCCGTGGACGTGCAGCGGCTCGGCGATCACCGTGCCGCTGAAGCGTGCCCAGTCCCGGGGCCGTCGTACGAGCACGGTCGTCGCGTAGGGGTGGCCGTCCTCCTCTCCGGTGGCGATCCACTCCTCCTCGACGTAGTCATAGGTGTCGAGGGACGGCACATGGGTGCCGTAGGGGGCGAACGACGCCGAGCCGTCGTCCGGTGATCGGCGCAGGACCGCGGGGGTCACAGCATCCATGGTGCTCCTTGATGGGCGGGGGGTCGTCAGCGGGGGATGATCGGGAGAATCAGGCGGGAGGGACGCGGCTCGTCGTGGAAGACGCGCTGGATGGCCGGCACCGTCTTGTCGGAGGAGGCGTGGGTGATGCGCTCGCCCGTGTTCGGGTTGAGGTCGAAGGTGGGGAACTCGCTGGAGGAGATGTCGAGCCGGATGCGGTGCCCGGCCTTGAAGACGGTGCTCGTCGACCACAGGCTGATGTCGTAGCGGTACGCCACTCCCGGCGTCCGGGGCTCCGCCACCCCGTGTCCCGTGCGGACCACGCCCTGGCAGACGGTGACGGCACTGCCGTCGGGGAAGACGTCGACCAGCTTCGCGGTGAAGTCGGTGTTCTCCACGGACGACGACGCCCACAGCTCCAGCGCCACCGGGCCGGTGACCTCCACCTCGGCCTCCAGCGGCGGGGTGGAGTAGACGAGCACGTCGGACCGCAGGGCGACGGCGTCGAGGTCGACCGGGTCGTTGTAGGCCGCGCCCGTCCGCAGGGAGCCGGGCAGGGGGTCGCTCGGGTCGTACACGTACTCGTCGGGCTGCTCGGCGGCCGGCGGCTCGGTCGACAGGGTGCGCTCACCGTCGGCGTTGCGCAGGTGGTACGGGGTCCACTCGGTGCGGGCCAGCGGCCATTCCCGCTCCTCGCGCCAGACGTTGTCGCCCATCACGTACAGCCGGACCGGCGGCTCCTGCGCCTCGTAGTCCGGCAGTTCACCCTTGAGGTGGTGGGCGAAGAACCGCATGACCGGGGCGTCGGGGCCGAAGTCGACGAACAGTCCGGCGTCCGGGTCGGCGTCGGGCCGCTGCTGGACGCAGTTGTGGTTCCACGGCCCGACGACCAGCCGCTGCCCCGCACGGGTCTGCGCCAGCGTGGTGTACGCGTCCAGGTTGCCCTTGGCGAAGAAGTCGTACCAGCCGCCCAGGTGGAAGATCGGCAGGTCGATGTCGTCGGCGTGGGCGGCGGCGCTGATCTGCTGCCAGTACGGGTCCGAGCCGTCGTCGTGGTCGCAGTGGTCGCGGAACCACGGTGCGAGATCCCGCAGTTGCGGGACGTCCCGCAGCGGGCGGTGATCGAGCATGCCGTAGGTGTCGGCCACCTCGAGCCGGACCATCTCGGCGAGTTTCGCCGGGTCGCCGAGGCCCCGGCCGTCCATGAGCCGGCCGGCGGCGGCGAAGCCGGGCAGCGGCGAGGGTACGCCCCGGCGGTCGGCCTCCTCGGTGGTCATGAGGCCGCTCCAGCTCAGCGCGAGGCCGAGGTGGAGCACGCCGGGCGCGTAGTACCAGGCGCTGTCACTCCAGTCCCAGCTACAGGTGAACGGGGCGAGCGCGACCAGGTGCGGCGGCCGGGCGATGGCGGCGGCCCACTGCGAGAAGCCGCTGTAGGACATGCCCCACATGCCCACCCTGCCGTTCGACCACGGCTGGGCCGCCGCCCACTCGACGGCGTCGTAGCCGTCCTCCACATCCGGCGCGAAGGGATAGAACTCGCCCTCGGAGCCGTACCGGCCCCGGCAGCTCTGCACGATCACGGCGTAGCCCTGCCGGGCGATCGTCTGCGCGAACATCGCCGAGATCCCGTCGTGCGGGGTGTACGGGTAGCGCTGGAGCAGCACCGGGTGCGGGCCCGGGCCGGCCGGCCGGAAGATGTCCGTACGCAGTCGGACGCCGTCGCGCATCGGGACCATCACGTCGTTGTCGACGACGAGTTCAACGGTGTCAGCCATGTGGTTGAGCCCTTTCCCTGTCGTTCTCACGGTCGTTGAGGGGCGGTCAGCGCAGGGCGCTGCCGATGCTGATCCCGCCGTCCACGTCGAGGACCACGCCCGTCACGTACCGGGCCGCCTCCGAACACAGATAGGCGGCGGCCTCGGCGATGTCCGTGGGGTCGCCGATGTGCCCCATGGGCACCCGGGAGGCGAGCTTGTCCCGGGCGGCGTCGTTCATCGAGGACAGCATCGGGGTGCTGATGAGGCCGGGCGCGATGGCGTTCGACGTCACGCCGTGCGGGGCGCCTTCGAGGGCGATGGTGCGGGCCATGCCCACCACACCGGCCTTCGCGGCGGCGTAGTTGACCTGGCCGAAGTTGCCGCGCCAGGACATCGAGGAGAAGGACAGGATCCGGCCGTAGTTCTGCCGCTTCATCTGCGGGAACACCGCCCGGCAGCAGTGGAACAT
>NZ_FOFF01000098.1 GCF_900110755.1 Streptomyces sp. yr375
GGCAACAGGATGCGCCAGGACACCCCGTCCACCACCAGATGATGCAGCACGATCAACAACCGTCCCGTGCCCGCGAACCACACGAACTGCGCCATCACTCCCGCCGCCGGATCCAGCCGGCCCGCCGCCGCATCCAGCTCCCCCTGCACCTCCACACCGGACTCCGCACGACGGATCAGCCGCGCGGCATCGACGGACCCCGACGGCCCCACCTCCATGGCGCCCTCCACGAGCCGGGAGCGCAGCACGTCGTGACGGTCGATGACCGCGTTGAGCGTCGCCGCAAGTCCCGCCTCGTCGATGCCGTCCGGCAGCTCCACCACGGTCGACATCGCGAACCGGCCGATGTCGGCGCCCAGTTCGAGCAGGTACCGCGCGATCGGCATCAGCGGCATCCAGCCCTCGCCTGCTCCTGCCAGCTCCGCCAGAACCGTGCTCGCACCGTTCTCGGCGCTCGCCGCCGCGGCCAGTTCGGCCACCGTGCGCAGTTCGAATATCTGCCGGGGGCTGATCTCGACGCCCTGTGCCCGCGCCCGCGCCACCACCTGGATCGAGCGGATGCTGTCCCCGCCCACCAGGAAGTAGTCGTCGTCGATCCCGACCCGGTCCAGGCCGAGCACCTCGGCGTAGACCCCGGCCAGGACGGACTCCACCACGGTTCGCGGCGCTCGATAGTCGCCGCCGGTGTACACCGGCTCGGGCAAGGCCGCGTGGTCCGTCTCCCCCTCCGGCGTCAGCGGCAGCCGGGCCAGTACGACGAAGACCGAGGGGACCATCGCGTCCGGCACGCGGTCTGTCAGGAACTCCCGCAGTTGCACCGCGGAGACACCGGACGTGAAGTCCATGCTCTCGCCGGTGTCCCCGGCACTATCCGGGACGACATAGGCGACCAGCCGTCGGCCGGTACCTCCGCCGTCGTGCGTGACCGCGACCGCCTCGGCCACGGCGGGATGCCCGGTCAGAGCGGCCTCGACCTCGGTCAGATCGAAGCGGGTTCCTTGGACGGTCGCCTGACGCCCGGTACCCGGCGGCACCGGTCCGGCCGCACCGACGGGGGCGTCCGGCTGCGAGACGAGCTGTCGCAGGGTCCGTACGAAGCGGGAGGTGATCTCTTCGGCCGTGGTCCGGTCGAACAGGTCGGTGGCGTACTCGAGGCCGCCGAGCACGCCCGTCCCGGGAACATCGGCCATCGTGAGGAACAGGTCGAACTTGGCGGTCTCCGTGGCGACCGTGTTCAGCGCCACCCGCAGGCCGCTCAGCTCGAAGTCCTCGCGCACGATGTTCTGCCAGCCGAACATGACCTGGAACAACGGGTGGTACGAGGTGGAGCGGTTCGGGTTGAGCAGTTCCACCAGCCGTTCGAAGGGAACGTCCTGGTTGTCGTACGCCGTCAGTGCCTTGTGCCGGACCTGGTCGAGGACCTCGGTGAACGAGGGGTCGTCGGGCATCCGGACGCGCAGCACCCAGGTGTTGACGAAGAACCCGACCAGGTCCGCAAGGGCGTCATCGGTGCGGTTGGCGATGGGGGAACCGATGGTGATGTCGTCACCGCCGCCGAGCTGCCGCAGCAGGACCGCAAACGCCGACTGCAGCACCATGGAGACGGTCGCCCCACGGGCCGTGGCCAGCTCCTCGACCGCGGCGACCAGTTCGGGGTCGAGGGTGAAGTCCACCATGTCACCGCGGTGGGTGGACCGGGCAGGCCGGGGACGGTCCGTCGGCAGCCGCAGCGGCTGCGGCACATCCGCCAGCTCGTCCCGCCAGTAGGCGGACTGGATGGCCACCACGCTCCCCGGATCGCCCTCGTCGCCGAGCAGCTCGCGCTGCCACAGCGTGTAGTCCGCGTACTGCACCGGCAGTTCGGGCCATCGAGGTGCAGCGCCCTCACTGCGCGCCGCGTAGGCGGTACCCAGATCGCGCATCAGCGGCGGGATCGACTCGCCGTCACCGGCGATGTGGTGGATCGCCAGCACCAGGACGTGGTCGCGCACATCGCAGCGCAGAACGCTGGCCCGTAAGGGGAGTTCGGCGGCGATGTCGAAGGTGTGGGCCACCGCGTCGGCCACCGCACCGTCCACATCGGCCGGGTCGGTGTCGATGACGGACACCGGGAACGACATGTCGTCGGCCGGCACAACCCGCTGGAACGGCATGCCGTTCTCGTCCTCGTCGATGAGCGTGCGCAGCGTCTCGTGTCGAGCCACCACGTCGTGCAGGGCGCTCCGGAGGGTCGGCACGTCCAGCTCGCCCGTCAACCGCAGTACGAGCGGCAGGTTGTAGGTGGCCGACGGCCCTTCGAACCGGTCGACGAACCACAGGCGGCGCTGCGCGTACGAAAGCGGTACTCGCTGTGGCAGCTGCGCGGAGCGCCGCAGCCCTGGCCGGGCCGCGGACCCGGCCGACAGTTGCTCGACCAGCTTCGCGACGGTGGGCGAGTCGAAGACGGCCCGTACCGAAACCTCCGCTCCCAGGGCCGCACGGATGCGGCTGACGAGCCGGGTGGCGAGCAGCGAATGCCCTCCCAGGGCGAAGAAGTCGTCGTCGATACCGACGCGCTCCACTCCCAGCACCTCGGCGAACAAGGTGCACAGGAGCTCCTCGCGAGGATTTCGCGGCCCCCTGCTCCCTTCCGCGCCCTGGCCGAACTCCGGTGCGGGCAGCGCTGACCGGTCCAGCTTGCCGCTGGACGTCACCGGCAGGGAGCCCAGGAGCACGAAGGCCGAAGGGACCATGTAGCCGGGCAGTCCCGCTTCGGCGTGCGCACGCAAGGCGGCGGTGAGCCCGTCGGTGTCGTCGGTCTCGGGGACCGCGTAGGCGGCCAGGAGTCGGCCGCCAGCCGGGGTGTCGCGGACGACCACGACGGCCTGCTCGACGTCAGGGTGGCTGCCCAGCACGCTCTCGATCTCGCCGAGTTCGATACGGAAGCCGCGGATCTTCACCTGATCGTCGGCGCGGCCCAGGTATTCGATGCTGCCGTCGGCGCGCCAGCGCGCCACGTCACCGGAGCGGTACATCCGGCTGCCGGGTTCGCCGTACGGGTTGGCGACGAACCGTTCGGCCGTCAGGCCGACCTGTCCGTGGTAGCCGCGGGCCAGGTGGGGCCCCGCGATGTGGAGGTCGCCCGCGACGCCGACCGGCAGCGGCCGCAGCGCGTCGTCCAGCAGATACACCCCGGTGTTGGGGAGAGGGCTGCCGATGGGCGGCACGGCCGAACCGCTGAGCGGCTCGCTCATCGTCGCCACGACGGTGCTCTCGGTCGGCCCGTACGCATTGATCATGCGGCGGCCCTCGGACCAGCGGGCCACTAGGTCGCCGCTGCTGGCCTCGGCGCCCACCACGAGGGTGCGCAGCTCGTCGAGACCGTCGGGGTCCAGGGTGGCCACCAGGGACGGCACCAGAAGGGTATGGGTGATGCGCCGTTCGCTCAGGAACCCCTGGAGGGCTTCGCCGACGACGGGGACGTGCGGTGGCAGGACGAGCGTCGCACCGTTGGGCAGCGCCATCAGCACCTCCATGACGGCGCCGTCGAAGCTGGAGGACGCGAACTGCAGGACGCGGCTGTCGGGAGTGATGCACAGCCGGTCGTGCATCGCGGCGGCCAGGTTGGCGATGCCGGCGTGGGTCACGAGGACGCCCTTGGGCCGTCCGGTCGAGCCCGAGGTGTAGATGACATAGGCGAGGTCGTCGGTGCCGGGCCCATCGGAGACGGCGGTCACCGGCTGCTTGGCGATCCGGTCGCGGTCCTCGGTGAGGTCGACGACGACGGCGTCGGTGGGGCCGAGGCCGGTGCGCGAGCGCCGCTCGCTCACCACCAGGCGGGCACCTGAGTCGCTGAGCATGTACGCCAGCCGGTCGGCCGGGTACCCGGGGTCGAGCGGAACGTACGCGGCGCCCGCCTTCATGATGCCCAGCAGCCCGACGACGAGGTCCGCTCCCCTCTCGACGCACAGGCCGACCAGGGAATCCCGGCCCGCGCCGAGCGACCGGAGGTGATGGGCGAGTTGGTTGGCGCGCTCCTCCAGTTCCCGGTAGCCGAGCCGGACCTGTTCGTCCTCGACGGCAAGGGCGTCGGGGCGTTCGGCGGCCTGCGCCTGGACGAGTTCGGGGAAGGTGGCGGCCTGGACGGGGCGCGTGGTGGCGTTCCACTCGACCAGGACCTGATTCCGCTCGGCCGTGTCGAGCAGGTCGAGCTGTCCGACCGTGAGTTCGGGATCCGCCGCCAGCTGTCGCAGCACCCGCTCGAATCGGTCGGCGATGACGGACACCGTGGCGTGGTCGAACACATGGTGGTGGTACTGCAGGGCCAGCCTCAGATGGGGGTCGGCGTCGGCGGTCACCGCCAGCGGGTAATGGCTTCCGGTGAACGGGGTGAGGCCGGTGATCGCCACCCCGGCCTCGCCGTGCGCCGCGCTGATCCCCGCCCGGTCGACCGGGTAGGACTCGAAGACGACGACGGTGTCGAAGAGCGTGGGCAGCCCGGTGGCTTGCTGGATGTCGGCCAGCCCGTAGTGGTGGTGGTCGAGCAGCGCGGCCTGCCGGTCCTGCAGTCCGGTCAGCAGGCCCGCGAGCGAGTCACCGGGTGCGCAACCGACGTGTACAGGAAGGGTGTTGATGAACATCCCAACCATCGCGTCCACGTCGGCGACCACGGGCGCCCGGCCCGATACGGTCGTGCCGAACACCACGTCACGCCGGCCGGTCAGCCAACTGAGGAGCAGCCCCCAGCTGCCCTGCACCAGTGTGTTGAGGGTGACGCCCAGCTCGGCGGCGCGCCGGGCCAGGGCACGCGCCAGTTCCGCGGATACCGGGACGGCGACCTGTCCCACTTCGGTGTGGAGTTCGGATCCGGCATGGGGGGCGAGGAGGGTGGGTTCGTCGATGCCTTCGAGTTCGTCCGCCCACGCCTGGGCGGCCGCCGTCCGGTCCTGCCGCGACAGCCAGGTCAGGAAGTCCCGGTATCCGCGCACCCGTGGCAGTACGGAGGCGTCGCCCCCGGAGCCGTACAGGCGCAGCAGGTCCTGCATCAGCAGCGGGACGGACCAGCCGTCGATCAGCACATGGTGCGTCGTGAGGACGAGTTCGGACCGTTCCGGTCCTGTCAGCAGCGTCATACGCAGCAGCGGGGGCTCGGCGGGGTCGAAGTGACGCGCCTGGTCCTCCTCGAGGAACCGGCGCAGCACCTCCGCCCGCTCGCCCTCGCCCGAATCGCTCACGTCGAGGTGCTGCCACGGCAGCTCCACTCCGTCGAGCACCAGCTGGACCTGGTCACCGGCGGCGTTCGTCACGAACGCGGTCCGCAGGTTGGCGTACCGGTCAAGCAGCGCCTGGCCGGCGGCCCGCATCCGGTCCGGGTCCACCCTTCCGGACAGGTGGTGGACCATCTGCATGTGGTAGGCGTCGAACGTGGTGCCCGCCAGCAGCGCGTGGAACAGCAGCCCCGACTGCAGAGCGGTCAGCGGCCACGCGTCCACCAGCCCCGGGTACCGCTTCTCCCAGGCCTCGATGTCGTCCTGGCGCACCGGCACAAGCGGTACGTCGGAGGGGGTCAGCCCACCCGCGTCCGGCTGCGCCGCGTGCCGAGTCAGCCCCTCCAGCGCGGTGCACCAGAGATCGGCCAGTTCCTGTACGTCCTCGCGGGACAGCACCCCGGTGGGGAATCCGAACCGGGCACTGAGCTGCGGTCCCCGTCCGACGTCCGTCACCATCGCGTTCACGTCGAGCAGGGACAGCGCCGGCATGTCGGCGTCCATCTCCGGGATCAGCTCGCCCGTGCCCGGGGACCGGGTCCAGCCGAGGCCCTGGAGGTGCTCGGGCATGTCGGAGGAGGAGAAGCGGCCGAGGTAGTTGAAGGCGATCTGGCCGGTCGAGTGGGGCGCGAGGACCGCGCCGGTCTCGTCGTTGAGATACCTCAGCAGCCCATAGCCCAGGCCCTTGTCCGGGATGGCGAGCAGCTGCTCCTTGACCGCCTTGATCACCGTGCCCGCGGCGGGCCCGCCCGCGAACGCCTCGTCGAGATCCGCACCCCCGACATCGAGGCGTACGGGGAACATGCTCGTGAACCAGCCGACCGTACGAGACAGATCGGCGCCCGGTACGACGTCCTCCTCGCGGCCGTGCCCCTCCAGCCG
>NZ_FOFF01000018.1 GCF_900110755.1 Streptomyces sp. yr375
CCCCCACCCACCCGCTGGGGGCGCCGCTCTAAGCGCCGGTCGGGTGTCTGCCTTTCAGCCCGTCCGGCGTTTGAGGACGAGGCCCCTTAAGGGCCGAAGCGGGGGTCTGGGGGCGGCAGCCCCCAGGGCAAGGATGGGAATGGGTAGGGGCGGCGGGGGCGAAAAACCCCACCCTCAAACCCCCTCCACCCGCCAGGGCAACTCCGCAGTCACCCGAGTAGGCCCCCCCACCGGCGAATCCACCACCAGAACCCCATCCACCGCATCCAACCGCCCCGCAAGCCCAGCCAACCCCGACCCTGACCCTGAACCCATCCCCGACCCCGCCCCTGACCCCACCCCCGACTCCAACCCCGGCCCCCCGCCGGAGGCCCCCGCTCCACCCACCCCGTCATCCACAACCTCCACCAACAACCGCTCCCCCACCCGCCACACATCCACCGAAGCCGACCGAGCCCCACTGTGCTTACTGACGTTCTGCAACAACTCCGAGACGGTGAAGTACGCGATCCCCTCGATCGCCGCCGCCGGCCGCTCCACCAGATCCACCTCCACCCGCACCGGCACCACACACCGCGAAGCCACCGCCGACAACGCCGCATCCAGCCCCCGGTCCGTCAACACCGCCGGATGAATCCCGCGAGCCAGATCCCGCAACTCCTGCAACGCCGTCTTCACCTCACCGTGCGCCTGGTCCACCATCCGCGCCGCCGCCCGCGGATCCTCCCGCAGTTTCTCCTTCGCCAGCCCCAGATCCATCGCCAGCGCCACCAACCGCGCCTGCGCCCCGTCATGCAGATCACGCTCGATACGCCGCAGATCAGCGGCCGCCGTGTCCACCACGACCCCCCGGTCCGACTCCAGCTCCACCACCCGCGCCCCCAGCGACGACGGCCCGAGCAGCCCGCGCACCAGCAGCCGGTCCACCGTCGTCAGCGCCCGCACGATCCACGGCGTGGCCAACGTGATCAACAGCCCCACCAACGCCGTCACGGCGATCTCGAACGGGTTGTCGAGGTAGACGCTGTGGTGCTGGTCGCCGTATAGCTGAAGCCCGCCCTGACCGCCGTACATCGGGAAGACCCAGAACCACAGCGGATACGTCAGCATGCTCCAGCCGAACGACCACACGGTCACGGCGACGCAGAAGGAGAACACCGCCCACGGGAACTGCAGCACCGCGTACAGCACGTTCCGCCACGACGTGCCGCTCTTCAGAACGGCGCCCATCCACGCCATCGGACCCCCGCCCGCCCGCACCCGCAGCGGCTCGGGGTCGGCGACCTCCAGCCCGAGCAGCCCGCGCGCCCGCGCCCGCTCCAGCGCCCCGAAGCCCCGGCAGGCGGCCAGCCCCGCCGCCAGCACCGGGATGCCGAGGAACGTCACCAGCAGCCCCGCGCCCAGCGACAGCATCGTGACCGCGAAGCAGAACAGCACGACGCCGATCGGCAGACCGAGCAGGACGTAGAGAAGCTCACCCCAGTGGCGCGCCGCGAACGGCTCCCGCACCCCCGCAGGCAACCGACGCGCCCGCCCGCCCGCAGGCCGACGCCGGTCAAACTCGCCGTAGCACTGCTCGTACTCCCCGTACTCCCCGTACTCCCCGTACTGCGTGGCCATCGACGCCGCCCGTTCTACTCATCCACTCGTCGGTCCCTGCTCATCTCGGAGCGGAGCTGTCAATCGATACCCCCAACCCTCCTAGGGGCAGACCACGAGGACCATGCGGTCCGTCGGCCTCTCGAAAGGGGGGTTTTCCCTACCTCACCCCTCACGCTCACCGGACCTCACCCCCCACGCTCACCGGCTCGAACCCTCCCCGGCCCCCCGATCCCGCCAGGGCAGTTCCGCGGTCACCGTCGTGGGACCCCCCACCGGCGACGCCACGACGAAGATCCCGTCGACGGCGTCCAGCCGCTCCGCCAGCCCCCGCAACCCCGACCCGCCGTCGAGCCGCGCCCCGCCCCGGCCGTCGTCCGCCACCTGGACGAGCAGCCGGTCGTCCGTACGCCACACGTCGACCGAAGCCGACCGCGCCCCGCTGTGCTTGCTGACGTTCTGCAGCAGCTCGGAGACGGTGAAGTAGGCGATGCCCTCGATGGCCTGCGCCGGTCGGGACGGCAGATCGGCGGTCACCTTCACCGGCACCGTGCAACGCGAGGCCACCGAGGACAGCGCCGCATCCAGCCCCCGATCGGTCAGGACGGCCGGATGGATCCCGCGCGCGAGGTCCCGCAACTCCTGCAACGCGAGCTTCACCTCACCGTGCGCCTCCTCCACCATCGCCGCCACGACGTCGTCGGCCTGCCCCTCCAGCAACTTCTCCTTCGCCAGCCCCAGCCCCATCGCCAGATTCACCAGCCGGGCCTGCGCCCCGTCGTGCAGATCACGCTCGATACGCCGCAGATCGGCCGCCGCCGTGTCCACCACGACCCCCCGGTCCGACTCCAGCTCCGCGATCCGCCGCTCCAACTCGTCGGAGGGGGACAGCAGCCCCCGCACCAACGCCCGGTCCACGTTGGTCAGCCCGCGCGCCAGGAACGGCAGCACCGGCCACAGCACGAACAGCGACGGGACGACCACACCGAACGTCAGCACCCCCCACGGCAGCCGGACCAGGTCGTACAGCACCGCGCGCCAGGCCACCGGATCCTTCAGCATCAGCCACATCCGCTGCACGAGACCGCCCGCCCTGCGCAGCGGCAACGGGCTCGGCTCGTCGATCCGCACCCCGAGCAGCCGACGCGCCCGCGCCCGCTCGAACCGCCCCATCAGCCGCGCCCCGGCCAACCCGAGCGCCAGCAACGGGAACCCGACCACGGTGACGGTCATCGCCGCCCCCGTGACGATCACCGCCATCACATAGGTGAACCCGATCAACGACATCGGCAGATTCAGCAGCAGATGCGCGATCTCCTTCCACGTCTGCGCGTCGTAGGCGAAACGAACGGCAGGCGGCCGATCACCACCGAAGGAGGAAGAGGCGGAGGAAGACGAGACCGAAGACGAGAACGAAGAGGAGGGCGAAGAGGAGGGCGAAGACGAGAACGAAGGGGAGGAAGAAGGAGAGGCAGAGGGAGACGAAAGTGGCCGAGAAGAGGAGGATGGCTGAGAGGAGGAGGCCTGGGAACCGGTCATATGGGCTAGCGTGCCGCCCCGCACGCCACCGCGCCATGAGGTCACCCGCCTCCCTCCCCTGGGGAAAACCCCCGTACCGAACCGGGAGGCGTGACGGGCTGCTTACCGCCCCTTTATCAGGGCCTAGACTCCCGTCCGTACAGATCGTCGAAGACACCGAGGTTGTCGAAGACGCTGAGGTCAGGGAGCAAGGGGGCGGACGTGCGGGAACCGACCGTCGAAGTCGCGGCGGACTACTTCCAGTCCTATTCCGTCGTCGGACTGCTCGCCGCCGTCGGCGTGCTGTTCGTCGCCGTCGCCTTCGGCGCGGGACGCCTGCTGCGCCCGGTGGTCCCCACCCCCGAGAAGCTCCTGACGTACGAGTGCGGCGTCGACCCGGTCGGCGAGGGCTGGGCCCATACCCAGGTCCGCTACTACGTCTACGCCTTCCTCTACGTGATCTTCGCCGTCGACTCGATCTTCCTCTTCCCCTGGGCGACGGTGTTCGCCCGAGACGGATACGGCGCGACGACGCTCGTAGAGATGTTCATCTTCCTCGGCTTCCTGACCGTGGGCCTGCTGTACGCATACAAGAAGGGCGTCCTGACATGGACGTGACCCCAGAAGCGACTTCCGAGGCCGTGGCTTCCTCGGAAGCAACGCCCGCCGAGCCGGTGCTGCTGCCCGAGCCGAAGCGCCTGGGCGTCCTGTCCCGCCTCGCCCCCGAACCGATGAAGGTGGTCCTGAACTGGGGCCGCCGCTACTCGCTCTGGGTCTTCAACTTCGGCCTCGCCTGCTGCGCGATCGAGTTCATCGCCGCGTCGATGGCCCGCCACGACTTCATCCGCCTCGGCGTGATCCCGTTCGCGCCCGGCCCCCGCCAGGCCGACCTGATGGTCGTCTCCGGCACGGTCACGGACAAGATGGCCCCGGCCGTGAAACGCCTCTACGAGCAGATGCCCGAGCCGAAGTACGTCATCTCCTTCGGTGCGTGCAGCAACTGCGGCGGCCCCTACTGGGACTCCTACTCCGTCACCAAGGGCGTCGACCAGATCATCCCGGTGGACGTCTACGTACCGGGCTGCCCCCCACGCCCGGAGGCGCTGCTCCAGGGCATCCTCAAACTCCAGGAAAAGATCGCCCGAGAGTCCCTGAACGAGCGCTACGCCCCCACCACGCCCCGCCCGTCAACAGCGGCACTACAGAGCGCCCTGGTACAACCACCCCCAGCCGAATCGTCTCCGTCTCTGTCTCCGTCTCCGTCGGCACCGGGGGAGGAGGGCCGATGACCACGATCGGCTGGCTCCCCGCCCCCGCCGAGGACCTCTTCGGCCCCGACACCACGGCCGAGGAGTCGTACGACGTCCTGACGGTCGACGTCCCCCCGACCTCCTGGACCGCCGCCCTGCGCGTCGCCCGCGACCGCCTGACCTGCACCTACTTCGACTGGCTGAGCGCGGTCGACGAACCCGGCACAGGCTTCCGCGTCTCGGCCCACGTCGTGGCCCTGTCCCCGGTCCGCCGCCTCCTTCTTCGTACGACGATCCCGCACGAGGCACCTTCCCTCGCCTCCGCCGTCGACGTCTACGCAGGCGCCGCCTGGCACGAACGCGAGACGCACGAAATGTTCGGCGTCACCTTCGACGGCCACCCCGCCCTGAACCACCTCCTCCTCCCGGACACCTTCGAAGGCCACCCCCTGCGCAAGGACTTCGTCCTGGCCGCCCGCGTAGCCAAGGCCTGGCCCGGCGCAAAGGAACCCGGCGAGTCCGAGCACGGCGGCCCCAAACGCCGCCAAATGCTCCCCCCAGGAGTCCCCGACCCCAACGAATGGGGCCCCCTGAAGGGTCAACTCCCCCCCGCCCCAACCCGCCCCACCCGAGCAACCCCAGCCGACCGCCCGTCCCGCCGCACACCATCACCCCAGCCCCCAACAACAACGACCCCACCCTCGGGAACCCCGGCCACCCCCCGCCGCACCCGAAGCGCAACCGCAGGCTCAGCATCACAACGAACGACGCCCACCGAGCCGACGCCCCCGCAGCCCCCGGCAGGCCCCCGCCGCGCCCGAAGCGCAGCCGCAGGCTCAGCATCACAACGAACACCAGCCACGGACCCCGCAGCTACCGAGGAAGCCGGCCAGGCCGGAAAGACTGGGCAAGCCGGGCAACCCGATGACGTCGCAGGAGCCGAGCCCGCCACGGACGCGAAGCGGACCGCTCCCGAGCCGACCCCGCAGCCCCCAGCGCCCCCGCGCCGCGCGCGCAGCGCCTCCCAGGGCTCGGCCTCCCAGCACACCCAGCCCCCGACGACCTCCCCCGACACCCCCACGCCCCCTCGAAGCGCCGACGCCCCGTGGCACCACGCCCGCCCAGCCTTCGACGAGCCGAAACCGGACTCGGAGCCGGAGCCGAAACCGGACTCGGAGCCGGAGCCGGAGTCGGTACCCGAACCGAGTGAGCAGCCCGAGCCGGAGCCAAAGCCGGAGCCGAAGCCCGGGCCCGCATCGGAAGCCCAGCCCAAGCCGCCCCCGCACCGGACCACGCCCGAGCAGCCGGCCACAGCCAAGAAGCCGTCGCCCACCGAAGGCACGGACGCCACGGACGCCACGGACGGCACCGAAGACCCGGCCGCCCCCGACACGGACCGCGCCCCCGACACGGACACCGCCCCCAACGACCCCGCAGCCCCCGGCCACCCCGCCCCCAACCGCCCCACCCCCAACGACCCCCCAGGAGGCCCGCAGTGAACGACGCTCTCGACGTCGCCCTGCGACTCCTGGTGGTCCTCGTCGTCTTCCTCACCTTCCCCCTGATCGTCGGTCAGGCCGAGCACAAGGTGATGGCCCACATGCAGGGCCGCCTGGGTCCGATGTACGCGGGCGGCTTCCACGGCTGGGCCCAACTCGTCGCGGACGGTGTGAAGTTCGCGCAGAAGGAGGACATCGTCCCCGCGGGCGCGGACCGCCGTATCTTCCAACTCGCCCCTGCCGTAGCCCTCCTCCCGTATCTCCTCGTCCTCCTCGCCATCCCCATCGGCCCGGGCGAGGGCGCCGTCGGCCAAGTCGTGGACGCGGGCATCTTCTTCGTGCTCGCCGTGATGGGCGTCGGTGTCCTCGGCTCTCTCATGGCCGGCTGGGCCAGTGCCAACAAGTTCTCCCTCCTCGGCGGACTGCGCACCGCCGCTCAACTCCTCGCCTACGAACTTCCGATGCTGCTCACGGCCGCCTCGGTCGCGATGGCGGCCGGCACGGTCTCCCTGCCCGGCATCGTCGACGCCTTCCAGTGGTGGTGGCTGCCCTGGCAGATCACCGGCGCGATCGTCTTCTTCGTCGCCGGCCTCGCCGAACTCCAGCGCCCGCCCTTCGACATGCCCGTCGCCGACACGGAGATCATCTTCGGCGCGTACACCGAGTACACCGGTCTGCGTTTCGCCCTCTTCCTCCTCGCCGAGTACGCCGGAATCGTCGTCCTGTGCGGCCTGACCACCGTCCTCTTCCTGGGCGGCTGGCACGGCCCCTGGGGCGCAGACGGCCTCGGCTGGGTCTGGACCCTCCTCAAGTCGGCCGTCCTCGCCTTCGTCGTGATCTGGCTCCGCGTCACCTACCCCCGGCTGCGCGAGGACCAGCTCCAGAAGTTCTCCTGGACCCTCCTCGTCCCCCTCTCCCTCGCCCAGATCGCCGTCACCGGCGTCGTCAAGGTGGTGATCCAGTAACCATGGCCCCCCTTCCCGGTAGTGGCCTCGCCAAAGGCCTGGCCGTCACCCTTCGTACGATGACGCGCAAGTCCGTCACCGCGCAGTACCCGGACGCCCAGCCCGACCTCCCGCCCCGCTCCCGAGGCGTGATCGGCCTGTTCGAGGAGAACTGCACGGTCTGCATGCTGTGCGCCCGTGAGTGCCCCGACTGGTGCATCTACATCGACTCCCACAAGGAGACGGTCCCGCCCGCCGCCCCGGGTGGCCGCGAGCGCAGCCGCAACGTCCTCGACCGCTTCGCCATCGACTTCGCCCTGTGCATGTACTGCGGTATCTGCATCGAGGTCTGTCCTTTCGACGCCCTGTTCTGGTCCCCGGAGTTCGAGTACGCCGAGACCGACATCCACGAACTCACCCACGAACGCGACAAGCTCCGCGAGTGGATGTGGACGGTCCCGGCTCCGCCCGCCCTCGACCCCGCCGCCGAGGAGCCGAAGGAGATCGCCGCCGCCCGCAAGACGGCCGAGAAGCTGGCGGCGGCCAAGGCCGAGCCGGACGAAGCCCAGGGAGGATCATCGTGACCCTCGCTCAGGCACCCCACGGCTTCCTCTCCCCGACCGGCGTGGAGATCGCCTTCCTCCTCGTCGGCCTGGTCACCTTCGGCGCCGCCCTCGTCACCGTCACCACCAGGCAACTGGTGCACGCCGCCCTGTGGCTCGTGGTCGCCCTCGGCGGCCTCGCCGTCGAGTACCTCCTGCTCACCGCCGAGTTCATCGCCTGGGTGCAGGTCCTCATCTATGTCGGTTCCGTCGTCGTGCTCCTCCTCTTCGGTCTGATGCTCACCAAGGCCCCCATCGGCCGCTCCCCGGACGCGGACTCCGGCAACCGCTGGGCCGCCCTCACGGTCGCCGTCGCCGCGGCCGCCGCCCTGGTCTGGGTGGTCGTCGACGCCTTCCGAGCCACCTGGATCGACCTGGACGGCCCCGCCGCCGGCTCCACCGAGGTCACCGGAGCGAGCCTCTTCCAGCACTGGGTCCTCCCCTTCGAGGCCCTCTCCGTCCTCCTCCTCGCGGCACTGGTCGGCGCGATCGTCCTGTCCCGCAAGGCGAAGGCGGAGCCGAGCTCTCCCCCCTTGAACTCCCGAACCACCACCAAGAGTTCCCCGCCGATCACAGAGAGTTCCGAAATTTTTGGGAACTCCTCCGCCGCCCCGGATCCGGAACCCGGGAAGAAGCCGGCCGAGCAGGAAGGCGCCCGCTGATGCACCTCGCCTATCCCGCCGTCCTCTCCGCCCTCCTCTTCTGCACCGGCCTGTACGGAGTCCTCGCCCGCCGCAACGCGATCCTGGTCCTGATGTCGGTCGAGCTGATGCTCAACGCCGTCAACCTCAACCTCGTCGCCTTCGACGTCTGGCTCAGCAAGGCAGCCGAGGAGACCCTGCACTCCGGCCAGGCCCTGACCCTGTTCACCATCGCCATCGCAGCCGCCGAGATCGGCATCGGCCTGGCGATCGTCCTCGCCGTCCACCGCAATCGCGGCACCGCGGACATCGACCGGCTCCGCGACACCGCCGAGGGCCACGAGAACCCCGCGGCCGACGGCCCCGACAGCGACACCACCGCGACCGGAACGGCCGCCGAGAAGGCTGAGGCCACCGCGTGACCACGACCACCCTCGCCCTTCTCGTCCCCCTCCTGCCGTTCCTGGGTGCCGCCGCCGGACTGCTCCTGGGCCGCACCGCCCCCGGATTCGTCCGCCCCCTGGCCGTCCTGCCGACCCTCGCCGCCCTCGCACTGGCCGCCGTCGTCGCCGTACGCCAGGGCGGGAACGCCGCCGTCGACGCGGCCACCGAGCTGACCCCCACCGGGTCCGTCCCGGTCGAACTCGCCCTGCACATCGACGGCTTCGCCGCCCTCGTCGCCGTCCTGGTCGGCCTGGTCGCCGCCTGCGTGCAGATCTACTCGACCGGCTATCTGCGCGAGGACCCGCGCTACCCCTCCTACGCCGCGCTCGTCTCCCTCTTCACCTCCGCGATGTTCGTGGTCGTCTACTCGGGCGACCTGATCGTGCTGTTGGTCGGCTGGGAAGTCATGGGCATCTGCTCCTACTTCCTGGTCGGCCACTACTGGGAGACCCCGGAGGCCCGCGCCGCCTCCATCAAGGCCTTCCTGGTCACCAAACTCGGCGACGTCCCCTTCCTCATCGGCCTGTTCGCCCTCGCCACCGACGCCAGCTCCTTCCGGATCACGAGGGTCCTCGGCGCCGTCGCCCACGGCGGACTCGACCACCCGACCCTCGTCGCCCTGCTGCTCCTCGCGGGCGTGGCCGGCAAGTCCGCGCAGTTCCCGCTGCACACCTGGCTCCCCGACGCGATGGCCGGCCCCACACCCGTCTCCGCGCTGATCCACGCCGCGACGATGGTCGCCGCCGGTGTCTACTTCATCGCCCGTCTCCTCCCGGTCTTCGAGGCGTCCTCGGCCGCGATGGTGGTCCTCGCCGCGATGGCCGCCGTCACGATGGTCGGCTCGGGCCTGGCCGCGCTCGCCCAGGACGACATCAAGCGCGTCCTCGCCTACTCGACGATGGGCCAGCTCGGCTACATGACCGGCGCCCTCGCCGTCGGCGACCGCGGTGCCGCCGTCTTCCACCTCCTGTCGCACGGCGCTTTCAAGGCGCTGCTGTTCCTCGCGGCCGGCGTGATCATCCACGCCGCCGGCACCAACTCACTGGCCGCCATGTCCCGCATGAGCCACCTGCGCGACCGCGTCCCCGACGCCTACTGGACGATGACCGTGGCGCTCCTCGCGCTCGCCGCGATCCCGCCGTTCAGCGGCTTCTTCTCCAAGGAGTCCGTCCTCGGCGCCGCCGAGCACGTCACCGCGGGCCACGCCGAGCACGCCCCCGGCGCCGCCGGCTGGCTCGTCCTCGTCGCGGGCCTGATCACCGCCCTTCTCACGGCCGCCTACGCGACCCGGCTGTGGCTGCTGGCCTTCCGCGGCCGGGGCGCCGAAGCCCCCGACCACGGCCGCCAGCCCCTGACCATGACCGTGGTGCTGTGGGTCCTGGCCGTCCCGTCCCTCGCCCTCGGCGGGCTCGCCTACCGCACCCTCCCCGACTGGTTCGACGGCAACGACCTCGCACCCACCCTCACCACCTCCGTCCTCGGCACGGGCGTGGCCCTGGCCGGCGCACTCCTCGCGTACGCCGCCTGGCGCCACCTCGCCGGGCTCGCCGCCCGCGTCCCCATGGGCGCGGTCGCCGCCCACCCCGAGGGCGACGCCGCCCACGTCGAGGCCGAGGCCATCGCGACGCACGCGCCCGCCTACGGAGCCGTGGCCTCCGCCCCCGACCCGGCGGACCCCGGACGGCTCCTGCTCGGCCCGCTGCACCGCCACGCGGCCGTCGGCTTCCACGTCGACGCCGCCTACCAGGCGCTGTTCGTCCGCCCCGTCCAGGCCGCCGCGAGCCTCGTACGGTTCCTCGACCGCGAGGTCGTCGACACCTACGTACGCGGCGCGGGCACCCTGCCGCGCTGGCTGGGGGCCGCCGTACGGCGCGCCCAGACCGGCAACGTCCAGACCTATGTGAGCGCGCTGCTCGCCGGCACCGTCGTCCTGGCGGTCGCCGCCCTTCTCGTCGCCTCGGGAGCGTGAGCAGGCGTGATCGATATCAACGAGTCCGTGATGCAGGTCCTTCTGGCGTTCATCGTCGTCGGCCCGCTCCTCGGCGCCGCCGCCGCTCTCCTGCCGGCCCCGCCCGGGCTGAAGGGGAAGTCACCCGAGCAGGCCGTGCTGCGGCACGGCGTGACCGTGACCGGCGTGATCCTCGTCGCCGCGATCGCCCTCACGCTCGGCTTCGACCACGACCATCCGTCGAAGATGCAGGCCAGCACGGACATCAACTGGATCCCCGCACTCGACGTGCGCATCCACCTCGGCATCGACGGCATCTCCCTCCCCCTCGTGGTCCTGACCGCGCTGCTGACCTTTCTCTGCGCGCTCTACTCCTACTTCAAGATGCCTGCGGGCCCGTCCCCGAAGGCTTTCGTCGCGCTCGTGCTCGTGCTCGAGTCCGGCACCCTCGCGACCTTCACCGTCCTCGACCTGCTGCTGTTCTTCCTCGCCTTCGAGACGGTCCTCGTCCCGATGTACTTCCTCATCGCCCGCTGGGGCGGCGCGGGCCGGACCCAGGCGGCCTGGAAGTTCATCCTCTTCACGCTGCTCGGATCCGTGGTCATGCTGCTCGGCCTGCTCCTGATCGGCGTCAAGGCGGGCACGTTCGACATGATGGCACTCGCCACTGACAACGGCCGGTCGCTGACCACATCCGTGCAGGTCATCGCCGTTCTGGCGATCGGGATCGGGCTCGCGGTCAAGACCCCGATGTGGCCCCTGCACAGTTGGCTGCCCGACGCCCACACCGCCGCCCCGACCGTCGGCTCGGTCCTGCTGGCCGGCGTGATGCTGAAAATGGGTACGTACGGGTTCGTCCGGATTCTCCTCCCGGTCGCGCCCGACGGCTTCCGCGTCTTCGCGCCCTACCTCGCCGCCTTCGCCGTCGTCGGGATCATCTACGGATCCCTGGCCTGCCTGGCCCTCGCCAAGCAGGGCGCGAAGGGCGACCTCAAGCGCCTGATCGCCTACTCCTCCGTCGGCCACATGGGCTTCGTCCTGCTCGGCATCGCCACCATGACTGCGACCGGCGTGAACGGCGCCCTGTTCGCCAACATCGCCCACGGCCTCATCACCGGCCTCCTGTTCTTCCTCGTCGGAGCCCTGAAGGACCGCACCGGCACGACCGACCTGGACACCCTCGCCGAGCAGACCGGCGCCGCGCTGTACGGCAGGACGCCCCGCCTCGGCGGCCTCCTCGCCTTCGCCGCCGTCGCCTCGCTCGGCCTGCCGGGCCTCGCCGGGTTCTGGGGCGAGATGCTGGCCCTGTTCGGCGCCTTCGACCCCGCCGCCGACCTCAGCCGCCCCGCCTTCCTCACCTTCATGGCGATCGCCGCGTTCGGCACCCTGCTGACGGCCGCCTACCTGCTCGTCGTGGTCCGCCGCGTCTGCATGGGCGTCGTCCCGCACGACGCCCCGCGCCTCGCCGACGTACAGACCTACGAGTTCGCGGCCTGGACGCCGCTCGTCGCCCTCACCGTCGTCGCCGGCCTGTGGCCGAGGGCCCTCCTCGGCCTGACCGACCCGGCCGTGCAACAGCTCCTCGCAGGAGGCACCCGATGAGCTCCCTGGCCCCGCCGACGGCCGCCCAGGCCCTGGCCGATTCGGTGGTCCAGTCCGTCGACTGGCAGGCCATCGCGCCGCCCACCCTCGCGGCGGTCGTCGCGCTCGTCGTCCTCGTCGCCGACCTCTTCGTCGGCGACGCCCGCAAGCCGCTCCTCGGCTGGCTCTCCGTCGCGGGCCTCGCGGCCTCCACGGCCCTCCTCCTGCCCCTCCTGGACGGCGACCACTCCACCTTCTGCCTCACCGGCGACCCGAGCGCGTGCAGCTACACCGCCGACCGCTTCACCCTGGTCATCCAGTTCCTGGTGCTCGGGGGAGCGCTGCTGTCGGCCCTTCTGTCGGTCACCGCCCTGAAGGACGCGCGCGGGAGACTCCCCGAAGGGGAGTTCTGGTTCCTGCTGCTGTCCTCCGCCGCCGGCGCCGCCCTGCTGCCCGCATCCCGCGACCTCGCCACCCTCGTCGTCGCCCTGGAGGTCGCCTCCCTGCCCGCCTTCGCCCTCGTCGGCATCCGGCACGGCGACCGCCGGTCCTCCGAGGCGGCCCTGAAGTTCTTCCTGTCGTCCGTCACGGCGACCACCGTCAGCCTCCTGGGCATCAGTTTCGTGTACGCGACAACCGGAACCCTGTACCTCACCCAGGTGGCCGACCGCATCCAGCACGTCGACGGCCAACTGCACACCCTGGCCCAGACCGGCGTGGTCCTCACCCTCATCGGCTTCGCCTTCAAGACGGCCGCCGTCCCCTTCCACTTCTGGGTCCCCGACACCTACGTCGGCGCCCCCCTGCCCATCGCCGCCTACCTGTCGGTCGTCGGCAAGACGGTCGGCTTCTCCGGCCTCATCCTCGTCACCGTCATCGGCTTCCCCTCGTACGCCGACGTCTGGGGCCCCGCCCTCGCCGCGCTGGCTGCCCTCACCATGACCGTCGGCAACGTCGGCGCACTGCGCCAGCACGCCACGCGCGCGTACAGCGCCGTACGCCTCCTCGCCTGGTCCTCCGTCGGCCAGGCCGGCTACCTCCTCGTACCGATCGCCGCCGCCGCGTACTCCGACGACGCCGAGCACGCCATCGGCTCCACCGTCGCGTACGCCCTCATGTACGCCGCCGTGAACCTCGGCGCCTTCGCGGTGGCCGCCCTGGTGGGCCGTACGAGCACCACGAACCGGATCTCGGACTACCGGGGCCTGTACGCCAGAAACCCCCTGGCAGCCCTCCTGCTGGCCTTCTTCCTGCTCTGCCTCGCGGGCCTGCCGCCGGGCATCATCGGCCTCTTCGCGAAGGTCACCGTCTTCGCGGCGGCCGTCGACGCGGGCCTGGGCTGGCTCGCCGTCGTCATGGCCGTCAACGTGGTGATCGCCCTGTACTACTACCTCCAGTGGACGGCCCTCCTCTTCCGCGCCCCCGAGGGCGAACCGGAGAAGCACCGCGTCCCCGCCCCCCTCACCGCCGCGATCGCCCTCACCGCGGCCCTCGGCATCGCCCTGTCCGGAGCACCCCAACTGGTCCTGCGCTTCGCCGGCACCGGCCTCTTCTGAGCCCTCACGCGCGCGTACGCCCCCCGTCCTCACCCGGACGGCCCACGCCCCGGCCCGCACGCACAAGGGAACTAGTGCCTCCCGCCTGGCGTTGACCAGTACGGGAGGGTGCACTGGAGGCGACACCACGACACCAGTGCCACCGGAGAACAGCAAGATCCGCAAGCAAAGGGTTCCCCTGCTGCACGACTTGGAGGGCGTACCGTGCACCGCCGGCACAACGGGCTCAGGACCGCAGTACTCCTCGGGGGGCTGTCGGCGCTCATCATCGTCATCGGCAGCTTCTTCGGCCGCACGGGGCTCGTGGTCGCGGTCCTGATCGCGCTCGGCACCAACGCGTACGCGTACTGGAACAGCGACAAACTGGCGCTACGCGCGATGCGCGCCCGCCCGGTGAGCGAGTTCGAGGCCCCCGCCCTCTACCGGATGGTCCGCGAGCTCTCCACCCAGGCCCGCCAGCCCATGCCCCGCCTCTACATCTCCCCGACCGAAGCCCCCAACGCCTTCGCGACCGGCCGCAACCCGCGCAACGCCGCCGTGTGCTGCACCGACGGCATCCTGCGCCTCCTGGACGAGCGCGAACTGCGCGGCGTCATCGGCCATGAGCTCAGCCACGTCTACAACCGGGACATCCTCATCTCCTCGGTCGCCGGCGCGCTCGCCTCCGTGATCATGTTCCTGGTCAACTTCGCCTGGCTGATCCCGATCGGCCGCTCCGACGACGATGACGGCCCCGGCATCCTCGGCATGCTCCTGATCATGATCCTGGGCCCGCTCGCCGCAAGCGTCATCCAACTCGCCATCAGCCGCTCCCGGGAGTACGAGGCGGACGCCTCCGGCGCCCAGCTCACCGGCGACCCGCTGGCCCTCGCGAGCGCGCTGCGCAAACTGGAGACGGGCACCAAGCAGCTTCCGCTGCCCCCGGAGCCCCGCATCGAGACCGCGAGCCACATGATGATCGCCAACCCCTTCCGCCCAGGCCAGGGAATCTCCAAGATGTTCTCGACACACCCGCCGATGGCGGACCGTATCGCCCGGCTCGAGAAAATGGCAGGCCCCCAGTGAAGACCATCCTCAACGTCATCTGGCTGATCCTGAGCGGCTTCTGGCTGTTCCTCGGCTACCTGCTCGCGGGCGTGCTGCTCTGCATCACGATCATCGGCATTCCCTTCGGCATCGCCGCCTTCCGTATCGGGATGTACGCCCTCTGGCCCTTCGGCTACACCACGGTCGAGCGGCGCGACGCGGGCGCACCCTCCTGTCTGGGCAACGTGCTCTGGCTGGTGCTCGCCGGCTGGTGGCTGGCCATCGGCCACATCGTCACCGGCTTCCTCCTCTGCCTGACCATCATCGGAATCCCGTTCGGCATCGCGAACTTCAAGCTCATTCCCGTCTCGCTGTTCCCGCTGGGCCGCGAAATCGTGCGCTCCGACCAGCCGTTCGCCTCGCGCTGACGGCACCGGTCCGACGCGCTCGTCGTCCGCCACCAGTCCGCCGGTCGGGGTTCCTGGGCGGCCCGGTTGTCCACAACGGGCGAGTTATCCACAGGCCCGCCCGATTGTCAGTGGCGGCTTGCATCATGAACGCATGACCGAGAACGAGCAGTTGCTGGCGAGGCTGGCGGCCAAGGCGGCCACCACCCGCCCGTGGGGCCGCCCTTCGCTCCCCGACCCTGTGGACAAAGCCACCCTGGCCCGAGCCGAGGCC
This sequence comes from Streptomyces sp. yr375, assembly GCF_900110755.1. Lineage (GTDB taxonomy): Bacteria > Actinomycetota > Actinomycetes > Streptomycetales > Streptomycetaceae > Streptomyces. Next base: position 15,290 of record NZ_FOFF01000018.1, read on the forward strand.
GCCCTCGGCTTCCGCCTGCCCGCACTGCTCGCCGACCTCTACCTGCGTATAGGAGACGGCGGATTCGGCCCGGAGTACGGCCTGCTGCCCCTGCTCGACAGCCCTCCGGCCGGCGAACCCGCCGCCGTCACCCAGTACCTCGCCAACCGCGAGAGCGGCCGCCAGGACCCCGACTGGCCCTGGCCGGAGGGCGTCCTGCCGATATCCCACTGGGGCTGCGCCATGTACGCGTGCGTGGACTGCCACTCCCCACAGGCGACGGTCCTGCTCTTCGAACCGAACCCGGGCGACCCCGACCGCGACTGGTTCGTCGACGCCCCCGGCCTCACGGACTGGCTGCACGCCTGGCTCGACGGCACCGGCTGGTACGACACCATGGACGACGACCTGAGCCCGACCCCCTGGACCGAGTTCCGCATACGCACGTCGGCGACCCGGCTCCCGTCGCCGCAGAAGGCACCGACACGGTAGATGCGGCACGTGCGCGGCAGCAGCCGGTTGCCGGTCGCGTGTTGATCGGCGGCCCTCCACCGTCGTACGGGATGCTGCGTATCCGGCCCTGCCCCCGCCCGCGCAGCGCGCTTCCCCGCCGCCGCCGTACGGCTATCGCGCGCCCGCCCGCCTCCGCCGTACCCCGTACGCGACCACGCCCACAGCCAGCACCCCCGCCCCCACCACCACCGAAGTCCACGGCAGCGCGAACGCGAGGACCACGCAGCCCAGGAGTCCCACCGCGGGCAGCGCCCGCTGTGCCGGGGCCGAACCCAGCGTCCAGGCCGACGCGTTGGCCACCGCGTAGTACGCCAGCACACCGAAGGAGGAGAACCCGATCGCGCCCCGCACGTCCACCGTGGCGGCCAGGACCGCGACCACCGCGCCCACGGCGAGCTCGGCCCGGTGCGGTACCCGGAAGCGCGGATGGACGGCCGACAGGGCGCCGGGCAGGTACCCGTCCCTCGCCATCGCCAGCGTCGTGCGCGAGACGCCCAGGACGAGGGCGAGCAGCGAGCCCAGCGCGGCCACGGCGGCCCCGACCCGCACCACCGGCACCAGAGCGGGCACTCCCGCCGCCCGCACCGCGTCGGCCAGCGGCGCGCCCGCCGACCCGAGACCGTCCGCTCCCAGCACGGAAAGGACAGCGACCGCCACACACGCGTACACGGCCAGCGTGATGCCCAGGGCCAGCGGGATCGCGCGGGGGATGGTGCGCGCCGGATCCCGCACCTCCTCGCCGAGGGTCGCGATGCGCGCGTACCCGGCGAAGGCGAAGAACAGCAGACCGGCCGCCTGCAGCACCCCGCCGACGCCCCCGGAGACCCCGATGTCCAGCCGCCCCGCCTCGGAGGCGTCGGACCCCAGGCACACGACCACCACGGAAGCGAGGACCGCCAGGACCACCGTCACGATCGTCCGCGTCAGCCAGGCCGACTTCTGGATGCCGCCGTAGTTCACCGCGGTCAGCGCCACCACCGCCGCGACCGCCACCGCGTGCGCCTGCCCCGGCCAGACGTACGCCCCGACCGTCAGCGCCATCGCCGCACAGGAGGCCGTCTTCCCGACCACGAACGACCAGCCCGCCAGATACCCCCAGAACGCGCTGAGCCGCTCGCGCCCGTACACGTACGTGCCGCCCGAGGCCGGATACAGCGCGGCGAGTCGCGCCGACGACATGGCGTTGCAGTAGGCGACGACAGCGGCGAGCGCGAGTCCGAGCAGCAGTCCGGAGCCCGCGGCGTGCGCGGCGGGAGCGAGCGCGGCGAAGACGCCGGCACCGATCATCGAGCCGAGCCCGACGACCACGGCGTCGCCGACGCCCAGCGTCCGCCGCAGCTCGGAGGGCGGCCCGGCAGAGGATCCGGCGGCCGGTCCGGACTGTGTCATGGTCCGCACCCTACTGACCGACGGAACCGCCGGGTGCCGTCGAGGCGTCGTCCTGATCAACACGGCACGAACCCGCGTGCCACGAAGGGCGCGGGGCGCGCGTGGCGCGTCGAGACGAGCAGACGAGCACGGTCCGTCCGTCCGGAGCGAGCGACATCACACTGCCCGGACAGCACGGGCACAGCACGGAAGGGCAGGTTCAGGGCATGGGCATCGTCAGTTGGATCATCCTGGGGCTGTTGGCCGGAGTCATCGCCAAGGTCCTGCTGCCGGGGCGGGACCCGGGCGGCTTCATCGGCACGACCCTCATCGGCGTCGCAGGCGCGTTCATCGGCGGCTGGATATCGGCCCGCTGGCTGGACCACCCCATCACCAAGGACTTCTACGACGGCGCCACCTGGGCCTCGGCGATCGGCGGTTCGCTGGTGCTCCTGATCATCTACCGCCTGCTGTTCGGCAACTCGCGAGACTGAGCGCGGTCCTGAACGCAGCCCCGGGCGTGGCCGGGAGGCCTGAAGGGGACCAGAAGGGGACCAGAAGGGTGGGCACCCGTCGGGCGCCCACCCGGCCGACTACCGGTAGTTCACGAACTGCAGCGCGAAGTCGAAGTCCTGGCCCTTGAGCAGGGCGATGATGGTCTGCAGGTCATCGCGGCTCTTGGAGCTGACCCGCAGTTCCTCGCCCTGCACCTGGGCCTTCACGCCCTTGGGGCCCTCGTCGCGGATGAGCTTGGCGACCTTCTTCGCGTTGTCCTGGGAGATGCCCTCCTTGATCTCCGCGAAGAGCTTGTACTCCTTGCCGGAGAGCTGGGGCTCGCCCGCCTCCAGCGCCTTCAGCGAGATCCCGCGCTTGATCAGCTTGGACTGGAAGACGTCGAGGACGGCGTTCACCCGGTCCTCGGAGTTCGCCTCCATCAGGATCTTGTCACCGGACCACGAGATCGAGGCGCCGACGCCCTTGAAGTCGTAGCGCTGCGAGATCTCCTTGGCGGCCTGGTTGAGGGCGTTGTCGACCTCCTGCCGCTCGACCTTCGAGACGATGTCGAAACTGGAGTCGGCCATGTCCTGTGGCTCCTTGTATCAGGGTGCGTGTCGGGTGCGTATCGGCGTACGTGGGGTGAGCGCCGAGCCCGGCGTGAGCCCGGGCCGCATCCGGCCAAGCCTAGCCACCCCACTCTCTCCGAGCGCCGAGGAATCAGGTGGCGAAGCACCCCTGGGCATCGGGTATCGTTTACGTCGTTGCCAAGGAGCACCGCCGAAAAGCGGTTCGAATCGGCGGCAAACCCGGCGGTGTGCCCGAGCGGCCAAAGGGAGCAGACTGTAAATCTGCCGGCTCAGCCTACCCAGGTTCGAACCCTGGCGCCGCCACGCTGAGAACGAAGGGGCGGTGACCTGCTAACACAGCAGGTCACCGCCCCTTCGCCATGCCCTCTGGTGAGCGGTGCACTGTCTCACGCCGTCTTGCGTTCGAACGCCCTCTCTCGGGGAGTGCGGACGGAGCATGGACGGGATTTCAGCCCCTCACCCGCGTTGCTCCAGCCGCGTAGGTGACGTGCCACCGGAGTAGGCCAACCAGTACGGGCGGGCATCCGCTACTCCGCTCGTTCCTCGTCCTTGCTGCCGGCCACCCGCTTCGCAAGCGGCTCCAGCACGAGCCCGACCGTGGCCACGGCGACCGCAGGCAGGACCGAGTGGGCGTGAACCCCCGGCGTCCATTCCAGCAGCATCACGCCGACGAGGAAGGCCGACAGCCAGCCGAAGGCGGCGTCCGACAGCCGGGCAGTGGTGGGTGAAGGCGTAACGTGGCATGCCCCAGCCGTCGTGCCGGCACCGTGATCGCTGTGGCGATCACAGAGCACGGAGCGAGAAGCAGCAGGGCCCAGAACACCGGAGTGAGACCGTCGAGTTCCACCGCCCCCGGAAACACCGCCACTGTGACGAGCAGAACCAGCAGGAATACCAGGCCCACGAGCGCGGCCACCAGCAGGACCAACCCGCCGACCACGGCTCGGGCGAGCCGCTTCTCCCCGGCCGTCGACGGACCGCGTCCGCACCGTCGCTCTCATCGCCCGGGACGTATCGCGCGTCCATGTAAAGAATCACTTCCCGTTCGTCCTCAGACCCTGGTCACAGGCCACAAGCCACAGGCCACGCCTTCGAGTGCTGTTGGTCGGACAGGCATGCTGTGTGCTTCTCGCCCCGGACCGTTGGTCGGCGGAGCCGAGGCGGTGGGCTGCGGCAAAGCCGATCTTGAAGGTCAACAAGCGTTAATCGCAAGGAAGTTGAGGAAGAGGTGAGGGGGATCTTTGCCGCTTACCCGGTGATGGCCGACCAGAGAGGAAACCCCTCCGTACTGCGGAAACGCAGCACGGAGGGGTTTCTTCGTGTGTTGGGCAAGGGCGTGGGGGGACGTGCGCTTCACTCGCCCTCGGGAGGGGCTTCCGGGGTGCTCGGTGTTTTCTTCGGGTCGGGGCTTGTCGGCGTTTTCGTCTTTGCTTTTACCTCCGCCTCGATGTCGTTGCGCGGTTTGTTCTCGTCCTTGGCGTGTTCGGTGACCGCGGCCTGGGCGTCGCGGGCGAGGTCGCGCCAGGCTCGCCAGGCGGTTTCGTAGGTGTCGGTCTGGGTCTCCGACCAGGGGGCTGCCGTGGGCGCGCCATAGGCGTCCCGCAGCTCTTCGACCCTCGCGTGTGCCTCGTCGGCCGCGCGCTGCTTCTCCACGAGTTCCTCGAAGGTATGTGCCACGTGTACGGATGCTAGGGACGCGATCGCAGTTCCGCGCGGTGAGCGGGGCGCGTCCCGCCAGGGGGTACCCGCGTGGCCCACTGGGGCAGACTGGCCCCATGTCCAGCGCGTCCAGCCGTCGTAGAACCTGTCCCGAGTGCCGTCGCGAGATCGCCGTCGTCGCCGGACGGTACGCCCGGCACGACCCGCCCGGGGCGCGGGGGAGCGGGGAGTTCGTCTCCTGCCCCGGGTCCCGCAGGACGGCACAACTGGGCGCGGCACAGCCGTCGTTGGACGGATACGTCCTCCCGGATTTCCCCGGGCAGTTGCCCCTCTTCTAGCGCCCCTCTTCTAGCGCCGCCCCTCTTCTGGCGCCGCCCCGCTCAGTTCCCCGCGACCGCCTTCACCGCCACCGGCACCGGCGCCGAGCCGCTGATCAGCTCCAGGGTGAGGCCGGACATCGCCGGGGTGTCGAGCAGCTCCGCGAGCACGGCGGCCACGTCGTCGCGTGGGACGGCACCGCGCCCCGTACGCGCCTCCAGGCGGACCAGACCGGTGCCGGAGTCGTCCGTCAGCGCGCCGGGGCGCAGGATCGTCCAGTCGAGGGCGTCCAGGCCCCGCACGTACGCGTCCGCCTCGCCCTTGGCGCGCAGGTAGACGTCGAAGATCCCGTCGCCCCGGTGATCCGGGTCCGCGCCCATGGACGACACGACCACGAAGCGCCGTACGCCCGCCCGGACCGCCGCGTCCGCGAACAGCACCGCCGCGCCCCGGTCCACGGTGTCCTTGCGGGCCGTCCCGCTGCCCGGGCCCGCGCCCGCCGCGAACACCGCCGCGTCCGCGCCGCGCAGCCGCTCCGCGACCTCCTCGACGGAGGCCGACTCCAGGTCCAGGACGACCGGTTCGGCACCGGCCGCCCGCAGGTCGTCGCCCTGTTCGGCCCTGCGGACGACCCCCGCGACCGCGTCCCCGCGCGCGGCGAGCAGCCGCTCCAGCCGCAGCGCGATCTGACCATGACCACCAGCGATGACAATGCGCATGCCTTCGACCGTACGCCCGGACAGCCCCGTCCGCCGCACGGTGCCGACCGGACCCCGAGCCCTACGAGAGCTCCCCCCGCCCCTGCCGGGGTAGGCCCAACTCCGCCGCGGCCGCCGAGTTGCAGTACTCGCGGACCGCGCTCGTGCGGGCCACCACGCGCCCCCGGTGGATCACGATCCGGCTGTACGCCAGCGACAGGGCGCCCGCCAGCCGGTCGCCCCGGACGGCCAGCAGGTCGGCCGGGAAACCCGCCTCCACGCGGACCTCGGGCAGGCCCAGAGCGGCCCGCGCGGACGTGCTCACGGTGTCGTAGGCGTCCTCGCAGCGCAGACCGTGGCGGGAGGCGAGGAGGTAGGCCGCCTCCAGGGGGTCGCCGCGGCCGACCGGGTTGGAGACGTCCCGCACCGCCCCGCTGCCGGCCGCCACGCGCACCCCGGCCGCGCGCAACAGCCGTACGGGCGCCGCGCCCCGGTCCTCGACGGCGCCGCAGCCGCCCTGGGGGAGGCAGACCACCGTCACGCCGGCGGCGGCCAGTTGGTCGGCGGTGCGGCCGGCCGTCTCGGCGGGGAGGCGGTCGAGGCCGCCGCAGGGGCTGAGGGTGACGCCGGGGCGCAGGCCGCCGGCCATCGCGGCCAGGCGGGCGAGACGGGCCGGGTCGGCGGCGTCGGTGTGCAGGTCGACGGGGCAGCCGTGCTCGGAGGCGACCTCCAGGACGGCCTCCACGTACCCCGTCGGATCAGGGTCCAGGTCCGGGCAGCCGCCGACCACCGAGGCGCCCATCTTCACCGCGTCGCGCAGTATCGCGAGCCCGTCCGCGCCGGCCGCCCCGGTCAGCACCCGGGGCATCGCCACCGTCGTCAGCTCGGCGAGCCCGCGCAGCGAACGCCGGGCCCGCAGGACGGCGGCCAGCGCGCCGAGGCCCTGGACGTCGCCCACGCGCACGTGCGCGCGCAGGGCGGTCGCGCCGTGGCCGAGTTGCAGCAGCGCGGCCTCCGTGGCCCGGCGCTGGACGTCCTGGGCGGCGTACGAGACGGGGCCGTCGGTGTCGGCCGTGAGCGCGGTGTCGGCGTGCGCGTGCGGCTCGGCGGGGGCGGGGAGCAGGAGGTAGCCGTCGAGGTCCACGCGCGCGCCGCCACGGGCCGGACCGGCCGCCGGGCCCGCGGTCAGGCTGCCGGCCGTGCCGACCGCCTCGATACGCCCGCGGCCCAGCCGTACGTCCACGGTCCGGCCGTCCGTCAGCCGCGCCCCGCACAGCAGGAGGCCGGCCGGGTCCGGCGAGCCTCCCGAGGCCCCGAAGGGGGACGACGAGGACGACCAGGAGGGGGGCGGCTGCGGCTGGCTGTCGGGCATCGCGCTCCAGGGGCGTGGGGGAACTCACAAGATCACGCAGAGTGAGTCGAGCCTAGGGCGGCGGTTCGGCGCGGGCGGGGAGGAGCGCAATAGTCGTACCGGTGTGGTCCGCCGTGCCGGAGGGGCTCAGGAGACCGCCGGGACGCTGCGGAAACGGCCCTCGGGGCGGCCCTCGGAACGGCCCTGGAGGGCCCCGCGAAACGGATTTGGGTGAACGGCTGCGGACCGTGTAATGTCTTCATCGCTCGCCCCAATAGCTCAGTCGGTAGAGCGTCTCCATGGTAAGGAGAAGGTCTGCGGTTCGATTCCGCATTGGGGCTCTGGTGGGTGAGGTTCCCGTCGCAAGGCGGGACCTGATCCCATCAAAGCGGTGTAGCTCAGTCGGTAGAGCAAGCGGCTCATAATCGCTGTGTCACCGGTTCAAGTCCGGTCACCGCTACTGACAGTAGCCGATTGTGGGGTCGGTCCTTCGATCGGCTACTCTTTCATGCGTTAATAGGTCCCATCCGTTCGTCAAGGAGCACTCCTGTGGCTGCCACCGACGTCCGCCCGAAGATCACGCTGGCCTGCGTGGAGTGCAAGGAGCGGAACTACATCACCAAGAAGAACCGGCGTAACAACCCGGATCGAATGGAGATGAAGAAGCACTGCCCGCGTTGCAACGCGCACACCGCGCACCGCGAAACGCGATAAATCAGGCTCGTATGCGAGGCCGTCCCCGAGTGATCGGGGGCGGCCTCGCGTCGTTGAACCAGTTGCCCGATCCGTACCGGTCATTTGAGCAAGCAGGAGGTGCCGAGGCCCATGGCGCTCGATCAGTCCTTCGTCGGGCGGATCTACCCGCCCACCGATCCCTATGAGGTCGGCCGGGAGAAGATCCGCGAGTTCGCCGAGGCCGTGGCGGACGCCAACCCGGTGTACACCGACCCGGAGGCCGCCAAGGCCCTCGGGTACGCCGATGTGATCGCGCCGCCGACCTTCGTGTTCTCCATCACCTTCAAGGCGGCGCGCCAGGTCGTCCAGGACCCCCAGCTCGGCCTCGACTACAACCGCGTGGTCCACGGCGACCAGAAGTTCGCCTACAAGCGTCCCGTGCGCGCCGGTGACCGGCTCACGGTCACCTCGACCATCGAGGCCGTCAAGTCCATGGCAGGCAACGACATCCTGGACATCCGCGGCGAGGTCCACGACGAGTCCGGCGAGCACGTCGTGACCGCCTGGACCAAGCTCGTCGCCCGCGCGGCGGAGCCCGAAGCAGTCGCGGAGCCCGAAGCAGCCGCCGAGTCCACGGAAGGGCAGGCGTGAGGAACCGATGACGGCGAAGATCGCTTACGACGACGTCGAGGTCGGCACCGAGCTGCCCGCCCAGTCCTTCCCGGTGGACCGCGCCGCGCTGGTGCAGTACGCGGGCGCCTCCGGGGACTTCAACCCCATCCACTGGAACGAGAAGTTCGCCAAGGAGGTGGGCCTGCCGGACGTCATCGCGCACGGCATGTTCACCATGGCCGAGGCGGTCCGCGTCGTCACCGACTGGACCGGCGACCCGGGCGCGCTCGTCGACTACGGCGTCCGCTTCACCAAGCCGGTCGTGGTCCCGAACGACGGCCAGGGCGCCGTGATCGAGGTCACCGGCAAGGTGGGCGCCAAGCTCGACGACAACACCGTGCGGGTCGACCTGACCGTCACCAGCGGCGGGCAGAAGGTGCTCGGGATGTCCCGGGCGGTCGTCCGACTGGGCTGAGGCCGGCCAGGTCGGCAGTCGCCAGTCAGGCGTTGCGGTAAGGGGCGTTCTCCATTGCGAGGCGCCCCTTACGCGCGGGCAGGTCTGTCGGGGCTGTCAGTGGTGTCTCGTAGTCTTGGGCGCGTGCAGGAACTCCAGGACGCCCCGCTCGCCCCGCTGACCACCTTCCGGCTGGGCGGTCCCGCCACCAGGCTGGTGACCGCGACGACCGACGCCGAGGTGATCGCCGCCGTGCGCGAGGCCGACGCCGACGGCACACCGCTGCTCGTCGTCGGCGGCGGCTCCAACCTCGTCATCGGCGACAAGGGCTTCGACGGCACCGCCCTGCGCATCGCCACCCGCGGCTGCGAACTCGCCGGTACCCGGCTCGAGCTGGCCGCGGGCGAGGTCTGGACCGACGCCGTCGCCCGCACCGTGGAGGCCGGGCTCGCCGGCATCGAGTGCCTGGCCGGCATCCCCGGCTCGGCGGGCGCCACCCCGATCCAGAACGTCGGGGCGTACGGCCAGGAAGTCTCCTCGACGATCACCGAGGTCATCGCCTACGACCGCCACGCGGGCGAGACGGTCACGCTCACCAACGAGGAGTGCGCCTTCTCCTACCGCCACAGCCGCTTCAAGGCCCACCCCGAGCGGTATGTCGTCCTGCGCGTCCGCTTCGAACTGTCGGACGCGGGCGGGCTGTCGGCGCCCCTGAAGTACGCCGAGACGGCACGCGCGCTGGGCGTCGAGCCGGGGGACCGGGTGCCGCTCGCCGAGGCCCGCAGGGCCGTGCTGAAGCTGCGCGCCGGGAAGGGCATGGTCCTCGACCCCGAGGACCACGACACCTGGTCGGCCGGCTCCTTCTTCACCAACCCGATCCTCACCGACGCCGACTTCGCGGTGTTCCACGCGCGCGTGCGGGAGCGGCTGGGCGACGGCGTGCAGCCGCCCGCCTATCCGGCCGGCGCGGGACACACCAAGACCTCCGCGGCCTGGCTGATCGACAAGGCGGGCTTCACCAAGGGGTACGGCAGCGGACCCGCCCGCATCTCCACCAAGCACACCCTGGCCCTCACCAACCGCGGCACGGCCACCACGGAGGACCTGCTGACACTGGCCCGCGAGGTCGTCACCGGGGTGCGCGAGGCCTTCGGGATCACCCTGGTCAACGAGCCGGTGATGGTGGCCGCCGGGCTGTAGCCAGGCTCAGGACGCCAGCCAGTCGTCCACGCCCGACAGCAGCTTCGCCCGTACGTCCTCCGGCGCCGCCGACGCCCGTACCGACTGGCGGGCCAGTTCCGCCAACTCCTCGTCCGTGAAGGCGTGGTGGCGGCGGGCGATCTCGTACTGGGCCGCCAGCCGCGAGCCGAACAGCAGCGGGTCGTCGGCGCCCAGCGCCATGGGGACGCCCGCGTCGAACAGGGTCCGCAGCGGCACGTCCTCGGGCTTCTCGTACACGCCCAGCGCCACGTTCGACGCCGGGCACACCTCGCAGGTCACCCCCCGCTCGGCGAGCTTCTTCAGCAGCCGTGGGTCCTCGGCCGACCGCACCCCGTGGCCCAGCCGGTTCGCGTGCAGATCGTCCAGGCAGTCGCGGACGGACGCCGGGCCCGTCAACTCGCCGCCGTGCGGCGCGGACAGCAGGCCGCCCTCCCGCGCGATCGCGAACGCCCGGTCGAAGTCCCGTGCCATGCCCCGGCGTTCGTCGTTCGACAGGCCGAAGCCGACCACTCCCCGGTCCGCGTACCGCACGGCCAGCCGGGCCAGGGTGCGGGCGTCCAGCGGATGCTTCATCCGGTTCGCCGCCACCAGCACCCGCATGTCGAGCCCGGTGTCGCGCGAGGCCGTCTCCACCGCGTCCAGGATGATCTCCAGCGCCGGGATCAGCCCGCCCAGCCGGGGCGCGTACGACGTCGGGTCGACCTGGATCTCCAGCCAGCCCGAGCCGTCCTTCAGGTCCTCCTCGGCGGCCTCGCGCACCAGCCGCTGGATGTCCTCGGGCTCCCGCACGCACGAGCGCGCCGCGTCGTACAGGCGCTGGAAGCGGAACCAGCCCCGCTCGTCCGTGGCCCGCAGCTTCGGCGGCTCGCCGCTCGTCAGCGCCTCGATCAGGGCCTCGGGCAGGCGCACACCGTACTTGTCGGCCAGTTCCAGCACGGTGGTCGGCCGCATCGAACCGGTGAAGTGCAGGTGCAGATGGGCTTTCGGCAGTTCAGAGACATCACGTACACGCTCCATCAGGGAATCCTGCCGCACGTTCGTGTCGTCCAGGTACCACTTTCCCCGAACGTGGTCTTGCTCGCACACATGACAGAGGGGCCGGACCTGAACGGTCAGGTCCGGCCCCTTCGTCATGCGCGGTGTCAGTCCCTGGCCTCGGCCAGCAGCTTCTGGATCCGGCTCACGCCCTCGACGAGATCCTCGTCACCCAGCGCGTACGACAGCCGCAGGTACCCCGGTGTGCCGAAGGCCTCACCCGGCACCACCGCGACCTCGGCCTCCTCCAGGATGAGCGCGGCCAGCTCGACCGAGTCCTGCGGGCGCCTGCCGCGGATCTCCTTGCCGAGCAGCGCCTTCACCGACGGGTACGCGTAGAACGCGCCCTCCGGCTCCGGGCAGAGCACGCCGTCGATCTCGTTGAGCATCCGCACGATGGTCCTGCGGCGGCGGTCGAAGGCCTCGCGCATCTTCTCCACGGCCGACAGATCACCGGAGACGGCGGCCAGCGCGGCGACCTGCGCCACGTTGGAGACGTTCGACGTGGCGTGCGACTGGAGGTTCGTCGCCGCCTTGACGACGTCCTTCGGGCCGATGATCCAGCCCACCCGCCAGCCGGTCATCGCGTACGTCTTGGCGACGCCGTTGACCACGATGCACTTGTCGCGCAGCTCGGGCAGGATCGCCGGCAGCGAGGTGAACTTCGCGTCCCCGTAGACGAGGTGCTCGTAGATCTCGTCCGTCATCACCCACAGGCCGTGCTCGACGGCCCAGCGGCCGATCGCCTCGGCGTCCTCGGCGCTGTAGACGGCGCCGGTCGGGTTCGACGGGGAGACGAAGAGCACAACCTTGGTGTGCTCCGTGCGCGCCGCCTCCAACTGCTCGACGGAGACCCGGTAGCCGGTCGTCTCGTCGGCGACGACCTCCACCGGGACACCGCCGGCCAGCCGGATCGACTCCGGGTAGGTGGTCCAGTACGGCGCCGGGACGATGACCTCGTCGCCCGGGTCGAGGATCGCGGCGAAGGCCTCGTAGATGGCCTGCTTGCCGCCGTTGGTCACCAGGATCTGGGACGGGTCGACCTCGTAACCGGAGTCGCGCAGCGTCTTCGCGGCGATCGCGGCCTTCAGCTCCGGCAGGCCGCCGGCCGGCGTGTAGCGGTGGTACTTCGGGTTCGAGCAGGCCTCGATGGCGGCCTGGACGATGTAGTCCGGGGTCGGGAAGTCCGGCTCACCGGCGCCGAAGCCGATCACCGGCCGCCCGGCGGCCTTCAGGGCCTTGGCCTTGGCGTCCACGGCGAGAGTGGCGGACTCGGAGATCGCGCCGACTCGGGCGGAGACCCGGCGCTCGGTGGGAGGGGTTGCAGCGCTCATGGGGTCCATGGTTTCAGACCTGAAACCCGCTCGGCACACGGGTTTCACGGACTGGTCAGCCGACTGAACATCAGAGTGAATCCGATCAAGAGCCCTTTTCGTTCGACGAGGGGGCCAAGACCACGTACACTCACACGTCGTTGGCCTTCAACAGCCGCGCCCCCAACAGGTGCACACCGAGCACCCGACCGGATGCGGTACGTTGGGGAACACACAAAGGGTCGTAGCTCAATTGGTAGAGCACTGGTCTCCAAAACCAGCGGTTGGGGGTTCAAGTCCCTCCGGCCCTGCTACACACACCATCACCAGGATGTGTGCGCAGCGTATGTACGTACAGCAGCAATGCACCGTCGTGCGGCTCAGACCGGGCGCGGCACGGCCACGACCCGGGAACAGGTGAGGACGAATGGCGGATGCCGTGGGCTCCATCGACACGCCTGATGCCCAGGACGAGGTGCCTGAGGCGCAGCAGAAGACCCGCAAGGGCGGTAAGCGCGCCAAGAAGGGCCCGCTGAAGCGTCTCGCGATCTTCTATCGCCAGATCGTCGCGGAGCTCCGCAAGGTCGTATGGCCCACGCGGAGTCAGCTCACGACGTACACGACCGTGGTGATCGTCTTCGTCGTCATCATGATCGGCCTGGTGACCGTGATTGACTATGGACTCAGCCACGCCGCCAAGTACGTCTTCGGCTGAGCCAAGAGCGAAGGGCGCCGAGGTATCCGGCGCCCCTTTCGCATGTTCCACCCCTATGTATCCAGGAAGAAGCAGCCACCGTGTCTGACCAGAACCTGAACGAGGACGTCGAGTCCGTGGACGACGAGCTCGACATCGTCGAGGGCGCGGACGAGGACCTGGACGAGTTCGAGGCTGCCGAGGCCGAAGCGGGCGAGCCCGCGGAGGAAGCCGCGCTCCACGTCGAGGACGAGGACGTCGTCGCCGACGAGGACGTCGAGGACGAGGACGTCGTCGCCGACGAGGCCGAAGAAGAAGCCGAAGAAGAAGAGCCGGCCGAGCCCGTCGACCCCGTCACCGCCCTGCGTGAAGAGCTGCGCACCCTGCCCGGCGAGTGGTACGTCATCCACACGTACGCCGGTTACGAGAACCGCGTGAAGACCAACCTGGAGCAGCGCGCCGTCTCGCTGAACGTCGAGGACTTCATCTTCCAGGCCGAGGTGCCGCAGGAAGAGGTCGCGCAGATCAAGAACGGCGAGCGCAAGACCATCCGTCAGAACAAGCTCCCCGGCTACGTGCTGGTGCGCATGGACCTGACCAACGAGTCCTGGGGCGTCGTCCGCAACACTCCCGGCGTCACCGGCTTCGTGGGCAACGCCTACGACCCGTACCCGCTGACCCTGGACGAGATCGTCAAGATGCTCGCCCCGGAGGCCGAGGAGAAGGCCGCCCGTGAGGCCGCCGAGGCCGAGGGCAAGCCGGCTCCGTCCCGCAAGCTCGAGGTCCAGGTGCTGGACTTCGAGGTGGGCGACTCGGTCACCGTCACCGACGGCCCGTTCGCCACGCTGCAGGCCACGATCAACGAGATCAACGCCGACTCGAAGAAGGTCAAGGGCCTCGTCGAGATCTTCGGCCGCGAGACCCCGGTCGAGCTCAGCTTCGACCAGATCCAGAAGAACTAGCCCTTCTGGAACAGAAGCCTCCGAACAGGTCAGGTGGCCGCTCGCGCGGTGCCTGACCTGCTCGGTTTTTGGCCGCGCAGGGATACCCGTTATCGTTGTGCGGTATGCCTCCATCCGGATCATCCGGACCGGAAGGCTGAAAAAACTCTCACTAGGACCCGGAGAGAGCAATGCCTCCCAAGAAGAAGAAGGTCACGGGGCTCATCAAGCTCCAGATCAACGCCGGTGCGGCGAACCCCGCACCGCCGGTCGGCCCCGCGCTCGGCCAGCACGGCGTCAACATCATGGAGTTCTGCAAGGCCTACAACGCCGCGACCGAGTCGCAGCGTGGCTGGGTGATCCCGGTGGAGATCACGGTCTACGAAGACCGCTCCTTCACCTTCGTCACCAAGACGCCGCCGGCCGCGAAGATGATCCTCAAGGCCGCTGGTGTCGAGAAGGGCTCGGGCGAGCCGCACAAGACCAAGGTCGCCAAGATCACGCAGGCGCAGGTCCGCGAGATCGCCACGACCAAGCTGCCCGACCTCAACGCCAACGACCTCGACGCCGCGTCGAAGATCATCGCCGGCACCGCCCGTTCCATGGGCATCACGGTCGAGGGCTGAGCCCCAGCCCCGTAGCACCTTCGTAGCACCGTGGCAGGGCCTGCTCGGCCCGTACCACGACTCCTCAAGACGCACACAGGAGCAGTAGTGAGCAAGCGCAGCAAGTCCCTCCGCGCTGCGGACGCCAAGATCGACCGGGAGAAGCTCTACGCCCCGCTCGAGGCCGTCCGTCTCGCCAAGGAGACCTCCACCAGCAAGTTCGACGGCACCGTCGAGGTCGCCTTCCGCCTGGGTGTCGACCCGCGCAAGGCCGACCAGATGGTCCGTGGCACCGTGAACCTGCCGCACGGCACCGGCAAGACCGCCCGGGTCCTGGTCTTCGCGACCGGTGACCGTGCAGCGGCCGCGGAGGCCGCGGGCGCCGACATCGTCGGCTCCGACGAACTGATCGACGAGGTCGCGAAGGGCCGTCTGGACTTCGACGCCGTCGTCGCCACCCCGGACCTCATGGGCAAGGTCGGCCGCCTCGGCCGCGTGCTCGGTCCGCGTGGTCTGATGCCGAACCCGAAGACCGGCACCGTCACCCCCGACGTGGCCAAGGCCGTCACGGAGATCAAGGGCGGCAAGATCGAGTTCCGCGTCGACAAGCACTCGAACCTGCACTTCATCATCGGCAAGTCGTCCTTCGACGACGTCAAGCTGGTGGAGAACTACGGCGCGGCCCTGGAGGAGATCCTCCGCCTGAAGCCGTCCGCCGCCAAGGGTCGCTACATCAAGAAGGCCGCGATCAGCACCACGATCGGCCCCGGCATTCAGCTCGACCCGAACCGCACCCGCAACCTCCTCGTCGAGGAGGACCCGGCCGCGGTCTGAACCTGACGGTTCGCCACAGTCGGCACGAGCCCCGCAACCTCTCGAGGTGCGGGGCTCGTCCCTTTCCCCCGTACGGCTTTTCTCGTACGGCTGTCAGTGCCGTGGGCTAGCGTGCAGTGACGGGAAACCTTGGGGGTGGGGCGAATGAAGCGTGCGACCGTGCGCCGTGCGGGTCTGTCGATCGTTGCGATGACGCTGCTTGCCGGAGTGACCGCGTGCAGTTCCGGAGGTTCGGGGGCTTCCGGTGGTTCCAGCGGCTCGGGCGGGTCCGGCAAGGGCGGGAGCGGCGGGCCGCTGCTCAGCCCCATAGCGGCCCTGCGCAGCGCCGAGAAGTCCACCGACGGCGCGGACTCCGCGAAGGTCGAGTCGACCACCACGATGGGCTCGGTGATGTCGATGACCGCCGACGGCGCCCTCGGCTGGGGCGACGGCCTCACCGGCACGCTCACCATCACCTACACCGGCGGCACCATGGCCGACACGATGCGCCAGATGGGCACCACGTCGATGGAGGCCCGCTATCTGCCCGACGCCTACTACGCGAAGATGGGCGACACCTTCGCCACCCAGGCCGGCGGCCGGCACTGGATCAAGTACGCGTACGACGCCCTGGAGAGCCTCGGCGGCGGCTCCGGCGCGTATCTGAAGGACCAGATGCAGAACACCACCCCGAACCAGTCGGTGAAGCTCCTGCTGGCTTCCGGGGACGTGCGGGAGGTCGGCCGGGAGAAGGTGCGCGGGCAGCAGACCACGCACTACTCGGGGACGCTCGACGTGGCCGACCTCGCCGCGCAGAACTCCAGCCTCACCCGCAGCCAGCTCGACGACCTGAAGAAGACGCTGGACCAGGCCGGCGTCACCACCGAGACCATCGACATCTGGGTGAACGACCGGGACCTGCTGGTCAAGAAGACGGAGAAGGGCGAGACCACGACGGGCGCCTACGCCCAGACCGCGTACTACAGCGACTACGGCACCAAGGTCTCCGCCCAGGTCCCGCCGGCGAGCGACACCGCCGACTTCACCGAGCTGGTGAAGCAGCAGGGGGCGGGCACCGGCTCGTAGTGCCCGTCGCCCGAGCGGATTTGCCTGACGGCGACCCGGTCCCGTACGCTCCTGAAGAAGCCAAAGACCGCTGGTCGTTGCCGTGCCCTCGTCAGAGAGTGCGGTGGCCGAAGGATCCGCTGCAATGCGGACGACCCGCGTAGGTGAATGTGGATGTGCTCCCGGACAGGTTCCGCTCACGGAATTCGTTCGGTCGAGCTACGCCCCGTGCGCCTGCGCCGGGGCGTTTCGTTTGTCACAGCCCCTTCTGAGCGGTCCTCATCACCCGGAAGGAGGCCGACGCTCTATGGCAAGGCCCGACAAGGCTGCCGCGGTAGCCGAGCTGACGGACGCGTTCCGCAGCTCGAACGCCGCCGTGCTGACCGAGTACCGGGGTCTCACCGTGGCGCAGCTCAAGACGCTGCGTCGTTCGCTCGGTGAAGACGCCCAGTACGCCGTGGTGAAGAACACGCTGACCAAGATTGCGGCCAACGAGGCCGGGATCACGACGCTCGACGACCTGTTCAACGGTCCGACGGCAGTCGCCTTCATCACCGGTGACCCGGTGACGTCGGCGAAGGGTCTTCGTGACTTCGCCAAGGACAACCCGAACCTCGTCATCAAGGGCGGCGTCCTTGACGGCAAGGTGCTGTCCGCCGACGACATCAAGAAGCTTGCGGACCTCGAGTCCCGCGAGGTTCTGCTCAGCAAGCTGGCCGGTGCCTTCAAGTCGAAGCAGTCTCAGGCTGCCTCCGTCTTCCAGGCGCTGCCCTCGAAGTTCGTCCGCACCGCGGAGGCGCTTCGGGTCAAGCAGGCCGAGCAGGGCGGTGCCGAGTAACTCGGCTCGCACTTTGACCGCAGCCGCCTGACGCGGCCGCGGTCGACGCGGGCCGACTGTACGCCCGCCGACATGTACATCCGGCACCAGCCGAATTAGTGGAAGGATCGCCCGACATGGCGACGAAGCTGTCCCAGGAAGAGCTGCTCGAGCAGTTCGAGAACCTCACCCTCATCGAGCTCTCCGAGTTCGTCAAGGCGTTCGAGGAGAAGTTCGACGTCACCGCTGCCGCCGCCGTCGCCGTTGCCGGCCCGGCCGGTCCGGCCGCCGCCGCCGAGGCCGTCGAGGAGCAGGACGAGTTCGACGTCGTCCTCACCGGCGCCGGCGAGAAGAAGATCCAGGTCATCAAGGTCGTGCGTGAGCTGACCTCGCTGGGCCTGAAGGAGGCCAAGGACCTCGTGGACGGCGCTCCGAAGCCCGTCCTCGAGAAGGTCGCCAAGGAGGCCGCCGAGAAGGCTGCCGAGTCCCTCAAGGCCGCCGGCGCCTCCGTCGAGGTCAAGTAACACCATCGCGGTCGGCGACGACCGCGAGCAACGGCTGAAACTGGCCCCTCCGGGGCTGTAACGCCGGTGCACCGAGGAGCGATCATCCATCTGGGTGGTCGCTCTTCGTCGTTCCTGGGAGCGCGGCCACGGTTGCCTCGAACCCGTGTGAGCGGGGGGTATGGTGATCTTCATCGTGTCTCCGAGCGCGGCCGTTCGCGCAGGGGGGCCTTGACGAACCGCACGCAGCGCGCAATTCTCAGGACGCGTCGTCACAAGGATCCGAATCCGAGGCATGGATCGACGACGAACAGGGCAGTATCACCGTGCGTTGAGGGCAAGCAGACCGAGGGCGTTGAGAACCACGAGGGTCTCGAAAAACCCGCACTGGACATCAGTGTGCCAAGTGGCTACACTGACCCTTTGCGCTGCCTGTTAGCTGTCCCCTGCCCGTCACCAGGGGCATGCCCTCACTTGAGCCCGGACGACCAGACCTCCTTGACCTGGCCCTTTGGCCAGATCCGGAAAGCTGTCTCTGTGCACGGGATGAGGGGCCGGTACGCGCGTAGTGAGTCCGAGCCCTCGGAAGGACCCCCTCTTGGCCGCCTCGCGCAACGCCTCGACCGCGAATACGAACAACGCTGCCAGCACCGCCCCGCTGCGCATCTCCTTTGCAAAGATCAAGGAGCCCCTCGAGGTTCCCAACCTTCTCGCGCTGCAGACCGAGAGTTTCGACTGGCTGCTCGGCAACGACGCCTGGAAGGCTCGCGTCGAGGCTGCTCTGGACTCCGGTCAGGACGTCCCCACGAAGTCCGGTCTGGAGGAGATCTTCGAGGAGATCTCCCCGATCGAGGACTTCTCCGGGTCGATGTCGCTGACCTTCCGCGACCACCGTTTCGAGCCGCCGAAGAACAGCATCGACGAGTGCAAGGACCGTGACTTCACCTTCGCGGCCCCGCTCTTCGTGACGGCCGAGTTCACGAACAACGAGACCGGCGAGATCAAGTCCCAGACGGTCTTCATGGGCGACTTCCCGCTCATGACGAACAAGGGCACCTTCGTCATCAACGGCACCGAGCGTGTCGTCGTGTCGCAGCTCGTCCGTTCGCCGGGTGTCTACTTCGACTCCTCCATCGACAAGACGTCCGACAAGGACATCTTCTCCGCCAAGATCATCCCGTCCCGGGGTGCCTGGCTGGAGATGGAGATCGACAAGCGCGACATGGTCGGTGTCCGTATCGACCGCAAGCGCAAGCAGTCCGTCACCGTGCTCCTGAAGGCTCTCGGCTGGACGACCGAGCAGATCCTCGAGGAGTTCGGCGAGTACGAGTCCATGCGCGCCACCCTGGAGAAGGACCACACCCAGGGTCAGGACGACGCGCTGCTCGACATCTACCGCAAGCTCCGTCCGGGCGAGCCGCCGACCCGTGAGGCCGCGCAGACGCTGCTCGAGAACCTCTACTTCAACCCCAAGCGCTACGACCTCGCGAAGGTCGGCCGCTACAAGGTCAACAAGAAGCTGGGCGGCGAGGCTCCGCTCAACGCGGGCGTGCTGACCGTCGAGGACGTCATCGCGACGATCAAGTACCTGGTCAAGCTGCACGCCGGCGAGACCGAGACGACCTCGGACAACGGCACGTCGATCGTCGTCGAGACCGACGACATCGACCACTTCGGCAACCGTCGTCTGCGCAGCGTCGGCGAGCTCATCCAGAACCAGGTCCGCACGGGTCTGGCGCGTATGGAGCGAGTCGTCCGCGAGCGCATGACGACCCAGGACGTCGAAGCGATCACGCCGCAGACCCTGATCAACATCCGGCCGGTCGTCGCCTCCATCAAGGAGTTCTTCGGCACCAGCCAGCTCTCGCAGTTCATGGACCAGAACAACCCGCTGTCGGGTCTCACCCACAAGCGCCGTCTGTCGGCTCTTGGCCCTGGTGGTCTCTCCCGTGAGCGGGCCGGCTTCGAGGTCCGTGACGTGCACCCCTCGCACTACGGCCGCATGTGCCCGATCGAGACTCCCGAAGGCCCGAACATCGGTCTGATCGGTTCGCTCGCCTCCTACGGCCGCGTCAACGCGTTCGGCTTCGTGGAGACGCCGTACCGCAAGGTCGCCGGCGACGTCGTCACCGACGAGGTCGACTACCTGACGGCCGACGAGGAGGACCGCTACGTCATCGCGCAGGCCAACGCCCTGCTCAACGACGACATGCAGTTCACCGAGGCCCGCGTCCTGGTCCGCCGTCGTGGCGGCGAGGTCGACTACGTCCCCGGTGACGACGTGGACTACATGGACGTCTCGCCGCGCCAGATGGTGTCGGTCGCGACCGCCATGATCCCGTTCCTCGAGCACGACGACGCCAACCGTGCCCTCATGGGCGCGAACATGATGCGTCAGGCCGTGCCGCTCATCAAGAGCGAGGCCCCGCTCGTCGGCACCGGCATGGAGTACCGCTCCGCGGTCGACGCCGGCGACGTGGTCAAGGCCGAGAAGGCGGGTGTGGTCCAGGAGGTCTCCGCGGACTACATCACCACCACCAACGACGACGGCACGTACATCACGTACCGCCTGGCCAAGTTCGCCCGCTCCAACCAGGGCACCTCGGTCAACCAGAAGGTCATCGTCAACGAGGGCGACCGGATCATCGAGGGCCAGGTCCTGGCCGACGGTCCGGCCACCGAGAACGGCGAGATGGCCCTGGGCAAGAACCTGCTCGTGGCGTTCATGCCGTGGGAGGGCCACAACTACGAGGACGCGATCATCCTGTCGCAGCGCCTCGTGCAGGACGACGTCCTCTCCTCGATCCACATCGAGGAGCACGAGGTCGACGCCCGTGACACCAAGCTCGGCCCGGAGGAGATCACCCGGGACATCCCGAACGTCTCCGAGGAGGTCCTCGCCGACCTCGACGAGCGCGGCATCATCCGCATCGGTGCCGAGGTCGTCGCCGGCGACATCCTCGTCGGCAAGGTCACGCCCAAGGGCGAGACCGAGCTGACGCCGGAGGAGCGCCTGCTGCGCGCCATCTTCGGTGAGAAGGCCCGTGAGGTCCGTGACACCTCGCTGAAGGTGCCGCACGGCGAGATCGGCAAGGTCATCGGCGTCCGCGTCTTCGACCGTGAAGAGGGCGACGAGCTGCCGCCGGGCGTGAACCAGTTGGTCCGCGTCTACGTGGCGCAGAAGCGCAAGATCACGGACGGCGACAAGCTCGCCGGCCGGCACGGCAACAAGGGTGTCATCTCCAAGATCCTGCCCATCGAGGACATGCCGTTCCTCGAGGACGGGACCCCGGTCGACATCATCCTCAACCCGCTCGGTGTGCCGTCCCGAATGAACCCGGGACAGGTGCTGGAGATCCACCTCGGCTGGCTCGCCAGCCGCGGCTGGGACGTCTCCGGGCTCGCCGACGACTGGGCCAAGCGTCTCCAGGTGATCGGCGCCGACCAGGTCGCGCCCGGCACCAACGTCGCCACCCCGGTCTTCGACGGCGCCCGTGAGGACGAGCTCGCGGGTCTGCTGAACCACACCATCCCGAACCGCGACGGCGAGCGCATGGTGCTCCCGACCGGCAAGGCGCGGATGTTCGACGGCCGTAGCGGTGAGCCGTTCCCGGACCCGATCTCGGTCGGCTACATGTACATCCTGAAGCTGCACCACCTGGTCGACGACAAGCTGCACGCCCGTTCGACCGGTCCGTACTCGATGATCACCCAGCAGCCGCTGGGTGGTAAGGCGCAGTTCGGCGGTCAGCGCTTCGGCGAGATGGAGGTGTGGGCGCTGGAGGCATACGGCGCCGCGTACGCCCTCCAGGAGCTCCTGACCATCAAGTCCGACGACGTCACCGGCCGCGTGAAGGTCTACGAGGCCATCGTCAAGGGCGAGAACATCCCCGAGCCCGGCATCCCCGAGTCCTTCAAGGTGCTCATCAAGGAGATGCAGTCTCTCTGCCTGAACGTGGAGGTGCTGTCCAGCGACGGTATGTCCATCGAGATGCGTGACACCGACGAGGACGTCTTCCGCGCGGCGGAGGAGCTCGGCATCGACCTGTCCCGGCGCGAGCCGAGCAGCGTCGAAGAGGTCTGACGGGAGTCCGGTCCGGAGGTACAGCGATGAAGATCCCTGATCCTCCGGCCGGCCCCGGGACCCCCGTATCAGACCCCAAGACTTACAACCCTGAGAGGGATTGACGCATAGTGCTCGACGTCAACTTCTTCGACGAGCTCCGGATCGGCCTGGCCACGGCGGACGACATCCGTCAGTGGAGCCACGGCGAGGTCAAGAAGCCCGAGACGATCAACTACCGCACGCTCAAGCCCGAAAAGGACGGACTCTTCTGCGAGAAGATCTTCGGTCCGACCCGGGACTGGGAGTGCTACTGCGGCAAGTACAAGCGTGTCCGCTTCAAGGGCATCATCTGTGAGCGCTGCGGCGTCGAGGTCACTCGCGCCAAGGTGCGGCGTGAGCGGATGGGCCACATCGAACTGGCCGCGCCCGTCACGCACATCTGGTACTTCAAGGGCGTTCCGTCGCGCCTCGGATACCTGCTCGACCTCGCCCCGAAGGACCTCGAGAAGGTCATCTACTTCGCGGCGTACATGATCACGTTCGTCGACGACGAGCGCCGCACCCGCGACCTGCCCTCGCTGGAGGCGCACGTCTCCGTCGAGCGTCAGCAGGTCGAGAACCGGCGTGACGCCGACCTCGAGGCCCGCGCCAAGAAGCTCGAGACCGACCTGGCCGAGCTCGAGGCCGAGGGCGCCAAGGCCGACGTGCGCCGCAAGGTGCGCGAAGGCGCCGAGCGGGAGATGAAGCAACTGCGCGACCGTGCGCAGCGCGAGATCGACCGCCTCGACGAGGTGTGGACCCGGTTCAAGAACCTCAAGGTCCAGGACCTGGAGGGCGACGAGCTCCTCTACCGCGAGCTGCGTGACCGCTTCGGCACGTACTTCGACGGTTCGATGGGCGCCGCCGCCCTGCAGAAGCGGCTCGAGTCCTTCGACCTGGACGAGGAGGCCGAGCGCCTCCGCGAGATCATCCGCACCGGCAAGGGCCAGAAGAAGACCCGCGCGCTCAAGCGCCTCAAGGTCGTCTCCGCGTTCCTGCAGACCAGCAACAGCCCCAAGGGCATGGTGCTGGACTGCGTGCCGGTCATCCCGCCGGACCTCCGGCCGATGGTGCAGCTCGACGGTGGCCGCTTCGCGACCTCCGACCTGAACGACCTGTACCGCCGTGTCATCAACCGCAACAACCGCCTGAAGCGGCTTCTCGACCTCGGCGCGCCCGAGATCATCGTGAACAACGAGAAGCGCATGCTCCAGGAGGCCGTGGACGCGCTGTTCGACAACGGCCGTCGTGGCCGTCCGGTCACCGGTCCCGGTAACCGCCCGCTGAAGTCCCTGAGCGACATGCTCAAGGGCAAGCAGGGTCGATTCCGTCAGAACCTGCTCGGCAAGCGTGTGGACTACTCCGCGCGTTCCGTGATCGTCGTCGGTCCGCAGCTCAAGCTGCACCAGTGCGGTCTGCCGAAGGCGATGGCGCTGGAGCTCTTCAAGCCGTTCGTGATGAAGCGCCTGGTCGACCTGAACCACGCGCAGAACATCAAGAGCGCCAAGCGCATGGTCGAGCGCGGCCGCACCGTCGTGTACGACGTCCTCGAAGAGGTCATCGCCGAGCACCCGGTGCTGCTGAACCGTGCGCCCACCCTGCACCGCCTCGGCATCCAGGCCTTCGAGCCGCAGCTCGTCGAGGGCAAGGCCATCCAGATCCACCCGCTCGTCTGCACCGCGTTCAACGCGGACTTCGACGGTGACCAGATGGCCGTCCACCTGCCGCTCTCCGCGGAGGCGCAGGCCGAGGCCCGCATCCTGATGCTGTCCTCGAACAACATCCTCAAGCCCGCCGACGGCCGTCCGGTGACGATGCCGACCCAGGACATGGTCCTCGGTCTGTTCTTCCTCACCACCGACGGCGAACTGCGTGACACCAAGGGCGAGGGCCGCGCGTTCGGCTCCACGGCCGAGGCGATCATGGCGTTCGACGCCGGCGAGCTCGCGCTGCAGTCGGCGATCGACATCCGCTTCCCGGTGGGCACCATCCCGCCGCGCGGCTGGACCCCGCCGGCCCGCGAAGAGGGCGAGCCCGAGTGGCAGCAGGGGGACACCTTCCGCCTGCGCACCACCCTGGGCCGCGCGCTCTTCAACGAGCTGCTGCCCGAGGACTACCCGTTCGTCGACTACTCGGTGGGCAAGAAGCAGCTCGGCGAGATCGTCAACGACCTGGCGGAGCGCTACCCCAAGGTCATCGTGGCGGCGACGCTCGACAACCTGAAGGCGGCCGGCTTCTACTGGGGCACCCGCTCCGGTGTCACCGTGGCCATCTCCGACGTCGTCGTCCCCGAGGCCAAGAAGGCCATCGTCGCGGGTTA
Source organism: Streptomyces sp. yr375 (assembly GCF_900110755.1). GTDB lineage: Bacteria > Actinomycetota > Actinomycetes > Streptomycetales > Streptomycetaceae > Streptomyces. Next base: position 39,434 of record NZ_FOFF01000018.1, read on the forward strand.
CGAGGCGCAGGACGAGAAGGTCCAGAAGCAGTACGAGCGCGGTCTGATCACCAAGGAAGAGCGCACGCAGGAGCTCATCGCGATCTGGACCAAGGCGACCAACGAGGTCGCCGAGGCGATGAACGCGAACTTCCCCAAGACGAACCCCATCTTCATGATGGTTGACTCGGGTGCCCGAGGAAACATGATGCAGATGCGGCAGATCGCCGGTATGCGTGGTCTGGTGTCGAACGCGAAGAACGAGACCATCCCGCGTCCCATCAAGGCCTCGTTCCGTGAGGGCCTGTCCGTGCTGGAGTACTTCATCTCCACCCACGGTGCCCGTAAGGGTCTGGCGGACACCGCCCTGCGTACCGCCGACTCGGGTTACCTGACCCGTCGTCTGGTGGACGTCTCGCAGGACGTCATCATCCGCGAGGAGGACTGCGGCACCGAGCGCGGTCTGAAGCTGCGGATCGCCTCGAAGGACGAGACCGGCGTTCTGCGCAAGGCCGGGGACGTCGAGACCAGCGTCTACGCCCGCATGCTCGCCGAGGACGTCGTCATCGACGGCAAGGTGATCGCGCCGGCCAACGTGGACCTGGGCGACGTGCTCATCGACCAGCTCGTGCGCCACGGCGTCGAGGAGGTCAAGACCCGCTCGATCCTGACCTGCGAGTCCCAGGTCGGCACCTGCGCCATGTGCTACGGCCGCTCGCTGGCCACCGGCAAGCTGGTCGACATCGGTGAGGCGGTCGGCATCATCGCCGCCCAGTCCATCGGTGAGCCCGGCACCCAGCTCACGATGCGTACCTTCCACACCGGTGGTGTGGCCGGTGACGACATCACGCAGGGTCTGCCGCGTGTCGTCGAGCTCTTCGAGGCCCGTACCCCGAAGGGTGTCGCCCCGATCTCCGAGGCCTCCGGCCGCGTGCGGATCGAGGAGACCGAGAAGACCAAGAAGATCGTCATCACCCCGGACGACGGCAGCGACGAGACGGCGTTCCCGATCTCGAAGCGCGCCCGGCTCCTGGTCAGCGAGGGCGAGCACGTCGAGGTGGGCCAGAAGCTCACCGTGGGTGCCACCAACCCGCACGACGTGCTGCGCATCCTGGGTCAGCGTGCCGTCCAGGTCCACCTGGTCGGCGAGGTCCAGAAGGTCTACAACTCGCAGGGTGTGTCGATCCACGACAAGCACATCGAGATCATCATCCGGCAGATGCTGCGCCGCGTGACGATCATCGAGTCCGGCGATGCCGAGCTGCTGCCCGGCGAGCTCGTCGAGCGCTCGAAGTTCGAGGTCGAGAACCGTCGTGTGGTGCAGGAGGGCGGTCACCCGGCCTCCGGTCGTCCGCAGCTCATGGGTATCACCAAGGCCTCGCTGGCCACGGAGTCCTGGCTGTCGGCGGCGTCCTTCCAGGAGACGACCAGGGTGCTGACGGACGCGGCGATCAACGCCAAGTCCGACTCCCTGATCGGCCTCAAGGAGAACGTCATCATCGGTAAGCTCATCCCGGCCGGTACGGGCCTGTCCCGCTACCGCAACATCCGGGTCGAGCCCACCGAAGAGGCCAAGGCCGCGATGTACTCGGCCGTCGGCTACGACGACATCGACTACTCGCCGTTCGGCACCGGCTCCGGCCAGGCCGTCCCGCTGGAGGACTACGACTACGGTCCGTACAACCAGTAGGCGGCGAGCGGTCGGTTGATCGCTTGAACGCTTGAAGGGCGGTCACCCCGTTTCATACGGGGTGACCGCCCTTCGGCGTTGCCAGCGTTCCCAGACCTCACAGCAGGGCGCGCGGGCGCTGGAGGGGCCCTTCAGCGCCGTACAGGCACCTGTCCAGGCACCTGTCCGGCCCGGCCCTCCCCGGTCTGGCCGGCCTGCCGGTCTACGGGATTCCCAGCTCGAAGATCACATAGTGCGCGTACCACCCCGAGGCGACGGACGCCGTCACGAAGAACACCGCCAGGCTCGGCCACTTCAGGCGGCTCAGCGCCGCCGCCGGGGCCAGCAGCAGAGGGAAGGCGGGGAGCAGGTAGCGGCCCGTGTTGCCGAACATCTGCTGGGTGCCCAGCACGGTGAGCACGCTCGCCAGCGTGTACGCGACCAGCACCAGCGGCGGCTTCTTGCGCAGCAGCAGCGCGATCAGGAACGGCAGCGCCAGCACGAGCTGTACGGCCAGCAGGTCGGGGACCGTGAACGCGAACAGGTAGTCGTGCCGCCCGACGGCCGTATTGCCCAGCACGTCGAGCGTGTACGCGCCGAAGTCGAAGGAGTGCGCCCACCCGTCGCGCTGGAGCGTGAAGTACGCGGTGAGGTCGCCCATGCTGAGGCCGACCCAGGTGATGTAGGTCAGCAGGCCGAGCGGCGCGGCGATCATCGCGTACACCGGCCCGGCGATCCCGTGCTCGCGCCTGCTGTCGCGCCGGGCGAGCGTCACGATCGCGGCGAGCCCGACCGCGCCGATGAGCGCGGCGGACGTCGGCCTGTTGAGCCCGGCGAGGAAGGCGAGCAGCCCGGCGGCCACCCAGCGGCCCTTCATCACGCAGTAGCAGCACCAGGCGGCGATGGCCACGAAGACCGACTCCGAGTACACCGCCCACTCCACGCCCGCGCCGGGCACCAGCGCCCACAGCCCGGCCGCGATCGTGCCCGCCCGCACCCCGGCCAGCGTCGAGATCACGGCGTAGATGCCGGCGGCGGCCACGAAGGAGGCCAGCACCGACACCAGGATCCCGGAGCCGTACAGCCCCAGGCCCGTGATCTCGGAGACGCCCCGGATCAGGCCCGGGTAGAGCGGGAAGAAGGCGACCGAGTCCTGCTTGACGGTGAACAGGCCGCCGGGGTCGAGCCGTTGCAGCGGCTTGGGGTCGTAGCCCTTCTCGGCGATCTGGAGGTACCACCAGCCGTCCCAGGTGGCGAGCACGTCCCACCAGTGGGCGCCGCCGCCGAACCGCGGGTTCTTCTTCTGGTACTCGTCGGCCCACTCCAGCAGCCAGGCGAACACCGTCAGCCCGACGAGCTTCAGCGTGCCGTAGAGGAGCAGCGGGGCAAGGTACGGTCGTACACCGTCCGGCAGGGTGAGGCGGCGGAGCCCCTGGAGCCTCGGGAGCTGTTCCTCTCGCCCGTCGGGCACGGCGGGGTCAGTCGCCGTGTCCTTGGAAGCCGTGCTCATGGCTGGGGTCCCCTGGTCGTCGGAGTGCGGTCATAAGATCGCAACAGCGTCGCACATGTGCGCCACACCTTGGGGAAGGACGGGTGACCGACGTGCCGAACACCACGGCGACGGGGACCGTCTTGTCGGTCGTTATACCCATGTACAACGAGGAAGAGGTCCTTCCCGTGCTGGTCAGCCGTCTGCGCCCGGTCCTCGACGGCCTCGGCGCCGACGGCGGGGCCGTCGACTACGAGGTGGTCGCGGTGGACGACGGCAGCACCGACCGCACCGCCGAGCTGCTCGCGGCCTTCCGGCTCGGCTGGCCGCAGCTCCGCGTCATCGGCCTGCGCCGCAACTCCGGCCATCAGGCCGCCCTCACCGCGGGCCTCGACCGGGCGCTCGGCCGTTACGTCGTCAGCATCGACGCCGACCTCCAGGACCCGCCCGAGAAGATCGCCGACATGCTCGCGCTGGCCCGCGCCGAGCAGCTCGACATCGTCTACGGCATCCGGGCCGACCGGGCCAGCGACACCGGCTTCAAACGGTGGACGGCGGGGCTGTACTACACGCTGGTGCGCCGGCTCGCGGGGGAGTCCGTGCCCGCCCAGGCCGGTGACTTCCGGCTGCTGAGCCGGGCCGCCGTCGACGCCCTGAAGGCGCTGCCCGACCAGCAGCGCGTCTACCGGCTGCTGGTGCCCTGGCTGGGCTTCCCCAGCGGCGAGGTCACCTACGAGCGCGCGCCGCGGCCGGCCGGCCAGAGCAAGTACCCGCTGGGCCGGATGATCCGGCTGGCCGTCGACAGCGTCACCGGTTTCTCGGCGGCGCCGCTGCGGATCGCCACCTGGCTGGGCGGCCTCGCCTTCCTGGTCTGCCTGGCGTTGATGGGCTACACCCTGATCGCGTACGCCCTGGAGCACACCGTCCCCGGCTGGACGTCGCTGTTCATCGGGGTGCTGTTCATCGGCGCGGTGCAGTTGATCTGCGTCGGGCTGCTCGGCGAGTACGTGGGCCGCATCTACACGGCCGTACAGAACCGTCCGACGTACTTCGTCGGCCATGACACGGCGACGGACGCCTCCGACGGGTCGGCCGACGACAGCCCTCTACCACAGCAGCTCGGGCGGCGCACGTAACCCCTCTCGTGTCGGCCCCGCCGTCCTTGTTTTGACCGGAGAGATTGCGCTAGGTACGCTCAGACCTTGTGCCTGGGGTGTGCCCTGGCCCTTGTGCGTGTCTGCAACCGCATACGGGCCTGAGCAGTGGCCACCGCAATTCGCGTCTCTTCCCGCCTCGCGGCGGAAGTGCGCGGGATTCGACACACCCGACCGCGTGGGTCGGCGATGTTCCAGGTTAGCTTCACCATTCGGCACACAGAAACCGGAGAAGTAGTGCCTACGATCCAGCAGCTGGTCCGGAAGGGCCGGCAGGACAAGGTCGAGAAGAACAAGACGCCCGCACTCGAGGGTTCGCCCCAGCGTCGCGGCGTCTGCACGCGTGTGTTCACGACCACCCCGAAGAAGCCGAACTCGGCCCTGCGTAAGGTCGCGCGTGTGCGTCTGACCAGCGGGATCGAGGTCACTGCTTACATTCCGGGTGAGGGACACAACCTGCAGGAGCACTCCATCGTGCTCGTGCGTGGTGGCCGTGTGAAGGACCTGCCCGGTGTTCGCTACAAGATCATCCGCGGTTCCCTCGACACCCAGGGTGTCAAGAACCGCAAGCAGGCCCGCAGCCGCTACGGCGCCAAGAAGGAGAAGTAAACAATGCCTCGTAAGGGCCCTGCCCCGAAGCGCCCGGTCATCATCGACCCGGTCTACGGTTCTCCTCTTGTCACGTCGCTCATCAACAAGGTGCTGCTGAACGGCAAGCGCTCCACCGCCGAGCGCATCGTCTACGGCGCCATGGAGGGCCTGCGCGAGAAGACCGGCAACGACCCGGTCATCACGCTGAAGCGCGCTCTCGAGAACATCAAGCCGACCATCGAGGTCAAGTCCCGCCGTGTCGGTGGCGCGACCTACCAGGTCCCGATCGAGGTCAAGCCCGGCCGCGCGAGCACCCTCGCTCTGCGCTGGCTCGTCGGCTACTCCCGCGCCCGTCGCGAGAAGACCATGACCGAGCGCCTGCTCAACGAGCTTCTCGACGCGTCCAACGGCCTCGGCGCCGCTGTGAAGAAGCGCGAGGACACCCACAAGATGGCCGAGTCCAACAAGGCCTTCGCGCACTACCGCTGGTAGTCGCTACCCACGACGAGACCGAGAGAAGACCGAAGCCTTATGGCTACCACTTCACTTGACCTGGCCAAGGTCCGCAACATCGGGATCATGGCTCACATCGACGCGGGCAAGACGACCACCACCGAGCGGATCCTGTTCTACACCGGCGTTTCGTACAAGATCGGTGAGGTCCACGACGGCGCCGCCACGATGGACTGGATGGAGCAGGAGCAGGAGCGTGGCATCACGATCACCTCTGCTGCCACCACCTGTCACTGGCCGCTCGAAGACGTCGACCACACCATCAACATCATCGACACCCCGGGCCACGTCGACTTCACCGTCGAGGTGGAGCGTTCGCTGCGCGTGCTCGACGGCGCCGTGACGGTGTTCGACGGTGTCGCCGGTGTGGAGCCCCAGTCCGAGACCGTGTGGCGACAGGCGGACCGCTACGGCGTCCCGCGCATCTGCTTCGTCAACAAGCTCGACCGGACCGGTGCCGAGTTCCACCGCTGCGTCGACATGATCAGCAACCGCCTTGGCGCGCAGCCGATCGTCATGCAGCTCCCGATCGGTGCCGAGGCCGACTTCAAGGGCGTCGTCGACCTGGTCACGATGAAGGCCTTCGTGTGGTCCGCCGAGGCGGAGAAGGGCGAGATGTACGACGTAGTCGACATCCCGGCCACCCACACCGAGGCTGCCGAGGAGTACCGCGGCAAGCTCGTCGAGACCGTCGCCGAGAACGACGACGAGATCATGGAGCTGTACCTGGAGGGCCAGGAGCCCTCGGTGGAGCAGCTCTACGCGGCGATCCGCCGTATCACCATCGCGTCCGGCAAGTCCGAGGACACCACCGTCACCCCGGTGTTCTGCGGGACCGCGTTCAAGAACAAGGGCGTCCAGCCCCTGCTCGACGCGGTCGTGCGCTACCTCCCCTCGCCGCTCGACGTCGAGGCCATCGAGGGCCACGCCGTCAACGACGCGGAGGAGATCGTCAAGCGCAGGCCGTCCGACGACGAGCCGCTGTCCGCGCTGGCGTTCAAGATCATGAGCGACCCGCACCTCGGCAAGCTCACCTTCGTCCGGGTTTACTCGGGCCGCCTGGAGTCCGGCACCGCCGTGCTGAACTCCGTCAAGGGCAAGAAGGAGCGCATCGGCAAGATCTACCGCATGCACGCGAACAAGCGTGAGGAGATCGCGGCGGTCGGCGCCGGCGACATCGTCGCCGTCATGGGTCTCAAGCAGACCACGACCGGCGAGACGCTGTGCGACGACAAGCAGCCGGTGATCCTGGAGTCCATGGACTTCCCGGCGCCGGTCATCCAGGTCGCCATCGAGCCCAAGTCGAAGGGCGACCAGGAGAAGCTGGGCATCGCGATCCAGCGCCTGGCCGAAGAGGACCCGTCGTTCCAGGTCCACTCGGACGAGGAGACCGGCCAGACCATCATCGGTGGCATGGGCGAGCTGCACCTCGAGGTGCTGGTCGACCGGATGCGCCGTGAGTTCAAGGTCGAGGCCAACGTCGGCAAGCCGCAGGTCGCCTACCGCGAGACGATCCGCAAGGCCGTCGAGCGCGTGGACTACACCCACAAGAAGCAGACCGGTGGTACCGGTCAGTTCGCCAAGGTGCAGATCGCGATCGAGCCCATCGAGGGCGGCGACGCCTCGTACGAGTTCGTGAACAAGGTGACCGGTGGTCGTATCCCGAAGGAGTACATCCCTTCGGTCGACGCCGGTGCGCAGGAGGCCATGCAGTTCGGCATCCTCGCCGGTTACGAGATGACCGGTGTGCGCGTGATCCTGCTCGACGGTGGCTACCACGAGGTGGACTCCTCCGAGCTCGCCTTCAAGATCGCCGGTTCGCAGGCGTTCAAGGAGGCCGCGCGCAAGGCCAGCCCCGTGCTGCTCGAGCCGATGATGGCCGTCGAGGTCACCACGCCCGAGGACTACATGGGCGAGGTCATCGGCGACATCAACTCCCGTCGTGGCCAGATCCAGGCCATGGAGGAGCGGATGGGTGCCCGGATCGTGAAGGGCCTCGTGCCCCTCTCGGAGATGTTCGGCTACGTCGGCGACCTCCGCAGCAAGACCTCGGGTCGCGCAAGCTACTCGATGCAGTTCGACTCCTACGCCGAGGTTCCGAGGAACGTCGCCGAGGAGATCATCGCGAAGGCCAAGGGCGAGTAACGCAGTCCGTTTGCACGCCGTAGGCTTGACTCCGGAGCCTCAGGGGGCAAACACCCGCATTACGGGATGTTTGCTCCTGGGCCCGGGCTTTCCAGCAAAGATCACCTGGCGCCGATGAGTAAGGCGTACAGAACCACTCCGTAGGAGGACCCCAGTGGCGAAGGCGAAGTTCGAGCGGACTAAGCCGCACGTCAACATCGGCACCATCGGTCACATCGACCACGGTAAGACGACCCTCACGGCCGCCATTACCAAGGTGCTGCACGACGCGTACCCCGACCTGAACCAGGCTTCGGCCTTCGATCAGATCGACAAGGCTCCCGAGGAGCGTCAGCGCGGTATCACGATCTCCATCGCGCACGTCGAGTACCAGACGGAGACGCGTCACTACGCGCACGTCGACTGCCCGGGTCACGCTGACTACATCAAGAACATGATCACCGGTGCCGCCCAGATGGACGGCGCGATCCTGGTCGTGGCCGCCACCGACGGCCCGATGCCGCAGACCAAGGAGCACGTGCTCCTGGCCCGCCAGGTCGGCGTTCCCTACATCGTCGTCGCGCTGAACAAGGCCGACATGGTGGACGACGAGGAGATCCTGGAGCTCGTCGAGCTCGAGGTCCGTGAGCTCCTCTCCGAGTACGAGTTCCCGGGCGACGACCTGCCGGTCGTCAAGGTCTCGGCGCTCAAGGCGCTCGAGGGCGACGCCACGTGGGGTCAGTCGGTTCTCGACCTCATGGCCGCCGTCGACGAGGCGATCCCGACCCCCGAGCGTGACGTCGACAAGCCGTTCCTCATGCCCGTCGAGGACGTCTTCACGATCACCGGTCGCGGTACGGTCGTCACCGGCCGTATCGAGCGTGGTGTCCTGAAGGTCAACGAGACCGTTGACATCATCGGCATCAAGCAGGAGAAGACCACCACCACGGTCACCGGCATCGAGATGTTCCGCAAGCTGCTCGACGAGGGTCAGGCGGGCGAGAACGTCGGTCTGCTCCTCCGTGGCATCAAGCGCGAGGACGTCGAGCGCGGCCAGGTCATCATCAAGCCGGGTTCGGTCACGCCGCACACCGACTTCGAGGCCCAGGCCTACATCCTGTCCAAGGACGAGGGTGGCCGCCACACGCCGTTCTTCAACAACTACCGTCCGCAGTTCTACTTCCGTACGACGGACGTGACGGGCGTTGTGACCCTCCCCGAGGGCACCGAGATGGTGATGCCGGGTGACAACACCGAGATGAAGGTGGAGCTCATCCAGCCCATCGCCATGGAAGAGGGCCTGAAGTTCGCCATCCGCGAGGGTGGTCGCACGGTGGGCGCCGGCCAGGTCACCAAGATCACCAAGTAGTTCTTGGCCGATCGACCTGGTAGCTCCAGCTTGAGCTGAGCACCTGGAGGGGCCCGTACGACTTCGGTCGTACGGGCCCCTTCTGCTGTGCTGCTGCCGGCGGGTTCGGCGGGTTCGGCAGGTGAAGTGTCGGCGAAGCCTGGGCGGCGGGTCGGCGAGGGGTCGGTCAAGCTTGCGAGGCGGGGGAGTGGAATGCGGCTTTCTGCTCCCTGTGTGGTGGTTGGGGCGGTCGTAATCTGATCGGCCGGTGCCCGTCGGGCAGCCCCGGACCCACAGCGACGAGGATGACTGGCTTGGCTCTCACCCGTGCTGCGCAGCCCAAACCCGTCGTGCGCGGCCACCGCCCGGAGCGCTCCGGCCGTCGCCCCGGCCGCCTCTACGCCGTCGACGGCATCCGTCTGCTGGCGGCGCTGATGGTCGCCCTCCACCACTACGCCGGCACCCGCCGCGTCGACCGGCCGGGCAACCCGGTCTGGGGCCGCCCGGTGTCGGACGTCATGCCGACGGTGTTCCATGTGGCGGCCTACGGCTGGATCGGCGTCGAGATCTTCTTCGTCATCAGCGGCTTCGTGATCTGCATGTCGTGCTGGGGCCGGACGCCGAGGCAGTTCTTCGTGTCGCGGGTGATCCGCCTCTACCCCGCGTACTGGTTCGCGGTCCTGTTCACGACGGGGGTGCTGGCGGCGCTGCCGGGCGTGTGGGAGCGGCTGCGGCTGCGGGACGTGTTCGTCAACCTGACGATGCTGCAGTCGGGTTCGGGGGTCCGCAACGTCGACGGCGTGTACTGGACGCTCTGGTCGGAGCTGCGCTTCTACCTGCTGTTCCTGGTGGTGGTCCGGATGGGCCTGACGTACCGCAGGGTGGTGGTGTTCTGCTGCGTGTGGGGCGCGGCGGCGATGCCGGCGCCGGTGGCCGGCTTCCCGCTGCTGGAGCTGCTCGCGGCCCCGGAGAGCGCCTGGTACTTCATCGCGGGCCTCGCCCTCTACCTGATGCACCGCTTCGGCCAGGACCTGCTGCTGTGGGGCATCCTCGGCATGGCCTGGCTGATGGCCCAGAAGGAACTGGGCGACCGCATCGACGAGGTCGAGCACGTGTCGGGCTGGCGGGGCGCGGTGCTGATCTTCACCGTGTTCCTGCTGGTGATGGTCGCGGTGGCCCTCGGACACACGGACCGCTCCCCGCGGGCGGTGGCTGGTGACGGCGGGCGGCATGACGTACCCCCTCTACCTGACGCACTACGCGGCGGGTACGACGGTCATCAGCCGCCTGCGCGCGGAGCTGGACGCACGGGTGCTGGTGGCGGTGGTGCCGGCCGGGTTCCTGGTGCTGAGCTGGGCGGTGCACCGGTTCGTGGAGCGGCCGGTGGCGGGCGCGGTCAAGCGGGGGCTGGAGCGGGCGTTCGCGGAGAGCTGGACCGGCCCCGCGGCTTCCGTCAAGTGAGCGCCGCGTTTGAGCTGCGTCACTCTCGGGGTATTGTCTCCGGCTCGATTGGCGGAGGGGGTGGCCCATATGGCAGACTAGCGGGGTTGCTCGGTCGAGTGTTGATGCTGCGCGCCTCCCGCCGGGAGGACCGGAAGCGAGTCCCACAGTACTCGTCGTCCTAACTGCCCACGGGCAGCGCTGGGACGGACGTACGGGAATCTTTCGGGAAGTGTCAGTGCAGCGCCGACCAGGCACCCGGTGGGCCTTTCGCCCTCGGCTTGCGGTTCCGGAAGGGCCGTGCTACCCGGTAAGGGATGTTCGAACAAGGGACATCCGTGTCGGTGACAGCGCGACACACCCGACCGCGTGGGTCGGAGGCGAGTGAACGGGAACACCCGGTTCCAGAGCGTTAGAAGAGACAGGACTACTGAGTAGCCATGGCGGGACAGAAGATCCGCATCCGGCTCAAGGCCTACGACCACGAGGTCATCGACAGCTCGGCGAAGAAGATCGTCGAGACGGTGACGCGTACTGGTGCGTCGGTCGCGGGCCCGGTGCCGCTGCCCACTGAGAAGAACGTGTACTGCGTCATCAAGTCGCCGCACAAGTACAAGGACTCGCGCGAGCACTTCGAGATGCGCACGCACAAGCGCCTGATCGACATTCTCGACCCGACGCCCAAGACCGTTGACTCTCTGATGCGACTCGACCTCCCGGCCGGTGTCGACATCGAGATCAAGCTCTAGGGGCCGGTGATCTGAGAATGGCTAAGCAGATCAAGGGCATCCTGGGCGAGAAGCTCGGCATGACGCAGGTGTGGGACGAGAACAACCGCGTTGTTCCGGTCACCGTCGTCAAGGCCAGCCCCAACGTCGTGACCCAGGTCCGTACGAACGACAGTGACGGCTACGAGTCGGTCCAGATCGCCTTCGGCGAGATCGACCCGCGCAAGGTGAACAAGCCCCTCAAGGGTCACTTCGCCAAGGCCGACGTCACCCCCCGTCGCCACCTCGTCGAGATCCGCACCGCGGACGCCTCCGAGTACACGCTGGGCCAGGAGATCACCGCTGAGGTGTTCGAGGCCGGCGTGAAGGTCGACGTGACCGGCAAGAGCAAGGGCAAGGGCTTCGCCGGTGTCATGAAGCGTCACAACTTCAAGGGCCTCGGCGCCGGACACGGCACCCAGCGCAAGCACCGCTCGCCCGGTTCCATCGGTGGCTGCGCCACCCCGGGCCGCGTGTTCAAGGGCCTCCGCATGGCGGGTCGCATGGGCAACGAGCGTGTCACCACCCAGAACCTGACCGTCCACGCCGTTGACGCGGAGAAGGGTCTGCTGCTCATCAAGGGCGCCGTCCCCGGTCCGAACGGCGGCCTCGTCCTGGTCCGCACCGCGGCCAAGGGGGCCTGAGGTACCGATGAGCACTGTTGACATCCTTTCGCCTGCCGGCGAGAAGACCGGAAGCGTCGAGCTCCCCGCGGAGATCTTCGGCGTGGAGAAGATCAGCATCCCGCTGATCCACCAGGTCGTCGTCGCGCAGAACGCCGCTGCCCGCCAGGGCACGCACAAGACGAAGACCCGCGGCGAGGTTCGCGGTGGCGGTAAGAAGCCTTACCGTCAGAAGGGCACCGGCCGTGCGCGCCAGGGCTCGACCCGCGCGCCGCAGTTCGCCGGCGGTGGCGTCGTCCACGGCCCGCAGCCGCGTGACTACTCGCAGCGGACCCCGAAGAAGATGAAGGCCGCCGCCCTGCGGCACGCCCTCACCGACCGGGCCCGCCACAACCGCATCCACGTCGTCACCGGCGTGATCGAGGGCGAGGCTCCCTCCACGAAGGCCGCTCGCACGCTGTTCGGCAAGATCTCGGAGCGCAAGAACCTGCTCCTGGTCGTCGACCGCGCCGACGAGGCCGCGTGGCTGTCCGCCCGCAACCTGCCCCAGGTGCACATCCTGGAGCCGGGCCAGCTGAACACGTACGACGTGATCGTCTCGGACGACGTGGTCTTCACCCAGGCCGCTCTCGAGTCCTTCGTCGCCGGCCCGAAGGCCAACGACACCGAAGGGAGTGACGCCTGATGGCTACGCGTCACCCGAGCATCGCCTCCAAGGCGGCCAAGGTCGCCAAGGCTGCGCGCGTCGCCAAGGCGAAGCGCCACGCCACCGAGGGCAAGAACACCGTCGTCACCGCGCCCAGCAAGGCGTTCACGGACCACCGTGACGTGCTGCTGAAGCCGGTCGTGTCGGAGAAGAGCTACGCGCTCCTCGACGAGGGCAAGTACACCTTCATCGTGGCGCCCGGCGCCAACAAGACCCAGATCAAGCAGGCCGTCCAGGCGGTCTTCTCGGTCAAGGTCACCGGGGTCAACACGATCAACCGCATCGGCAAGCGCAAGCGCACGAAGACCGGTTTCGGTCAGCGTGCCGGCACCAAGCGCGCGATCGTGACCCTCGCTGAGGGCGACCGTATCGACATCTTCGGCGGTCCGACCGCCTAAGGGCGGTCCGGATCGTCCGATATCGGACGAGGACTGAGAAATGGGAATCCGCAAGTACAAGCCGACTACGCCGGGCCGCCGTGGCTCCAGCGTCGCCGACTTCGTCGAGGTCACGCGGTCCACGCCGGAGAAGTCGCTGGTTCGCCCCCTGCACAGCAAGGGCGGCCGTAACAATTCCGGTCGTGTGACCGTTCGCCACCAGGGTGGCGGACACAAGCGCGCCTACCGCGTGATCGACTTCCGTCGTCACGACAAGGACGGCGTGCCGGCGAAGGTCGCGCACATCGAGTACGACCCCAACCGCACCGCGCGCATCGCGCTGCTGCACTACGCGGACGGCGAGAAGCGCTACATCCTCGCCCCGCGCAACCTGCAGCAGGGCGACCGCGTCGAGAACGGTCCCGGGGCCGACATCAAGCCGGGCAACAACCTGGCGCTCCGCAACATCCCGGTCGGTACCACGATCCACGCGATCGAGCTCCGTCCCGGTGGCGGCGCCAAGTTCGCCCGCTCCGCCGGTGCCTCCGTGCAGCTCCTTGCGAAGGAGGGCTCGATGGCCCACCTCCGCATGCCGTCCGGTGAAATCCGCCTGGTCGACCAGCGCTGCCGCGCCACGGTCGGCGAGGTCGGCAACGCCGAGCAGAGCAACATCAACTGGGGCAAGGCCGGCCGCAAGCGCTGGCTGGGCGTCCGCCCGACCGTTCGCGGTGTGGCGATGAACCCGGTTGACCACCCCCACGGTGGTGGTGAGGGCAAGACCTCCGGTGGTCGCCACCCGGTCAGCCCCTGGGGTCAGAAGGAGGGTCGTACTCGCTCGCCGAAGAAGGCTTCGAGCAAGTACATCGTCCGCCGCCGCAAGACGAACAAGAAGCGCTAGGAGCGGGTTTAGATGCCGCGCAGTCTCAAGAAGGGGCCCTTCGTCGACGGACACCTCGTAAAGAAGGTGGACGCCCAGAACGAAGCCGGTTCCAAGAACGTCATCAAGACCTGGTCCCGTCGCTCGATGATCATCCCCAGCATGCTGGGCCACACGATCGCGGTGCACAACGGCAAGACCCACATTCCGGTGTTTGTCACCGAGTCGATGGTCGGCCACAAGCTCGGCGAGTTCTCGCCGACGCGCACCTTCCGGGGTCACGTCAAGGACGACCGGAAGTCGAAGCGCCGCTAATAGCGGGGTGGAATGACCATGACAGACACTGGAAGGACAACCATGGAAGCCAGGGCCCAGGCGCGGTACATCCGCGTCACGCCCATGAAGGCCCGCCGGGTGGTGGACCTTATCCGTGGCATGGACGCCACGGAGGCTCAGGCGGTCCTGCGTTTCGCCCCGCAGGCCGCGAGCGTGCCCGTTGGCAAGGTGCTGGACAGCGCCATCGCCAACGCTGCGCACAACTACGACCACACTGACGCCGACAGCCTCGTCATCACCGAGGCGTACGTCGACGAGGGTCCGACCCTGAAGCGGTTCCGGCCGCGCGCCCAGGGCCGTGCCTACCGGATCCGCAAGCGGACCAGCCACATCACCGTGGTCGTCAGCAGCAAGGAAGGAACCCGGTAATGGGCCAGAAGGTTAACCCGCATGGGTTCCGGCTCGGCATCACCACGGACTTCAAGTCCCGTTGGTACGCCGACAAGTCGTACAAGGAATACGTCGGAGAAGACGTCGCCATCCGTCGGATGATGACGTCCGGCATGGAGCGCGCCGGCATCTCGAAGGTGGAGATCGAGCGCACCCGTGACCGCGTCCGCGTCGACATCCACACCGCGCGTCCGGGCATCGTCATCGGCCGCCGCGGCGCCGAGGCCGACCGTATCCGCGGCGACCTGGAGAAGCTGACCAAGAAGCAGGTCCAGCTCAACATCCTCGAGGTCAAGAACCCCGAGGTGGACGCTCAGTTGGTGGCCCAGGCCGTCGCCGAGCAGCTCTCCTCCCGCGTCTCCTTCCGTCGGGCCATGCGTAAGAGCATGCAGTCCGCCATGAAGGCCGGCGCCAAGGGCATCAAGATCCAGTGCGGCGGTCGCCTCGGCGGCGCCGAGATGTCCCGCTCGGAGTTCTACCGCGAGGGCCGTGTGCCCCTGCACACGCTCCGCGCGAACGTGGACTACGGCTTCTTCGAGGCCAAGACGACCTTCGGCCGCATCGGCGTGAAGGTCTGGATCTACAAGGGCGACGTCAAGAACATCGCCGAGGTCCGCGCCGAGAACGCCGCAGCCCGCGCCGGCAACCGCCCGGCCCGTGGCGGCGGCGCCGGCGCCGACCGCCCGGCCCGTGGTGGCCGTGGTGGCGAGCGCGGCGGTCGCGGTCGCAAGCCGCAGCAGGCTCCCGCTGCCGAGGCCCCCAAGGCCGAGGCTCCGGCGGCTGCCGCTCCGGCTGAGAGCACCGGAACGGAGGCCTGACCGACATGCTGATCCCCCGTAGGGTCAAGCACCGCAAGCAGCACCACCCGAAGCGCCGCGGTCAGGCCAAGGGCGGTACGACGGTTTCGTTCGGCGAGTACGGCATTCAGGCCCTCACGCCGGCGTACGTCACCAACCGCCAGATCGAGGCCGCCCGTATCGCGATGACCCGCCACATCAAGCGTGGCGGCAAGGTCTGGATCAACATCTACCCGGACCGCCCGCTCACGAAGAAGCCTGCCGAGACCCGCATGGGTTCCGGTAAGGGTTCTCCCGAGTGGTGGATCGCGAACGTGCACCCGGGACGGGTCATGTTCGAGCTGTCCTACCCCAACGAGAAGATCGCCCGTGAGGCCCTCACTCGCGCAGCCCACAAGCTGCCGATGAAGTGCCGGATCGTCAAGCGCGAGGCAGGTGAAGCGTGATGTCGGCCGGTACCAAGGCGTCCGAGCTGCGCGAACTGGGTGACGAGGAGCTTCTCAACAAGCTCCGCGAAGCCAAGGAAGAGCTGTTCAACCTCCGCTTCCAGGCGGCGACGGGTCAGCTCGAGAACCACGGTCGGCTGAAGGCCGTCCGCAAGGACATCGCGCGGATCTACACCCTGATGCGTGAGCGCGAGCTGGGCATCGAGACGGTGGAGAGCGCCTGATGAGTGAGAACAACGTGACTGAGCAGACTGCAGAGGCCCGCGGCTTCCGCAAGACCCGTGAGGGTCTCGTCGTCAGCGACAAGATGGACAAGACCGTCGTCGTCGCCGTCGAGGACCGCGTCAAGCACGCCCTGTACGGCAAGGTCATCCGCCGTACGAACAAGCTCAAGGCCCACGACGAGCAGAACGCCGCAGGCGTCGGCGACCGTGTCCTCCTCGCGGAGACCCGGCCGCTGTCCGCGACGAAGCGCTGGCGCATCGTCGAGATCCTCGAGAAGGCCAAGTAATTAATTTCCTGCGGGGGTAATCCCGCAGGTCAGTTCCGCCAGGCTCGGGGCGGGGTCGCCGCACGCAGGAGACCCCGCCCCGGGAACCGGCAGACACACAGGAGATAGACGTGATCCAGCAGGAGTCGCGACTGCGCGTCGCCGACAACACTGGTGCGAAGGAAATCCTTTGCATCCGTGTACTCGGTGGCTCCGGTCGCCGCTACGCGGGCATCGGTGACGTCATCGTCGCCACCGTCAAGGACGCGATCCCCGGCGGCAACGTGAAGAAGGGTGACGTCATCAAGGCGGTCATCGTTCGCACCGTCAAGGAGCGCCGCCGTCCGGACGGCTCGTACATCCGCTTCGACGAGAACGCCGCCGTCATTCTGAAGAACGACGGTGACCCTCGCGGCACCCGCATCTTCGGCCCGGTCGGGCGCGAGCTGCGCGAGAAGAAGTTCATGAAGATCATCTCGCTGGCTCCGGAGGTGCTGTAAGCATGAAGATCAAGAAGGGCGACCTGGTTCAGGTCATCACGGGCAAGGACAAGGGCAAGCAGGGCAAGGTCATCGCGGCCTTCCCCCGCGAGGACCGCGTCCTGGTCGAGGGTGTCAACCGGGTCAAGAAGCACACCAAGGCCGGCCCGACCGCCAAGGGCTCGCAGGCCGGCGGCATCGTCACGACCGAGGCGCCTGTCCACGTCTCCAACGTCCAGTTGGTCGTTGAGAAGGACGGCAACAAGGTTGTCACGCGGGTGGGTTACCGCTTCGACGACGAGGGCAACAAGATCCGCGTTGCCAAGCGGACGGGTGAGGACATCTGATGGCTACCACCACGACTCCGCGTCTCAAGACGAAGTACCGCGAGGAGATCGCGGGCAAGCTGCGTGAGGAGTTCTCCTACGAGAACGTCATGCAGATCCCCGGCCTCGTCAAGATCGTGGTCAACATGGGTGTCGGCGACGCCGCCCGTGACTCCAAGCTCATGGACGGTGCCGTCCGTGACCTGACCACGATCACCGGTCAGAAGCCGGCCATCACCAAGGCCCGCAAGTCCATCGCGCAGTTCAAGCTGCGCGAGGGTCAGCCGATCGGTGCCCACGTCACGCTCCGTGGCGACCGCATGTGGGAGTTCCTGGACCGCACCCTGTCGCTCGCGCTCCCGCGCATCCGCGACTTCCGTGGTCTGTCCCCCAAGCAGTTCGACGGCCGTGGCAACTACACCTTCGGTCTCACGGAGCAGGTCATGTTCCACGAGATCGACCAGGACAAGATCGACCGTGTCCGGGGTATGGACATCACCGTGGTCACCACGGCGACCAACGACGCTGAGGGCCGTGCGCTCCTTCGTCACCTCGGCTTCCCCTTCAAGGAGGCGTGAGCGAGATGGCGAAGAAGGCTCTGATCGCTAAGGCTGCTCGCAAGCCTAAGTTCGCTGTGCGTGCGTACAACCGCTGCCAGCGTTGCGGCCGTCCGCACTCCGTGTACCGCAAGTTCGGCCTCTGCCGTGTGTGCCTTCGTGAGATGGCTCACCGTGGCGAGCTGCCGGGCGTGACCAAGAGCTCCTGGTAAACCCCCTTATAAGGGTTCCAGAGGCTCTCGGTAAGTAAAGGGCATTGGTCAGGTGCCCCTCCCTTCATGGCTTAGGCTGGGAGGGTTGGGCGCCTGACGCCCGTACGACTTACTACGCCGTAGGTCCACCGCGCCGCACCCGTCCCGTCTCGGATCGGGGAGAGGGATGGCGCACCAGGAAACCCCGGCGAGAGAGGCCACAGGCCAATTCATGACCATGACTGATCCGATCGCAGACATGCTTACGCGTCTGCGGAACGCGAACTCGGCGTACCACGACTCCGTGACGATGCCGGCATCGAAGATCAAGTCTCACATCGCGGAGATCCTCCAGCAGGAGGGCTTCATCACGGGCTGGAAGGTCGAGGACGCCGAGGTCGGCAAGAACCTCGTTCTCGAGCTGAAGTTCGGCCCGAACCGTGAGCGCTCCATCGCGGGCATCAAGCGGATCTCAAAGCCCGGTCTCCGGGTTTACGCGAAGTCCACCTCCCTGCCCAAGGTGCTCGGTGGCCTCGGCGTGGCGATCATCTCCACGTCGCACGGTCTCCTCACCGACAAGCAGGCCGGCAAGAAGGGCGTAGGCGGAGAAGTTCTCGCCTACGTCTGGTAGCGGAAGGGAACGGAGGAAACAGCTATGTCGCGCATTGGCAAGCTCCCTATCACGGTTCCCGCCGGCGTGGACGTCACCATCGACGGCCAGACGGTCTCGGTCAAGGGCCCCAAGGGTTCGCTGACCCACACCATCGTCTCGCCGATCGAGATCGCCAAGGCTGAGGACGGCGTTCTGAACGTCACCCGCCCCAACGACGAGCGTCAGAGCAAGGCCCTGCACGGCCTGTCCCGCACGCTGGTGGCGAACATGATCACCGGCGTGACCCAGGGTTACGTGAAGAAGCTCGAGATCAGTGGTGTCGGTTACCGCGTGACCGCGAAGGGCTCGAACCTCGAGTTCGCGCTCGGTTACAGCCACCCGATCACGGTCGAGGCCCCCGAGGGAATCTCCTTCAAGGTCGAGAACCCCACGCGGTTCTCGGTCGAGGGCATCGACAAGCAGAAGGTCGGCGAGGTTGCGGCCAACATCCGCAAGCTGCGCAAGCCCGACCCGTACAAGGCCAAGGGTGTCAAGTACGAGGGCGAAGTCATCCGCCGCAAGGTCGGAAAGGCGGGTAAGTAAGCCATGGCATACGGACAGAAGATCCTCAAGGGCGACGCTTACAAGCGTGCCGCGATCAAGCGTCGCCACATCCGGATCCGTAAGCACATCTCGGGTACGGCTGAGCGTCCGCGTCTCGTCGTGACGCGCTCGAACCGCCACATCGTGGCCCAGGTCATCGACGACATCAAGGGTCACACCCTGGCGTCGGCGTCGACCCTGGACACGGCGATCCGCGGCGGCGAGGGCGACAAGTCCGCGCAGGCCAAGTCGGTCGGCGCCCTGGTCGCCGAGCGCGCCAAGGCCGCCGGTGTCGAGGCTGTCGTGTTCGACCGTGGTGGTAACCAGTACGCCGGGCGCATCGCCGCCCTGGCGGACGCCGCCCGCGAAGCCGGACTCAAGTTCTGAGTCGCCCGTCGCGCTAGCGACCTAGGTCGCTGCGTAGCTAGCGGAAAAAGAGAGAGGTAATCCAATGGCTGGACCCCAGCGCCGCGGAAGCGGTGCCGGTGGCGGCGAGCGGCGGGACCGGAAGGGCCGTGACGGCGGCGCTGCTGCCGCCGAGAAGACCGCGTACGTTGAGCGCGTTGTCGCGATCAACCGTGTCGCCAAGGTTGTGAAGGGTGGTCGTCGCTTCAGCTTCACCGCGCTGGTCGTGGTGGGCGACGGTGACGGCACCGTGGGTGTCGGTTACGGCAAGGCCAAGGAGGTGCCGGCCGCCATCGCCAAGGGTGTTGAGGAGGCCAAGAAGCACTTCTTCAAGGTCCCCCGCATCCAGGGCACCATCCCGCACCCGATCACGGGCGAGAAGGCCGCGGGCGTCGTCCTGCTCAAGCCTGCTTCCCCCGGTACCGGCGTCATCGCCGGTGGCCCGGTGCGTGCCGTGCTCGAGTGCGCCGGCGTTCACGACATCCTGTCGAAGTCGCTCGGTTCGTCGAACGCGATCAACATCGTGCACGCGACCGTGGAGGCCCTGAAGGGCCTGCAGCGTCCCGAGGAGATCGCGGCTCGCCGTGGTCTGCCCCTCGAGGACGTCGCTCCCGCGGCTCTGCTTCGTGCGCGTGCCGGGGCTGGTGCGTAATGGCCCGCCTCAAGATCACGCAGACGAAGTCCTACATCGGCAGCAAGCAGAACCACCGTGACACCCTGCGTTCGCTCGGGCTCAAGCGCCTGAACGACGTGGTCGTCAAGGAGGACCGCCCCGAGTTCCGCGGCATGGTGCACACCGTCCGCCACCTCGTGACGGTTGAGGAGGTCGACTGATCATGGCGGAGAACAACCCGCTCAAGATCCACAACCTCCGTCCCGCCCCGGGCGCCAAGACCGCCAAGACCCGTGTGGGTCGTGGTGAGGCGTCGAAGGGTAAGACGGCCGGTCGTGGTACCAAGGGCACGAAGGCCCGTTACCAGGTTCCGGAGCGCTTCGAGGGTGGCCAGATGCCCCTCCACATGCGTCTTCCGAAGCTGAAGGGCTTCAAGAACCCGTTCAAGACCGAGTTCCAGGTCGTGAACCTCGACAAGCTGGCCGCGCTGTACCCCGAGGGTGGCGAGGTCACCGTCGAGGGTCTCGTCGCCAAGGGCGCGGTTCGCAAGAACAGCCTCGTCAAGGTCCTGGGCCAGGGCGAGATCTCCGTGGCGCTGCAGGTGACGGTCGACGCCGTCTCCGGCTCCGCCAAGGAGAAGATCACCGCCGCCGGCGGTACCGTCACCGAGCTCGTCTGACACATCTCAGGCGCGTCTCGATGACTTGAGCGATCCCGACCGGGGATATCCCACAAATGGGGTATCCCCGGTTGGTCGTTCCTAGGCGGTACTCTCGCCGGTAAGGTGACCTGCACTGCCGACTTTCACCGGGTGCTTCTCATGGGGCACCTTCAACGGCAGTCGACCGTTACTCATGTCGTTGCTGTCGTTGTTCTTTATTGGACCCTCAAGACCGTCACCCTTGACGCAGATGCGCGGGGGTCGCAGGAGGCACCGTGCTCACCGCGTTCGCCCGGGCGTTCAAGACGCCCGACCTGCGCAAGAAGCTCCTCTTCACGCTCGGGATCATCGTGATCTACCGGGTCGGGACGCACATCCCGATCCCCGGTGTCGACTACACGTCCGTTCAGCGGTGTGTGGACGAGGCGTCCGGCAACCAGGGCCTCTTCGGTCTGGTGAACATGTTCAGCGGCGGCGCGCTGCTGCAGATCACCATCTTCGCGCTGGGCATCATGCCGTACATCACGGCCAGCATCATTCTTCAACTGCTGACCGTGGTCATCCCGCGTCTGGAAGCCCTCAAGAAGGAGGGCCAGGCCGGCACGTCGAAGATCACGCAGTACACCCGCTACCTGACCGTGGCGCTCGCCATCCTGCAAGGCACCGGCCTGGTGGCCACCGCCCGCAGCGGCGCCCTGTTCTCCGGTTGCTCGGTCGGCTCGAGCATCGTCCCGGACCGCGCGATCTTCACCACCATCGTCATGGTCATCTGCATGACCGCCGGTACGGCCATGGTCATGTGGCTCGGTGAGCTGATCACCGACCGCGGCATCGGCAACGGCATGTCGATCCTGATGTTCATCTCGATCGCCGCGACGTTCCCGTCCGCGCTGTGGGCCATCAAGAAGCAGGGCACGCTGGCGGACGGCTGGATCGAGTTCGGCACCGTCATCCTGGTCGGCCTGGTCATGGTCGGCCTGGTGGTCTTCGTCGAGCAGGCCCAGCGCCGGATCCCCGTGCAGTACGCGAAGCGCATGATCGGCCGCCGGTCCTACGGCGGTACGTCGACGTACATCCCGCTCAAGGTGAACCAGGCCGGTGTGATCCCGGTCATCTTCGCCTCGTCGCTGCTCTACATCCCGGCCCTCGTCGCCCAGTTCTCCAGCGGGACCTCCGGCTGGAAGACCTGGATCGAGACGAACCTCACCAAGGGTGACCACCCGATCTACATCAGCATGTACTTCTTGCTGATCGTTTTCTTCGCGTTCTTCTACGTGGCGATCTCCTTCAACCCCGAGGAAGTCGCCGACAACATGAAGAAGTATGGTGGCTTCATCCCGGGCATCCGGGCTGGCCGGCCGACCGCTGAGTACCTGTCGTACGTGCTCAACCGGATCACCTGGCCGGGTTCGCTGTATCTGGGTCTGATCGCTCTTGTCCCGACAATGGCGTTGATCGGTTTCGATGCGAACCAGAACTTCCCGTTCGGTGGCACCAGCATCCTGATCATCGTGGGTGTCGGTCTCGAGACGGTGAAGCAGATCGAGAGCCAGCTCCAGCAGCGCAATTACGAAGGGTTCCTCCGCTGATGCGTATCGTCCTCGTCGGGCCGCCGGGCGCCGGAAAAGGAACGCAGGCCACTCGCCTGGCCGAGAAGCTGCGCGTGCCGCACATCTCGACCGGCGACCTGTTCCGCGCCAACATCAGCCAGAAGACGGAGCTCGGGAAACTCGCGAAGTCCTACATGGACGCCGGCAACCTCGTCCCCGACGAGGTCACCATCGCCATGGCCAAGGACCGCATGGAGCAGCCGGACGCCGAACTCGGCTTCCTGCTCGACGGTTTCCCGCGCAACGTCTCGCAGGCCGAGGCGCTCGACGAGGTCCTCACCACCGAGGGCATCAAGCTGGACGCGGTCCTGGACCTGGAAGCCCCGGAGGCGGAGGTCGTCAAGCGGATCGCCGGCCGGCGCATCTGCCGCAACGACTCGGCGCACGTCTTCCACGTGACGTACAAGCAGCCCGCGGAGGCCGGCGTCTGTGACGTCTGCGGCGGCGAGCTGTACCAGCGTGACGACGACTCCGAGGACACCGTCCGCACCCGGCTCGAGGTCTACCACACCCAGACCGAGCCGATCATCGACTACTACAAGGCGCAGGGACTGGTCGTGACCATCTCCGCGATGGGCAAGGTCGACGAGGTCACGGCGCGCGCCATGGGCGCGCTGCAGCGTGACGAGGACGGCAAGTAGCAGCGGTGCGGCCGGCGTGGTAGCCGCGTTCGGAATCGCGTAGAGAAAGCCCCTGTCGTCCAGCGCGGACGACGGGGGCTTCTTCGCGCCGTCCCCGTGTGCCGTACATGACACCTTCGCCGTTTCGGCGTACATCCGTGCGTGCGCGTATTCTGGAGCGCCGCATACCAGTGGCCAGGAGGCGCAACTCATCATGGTGCAGATCAAGACCCCCGAGCAGATCGCCAAGATGCGGGCGGCGGGGCTGGTCGTCGCCGCCATCCACGCGGCCACGCGCGAGGCGGCGGTGCCGGGGGCGACCACCAAGGACCTGGACGAGGTCGCGCGCAAGGTCCTGGCGGAGCACGGCGCGAAGTCGAACTTCCTGGGGTACGGCGGCTTCCCCGCCACCATCTGCACCTCCGCGAACGACGTGGTCGTCCATGGCATCCCCTCCGACGAGGTCGTCCTCAAGGACGGCGACATCATCTCCATCGACTGCGGCGCGATCGTGGACGGCTGGCACGGGGACGCGGCGTACACGGCGTTCGTCGGCTCCGGGCACGCCCCCGAGCTGATCGAGCTGTCGCGGGTGACCGAGGAGTCGATGTGGGCGGGCATCGCCGCCATGAAGCTCGGCAACCGCCTGGTGGACGTCTCGCGTGCCATCGAGACGTACATCCGCCGGCAGCCCAAGGCCGGTGGCGGGCGGTACGGGATCATCGAGGACTACGGCGGGCACGGCATCGGCACCGAGATGCACATGGACCCGCACCTGCTGAACTACGTGGACCGCCGGCGGGGCAAGGGCCCGAAGCTGGTCCCCGGCTTCTGCCTGGCGATCGAGCCGATGGTGTCGCTCGGCACCGCGCGCACCGAGGTGCTGGAGGACGACTGGACGGTCATCACGACCGACGGCACCTGGTCCTCGCACTGGGAGCACTCGGTCGCGCTGACGGAGGCGGGCCCGCTGGTGCTGACGGCCCCTGACGGCGGCAAGGCGAAGCTGGCGGAGTACGGGATCGTGGCCGCGCCGGACCCGCTGGGCTGAGCCGCCCCCGCGCTTTGTTGCTTAAGGATCTCCGCCTTGGGGCAGACTCTCTCGATTCGTCTTTCCGGGTGCGCTGACGTAGACTGACTCGTCGGCTCTCGTGCACCCGCATGCCTGCATGCGCCCGTAAGGGAAAGCAAGTGAGTCGATCAAGGTAGTCGATTCGAAGGGCGAAGCGTGGCCAAGAAGCAAGGTGCCATCGAGATCGAGGGCACTGTCGTCGAGTCTCTTCCGAACGCCATGTTCAAGGTCGAGCTCCAGAACGGCCACCAGGTCCTGGCACACATCAGCGGCAAGATGCGTATGCACTACATCCGTATCCTCCCTGACGACCGGGTCGTGGTGGAGCTGTCTCCGTACGACCTGACGCGTGGCCGGATCGTCTACCGGTACAAGTAGATCTTGCCTCTGCCCCGTGCGCTGTCTTGTGTGCGGGGTTGCCGGCAACTGACCCGGAGAACCTCACATCCCATGAAGGTCAAGCCGAGCGTCAAGAAGATCTGCGACAAGTGCAGGGTGATCCGCCGTCATGGTCGGGTCATGGTCATTTGCGAGAACCCGCGCCACAAGCAGCGCCAGGGCTGACCGCAGACGGATCACACCCTCTGCATAGACATCGCAGAGACTTCGCGCGACGCGAGCAGAATTTGTTCATACGCAGAGCCCGGGCACGTCACCATGCGTGCTCGACACCCCCGGTTCGGAGGCTGGGGACCCGGTCCGTACCAAATCTTCCATGGGAATCCCGAGGGAATCCAGGGGAAGAGGACGGCGGCTGGGATTCGGTTCTGCGGAAGACCTCCGAGGATCAACTGGAGCCATTGAATGGCACGCGTTTCCGGTGTCGACATTCCGCGCGAAAAGCGCGTGGAGGTCGCCCTCACCTACGTGTTCGGCATCGGCCGGACCCTCTCCCAGGAGACGCTGGCAGCGACCGGCGTCGACCCGAACACCCGCGTTCGCGACCTCTCCGAGGAGCAGCTCGTCGCGATCCGCGAGTACGTGGACGCCAACATCAAGACCGAGGGTGACCTCCGTCGCGAGGTCCAGGCCGACATCCGCCGCAAGGTGGAGATCGGCTGCTACCAGGGTCTCCGTCACCGTCGTGGTCTGCCCGTCCGCGGTCAGCGCACCAGCACGAACGCTCGTACCCGCAAGGGCCCGCGTCGCGCCATCGCCGGCAAGAAGAAGCCGGGCAAGAAGTAGTCCGCAGCGGACAACGCTTCACCAGCGGTCTTCGCTGTAGGACCGACCACCTCCCCGTAGGAGTAATAGATGCCCCCCAAGGGTCGTCAGGGCGCTGCCAAGAAGGTGCGCCGCAAGGAAAAGAAGAACGTCGCGCATGGCCAGGCGCACATCAAGAGCACGTTCAACAACACGATCGTGTCCATCACGGACCCGGCCGGAAACGTGATCTCGTGGGCCTCCGCCGGCCACGTCGGTTTCAAGGGCTCGCGCAAGTCCACGCCGTTCGCCGCGCAGATGGCCGCCGAGTCGGCTGCCCGTCGCGCGCAGGAGCACGGCATGCGCAAGGTCGACGTCTTCGTCAAGGGCCCGGGCGCCGGTCGTGAGACCGCCATCCGTTCCCTCCAGGCGACGGGCCTCGAGGTCGGCTCCATCCAGGACGTCACCCCGACCCCGCACAACGGCTGCCGCCCGCCCAAGCGCCGCCGCGTCTGATTTGGCGCGGCGGCAGTCCCCGCTGTGCGGGGGTATTCCGCGCCGCCGCGTCTGACGTACGGCTGCTTGGTCTGAGGTTTTCGGGCGGTACGGCTCCCTCGTAAGGGTCGTATCGCCCGTACCCTTGTAGGAGCAGAAGGGCGTCAAATAGCGGGCGCCCCTGACTGAAGGATCGCAACATGCTGATTGCTCAGCGTCCCTCGTTGACCGAAGAGGTCGTCGACGAGTTCCGCTCCCGGTTCGTGATCGAGCCGCTGGAGCCGGGCTTCGGCTACACCCTCGGCAACTCCCTCCGCCGTACCCTCCTGTCCTCGATCCCCGGCGCGGCTGTCACCAGCATCCGGATCGACGGCGTGCTGCACGAGTTCACCACCGTGCCGGGCGTCAAGGAGGACGTCACCGACCTCATCCTGAACATCAAGCAGCTCGTCGTCTCCTCGGAGCACGACGAGCCGGTCGTGATGTACCTGCGCAAGCAGGGTCCGGGTCTGGTCACCGCCGCCGACATCGCGCCCCCGGCCGGTGTCGAGGTGCACAACCCCGACCTCGTCCTCGCCACGCTCAACGGCAAGGGCAAGCTGGAGATGGAGCTGACCGTCGAGCGCGGTCGCGGTTACGTCTCCGCCGTGCAGAACAAGCAGGTGGGCCAGGAGATCGGGCGTATTCCGGTCGACTCGATCTACTCGCCGGTTCTCAAGGTCACGTACAAGGTCGAGGCCACGCGTGTCGAGCAGCGCACCGACTTCGACAAGCTGATCGTCGACGTCGAGACCAAGCAGGCCATGCGGCCGCGTGACGCCATGGCGTCCGCCGGTAAGACGCTGGTCGAGCTGTTCGGTCTCGCCCGCGAGCTGAACATCGACGCCGAGGGCATCGACATGGGTCCGTCCCCGACGGACGCCGCCCTCGCCGCTGATCTCGCCCTGCCGATCGAGGAGCTCGAGCTCACCGTTCGGTCGTACAACTGCCTCAAGCGTGAGGGCATCCACTCCGTGGGTGAGCTCGTGGCTCGTTCCGAGGCCGACCTGCTCGACATCCGCAACTTCGGTGCGAAGTCGATCGACGAGGTCAAGGCGAAGCTGGCCGGCATGGGCCTGGCCCTGAAGGACAGCCCGCCCGGATTCGACCCCACCGCCGCCGCCGACGCGTTTGGCGCCGACGACGACGCGGACGCCGGTTTCGTGGAGACCGAGCAGTACTAAGAGCTCGGGCTCGATGGTCCGTACTCGGGTGCGGGTGCGCTGTGGCTGGTCGCGCAGTTCCCCGCGCCCCTTCCGGGACGCCTCTTCGAGGCCGCCCCGGATCTCCGACAGGCGATCGCCTGCTCGGACACTGACCTCGGTACCTGATACGGCCGGGGCAGACACACAGGAGAAGAACCATGCCGAAGCCCACCAAGGGTGCCCGTCTGGGCGGCAGTGCCGCGCACGAGAAGCTGCTCCTCGCGAACCTCGCGAAGGCGCTCTTCGAGCACGGCCGTATCACCACCACCGAGGCGAAGGCGCGCAAGCTGCGTCCGTACGCCGAGCGTCTGGTCACCAAGGGCAAGAAGGGCGACCTTCACAACCGCCGTCAGGTGCTCCAGGTCATCACGGACAAGAGCATCGTGCACACGCTCTTCACCGAGATCGGCCCGCGCTACGAGAACCGCCCCGGTGGCTACACCCGCATCACCAAGATCGGTAACCGTCGTGGCGACAACGCGCCCATGGCCGTCATCGAGCTGGTCGAGGCGCTGACCGTCGCGCAGGCTGCGACGGGTGAGGCCGAGGCCGCCACCAAGCGTGCCGCGAAGGACGCCGAGGCCGCCGCTCCGGTCGAGGTCGTCGAGGACGCCACGCCGGAGGCCGCTGCCGAGGAGTCCAAGGACGCCTGAGGCTCTGCCTGACGTCGGAAGCGGGTCTGCCCTTCGGGGCGGGCCCGCTTTCGCGTTTTTGGAAGCGGACCCGGTCCTGAGAGGATCTCCACGTGAGTGATGAAGCACAGCCCGGACACGTACGGATACGTCTCGACCTCTCCTACGACGGGACCGGGTTCTCCGGGTGGGCCAAGCAGGCCGGGGGCCGGCGGACCGTGCAGGGGGAGATCGAGGACGCCCTGCGGACCGTGACGCGGTCGACGCGGACGTACGAGCTGACGGTGGCCGGGCGTACCGACGCCGGGGTGCACGCGCGCGGCCAGGTCGCTCATGTCGATCTGCCGGTGGACGTCTGGCGCGAGCACCACGAGAAGCTGCTCAAGCGGCTCGCCGGGCGGCTGTCCAGGGATGTGCGGGTGTGGGCGCTGCGGGAGGCGCCCAGCGGCTTCAACGCGCGGTTCTCCGCCGTCTGGCGGCGGTACGCGTACCGGGTCACCGACAACCCCGGGGGCGTCGATCCGCTGCTGCGGGGCCATGTCCTGTGGCACGACTGGCCGCTCGACGTCGACGCCATGAACGAGGCCGCCCGGCTGCTGCTCGGCGAGCACGACTTCGCCGCCTACTGCAAGCGGCGGGAGGGCGCGACCACCATCCGCACCCTCCAGGAACTGAGCCTGGTGCGCGACGACGCCGGGATCATCACCGCGACCGTCCGGGCCGACGCGTTCTGCCACAACATGGTGCGCTCGCTGATCGGGGCGCTGCTGTTCGTGGGGGACGGGCACCGGGGGCCCGAGTGGCCCGGGAAGGTGCTGGGCGCGGGCGTACGGGACTCGGCCGTGCATGTCGTGCGGCCGCACGGGCTGACGCTGGAGGAGGTCGGGTACCCGGCCGACGAGCTGCTCGCCGCGCGGAGCCGGGAGGCGCGGAACAAGCGGACGCTGCCCGGTGCGGCCGGGTGCTGCTGACGACCTCTTACGGCACGTTCTCGCAGGTCAGTTGTTGGCTGCCGCTGACGCCTGGGCCTCGCCGCGCTGGCGGATGCGCTGGAAGGCGAACTCGGCGAGGTCGTCGCCGGTGGTGAAGGCGGCGGTGTCCTTCGTCGTCACGTTCTTGCCGTTGGTGAAGCCGGTGATCGTGAAGTAGGCGTACCGGCCGTAGGAGTTGGTCGTCGAGCGGCAGATCGCGCCCTCGCAGAAGGCCTTGACGTCGCCGCCGGTGAGGGCCTTGACGATGCTGCGGTCGTCGGCCTGGCTCTTGGTCTTCAGGGCCTGCGCCTCGGTGTCGAAGACGGCCACGCCGACCGTCACCGCGAGGTTGTCCTTGGTGTACGTGATGCGCATCATGCGGGTGCAGCCGTTGGCGGTGAGGACCTTGGCCAGGGTGCCGGCGGCGCCCGAGGTGCAGGTGGTGCTGTCCGCCTTGGGGCCCTTCTTGTACACGGCCGCGTCCTTGGTGAGCTGCGTGCCGGGGAAGAGCAGGTCGGGGCCGTTGGGGGCGGTGTCCTTGGCCTTGCTGGCGACGAACTCCTTCGGGTCCAGCGGGGGCGGGGCGCTGGTCGGCGCGAAGGACGGGTCGGTGGACGCGCTCGGCAGGTCGGCGGTCGCGGGCAGCGAGCCGGTCGGCTTGTTCGCCTCGGCGCTGCCGTTCGCCGACACCACGCCCATGGCCACGGCGGTGCCGACGGCGAGGGTGGCGAGCACGCCGCCGCCTATGAGGAACACCCGGCGGCGCTTGTTGCGCGTCTCGGACGCCTCGGCGAGCGCGGCCCAGTCCGGGGTCCGGCCGTCATCGCCGGAGGCCCACGGCTGCTGGGAGTTCGGTTTCCACGGATCCCACTGGGACTGAGGTCCCCCCTGCCCATAGCTCATGGGCCGCATCTTAGACGGGGAGCGGGGGGTGCCGTTCCGGGACGACGGGCATCGCGGGCCCCGGTCTTCCCGGCGGGGGTGCGGGCAAACGCGACATCTCCGGGTGGTTCGGTACGGCGTTGCCGCGGGCCGCCGTACCGTGCGTCGTGGCGCGTGTGGCGCGGGCCACTCGGGACGGGGGGTGCCCAGGGGGTGCCTGTGGCGGTGGTCGGGGGCGGTGGACGGGGCCGTTTTGACCCGGCCGCCCGGACGCGGGTATCCTGCATCTTCGTTGTGTATTGGCGCGCTCTTCTCACGGGACGGGCCCTTACACCGGTCCACCGGGCCGATGACCAGCGACCAGCACGCGGTATGCGTCGCCGCAGTGCGGTCTGGGCTGTCGTGATCGTCTTCGGTGACCTTGTCAGGACCATTCACTGAAGAAGCGAAGGCTACGAACCGTGCGTACGTACAGCCCCAAGCCCGGCGATGTGACGCGCCAGTGGCACGTCATCGACGCTCAGGACATCGTCCTGGGCCGTCTCGCCACCACTGCCGCGTCCCTCCTCCGGGGCAAGCACAAGCCGATCTACGCGCCCCACGTCGACACCGGTGACTTCGTCATCATCATCAACGCCGACAAGGTGCACCTCTCCGGCAACAAGCGGACCCAGAAGATGGCCTACCGCCACTCCGGGTACCCGGGCGGTCTGCGCTCCGTGCGCTACGACGACCTGCTGGCGAACAACCCGGAGAAGGCCGTCGAGAAGGCCGTCAAGGGCATGCTCCCCAAGAACACGCTCGGCCGTCAGATGCTCTCGAAGCTGAAGGTCTACAAGGGTGACGTGCACCCGCACGCGGCGCAGCAGCCTGTGCCGTTCGAGATCACCCAGGTCGCGCAGTAATTCCGGCCACACCACCCCAAGCTGAAGAGAATCTGAGGAGAACCGTGGCCGAGACCACTGCCGAGCAGCCGCTCGAAGAGACCGAGCTCGTCGACATCGACAGCTACACCACCGAGTCCGAGGTCCCCGTCGAGGGTGAGTACACCTCGGAGTCGCTGGCCTCCCGCTTCGGCGAGCCCCAGCCGGCCGCCGGCCTGGGTCGCCGCAAGAACGCCATCGCTCGCGTCCGGATCGTCCCGGGCACCGGCAAGTGGAAGATCAACGGTCGCACCCTCGAGGACTACTTCCCGAACAAGGTGCACCAGCAGGAAGTCAACGAGCCGTTCAAGGTCCTCGAGCTCGAGGGTCGCTACGACGTCGTCGCCCGCATCTCCGGCGGCGGTGTCTCCGGTCAGGCCGGCGCGCTCCGTCTCGGTGTCGCCCGTGCGCTGAACGAGGCCGACGTCGACAACAACCGCGGCGCGCTCAAGAAGGCCGGCTTCCTCACGCGTGACGACCGTGCGGTCGAGCGCAAGAAGGCCGGTCTCAAGAAGGCCCGCAAGGCCCCGCAGTACAGCAAGCGTTAAGCTTCGCTGCCTGCTCGTACGTCATCCGGGTCGGACCGGACCGGTTTCGGTCCGCCCGTCGTACGTACTCCGAACGCCCCGGCGGCACGCCATAGTGTCGTCGGGGCGTTCGTTTTCTCGCAGCCGTGGGCGTATAACGGCACAAGGTGCTCAAAGGCTTGTGTGATCGGATGTTCAGGGCATCCAATGCCTGAATGCGGAGCCGCCGTGGGCCGACCGACCTCGGTCGATCGTCCGACGCACCCGTCACGGCTTTTGAAACTGACGCTTCCTCAGGAGGACAAGTGGGACGACTCTTCGGCACGGACGGCGTGCGCGGTGTCGCCAACGCGGATCTGACGGCGGAGATGGCGCTCGGCCTGTCCGTCGCGGCGGCGCACGTGCTGGCCGAGGCGGGTACGTTCCGGGGGCACCGGCCGGTGGCCGTGGTCGGACGGGATCCGCGTGCGTCCGGGGAGTTCCTGGAGGCCGCCGTGGTGGCGGGCCTGGCGAGTGCGGGTGTGGACGTGCTGAAGGTCGGCGTGCTGCCCACGCCCGCCGTCGCCTACCTCACCGGCGTGCTCGGCGCCGACCTGGGCGTGATGCTCTCCGCCAGCCACAACGCGATGCCCGACAACGGCATCAAGTTCTTCGCGCGCGGCGGCCACAAGCTCGCCGACGAGCTCGAGGACCGGATCGAGTCCGTCTACGACGAGCACCGCACCGGCGCGCCGTGGGACCGGCCGACCGGCAGTGGCGTCGGCCGCGTCCGCTCCTACGACGAGGGGTTCGACCGGTACGTCGCCCACCTCATCGCCGTCCTGCCGAACCGGCTCGACGGGCTGAAGATCGTCCTCGACGAGGCGCACGGCGCCGCTGCGTGGGTGTCGCCGGAGGCGTTCGCGCGGGCCGGCGCGGAGGTCGTGACCATCGGGGCCGAGCCGGACGGGCTCAACATCAACGACGGCTGCGGGTCCACGCACCTGGACAAGCTGAAGGCCGCGGTCATCGAGCACGGGGCCGCGCTCGGCATCGCGCACGACGGGGACGCCGACCGGTGCCTCGCCGTGGACCACACGGGCGAGGAGATCGACGGGGACCAGATCCTCGCCGTGCTCGCGCTGTCCATGCGGGAGCGGGGGGTGCTGCGCTCGGACACCGTCGTCGCGACGGTCATGTCCAACCTCGGCTTCAAGCTGGCGATGGAGCGGGAGGGGATCCGGCTCGTGCAGGCCGCCGTCGGCGACCGGTATGTGCTGGAGGAGATGAAGGAGCACGGGTACGCGCTGGGCGGTGAGCAGTCCGGGCACGTGATCATCCTCGACCATGCGACGACGGGTGACGGGACGCTGACGGGGCTCATGCTGGCGGCTCGGGTCGTCCAGAGCGGGCGGTCGTTGCGGGAACTGGCCGCTGTGATGGAGCGGTTGCCGCAGGTGCTGGTCAATGTGCCGGATGTCGATCGGGCTCGGGTCGGTTCTTCTGCCGAGCTTGCGGCGGCTGTTGGCGAGGCGGAGCGGGAACTCGGTTCCACCGGGCGGGTGTTGCTGCGGCCTTCCGGGACCGAGCCGCTTGTGCGGGTGATGGTTGAGGCCGCTGATATCGATCAGGCTCGGGCTGTTGCCGGGCGGTTGGCGGATGTGGTGAAGTCCGCGCTCGGTTAAGTGCCGGGTGGGGGTGGGGGGTTCTGTCGTTTGCGGGCTGCGGGTTCGTTGTGGCTGGGTGCGCCCACGCGGCGGAGCCGCAAATCGACACAGCCCCGCGCCCCTGGGGCGTCTGCGCTAGCCCCTGATTGCACGTTGCCGTGCCCAAAGCGCTTTCTGGGCCAGTAGCGTCAGCGTGGAGGCCAGGATGATGCCCAGTAGGTTCAGTAGGAGTTGGGTTGTCGAGCCCCAGGTCTGTTCGGTGTCGCCGTAGCTGAGGGCCACGGCCGCGTTGGCGGCTGCCGGGACCGTCGTGACCGAGATGGCCACGCCCACCAGGGCACCGGACTTCGCGGAGGTCAGGGAGAGGGTGCCGGCGATGCCCGCGAGGACGGCGACGATGAAGGAGAACCAGTCCGGCGCGTAGACGAAGGCGGTCTGAGGGCGGTCGGCCTCCAACTGCTCCTTGCTGAACAGGGCCAGGGCGTCCATGAAGAGGCTGAAGCCCACCGTCACCGCCATCGCCACCGCGAAGCCGGCCAGCAGGGCGATCAGTGAGCGCAGGGCCAGTCGGGGAGCGCGCTGCACGATCGACGTGGAGATGCCGGCCAGCGGGCCGAACTCGGGGCCCACGGCCATCGCCCCCACGATCAGGACCGCGTTGTCGAGCACCACACCGCAGGCCGCGATCATCGTGGCGAGGGTGATGAACGCGACGTAGGTGATGGAGAGCGTCGACTCCTCGTGGGTGGCGTCCGTGAGGTGCTCCCACAGGACCGCGTCGGCGCCCTCGCCGGGCGCCTCCGCCTCGGCCTTGTCGGCGCGCAGGGAGAGCGACAGGTCGATGTTCTCGACGGCGATCGAGCCGGTCTTGTCCAGCCCCAACTGCTGGAGGCGGGTGAGGAGTTCGTCCCCCGCCTCGCGTGCCACGTCGCACAGGACGACGTCGCCGGCCGGGTTGCGGGCCGCGCCCGGCACCACCACGAGGTGGGTGGTGCCGACGGTGTTCTCGATCAGGTGGACCACGTCGTCGGTCCGGTCCGACGGTGTGATCAGGCGCAGGTGCAGCATGGGGGCAGGGTAGCCGTCAGAGTTTGCGCAGGCGCAGGCGCTGCACCTTGTGGTCCGGGCCCTTGCGGACCACGAGGGTGGCCCGGCCGCGGGTGGGGGCGATGTTCTCCACCAGGTTGGGCTTGTTGATGGTGTGCCAGAGGGTGCGGGCGTAGTCGACGGCCTCCTCCTCGGAGACCTGGGTGTACTTCGTGAAGTACGAGTCGGGGTTCTGGAAGGCGGTCTGGCGCAGTTTCCGGAACCGGCTGAGGTACCAGCGCTCGATGTCCTCGGCGCTCGCGTCGACGTACACGCTGAAGTCGAAGTAGTCGGCGAGGCCGACGCGGGTGCGGCCGTCCTTGCCGGGGAGGGCGGGCTGCAGGACGTTCAGGCCCTCGACGATGAGGATGTCGGGGCGGCGGACGGTGAGCCTGCGGTCCGGGACGATGTCGTAGATCAGGTGGGAGTAGACGGGCGCTGTGACCTCGTCCTTGCCCGCCTTGATGTCGGCCACGAAGCGGGTCAGGGCGCGGCGGTCGAAGGACTCGGGGAAACCTTTCCGCGCCATCAGGCCGCGGGCCTCCAGTTCCCTGGTGGGGAGCAGGAAGCCGTCCGTGGTGACCAGCTCCACGCGGGGGTGTTCCGGCCAGCGGGACAGGAGCGCCTGGAGGAGCCGGGCGACGGTGGACTTCCCCACGGCCACGGAGCCGGCGACGCCTATCACGAAGGGGGTGCCGGACTGCGAGCCCTGTTCGCCGAGGAAGGTGTTGAGGGCGCCGCGCAGGCCGTCGGTGGCGCCGACGTAGAGGTTGAGGAGGCGGGAGAGCGGGAGGTAGATGTCGCGCACCTCGTCGAGGTCGATGACGTCGCCGAGTCCGCGCAGCTTCTCGACCTCCTCGGCCGTCAGCGGCAACGGCGTCTTCTCGCGCAGCGCGCTCCACTCGCTTCGGGTGAGGTCGACGTAGGGAGTCGCCTCCGGCCTGTGCCGGTGGGCGCTCCGGGGCATCGGGGAGACCGGGGAGATCACACTCCATTGTGAACGGAGTTTGAACGGGGCGGCGGGTGGGGTCCGTCACGGTCCGGGGGTAGGGGTGAGGTTAGGGGGCGTTCGGGCGTGGGAATTTCCGAAATCGGGCACGTGGAGGGTCTTTCGGGGCGGGGATCGGTCGTAGGCTGCCGCGCATGTGCGGAATCGTGGGATACGTGGGGTCTCAGTCGGCGCTCGACGTCGTCATGGCCGGACTGAAGCGGCTGGAGTACCGGGGGTACGACTCGGCGGGTGTCGCCGTGCCGGCCGACGGGGGGCTGGCCGCCGCGAGGAAGGCGGGCAAGCTCGTCAATCTGGAGAAGGAGCTGACGGAACGGCCGTTGCCGGCCGGGACGACGGGCATCGGGCACACGCGGTGGGCCACCCATGGCGGGCCCACCGACGCCAACGCCCATCCTCATCTCGACAACGCGGGGCGCGTCGCCGTCGTGCACAACGGGATCATCGAGAACTTCGCCGCGCTGCGGGGCGAGCTGGCCGAGCGGGGGCACGAGCTGCTCTCCGAGACCGACACCGAGGTCGTGGCGCATCTGCTCGCCGAGGAGTTCTCCGTGACCGCCGACCTGGCGGAGTCCATGCGGCTGGTGTGCCGGCGGCTGGAGGGGGCGTTCACGCTGGTCGCGGTGCATGCCGACGAGCCCGATGTGGTGGTCGGCGCGCGGCGGAACTCACCACTGGTGGTGGGCGTTGGAGAGGGTGAGGCCTTTCTCGCCTCGGACGTCGCCGCGTTCATCGCCCACACGCGGTCGGCGATCGAGCTGGGTCAGGACCAGGTGGTGGAGCTGCGCAGGGACGGCGTGACGGTGACCGGGTTCGACGGCCGTCCGGCGGACGTGCGCTCGTATCACGTCGACTGGGACGCGTCGGCGGCCGAAAAGGGGGGGTATGACTACTTCATGCTCAAGGAGATCGCCGAGCAGCCCAAGGCTGTCGCCGATACCCTGCTGGGCCGTATCGACGCCTCGGGTGCGCTGACCCTCGACGAGGTGCGGATCCCGGCCGCCGAGCTGCGGAAGGTCGACAAGGTCGTCATCGTCGCGTGCGGTACGGCCTTCCACGCGGGCCTCATCGCCAAGTACGCCATCGAGCACTGGACGCGCATCCCGTGCGAGGTGGAGCTGGCCAGCGAGTTCCGCTACCGGGATCCGATCCTCGACTCGACGTCGCTCGTCATCGCCATCTCGCAGTCCGGCGAGACGATGGACACGCTGATGGCGCTGCGGCATGCGCGCGAGCAGGGGTCCAAGGTGCTGGCCATCTGCAACACCAACGGCTCGACCATCCCGCGTGAGTCGGACGCGGTGCTGTACACGCACGCCGGGCCGGAGGTGGCGGTCGCCTCGACGAAGGCGTTCCTGACGCAACTGGTCGCCTGCTATCTGGTCGCGCTGTACCTCGGCCAGGTGCGCGGCACCAAGTGGGGGGACGAGATCCAGGACGTCGTCCGGGACCTCGCGCAGATCTCCGGCTCCGTCGACCGGGTGCTGGAGACCATGGAGCCGGTGCGGGAGCTGGCGCGGTCGCTCGCCGACAAGGACACGGTGCTGTTCCTGGGGCGGCACGTGGGGTATCCCGTCGCGCTGGAGGGTGCGCTGAAGCTGAAGGAGCTGGCGTACATGCACGCGGAGGGGTTCGCCGCGGGGGAGCTGAAGCACGGGCCGATCGCGCTCATCGAGGAGGATCTGCCGGTGGTGGTGGTCGTGCCGTCGCCGCGCGGGCGGTCCGTCCTCCACGACAAGATCGTGTCCAACATCCAGGAGATCCGGGCCCGGGGTGCGCGCACGATCGTGATCGCGGAGGAGGGGGACGAGGCGGTGGTGCCGTACGCCGACCATCTCGTCCGGATCCCCGTCACGCCGACCCTGCTCCAGCCGCTGGTGGCCACGGTGCCGTTGCAGGTCTTCGCGTGCGAACTGGCGACGGCTCGCGGCAACGAGGTGGACCAGCCGCGCAACCTGGCGAAGTCGGTGACGGTGGAGTAGGGGGTGGTGGAGCAGAGGGGGGAGAAGGGGGCGGTGCGTGCGGTTGTGCCTAGGCTCTGAAGCTGCTCAAGTCGCTTGGCTGGTGCGGAGTTTGACGGTCACGATGATGCGTATGACAGGAATCGCGGGGCTGAAGAAGAAGCAGGACTTCGTGCTGGTCGTCCGGGACGCCGATGTGATCGTGGCGGCGCTGCGGGAGGCGCTGGCCGAGGCCTCCGACGGGGAGCGGGCGGGGCTGGCACGCGCCGTCGCGCTCGCCGAGGCCAAGGCCGCCGCCGACACGTCCCGGTTGCGCGCCGACTGGGTCCACGCCCGGCTGGCCGCCGTCGGTTTCACGGGGGACGTCGGCTCGGTCGACGCGGTGAGGGTGCTGCGGAAGGCGGAGCCGACGCTGAGTCTGCTGGCGGCGGTTCTGCTGCAGAAGGATGCGGTGGCTCGTTCGGAGTGATCCACCCGGGGGGGGGGGGCTAGCGTTGTCTGCGGGTTTTTCGGGCCGTGTGCAGTTTCCAGGTGGCGAAGGCCAGGGGGAGTTCCAGGATCCAGACGCCGACGACCGCGTCCCACTCCGGGGCGGCGGCCGCGGACTCGTCGGCGGTGATGATTCCGCAGAGCAGGCCCCAGGACAGTGCCAGCAGGCCGACGAGGCAGAGGGCGGTGGTCCAGGCCCAGGTGGTGGCGGCGCCTGTGGCGGACTGCCTTGCGGCGGTCTGGTTGCGGGGCTGCGGCTGGGGGATGTGGTCGGGGGCGCGGGCCGGCATGCGTACCGTCGCCTCGGAGGGGACGGCCGCGTCCAGTGCCGCTATGCGTTCCGGGGTCACCCCCCGGTACAGCGTGGGTTCCACGGTGACCGAGAAGCCGTCGTGGCCGGTGAGGCTGCGGGCGCCGTCGGGGCGGGTGGTCATCGCGGCGCAGGCGTCGTAGCGGACGGTGATCGGGCCGCGCGGGGTCAGGAGGCTGACGCCCTCGGCGCCGATGACCAGGGTGACCTGCTCGTCCTCCAGGGACTGGTGGCGGGTGCCGGTGACGGTGGCGGAGGTGCTGGAGAACTGGGGGGCGAGGGTGAGGCCCGCCCAGTCGACGCCCCGGCCGGGGACCTGGAGCAGCGCGCTGTCCCAGGCCTCGCGGGCGACCTCGCGCAGGTCGTCCAGGGTCACCGCGTTCAGCTCCGCCTTGTGCTGCTCGGGGGTGAGGATGCGGTGCCCGAGAAGCAGGCTCAGGGCGTACGAGGGGAGGGTGGCGGCCGCGAGGTCGGGGGTGTCGTACCGCTTGAGGAGTTTGGTGCGGACGGAGTCCAGTTCGGACTGCTCGATGCGGCCCGCGCGGAGGCGGGCGAGGGTGTCGACGAAGCCGCCGACGACCGCGTCCTGCTTCTGCGGGAGGGCGTCGGCGTACGCGGTGAGGGTGGCGAAGTCGGCGTCGCGCGGGGAGTAGTCGGCCTCCGCGGTGTAGGAGTAGCCGCCCTCCTGGCGCAGGTCCTGGAACAGGGCCCGGCCCAGGACGTCCGCGAAGACGCCGGCCGCGGTCGAGCGGCGCAGCACGGAGGTGAGGACGACGTGGCCGTCGTCGCCGCTGATGTACGCGGGGGTGGTGGGCAGCGCGCTGGTCGCGGCGGGGGCGGGGAAGCGGGTGCCCTCGGGGAGGGTCAGGTCCAGGCCCTCGGGGACGTGGTCGCTGGTGATCCAGAGGACCGCGTTGTCGCGGGTGAAGCGGGTCCGCGCCCAGTCGCGCACCTGGTCGGGGGTCAGGCTCCAGGTGCCCAGCTCGTTGTAGCTGGGCAGGCCGTAGCCCTGCGCGCCGTAGCGCCACAGCGGCATCCGGTGCTGGGGGCCGCCGCCGCGGCCGGCCGCCTCCGTGCGGAGGATCTCCTTCTCCGTCTCCAGCCGCTGCATCGGCAGGTCGCGCAGCGCCGCGCACACGCTGTTGAGGTACGTGACGACCTCGTCCTCGCTGCCGTGGACGTGGAAGAGGGTGTACGTGTTCGCCGTCGCGCCGTTGTAGTGCAGGTCGGACAGGCCGAGGCGGTGCAGGGCGAGGTGCTCGACGAGGTGGGTGAGGCCGGCGGTGGCCAGCGTCTCGTCGGCCTGGCCCACCCGGAAGAAGAGACCGGCGGTGATCTCGTTGCCGGACGCGGACGCGGACGCGGACGCGGAGGCGGTCGCGGGGGCGGAGGCGTAGAGGGTGGGGATGTGGTGGGTGGTGGTGTGGGAGACGAGGCCGGTGAGGGGCGTGAGGGCGGTGAGGTCGTCTTGCTTGTGCGGGTTCGTGGTCATCGGGTGTCGCCTCCCCGGCTTTCCAGCGCGGACTTGCGGAAGTTGAGGAACGCCGACTTCTTGTCGGGCAGGTACTGCCACGGGAACTCGGACGCGCGGTCGCCGAGGGACGCGAAGTGCGGGGCCGCGTCCGCGAAGTGGTTGCCGAGCGAGAAGGCGAACGCGAACGCGTTGTGCGCGCCGATCGAGTTCCAGTCGGGCCGGTGGTCCGGGTGCAGTACGGAGACCTGGGCGGCGAAGCGCAGGTCGTCGCGGACCGGCAGGCCCCGCATATAGGCCGCGCCCTCGCCGCCCGGCAGGTCGAGCCACTGCTCGATGTGGACGAGGGCGACCAGAGCGGCGGCGTTCGAACCGTCGGGGGCGGCGGTCGCGCACTCGCGGGCGAAGCCGTGCGCCGCGTCCCACGAGCCGCTCCACTTCGGGCACAACTGCTGGAGCAGTTGCGTCTGGGCGCGGTAGTGGTGGGGGTGGTGGGCGGCCAGCCGGTCGTAGCGGCGGCGGGCCTCCGCCTGCCCCAGTTGCAGGCCGCGCGCGGTCATCAGGCGGGCGGTCCAGGCGGGGGCGTACGCGGGGTGCTCGGCGCACACCTCGATCAGTATCTGCTCGGCCCGCCGCAGCCAGTCGTGGAACTGGCCGAACTGCTCCCGCGAGACGTGCTGGGCGCGGGCGCCGCTGCGGATGTCCCAGCCGATGTAGACGTACCGCTCGGCGAGGAGGGTGCGCGGGAGCGGGTCGGCGGGCTGGTCGGCGGCGGCCCGCTCCAGGAAGTTCTCGACGCCGGGGATGTCGGCGAGGAGGCTGGTGGCCGAGGCGAGTTCGTCGACGGAGTCGAGCGCCGCGAAGTAGTCCCGGACGGCCGGCCAGTCTCCGGCCTGCGCGGCGGTGCGCAGCGGGATCAGCTCGGGGGTGTTGTCGTACGGGTCGAATGTCGGCCCCGACCCCGACCCCGGTCCCTGCCCCGGTCCCGGCCCTGAAGAGCCCGCGCCCGTGGGATTGGTGCTGGTGGTGCTGGTCATGCCTCCGCCCCCTGGCGTCACTGTCCGCGGCGCGCGGGCTGGCCCCCCAGGGCGCGCGGCGGGTTCGTCATGTTCCTGACGTCATGTTCCTGACGTCGTCGTCACGTCGTCGTCTTCTGCTCGGCGTCGTCAAGTTCGGCTTGAGGGCGTCGAGTTCACGTTGACGTGATCATGCTGCCGCAGGCTAGCAGCCGACTGTGACAGTGCGGCCTTAGGGTGCTCGGCATGAGCATCATCGGGGTCGGTATCGACGTTGCCGAGATCGAGCGGTTCGCGGCGTCGATGGAACGGACGCCCGGGCTTGCCCAGCGGCTGTTCCTGGAGAGCGAGTTGTTGCTGCCGAGCGGCGAGCGGCGGGGCGCTGCCTCGCTGGCGGCGCGGTTCGCGGCGAAGGAGGCGTTGGCCAAGGCGCTGGGGGCACCGCCCGGGCTGTTGTGGACGGACGCGGAGGTGTACGTCGAGGACAACGGGCGGCCTCGGTTGCGGGTGCGGGGGACTGTCGCCGCGCGGGCGGCCGAACTGGGCGTTCGGTCGTGGCATGTGTCGTTGAGTCATGACGCGGGTGTCGCTTCGGCGGTGGTGATCGCGGAGGGGTGATGGGCGGGGGCTGGTCCCCACGCGCGGACGGGGCTGATGGGCGTGGGGTGAGCTGACCGGGTGCGGTGGTGGGGGCCGTCGGGGGAGACTCGGGGTATGCGTACTGCCTACTGCGTGGAGACCGTTCGTCGTGCCGAGCGGGCCCTGATGGCCCGGGTTCCGGAAGGGGCGCTGATGCAGCGGGCCGCCGCCGGGCTGGCCGCCGCCTGTGCGGATCTGCTGGGGCGGGTGTACGGGCGGCGGATCGTGCTGCTGGTGGGGAGCGGGGACAACGGGGGTGACGCCCTGTACGCCGGGGCTCGGCTGGCCCGGCGGGGGGCGGGGGTGACCGCTGTGCTGCTCGCGCCCGAGCGGACGCATGCCGGGGGGCTGGCGGCTCTGCGGCGGGCCGGGGGGCGCACGGTCGCGGTCGGCGGGGGAGCGGGGGGCGCGTCGGGGGGTGCGCCGGGTGGGGTGTTCGGTGGGGCGGTGAGTGGGGCTGCTCGTGGGGCTGCTCGTGGGGTTGAGGAGGCTGTTCGGCGGGCTGATCTGGTGGTTGACGGCATCGTCGGGATCGGGGGGCGGGGCGGGCTGCGGCCCGAGGCGGCCGGGTTGGCCGCGGTGGTCGCCGGGGCGCGGGCGCTCGTCGTCGCCGTCGACCTGCCCAGCGGGGTCGACGCCGACACCGGTGAGGTGCACGGGAGTGCGATCCGCGCCGATCTGACCGTCACCTTCGGCACGCACAAGCCGGGGCTGCTCGTCGATCCGGCGCGGGAGTACGCCGGGTCCGTGCGGCTCGTCGACATCGGGCTCGGGGGTGAACTGCCGGACGAGCCCGAGCTGGAGGCCTTGCAGCATGCGGACGTGGCCGCGTTGTTGCCGGTGCCGGGTGGCGAGAGCGACAAGTATCGGCGCGGGGTGGTCGGGATCGCGGCCGGGTCGGCCCGGTATCCGGGTGCGGCGGTGCTGGCCGTCGCGGGGGCGCTGCGGGGCGGGGCGGGGGCCGTGCGGTACGTGGGGCCGGCCGGGGACGCGGTCATCGCGCGGTTTCCCGAGACCCTCGTGTCCGACCAGGGGCCCGGGCACGCCGGGCGGGTGCAGGCGTGGGTCGTCGGGCCGGGTATCGGGGACGACGCGCGGACGGTGGCGGAGGTGCTGGCCGCGGAGGTGCCGGTGCTGATCGACGCGGACGGGTTGCGGCTGGCGGACGCCGATGCGGTACGGGGGCGTGGCGCGCCGACGTTGATGACGCCGCACGCGGGGGAGGCGGCCGCGTTGTTGGGGGTGGCGCGGGAGGAGGTGGAGGGGGCTCGACTGGCTGCCGTGCGGGAGTTGGCGGCGCGGTATCGGGCGACGGTGCTGTTGAAGGGGTCGACGACGTTGGTTGCGGATGTGGGGGGTGTGGCGGGTGTGGGGCATGCGGGGCGGGTCGGGGTGGTGCGGGTGAATGCCACGGGGACTGCTTGGCTGGCCACCGCCGGGAGTGGGGATGTGTTGTCGGGGCTTGCGGGGTCGTTGCTGGCGGCGGGGTTGAGTGCGTTGGATGCGGGGAGTGTGGGGGCGTATCTGCATGGGTTGGCGGGGCGGTTCGCGGCGGCGGGGGCGCCGGTGGGGGCGCAGGATGTGGCGGAGGGGGTTCGGGGGGCTTGGCGGGATGTGGTG
The DNA here is from genome assembly GCF_900110755.1 of Streptomyces sp. yr375. Classification (GTDB taxonomy): domain Bacteria; phylum Actinomycetota; class Actinomycetes; order Streptomycetales; family Streptomycetaceae; genus Streptomyces. Next base: position 81,343 of record NZ_FOFF01000018.1, read on the forward strand.
ACGGGGTAGGGGGTGGGGTTTTTCGCCCCCGCCGCCCCTACCCCTTCTGCGTTTCACGGTGAACTAACGCTGCCTGTCGGCCGCAGGCTCTACCGGTACGCCCCTTGACCACAACTCCTCTGCATGCTCGGCAAATCGAGCGAACATGCCCCCATTGTCGTACTGCCGCAGGTGCAGGAGTGGCGAGTCATGGCCGACCATTCGGGCGAGGTGGGGAGTGACCAGCGCCTCATTGTCGAATCGGAATACGGACAGGGATACGTGGTTCACCGCGTCACCGGGGGCCGAGAATCGCGTTTCCAGACCCTCGTGTGACCCGAGCTTTCCCAGGTTTTCAAGTGTGATGCGAATGCGCGTGGATACTGTGAGCGCCACATCTTCGATCGTTTCTCGATTGCGCGTCACTTCCCCATCCGGGTCGCCCAGGAGGAAGCGTACTCGACAGCCGCTGTCGAGTTTCTGGCGCAGGGTTGAGACGAATGCGGGCTGGTCGAGCCACAGGAAGTAATTCGTGTATCCCGCGAAGAACAGTTCTCCTGTGGAATGGGCGATCAGTTCCCCCCATACGGTTGAAGGGCAGGAAGATCGGTACGGATAAGAACGGATGATCTCCCGGTCGCCACCGGTTTTAATACGGTCCTTGACGGCTTTCGGCCACAACATTTCTTCGTCAACTCCCAACGCCTTGCAGGCGTCTTCCCGGTTCCGGGCGTGCGGGATCAGATCGGCGTCCGCAACCCATCGCTCAACGGTCTTGCCCGAGACGCCCACTCGTGCGGCAAGCTGCCGTGGCGTCAGTCCGGCAGACTGCATAGCGGAACGCAGGGCGGTGTTCAAGGTTCCCCCCGGGGACGTTTGGGCGTTCTTCCACGCTACCGCCGAGGCGTCCCAGGTGTCGCGGCACCTGGACAAAGACGTCCTTGATGGGCCGTCAGCATGGCCGGACAGCAAGGACCCCCGCGACCGTGCGACCGGTCCGGGGGCGTGGCCAACGCTTCAGAGGAGCGTCGACGTGGCAGACCTTATCCGCACCGCACTCGAACGGGTGAGAGCCGTATTCCGGCCCCGTACCCCCGGCAGGCACCGACCCGCTGCATCCCCCGTTGCGCCGCAGTCGTGGGAACACGCGGGCGCTGTCGTTCGGTCCTACGTCGAGCGCCTGGGCGATCCGCCCAGGGACGCCGACACAAGTGCCCAGGCAGACCCTTGGAGGGATGCCAGGTGAGCATGACTATTTCGGTGTACCGGGTCAATCGGGAGACGGGTGTCCGCACACCCGTGCGCGCAAGGCGTCCGGTAAAGCCGGTACAGGTACCGGAAGTAAGCACGAGTTACCCGACGTGCACGTGTACGGGCTGCGGGGGTCGTCCGGAAATGCTGCGCGCCAAATTGGCCGAAGTGAACAGGCGCAGCCGGGGGGAATTGTGATGCGTTCGATCATCAAGGCTGCGGAATGGACGCTGGGTGCGGAAACCGCCGAGGGTGCCCCGCAGGGCATCTACTCCGCCGTACGCATGGCGTGCGGGGCGGAAGCCAAGCCAACCGACAACGAGCCTATGCCTGTTGAGGTATGGGCGCTGAAACACATAGGTCTGAATCCGACTCATCGGCAATTCAAGGCCATGGTCGAGACCTATTGGCGCGTGACCCCGGTAGAGGGCAACCCCTACCGCGAGAGCGACGCCCTGGACGTCTGAGGTGTCGACGGTGTTTCAGGATGGCCTCCCTTGTCTCTTGGAGGCCGGCGTTGATGAGCAGGCTGGGCAGGCTGCCCCTCGTAAGGGTGACCCCACCGCGCGCCGTCCCCGGCCGACGGGTGGCCCGCGTTTCTCTGATCGTGTGATCAGTGTACGAAGTGCGGCTTTTCTTCTTGTTGTCGTGTCTCTTCTTCCCCTTGGGGCCTCCGCCCGCGCCGCCCCCGCGCCGCCCGACCCGCAGAACCAGCTCGTGCCCGGTGTGCCGCCGGGGGTGGATCTGCCCTGGCAGATCGATACGCCCGATCAGGTGCTCGCGCCCACGGTGTACGAGCCGTCTGCCGCCGAGGATGCCGTTGAGCCGCGGGAGGCGGTGGACGGGACGTATGCGCTGGTCGAGTACGTGCCGTTGGAGGAGGTGGCCCTGCGGGTGGCCTGTACCAAGCGGGTGGGGCCTTATCAGCGGGCCGTCGAGCGGTGGCTGAAGTTGACGGTGGACGGGAAGCAGTCCGCCGCCGACTGCCGGGCCATCCGGGCTTTTCAGAAGACTCAGAAGATCCAGCCTGCTATTGGGTTTGCTGGGCCTGTTACCTGGGCTCGGATGCAGCTCATCTCCGCCAAGAAGAATCCGAACGCCGCGAAGAAGTGTCCGGTGCGGGTCTACCGGGTCGCCTGTGTGGATCTCGATCGGCAGGTGACGTGGGTGCAGAAGGGGGCGAAGGTCGTCTTCGGGCCCGTGTCGATGCGGAGCGGGCGGGCCGCCCATCCGACCCGTAAGGGGTGGCACACCGTCTACTGGCGGCACAAGAACCATGTGTCGACCCTCTACAACACCCCCATGCCGTACGCCCAGTTCTTCGACGGCGGCCAGGCCTTCCACGCCGTCTACGGCACCATCCACACCACCATCGGCTCCCAGGGCTGCGTCAATCTCACCCTCGGTGACGCGCGGAAACTGTGGGGTGTGCTGAAGAAGGGCGACCGGGTCTACGTGTGGGGTCACCGGCCCGGTACCTAGGGGGCTGTCCAAGCCCTCTGAGACACTGGGCGCGATGAGTGAGACTGTCGAGCCGCCCGCCAACCCGTCGCGCGCCCGTGCCGAGATCGACCTGGCCGCGCTGCGGGCCAATGTGCGCACCCTGCGTGCCAAAGCGCCCGGGGCGGCGTTCATGGCCGTGGTGAAGGCCGACGGGTACGGGCACGGGGCGCTGCCGTGCGCCCGGGCGGCCGTCGAGGCCGGGGCCGGCTGGGTGGGTACCGCCACGCCCGAGGAGGCGCTCGCGCTGCGCGCGCAGGGCGGGCTGCCCGCCGACGTCAGGATCCTGTGCTGGCTCTGGACGCCGGGCGGACCCTGGCGCGAGGCCATCGAGGCCGACATCGACGTGTCGGTGAGTGGGCTCTGGGCGCTGCGGGAGGTCGTGGGCGCTGCCCGCGGTGCCGGGCTCACTGCCCGGGTGCAGCTCAAGGCCGATACCGGGCTCGGGCGCAACGGGTGCCAGCCCGGGGACTGGGCCGAGTTGGTCGGGGCGGCTCGCCGGGCAGAGGGGGAGGGACTGGTCCGCGTCACCGGGTTGTGGTCGCACTTCGCCTGTGCCGATGAGCCCGGGCATCCCTCCATCGCCGCACAGCTCGGGCGGTTCCGCGAGATGGTGGCGTACGCGGAGGCGCAGGGCGTGCGGGCCGAGGTGCGGCACATCGCCAACTCGCCGGCCACGCTGACGCTCCCGGAGACCCACTTCGACCTGGTCCGCCCGGGCATCGCCATGTACGGCCTGTCGCCCAGCCCCGAGCTGGGTTCCGCCGCCGACTTCGGGCTGCGCCCGGTGATGACCCTCGCGGCCTCTCTCGCCCTCGTGAAGCACGTACCGGGCGCGCACGGCGTGAGCTACGGCCACCACTACGTCACCCCCGGGGCGACGACCCTCGGGCTCGTCCCCCTGGGGTACGCCGACGGTGTTCCCCGACACGCCTCCGGGACCGGACCCGTACTGGTCGACGGCAAGTGGCGGACGGCCGCCGGGCGCATCGCGATGGACCAGTTCGTCGTCGACCTCGGCGGCGACGAACCCCCGCCCGGCGCGGAGGCGGTCCTCTTCGGGCCCGGCGACCGCGGCGAGCCCACGGCGGAGGACTGGGCGCAGGCGGCCGGAACCATCGGGTACGAGATCGTCACGCGCATCGGCGCGCGCGTTCCCCGCGTCTATGTCGATGAGCCAGGACACGGGCAAGGACTTCGGCCGGACAGGAGCGGGACGTGAGCGAGAGCAGCGCGGAGGCAGTGGCGAGTGCCGCCTCGGCGGCCGTCGCCGCCGTCTCCGGTACGGGGACGGGCGGGAGCTGGCGCCGGGCGACCGGTATCGCCGGCGCCGCGATAGGCGTGATCGCCGCGGGCGCGGCGGCCGGTGTCGCCGTGGAACGGATGACCGTGGGGCGCGGCATGCGGGCCAAGGCCCGGCTCGCCCTCGACTCGGCGGGGCCCTACGGCGGACTGCGCGGCACCCCGGGGCGGGCGTACGCCGACGACGGCACCGAGCTGTACTACGAGGTCGACGACGTCGAGCCGCAGGGCGGGCCGCCCGGTCGCCGGCGGCGGCTCTTCGGGCGCAAGGCGCCGCTGCCCGTCACCGTCGTCTTCAGCCACGGCTACTGCCTCACCCAGGACTCCTGGCACTTCCAGCGGGCGGCCCTGCGGGGCGTCGTACGGACCGTGCACTGGGACCAGCGCAGCCACGGCCGCTCCGCGCGCGGCAACGACCAGGTGAACGACGGCGTGCCGGTCACCATCGACCAGCTCGGGCGCGACCTGAAGGCGGTCATCGACGCGGCCGTGCCCGAGGGGCCGATCGTGCTCGTCGGGCACTCCATGGGCGGGATGACGGTGATGGCCCTGGCCGCGCTGGACCCCGAGCTGATCCGGGAGCGGGTCGTCGCCACCGCCTTCGTGGGGACGTCGTCCGGGCGGCTCGGCGAGGTCAACTTCGGGCTGCCGGTCGCCGGTGTGAACGCGGTGCGGCGGGTGCTGCCGGGGGTGCTGAAGGCGCTCGGGCAGCAGGCGGCCCTGGTGGAGAAGGGGCGGCGGGTCACCGCCGATCTCTTCGCCGGGGTCATCAAGCGGTACTCGTTCGCTTCGCGGGACGTCGACCCGGCCGTCGCCCGGTTCGCCGAGCGGATGATCGAGGGGACGCCCATCGACGTCGTCGCCGAGTTCTACCCGGCCTTCACGGACCACGACAAGACCGGGGCGCTGGGCTGCTTCACCGACATGCCGGTGCTGGTGCTGGCCGGGATCGGGGACCTGGTCACGCCGAGCGAGCACAGCGAGGCCATCGCCGACCTGCTGCCGGACGCCGAACTGGTCCTGGTGCCGGACGCCGGGCACCTGGTGATGCTGGAGCACCCGGAAGTGGTCACCGACCGGCTCGCCGACCTCCTCACCCGCGCGGGTGCCGTCCCGGCGGGCGCTACGGTGAATGGCTATGGAAGCACCAGTAGCACCGCACAACCCGGCTGAGCCCGACCCGGTCGGCAACGGCGTGGAGATCGTCGTCAACTCCCCTGCCCAGATGGGGGAGTTGGGTCGCCGACTGGCCAAGCTGTTGCGCGCCGGTGATCTCGTGATGCTCAGCGGGGAGCTCGGCGCGGGCAAGACGACGCTCACCCGGGGCCTCGGCGAGGGGCTCGGGATCCGGGGCGCAGTGACCTCCCCGACGTTCGTGATCGCCCGCGTGCACCCCTCCCTGGGGGACGGTCCGCCGCTCGTCCACGTCGACGCGTACCGCCTCGGCGGCGGGCTCGACGAGATGGAGGACCTCGATCTGGACGTCTCGCTGTCCGACTCGGTGATCGTCGTGGAGTGGGGCGAGGGCAAGGTCGAGGAGCTGACCGACGACCGGCTCCAGGTCCGTATCCACCGGTCCGTCGGCGACACGACGGACGAAGTACGGCATGTCACCGTCACCGGGCTGGGCGAGCGGTGGGCTTCGGCGGACCTGAGTGTCCTGTCCGCCTGACGGCCTGGCGTTGAGCTGACCGACCTCGCCTGACTTCGTGGATATTCCGACAAGGCGTCGGCAAGATGTTGCGTTCGGCGTCTTGTGCGTGGTCACATGGTATCCAGTTCGTGGTTAGGTCTACCTAACTACGCCCGCCCCCCGAACTTCAGGAGGCGTCCATGTCGGCCACGGAATCCACGGAATCCACCGGATCCACGGGGTCCACGAAGTCCGCCGGTGTGTCCATGCGGGACCTGCTGGCGTCGTGCGCGGCGGCCGAGGCCGTTTCGACGCCGCCGCGGCTGCCCGACCTCGCGCTCGTGGAAGAGCCGGCGGAACAGCAGCCCAAAGCCGCTTAGGGCCGGCTCTACGGGATCACCCTTACGGGATCACGCCTACGGCATCACACCTACGGGACCACGACGACCGACTGGCCGATCGTCGCGAAGCCCCACATCGCGTCGCCGTCCGCGACGCTCTCCCGGATGCCGCCCGTGCGCACCGTCGGGTCGGGCTCCGGCAGCGAGCCGTCCAGTGCCGCGCTGAAGCCGATCGTGACGTCGTCCACGGTGGCGAAGCGCACGACGTGTTCGATGGGGGTGCCGTCGGTGCCGGTGACGGCGCCCGAGCGCGAGGTGACGGAGTAGGCGCCCGTGGGCGGGTCCACGCTGCCGGGGGCGACCTTGAACGTGCGGTTGACCTTGCCGTTCGCGGCCACCAGCCAGACCCGGTCGTCGTCCAGCGCGTACACGACCCGCGCGCCCACGCCGGAGTCGGCAGGCAGCGCCGCCGGGTGCTCCTTGTCGGGGTGCGCCCTCGGCACCGGCACCGGGGCCCCGCTGCGCAGCGGCTCGGCGAGGTCGGCGGGGGCGGTCGCCGAGGCCTGGAAGGCGAGGAACCCGACCGTCGCCAGGGCCGCCGCGGTGAGCCCGGTCACGATAGTCGAGCTGTTGCCTGCCACCCGGGACCACCCCGTCCGTTCCGTCTGTTCCGACTGCGTCGTCTGCGCTGACTGTCTGCTCTGGCCGTTCACCTACGGGTCTGTCCCGTACGTCACGTTTCGCGGTGACGTTAGCAGTCGGTGCGGCCTCCGTCGGCGCGGCCGTGTGCGGGGCGTGGGAGCCGTAGGCTGTTTGCGTGCTCTTGCTCGCTCTGGATACCGCCACCCCCGCCGTCACCGTCGCGCTGCACGACGGCACGGACGTCGTCGCCTCCTCGAGTCAGGTGGACGCGCGCCGGCACGGTGAACTGCTGCTGCCGGCCGTCGACCGGCTGCTCGCCGGGGCCGGGCTCAGGCTCGACGCCGTCACCGGGATCGTCGTCGGCGTCGGCCCCGGCCCCTACACCGGGCTGCGGGTCGGGCTGATGACCGCCGACACCTTCGGGCTCGCGCTCGGTGTCCCCGTGCACGGTCTGTGCACGCTCGACGGCCTCGCGTACGCCGCCGACCTCGAAGGACCCTTCGTGGTGGCGACCGACGCGCGCCGCAAGGAGGTCTACTGGGCGCGCTACGCCGACTCCCGGACGCGGCTCTCGGGCCCCGCCGTGGACCGGCCCGCCGACATCGCCGACGAGGTGGCCGGGCTGCCGGCCGTCGGCGCGGGCGCGCTGCTGTACCCGGACGCCTTCCCGGACGCGCACGAGCCCGGGCACGTCTCCGCGGCGGCGCTGGCGAGCCTGGCCGCGGAGCGGCTGGCGGCGGGCGAGGAGCTCGCGGAGCCGCGCCCGCTGTATCTGCGCAGGCCGGACGCCCAGGTGCCGAAGAACTACAAGGTGGTCACCCCCAAGTGACCGATGCCGTCAACGAAGCCGTCAACCCACCCGGTCACCCCGTGCTGCGCGAGATGCGCTGGTGGGACATCGAACCCGTGCTGGAGCTGGAGAAGGACCTCTTCCCCGAGGACACCTGGTCCCGGGGCATGTTCTGGTCCGACCTGGCCCACGCCCGCGGTGCCGAGGCGACCCGCCGGTATGTCGTCGCCGTCGACGAGACCGGCGAGGGCGAGGCGTCCGCCGACGGCCGGACCGTGGGCGGCCGGATCGTCGGGTACGCCGGTCTCGCCGCCTCCGGTGACCTCGCCGACGTGCAGACCATCGCCGTCGCCCGCGCGCACTGGGGCACCGGGCTCGGCGGCCGGCTGCTGACGGAGCTGCTGCGCGCGGCGACCGCGTTCGAGTGCGCCGAGGTCATGCTGGAGTGCCGGATCGACAACGTCCGCGCGCAGAAGCTGTACGAGCGCTTCGGCTTCGAGGCCATCGGCTTCCGGCGCGGCTACTACCAGCCGGGGAACGTGGACGCCCTGGTGATGCGACTGACCGACCCGTCCACATCCGTGGCAGGAACGCAAGGAACCGAGACCAATGGCTGACGAACCCCTCGTACTGGGGATCGAGACCTCCTGCGACGAGACCGGCGTCGGCGTCGTGCGCGGCACCACCCTGCTGGCGGACGCGATCGCCTCCAGCGTCGACGAGCACGCCCGCTTCGGCGGGGTCGTGCCGGAGGTGGCCTCCCGGGCCCACCTGGAGGCGATGGTCCCGACCATCGAACGGGCGCTGAAGGAAGCGGGCGTGAGCCCGAAGGACCTCGACGGCATCGCCGTCACGGCCGGTCCGGGTCTCGCCGGCGCCCTGCTGGTCGGCGTCTCGGCGGCGAAGGCGTACGCCTACGCCCTCGGCAAGCCCCTCTACGGCGTCAACCACCTCGCCTCCCACATCTGCGTGGATCAGTTGGAGCACGGCCCGCTGCCCGAGCCGACGATGGCGCTGCTGGTGTCCGGCGGGCACTCGTCCCTGCTCCTGTCGAGCGACATCACGTCCGACGTCCGTCCGATGGGCGCGACCATCGACGACGCGGCGGGCGAGGCGTTCGACAAGATCGCGCGGGTGCTGAACCTGGGCTTCCCGGGCGGGCCGGTCATCGACCGGTACGCGCGCGAGGGCGACCCGAAGGCCATAGCGTTCCCGCGCGGTCTCACCGGTCCGCGCGACCCGGCGTACGACTTCTCCTTCTCCGGGCTGAAGACGGCGGTCGCCCGCTGGATTGAGGCCAAGCGGGCGGCGGGCGAGGACGTCCCGGTGCGGGACGTGGCCGCCTCCTTCCAGGAGGCGGTCGTGGACGTCCTGACCCGCAAGGCCGTCCGTGCCTGCAAGGACGAGGGCGTCGACCACCTGATGATCGGCGGCGGCGTGGCCGCCAACTCGCGGCTGCGGGTGCTGGCCCAGGAGCGCTGCGAGGCGGCCGGCATCCGGCTGCGCGTGCCGCGTCCCAAGCTGTGCACGGACAACGGCGCGATGGTCGCGGCGCTGGGCGCGGAGATGGTCGCCCGGGGGCGGGCCGCGTCGAGCTGGGACCTGTCGGCGGACTCGTCCCTCCCGGTGACCGACCCCCACGTGCCCGGCCACGACCACGACCATGTCCATGTCCATGTCCATGCCCATGAGGTCGGCAAGGACAACCTGTACTCATGAGGTCCCTGAGGACCATGAGGGTGGTGTCATGACCGTCGCGTTGATGTGGGAGGCCCGGGCGGCGGAGGGCCGGGGCGGCGACCTCCTCGCCTGGGCCCGCGCCCGTGCCGGGGAGCTGACCCCCCGTCCCCTGCGCCGCGAGACCTTCCGCGCGCCGCAGGACCGGGTCCTCGTCATCACCTGGTGGGACACGGCCTACGACGATCCCGACCTGCCCGAACTCCCGGAGCCCGGGGCGGAGTTGGTGACGCGGGCCGTGCACCGGTGGCGGTTCGAGCCGGTCGGGGAGCAGCCGTCCTGGTACGGCGTCCGGTGCGTCTTCCGGCACGTGTCCCTGGGCGTCTACGAGGAGCGCGTCACCCTCTGGACCGCCCACTCCCTCGACGAGGCGATCGAGCACGGGGAGACCGAGGCCGCCGCGTACTGCGCGGACCTCGACGACGTCGCCTACACCGGCTTCGCCGAGGCCTACGCCATGGACGGCGCCCCCGGCGAGGGCGCCGAGGTGTTCTCCCTCATGCGCGAGAGCCCGCTGCCCCCGGGCGAGTACGCGGCACGGTTCTTCGCGACGGGCACGGAGCGGACGGCGGGTCACTGACCCGTAGGGGCCGCCGCCCCCGTCAGCCCCGATCCCGCGCGACGGTCAGCTCACGACCCTCAGCTCACGACCGTCACCTCGCACCGCAGTCGCCGTCCCGTGCCCACCTCGCGCAGCGGGCCGGTCAGCCGTAGCCGGGCCACTTCCCGTACCGCCGCGCTCGATGTCCCCAACCGCAGTTCCAGCGCCCCCGGTTCGACGACGCGTCGGCCCTCGCGGTCGGTGAAGGCCGACAGGTCGGCGTGGAAGTGGAAGGTCACCCGCGCCGACTCGCCCGCCGCCAGCTCCAGGCGCTGGTAGCCGATCAGGCGTACGTCGGGACGGGTGACGGCGGCCACCGGGTCGTGGAGGTACAACTGCACGACCTCCGCGCCCGCCCGCTCGCCCGTGTTGCGGACCGTGACGGCGGCGTCGTACGAGCCGTCCGTCGGGATCTCCGCGTCGGGGCCGGTGAAGTCCTCCCAGGTGAACTCCGTGTACGAGCGGCCGTGGCCGAAGGCGTACAGCGGGGTCGGGTCCAGGTTGCTGACCTGGCCGGCCAGGCCCAGGGGCGGCTGGAGGTAGGTCCAGGGCTGGCCGCCCGGCAGCCGGGGCACGCTCACCGGGAGGCGGCCCGAGGGGTTCACCCGGCCCGAGAGCACGCCCGCGACCGCAGGACCGCCCTCCTCGCCGGGGAAGAACGCCTGGACGACCGCCCCCAGCCGCCCGTGCCAGCGGCCCAGCGCGTACGGGCGGCCGGTGAGCAGGACGAGGACGACCGGGACGCCCGTCGCCACCAACGCGTCCAGCAGCTCGCCCTGGACGCCCGGCAGGGTGAGGTCGGCCACGTCGCAGCCCTCGCCCGAGGTGCCCCGGCCGAACAGGCCCGCCCGGTCGCCGAGCACGGCCAGGCAGACGTCCGCCTCCGAAGCGCGCGCGACGGCCTCCGTGAACCCGGACGGGTCCGGGTCCGAGACCCCGCAGCCTTCCGTGAACGTCACCTTGGCGTCCGGGAGTTCGGCCCGCAGGGACTCCAGGAGGGTCGGGATCTCGATGCCGAGTTCCGCCTCGGGGTGGTGGGTGAGGACATGGGAGGGGAAGGAGTAGCAGCCGAGCATCGCCATGGCGTCCGCCGCCCTCGGACCCACGACCGCGATCCGGGTGTCGGGCGCGAGGGGGAGCAGACCGTCGGGATTGTCCAACAGCACCACCGACTCCTCCGCCAGCCGCCGCGCCAGGGCGCGGTTCGCCGGGGGGTCGAGATCGATCGCCGGGGCGGTCGCCGTCTCGGCCGTCTCGGCGGACCCGGCGGCCTCTGTGGTCTTCGGCTCAGGCTGCCAGTCTTCGTCCAGGAGGCCCAGTTCGCATTTCTGGAGTAGGACGCGGTGGGCGGCCCGGTCGACCAGGGGCAAGGGGATCTCGCCCCGGCGTACCGCCTCGATCAGTACGTCGCCGTAGTACTTCACCGTCGGCAGTTCGACGTCGATGCCGGCTGCCAGGGCGAGGTGGGCGGCCTCGGTGGGGGTGCCGGCGACCCGGTGGAGGGTTTGGAGGAAGCCGATGCCGAAGTAGTCGGCGACGACCGTGCCGGTGAAGCCCCACTCGTCGCGCAGGAGGCGGGTCAGCAGTTCGGGGTCGGCGGAGGCCGGGACGCCGTCGCGTTCCGTGTAGGCGGCCATCACCGAGCGGGCGCCGCCCTCGCGCAGCGCCATCTCGAAGGGCGGCAGGGTGACGTCCGCGAACTCGCGGGTGCCCGCCCGGACCGGGGCGAGGTTGCGGGCGCCCGCCGAGGACGCGTACCCGGCGAAGTGCTTGAGCGTGGCGACGATCCCGGCCGATTCCAGCCCGCGCACATAGGCCGTGCCGACGGTGCCGACCAGGTACGGGTCCTCGCCGATCGTCTCCTCGACCCGTCCCCAGCGCGGGTCGCGGACGACGTCCAGCAGCGGGGCCAGACCCTGGTGGACGCCGACCGCGCGCAGGTCGCGGCCGATCGCCCGGCCCACCTCCTCCACCAGCGGCGGATCGAAGGCGGCACCCCAGGCCAGCGGCACCGGGTAGGCGGTGGCCCGCCAGGCGGTGAAGCCGGCGAGGCACTCCTCGTGGGCGACCGCCGGGATGCCGAAGCGGCTCGCGGCGGCGATCCGGCGCTGGGCGAGCGCCAGTGCGCGGGCGCCGACCGCCGGGTCCACGGGGGCGGTGCCGAAGGACCGGGTCAGTTGGCCGAGCCCCCGGGTGATCAGCTCGTCCCAGTCGTAGTCGGCGGTCATGTCGTGCTGGTGCGGGGCGACTCCGTCGCCGTCCGTCGCGGCGCCGACCCACACGCCGTACAACTGCGCGGTCTTCTCCTCCAGGGTCATCCGGGAGAGGAGGTCGTCGACACGGGCGGCGGCGGGCAGGGCGGGGTCACGCCAGGGGGCGGTGGTCATGAGACTCCTGTCCCTAAGGATTCGAATGTTTCGCAACGCACTTCGAATGTTCCGGGAACCTATGGCGTCCCCATGGGTTCGTCAAGGGGTCGCGTGGGGATACGATCGCCGCCATGACACCCTCGGAGCCCACAGAAACGCGGACAGAAGCGCGGTCGAAGCAGACCGCGACGCTCGCGGAGATCGCTCGTGAGGCCGGCGTATCGGCACCGACTGTTTCGAAGGTCCTCAACGGCCGTGCCGATGTCGCCCCCGCGACCCGCACCCGTGTCGAGGACCTGCTGCGCGCCCACGGCTACCGGCGCCGCCGCGCCGAGGCGACCCGCTCCCCCCTGATCGACCTGGTCTTCCACGAGCTGGAGAGCGCCTGGGCGATGGAGGTCATCCGGGGCGTGGAGGACGTGGCCAGGGACGCCGGGCTGAGCGTCGTGCTGAGTGAGAGCGCGGGCCGCCTCACACCCGGGCGGACCTGGGCCGACCAGGTCGCCGCCCGCCGTCCGCACGGCGTCGTGCTGGTCCTCTCCGGGCTCGACGAGTCCCAGCGGGCGCTGCTGACCAGCCGTTCCATCCCGTTCGTGGTGATGGACCCGGCGGGCGACCCGGGCGCCGACGTGCCGTCCATCGGCGCGACCAACTGGCAGGGCGGGCTTGCCGCCACCCGGCACCTGGTCGAGCTGGGGCACCGGCGGATCGGGGCGATCAGCGGGCCGCCGCAGATGATGTGCAGCCGCGCCCGCGTCGACGGCTACCGCGCCGCGCTGGAGACCGCCGGGCTGCCGGTGGACACCGGGCTGATCATGACCGGCGACTTCCACCACGAGACCGGCTACCGCCTCGGCCGCGAGCTGCTGGCCCGCCCCGACCGGCCCACCGCCGTCTTCGCCGGCAACGACCTCCAGGCCCTCGGCTGCTACGAGGCCGCCCGTGAGCTGGGACTTCGTATCCCGGAGGACGTGAGCGTGGTCGGCTTCGACGATCTGCCGGTGGCCCGCTGGGTCGGGCCGCCGCTGACCACCGTCCGCCAGCCGCTGACGGAGATGGCGGAGGCGGCGGCCCGGCTGGTGCTGGAGCTGGGGCGGTCGACGTCCGAGGAGGCGCCGACGGCGACGCGGGTGGAACTGGCGACGAGTCTGGTGGTGCGGGCGAGCACGGCGCCGCCGACCCCTTAGAGGTTTCCCGGCCGGTCCCTGAGGGCCTGCCGTGGCTGGAAGCCGACGTATTGACGGGTGTGGTGGACGCCTCCACACTCCTCCGAAGCCAATCGGTTGAACGACCGAAACTTTCGGAGGCATCCGCATGAGATCTCTGAGAACAGGCTTGTCCCTGGCGTCGCTCGTGACCGGCTTCGCCTTACTGCTCACGGCGCACGCGGCGCACGCGGCCGACACCCCCCTGCGCGACCTCGGCACCGCCAAGAGCAAGATCATCGGTACGGCGGTCACCGGCTCCAAGCTCACCGGGACCTACGGCGACCTCGCCGGGGCGCAGTTCAGCTCGCTGACGCCCGGCAACGCCATGAAGTGGGGCTCGGTCGAGCCGACCCAGGGCACCTTCAACTGGGCCGAGGCCGACCAGATCGTGGCCTTCGCGCAGGCCCACAACCAGCAGGTGCGCGGCCACACCCTGGTCTGGCACAGCCAGAACCCGAGCTGGCTGACCAACGGCAGTTGGACGCCGACCCAGCTCGGCACTCTGCTCCAGAACCACATCGACACCGAAGTCGGCCGCTACAAGGGCAAGATCGCGGCCTGGGACGTCGTCAACGAGGCCTTCAACGAGGACGGCACCTACCGCTCGACCCTCTGGTACAACGGCCTCGGCACCGACTACATCGCCAACGCCCTGACCTGGGCGCGGGCCGCCGACCCGGCCGCCAAGCTCTACATCAACGACTACAACGTCGAGGGCGTCAACGCGAAGTCGACCGCCCTGTACAACCTGGTCAAGTCGCTGAAGGAGCGCGGGGTCCCGATCGACGGGGTCGGGCTTCAGGCCCACCTCATCGTCGGCCAGTTCCCGGCCACCCTCCAGCAGAACATCCAGCGCTTCGCCGACCTCGGCGTCGACGTGGCGATCACCGAGCTGGACATCCGGATGGCGCTCCCGGCGGACAGCGCGAAACTCGCCCAGCAGAAGGCCGACTACAAGGCGGTCACGGCCGCCTGCGTGGCGGTCGCGCGCTGCGTGAACCTCACCGTGTGGGGCTTCGCCGACTCCGACTCCTGGGTCGACAGCACCTTCCCGGGCTACGGGGCGGCGACGCCGTACGACGCGAACTACGCGCCGAAACCGGCGTACTACGGCATCTCCGAGGCGCTCGGCGGCGGTACGACCACCCCGCCGCCGACGGGCGGCGGCTGCACGGCGACGTACAGCGTGGGCAGCCAGTGGTCCACCGGGTTCACCGGGAACGTGACGATCTCCTGCTCGGGCGCCGCGCTGTCGTCCTGGAAGGCGACCTGGACGTACGGCGCGGGCCAGCAGCTCACCCAGGCCTGGAACGCCACGTGCACCCAGTCGGGCGCGGCCGTCACGTGCGCGAACGCCTCGTACAACGGGACGGTCCCGGACGGCGGTTCGGTGTCGTTCGGGTTCAACGCGAACTGGAGCGGCAGCAACCCGGTGCCGACGGTGACGGTGGGCTGATCCCGGGCCGGTCCAGGTTTCGTCGAGGGCGGACAGGTCGGCCGGCGGTCGTGAGTGCTGAAGGCCGCCGGCCGCGAGTGCGCTGTGCGGGGCGCTGAAATAAATTCGGGTGCGGGTGTCGATCCGTGTCGATCCGGCCGGCTCCCGTTCGACGCAGGGGTGAGAGGCCGGGAATGACCCGGCTCACCTCACCGGAACCGACCCGGAACCCGACCCGGACCCGAGGAGTCACCATGCCCCGCTACCTGTCGCTCGTGCAGATCGACGAGAACAACGCGCCCGCCGAGGGCCCCAGCCCCGAGCTGATGCAGCGCATGGGGGAGCTGATCGAGGAGATCACCAAGGCCGGCGTGATGCTGGAGACCGCCGGACTGACCCCCACCTCGCAGGGCGCCCGGGTGCGCTACGAGGGCGGCACGATCTCCGTCACCGACGGACCCTTCACCGAGACCAAGGAGGCCGTCGGCGGCTACGCGATCATGCAGTGCAAGGACCGGGCCGAGGCCATCGAGTGGACCAAGCGCTTCCTCAAGGTCCACGAGGAGTTCTGGACCGTGACCTGTGAGGTGCGGGAGATCGCGGAGGGCTGAGTCGCCGCCCCGCAGGCCTTCCCAGCCGCGTTCCCTGGCGCGTTCCTCGCTCTGACGGCACGTTCCTTGGTCTGACGGCACGAGGGGTGTTCGATGGTGGGCTGTGGAACAACAGCCCGCCTCGGACCCCCGTACCGCGATCGAGACCGTCTTCCGCCTGGAGTCGCCGCGCGTCATCGCCGCCGTCGCCCGGGTCGTCCGGGACGTCGGCATCGCCGAGGAACTGGCGCAGGACGCGCTGGTCGCCGCCCTGGAGCAGTGGCCGCGCGACGGGGTGCCGGACAACCCCGGCGCCTGGCTCACGGCCATCGCCCGCCGCCGCGCGGTCGACCTGGTGCGCCGCCGGGAGAACTACGCCCGCAAGCTCCAGGAGATCGGCCGCGACCTCGAGGACGTGCCCCCGCCGCCGGAGCCCGCCGACCCCGACGCCATCGACGACGACCTGCTCAGGCTCGTCTTCACCGCCTGTCACCCGGTGCTCTCCGCCGAGGCCCGCACCGCCCTCACCCTGCGCCTGCTCGGCGGCCTCAGCACGCCCGAGATCGCCCGCGCCTTCCTGGTCCCCGAGGCGACGGTCGCCCAGCGCATCGTCCGCGCCAAGAAGACCCTCGCCACCAGGAACGTCCCCTTCGAGGTGCCCTACGGCCCCGACCGCGAGGCCCGGCTCGGCTCGGTCCTCGACGTCATCTACCTGATCTTCAACGAGGGGTACGCGGCCACCGCAGGCGACGACTGGCTGCGCCCGGCGCTGTGCGAGGACGCGCTGCGGCTGGCCCGGCAACTGGCCGCGCTGATGCCGAAGGAGCCCGAGGTGCACGCCCTGGCCGCGCTCCTGGAGTTCCAGGCCTCCCGCACGGCCGCCCGCACCGCCCCCGACGGCGCCCCGGTCCTCCTCAGGGACCAGAACCGCCGCCGCTGGAACCGCCGACTCGTCGCCCGAGGCATCGCCGCCCTCGACCGCGCGGGCGCGACGGCCACCGGCGCGCCCGGTCCGTACGCCCTCCAGGCCGCCGTAGCCGCCTGCCACGCGCACGCCCCCACCTACGAGGACACCGACTGGACGGCCATCGCCACCCTGTACGGCCTGCTGGCCGCCCGCGCCCCGTCCCCGGTCGTCGAACTCAACCGCGCGGTCGCCGTGTCGATGGCGGACGGCCCGGCCCCCGCCCTGGAGATCGTCGACGCCCTCGCCGCCGAACCGGCCCTCCGCGACTACCACCTCCTCCCCAGCGTCCGCGGCGACCTGCTCCTGCGCCTGGGCCGTACGACGGAGGCGAGGACGGAGTTCGAACGCGCGGCGGAACTGACCGCCAACGAACGGGAGCGGGAGCTGCTGCGGGCACGGGCCGCAGCATGCGGCCGCTGACCCGTACCACCCGTACCCACCCGTACGACTCGTAACTCTGTTCTCCCTGTGGCCCTTGAGGACTACAGTGATCCAGCCGCGAGGGAACGGTTGTGCGGTCGGCCTGGGAGGCCCCTGGGGAAGACCCTTAGGGGAGAGCCGCCGACCCCGCCCGCGCGCGGCACCACTGACGTCGTATGACCCGGGGGGTCGACAACTTGAGACTGTTCACGCGCCGCCGCAGCGCTGCGCTCGCCACCATGGCGGTGCTCGCCGCGGCGGGCACCCTGGCCGCCGCACCCGGCGCCGTCGCCGACGACGCCGGACCGTGGCCCGGCACCGAGGGCCGGATCCTCAGCGACGGCGGGGCGCTGGTCGACCCCGCCACCGGCACGGTCGGCCGGATCCCCAACGTGGGGAGCTACGCCACCTGGGCGCCGGACGGCAGCCGACTGGCCAGCGTGTCCGGCCAGATCTCCACCGTGCTGCCCAACGGCACCAAGAAGATCGTCCTGCCGTGGGCCGAGGGCCTGCGCTCCAGCGCCCCGTACGAGGACCTGACGTTCTGGTTCGGCGGCCGTTACATCGTCTTCGCGAGCGGCGGCCAGCTCGCCTACGGTCCCTCCGACGCCGCGTGGGCGCCCGTTCCGCTGCTGCCGGCGAACCTGGAGCCGGCCACCGTCTGCGACTCCGAGCCGAGCGTCGCCCCGAGCGGCCTGGTCGCGTTCGAGCGCCGGGCCGGCGGTTGCGGCGCGGACGCCGCCGGCGTGTACGTCTTCGACAGCGTCAAGAAGACGGTCAAGCTCGCCGTGGCCGACGCCGAGCAGCCCGCCTGGTCCCCGGACGGCACCAAGCTGGCGTTCGTCCGCGAGGACAGCGACGGCAACCCGCAGATCTTCACGGCGAACGCCGACGGCACCGACCTCCAGCAGCGCACCACCGGCCCGCGCCGATTCGCCAACCCGTCCTGGTCGCCCACCGGCAAGCGGATCGTGTTCGACGCCCACACCTCGCCGAACAGCGACGACGTGCACACCACCGAGTACGTCGACCTGGCCACCGGCGACCTGACCAAGGTCGGCGACACCGCGACCGGCGACAACCCCAACTGGCAGCCGCTGCGCAAGAACACCGTCAGCCGGGTCTGGGGCGCCAACGCCTACCTCACCGCCACCGCCTCCTCCCGCTGGACCTGGAACGCCATCGGCGAGAGCCGGCCCGGCCTGATGACGGCCAAGTCCGCGGTGCTGGTCAACCAGGACGACCCGGCGTACGCCGTCACCGCGCCCGCCCTGGCCGGCCGCAAGGCGGGTCCGGTGCTGATGACGCCGAAGACCGGGCTGTCGTCGACGACGAAGGCCGAGCTGAAGCGGACCCTGAAGCCGGGCCTGCCCGTCTACCTGGTCGGCAGCACGTCGGTCCTCGCGGCCACGGTCGCCACCCAGGTGAAGGCGCTCGGCTACACGCCGGTCCGGCTGACCGGCGCGGACCCCTACGCGACCTCGGTCACGGTGGCCAAGACCATCAGCTCCGCCCCGAAGTACGTCTTCCTGGCCGGCGGCGCCGAGTACCGCGCGGCCCTCTCGGCGGCGTCCGCGGCCGGTTCCGACGGGGCGGCCAGCGCGGGCGGTGTCGTCCTCACCAACGGCACCAAGCTGCCGGCGTCGACGCAGTCGTACCTCAACAGCCTGAACCCCGACAAGACCATGATCATCACGGTCGGTGCGGCGGCGAAGTACGCGTTGACCCACGCGAGCTTCTCGCGGTGGCCGTCGACGTACTCGTACTACCCGATCTCGGGCACCACGGACCCGTCCATCTCGGTGGCCATCGCCATGTTCTGGTGGTCCGCGCCGGGCCAGACCGCCCTCGCCTACTCCGGCTCCTGGCGCGACGGCGTGTCGGCCGCGTCGGCGATGAACGTCTTCGCGCCGCTCCTGTGGACCTCCAGCGCCGCCGTCCTGTCGCCCGAGGTCAACAACTACCTCCAGCGCGAGTCCGCCGGCGTCAACTTCACGGCGGCCTTCGGCGTCAACGGCTCGATCTCCCCGGCCGCGCTGAACACCGCGGGCGCCACGATGAGCGCGGGCAGCGCCTACGTCGAGTACGTCCCGTACTTCAACGGCGTCATCCCGCCGGCCGCCGGCCAGACCTCCTTCGCGCAGGGCACGGACGACGACCGGACGGCCGCCCCGGCGCAGCGCCCCGTCGCCCCGGCCGGTGACGCGCACCGGAACATGGCACCGCTCAAGACGCTCCACCGGCAGTAACAGCAGCACCGGCAGTAACCGAGCCGGCAGCAGGCCCGGCGGGGGCGCCGACGAGCATCGTCGGGGCTCCCGCCACCCGGGTCAGGAACACGGTCGCGGAGTTCCGCCCGTGCGGCTTGGGCAGCACCTTCCTGCGCAGTTCCTCCGGCTCGACGGCCGACCCCCGCTTCTTCACGGTGAGGATGCCGACCTCCCGCTCCCGCAGCAGCGCCTTCAACTTCTTGACGTTGAACGGGAGTTGGTCGGTGATCTCGTAGGCCACGGCGTACGGGGTGGCGCGCAGGGCGTCGGCGGTGACGTAGGCGATGGTCTCGTCGATCAGCCCGCCGTCGAGCTCCCGGGCTACGTCCGCGACCAGATGCGCCCGGATGACCGCGCCGTCGGGCTCGTACAGATACCGCCCGACCAGCCGGACCGCCGGGTCGGGCAGACCGGCGCCGAGCAGCGTCCGCGGCCCCGGCAGCAGGGTCGCCCGGACGGCCCCCGGCGCGCCGGCCCCGAACCACAGCACGGCCTCCTTCACGTCCCCGCCGTCCGAGATCCACTCGGCCTCGGCCGCGGCGGGGATCGCCTCGTGCGGCACGCCGGGCGCGATCTTCAGGGCGGCGCGGGGCGCGGCCAGGGCGGCCCCGATCGCCCACGACAGGGGCGGCGAGTAGGCCTCCGGATCGAAGATCCGCCCGCGCCCGCCGCGCCGCGCCGGATCGACGAAGACGGCGTCGTAGCCGCTCGTGTCGACGTCCGTGACGTCCGCCTCGCGCACCTCGACGAGGTCGGCGAGCCCGAGCGCGTCGGCGTTCGCGCGCGCCACGGCCGCCGTCAGCGGGTCCCGGTCCACGGCCAGCACCCGGATCCCGGCCCGGGCCAGCGCGATCGCGTCGCCGCCGATCCCGCAGCACAGGTCGGCCACCGAGGTCACGCCGAGCGCCTTCATCCGCGCGGCCCGGTAACCGGCGACACTCGCCCGCGTCGACTGCTCCACCCCGTTCGGCGTGAAGAACATCCGCCCGGCGTCCGCCGCCCCGAACTTCACCGCCGCCCGCTGCCGCAGCCGGGCCTGCCCGAGGGCGGCGGACACCAGTTCGGCGGGGTGCTCGCGGCGCAGCCGGGTGGCGACGGCGAGCTCGTCGGCGGGGTCGGTGCCGCGCACGGCGTCGAGGAGGGCGCGGCCCTCGGGGGTGAGGAGGGGGGCTAGATCGGTCACCGGGTTCACCTGGCCATTGTGGGCCAGTCGGTGGACGGTGCGCTTCCGGCGGCGGTGTCGGGCGGGGTTCCGGGGCGGTGACTGCGAGGATCCGGCGCCATGGGACCTGTCGTACAAAATGATGACAACAACGTCCGTTCTCCGCACCCGAATCGACGCCGGGCACCGCGCCTGGCGGGCATCCGCGCCGCGGCCGCCGTCCTCACCCTGGCGGCCATCGCGACGGGCTGCGGAGGGGGCGTCAAGGGAACGGGAACGGGGACGGGAGCGGGAGCGGGCACGGGAACCCGCCCCGCGCCGGGCGGCCAGCGACCGGACCGGGCGGCACCCCCCGAGGCCCCGGCCGCCCGGGCCCTGCACACGTACGCCTCACGACTGCGCGCCGCCCAGCAGGCCCGCGTCGCCGCGGCGAAACGCTGGGGTCTGCGGAAGGTCCCGCTGACGCCCCCCGCGCCGCCCGCGCACAAACCGGAGATCACGACCCGCGAGGGCTTCGAGGTCGACGACCACGAGGAACTCGGCCTCCCCCCGGTCTTCACGACGGTCCCGACCAAGGACAAGGTCGTCTTCCTCACCATCGACGACGGCGCGGAGAAGGACCCCGCGTTCCTGCGGATGATGAGCGAACTGCACATCCCCTACACGGCCTTCCTCAGCGACTACCTGATCAAGGAGGACTACGGCTACTTCAAGAAGATGCAGGCCCAGGGTGTGGTCCTGAACAACCACACCCTCCACCACCCCTACCTGCCGGCCCTCTCCTACGCCCGCCAGAAGCGCGAGATCTGCGGCATGCAGGACGTCGTCGAGAAGCACTACGGCAAACGCCCCGCCCTCTTCCGGCCGCCCTACGGCAACTACAACCAGGACACCCTGCGCGCCGCGAAGACCTGCGGCGTGCGCTACGCCCCGCTCTGGGACGAGGAGGTCTTCGTCGACCACTGGGAGTACCGCGAGGCGGACCAGGACCTCCACCCCGGCGACATCGTCCTGAGCCACTTCCGGGGCCGCGGCGAATGGAAGGGCACTATGCCCGACATGGTCCGCAAGTTCCTCGACAAGGTCACGGCCGAGGGCTACGCGGTGGCCCGCCTGGAGGACTACCTGTGAGAACGCGGCCGACCCCGACCCCCCGCCTGACCCTGGCAGCCATGACAGCCCTGACGCTGTTGACGACCACCCTGACGGGCTGTGCCCAGTCCGTCGACCCGATCGAACGCCTGGGCAAGAAGGCCGCGACCCGAGTGAACCCACCCGCCCAGGCCCCGTACCACCGCTGGGGCCTGACGACCCCCTTGCCCGCAGCACCCCCCCACCCGGCCCCCCGCCCCCTGCCAGGCACCCCAGACACACCGGCCCTGACCCCTGTCCTCACGACGATCCCGACCACCGACAAGGTCGTCTTCCTCACCTACGACGACGGCGCGGAACGCGACCCGCGCTTCGTCGACATGGTCCGCGAACTGCGCCTCCCGGTGAGCCTGTTCCTGACGGACACCGTGGTCGGCCCCGGCTACGGCCACTTCGCCCGCCTCCAGTCCGTAGGCGCGAACATCCAGAACCACACCCTGGACCACCCCGCCCTGCGCGGCCTGCCCTACCCCGGCCAGCGCGCCGAGATCTGCGGCCAACAGGACAAACTCCGCTCCCGCTTCGGCCGCCGCCCCCACCTCTTCCGCCCGCCCTACGGCACCTACGACATCACCACCCGCCGCGCCGCCGCCGACTGCGGCATCACCGCGATCATCCTCTGGCGAGCCGCCATGGGCCCCACCCACCTCACCTACACCCAAGGCTCCCCCCACCTCCACCCCGGCGACATCATCGCCGTGGCCCCGGACGAGACAACCCCCCCAGGCCTGAGAACCCGAACAGCAAGACTCCTACGCCAAATCCAGAAGCAGGGCCTGACGGTGGCCCGCCTGGAGGACTACGTCTAAGGGTTGTTCAGGAGCCCAGCCCCGGACACTTTCCATCGCAGGCCTGGGGTCTGCTTTTCAGCCTGTCCGGGTTCGAGGGCAAGGCCCTTCCATCACCGACCGGGCGTCTGCCTTTCAGCCCGTCCGGGTTTGAGGGCGAGGCCGACCGGACGTCTGCCTTTCAGCCTGTCCGGGTTTGAGGGCGAAGCCCCTCCATCGCCGACCGGGCGGCTGCCTTTCAGCCCGTCCGGCGTTTGAGGACGAGGCCCCTTAAGGGCCGAAGCGGGGGCCTGGGGGCGGCAGCCCCCAGTACAAGGCCCACACCAGCACCGCCAACAAGGACACTCACGCCAACTGAAAACCGGCCGACGCGCCGCCGGCATTGGCACTCCGCTTGACCGAGTGCTAATCGCAGTCATAGTCTCACTTCTGGCACTCCCCCCTGGAGAGTGCCAACAGCGACGGGCAGGTCCGGCACCCGCGACGACGGATCCACCTGGTCGCCACCTCAGACAGTTAACCCCGTGAGATCTCCGAAGGGGGAGGTCGGATCGTGACGACCACCAGCTCCAAGGTTGCCATCAAGCCGCTCGAGGACCGCATTGTGGTCCAGCCGCTCGACGCCGAGCAGACCACCGCCTCTGGCCTGGTCATCCCGGACACCGCGAAGGAGAAGCCCCAGGAGGGCGCCGTCCTCGCAGTGGGCCCGGGTCGCTTCGAGAACGGCGAGCGCCTGCCGCTCGACGTCAAGGTCGGCGACGTCGTCCTGTACAGCAAGTACGGCGGCACCGAGGTGAAGTACAACGGCGAGGAGTACCTCGTCCTCTCGGCTCGCGACGTGCTCGCGATCATCGAGAAGTAATTCACCCAGTTTTGCAGTGAACTGCGCCCCTGGCCCCCGCGACTTTGTGAAGCCGGGTGCTGGGGGCGCCGTTCGTCCCACGTTTTCCGAGAGGGCTGAACCGCTTCCATGGCGAAGATCCTGAAGTTCGACGAGGACGCCCGTCGCGCCCTCGAGCGCGGCGTCAACAAGCTTGCCGACACGGTCAAGGTGACGATCGGCCCCAAGGGCCGCAACGTCGTCATCGACAAGAAGTTCGGCGCACCCACCATCACCAACGACGGCGTCACCATCGCCCGCGAGGTCGAGCTCGACGACCCGTACGAGAACCTCGGCGCGCAGCTCGTGAAGGAGGTGGCGACCAAGACCAACGACATCGCGGGTGACGGCACCACCACCGCCACGGTCCTGGCCCAGGCGCTCGTCCGCGAGGGCCTGAAGAACGTCGCCGCCGGCGCCTCCCCGGCCTCCCTGAAGAAGGGCATCGACGCCGCCGTCAAGGCGATCTCCGAGGAGCTGCTCGCCTCGGCCCGCCCGATCGACGACAAGGCCGACATCGCCGCCGTCGCCGCGCTGTCCGCGCAGGACACGCAGGTCGGCGAGCTCATCGCCGAGGCGATGGACAAGGTCGGCAAGGACGGTGTCATCACCGTCGAGGAGTCCAACACCTTCGGTCTGGAGCTGGACTTCACCGAGGGCATGGCCTTCGACAAGGGCTACCTGTCGCCGTACTTCGTGACGGACCAGGAGCGCATGGAGGCCGTCCTCGAGGACCCCTACATCCTCATCAACCAGGGCAAGATCTCCTCGATCTCCGACCTGCTGCCGCTGCTGGAGAAGGTCATCCAGACCAACTCCTCCAAGCCGCTGCTGATCATCGCCGAGGACCTGGAGGGCGAGGCGCTCTCCACCCTCGTCGTCAACAAGATCCGCGGCACCTTCAACGCGGTCGCCGTCAAGGCCCCGGGCTTCGGTGACCGTCGCAAGGCGATGCTGCAGGACCTGGCCGTCCTCACCGGCGCCACCGTCATCTCCGAAGAGGTCGGCCTCAAGCTCGACCAGGTCGGCGTCGACGTGCTCGGCTCCGCCCGCCGCGTCACCGTCACGAAGGACGACACCACGGTCGTCGACGGCTCCGGCAACCACGAGGACGTCGTCGGCCGCGTCAACCAGATCAAGGCCGAGATCGAGAACACGGACTCCGACTGGGACCGCGAGAAGCTCCAGGAGCGCCTCGCGAAGCTGGCCGGCGGCGTGTGCGTGATCAAGGTCGGCGCCGCCACCGAGGTGGAGCTGAAGGAGAAGAAGCACCGCCTCGAGGACGCCATCTCCGCGACCCGCGCCGCGGTCGAGGAGGGCATCGTCTCCGGCGGTGGCTCCGCGCTCGTCCACGCCGCCAAGGTGCTGGAGGGCGGCCTGGGCAAGACCGGCGACGAGGCCACCGGTGTCGCGGTCGTCCGCCGCGCCGTCGTCGAGCCGCTGCGCTGGATCGCCGAGAACGCCGGCCTGGAGGGCTACGTCATCACCTCCAAGGTCGCCGAGCTCGACAAGGGCCAGGGCTTCAACGCCGCCACCGGCGAGTACGGCGACCTGGTCAAGGCCGGCGTCATCGACCCGGTCAAGGTCACCCGCTCCGCCCTGGAGAACGCCGCCTCCATCGCCTCCCTCCTCCTGACGACCGAGACCCTGGTCGTCGAGAAGAAGGAAGAGGAAGAGCCGGCCGCCGGCGGCCACAGCCACGGCCACGCCCACTGACGCGAGTCGGTAGACGGCAGTACCGAAGGCTCGGCACCCGCGAGGGCACCGAGCCTTCGGCGTACCACGGGTCAGATCAGAGGCGAGTCCCGGGGCGAAGGGGAGGAAGAGGAGACCACGCCGATGGTCGCCGAGCTCACCGACGGTGTGGGGATCGCCGTCCCGCATCGGAACGGCCGCCGTTCTGCGCGTACGCCACTCACTTCCACTCGATGCTGGCACGGCAAGCCATTCAGGTCATGCGCGCTCCATGATCCGTCGGGTGTCGGTGAATCCAGCAGAGCGCCACTACGCCCACGCGGCCCTTAGGCACTACAAGGACGCCATTGTTCGGGCAACGACGACGGCGACCGCGCGGGCCGTTTCCGGCAACTCACCGGCGGCTGGCAGTCCGAGGCGGCTGGTCAAAGAGGCCGAGAGGTACGTGCCGAGTGACCCGCAGGACGACACCCTGGTGCGCACCGGCCCGCGTCATCCGGAAGATCCGGCCCTTCTCATCGAGGAGCTGATTTCCCTGGGCGTCATGCGGCGCCGTCGTGACGGCCGTATCGACGTGCCTGACGTCTACCGCATCGCGTTCAACGTGGGCCGCAAGGGCGGGGTCCCCAGGAGGGTGGCCGGCTGACGTCCGGGGGTTCGATCGGGACAGGGAACGAGTCGTCGTAGGTTCGGTGAGTAGACCGAAGCTGTTTGGTCGGCTGTGGAGGCACGGATCATCCGAACTCGCTCTGCCTACGCCATCACGGATACGGGAACGCGTTCCTCACACGTCGGACGGCCGGAGCGCGGCGGCCGTACTCGCGTCCGGCCAGAGGCGGTTGGCGCGGTCTGCGGTGTAGCGTGCGGCCAGGTTGTCCTGGATACGGCCGTGGCGGAACGCATAAACGGCTCCGGCCTGTCGCAGCACCCCACGCTGGTGGGCGTCGTCCAGAAAGGCCCGGACCCGCCAGGGCAGCTTGCCGGTCAAGGGCAGCCAGAAGCGGACGACAATAAGCCACCGACCCCAGGAGTGGGCCCCGACACCGAACGCGATTCCGACCGCGGGTCCGCACACGAGTCCGGCCACGGGGTCGGTCAATACTCCCGGAACCAGCCCGTAGGCGGTGCCGACGGTCACCGTCTGGAACAGGGCGTACCGGCGGTTGGACCACAGGAGCGCCTGAGGTGTGACGACGGTGTCCAAACGGGTGGGCGCGAGCAGAGCGGCTCCCAGGGCGAAGGCCAGCCCGATGGCGAACCCGAGGCTCACCCAGACGCGGTACGACCCGGTGGGCGCGGGCAGACGGGCGAGCAGGCAGACGCTGCCGACCGCGAGTCCGCCCGCGCTGCCACCGACCATTGCTAGCCCGACCTCCCGCCGCAGGGGGCGTACCTCGGCATCCGGGTCCTTGAGCCGTGCCAAACCGGAAAGCAGTCCGCCCAGACCGCTTGCCGTTCCGCCGGCGAGGGCCAGCGAGAGCCAGCCCCATTCCTGCACCATCGGATGCCCGATCAGTGCGACGGCGAGACCTCCGATCGGTCCGACAGCCAGTTGAGTCAGGACATGCCGTGCCCGGCCCGACACGCGGAGCGCCATCCGTGCCGGGACGGGACTTCGGGACCGTCCGGTCAGGGTGCCTAGCAACAGCAGCAGTGCCGCGACTCCCGCGGTCCCGCCGCTGGTTCCGAAGGTCAGCCAGCCCGTGACCGCTCCGAGCAGTGCCGCCGGGACGGCGAAGGCAAGGCTTCGCTGAGCTTTGGGCACGGCGTCGGCCAGGTCCCACCATGCGATGTCCCTACGGCCCGGTCGCTGGGCGAGATAGCCGAGCCAGCGCATGGCGTTCTCGGTACGCCATGCGCCGCGACGTTCGTAGACAGCGGGAACGAATCGGTCCAGCAGGTGGTTCTCGACTGCTGACGAGGTGGGGAACTGTCTGGTGTCGAACAGGATCTCGGGGTTCTGCCCACCGTCGCTGTAGATGCTCCGGGCGAGGCCGACCATCAGCGGGGTGGAGAGCGCCTGTTCGACGGGGTTGGCCACGAGGCCGTCGTTGGCTTCCGAGCGGGCGGCGAACAACGAGGCCCAGTGGGTGGCCGAGGACTCGGTCTGGGCTGTCCTCGGCAGATAGAGACGGAGGTCGTCCGGTGTGAGAGGCGTCAGGACGATGACAGCGGCACGAGCCAGCGTGCGGCTCCCACGCACGGTTCGGGCGTAGGCATCGGTGGTGCTGGTGATCACCAGCGGCATCGACGTTTCACTCAACTCCTTCAGGGCGTCCTTGTACAGGCCGGGCGAGATCTCGTCGAAGCCGTCGAGGACAGGGAGGATCCATCCCTCGTCAACGAGAGCCTCGGCCAGCCGCACCCCGCCGGGGCCGGTGGCGTCCATGTTGTAAGCCTGAGCAAGGGACGCGACGAGGAAGTCCCTCAGCGCTGTGTCGGGGTCCCAGTCATGCAGACGGAAGACGATGGGAACAGGGTCCTGTTCAGGTCGCCGGGAGTCGAGCAGCATCAGGGCCAGCCGCTGGGCCACCACCGATTTACCCGAGCCGCGTTCCCCGAGAATGACCAGTCTGCCGCTCGTGCGTCGGTAGACGTCCTCGATGGCGTCGAGTCGCCCGGCTAACTCCAGTTGCTGAGGAACGGCCTCGCCGAGCCCTGTACCGACGATGTTGGCCTGCTGCGCGACGAGATCGCAGGGTGCGGCGGTGAAACGTAACTGGATGGGCGGAGGAGTCGAGACTCTGCGCAGTTGTTCTTGTTCCGTGCCGTCCCGGTACGCCTGACGGGCCACTACTTCGGCCGCTTTGCGCAGCCAGTCCTCCAGCGACTCCGGTGCGGGAGCGCCTAAGTGTTGGACCTGCTTGGCGATGAAGAGAATTCCGGAGTTGGCCACGCCGGACTCGGTCTCGGCCGGGCCGGTGTGCGATACACGCCAAGGCGTCTTTCCAGGGCGTCGTCCTGCCATCGAGAGTGCTCCTCAGAAGTCGTCGCTGACGCCGGTGTTCGCCTTGCCTCCGTGGCTACTGGCGTCCCCGGTGTCCTCGGCCTCACCTCCGGTTCGGGATGCGACGCCGGTGTTCGCCCTGCCACCGTCGGTGGTGACGGCCCTGCCCGTACGCACGGCCCGTCGGGCGGCACCGGTTGCGTTTGTGGCGGGACTACCGAGCAGGGCGACGAGCAGCCCCGCGATTCCGGTGACGCACCCGATGACGCTTGCCACCTGCCCGGCGGTGTCGAGGTCCGCCAGCACCCAGCTCGCGACCGTCGCCACGACGAGCACCAGACAACCGGTGATGACGGCACTTCTCTTCCATCCCTGCATGAACACCATCCTCCAGCGTGCGGAACCTGCTGATCCGGGCCTTGGATGGACGAACACAACGAAGTCACCTACGACTGCTGGATCGGTGATCCGTACGACAACAGGGTGGGGTCGATCGATCACGCCAGGTACCGCCAGCCGTTCGGCCCCTGCGCAGGAAAGGCGGGAAGGCCCACGTGAAGCTGACGGCCGCGACGCCGGCGAGGACGGCCGCCGCGGGCCATGTCACTTGTCCCGAGACACCCAGCTCCGGAAGCAGCCCCCGTTCCGACAAGGAACGGGGGCTTCTCCCCTTGCGGGCGGTCTGTGCGTCCCTGCTTCAGATCTCCAGCGCGTCCAACGCCCCCAACTGCCCCATCAGCCCGAGTCGGTCGTACTCCCACCAGGCCTCGGCGATCTTCCCGTCCGCCGTGCAGCGGTGGATCGTCGTCCCGGTCATGGTCACGTTCCGGCCGGTCGCCGGGATCCCCATGAAGTCGCCCTTGTGGGTGCCGTTCCAGGTCCACCGGGTGCACACGCGGTCGTCCTGGCAGATCTGGTCCTCGATCCGGAACGCGAAGTCGAAGCCGGCCCGCCACATCTCGACCTCGCGCCGCATCGCGTCCATGCCCATGGTGTCCTGCTCGTTGGACGGATCATGGTCGTGGTAGTCCTGGGCGATCAGCCCGTCGAGCGGCGGCAGTTCGCCGTGCATGGCGATCGCGTCGAAGAACCGCCGCGCGGTGCTCGCGTACAGCGTGTCGTCGCGTACGACGTCGAGATCGGTGAAGGTCGGCATCTCGTCGCACAGCGCCACCAGTTCCTGGAAGACCTTGCCGGTCTCCGGAAGGTTCGAGTTCCGCATCGCCTCCTCGTACGACGGGAACTCCACGATCTCGATGAAGTGCGAGGCGTCGGAACGGTCCTTGCCGACCACCGCGTGCGTCGCCGTCCGCTTCCCCTTGGTCTGTTCGACCCATGTGTCCATCAGCCGGTCCATCTCGTCGAACCGGTTGGTCCTGCAGTCGATGAGCTGTACGAACGTCATGACGCCGCCTCCGGCCCCCCTGGGTCCGGTCCCCGTCACGCCCATCCTCCCACCGGAGCGCCGACGTCACCTGCCCACCGCCAGAACGCTCACCGCGGCCCGTACTTGCGCCCCGTCTTCGAGCTGATCCCGCCCAGCAGCGCCCGCGGCATCACCTTCACCACCCCCATCAGCGCCTTGTAGCGCGGGTCGGGGATCGACAGCGACCGCCCGCGCGCCAGATCCTCCAGCGCCGCCGCGACCAGTTTGTCCGCGTCCAGCCACAGCCACCCCGGGATGTTGTCCGTGCCCATCCCGGCCCGCTCGTGGAACTCCGTGCGCACGAACCCCGGGCACAGCGCCATCAGCCGCACCCCGGTGCCCGCCAGGTCCTTCGCAGCGCCCTGCGTGAACTGCACGACCCACGCCTTGGACGCCCCGTACGTCCCACGCGGCACGAACGCCGCCACCGACGCCACGTTGACGACGCCCCCGCGCCCGCGCGCCCGCATCGACGTCGCCGCAGCGGACGTCAGCCGCAGCACGGCCTCGCAGTGCACCTTGAGCATCTTCAGCTCGTCGGCCATGGACACGTCGAGGTAGCGGCCCTTGTTGCCGAAGCCGGCGTTGTTGATCAACAGGTCGACGGGGTTCTTGCGGTCGCCGAGCCGGGCGGTCACCGTCTCGATGCCGTCGTCCGTCGCGAGGTCGGCCGTCAGCACCTCGGCCTCGATGCCGTGCCGGTCGTGCAACTCGGTCGCCTGCTCGTGCAGCCGCTTGGTGTCCCGTGCCACGAGGACGAGATCGTGCCCGTCCGCCGCCAGTCTGCGCGCGAACGCGGCACCGATGCCCGCGGTCGAACCCGTAATGAGAGCCGTTGTCATGGCAGAAGGTTAGTGACCCGGAGTCCATGCGTCCGCTCCCTGCACGCGCCCTCCCAAAGATGAAGAAACAGTGAGCACCCCGGCCCGCACCCCGGACCCGACCCCGCACGTCACCCCATCCATCACCCCGTACGTGACCCCGTAGGCCACCCCAGACTTCGCCCCTGATCTCACCCGGACCCCTCCCCTTACCTCCCCACCTCCCCCGGACTTCGCCTAAAAGTGCCGCCGCACTATTCGCGCCCCCACCCAAGCCTCACTTATGCTCACCGGCATGATCGAGGCCCGTCATCTCCGCGTTCTGCGTGCTGTGGCCGTCACCGGATCCTTCTCGGCGGCCGGGCGCGAGCTGGGCTGCACCCAGCCGGCCGTCAGCCAGCAGATGAAGGCCCTGGAGGCGTCCGTCGGCACGCCCCTGCTGGTCCGCGGCGGACGCGCGATGCGGCTGACCCAGGCGGGCGAGGCCCTCGTCCGGCACGCGGCCGGCATCCTCGCCGGGCTGACCGCCGCCGAGGAGGAGGTCGCCGCCATCGCGGGCCTACGGGCCGGCCGGGTCCGCCTGGTCTCCTTCCCCAGCGGCAGCTCCACCCTCGTCCCCACCGCCCTCGCCGCCCTGCGCGCCGCCCACCCCGGCACCCGGGTCTCCCTGGAGGAGGCCGAACCGCCGCGCTCCGTCGAACTGCTCCGCGAGGGCGACTGCGACATCGCCCTCGCGTTCCGCTACGCGCGCGTGCCGGGCGGCGCCCCGGCCGCCGAGGAGTGGGACGACCTCGTCGTACGGCCCCTGCTGACGGACCGCCTCGTCGCCCTCGTACCGGAGCGGCACCGGCTGGCCGGCGCGCCGGCCGTGGCCATCGGCGACCTCGCCGCCGAGCCGTGGATCGCCGGCTGCCCGCGCTGCCGCGGCCAACTGGTCCAGGTGTGCGAGAGCGCGGGCTTCACACCACGCATCGACTTCGCGACCGACGACTACCCGGCGGTGGTCGGCCTGGTGGGCGCCGGCCTCGGCGTCGCCGTCCTGCCCCAGCTCGCGATCGACTCCGTACGACCCCGTGGCGCCCGCGCGGTGACGCTGGAACCGGCGGTGCGGCGGGAGATCGTCGCCCTCACCCTGCCCGACCTGGCCCAGGTGCCGGCGGTGGCGGCCACGCTGGAGCAGTTGGGCCAGGCGGCGGCGCGCCAGTAGGAAGCGTCAGGAAGCGCGAGAAAACGGAGAAACGTTCCTTCATGTGTTCGAAGCGGCGTCTCTCGCGCCCGACGACGCCGTCACGAGGCGGTTGCGCGCCCGCCCCATGAGCTCCTCGCGCTCGTCCTCGGTCAGCCCGCCCCACACGCCGTACGGCTCGCGTACGGCCAGTGCGTGCGCCGCGCACTGCGCGCGGACCGGGCACCTCATGCAGACCTCCTTGGCCGAGTTCTCTCGAGCGCTCCGAGCCGCCCCGCGCTCACCCTCTGGATGGAAGAAGAGCGAACTGTCCACCCCGCGGCAGGCAGCCAGGAGCTGCCAGTCCCACAGGTCCGCGTTCGGTCCGGGAAGGCGGGAGAAATCTGCCATTGCGTGACCCCTTGTAGCCGTTCTGAGCGGATACGGTGCCCACGACCGTACAACTACGATCTAAGGAGATGAAAATATGACTCATTGCGAATCTAGCCTCAGACACCAGCAAAAGGGAAGAAATAGGGCTGAATGGGGCATGGGTTGTGATGAAAGCTTGAGGGTCTGTGTGGCTGACTCCTCTGTGTCCGTGCCCTCACGTAGAGTGCCGAAGAATGCATGCGGCCCCGTAACTCTTTCGAGTGACCGTCGTTGAGAGTGCGGTGGCGGTTGGAAACACAAAACGCTCGGGCAGGCGTCCGAGAGGTCGACCGCACAGGTGACGATTCGTAACAGCCTGGAGGCACAAGGTGACGCGCATCAGCTGCGGAGGGCGGCCATGACTTCCGTCCTCGTCTGCGACGACTCCCCGCTTGCCCGAGAGGCGCTCCGCCGCGCGGTCGCGACCGTGCCCGGTGTCGAGCGCGTGACGACGGCGGCCAACGGCGAGGAAGTCCTCCGCCGCTGGGGTGCCGACCGCTCGGACCTGATTCTGATGGACGTACGCATGCCCGGACTGGGCGGCGTCGAGACCGTACGGCGGCTGCTGTCCGCCGACCCCGGGGCACGCATCATCATGCTGACCGTCGCCGAGGACCTCGACGGCGTCGCCCTCGCGGTCGCCGCCGGCGCCCGCGGCTACCTGCACAAGGACGCCTCGCGCGCGGAGCTGCGCGCGACCGTCACCCAGGCCCTCGCCGACCCGACGTGGCGGCTCGCCCCGCGCCGGCTGCGCTCGGCCGAGATGGGCGCGGCGCCCACGCTCACCGCGCGCGAGATCCAGGTCCTCGAGGGCATGAGCCACGGCCGCTCCAACGCGGAGATCGGCCGTGAGCTGTTCCTCTCCGAGGACACCGTCAAGACGCACGCCCGACGGCTGTTCAAGAAGCTCGGCGCCTCGGACCGCGCGCACGCGGTGGCGCTCGGCTTCCGGTGGGGACTGGTCCGTTAGGACCGTTCCCGCCCGCCCGGCCCCGTGGCCAGGACCGGTCCGAAGCCGGACAGGTCCTGGGCCGTCCGGCGGATCGGACCGGTTCGGGGTGACGTCGGTCATTCAGTGAGGAGAGCGGGCTCATGGGCGAACCTCCCTGCTCAGACGCGGTCCGGAGGCCGGGCGAGCCCCCCTCCCGCCGCACGGCGAGCGGGAGCGGCACAGCACCTCGCCGGGTGCCCGCTGCTCGTTTCGCCGCGGATGCCGCATCCTTGAGGTGTGGAGTTCCTCGGGGACGAGTCGGTCGAGCGGAAGGGGAGGGCGCTGCGGATGAGTGCCGGCGCACCTGCTCATAACGCTTCGGTGCACAACGACGGGCACGGTGCCGCGGCCACTCCGGCCGCAGTGCACCATGGACCGATGCGCGATGACGAGGCGGTCACTGCCGTGGGGACGATCGGGGCACTCGTCCATCGCGCCGTGGACGGCGACGAGCAGGCCACCCACGACTTGCTGGCCCACGTCCACCCGCTGGCGCTGCGCTACTGCCGCACCCGGCTGTCCCGGCTGCCCGGCGACGCCCGCCACTTCGTGGAGGATCTCGCGCAGGAGGTCTGCGTGGCCGTCCTGCTGGCCCTGCCCCGCTACCGGGACACCGGCAGGCCCTTCGAGGCCTTCGTCTTCGCCATCGCCGCCCACAAGGTCGCCGACCTGCAGCGCGCCGCCATGCGCCACCCCGGTTCGACGGCGGTGCCGTCGGACGAGATGCCCGAGCGGCCCGACGACTCCCTCGGCCCCGAGGAGCGCGCCCTGCTCAGCAGTGACGCCGAATGGGCCAAGAAACTCCTGGCCAACCTCCCCGAGAACCAGCGGGAACTGCTCCTGTTGCGCATCGCAGTGGGCCTCACCGCCGAGGAGACCGGCCAGATGTTGGGAATGTCACCCGGCGCGGTCCGCGTGGCCCAGCACCGCGCACTGAACAGGCTGCGGGCGCTCGCCGAGCAGTAGCGGCTCCCGAGGCTCCTGCGCCCCCTTCGGTTTCGGCCTCAGGTGAACAGGCCGACCCCCGATTCCGTACGAACATACGAAGCCCGCAGTCGCACTCGACCGTGGAATTCGGGAGGTGCGCTTCCCGTTAGCATGGACATCCGCACCGATCAAGGCCATTTGGGGAAGGTGTCATGACTGCCAACGTCGACGGAGTGCCCGGAAAATTCGCGACCCTCGGGCTCACCTACGACGACGTGCTGCTGCTGCCGGGCGCATCCGAGGTGCTCCCCAACGCGGTCGACACCTCGTCCCGCATCTCGCGCAACGTCCGCGTCAACATCCCGCTGCTGTCGGCGGCGATGGACAAGGTCACCGAATCCCGGATGGCGATCGCGATGGCCCGCCAGGGCGGTGTCGGCGTGCTGCACCGCAACCTGTCCATCGAGGACCAGGTCAACCAGGTCGACCTCGTGAAGCGCTCCGAGTCCGGCATGGTCAGCGACCCCATCACGGTGCACCCGGACGCGACGCTCACCGAGGCCGACGCCCTGTGCGCCAAGTTCCGCATCAGCGGCGTCCCCGTCACGGACCCGGCGGGCAAGCTGCTCGGCATCGTCACCAACCGTGACATGGCCTTCGAGTCCGACCGCAGCCGTCAGGTGCGCGAGGTCATGACGCCGATGCCGCTGGTCACCGGGCACGTCGGCATCTCCGGCACGGACGCCATGGAGCTGCTGCGCCGCCACAAGATCGAGAAGCTTCCCCTGGTCGACGCGGCGGGCGTCCTCAAGGGCCTCATCACCGTCAAGGACTTCGTCAAGGCCGAGCAGTACCCCCGGGCCGCCAAGGACGGCGAGGGCCGCCTCCTCGTCGGCGCGGCCGTGGGCGCCAGCCCCGAGGCGCTGGAGCGCGCCCAGGCCCTCGCCGAGGCCGGCGTGGACTTCCTGGTCGTCGACACCTCGCACGGCCACAACAGCAACGCGCTGAGCTGGATGTCGAAGATCAAGTCGAGCGTCCGCGTCGACGTGATCGGCGGCAACGTCGCCACCCGTGACGGCGCCCAGGCCCTGATCGACGCCGGCGTCGACGGCATCAAGGTCGGGGTCGGCCCCGGCTCGATCTGCACCACCCGCGTGGTCGCCGGCATCGGCGTCCCGCAGGTCACCGCCATCTACGAGGCGTCCCTCGCCGCCCGCGCGGCCGGCGTCCCGCTGATCGGCGACGGCGGCCTGCAGTACTCCGGCGACATCGGCAAGGCGCTCGCCGCCGGCGCCGACGCGGTGATGCTGGGCTCGCTGCTCGCGGGCTGCGAGGAGTCGCCGGGCGAGCTGCAGTTCATCAACGGCAAGCAGTTCAAGTCGTACCGCGGCATGGGCTCGCTCGGTGCCATGCAGTCGCGCGGCCAGGGCAAGTCGTACTCCAAGGACCGCTACTTCCAGGCCGAGGTCGCCGCCGACGACAAGCTCGTCCCCGAGGGCATCGAGGGCCAGGTGCCCTACCGCGGCCCGCTCGGCAACGTGCTGCACCAGCTCGTCGGCGGTCTGCGCCAGACCATGGGCTATGTGGGCGCCGCCACCATCGAGGAGATGGAGTCCAAGGGCCGCTTCGTCCGGATCACCTCCGCGGGCCTCAAGGAAAGCCACCCGCACGACATCCAGATGACGGTCGAGGCACCGAACTACAGCAGCAAGTGACGCCCACGCGCGCGTGAGCTGTTCGGCAAGGGGTCCCGGAGACACTCCGTGGCCCCTTTGTCGTACCCGTCGGCGATACTGGAAGACGCTGAACGCACCAGGGAAAGGCCACACACGTGACTGAGATCGAGATCGGGCGCGGCAAGCGCGGCCGCCGGGCGTACGCCTTCGACGACATCGCCGTCGTCCCCAGCCGCCGTACGCGGGACCCGAAGGAGGTCTCGATCGCCTGGCAGATCGACGCCTACCGCTTCGAGCTGCCCTTCCTGGCCGCGCCCATGGACTCGGTCGTCTCCCCGGCCACCGCGATCCGTATCGGCGAGCTCGGCGGCCTCGGCGTCCTCAACCTAGAGGGCCTGTGGACGCGGCACGAGGACCCGCAGCCGCTGCTCGACGAGATCGTCGGGCTGGACGCGGACACCGCGACCCGCCGCCTCCAGGAGATCTACGCGGCCCCCATCAAGGAGGAGCTGATCGGGCAGCGCATCAAGGAGGTGCG
Source organism: Streptomyces sp. yr375 (assembly GCF_900110755.1). GTDB lineage: Bacteria > Actinomycetota > Actinomycetes > Streptomycetales > Streptomycetaceae > Streptomyces. The sequence goes on from NZ_FOFF01000018.1 coordinate 116,978, forward strand.
CGACTCGGGCGTGGTCACCGCCGCCGCGCTCTCCCCGCAGCGCACGGCCCAGTTCTCCAAGGCCGTCGTCGACGCGGGCGTGGACATCTTCGTCATCCGCGGTACGACGGTCTCGGCGGAGCACGTCTCCGGTTCGCACGAGCCGCTGAACCTGAAGCAGTTCATCTACGAGCTCGACGTCCCGGTGATCGTCGGCGGCTGCGCCACCTACACGGCGGCCCTGCACCTGATGCGTACGGGCGCGGCGGGCGTCCTGGTCGGCTTCGGCGGCGGCGCGGCGCACACCACGCGCAACGTGCTGGGCATCCAGGTCCCGATGGCGACCGCGGTCGCGGACGTGGCGGCGGCCCGCCGCGACTACATGGACGAGTCCGGCGGCCGGTACGTGCACGTGATTGCGGACGGCGGCGTCGGCTGGTCCGGCGACCTGGCCAAGGCGATCGCCTGCGGCGCCGACTCGGTGATGATGGGCTCCCCGCTCGCGCGCGCGACCGACGCGCCGGGCCGTGGCCACCACTGGGGCATGGAGGCCGTCAACGAGGAGCTGCCGCGCGGCAAGAAGGTCGACCTCGGCACGGTCGGCACCCTCGAGGAGGTCCTGACGGGCCCCTCGCACACGCCCGACGGCTCGATGAACCTCTTCGGCGCCCTGCGCCGCGCCATGGCCACCACCGGCTACAGCGAGCTGAAGGAGTTCCAGCGCGTCGAGGTCACGGTGGCGGACTCGGTACACCGGCGGTAGTCCCTTAGACGGTCGTCCCTTAGACGGTCGAGAGGGGCCGGTCAGCTCACTTGGGTGAGGTGACCGGCCCCTCTCGTATGTCCGGCGGCCGGTCGGGCGGGCAGCCGGTCGGGCGGGCGCGCTGGGGCGTGTGGTGTGGCGTGGGGGCGCGCGGGTGCGTTCGGGGCTGATGAGGGCTGGTCAGGGGGGTGGCGGGCGGTAGCGTCCATGTCGGCGCCCCAGTTGTGTGGGGTGCCCCCTTCCAAGGACACCGTTCCGGACCCCGCCCTCGGGGCCCGGCCCGATTTCCTGAACGAGCCGTCCACCGGGCCACTGGTCGGCGTCGTGGAAGGGGGCGCCCATGGGACGCCATCGCAAGCCAACCCGCTGGGACCGGATCCGTCTTCGGATGGTGAAGTGCCGGAGGAGGTGGATCTTGCGACTTTTCGGATGGTGAGCGGCCGCCCCCAAACACATTAGGGGCGGACACTCCGTGAACCATCAGGAGCCTGCCGCAGTGGCCGCTGCGGTGGGCTCCACCTGTTTCGTACGTTACCGGCGGCCCGTGTCCTGCGCCACCAGCCCCTGGAGCCCGGGTCGGTCGCGTGCGCCCCGGTTCACAACCGGTGCGCCGCCCCCGTGGGAGTGGCCCCGCGCGTGTCCAGCAGCAGTTGCGCCTTCACCGACAGGCCCTGGAGGTCGTACGTCCGGTGCTGCTGGAGGAGGATCGTCAGGTCGGCGTCGGCGGCGGCCTCGTAGAAGGAGTCGGCGCGGGGGACCGGGCGGTCCAGGACGCTCCAGGACGGGATGTGCGGGTCGTGGTAGCTGACGGCCGCGCCGAGTTCCATCAGGCGGATCGCGATCTCGCGCGCGGGGGTGCCCTGCTGGTCGGCGAGGTCGGGCTTGTAGGTGACGCCGAGCAGCAGCACGCGCGCGCCCCGCGCGGACTTGCCGTGCTCGTTCAGGAGCGCGGCGGCGCGCTGGACGACGTAGCGGGGCATGCGGCTGTTGACCTGCTGGGCGAGTTCGACCATGCGCAGGGGGCTGCCGGGGTGGCCGGTGCGGTCCAGGGGGACGGAGTGGCCGCCGACGCCCGGGCCGGGGCGGAAGGCCTCGAAGCCGAACGGCTTGGTCTCCGCGCAGCGGACGACGTCCCACAGGTCGACGCCCAAGTCGTGGCAGAGGACGGCCATTTCGTTGACGAGGGCGATGTTGACGTGCCGGAAGTTGGTCTCCAGGAGCTGCACGGTCTCGGCTTCCCGCAGGCCACGCGCGCGTACCACCTTGTCGGTGAGCCGGCTGTAGAACGCGGCGGCGGACTCGGTGCAGGCGGGGGTGAGTCCGCCGATGACCTTCGGGGTGTTGGCCGGGGTGAAGGCGCGGCTGCCCGGGTCGACCCGGCTGGGGGAGTAGGCGAGGTGGAAATCGCGGCCCGCGCGGAGGCCGGACGTCTCCTCCAGGAGTGGCCGCAGGAATTCCTCCGTCGCCCCGGGGTGCACGGGGGACTCCAGGATGACGGTGGTGTGCGGGCGCAGGTGTCCGGCGAGGGTACGGGCGGCGGCCTCCACCTGGCTCAGGTCGAGTCCGCCGTCCGCGTCGCGCGGGGTCGGGGCGCAGATGACGGCGGTGCGCACCCGGCCCAGTTCGGCGGGGTTGGTGGCGGGCCGGAAGCCCCCCGAGAGCATCCGGCGCAGTTCGGCGGGGCTGAGGGAGCCGGCCTCGGGGCCGGTGCGGTAGCCGATGGTGGGGATGCCGGCGGCCACGGCGGCCTGGGCCAGGGGCAGGCCGAGCGGGCCGAGTCCGATGACGGCGAGATCTGCGGGCATGGCGTATGCCGTCCTTCCCAGTAACCGAGGTGGGACAGGTGCGCAAGCCCTGTGGACAGGATGGGCGAGCGCAATGTCAGACTAGGAGTAAATATGACCGTTATGTGGGATTGGTCGGCTGTGTTGATCTGCCGTGTCGATCCGCAGGGTCGATCCGCAGGGTCGATCCGCCGTGTCGATCCGCCGTGTCGATCCGCTGTGTTGATCCGAGGTGCTGATCCGCTGTGTTGATCCGAGGTGCTGACCGGCCCGTTTTCCGGGAGGTCCGCTCCGGTTCCGTGAGAGTTGTCCACAGGCTGGGGGTGAGTGGTGGCTGAAGTCGGGCAACACGGTCAGAATCTGGGCATGGGGGTTACGGACCGGGCCTCGCCCTGACGGGTGCGGCCGGCGCGACCGACAGCGGGAGGCAGCGGTGAGGACAGCGACACTGGGGCCGGCGCAGCGAGCCGAGTCACTGGCGGCCATGGCCGAGCGCGAACTGGACGTGCTGGTGGTGGGAGCGGGCGTGGTCGGCGCGGGCACCGCCCTGGACGCCGTGACGCGCGGCCTGTCCACGGGTCTGGTCGAGGCGCGCGACTGGGCGTCGGGCACGTCGAGCAGGTCCAGCAAGCTGATCCACGGCGGTCTGCGCTACCTGGAGATGCTCGACTTCGCCCTCGTACGGGAGGCGCTGAAGGAGCGCGGGCTGCTGCTGGAGCGGCTCGCTCCGCATCTCGTGAAGCCGGTGCCCTTCCTGTACCCGCTCCAGCACAAGGGCTGGGAGCGGCTGTACGCCGGTTCGGGCGTCGCGCTCTACGACGCGATGTCCATGGCCCGCGGGCACGGCCGGGGCCTGCCGACGCACCGCCACCTGACCCGCCGTCACGCGCTGCGCGTCGCCCCCGCCTTGAAGAAGGACGCGCTGGTGGGAGCGTTGCAGTACTACGACGCCCAGATGGACGACGCCCGCTTCGTCGCCACCCTCGTGCGTACGGCGGTGTCCTACGGGGCGAGGGCGGCCAACCGCGCGCGGGTGACGGGTTTTCTGCGCGAGGGCGAGCGGGTCGTGGGCGCGCGCGTGCAGGACGTCGAGGGGGGCGGGGAGTACGAGATCCGCGCCCGGCAGATCGTCAACGCCACGGGCGTGTGGACCGACGACACGCAGGCCATGGTGGGGGAGCGCGGTCAGTTCCACGTCCGCGCCTCCAAGGGCATCCACCTCGTCGTGCCGAGGGACCGGATCTCGTCCTCGACCGGGCTGATCCTGCGCACCGAGAAGTCCGTGCTGTTCGTCATCCCCTGGGGCCGGCACTGGATCATCGGTACGACCGACACCGACTGGGACCTCGACAAGGCTCACCCGGCGGCGTCCAGCGCCGATATCGACTACCTCCTCGAGCATGTGAACTCGGTGCTCGCGGTACCGCTGACCAGGGACGACGTCGAAGGCGTGTACGCGGGGCTACGGCCGCTGCTGGCCGGCGAGTCCGACGCCACCAGCAAGCTGTCGCGGGAGCACACCGTCGCGCATCCGGCGCCGGGGCTGGTGGTCGTGGCGGGCGGCAAGTACACGACGTACCGGGTGATGGCGAAGGACGCGACCGACGAGGCGGTGCGCGGCCTCGACCAGCGCGTCGCCGACTGCGTCACGGAGGACGTGCCGCTGCTGGGCGCGGAGGGCTACCGGGCGCTGTGGAACGCGCGGGCGCGGATCGCCGCGCGGACGGGCCTGCACGTGGTGCGGGTGGAGCATCTGCTGAACCGTTTCGGGGCGATGGCGGAGGAGGTGCTGGACCTCATCGCGGTGGACCCGTCGCTCGGCGAGCCGCTCCAGTACGCCGACGACTATCTGCGCGCCGAGATCGTCTACGCCGCCTCCCACGAGGGGGCACGGCACCTGGACGACGTGCTGACGCGCCGCACGCGCATCTCCATCGAGACCTTCGACCGCGGCACGCGCAGCGCCCGCGAGGCCGCCGAACTGATGGCACCGGTCCTCGGCTGGGACAAGGACCACATCGAGCGCGAGGTCCGCCACTACGAGAAGCGCGTGGAGGCCGAACGCGAGTCCCAACGCCAGCCCGACGACCTGACAGCAGACGCGGCCCGCCTGGGCGCACCGGACATCGTCCCGCTGTGACGCTGCCGGGCCCGGGCTGACCCGGCCGGGCCCGGGCCGGCCGGGTCTGGCTCGGCTTGGCCTGGACCCGCTCGGCCTGACCCGTCCTGGCCCGGGTCGGCGCGGTTCGGCTTGGCCCGGCGTGGCTTGGCTCGGCCTAACCCGGGTCGGCCGGGTGTGGCCTGACCCGGGTCGGCAGGGTCTGGCGTGGCCCGGCCTGGCGCGCCCGGCTCGGCGCGGCCTGGCCCGCCTGGGCGCACCAGACATCGTCCCGCTCTGACGCTGCCTGGCCCACCCTGACCCGGGTAGGCCGGGTCTGACCCGACTCGGCGCGGTTCGGCCTGGCCCGGCGTGGCTTGGCTCGGCCTAACCCGGGTCGGCCGGGTGCGGCCCGGCTCGGCCTGGCCCGGCTCGGCCTGGCCCGGCTTGGTCCCGCAGGGCTTGCCTGGCCTCTCCAGCCTGTCTGGGCTCGGCTGGGCGAGCCCTGTCCGGGCTGGCCCGACTCGGCCGTTCCGGCCGACCTCCGGTTCACTCGAACGAGTGTTGGGAATCGGGATCTCTGTTCGGAACCGGCTCGTTCTACGGGTTGCGAGGGCAGAATTCGGCGGCGAGCAAGGCCGGTTCGAGGTCGGGATCTGCGATCGCCGTCGTGTTCACCCGGAAGGTGAGGACACGCCGACCGTCGAGGGTGGCCGCGGTGCGCACGTAGCTGCCGGAGATCTGGCCGTTGTGTCCCCACACCGTGACGCCGCACGGGAGCTTCAGGGGGAACAGGCCCATGCCGTACGAGCCGTGTGCGGTACGGGTGTCGAGCATCTCGCGCAGCAGGCGCGGGGGCAGCAGCTCGCCGCCGAGCAGCGCAGCGTAGAAGCGGTCCAGGTCGGCGAGCGTGGTCACCAGCTCGCCCGCGGCCCCGGCCACCCGCGGGTCGAGTTCGGTGACGTCGGTCCCGTACGTGTCGTAGGCGCGGCCGTGCGGGGAGGGCAGAGAGGTACGGGAGCCAGGGAAGGAGGTGCCCGTCAGACGCAGGGGAGCGATGATCCGCCGCTCGGCCTCCGTGGCGTACGAGCGGCCGGTGACCTGCTCGACGACCAGGCCGAGCAGGACGTAGTTGGTGTTGGAGTAGGCGAAGCGGCCGAGGTCGGCCGGAGAGTGGGTGAGTGCGATACGGACGGCTTGAAGCGGAGTCAGGGGCACGACGCCCCCGGTGTCCCGGGTGAAGTCGTACAGGCCGCTGGTGTGGGTGAGCAGGGAACGAAGGGTCAGCGCGCGCCCGTGGTTGCCCGCCCCGCGCACCACTCCCGGCAGGTGCGTCTCCACGGTGTCGGACAGCGACAGCCGGTGTTCTGCGGCCAGTTGGAGCACGACGGTCGCGAGAAAGGTCTTCGTGACGCTGCCGGCCCGGAAGTGGTCGGACGCGGAGATGCCAGGACCCGCCACGGCGTAGCGGGTGCCGCTCTCCTCACGGGCCAGCAGGGCGGCGGCGGGCGCCTTGCCCCGGGTGAGGAGCAGCGGGAGGAGGGAGTCCGTGGGCGATGCGGGGGCGGCTCGCGAACCGGTCGTGAGCAGGCCGAGGAGCAGCAGGGCCACGGGGACGGCCAAGAGGCTCCGAAGCGGTGGCGTCACGGGATGGCTCCTTCACTGTCGCGCCCATCATCCAGGGCGCGGACAGGCCGGCTTGGCCGGGTCCCCGTCTCTCGATCGGCAGGCACCCCGTGCTCGCTGGCCGGGAGCGGGCCGCACCTTCTGGCCGGAATGCTCCGCTCCCGGGTGCGGGCGGGAGGCGGTGAGGGGCACCCTGGGCGTTGGGCACTTGTCGGGTGAGGGACAATGAAGGCTCTGTCAGGGCGGGTTGCATGAGGGGACGCATGTCGGAGGCGGAGCGGGCGGGGTCATCCCGTCAGGACAAGAGCGCACGTCTCCTCGCCGGGCGGTACCGGCTGGGAGACGTACTCGGCCGCGGCGGCATGGGGACGGTGTGGCGGGCCGAGGACGAGACCCTCGGGCGCACGGTCGCCGTCAAGGAGCTGCGGTTCCCGGGGAACATCGACGAGGACGAGAAGCGGCGGCTGATCACGCGGACGTTGCGCGAGGCCAAGGCCATCGCGCGGATCCGCAACAACAGCGCGGTGACGGTCTTCGACGTGGTCGAGGAGGACGACCGGCCGTGGATCGTGATGGAGCTCGTCGAGGGCAAGTCGCTCGCCGAGGTCATCCGTGAGGACGGCGTGCTGGAGCCGAAGCGTGCCGCCGAGGTCGGGCTCGCGATCCTCGACGTGCTGCGGTCCGCGCACCGCGAGGGCATCCTGCACCGTGACGTGAAGCCGTCGAACGTGCTGATCGCCGAGGACGGCCGGGTCGTGCTCACCGACTTCGGCATCGCCCAGGTCGAGGGCGACCCGTCGATCACCTCCACCGGCATGCTCGTCGGCGCGCCTTCCTACATCTCCCCGGAGCGGGCCCGCGGCCACAAGCCGGGTCCTGCGGCCGACCTGTGGTCGCTCGGCGGTCTGCTGTACGCGTCGGTCGAGGGCGCGCCCCCGTACGACAAGGGTTCCGCGATCGCGACGCTCACCGCGGTGATGACGGAGCAGTTGGAGGAGCCGAAGAACGCGGGTCCGCTGAAGGACGTCATCTACGGTCTGCTCACCAAGGATCCCGCGCGGCGGCTCGACGACGCCGGTGCGCGGGCGATGCTCGACGAGGTGCTCCACGCACCGGACCCGCGGTATGCCGAGCCGGCGGACGTGACGAAGGTCGTGCCGCTGCCCGCGCAGCCGGACGCCCCCGGGGGCAAGGGGAGTTCGGCGGGCGCGGAGGCGGGCGAGAAGCTGCGCGGGGCGTTCCGGTCCGTGCGGAAGGCCGCCGCCGCGGCGGGGGCGGCGACCTCGGCGGCAGCGTCCCGCGGCAAGTCGCCGAACGGGGCGGGTACGAGTACGTCCGGCGTCTCCGGTGCGTCCGGTTCTGTGAGTGCGGGTGAGGCGCAGAGGGGTGGGGGTACGGGTACGGGTTCTGCCGTCGCTCCGGCTGCTGCCGCTGCGACTGCTGCGCCTGCTGTGTCGGTGTCCAAGGCCTCGACGGCGTCGTCGGCGTCGGCTGCGACGTCTGTGTCCAGGTCGGTTTCTGGGGCGGGCGCGGTGTCGGCGGCGGCTTCGTCGTCCGGGTCCGCGACTGCGGCTGTTCCTGCGGCGCGTTCCGGCTCCGGTGCTGGTGTTGGGGTCGGGTCCGGGGCTCGGGGGAGTGGCGAGGAGGGTGGGCGGAGTTCGGGGTGGCCTGTGATGGCGCCGCCGGATCTGCCGCCGCGGCCGGTGCCGAGGGCGCCGTTGACCGATGTGGTGCCGAAGCGGACGCTGGTGATCATCGCGGTGGTCGTGGTGCTCGCGGTGCTCGGTACCGTGCTGGCCCTCACGCTCGGCGGTGACGACGGCACCGCGAACGGCGCGAAGAGCGGCGGCGCGTCCAAGGCGGTGGCCGGCGGGAGCGCGAGCGCCGACACCAAGGCGGACGAGGCCGGCGAGAGCGGTACGGACGGGGCGTCGGCGCAGTCCGGCACGTCGTCCGGTGCCAAGCCGAGCAACACCGCCGCGGCCGGGGGCACCGGGTCCGGGGGCACCGCCACAGGCGAAGCCAAGGTGGCGACGGCGACGCACAAGGGCGGTCAGGGGTACTCGATCGGGCTGCCCGCCGGGTGGAAGTTCCAGTCGTCGGACTCCGCGGGGGACCGTTTCACCGGGCCCGACGGGCAGAAGCTGCTCGTCGCGTGGACGACCACGCCCAAGGACGACCCGGTCGCCGACTGGAAGAACCAGGAGAGCGGTATGACGCGCTCTCAGTACAAGAAGATTGGAATAGCGGCGGTGAGCTACCGCGGCTGGAACACGGCCGACTGGGAGTTCACCTACACGGACAGCGGGACGGCGTACCGCACGATCGATCGCGGGTTCGTCGTGAGCGACAGTCTCGGGTACGCGTTGATGTACACGGCGAAGTCCGCCGCGTGGGGCACCGACCTGCGGGCGACCACCTGGACGACGCTGGCGGACACCTTCACGCCGAAGAAGTAGCGGCCGTCGGACGCCGTGTTGGGGGCGTGAGATCTTGCATCCCCTCTTTGCGGGTTGCCTCCGGCACGTATCGTGAGTGGCTGCGGACCGTACGCATCCGGCAACACGGCTGGATACGGCTGTAACGGCACGCAACACGAACGGAATTGACCGACCGGGCGGCCGGGGGAGGCAACGTGGACGACTTCGCGGGTCGGGTACTGGTCGACCGCTACCGCCTGCCGTTGCCGCCGTCCGACGAGTACGAACTCACCGAGACCCGGGCCTTCGACACCTATAGCGGGCAGGAAGTCCTGGTCAGGCAGGTGCCGTTGCCGGAGGTCGTCGAGGCGGAGGTGCTCGACGCGGAGGGCCTGCCCGAGGGGTTCACGGCCCGGGAGCGCGGGGCCCGGCCGCCGGGGGCACGGGGTGTGGGCGCGGGTGCCGGCGTGGGTGCGGGGGCCGGTGCGGGGGCCGGGACGCGGCGGCCCGCCGACCCCGTCGTGCGGCGGGCGATGGAGGCGGCGCAGGCCACGGCCGGCATTCCCGACCATCCGCGGCTGGACCAGGTCTTCGACGTGTTCGCCGAGGGCGGTTCGCTGTGGATAGTGAGTGAACTGGTGGCGGCGCGGCCGCTCGCGGCCCTGCTCGCCGAGAAACCGCTGACGCCGTACCGGGCGGCCGAGGTCGCCTCCGACGTGCTCATGGCGCTGCGGGTCCTGCACGCGCATGGCTGGGTGCACCGGAACATCACCGCGCGCACGGTCCTCGTCTGCGACGACGGGCGCGTCATGCTGACCGGCCTCGCGGTCGGCGCGGCCGAAGAGGCCCTGTGCGGGTACGACCCGGTGCCTCCGGACGAGGGTGCCTCCGGCGGTGCCGGCGGGATAGGTGGGGGTGGTGGGACCGGCGGGGGTGCTGGGTCTCGGGGTTCTGCGGCACCGCTTCAGCCGGGTGGCCCGGGTGGCCCGGGTGGTGCTGGTGGTGTCGGTGCGTCAAGAAGTGCCGGTGCGCCCGGTGGTGTGGGTGGTGCCGGTGAGTTCGGTGGGGCTGGCGGGGCCCGTGGGGACAGCGGGGACAGTGGGGCCAGTGGTGTTGGTAGGGCCGTTGGGTTTGGTGGTTCTGTTGGGGCCAGATCCGGACGGCCGGGTGCGTTTGGTGCTGGTGTCGGTGGTGTTGGGGAGGGTGCCGGGGCCGCTGGTTTTGGTGGGACCGCCGGGGTTGGTTCCGGAGCTGCTGGTGGTGCCGGTGGGGCTGATGGTGCCCGTGGGGGCGTTGGTGGTGGAGCGGTGGATGCTGAGGCTGCTCGGCGGGCTGCTATTGAGGCTCGGGGGTCCGGGGGGTTGCCGGTGTCGGCGGGGGAGGCGTCCGGTGGGGCGGTGGCGCGTCGGGCGCCGGTGGAGTCCGGTGGTGATGTTCGTGCCGCGCGGGCCGGGGCGATCGCCGCGTACCGGGCGGGTGCGCGGGCGGCGGCCCGGGTGCACGAGGCGCAGCAGAACGGGCCCGCGGCCCTGCCCGGTGCCCGGACCCCGGCGGATCACGCCGCCGAGGCCGGGGAAGGCGGTCCGGTTGGCCGGATAGCCGACCCCTACGGCGTCCAGGGCACCCCCGTGCCTGGCGCGGCGGCCGGGGCCCGTTGGGATGAGGTTGCCGGTGAGGCTCCCGGGAGTGGTGTGACCCGGCGTGGGCCCGCCACCGCGCTCGCTGCCGAGCGGGCGCGGCAGGCGCGGATGGCCGTCGTCGGGCCGGTCACCGAGCGGTGGGCGCCCGAGCAGGCCGGACCGGTGCACGAGAACTGGCAGTTGGCCGCGCCGATCGGTCCCGCGACCGACCTGTGGGCGCTCGGCGCGCTGCTCTTCAGGGCCGTACAGGGGCATGCGCCGTATCCGGAGGAGTCGACGGCCGAGCTGGTGCAACTGGTGTGTGCCGAGCCGCCCGCCTTCGCCGAGGAGTGCGGACCGCTCAGGCCGGTCGTCGAGTCGCTGCTGCGTCAGGACCCCACCGAGCGGCTCGACTTCGAGGAGTTGGGGGGCTGGCTGCGCTCGCTGGTCCGGTCCGCGCCGGAGCCCGAGGCGGGGACGTACGTCGTCGCCGCGCCGCCGACCGATCCGCGCCGGCTGCCGATCGTCCGCCGCAGGGGCGAGCTGGTGCGCAGGCGGCGCGCCGGGCTGCCCGCGACGCACGGGCGGCACAAGCGGGACCGGTCGGAGCCTGCGGGCTCGCCGCGCAGCCTGGGCCGCACCCTGCTGTTGCTGATACTGCTGGTGCTGGCCGGGGCGATCGCGTACGCCATGCTGTTCATGCCCAAGTCGGGCGAGCAGGGGGCGGCCGGTACGGACGGCTCCCGGCGGACCGGCGCCACCGGGACACCGGCCGGCCAGGCGCCCGACTCGAGCAGTGAACCCCGGCCCGACCAGACGTCGCCGGGCACCGCCGCCTCCGCGTCCTCGGGGACGGAAGCCACCGAGACCCAGACCGGCGGCGCGGCCGGTACCGGCGGCACCGGCGCGAACGTCGCCGACGGGTTCACCGTCCGCAAGGACGAGGCCGGTTTCCAGGTCGCCGTGGCCAACGGCTGGGACCGTACGCCGAAGAACGGGCGCGGTCAGATCGTCTACGTACACGGGGACTTCGAGCTGATCGTCGTACCGGGACGCGACAGCGCGGCGGCGAACGGCAGCGATCCGATGGTCTATCAGCGGGAGAAGGAGAGCGAGCTCCAGCCGTACCGCGATTCCAGTTGGGCGACGGCCTCCGGGCTGCGTACGACGACGGTGGGGGCGCGGACCATGGCCGAGGGGCAGTTCACCTGGACCGACGGCGACGGGCGGGGGCTGTATGTGCGCAACCTCGCGGTGCTCATCTCGGGGCGGTACCACATCGTGCAGGTCAGAGGCCCCGAGGCCGAACGGGACGAGGTCACGCGGCTGTATGAACAGGCGGCGGCCACCTACCAGTACAGCGGTTGAGGGGCGTCCGTCCCGGTTCGGTTTCCGCGCGGGCTCGGAAGCGACAACCGTCACAGTGCGGACTCCTTGGTACCCCGCTGGTACCACGGAGGCGGCCCGGTCCCTACGCTGGCCATGTCAAGAGCATTGCGGGGCAACGTGAATCAGATGCAGGGACTGCTCCTCGCGGGCCGCTACCGGCTCGCCGAATCCATCGGCAGCGGCGGCATGGGCCGGGTGTGGCGTGCGCACGACGAGTTGCTGCACCGGGCCGTCGCCATCAAGGAGTTGACGGCCGCGCTCTACGTCGCGGAGGGCGACCGGTCCGTCCTGCTGGCGCGGACCAGGGCGGAGGCGCGCGCGGCGGCGCGGATCAACCACTCGGCCGTGGTCACCGTGCACGACGTGCTCGAGCACGACGGCCGGCCGTGGATCGTGATGGAGCTGGTCGAGGGCCGTTCGCTGGCCGACGCCGTCAAGGAGGACGGCCGCGTCGAGCCCGCCGAGGCCGCCCGGATCGGCATGTGGGTGCTGCGCGCGCTGCGCGCCGCGCACTCCGCCGGCGTGCTGCACCGTGACGTCAAGCCCGGCAACGTGCTCATCTCGAACGACGGCCGGGTCCTCCTCACCGACTTCGGCATCGCGCAGATCGAGGGCGACAGCACCATCACGCGGACCGGCGAGGTCGTCGGCTCGGTCGACTACCTGGCGCCCGAGCGGGTGCGCGGCCAGGACCCCGGTCCGTCCTCCGACCTGTGGGCGCTCGGCGCGACGCTGTACACGGCGGTGGAGGGGCGGTCGCCGTTCCGGCGCACCTCGCCGCTGACCACGTTGCAGGCCGTCGTCGAGGAGGAGGCCACCGATCCGCAGCATGCCGGACCGCTCGGCCCCGTCATCACCGCCCTGCTGCGCAAGGACCCGGCCACCCGGCCCGACACCGCCGAGACCGAGCACCTCCTCGCCGAGGCGGCGGGCGGCCGGCACACGGGCGGGGCCCAGGTGTACGTGCCGACGCAGTACGGGGGCTCCGGGTCCGACCGGTCCGACCGTGCCACGGGCGGCAACCACCCCACGTCCCACCCCACGTCCCACCCCACATCCCACCCCACATCCCACCCCACATCCCAGCCCACGTCCCACTCCGCGTCCCAGCCCGTGTCCCCCACGGGCGGCGAGGCGTACGGTCCCGGGGAGCCGGAGGCGTCGACGCCGGTTCCCGGCCACCCCGCGACGGACCCGACCGACTCGGGGGTGACGCACATCGGCTCGGGCGCGCCCGCGCAGTCGTCCCCGCCGTCCCGCCGCCGTCGTCGTCGTGGGGCGCGCCCGCTCGCGCTCGTGGTCGCCGTCGCCGTGCTGGTCGGCGGGGGTACGGCGGTGGCGTTGTGGCAGTGGGGCAAGGACGGTCAGGAGACCGGCGGTTCGGCGGCCGGGTCGTCGTCCGCCTCGTCGAACCCGTCGAACACCGACATCCCCGTCGAGCAGGGCGCGGTGCCCGACGACTGGAAGGCGGTCGACGACCCGATGGGCTTCGGGCTCTCGCTCCCCGACGGCTGGCAGCGGAAGGTGTACCAGGACGACGGCGACCTCAAGCAGGTCGACTACACGCCCGACGGCGGCAAGCACTTCGTCCGCATCGCCCTCGACAAGTCCCCCGACTTCAGCGACCCGTACGCGCACCAGACCGACCTGGAACAGCAGGTCAAGCGGCTGATCGCGTACAGCAGGGTCACCCTGGAGCGGAACGTGTACCGCGACCGGCGCGGCTCCGAGTGGGAGTACACCTGGACCGCGCAGGCGAGCACGGGGTACCCCGGTCCGCGCCGCGCGATCGAGGAGATGTACGTCGCCCGCGACGGCAGCGAGTACGCGATCTACATGTCCTCGCCGGCCGAGGACTGGGCCACGACGGCCAAGCAGTTCAAGTCCGTCCTGCAGAGCTGGCGCGAACCCACCTCCTAGACACCCACCTCCTAGACACCCACCTCCTGGACACCGGCCTCCTGGACACCGGCTGCCGGGTACCGGTACCGGCAGTTGGCCGGACGGCGCCCCGGAAGCGGGCCGTCCGGTGGGGCATGATGGGCTCATGGGGACCGAGGGGGGCGGCAACGACGTACGGGTCATCGCGGGCCGTTACCGGCTGGAGGCGAGGCTCGGGCGTGGCGGCATGGGTGTCGTGTGGCGGGCCGACGACGAGCTGCTGGGACGGCGTGTCGCCGTCAAGGAGCTGATCCAGGACGACACGCTCTCCGCCGACGAGGCGCGCGGTCGCCGCGACCGGACACTGCGCGAGGCGCGCGCGGTCGCCCAGCTCAGCCACCCGCACATCATCGTCGTGCACGACGTCGTCGAGGACGGCGAACGCCCGTACATCGTCATGGAGTTGATCGACGGCGGCTCGCTCGCCGACCGGATCGCCGCGCGCGGCCCGCTGCCGCCGGACGAGGTGGCCCGGATCGGCGTCGCGCTGCTGGGCGCGCTGCGCGCCGCGCACGCGGCCGGGGTCCTGCACCGGGACATCAAGCCCGCGAACGTCCTGCTGGAGGGCGACGGCGACCGTGTCGTCCTCACCGACTTCGGCATCGCGCAGGTCGCGGGCGCGACCACGCTGACCGAGACCGGCTCGTTCGTCGGCTCGCCCGAGTACACCGCGCCGGAGCGGATGTCCGGGGCGCGGACCGGCGCGGAGGCCGACCTGTGGTCGCTGGGCGCGCTGCTGTGCACGGCACTCAGCGGCGAATCCCCGTTCCGGCGCGACTCGTTGGGCGGCATCCTGCACGCCGTCGTCTTCGCCGAGATCCGTACGCCCGAGCAGGCCGCGCCGCTGCTGCCCGTCGTACAGGGGCTGTTGGAGCGCGATCCGGACCGGCGGCTGGGCGGGGCGGAGGCGGAGCGGCTGCTGCGGGTCTTCCTGGAGACCGGGCGGACGCCGCACCCGGTGTCGTCCGGCTACACGCCGACCCAGGCCGACCTGCCGCAGCCACGGCTGGACCCGCCCGCCCGGGAGCGCTCCACGCGGGGCGTGCTGGTGGCCGCGCTGCTGGTCGCCGCGATGGCGGGGGCGGGCGTGTCGGCGGCGGCGCTGCTGGTGAACAACGGGGAGGGCGACGGGGGCGGCCGCACGCCCGCGAGTTCGGCGCCGGGGGCGCCGGGGGCTTCGGGGAGCGGTTCGGCGAGCGGTTCGGCGAGCGGTTCCACGGGCGGATCGACGCGTCCTGCGCCCACGTCCACTTCCATTTCCGCACCCACCTCCAAGCCCGCACCCACGTCCTCGGCCGCCTCCACGGCCGTGCCCGTCCAGTCCGCCGCGGTGCCCCGTTTGCCGTCGGCACCCTCCGGGTACCGGGTGGCCGACGACCCCGCCGGGTTCGCGCTCGCCGTGCCGGACGGGTTCACGCGGGTCGCGCAGGGGGAGCGGGTCTTCTACATGTCCCCGGGGGAGGTCTTCCGCCTCGGCATCAAGGTCTCGGCCCCCCAACCGGGCGGCCCGCGCGGGGTGATGGAGCGGGCGGCGGCCAAGGGCGCGGACACCAACCCCGGTTACCACGACGGCCGGGTCACCGAGACCAGCCAGGGCGGACGGCCCGCCGCTCTCTGGGAGTTCAGTTGGGACGGCTTCAGCGCGGCGGAGGGGCCCAGGCACACGTACGACCTGTGCTGGGAGGAGGGCGGGCGGTTGTACGACGTGTGGGTGTCGGCGCCGGTCGGGAAGGTGCGGGAGGCGCGGGAGTACTTCGACGTCGCCGTCGACACGTTCGTGACACGGTAGTTGCCCTTCTCCGGTGGATTCCGGCCTGCCTGGCGCGATAGGGATGGACCATGAGTTCCAACGGGGGCGTCGGCCACGAGTTCGATGACACGACGAGTTTCGTTCTGCAACCGCCCAACCCGCAATCGCCCGGCCCGCGACCGCCGAACCCGCAATCGCCCGGCCCGCATCCGCCGAACCCACAATCGCCCGGCCCGCATCCGCCCGGCCCACCGATAGTCGTGCCGCCGCAGGTTCGGGAGCCCGGCGTCGGGCGGCTGGTAGCAGGCCGCTACCGGCTGCTCGCCAAGCTCGGGCACGGTGGGATGGGTACGGTGTGGCGGGCCAAGGACGAGACGGTGGACCGGGAGGTCGCCGTCAAGGAACCCCGGGTGCCCGATCATCTTCCCGAACGTGAACGGGTTACCGCGTTCGAGCGGATGCGGCGCGAGGCGCGGGCGGCGGCCCGGCTGGACCATCCGGCGGTCGTCAACGTGCACGACGTCGCCGTCGTGGACGGGCAGCCGTGGATCGTCATGGAGCTGGTCCACGGCCGCTCGCTGGGCAGCGCCCTCCAGGAGGGCACCCTCGGCGCGCGCGAGGCCGCCCGGATCGGCCTGGAGGTGCTGGGCGCGCTGGAGGCGGCGCACGCGGCGGGCATCCTGCACCGGGACGTCAAGCCGGACAACATCCTCCTCGGCCGCCACGGCCGGGTCGTCCTCACCGACTTCGGCATCGCCAGCATCGAGGGCGAGACGAACCTGACCGACACCGGCGGCTTCGTCGGCTCGCCCGAGTACATCGCCCCCGAGCGGGTGCTCGGCCGGCGCCCCGGACCGGCCTGCGACCTGTGGTCCCTGGGCGTGGTGCTGTACGCGGCGACCGAGGGCGTGTCGCCGTTCCGCCGCAGCAACACGCCGGCCACCCTTCAGGCCGTGCTCAACGCGGTGCCCGCGCCGCCCGCCGCCGCGCCGGGCCCGCTCGCCGAGGCCGTAGACGGGCTGCTGGAGAAGGACCCGGCGCGCCGTCCGCAGGCCGCGCGGGTACGGGAGTTGCTGGAGGCCGCCGCGCACCCGCCCGTGCCGCAGCCCGTGCCGCAGCCCGCGCCGGTCGTGCGGCACGTCGAAGTCCCGCGCGCACGGCGCTCGTTGGGCCGTACGGCGTGGCTCGGGCTCGGCGCGGCGGTCGTCGCGGTGGCGGCGGTGGCGGCGACGGCGTACGTGGTGGTCGCCGACCCGTTCGCGGGGCCGTTGCCGGACGGCTGGAAGACGCCGTACGCGAAGGACGTCACCGCGAAGGTTGCGGTCCCCGACAGCTACACGAGGTCCGTCCCCGACCGGAAGTCGGACGACGGTCACTGGGTCGGCTACACCGACCCGAGCGGCGCGATCTCGGTCGTGCTGTCGGTGGCCCGCCGGTCGGAGGACACCACCAAGGAGATCAAGGCCTCCGCCGCCGCCGAAATGTACGCCGACGACGGCGAGTTCAAGGACCGCGGCAGCTACGGCCTCGACATGCCGAAGGCCCCGAGGACCCGGCCCGACGACAACGCGACCTTCCACGGCGGGAAGGCCGCCGAGAACACCGTCCGCTTCACGACCGACGACTCCCAGGACCCCCGCCCCCGCGAGCTGCGCATCCTCTACTACAAGTCCGCCGCCGGTGACATGTACCGGCTCACCGTCGGCTACCCGGGCACCGGCGACTTCACGGCGCGCGGCCGCGAGGTGGCCCGCACGGCGATCGCCAACCTGGCCCTCGACCAGCTCTAGCCCGCAGTGCCGGCGTCCTGATCAGCGGGTTTGCCGCCAGCGGGCGCCGGCGTCGGGTGCGCGGCCGGTGACACCGTATTACCGGCGGGTACCCAAAGTCTGCGCCACGTCATACCCTGCGCCTCATGACGGACTCGCAGGCCCCGGACACGACACCGGACACCGCCGCCCCGGAAACCACCCCGGAAACCACGCCGGACACGACAGCCGACAAGGCAGCCGACACGGCAGCGGCGAAGACCGGCACCAACCCGCTCGCCCCGGCGCCCACCGGCGTGCGCACCGCCGCCGACGTGGTCACCCCGGAGCTGGTCGCCCAGCTCGCCAAGGGGGTGACCGGTTCCGGCCGGACGGCCAACCACACGCCGTTCACCGGCGAGAAGCTGGCCGACCTGCCCGAGTCCACGCCGGAGGACGTGGCGAGGGCCTACGAGGCGGCCCGCCGGGCGCAGGCCGTCTGGGCGCGGACGCCCGTGCGCGAGCGCGCCGCCGTCCTGCTCCGCTTCCACGATCTGGTGCTGGCCCGGCAGGCCGAGGTGCTCGACCTCATCCAGTTGGAGACCGGCAAGGCGCGCCTGCACGCCCACGAGGAGGTGCAGGCGGTCGCCGTCGCCGCCCGCCACTACGGCCGCCGGGCCGCCGCCTACCTCCGCCCCAAGCGGCACGCCGGGGCCATGCCGACCCTGACGAAGGTCACCGAACTGCGCCATCCGCGTGGCGTGGTGGGCCAGATCGCCCCCTGGAACTACCCGCTGGAGCTGTCGGTCGGCGACGCGCTCCCCGCGTTCGTCGCGGGCAACGCCGTCGTCATGAAGCCCGACACCGAGACCTGCCTGACCGCCCTGTGGGCGCGTGACCTGCTCGTCGAGGCCGGTCTGCCGGCCGACGTCTTCCAGGTCGTGCTGGGCGAGGGACCCGTCGTCGGCCCGGAGGTCGTCCGGCACGCCGACTACGTCTCCTTCACCGGCTCCACCCGCACCGGCCGCGAGGTCGCCCAGGGCGCAGCCGCCCGTCTCGTCGGCGTCTCCCTCGAACTCGGCGGCAAGAACGCCATGTTGGTGCTCGACGACGCCGACATCGAGAAGGCCGCCGCGGGCGCCGTCCGCGCCTGCTTCTCCTCCGCCGGCCAACTCTGCATCTCCATCGAGCGGTTGTACGTCCACGAGTCGATCGCGGACGCCTTCGTCGAGCGCTTCGCCGCCCGCACCAAGGCCATGCGGCTGGGCACCGCCCTCGCGTACGGCGCAGACATGGGCTCCCTGGTCGGCGCACGCCAACTGGAGACGGTGACCCGGCATGTGGCGGAGGCCGTCGAGAAGGGCGCGAGGGTCGTCGCCGGCGGGGTCGCCCGCCCGGACGTCGGCCCCTACTTCTTCGAGCCGACCATCCTCGACGGCGTGAGCGAACCCATGTCCGTCTGCACCGAGGAGACCTTCGGTCCGGTCGTCTCCATCTACCGTTTCACGACCGACGACGAGGCGGTCGAGCACGCCAACTCCACGCCGTACGGCCTGAATTCGTCGGTCTGGACGAAGGACGCCCGGCGCGGCCACGACCTCGCCGCCCGGCTGCGCACCGGCACCGTGAACATCAACGAGGGCTATGCGCCCGCCTACGGCAGCGTCCAGTCCCCGATGGGCGGCATGAAGGACTCCGGTCTCGGCCGCCGCCACGGCTCCGAGGGCATCCTCAAGTACACGGAGGCCCAGACGGTCGCCCAGCAGCGCCTGCTGCCGATGGCCCCGGCGCTGGGCATGAGCGACGAGAAGTACGCGGAGTTCATGAACCGCAGCCTGCGCGTGATGAAGGCGCTCCGCTTCCGCTAGGGGCACCGCCCGGCGAGCGCCGCCGCCGCACCCCACCGTTCCCCACGAGGAGACCCCGTGTCCCAGGACGCCTACTCCGATGCCGATGCCGATGCCGGCTCCTACGACTACGACGTCATCGTCGTCGGCTCGGGCTTCGGCGGCTCGGTGACCGCCCTGCGCCTGACGGAGAAGGGCTACACCGTAGGCGTCCTGGAAGCCGGCCGCCGCTTCACCAGAGACTCCCTCCCGAAGAACTCCTGGGACCTCAGGAACTACCTGTGGGCTCCCCGGCTCGGCTGCTACGGCATCCAGCGCATCCACCTGCTGGGCAATGTCATGGTGCTGGCAGGCGCGGGCGTGGGCGGCGGCTCCCTCAACTACGCCAACACCCTCTACATACCGCCGAAACCTTTCTTCGACGACCCCCAGTGGCGTGACATCACGGACTGGCAGGCGGAGTTGAAGCCGTACTACGACCAGGCGCGCCGCATGCTCGGCGTACGGCTCAACCCGACGACGACCCCCTCCGACGTGCATCTGAAGGCGGCGGCGGAGCGGATGGGCGTCGGCGACACCTTCCACATGGCGCCGGTCGGCGTGTTCTTCGGCGACGGCGAGGACGCCGGCGGATCGGCGAAGGCGGCCCCCGGCGAACAGGTCGCGGACCCCTACTTCGGCGGCGCGGGGCCCGCCCGCAACGCCTGCACCGAGTGCGGCGAGTGCATGACCGGCTGTCGGCACGGCGCGAAGAACACCCTGAACGAGAACTACCTCCACCTCGCCGAACGGGCGGGCGCGGTCGTGCACCCCATGACGACGGTCGTGTCGATCACCGACGACTCGCAGGGCGGCTACGCGGTCACCACCCTCCCGACCGACAACCGGCGCGGCGGCGAGGGCCGGGTCTTCAAGGCCCGCCGGGTCGTCCTCGCCGCCGGCACCTACGGCACCCAGACCCTCCTGCACCGCATGAAGGCGGGCGGCCAACTCCCGTACCTGTCCGAGAAGTTGGGCGAGCTGACCCGCACCAACTCCGAGGCCCTGGTCGGCTCCCAGACCACCGACCGGCGCTACCGCAGGGCGACGGGCGCGCCGAAGGCCGACTTCACGCGCGGGGTCGCCATCACGTCGTCCATCCACCCGGACGAGAACACCCACATCGAGCCGGTCCGCTACGGCAAGGGCTCCAACTCGATGGGCGGCCTGTCGATCATCCAAGTCCCGTACGCGGAGGGCTCGTCGAGGGTCGCCGGCTGGCTGGCGAACGCGGCCCGCCACCCCGTCCTCGTCCTGCGCTCGCTGTCCAACCGCCGCTGGTCGGAGCGGACCATCATCGGCCTGGTGATGCAGTCCCTGGACAACTCGCTGACGACGTACCTGAAGCCGGACGGGGTCGGCAAAGGCCTGCTGACGGCACGTCAGGGACACGGCGCCCCCAACCCCAAGCAGATAAGGGCCGCTTCGGAGGCCGCGTCGGCGATCGCCGCCGACATCAACGGCTTCGCCGGTTCCAACGTGGGGGAGTTGATGGGCACTCCGCTCACCGCCCACTTCCTCGGCGGCTGCCCGATCGGCGACTCGCGCGAGACGGGCGTCATCGACCCGTACCACCGCCTCTACGGCCACCCCGGCATCTCGGTCGTCGACGGCGCGGCGGTCTCGGCGAACCTGGGTGTGAACCCGTCGCTCACGATCACCGCCCAGGCCGAGCGCGCGATGTCGTACTGGCCGAACAGGGGCGAGCCGGATCCGCGCCCCGCGCAGGGAGCGGCGTACGAGCGGCTGAAGCCGGTGGAGCCGGTCAGCCCGGCGGTCCCGGCGGGGGCGTTCGGCGCCCTGCGCCTGCCGTTCCTCGGCCTGCCGACGGTCCCGCCGAGGCGGTAGGGCGGCGGCGGACGGTCGGTACGGCACGTGCCACCGGCCGGGAAATGAGCGAAGGGACCTGCGCCCCCCTCCGAGCGCAGGTCCCTTCGCTGGTCTTGTCGCGCGTTACGCGTGCGTGCCGACCTTGCGGCGGCGGACCGCGAACACCGCGCCGGCGCCGGCCACCACGGCGACCCCGCCGACCAGGCCGATCATCGGCAGCGCGGAGTCAGAACCGGTCGAGGCGAGGCTGCCGCTGATCGGCTTGGCGCTGCCCTGCGGCTTGGCGCCGTCGGTGGGCTTGTCGCCGTTCGGCGTGGCGTCGTCGACGTCGCCCGCGTCGCCGCCGGCGGCCAGGATCTCGACGTCGTAGCCGTCACCGTTGCCGTAGCAGGCGGAGCCCTCGCCGGCGTAGATGGCCTCGCTCAGCGCGAACGAGGAGCCGGCCGGCGCGGACGCCTTGACCTTGACCCGCATTTCGAGCGTGCTGGAGGTGCCCTTCGCCAGCGAGTCGAGCAGACCGGTGAAGGAACCGGTGACGTTGACCTGCTTGCCGTGCTCGTCCTCGTAGGAGTCCTGGTAGCCGTCGGTCCACTTGCCGTCTTCCTTGACCTGGATGACGGCGAGGCCCTCGGACAGCCACTCGTCCTGCTCGTCGCCGTACTCCATGAACGTGTCGATGTACACGTTCTTCAGGTCGTGGTCGGAGCCGTTCTTGACGACGAACTCGAAGTCGTGCCAGCCGGAACCGGCGACGATCTTGCCGGGCAGGCCCTTGATCCGGGCCGTGAGCTTCTCGTCCAGGTCGAAGGACTTGCAGTCCGTGAACGGGTCGAACCCGTCCTCGCTCGCACTGGCCGACGGGCTCCCCGACGACGTCTGCGACGCGGACCCGGACGGCGACGAGCTGCCGGACGGGGAGCCGGAGGCGCTCCCGCTCTGCGAATCGGACGGCGACCCCGACGGTGACGAGGTGCCGGACTGGGACTCGGAGGCGGACGGGCTCGAGTCGCCCGAGCCGGACGGCGAGGCGGAGGCGCTGTCCGAGGCGGACGCGCCGGCCGACGGCGAACCGGTCTCCTCCGCGAAGGCGGCGGGCGCGGACAGCAGCGCGAGCGGCGCGACTGACGCGATGACCGCCGTGGCGGCTGCGGCGACCATCGTGCGGCGAAGCTTCATGCAGACCTCGTGGAACTGGTGGGGAGGCCTTCCGCATGGGGGTGTGGGAGTGGGCCTTGTGTCGCTAGGTGTGACAGGCGAGGCCCATGAACAGTTGCCCTCGGCTCACAGGATCTTTATGTGGCGCGCGTCACAGACGTACTCGATGGCGTACTCGGTGTGGTGCCCGGACATGACGAAGGGCCTCGCGGGACGGAACCGCGAGGCCCTTCGTCATCGTCAGCACCGGCGTCAGGGCAGCGCCGGTGCCGGGGAGCGGCGCCGGGGGGTTGCGCCGCTGGCTAATGGGTGCTTTCTACGCATCGTGCTGGATGAGCCCGGCCCCCGCAACCGTTTGACCCGGCTCTTGTGCGTTTCTCGTGCATTTTTGCGATTTTTCGCCGGTCGGCCCCGGGCGTCCCCGGGACCGACCGTTCTCTCGGGCGACCGGGCTGCTGTCCCCTGCGGTCCGGTCGACCCGTCCGGAGCGAGGTCCCACGACGCACGGCACGATCCGTGCGTCTCATCGCTCCATCGAGCCACGCGTGGTTTTCTTCCTGGCCCGCACCTGGCTGGCGCGGACACGGGGACCAACGAGGCCGCCCGTGTCGCGGTCACGCGCCGTACGGGTGAGAGACGGCCCGAACTCAGATGCGGCCTCGGGACAGTTCGAGGAGCGTCATCGCGAGGGCCGTGCCCGGCTTGCCGAGGGCCTCGCGGTAGTGGTCGAGGATCTCCATCTCGCGGGAGAGGTTCACCCGCCGCCCGCCGGAGGAGATCCGCGCCTGCTGCACGACGGCGGAGACGGCCACCCGTTCCTGGATCAGACCGATGATCCGGTCGTCGATCGCGTCGATGCGCTCACGGGCACCGGCGATCACGTCGGTGGCAGCGGCGGCAGCGGGGGTGGTCGGGTCGATGGCAGTCAGGTCGGTCGTGGTCATGGGGGCTCCTGTGGTGAGTACGGGTGCCCCGGAGCGGCAGGACCGGGAGAAACGACAGGCGCCCCGGGCCTTGTCGGCCCGGGGCGCCTGGGAAGTCGCTTGTCAGTTGCTCAAGCAGCACGACCATGGCAGCCGGTGGGCCGGCAGCCATAGGTAAAGGCGAAGGTCGTGGGCGTAAGCATGGGGCCAGTATGCCACGGCGATTCCCCGGTGTCCGGGGCCGCGCCCCGGGGACGGGACCGGTCCCACGTCCACCTCGGTAGAATTGGCCAGCACAGAGACCCCGCCCAACCGCCGGAAGGCCCCCGTGTCATCAGCGACCCCCGCTGCCGCCGCCCCCGACACCGTCCTGGTCGTCGACTTCGGTGCGCAGTACGCCCAGCTCATCGCCCGTCGAGTCCGCGAGGCGCGGGTCTACAGCGAGATCGTGCCGAGCACCACGCCGGTCGAGGAGATGCTCGCCAAGAACCCGGCGGCGATCATCCTCTCCGGCGGCCCCTCGTCCGTGTACGAGGAGGGCGCCCCGACCGTCGACCGCGCCCTCTTCGAGGCCGGCGTCCCCGTCTTCGGCATGTGCTACGGCTTCCAGCTCATGGCACAGACCCTCGGCGGCACCGTCGACAACACCGGCGCCCGTGAGTACGGCCGTACGGAACTGCACGTCTCCCGCTCGTCCTCCACCCTCTTCGAGGGCACCCCGGCCGAGCAGGCCGTGTGGATGTCGCACGGCGACGCCTGCTCCGCCGCCCCCGAGGGCTTCAGCGTCAGCGCCTCCACGGACGTCGTACCGGTCGCCGCCTTCGAGAACGACGAGAAGCGGCTGTACGGCGTCCAGTACCACCCCGAGGTCATGCACTCCACGCACGGCCAGCAGGTGCTGGAGCACTTCCTCTACCGGGGCGCGGGCCTGACCCCGTCCTGGACCACGGGCAACGTGATCGACGAGCAGGTCGCCGCCATCCGCGAGCAGGTCGGCGACAAGCGCGCCATCTGCGGCCTCTCCGGCGGCGTGGACTCGGCGGTCGCCGCGGCCCTCGTCCAGAAGGCCATCGGCGCGCAACTGACCTGCGTCTACGTCGACCACGGTCTGATGCGCAAGGGCGAGACCGAGCAGGTCGAGAAGGACTTCGTGGCCGCGACCGGCGTGCAGCTCAAGGTCGTCGACGCGGAGGAGCGCTTCCTCGCCGCGCTCGCCGGGGTCTCCGACCCCGAGCAGAAGCGGAAGATCATCGGCCGCGAGTTCATCCGCGTCTTCGAGCAGGCCCAGGCCGAGATCATCGCGGACGCGGGTCCGGCGGTCGAGTTCCTCGTCCAGGGCACGCTGTACCCGGACGTCGTCGAGTCCGGCGGCGGCACCGGCACCGCGAACATCAAGTCGCACCACAATGTGGGCGGCCTGCCGGAGGACCTCGAGTTCCAGCTCATCGAGCCGCTGCGCAAGCTGTTCAAGGACGAGGTCCGCATGGTCGGCCAGGAGCTCGGCCTGCCGGAGGAGATCGTCCAGCGCCAGCCGTTCCCCGGCCCCGGTCTGGGCATCCGGATCGTCGGCGAGGTCACCAAGGACCGCCTCGACCTGCTGCGCGACGCCGACGCCATCGCCCGCGAGGAGCTGACGGCCGCCGGTCTCGACCGCGAGATCTGGCAGTGCCCGGTGGTCCTCCTCGCGGACGTCCGCAGCGTCGGCGTCCAGGGCGACGGCCGCACCTACGGCCACCCGATCGTCCTGCGCCCGGTCTCCTCCGAGGACGCGATGACGGCCGACTGGTCGCGCCTGCCGTACGACGTCCTGGCGAAGATCTCCACCCGGATCACCAACGAGGTGCGCGACGTCAACCGCGTCGTCGTCGACGTGACGAGCAAGCCGCCGGGCACCATCGAGTGGGAGTAGTCCCGCCGGTGTCCCGTCGGTCCGTGGCGGTCACGTCCGTTTGAGAGTCCGCACCGGCTCTCCGGGCCGCCACACCTGGGCGACGAGATACGTGTCGTCCTCGACGTAGGTCCGTACGACCTCCGTCAGCTCGGTGCGGAAGAGGTGGAACGGCTGCGGCGGTTCCACCTCTTTCACGTACGCCGCCCTCGCCTCGCCGTCCGTCACCTCGACGGCCCGGCCGGCGATCCGGACGTCGCCCCCGCCCATCCCGGTGCCCTCGCCGGGGTTGGCCTGGAGGCAGAAACGGGGGTCGCGGCGCAGGTCGAGGGCCTTCAGCGAGCCCGGCATCATGCCGAGCCACAGCTCACCGCCGAGGAAACGCACCTCGATGCCGGTGGTACGCGGGGAGCCGTCCTTGCGGAGGGTCGCCAGAACATGGTGCGTAAAGGCCCCGAACCGGTCCTCGGCAAGCCGCGCGAACTCGGGCTCCACGGCGACGAAGGCCGCCCAGTCGACTGTCATACGGCGAGTGTCCATAGGACGAGCGTTCATGTGGTCAGCGTTCATGTGGTCAGCGTTCATGTGGCGAGTGTGACGCCGATACCCGACATCCTCTGGATCTTTCGGCAGGTTTCCGAGCCCCGGCCCTGCCCTTTTGCGCTGACCGACGGTAACTTTCCGCGTCGTCACGCAACCCAGTGCTGGAGGACCGATGCACGGGCCCACACCGCCTGCCCCGCTGCCCATCGACCGGCTGCAGTTCGCGATGCCGCCGACGCACGACTCGGTGGAGGACGAACGCCGGCACCGCAAGGAACGGCTGGCGGGAGCGGTGCGGATCTTCGGGCGGCTCGGCTTCGAGGACGGCGTCTCGGGGCACATCACCGCCCGCGACCCCGAGTTCAGCGACTGCTTCTGGGTCAACCCGTTCGGGATGCCCTTCAAGCACGTCACCGTCGGCGACCTGGTGCTGGCCAACGCCGACGGGCAGGTCGTCGAGGGCCGCTACCACGTCAACCAGGCCGCCTTCACCGTGCACGCGCAGGTGCACGCCGCCCGCCCCGACGTCGTCGCCGTCGCCCACTGCCACTCGGTCCACGGCCGCGCCCTGGCCGCGCTCGGCGAACTGCTCGACCCCCTCACCCAGGAGAGCTGCGCCTTCTACGAGGACCACGCCCTCTACGACGCCTACACCGGCGTGGCCGTCGACGCGGAGGAAGGGCGGCGCATCGCGGCGGCGCTCGGCTCCCGCAAGGCCCTCGTGCTGCGCAACCACGGGCTGCTGACCGTCGGCGACTCGGTCGACGCGGCGGCCTGGTGGTTCCTGTCGATGGAACGCTCCAGCCAGGTCCAACTGACCGCCCGGGCGGCGGGCCGGCCGATCCTGATCGACCACAAGGCGGCGACATCGACCCGGGAACAACTCGGCGGCGACCTGGTGGCCTGGATCAACTACCAGCCCCTCTGGCAGGACATCAGCCGCAGCGAGCCCGACCTGCTGACCTAGTCGCCCTGGAAACCCCGCAGGACGACGGCCTTCGTCCTCGCGAACTCCTCGCCCGTCAGCACACCGTCCCGGTGCAGCTCACCCAACTCGCGGAGCCGGCGCAGCAGTACGTCGTGGTGGCCGCCCGCGTCCGCGTGCCCGTCCGTGCCCGGGTGTCCGTCCGCGTCCCCGGGCTCCTGCCCGGTGCGCGTGCGGGCGTAAGGGTGCGGGAGCCGGGCGGTGACCGCGGTCGCCACCAGCGCCGTCAGCAGGTCGCGGCTCACGTTGCCCCACAGATCCAGGGCGTACGGGTCCTTCTCGGCCGGCAGTTTCGAGAACACCGTCTCGCGGGTCACGAAGCGCAGGAAGCCGTCCTCGTAACCGGAGTTGGGCAGCCACTCGACCCGCACGAGGTCGCCGATGCCGATCACGCGCGGCCCGGTCGCCCGCTTCACCCGGTCCGAGGTGTCCGCCCAGTCGACGCGCACCTGCGTGCCGTCGAAGGAGACGGTGCCGTCGGAGGACCGCACGGACACCGGCACCGGCGGACCCGGCAGGAGGTAGGCCGCGGTCGGCTCGTGGGGGATCTGGTCGAGCAGCAGCGCGTGCCGGATCTCCTCGGCGAGGTACTCGGCGACCCCGGAACGGTCCACGTCCACGGTGAGCCGGTAGGGATCGGCCGGGTCCGGCAGCCGCCCGCCGGTCGCCTGCAACAGCGGATCGGCCCCCTCGCGCAGCCGCATCCGCAGCCGGCCGCGCCTGCGTTCGCTCTCGTAGACGATCCCGGCGACCGCCTCCAGAGGCACCGAGATCTCCCCGTACGTCTGCCGGAACAGCGGCACGGAGCGGTGCAGCCCCGGCGTGATGCGGACCGTCGTGCCGTCGAAGGCCCAGGTCCCGTCACGCTGGATGATCTCGGCCATACGCGAATTCTCGCAGCCGGGTCAACACGGCCCGCCCCGCTTCACCCGCCCCTGACCAGACCTACCGGAACCGACAGGGTGTGCCGTAGGGCACAATTCGCTGTCATCACAGGGGAGTTGTTCACAGGGTGGCGGCAGGGGTCCGTAACGGGTTCTCCAGGGCCGCCATCCGATCGAGTCGTGCGGAAAGGCAGGCGTCGGACGTGGCGGTGCAGGAGGCGAGACAGGGCGTGGCCCCTGGCCCGGGGGCGGGCGCGCACGAGGGCGGCTGCACCTGCGGGGACTGCCCGCACGGGGCGCGCGAGGGACACCGGCGCGCGGTCGCCGAGTTCCTGCTGAGACGGGACGAGTTCGCCGCCGGACAGGGTCTGCCGACCGCCGTCGCCCACTCGGCCTCCGCCTCCCGGCAGTGGGTCTCCGAGGAACTCACCCAGTCCGCGGAACTCGTCGCCGACCGCGGGCGCGCCGAGGGCGGGGCCTGGCTGGCCCGCCTGTGGCTGCGCACGGCGGTCACCGTGTGGGTGACGGTCGTCGCACTGCTCCTCGTCCAGTCCCTGACCGCCATCGGCGCGGGCTGGACCGCAGCCCGCACCGCCGGACTCCTCGCCGCGCTCGTCGTCGCCGGCGCGCTGACCGCCGCCTCCTGGTTCCACCGGGCACGCGGCGGGGCGCTCGCCCCGGTGATCGGCGAGGACAACCGCCTCTCCACCTCCCGCGCGGTCGCCGCCGCCTGGGTCCTGCTCGTCGCCTACGCCGTACTGGTCCTGGTCGGACGGCTCGCCGCCGCCTCCGGCCACGCCGAACGCGACGCCCTGATCGCCGGGCTCGACCTCGCCCGCGGCGCCGGTGTGGTGACCGTCCTCGCCGTGGTCTGCGGCATCGCCGTGCTGGTGCGCCGGGTGGTCGGCCTGCGCGTCCTCGCCCAGCGGCTGCAGAAGGTCCGCGCCCACCGCCCACGCGCCGCCGACTTGCTGACCGACGACTCCGGCCGCGGCACCTTCGCCGACATCCAGTACGTCGTGATCGGCGCGGTCGCCCTCGTCTTCGCCGCGGTCCGGCTGGCCCGCCGCCCCGACCAGCTCCCCGACCTGCCCTGGGGCCTGGCCGTCGTGGTCCTGGTCTCGGCCGCGACCTACCTCGCCGGCAAGTACGCCGAGGGCGGCCGGCCCGTCATCCTCTCCGTCGTCCGCTCCCGCGAGGCCGGCGACCTCGACGCCCCGATCCGCACCGGCGACGACATCGAGATCCGCGGCGCCGGCTTCGTCCCGCCCGGCGCCCAGAGCGCCGACCGCCTCTCCCGCATGGTCGTCCGCATCGGCCCGGTCCATGTCCACGTCCCCCTCGTCCCGGTCTCGGGCGGCTTCAGCAACCCCACCGACGCCGTCCTCACCGTCCCCGTCCCGGCGGACGTGGAACCGGGGCGGGTCGAGGTCCAGGTCGTCACAGCAGCGGGAGCCGAAACCAACCGCTACGCGATCGACGTGACGGAGTGAAGGGGGAGGGGGGAACGGGGTAGCCGGGAGAACGGGTAGCGCGGAGAACGGGCGGTGGGGCAAATAGGCGGTGGGGCGGACGGGCGGTGGGGCAAATAGGCGGTGGGGCGGACGGGTGGTGGGGCGGACAGGTGGGTGGGGCTATCAGGCGGTGGGGTGAACAAACGGTGGGGCGGACGCGCTGGGCCGGGTGAACCGGTGGGACAGAACACCCGTGCTGACGACTGGTGGGACGGAGAGCCCGTGCCGGCAGTTGAGCGCACCCCCCATTTCGTACGTATGGTCTGTTGAGGGGTCCCACCACTGCGGGCGAGAGGCGGCTACGGGCGATGACTCACAGCATGCGGACGGATACGTACCCCCCTTACCTCGACGGCGGCGGCCGTGGCTGGCGGGACACCGCCACCCGGTACGCCCTTGTTCCCCTGCGCATCTTCCTCGGCGTCACGTTCATCTACGCCGGCCTCGACAAACTCACCGACAGCGCCTTCCTGAAGGACAGCGGCGCGGGCTCCATCGGCGACACCATGCGTGCCGTCCGTGACTCCTCGGCCATCCCGGCCCTGGTCGACCTGTCCCTGCACAACCCCGTCGGCTTCGGCTACGCCATGGCCTTCGGCGAGCTCGCCGTCGGTATCGGCGCCCTGTTCGGCCTCCTCACTCGCATCGCCGCGCTCGGCGGCGCGCTGATCTCGCTCAGTCTGTGGCTGACGGTGAGCTGGGCCGCGTCCCCGTACTACTACGGCAACGACCTCGCCTACCTCATGGCCTGGCTCCCCCTCGTCCTCGCAGGCGCCCCCGTCCTCTCCCTCGACGCCGTCTGGCGCAACAGGCGCCGCCAGCGGCTGGGAGGCCTGGACTAGCGCCCCGCTAGGCTGGCCCCCGGCCGGTGCCAGCCCTTGCCCAATCGGCCCCCGCCCGGTCGGCTCTTGACCGGTCGGTCCTTGCACGGTCGGTCTTTGTCTGGCAGGCCCTCTCCCGACCGGTCCTTTCCCGGTCCGTCCCTCGTCCTCTCCGGCACGCCGACCGGGCTGTCGTGTGCTCCTTTGCGGCCCTGCGGCCCTGCGGCCCTGCGGCCCTGCGGCCCTGCGGCCCTGCGGCCCTGCGGCCCTGCGGCCCTGCGGCCCTGCGGCCCTGCGGCC
>NZ_FOFF01000078.1 GCF_900110755.1 Streptomyces sp. yr375
TATTCCCACCCCCTTTGAGGGGTTAAGGCTCCCAGTAGACGACTGGGTTGATAGGCCGGATGTGGAAGCCCAGTAATGGGTGAAGCTGACTGGTACTAATAGGCCGAGGGCTTGTCCTCAGTTGCTCGCGTCCACTGTGTTGGTTCTGAAACCACGAACAGCCCCATATCCCTGGGCCACAGGGTGTGGTGCGGCTGAAACAGTTTCATAGTGTTTCGGTGGTCATAGCGTGAGGGAAACGCCCGGTTACATTCCGAACCCGGAAGCTAAGCCTTACAGCGCCGATGGTACTGCAGGGGGGACCCTGTGGGAGAGTAGGACACCGCCGAACAATCATTCAAAGGGTTGGGTTCTGAACTTCGGTTCAGAGCCCAACCCTTTTTTGTTGTTGGCCACTTGAAGTTCATGTTGCGCCCTCAGCATCCACGGCATGGGTACTGCTGCAATGCTCAGGGCCGCAGGCGTCGGAGTCGGTGATGAGGTCATCGTGCCGGCCTTCGGGAACGCGGAGATCGCCGGAGCGGCAACCCTGGTGGGTGCGCTGCCGGTGTTCGCGGATGTCGATCCGGTGACGTACTGCCTCGACCCGGCTGCCGTCGAAGCGGCCGTAACGTCGCGGAGCGCGGCCGTAGTTGTCGTCCATCGCTTCGGTCGGCCAGCGGATGTCGGGCGGTTGCACGCTGTGGGGCAGCGGCACGGGCTGTTGGTGCTCGAAGAGGGGGAGTCCGAGGCTCCGTACGACGAGATCGCGCAGCGTCGGGAGCGGGCCGCCTATCTGGACGGGCGGTTGAGGGGCGTGCGGATGCCTGATGGTGGGGACGGGCACACCTATCAGCAGTACGTCGTGCGGGTGCCGGGGAACGGGCGGCCCGACCGTGATGCGTTCGCGCGCGCCTTGCGGGGGAGGGGAGTTGCGTGCCGGGTGCCGGTGAAGACCCCGGTGCACCGGCTGCCCGAGTTCAGGCGGTGTGTGTCATTGCCGGAGACCGAGTCGGCGGCCGACGAGACGCTCGCGTTGCCGGTGGACGCCTCGTTGACGAAGCGGGACATGCAGCGCATTGTGGTGGCCTGCAACGCGCTGGGCGGGTTGCTTCAGCCCGCGTTCTGAACGAGTTTGGGAACACCGGCTCGTTCGGGGTATGATCTATTTCGTTGCCGCGAGGGAAACCTCGAAAAGTAGCTGGCCCCCTTAGCTCAGTCGGCAGAGCGTCTCCATGGTAAGGAGAAGGTCAACGGTTCGATTCCGTTAGGGGGCTCCACAAAAGAAAGCCCTCGCCCTTTCGGGCGGGGGCTTTTCTCATGCCCTGCTTTCCTTACGCCACCCGCATCGCCAGGATCGCCATGTCGTCGGACGGGGCGTCGGACGCGAAGCGTTCCACCGCGCGCATGATGCGGGCGGCGACCGCGCCCGCCGTCAGGCCCGTGCAGGTCGTGAGGACGTCGGCGAGACCGTCGTCGCCCAGCATGCGGGTGCCCTCGCGACGCTCGGTGACGCCGTCCGTGACGCAGAGCAGGACATCGCCCGGGTCGAGGGTGACCGTCTGCTCGTAGAGCTCCAGGTCCTCCAAGACGCCCAGGAGCGGCTGGGGTTCGGCGGCCGCCTCCACCGTGCCGTCCTGGCGGAGGCGGAGGGGGAGCGGGTGGCCGGCGCAGACCACCTTCAGTTCCGCGCTGCCGTCCTCCTGCGGGCGCATCTCGCCGTAGAGGAGGGTCAGGAAGCGGCTGCGGGCGCCCTCGTCGAGGATCGCCGAGTTGAGGCGCTCCAGGACGGCCGGGCCGCTGAGGCCCTCGCGGGCCAGCAGGCGCAGGGCGTGGCGGGCCAGGCCCGTCACCGCCGCCGCGTTCGGGCCCGTGCCGCAGACGTCGCCGATGGCGAAGCCGTAGACGCCGTCGCTGATGGGGAAGACGTCGTAGAAGTCGCCGCCCACCTCGTTGCCCTCGCCGGCCGCTCGGTAGATGACCTCGACCTCGACGCCGTCGATCTTGGGGGTCTCCGGGGGCAGCAGGCTGCGCTGGAGGGCCTGGCTGATGGCCGTGCGCTCCGAGTACAGGCGGGCGTTGTCGAGGGCGAGGGCGGCGCGGCGGGACAAGTCCTCGGCCAGTTCCAGGATTTCCTGGCGGAAGTGTTCGTCGGTGGGCTTGCCGAGGGTCAGCATGCCGATGACGCGGTTGCGGGCGACCAGCGGGAGGACGACGGTCTCGCCGCCCACCGCCGAGGCCGTCGCCAGGGTGGGGCCGATCCCTGAGGACATCTGGTGGGTCGGGCCGCCGGTCAGGCCCAGGCTGCGCATGGAGCTGCGCAGGGCGGCGTCGTGCGCGGCCTCGGCGGGGGCCGCCCAGACCCGGGCGCCGGGGGTGGGGACCGGGTCCGGCGGGGCGATCTTCGACAGCAACGACTTGATGCCGTCGATGAGTTCCTCGTCCTCGTGCAGGACGTACGAGAGGTAGGGGTCGGAGGCCTGGTCGGCGATCGTGTAGACCGCGCACCAGGTGGCCAGGGTCGGGACCGTCATCTGGGCCATCAGGGCCAGGGTCTGGTCGCGGTCCAGGGTGCCCGCGAGGAGGTCGGAGGCCTCGACGAGGAAGCTCAGGGAGCCGCGGCGCAGGCGCTCCAGCTCGCCCAGCCGGGCCGACTCCACGGCCAGCGCGATGCGGTCGGCCGCGAACTGCAGGCGCAGGGCCTCCTCGTTGGAGTAGCGGTTCGGGGCCTCGGCGGCGACGCCGAGGGAGCCGGTGAGGCGGCCCTCGACCTTCAGGGGGACCGTGACGACCGAGCGCATGCCCGTGCCGTTCAGCAGGGGGACGGCGCCGGGGACGGCCGACAGGTCCTCGTGGACGGCCGGCATGCGGGCCGAGCCGTAGCGGCCGGGGCCCGCCTCGACGGGCACGCGCGCGAAGCGCTGGCGGGCGGAGGGCAGGCCGGTGGAGGCGCGGACCTCCAACTCCGTCTCGTCGTCGGTCGCCAGGAGGAGGAACGCGGAGTCGGCGTCGAGCATGTCGCGGGCGCGTTCCACCGTGCGCTGGAGGAGGCCGTCGAGGTCGTCCGGGGCCGGGGAGCCGATGAAGACCTCGAAGGGGTCGGCGCCCTGGCCGTCGGAGCCGGTGGCCGGGTCGGAGGCCGGGACGCGCAACGGGGTCTGCAGGACAGCGCGTTCGTGGTCGCGGACGAGGAGACAGACCGTGGAGGGCTCGCCGTCGGTGTCGCGGACCCGCAGGTGGGAGGCGTACACGGGGGTGACGCGGCCGCTGGAGCTGCGGATGCCGTAGCTGCCCTCCCAGCGGGAGAGCTGGAGGGCCTCCACGATGCCGGTGCTGGTGCCGGGGGTGTGCGGCCAGGCGGCGAGGTCGGTGAGGGGCTTGCCGATGACCTGGTCGGCGGGGTAGCCGAAGAGTTCCTCGGCGTCCTCGTTCCACGCGGAGATGGCGCCCGTGCGGTCGATCTGGACGACCGCCACGCGGACGCGGCTGTCGGCGAGCGGGAGGAGGTCGGCCGGGAGGGACGGGCCGGCGGCGCGGGTGCCCACCGGGCGGTCGGGGAGGTCGAGGTGGAACCAGACCTTTTTGTGGGTGGGGGTGTAGTCGACGCCCCAGCGGCCGGCGATGGCCGCGCAGAGCTGGAGGCCGCGGCCGCCCTCGCGGTCGGGGTTGCCCATGGTGGCAAGGGAGCCCTGGAGGGGGATCTCGCGCTCGGGATACCGGTCGGCCACCTCGATGCGGACGCCGTCGTCGCTGCGCAGGCACAGGACGTCGGCGTGGGTGCCCGCGTGGACGACCGCGTTCGTCACCAGTTCACTGGTGAGGACGACGGCGTCGTCGACGATGTCGGCGAAACCCCAGCCCTGGAGGGTGTCGCGGACGAAGGAGCGGGCCGTCGCCACCGAGCGCCCGACGGGCTCGAAGTTGGCGGCCGCGCGCGCGGTGATCACAGAACTCCTCGGCCGGTCGTCGACGTGCAGGGATCCCTGATCGGCCAGGTCGCGCCGCTGGTGGGGCGGACGCGTGGTTGAAGGCCGGGGGTCCGGGGTCTGTCCCCCCGGGATCAGTCCGGTGGTCATGTGTGCGGCCGCCCCTCCGATGCCCGCTCGTGCTCGTGCCACCGCCCAGGCCGGACGGACCGGCGTGGCTGGACAGCCGGATGCAAGGTTACTTACCTTCCGGGTCCCTGCGGATGCCGGTCACCCTCGTTTTCGCCCGAGGGTGTGGGGACGATGTGCGAAGCTGCCGAACTGTTATGGCCGTGTTCGGCAAGGGTGAAACACTGGGCAAGCTTCTTGTGAAGGTCCGGGCAGACTGGGTGTCTTCTGAGTACAGGGGGCAGCAGCCTCCCGGGCACGCCTGGTTTGATCAGGCGGCATACCCGGCGGTAACAGGTACGGCGAGCAGTAGCACCAGTACCACCAGCAGCACCCAGGCACAGCGATGACGGTCGATCCCTGCGGGAGGGGCAAGTGGAGTCTGGCGCAGCGACGCGCGGCACTAAGGCGCGCGCGAAAGGCGGACAGTCCCTGAGCAGGCAGCGCACCCCACGCGGCGGGACGACCGTCGTGGACACGGCGGCCCTGGACCGGCTGCTGGTCGCCCTGGTGTCCATGCGGGAGGGCAATTTCCGCAAGCGGCTCACGGTGTCCGGGGACGGCGTGATGTCGGAGATCGCGGCCGTGTTCAACGAGGTCGCGGACCGAAATCTCCACCTCACGGGTGAGCTGTCGCGGGTGCGGCGCATGGTGGGACGGGAGGGAAAGCTCACCGAGCGGCTGGAGACGGGCGCCTGTGAGGGGTCCTGGGCGACCGCCATCGACAACTCGAACGCGCTGGTCGACGACCTCGTACGGCCTGTTTCCGAGGTCGGGCGGGTGCTGTCGGCGGTGGCCGAGGGTGATCTGTCGCCGCGGATGGA
Organism: Streptomyces sp. yr375; assembly: GCF_900110755.1. Lineage (GTDB taxonomy): Bacteria > Actinomycetota > Actinomycetes > Streptomycetales > Streptomycetaceae > Streptomyces. The sequence continues at coordinate 4,898 of NZ_FOFF01000078.1, forward strand.
GCTCAGGACGCACACGCCTGAGGGGACCGGGCATCCGCTGCGCGGGGAGTTCCTGAAGGTCGGGCGGACGGTCAACAACCTGGTCGACCAGTTGTCGACGTTCACCGACGAGGTCACGCGCGTGGCCAGTGAGGTGGGCACCGAGGGCAAGCTCGGCGGGCAGGCCCAGGTGCGCGGTATGTCGGGTTCGTGGAAGGACCTGACGGAGTCCGTCAACACGATGGCGTACCGGTTGACGGCGCAGGTGCGGGACATCGCGCTGGTGACGACGGCCGTGGCCAAGGGTGATCTGTCCCGGAAGGTGACGGTTCACGTCGAGGGCGAGATGCTCGAGCTGAAGAACACCGTCAACACGATGGTGGACCAGCTCTCCGCGTTCTCGTCCGAGGTGACCCGGGTCGCCCGGGAGGTGGGCACCGAGGGCATTCTCGGCGGTCAGGCGCAGGTGTCCGGCGTGGACGGGGTGTGGAAGGAGCTCACCGATTCGGTGAACACCATGGCCGGGAACCTGACGGCCCAGGTGCGCGGGATCGCGGAGGTGACGACGGCGGTCGCCAACGGCGATCTGTCGCAGAAGGTGACGGTGTCGGCGCGCGGCGAGGTCGCGCAGCTCGCGGACACGATCAACCAGATGACCGAGACGCTGCGGACCTTCGCGGACGAGGTCACGCGCGTGGCCAACGAGGTCGGGGCCGCGGGGCAGCTCGGCGGTCAGGCGAACGTGCCGGGTGCGGCGGGGACGTGGAAGGACCTGACGGACTCCGTCAACACGGTGTTCCGCAATCTCACCATTCAGGTGAGGGACATCGCCGCGGTGACGACGGCCGTGGCCAGCGGTGATCTGTCGCAGAAGGTCACGGTGGACGTGGCCGGCGAGATGCTGGAGCTGAAGAACACCGTCAACGGGATGGTCGACCAGTTGTCGGCGTTCGGCGCCGAGGTCACGCGGGTGGCGCGGGAGATCGGGGTCGAGGGTGAGCTCGGCGGTCAGGCGCAGGTGTCGGGCGCGGCCGGGACGTGGAAGGACCTGACGGACTCCGTCAACACGGCGTTCAGGAATCTCACCGGACAGGTGAGGAACATCGCGCAGGTCACCACGGCGGTGGCCAACGGCGACCTGTCGCAGAAGGTCACGGTGGACGTCTCGGGCGAGATGGCCCAGTTGAAGAACACCGTGAACACGATGGTGGACCAGTTGTCGTCGTTCGCCGACCAGGTGACCCGGATGGCCCGGGACGTGGGCACGGAGGGCCGGCTCGGCGGGCAGGCGAACGTGCCGGGCGCGGCGGGGACATGGAAGGAACTCACCGACTCCGTCAACTCGATGGCGGGCAACCTCACGTCGCAGGTGCGCAACATCGCGCAGGTGACGACGGCCGTGGCCCGGGGCGACCTGTCGCAGAAGATCGACGTCGACGCGCGCGGCGAGATCCTGGAGCTGAAGAACACCATCAACACGATGGTCGACCAGCTCTCCGCCTTCGCCGACCAGGTGACCCGGGTCGCGCGCGAGGTGGGCACGGCGGGGCAGCTCGGCGGGCAGGCGCAGGTGCCCGGGGTGGCCGGGGTGTGGCGGGACCTGACGGACTCGGTGAACGGCATGGCCGGCAACCTCACCGCCCAGGTGCGCAACATCGCGCAGGTGGCCACCGCCGTGGCCCGCGGCGACCTCTCCCAGAAGATCACCGTGGACGCGCGCGGGGAGATCCTGGAGCTGAAGAACACCCTGAACACGATGGTCGACCAGTTGTCGTCGTTCGCCCAGGAGGTCACCCGGGTGGCCCGGGAGGTCGGTACGGAGGGGCAGCTCGGCGGGCAGGCCGAGGTGCAGGGGGTCTCCGGCACCTGGAAGGACCTCACGCAGTCCGTGAACTTCATGGCGAACAACCTGACGATCCAGGTGCGTCAGATCGCCGATGTCACGACCGCGGTCGCCAAGGGCGACCTGTCGAAGAAGATCACCGTCGACGCCAAGGGCGAGATCCTCGAGCTCGTCACCACCGTGAACACGATGGTGGACCAGTTGTCGTCGTTCGCCGAGCAGGTGACCCGGGTGGCCCGCGAGGTGGGCACCGAGGGCATCCTCGGCGGGCAGGCGCACGCGTCGGGCGTCACGGGCATCTGGAAGGACCTCACCGACAACGTCAACCTGATGGCCAAGAACCTGACCATGCAGGTGCGCAACATCTCCCAGGTCGCGGCGGCCGTCGCCAACGGGGACCTGACGCGGACGGTGACGATCGAGGCGCGCGGCGAGGTGCAGCAGCTCGCCGACACCTTCAACACCATGGTGAAGACGCTGAGTTCGTTCGCCGACCAGGTCACCAAGGTGGCTCGTGAGGTGGGCACGGACGGCATCCTCGGTGGTCAGGCGCATGTGCCGGGGGTGGCGGGCACCTGGAAGGACCTCACCGACTCGGTGAACGGCATGGCGTCCAACCTGACCGGCCAGGTGCGCAACATCGCCATGGTCACGACGGCCATTGCCAAGGGCGACCTGACGAAGAAGATCGACATCGACGCGCGCGGGGAGATCCTCGAGCTGAAGACGACCATCAACACGATGGTCGACCAGTTGTCGTCGTTCGCCGAGGAGGTCACCCGGGTCGCCCGCGAGGTGGGTACGGAGGGGCAGCTCGGCGGGCAGGCACGCGTGCGTGACGTCGACGGGACCTGGCGCGACCTCACCGAGTCGGTGAACGAGATGGCCGGGAACCTGACCCGGCAGGTGCGGGCCATCGCGCGCGTGGCGACGGCGGTGACCCGCGGCGACCTGAACCTGAAGATCGACGTGGACGCGTCCGGGGAGATCCAGGAACTCCAGGACTACATCAACAAGATGATCGCCAACCTGCGTGACACCACGATCGCCAACAAGGAGCAGGACTGGCTCAAGGGCAACCTCGCGCGCGTGTCGGCCCTGATGCAGGGGCGGCGCGACCTGGAGGACGTGGCCTCGCTCATCATGAGCGAGCTGCCGCCCCTGGTGGCCGCGCAGCACGGCGCGTTCTTCCTGGCGATGCCGCCGGCCGACGGCGACGCCGACCAGTACGAGCTGCGCATGCTGGGGTCGTACGGGTACTCCATGGGCTCCATGCCGACGTCGTTCCGGCCGGGGGAGGCGCTGGTCGGGACGGCCGCGCAGGAGAAGCGCACGATTCTCGTCGCGAACGCGCCGAGCGGCTATCTGAAGATCTCCTCGGGGCTCGGCGAGGCGCCGCCCGCGCAGGTGATCGTGTTGCCGGTGCTGTTCGAGGGGCTGGTGCTCGGGGTGATCGAGCTGGCGTCGTTCACGAAGTTCACCCAGATCCAGAAGGACTTCCTCAACCAGCTCGCCGAGATGATCGCGACCAGCGTCAACACCATCTCCGTCAACACCAAGACCGAGCTGCTGCTGAAGCAGTCGCAGGAGCTGACCGAGCAACTGCGGGAGCGGTCGGCGGAGTTGGAGCAGCGGCAGAAGGCCCTTCAGGCGTCCAACGCCGAACTGGAGGAGAAGGCCGAGCTGCTGGCGCAGCAGAACCGTGACATCGAGGTGAAGAACACCGAGATCGAGGAGGCGCGGCAGGTCCTGGAGGAGCGCGCCGAGCAGCTCGCGGTGTCGATGCGCTACAAGAGCGAGTTCCTCGCCAACATGTCGCACGAGCTGCGTACGCCGCTCAACTCGCTGCTGATCCTGGCCAAGCTGCTCGCCGACAACGCGGAGGGCAACCTCTCGCCGAAGCAGGTCGAGTTCGCCGAGACGATCCACGGGGCCGGTTCCGACCTGCTCCAGTTGATCAACGACATCCTGGACCTGTCGAAGGTCGAGGCGGGCAAGATGGACGTCTCGCCGACCAGGATCGCGCTCGTCCAGTTGGTCGACTACGTGGAGGCCACCTTCCGGCCGCTGACCGCGGAGAAGGGCCTCGACCTGTCGGTGCGGGTGTCGCCGGAGCTGCCGGCCACGCTGCACACCGACGAGCAGCGGCTGCTTCAGGTGCTGCGCAACCTGCTGTCGAACGCGGTGAAGTTCACCGACTCCGGTTCGGTCGAGCTGGTCATCCGGCCGGCCGGGGCGGAGGTGCCGGTGGCGATCCGGGAGCAGTTGCTGGAGGCCGGTTCGCTGACAGACGCCGACGCGCCGCTGATCGCGTTCTCGGTGACCGACACCGGGATCGGGATCGCGGCGAGCAAGATGCGGGTGATCTTCGAGGCGTTCAAGCAGGCGGACGGCACCACCAGCCGCAAGTACGGCGGTACGGGGCTGGGGTTGTCCATCTCGCGGGAGATCGCGCAGTTGCTCGGCGGTGAGATCCACGCGCAGAGCGAGCCGAGCCGTGGTTCGACGTTCGCGCTGTATCTGCCGCTGCACCCGAGCGAGTTGCCGCCGCAGGGCTACCAGCAGGTCGTGCCCGCGCTGGAGGCCGGCGACCTGGTGGCCTCGGAGAGCAGCGGGGCGGCCGAGCTGTCGGAGCTGTCCGAGGCGGAGATCCGGATGCCGTCCGAGGTGCGGTCGTACCAGGACGCGCAGAACGGTCCGGCGGCGCTGTTCCGGCGCCGGCGCCGGATGGCGAACAGCGGCGAGCAGGTGGGGCGGCCGGAGCACTGGCCGGCGCGTGGACAGGACTCGGAGGCACCCGCGCGCGTGGGCATCCGGTTCGGCGGCGAGAAGGTGCTCATCGTCGACGACGACATCCGCAACGTGTTCGCGCTGACCAGCGTCCTGGAACAGCACGGCCTGTCGGTGCTGTACGCGGAGAACGGCCGCGAGGGCATCGAGGTCCTGGAGCAGCACGACGACGTGGCGGTCGTCCTGATGGACATCATGATGCCCGAGATGGACGGCTACGCGACGACGACGGCGATCCGGCGGATGCCGCAGTTCTCCGGGCTGCCGATCATCGCGCTGACGGCGAAGGCGATGAAGGGCGACCGGGAGAAGGCCCTCGAGTCGGGCGCCTCCGACTATGTGACGAAGCCGGTCGACCCCGATCACCTGCTGACGGTGATGCAGCAGTGGATGCGGGACGCGTGAGAGAGTCTGCGCCGTGACGGGAACAATCGGCCCGGGGCCGGAGTTGGCGACTTGGGGTTTCCGACGCCGTGTAGCCGGGCGGGATTCGGGGAACCTTCTGGTCTCGTGCCGCGTTCCCGCTACGTGCACAGTGACATTACGGTGACAGGGTGTGGTGACGGTCGGGGTGCGGCTACCATGACCGGCACAAGGAAGGGCGGCGCAAAGGAGTCGTCCCCAGGGGCGGCGCCCGGTGCACTGCCGGGGCGAGGAGGGCGGGCCATGGTGCAGAAGGCCAAGATCCTCCTGGTCGATGACCGGCCGGAGAATCTGCTGGCGCTGGAGGCGATCCTCTCTGCGCTCGATCAGACGCTGGTGCGGGCATCGTCCGGGGAAGAGGCGCTCAAAGCACTGCTGACGGACGACTTCGCGGTCATTCTGCTGGACGTCCAGATGCCGGGAATGGACGGCTTCGAGACGGCCGCGCACATCAAGCGGCGAGAGCGGACCAGGGACATCCCGATCATCTTCCTCACCGCGATCAACCACGGGCCGCACCACACCTTTCGGGGTTATGCGGCGGGTGCGGTGGACTACATCTCCAAGCCGTTCGACCCGTGGGTGCTGCGCGCGAAGGTCTCGGTGTTCGTCGAGCTGTACATGAAGAACTGCCAGTTGCGTGAGCAGGCGGCGCTGCTGCGGCTCCAGTTGGAGGGCGGTGGCGGCAAGACCGCGTCGGGCGGCGCCAAGGAGGCGGCGGGGCTGCTCGCCGAGCTCTCCGCGCGGCTCGCGGCCGTCGAGGAGCAGGCGGAGGCCCTGTCCAAGCAGCTCGACGACGAGTCGGCGGACGCGGCGGCGGTGGCCACGGCGGCGCACCTGGAGCGCAAACTGACCGGTCTGCGCCGGGCGCTGGACGCCCTGGAGCCGGGCGCCGGCAGCGGCGCGACCTCCCTGCCGTCGCCGAACTGATCGGATCCGCGGAGCGGAACTGACGCGTGCGACGCATGGAGTTGCGTATGAGGGCGCGTCAGTTCCCGTTCCCGGCATTGCGGACGCGTCACTTCCGCGCCTTCGCCTGGACGACACGATCGGGTGAAGCAGTAGGCACACGTGTCCCTTGTGGTCTCCACCGGTAACCTCACAGCATGGCCTCACGTCCCTCCGCAGCCAAGAAGCCGCCCGCCAAGAGGGCGGCCGCTCCCGCGAAGGCTCCGGCGAAGAAGGCCGCCGCGAAAAAGGCGCCGGCCAAAAGAGCCGCGGCCGAGAAGCCCGCGCCCGCGCCCCCGCCGGCTCCCAATCCCACCGGTGGCATCTACCGGCTGGTCCGCGCCGTCTGGCTCGGGCTGACACATGGCGTCGGTGCGGTGTTCCGGGGCATAGGGAACGGCGCGAAGAACCTCGACCCGGCCCACCGCAAGGACGGCGTCGCGCTGCTGCTGTTCGGCGTCGCGCTGATCGTCGCCGCGGGCACCTGGGCCGACCTGCGCGGTCCCGTCGGCGGCCTCGTCGAGATCCTGGTGACCGGCGCCTTCGGCCGGCTCGACCTGCTGGTGCCGATCCTCGTCGCGGTGATCGCCGTGCGCCTCATCCGGCACCCCGAGAAGCCCGAGGCCAACGGCCGCATCGTGATCGGCCTGTCCGCGCTCGTCATCGGCGTGCTCGGCCAGGTCCACATCGCCTGCGGCGCGCCCGCCCGCAGCGCCGGCATGCAGGCGATAAGGGACGCCGGCGGTCTCATCGGCTGGGGCGTGGCGACCCCGCTGACGTACACCATGGGCGACGTCCTCGCCGTACCGCTGCTGGTGCTGCTCACGGTGTTCGGGCTGCTGGTCGTCACGGCGACCCCGGTCAACGCCATTCCGCAGCGGCTGCGGCAGCTCGGGGTGCGGCTCGGCGTCCTGCACGACCCGGCTGACGAGTACGACGAGTCCGACGACGACGCGCGCTACGACGAGCAGTGGCGCGAGGCGCTGCCAGGCCGCCCCCGACGGCGCTCGAGCGCCCCCCGGGCGTACGACCCCGACGACGCCGAGCAGGAGGCGCTGTCCCGGCGGCGCGGCCGCCCCCGGCGCTCGGCGGTGCCGCAGCCGGCCATGGACCGGGAACTGGACGCCGTGGACATCGCGGCGGCCGCCGCGGCCGACCTCGACGGCGCGGTCCTGCACGGCATGCCGCCCTCGCCGCTCGTCGCCGACCTCACCCAGGGCGTGAGCGTCGGCGACCGGGAGCCGACGACGCCGACGCCCGTCCCGGCACCGGCCTCCCGCCCCCGGCAGGAGCGCCTCAAGGTCGGCGGGGCTGTCCCCGACCTGACCAAGTCGGCCCCCGAGGAGATGCGCGAGCTGCCGCCGCGCGCCGAACAGCTCCAGCTCTCCGGCGACATCACCTACTCGCTGCCCTCCCTCGACCTCCTGGAGCGCGGCGGCCCCGGCAAGTCGCGCAGCGCCGCCAACGACGCCATCGTCGCCTCGCTGACGAACGTCTTCACCGAGTTCAAGGTCGACGCCGCCGTCACCGGCTTCACCCGCGGTCCGACGGTCACGCGCTACGAGGTCGAGCTCGGCCCCGCCGTGAAGGTCGAGCGGATCACCGCGCTGGCCAAGAACATCGCGTACGCCGTCGCCAGCCCCGACGTGCGGATCATCAGCCCGATCCCGGGCAAGTCCGCGGTCGGCATCGAGATCCCGAACACCGACCGGGAGATGGTCAACCTCGGCGACGTCCTGCGGCTCGCGGACGCGGCGGAGGACGACCACCCGATGCTGGTGGCGCTCGGCAAGGACGTCGAGGGCGGCTACGTGATGGCCAACCTGGCGAAGATGCCGCACGTCCTGGTGGCCGGAGCCACCGGTTCCGGCAAGTCGTCGTGCATCAACTGCCTGATCACGTCGATCATGGTCCGCGCGACCCCCGAGGACGTGCGGATGGTCCTGGTCGACCCCAAGCGCGTCGAGCTCACCGCCTACGAGGGCATCCCGCACCTGATCACGCCCATCATCACCAACCCCAAGCGGGCCGCCGAGGCGCTCCAGTGGGTCGTACGGGAGATGGACCTGCGCTACGACGACCTCGCGGCGTACGGCTTCCGGCACATCGACGACTTCAACGAGGCCATAAGGAACGGCAAGGTCAAGCCGCCCCTGGGCAGCGAGCGGGAGCTTCAGCCGTACCCGTACCTGCTGGTGATCGTGGACGAGCTCGCCGACCTGATGATGGTCGCCCCGCGCGACGTCGAGGACGCGATCGTGCGGATCACGCAGCTCGCCCGCGCGGCCGGCATCCACCTGGTGCTCGCCACGCAGCGCCCGTCGGTCGACGTCGTCACCGGCCTCATCAAGGCGAACGTGCCCTCCCGGCTCGCCTTCGCCACCTCCTCGCTCGCCGACTCGCGCGTCATCCTCGACCAGCCGGGCGCCGAGAAGCTCATCGGCAAGGGCGACGGGCTGTTCCTGCCGATGGGCCAGAACAAGCCCACGCGGATGCAGGGCGCCTTCGTGACCGAGGACGAGGTCGCGGCGGTCGTCCAGCACTGCAAGGACCAGATGGCGCCGGTCTTCCGGGACGACGTCACCGTCGGCACCAAGCAGAAGAAGGAGATCGACGAGGACATCGGCGACGACCTCGACCTGCTGTGCCAGGCGGCCGAGCTGGTGGTCTCCACCCAGTTCGGGTCGACGTCCATGCTCCAGCGCAAGCTGCGCGTCGGCTTCGCCAAGGCCGGCCGGCTGATGGACCTCATGGAGTCGCGGAACATCGTCGGGCCCAGCGAGGGATCCAAGGCGCGCGACGTTCTCGTGAAGCCGGACGAGTTGGACGGCGTGCTCGCGGTGATCCGGGGGGAGTCTGCGGGGTAGACCTCGGGGTAGACGCATGTGCGGGGAGCGGAGGCCGGTCGTGACTCACCCGTTAGAGAGCGGTGGGCAACCGTTTCCCTTTGACGTACGTCAAGTTGAGCGAGAGGACAGGTGCGGCTCCTCGCCGGGGCCGTAACCGGCCCGTCATCGGCGTGTCCGGCCATACCGATGGCGTACAAAGTCCCACCGCCCGGTTGCCCCTCCCTTTGGCACCCCCCCTAGACTGAACCTCCAGCACAGGTGGCTACACGCTCGAAAGGCGCCCCCGTGTCCATCGGCAACTCCCCTGAAGACGAGCGTCGGTTCGAAGACCCGTCCGAGGAAGCCCCCTTCTCCATCGGCCGCGCCCTGCAGCAGGCGCGCATCGCGGCCGGGCTGACCGTCGACGACGTCAGCAGCGCCACCCGGGTCCGTATCGCCATCGTCCACGCCATCGAGGCCGACGACTTCGCTCCCTGCGGCGGAGACGTCTACGCGCGCGGGCACATCAGGACCCTGGCCAGGGCCGTCCAGCTCGACCCCGCCCCGCTGATGGAGCGGTTCGACGACACGCACGGCGGCCGGCCCGCACCGACCCCGGCCGCGCCCATGTTCGAGGCGGAACGCATCCGCCCCGAGCGGCGCGGGCCGAACTGGACGGCGGCCATGGTCGCCGCGATCGTCGCCGTCGTCGGTTTCGTCGGCTTCACCGCGGTCAAGGGTGGCATCGGCGGCGGGTCGAAGGACCAGGTCGCCGAGGCCACCCCCGCCACCGACAAGACCGTCTCGCCCACGCCGAAGACCGCCAAGCCCGCCGACAAGACGCCGCAGCCCTCCGACAGCGCCATCGCCGCCGCCCCCCAGGACAAGGTGACCGTCCAGGTCAGCGCGACCGACGGACGCAGTTGGATCTCCGCCAAGGACCACAGCGGCCGCCTGCTCTTCGACGGGCTGCTCAAGCAGGGCGACTCCAAGACCTTCCAGGACAGCGAGAAGATCAACCTCGTCCTCGGCGACGCCGGCGCGATCGATCTGTACGTGAACGGCAAGAAGCTCGACGACGACTTCCGGCCCGGCGCGGTGGAGCGTCTGACGTACACGAAGGGCGACCCGCAGGTCGGCTGAGCCGGGCCGCGCTTCGGGTGTCACGGGGTTGGCGGTCTTCGTCAACCCCGTCGACGTTCGGTGTCGGTGGGACAAAGTAGTCTTGAGCCCATGCCTGAACGCCGTACCGTCGCACTCGTCACCCTTGGCTGCGCCCGTAACGAGGTGGACTCGGAGGAGCTCGCAGGCCGTTTGGAGGCGGACGGCTGGCAGCTCGTGGAGGACGCCGAGGACGCCGACGTGGCCGTCGTCAACACCTGCGGTTTCGTCGACGCCGCCAAGAAGGACTCCGTCGACGCCCTGCTCGAGGCCAACGACCTCAAGGGGCACGGCAGAACCCAGGCCGTCGTGGCCGTGGGCTGCATGGCCGAGCGGTACGGCAAGGAACTCGCCGAAGCCCTGCCCGAGGCCGACGGCGTGCTCGGCTTCGACGACTACTCCGACATCTCCGACCGCCTCCAGACCATCCTGAACGGCGGCATCCACGCCTCCCACACCCCGCGCGACCGGCGCAAGCTGCTGCCCATCAGCCCGGCCGAGCGACAGGACTCGGCCGCTTCGGTCGCCCTTCCCGGGCACGGCCCGACCGACCTCCCGGACGGCCTCGCGCCCGCCTCCGGCCCCCGCGCGCCCCTGCGCCGACGGCTGGACGGCTCCCCCGTCGCCTCGGTCAAGCTCGCCTCCGGCTGCGACCGGCGCTGCACCTTCTGCGCCATCCCGTCCTTCCGCGGCTCCTTCATCTCCCGCCGCCCGAGCGACGTGCTGAACGAGACGCGGTGGCTGGCCGAACAGGGCGTCAAGGAGATCATGCTGGTCTCCGAGAACAACACCTCCTACGGCAAGGACCTCGGCGACATCCGCCTGCTGGAGTCGTTGCTGCCCGAGCTCGCCGAGGTCGACGGCCTGGAGCGGGTCCGCGTCAGCTACCTCCAGCCGGCCGAGATGCGGCCCGGTCTGATCGACGTGCTGACCTCCACGCCCAAGATCGCGCCCTACTTCGACCTGTCCTTCCAGCACTCCGCGCCCGGTGTGCTGCGCGCGATGCGCCGCTTCGGCGACACCGACCGCTTCCTGGAACTGCTCGACACCATCCGCGCCAAGGCGCCCCAGGCGGGCGTGCGCTCCAACTTCATCGTGGGCTTCCCCGGCGAGTCCGAGGCCGACCTGGCGGAGCTGGAGCGCTTCCTGAACGGCGCGCGGCTGGACGCCATCGGCGTCTTCGGCTACTCCGACGAGGACGGCACCGAGGCCGCGACGTACGACGACAAGCTCGACGTCGACATCGTCGCGGAGCGCCTCGCCCGGGTCTCCCGGCTCGCCGAGGAGCTCGTCTCGCAGCGGGCCGAGGAGCGGGTCGGCGAGACCGTGCACGTGCTGGTCGAGTCCGTGGACTCCGAGGACGGCACCTACGGCCGTGGCGCGCACCAGGCCCCCGAGACGGACGGGCAGGTGCTGCTCACGAGCGGCGAAGGCCTGAGCGTCGGCCGTATGGTCGAGGCGAAGGTGGTCGGTACGGAAGGTGTCGACCTGGTGGCCGAGCCCCTGCCGGGTTCGCTCGCGTGTAGTGAGGAGGCGGGCAGATGACCGGAGTCCCGGCATCGGCGGCGGGCGGCACCTCCAGCGCGAACGGCGCGCCCGCGAGCGCGGGTTCCGGTGCGGCCTCCGGCAGTGCCTCCTCTGGTGGTGCCTCCTCCGGCGTCGTCGAGACCGGTGCGCCCGGCGGTCCGAAGCCGGTGCGCGGTGGGAAGGTCGTCGCCGCCGCCGTCAACCAGGCGAGCGTCTGGAACATCGCCAACCTGCTGACCATGCTCCGGCTGCTCCTCGTCCCCGGCTTCGTCGCCCTGATGCTGGCCGACGGCGGGTACGACCCGGCGATGCGCGCGTTCGCCTGGGCGGCCTTCGCCGTCGCCATGATCACCGACCTGTTCGACGGCCATCTGGCCCGGACGTACGACCTCGTCACCGACTTCGGGAAGATCGCCGACCCCATCGCCGACAAGGCGATCATGGGAGCGGCGCTGATCTGCCTCTCCTCGCTCGGCGACCTGCCGTGGTGGGTGACGGTGGTGATCCTCGGCCGGGAACTGGGGATCACGCTGCTGCGTTTCCTGGTCATCCGGTACGGCGTCATCCCGGCGAGCCGGGGCGGCAAGCTGAAGACGCTCACCCAGGGCGTGGCCGTCGGGATGTACGTCCTGGCGCTGACGGGGTGGCTGGCGACCCTGAGGTTCTGGGTGATGGCCGCGGCGGTCGTCCTGACCGTGGTGACCGGGCTCGACTATGTGAGACAGGCCATTGTGCTGCGCCGGCAGGGCATCGCCGAGCGCGAGGCCGCGGCGCGGGAGACGGAAGCGTGAGTTCCGTGGCCGCCGACGTGGTGCGACTACTCACGGTCAACGGGGAGACGCTCGCCGTGGCCGAGTCGCTGACCGGTGGGCTCGTTGCGGCGGAGATCACATCGGTGCCCGGGGCGTCCAAGGTCTTCCGCGGTTCGGTCACCGCCTACGCGACCGAGCTCAAGCACGAACTGCTCGGCGTGGACGCGGGCCTGCTGGCCGCTCGCGGAGCGGTGGATGCGCAGGTCGCGGCCCAGATGGCGGCCGGAGTACGCAAGACGCTGGGCGCCGACTGGGGCCTCGCGACGACCGGGGTGGCCGGCCCCGACCCCCAGGACGGACAGCCCGTCGGGACGGTCTTCGTGGCCGTGGACGGGCCGGTGGGCGCGGATTCCGGTTCTGCCGCTGGCGGAAAAGTGGAGGCCCTGCGGTTGAACGGCGACCGGGCGGAAATTCGTAGAGAGAGTGTACGGAGCGTACTCGCACTGCTCCTGACAGAGCTTGCGGGCGAACAGACCGGGAACGAGCGGGCACAGGATACGGAACAGAACGGGGGGTTTTGATGTTTGCAGCCCTGAGTGAACACGACATCGCTCCCCGCACGGCCGCAGCGCGAGGCGGTACGGTGGGGCGTGAAGGATGCGGCTACGCGGTCCGAGGAGGGAGCCACCGATGATTCTGCTCCGTCGCCTGCTGGGTGACGTGCTGCGTCGGCAGCGCCAGCGCCAGGGCCGTACTCTGCGCGAAGTCTCCTCGTCCGCCCGAGTCTCACTCGGCTATCTCTCCGAGGTGGAGCGGGGGCAGAAGGAGGCATCCTCCGAACTGCTCTCCGCCATCTGCGACGCGCTGGACGTACGGATGTCCGAGCTCATGCGGGAAGTGAGCGACGAGCTCGCTCTCGCCGAGCTGGCCCAGTCTGCAGCGGCAACCCCCAGCCAGCCTGTCCCCACGTCGGTCCGTCCGATGCTGGGTTCCGTGTCGGTGACCGGTGTGCCACCGGAGCGGGTGACCATCAAGGCGCCCGCCGAGGCGGTGGACGTGGTCGCCGCTTGATTTCCAGGTGCGTGCGGATCCCTGCGCGAGGGCGCGGGTAGGCACGTAGGCAGGTATCTGTGAAGCCCCGGCCGGGGCTTCTCCGGTAGATCCGGAGGAGTACGGTCGGGGCTTTTCGCGTTCCGTTTCCGGGTTCTCGTTGCGGGTGTTCGTCACGGGTTTTCGTTCCGGGCTCTGTTCCGGGCTCTGTTCCCGGTCCGGGTCCGGGTCCGGGTCCGGCTCCGGTTTCGGTTTCGGTTGGTCGGTGTTCGGTTCGCGTCCGTTTGCCGGTGTCGGGCGCTGAGGTCATCGTGGAGGGGCACGGCGGGAGCCAACCATCGGAGGTACGGATGTACGTGGTGAAGAGTCCCCTGTCCGACGCCGACCTGAAGATCGTCTCCGAGGCCTTGCAGGGCGCGCTCGTCGATCTGGTCGACCTGTCGCTCGTCGCCAAACAGGTCCACTGGAACGTCGTCGGGCCGCGCTTCCGGTCCGTGCACCTCCAGCTCGACGAGGTCGTGGACGTCGCCCGCGCCCACTCCGACACGGTCGCGGAGCGCGCCTCGGCGCTGGGCGTCTCGCCCGACGGGCGTGCGGTGACGGTCGCCGCGAGCAGCGGGATCGGCGCGGTGGCGGAGGGCTGGGTCAAGGACGCCGACGCGGTCGGGACGCTGGTCGCCGCGCTGGGCGCGGTGATCACCCGGATGCGGGAGCGGGTGGCGGCCACGGGGGACGCGGATCCGGTGAGCCAGGACCTGTTCATCGGGATCACCGGCGACCTGGAGAAGCATCACTGGATGTTCCAGGCGGAGAGTGTGTGAGACAGGGGGCTGGGCGGGCTGAGGGGGCTGCGCGGGCTGGGCGGGCTGGGCGGTGTGATGGGGCGGCGGCGAGCCCGGCGGGGCGAATAGTGGGGCGAACAGCGGGGCGGGGGGTGCTGTTGGGGCTCGGCCTGGGGCTGGGGGTGGTGTTGGGCGTGGTGTGGTGGTGGGCCGTGGTGAGACTCGTCGTGGCGCCCGACGCCGGGATTCTGGAGGGAGCGGTCGCCGCCGGGGGGTGGGGGCTGAGCCTGTTGCCGGTCCACTGCGTGGCCAAGGAGCGGGCGGTGGGAGCCGTCGCTGAGGGGCGGTGGAGGGCTGCTTGGCGGGGGG
>NZ_FOFF01000001.1:0-362142 GCF_900110755.1 Streptomyces sp. yr375
CAGCACAACCACCGCGTCGCCGCCCTGGTCCAGGTGATCTGCCTGGCCCTGCTGGTGTTCAGCCTGATCGAGCGCCAGGTCCGGCAGGCACTGGGCCCCACGCAGACCATGACCGGCCTATATCCGGACAACCGCCGGGTCCGGCCCACCGGCCGGATGATCCTCTACCACCTCGGCGAACTCACCCTGCGGATCGGCAACGTGACCGACCCGCCCACCGTCCAGATCACCCGCGGCGTCCAACTTCACCTCCTCGAACTCCTCGGCATCGAAGTCACCCGAACCCGCTGGCCACAGACCTGAATCGGTGACCCGCGAAGTACGGGGCTAGTCGGAGGCGCCGCCGCCTTCGCCCGAGCCACGACCCCGGCTCCGGCCTCGGCACTGGCGCCGGTCACCCCCGACGCCGGACCCCTGGACGTCGTACGGAATCCGCCGCACACCACCTACCGGATCCCGTAGTCCCCGCGGCTCCGTAGATCAACTACTGGGAGGCGGCCGGGAGCACCAGCTCGGCCGCCTCCTGCGCGCAGCCCCAGGACACGGTCACGCCGGCCCCGCCGTGCCCGTAGTGGTGTACGACCACCCGCCCGTCCGGCTGCTCAGCCCGCTCCAGCCGTACCGCGTCCCGGGCCGGCCGCAGCCCCACCCGGTGCGCCACGATCCGCGCTCCGGCGATCTCCGGCCGCAGGGCCGCGCAGCGCCGGACGATAGCCTCGGCCACCTCCGGGTCCGGCTCCAGCGACCAGTCGTCGTCCTGCGCGATACCGCCCAGCAGCAGCCGCCCGGGCTGCGGGAAGAAGTGGGCCAGTGTGCCGTCCGGGGCGGTGGAGCCCAGCCAGGTGTCGATCCCCGGGTTCTCCACGACGACGAGCTGGCCCCGTACGGGTCGCACCGACGGGTCCGCGGCCAGCTCCCGGGCACCCAGCCCCGTGCAGTTGACGACGACCTGCGCGTCGGCCTCCGCCAGGTCCGTCACCGTCCGCTCCTCGACCGTGCCGCCCGCCCGCAGCAGCCGCTCCCGCAGCCACGGCAGATACATCGACATATCGATCAGCGGCAGCCGTGCCCGGACGCCGGTCCCGGTGCCGTACTCGTCCGCCGTGGCGTGGCGCAGCCCGGTCAGCCGGCCCGCGGTCCAGCCCTCGACGTCCGCCAGGTCGGTCTCGCCCAGCACCCCGTCGACCAGGCGCACCCCGGTCGTCTCGGGCCGCTCGGCGAGTTCCTCGTAGACCTCCAGCGAGCGCAGTGCCCACGCCCGCGCCGACGCCTTCGGCTCGATGTGGTACGGCCACCACAGCGCGCCGGCCACGGCCGAGGTGGTCCGCTCGACCGGGTCGCGCGTCCAGACCCGGACCGCCACGCCCCGCTCGGCCAGGACGACGGCCGTCGTCAGCCCGATGACCCCGCCGCCGACCACGATCACTTCGCCGCTCAACTCGGTGTCCACGCCCGGACGTTAGCCGACCGCACCGGCGACCGGCGAGACCGCGTCGGGACGGGTGCGACGGCGCGCCCGCCCGCCCACTAGGATCTACGACCTGATGACTGCCACTCTCGTCGCCAAGAACCTCGCCGCCGGGCACGGCGACCGCTCCCTCTTCTCCGGGCTCGACCTCGTCGTCGCCCCCGGGGACGTGATCGGGCTGGTCGGTGCCAACGGCGCGGGCAAGTCCACCCTGCTGCGGCTGCTCGCCGGGCTCAGCACGCCCGAAGAGGGCGAGCTGAGGCTCTCCCCGCCGACCGCGACCGTCGGCCATCTCCCCCAGGAACCGGAGCGCCGCCCCGGTGAGACCGTGCGGGAGTTCCTCGCCCGCCGCACCGGCGTCGCCGAGGCGCAGACCACGATGGACGAGGCCACCCAGGCCCTGGTCGACGGGTTGCCCGGGGCCGACGACGCCTACGCCACGAGCCTGGAGCGCTGGCTCGACCTCGGCGGCGCCGACCTCGACGAGCGCGCCGAGGAGGTCACCGACTCGCTCGGGCTGCGTGTCGGCCTCGACCAACTGATGACGTCCCTGTCCGGCGGCCAGGCCGCCCGCGCGGGCCTCGCCTCCCTCCTCCTGTCGCGCTACGACGTCTTCCTCCTCGATGAGCCGACCAACGACCTCGACCTTGACGGCCTGGAGCGCCTCGAACGCTTCGTGACCGGCCTGCGCGCCGGCACCGTCGTCGTCAGCCACGACCGCGAGTTCCTCACCCGCACGGTCACCAAGGTCCTCGAACTCGACCTCGCCCAGCAGCAGATCAACCTCTATGGCGGCGGCTACGACGCCTACCTGGAGGAGCGGGACGTGTCCCGCCGGCACGCCCGCGAGGACTACGAGGAGTACGCCGACAAGAAGTCGGCCCTCCAGGACCGGGCGCAGACCCAGCGCTCCTGGATGGACAAGGGCGTGAAGAACGCGCGCCGCAAGGCGAGCAACGACAACGACAAGATCGGCCGCAAGTTCCGCAGCGAGGCCAGCGAGAAGCAGGCCGCGAAGGCCCGGCAGACCCAGCGCATGATCGAACGCCTGGAGGTCGTCGACGAGCCGCGCAAGGAGTGGGAGCTGCGGATGGAGATCGCGTCCGCCCCGCGCTCCGGCGCGGTGGTCGCCACCCTGCGCGAGGCCGAGGTGCGGCGCGGCGACTTCACGTTCGGGCCGGTGTCGCTCCAGATCGACTGGGCCGACCGGGTCGCGGTGACCGGCGCGAACGGCGCGGGCAAGTCGACCCTGCTCGGCGCGCTCCTCGGCCGGGTCCCGCTGGACGCCGGAGCGGCCGCTCTGGGCTCGGGCGTCCTGGTCGGCGAGGTCGACCAGGCGCGCAAGGCGTTCCACGGCTCCGAATCGCTGCTGGAGGCGTTCCGCGCCGCCGTCCCCGACACCGAGCCGGCCGAGGTGCGCACCCTGCTGGCCAAGTTCGGCCTCAAGTCGGAGCACGTCACGCGTCCGGCGGTCACCCTGTCACCGGGCGAGCGCACCCGCGCGGGCCTCGCGCTGCTCCAAGGCCGGGGCGTCAACCTCCTCGTCCTCGACGAGCCCACGAACCACCTCGACCTGCCGGCCATCGAGCAACTGGAGTCGGCCCTCGACGCCTACGAGGGCACGCTCCTGCTGGTGACCCACGACCGACGGATGCTGGACGCGGTCCACGTCACCCGTCGCTTCGAGGTCGCATCCGGCAAGGTCACCGAGCGCTAGAACCTGCCCGGCGGAGGCCAGCAGCGCGGCGGGGGCAAGCGCGACGGGGGCCGTCCGCCGCAGCACGTCCGCCATCGCACGGTCGGCGGGCGGCACCGCCTGCCGACCACCCGGGTCACCACCGCGCTGCGGCCGGCAAGGTCATCGTGCGCTAGGACCTGGCCGGCCAGGGCCTACCACCGGGTGCGGGCCCCCGCCGGGTCTCAGCCTCGGCGCTTCTTGGGGTCGGTCAGGCCTGCGCGCCGCAGCGCGTCCGCCATCGCCCTGTTGGCGGTCGGTGCCGCCTGCCGGTCACCCCGGTCACCCCGCGCTGCGGCCGGCAAGGTCATCGTGCGCTAGGACCTGGCCGGCCAGGGCCTACCACCGGGTGCGGGCCCCCGCCGGGTCTCAGCCTCGGCGCTTCTTGGGGTCGGTCAGGCCTGCGCGCCGCAGCGCGTCCGCCATCGCACTCTTGGCGGTCGGTGCCGCCTGCCGGTCACCCCGGTCACCCCGCGCTGAGGCCGGCAAGGCCACCGAGCGCTGGGATCTGTCCGGCGGGGGCCCGCACCCGTGCGCGGGCCCCCGCCGGGTCTCAGCCTCGGCGCTTCTTGGGGTCGGTCAGCCCCGCGCGTCGCAGCGCGTCCGCCATCGCGCTGTTGGCGGGCGGCGGTGCTTGGCGACCACCCCGGTCGCCACCGCGTCCCTGCCCTTGCTGGCCCTGGCCCTGCTGCCGGCGCTGCTGCTGTGGCGGGCGGCCTCCGCCGCGCTCGCCCCCGCCGCGCTGCTGGCGCTCCTGCGGGGCAGCCTCGTCGTCCAGTCGCAGCGTCAGTGAGATCCGCTTGCGCGGGATGTCGACGTCGAGGACCTTCACCTTGACGATGTCACCGGGTTTGACGACGTCGCGCGGGTCCTTGACGAACGTCTTCGACAGGGCCGAGACGTGCGCCAGGCCGTCCTGGTGGACGCCGACGTCGATGAACGCACCGAAGGCCGCCACGTTCGTCACGACGCCCTCCAGGACCATCCCGGAGGACAGGTCGGAGATCTTCTCCACGCCCTCCTTGAAGGTGGCCGTCTTGAACGCGGGCCGCGGGTCGCGCCCGGGCTTCTCCAGCTCCCTCAGGATGTCGCTGACGGTCGGCAGACCGAACGTCTCGTCCACGAAGTCCGTCGGCCGCAGCGAGCGCAGCACGCCCGTGTTGCCGATCAGCGAGGCCACCTCCTGGCCGGACGTCTTCACCATGCGCCGGACCACCGGATACGCCTCCGGGTGCACGCTGGAGGAGTCCAGCGGGTCGCTGCCGCCCCGGATGCGCAGGAAGCCCGCGCACTGCTCGTACGCCTTCGGACCGAGCCGCGCCACCTTCTTCAGCTCGGAGCGGGACGTGAAGGGCCCGTTCGCGTCCCGGTGCGCCACGATGTTCTCGGCGAGGCCGGCGGAGATGCCGGACACCCGCGACAAGAGCGGCGCCGAGGCCGTGTTGACGTCCACGCCCACGCCGTTCACACAGTCCTCCACCACCGCGTCCAGCGAACGCGACAGCTTCACCTCGGACAGGTCGTGCTGGTACTGGCCGACACCGATCGACTTCGGGTCGATCTTCACCAGCTCGGCCAGCGGGTCCTGGAGCCGGCGGGCGATCGACACCGCGCCCCGCAGCGACACGTCCATGTCGGGCAGCTCCTGCGAGGCGAACGCCGAGGCCGAGTACACCGACGCGCCGGCCTCGGACACCATCACCTTGGTGAGCTTCAACTCCGGGTGCTTGTCGATGAGTTCACCGGCGAGCTTGTCGGTCTCGCGGGACGCCGTGCCGTTGCCGATGGCGACCAGGTCGACCGCGTGCTCCTTCGCCAGCCGCGCGAGCTTGGCGATCGCCTCGTCCCACTTGTTCGCCGGGACGTGCGGGTAGATCACGTCGGTCGCCACGACCTTGCCGGTCGCGTCGACCACGGCGACCTTCACGCCCGTACGGAAACCGGGGTCCAGGCCCAGCGTCGCGCGGGTGCCGGCCGGGGCGGCGAGCAGCAGGTCGCGCAGGTTCGCCGCGAACACGTTCACCGCCTCGTCCTCGGCGGCCGTGCGCAGCCGCAGCCGCAGGTCGATGCCGAGGTGCACGAGGATGCGGGTGCGCCACGCCCAACGGACCGTGTCCGTCAGCCACTTGTCGCCGGGGCGGCCCCGGTCGGCGATCCCGAACCGGCCCGCCACGATCCCCTCGTACGACGAGGGACCGGGCTGCTCGGAGGGCTCCTCCGGCTCCAGGACGAGGTCGAGGACGTCCTCCTTCTCACCGCGCAGCATCGCCAGGATCCGGTGCGAGGGCAGCGCGGTGAACGGCTCGGTGAAGTCGAAGTAGTCGGCGAACTTCGCGCCCGCCTCCTCCTTGCCGGCGCGCACCTTGGCGGCCAGCCGCCCGCGCTTCCACATCCGCTCGCGCACCTCGCCGATCAGGTCGGCGTCCTCCGAGAACCGCTCGGTGAGGATCGCCCGCGCGCCGTCCAGCGCGGCCTGCGGATCGGCGACGCCCTTGTCGGCGTCCACGAACGCGACGGCCGCCGCGAGCGGGTCGACCGTCGGGTCGCCGAGGAGTCCCTCGGCGAGCGGTTCGAGGCCCGCCTCGCGCGCGATCTGCGCCTTGGTACGCCGCTTGGGCTTGTACGGCAGGTAGATGTCCTCGAGCCGCGCCTTGGTCTCGGCGTCGCGGATCCGCGCCTCCAGCGCGTCGGTGAGCTTGCCCTGCTCACGCACCGACTCCAGGATCGCCGTCCGCCGCTCCTCCAGCTCCCGCAGGTAGCGCAGCCGTTCCTCGATCGTGCGCAACTGCGCGTCGTCGAGCATCTCGGTCGCTTCCTTGCGGTAGCGGGCGATGAAGGGCACCGTCGAGCCGCCGTCGAGCAGCTCCACGGCGGACTTCACCTGCCGCTCCCGTACGCCGAGCTCCTCGGCGATCCTGCCTTCGATGGACCCTACTTCGATGGACCCGGGTGTCGTCACGATCCCGTACCGCCTTCTCCACTGAGGTTGCGCGGCAATTGTGGCAGGTGGCACCGACACCCGGGGCTCAGGGCGCACTCCCGGCGGGGCTTCTTCGGCCGCGTCAGGCCGACGTGGTCCAGGTGAAGCGCGGCTCCCTGCGCTCCAGGAACGCGGTGACGCCCTCCGCGGTGTCGGCGCTGCCGCGGGCCTGCGCGGTCCAGTGGGCGTCGCGGTCCGTGCGCCCGTCCGCGAACTCCTTCGCGGCGGCCTGCGTCAGCTGGGAGCGCGACACCAGGACGCGGGTGAACTCCGCGACCCGCTCCTCGAGTTCGTCCGCGGGCAGCACCTCGTCGACCAGCCCGGTACGCAGCGCCCGCTGCGCGTCGATCAACTCACCGGAGAACAACAGGTACTTGGCGGTGGCCGGACCCACCAGGGACACCAACCGCCGGGTGGACGAGGACGGGTAGACGATCCCGAGCTTGGCCGGCGTCACCCCGAACGACGCGTCCGCCTCGGCGAACCGCAGGTCGCAGGCGGCCGCGAGCTGCGTGCCGCCGCCGACGCAGTGCCCCCGGACCATCGCCAGCGTCGGCTTGGGGAACGCGGCGAGGGCGTCCTCGGCGCCCACCGCCAGCGCCTGCGCCTCGTCCGCCGAGCCCTGGAGGGTGGAGATGTCGGCGCCCGCGCAGAAGGTCCCGCCCGCGCCGGTCAGCACCAGGGCCCGCACCCCGGGATCGGCGGCCAGGGTGTCCAGCAGCGGGGGCAGCGCCGCCCACATCGCGGCCGTCATGGCATTGCGTTTCTGGGGGTGGTGCAGGACGACGGTGGCGACGGCGTCGGTGACGCCGTGCAGCAGTTCGGGCTCCATGTCCGGATGCTAACCAGCGGGCTCCCAAGGTGGCCGGGGCGGACGACGTGAAAAAGTCGACAGCGGAGGTAAAGCCATCTCAAAGCGGGCGGAAGTGGTCCCGATGTCGACCGGCTTGTTCGTAGGTGGTCGGAAACGCTCGATAACTGCTGACTTCTGTTCAGTCCTTCGGCGGGGAGCGCCTCGTTGCCAACACTCGACGCGTGGCGACAATCGAGCGCGAGGGTGGCGACCGGACGATGGACGATCACGGGCGCGGGCCCGACCCACGCCCTGAGGGCGGCCCGGGCGGACGTCCCGCACCCCCTGAGGAAGCCGGGCCGCGACCGCTGCCCTACGAAGGAGTCTGGCGGTTCACCGCGCCCGCCGTGGACACCTCCGTCCCGCAGGCGCGGCACGCGGTGCGCGACCTGCTCCACCGCCAGGGAGTGCCCGTCTCGGACGACCTGGCCCAGGGGCTGCTGCTGATCGTCTCCGAGCTGGTGACCAACGCCGTCCGGCACGCGGCGCTGCTGTCCCCGGTCCTCGGGGTGGAGATCGCCGTCGGAGCCGACTGGGTGCGGGTGTCCGTCGAGGACAACCACCCCTACCGCCCGACCGCCCTGGAGGCCGACCACGGCCGCACCGGCGGCCGGGGACTGCTCCTGGTACGGGAGATCACCAGGGAGGCGGGCGGGGTCTGCGACGTCGAGCACACCGCGAGCGGCGGCAAGGTGATCTGGGCCGCCCTGCCGCTCAAACCCGCGCGGGTGCGCTGAGGATCACCAGCCGATCACCAGCCGGCCGAAGGACCCGTCAGCTCCCTGACAGCCGGCCGCGCCGCGTCCAGCACCGTCATGAACCAGGCGGAGAACGTGTCCTTCGCATGCCGCTCCGCCAGCTCGGCGGGCGTCACGAAGGCCGTGTCGCCGACCTCCGCCTCGTCCGGCCGCAGCGCGGACTGCACCAGCCCGACGAACAGGTGGTTGTACTCCTGCTCCACCAGGCCCGAGTCCGGGTCCGGGTGGTTGTAGCGGACCGTGCCCGCCTCGGCGAGCAGCGACGGCGAGACGCCCAGCTCCTCGAAGGTGCGCCGGGCGGCAGCCGCGAACGGCGCCTCACCGGGATAGGGGTGACCGCAGCAGGTGTTGGACCACACACCGGGGGAGTGGTATTTGCCGAGCGCCCGCTGCTGGAGCAGCAGCCGGCCCCGCTCGTCGAAGAGGAACACGGAGAACGCGCGGTGCAGTTGCCCCGGCGCCTGATGGGCCGCGAGCTTCTCCGCGGTGCCGATCGTGACGCCGTTCTCGTCGACCAGCTCCAGCAAGATCGCTTCCGCGGTGCCGTTCGACGACTCGTGTGTCGCGGTGGCAGGTGTGATCGGCATACCCATCCTTAGCATCGGTCCTCGCGTCCCCAGTCTGCCGTACGCGCCCGGCGCTCCCGGCACTTCGCGGGAACGCGCGCATGTCCCGCGCGCGGCAAGGGACCCGGTTGGTGATCTTGCCCGGCGCCGGGGGCGCGGAACCGTCCGGAACGCCTGTTCGCATCACACCGTGCGGGCGGCGAGAGCGCGCGGGCGCCCTCGGTGTCAGAGGCGGGCGCCCTCAGTGGCAGAGCCGCGCCTCGTGCTCCGCGTGTCCGACCGGCTCCAGTTGGAAGGTGCAGTGCTCCACGTCGAAGTGGTCGCCCAGGCAGCCCTGGAGCTCGTGCAGCAGCTTCTCGTGGCCGATCGCGTTGAGCACCTCCGAGCGCACCACCACGTGCGCCGACAGCACCGGCATCCCGGAGGTGATCGTCCAGGCGTGCAGGTCGTGGATGCCCTCCACCCCCTCCAGTGCCAGGATGTGGGACCGTACGTCCGCCATGTCGACGTCCTTGGGAGCCGACTCCAGCAGGACGTCGAGGGTCTCGCGCAGCAGCTTCACCGTCCGCGGCACGATCATCAGGCCGATGACGAGCGAGGCGATCGGGTCGGCGGTCTGCCAGCCGGTGGTCAGGATCACCACCGCCGAGATGATCACCGCCACGGAGCCCAGCGCGTCCGCCGCCACCTCCAGGAACGCCCCGCGCACGTTCAGGCTCTCCGCCTGGCCGCGCATCAGCAGCGTGAGCGAGATCATGTTCGCGACCAGGCCGATCGCGCCGAACCAGATCATCAGCCCGGCCTCGGTGGTGGTCGGCGTGAAGAACCGCTGGATCGCCTCGTACAGGACGTAGCCGCCCACCCCGAGCAGCAGCAGGCAGTTGGCGAGGGCCGCCAGGATCTCGGCGCGGGCCAGTCCGAAGGTGCGGTTCTCGCTCGGCGGGCGGCCGGCGAAGTGGATGGCGAGCAGCGCCATGCCCAGGCCCAGCGCGTCCGTCGCCATGTGCGCCGCGTCCGCGATCAGGGCGAGGGAGTCGGCGAGCAGGCCGCCGACGATCTCGACCACCATGACGCCGAGCGTGATCGACATCGCCACCCGCAGCCGGCCGCGGTACGCCGCCGCGGCCGTGCCGGTGGTCGGCGCGTGCGAGTGCGTGTGGCCGTGGTCGTGCCCAGCCCCCATGGAAGCAGCCCTTCTGTGGTCCGTCGTGGGCCGCGGCGGCCCGTCGTGTTCTGCCCGGGCTCACAGTGAACTACGGGTGGGGGGTATCCGGCAACGCGGCACTGAACACCGTTGTCATGTGCCCTGACCTGCGGAAACGAATCGCAGGTCAGGGCACCCTCACCTGCCGCTCAGCCGTGGTGCCGTTCAGCCGTGGTGGCGCTGCCAGCCCCGCCACGCCGACCCGACCATGTCGCGCACGTCCCGCCGGGCCGTCCACCCCAGCTCCCGGGCGGCCAGCTCCGCCGAGGCCACCGCGCGCGGCGCGTCCCCGGGCCTGCGCCCCTCGACGACCGCCGGCCGGGTGTCCCCGGTGACCTCGCCGATCAGCGTCACCAGCTCGCGCACCGAGACGCCCTCGCCCCGGCCGATGTTCACCGTCAGATCGCCCGCAGCGCCCGGCGCGGTCAGCCGCCGGGCCGCCGCCAGGTGCGCCTCGGCCAGGTCCGCGACGTGGATGTAGTCCCGCACGGCGGTGCCGTCCGGCGTCGGGTAGTCGTCGCCGAAGATCCGCGGGGCCTCGCCCCGGGTGAGTCGGTCGAAGACCATCGGGACGATGTTGAAGACGCCGGTGTCGGCCAGCTCCGGCGCCGCCGCCCCGGCCACGTTGAAGTAGCGCAGGCAGGTCGTCGCGATGCCGTGCGCCTGCCCCGCCGCCCGCACCAGCCACTCCCCGGCGAGCTTCGTCTCCCCGTAGGGGTTCACCGGGAGGCACGGGGTGTCCTCGGTGATGAGGTCCACGTCCGGGTTGCCGTAGACGGCCGCGGACGAGGAGAAGAGGAACCGGCCGACGCCGGCCTCGGCGACCGCGTCGAGGAGGGTGGCCAGACCGCCCACGTTCTCCCCGTAGTAGCGGGTGGGCCGGGCCACCGACTCGGCGACCTGCTTGTGCGCGGCCAGGTGCACCACACCCGTCACCGCGTGCTCGGCGAGGACCCGCCGCAGAAGACCGGCGTCGAGCGCCGAACCCTTCACGAGCGGCACGTCCGCCGCCAGTCGTGCGGGGACACCCGCCGACAGGTCGTCCAGGACGAGGACGCGCTCGCCGGCCCCCGTCATGGCGCGTGCCACATGTGCCCCGATGTATCCGGCTCCGCCGGTGATCAGCCACGTCATGGCTGTAGACCCTATGCCGACCGGTACCGGCCACCGGCCGCGATGGGCAATGTCCCGGATGTCTGCTCTGCGGGGCACGGTTTGTCGGCCGGGCCGCCGATCACCGATGATGATCTCGGCAAAGGCCGGTTCAAGCCGGTTCAAAGAGGGCTCGAACTCTGCTGTCGGACCGCGTCGATCGTGCCTGAACGGGCGGTGAACACGGCCTTCCCGGCATCCGATAGCCTCTGCCGACATGCCGCCCGCCTGGCGCGGCCACCGGTGACGTCGCCGGTGCGGCCAAGGGGCACCCCATCGTGTACATGACCGGCGCGAACGCGTCGGTCCCAGGGAGTGAGTTCGGTTGCCGACCGCCATCCTCACCGGCTCGCCGGTCCCCGGATCGTCGATCGAGGCAGACCTGCGGTCCCTCGGCTTCGACGTCCGCGCCGCCGCCGACGCCGGTGACGCCGAGACCCTCCTCGCGGCCGTCCCCGGCGACCAGCGCGTCGCCGTCGTGGACGCCCGCTTCGTGGGCCACGAGCACGCGCTGCGCCTCGGCCTCACCGACCCGCGCTTCCCGCTCGCCGCGATCCCGGGCGCGGTGACCGCCCAGCCGGCCGGGCGTCAGGCCCTGACCCGCGCCGTGGCCCGGGAGAACTCCGCGAGCGCCGGCACCCTCGGGCTCGCCGTCGACAGCCTCGCCGACCGCGTGGTCACCGGCCTCGACACCGACGACGTCGCCGTGCACCGCCCCGAGCTGGGCAGCCTGGTCGCCGAGGTCCCCGCCGACCCGCAGGCCCGCAACGAGGCACGGCAGGCCGTCGCCGCCGTCGACGACGAGGACGTACGCCTGAAGTCGGCCGTGAAGGCCCGCGACGGCTTCTTCACCACCTTCTGCATCAGCCCCTACTCCCGCTACCTCGCCCGCTGGTGCGCGCGCCGCGGCCTCACCCCGAACCAGGTCACCACCGCCTCGCTGCTCACCGCGCTGATCGCGGCGGGCTGCGCGGCCACCGGCACCCGGGTCGGGTTCGTCGCGGCCGGCGTCCTGCTGATCGCGTCCTTCGTCCTGGACTGCACCGACGGCCAGCTCGCCCGCTACTCGCTCCAGTACTCCACCCTCGGCGCCTGGCTCGACGCCACCTTCGACCGGGCCAAGGAGTACGCCTACTACGCGGGCCTCGCGCTGGGCGCGGCCCGCGGCGGCGACGACGTCTGGGCCCTCGCGCTCGGCGCGATGGTGCTCCAGACCTGCCGGCACGTGGTCGACTTCTCGTTCAACGAGGCCAACCACGACGCCACCGCGAACACCAGCCCCACCGCCGCCCTCTCCGACAAGCTCGACAGCGTCGGCTGGACGGTCTGGGTGCGGCGGATGATAGTCCTGCCCATCGGCGAACGATGGGCCATGATCGCCGTCCTGACCGCGGCCACCACCCCCCGCATCACCTTCTACGCGCTGCTCGTCGGCTGCGCGTTCGGGGCGACCTACACCACGGCGGGCCGCGTCCTGCGCTCGCTGACCCGCAAGGCCAAGCGCACGGACCGGGCCGCGCAGGCCCTCGCCGACCTCGCGGACAACGGCCCGCTCACCGAGCTGCTGGTGCGCTTCCTGCCGGGCGCGCCCCGCGTCACGGCGCCGCTCAGCGCCGCGGCCGGCGCCGTCCTGGTGACGCTCGGGGCGTGGGCGTGGGGGCCGAGCTGGTGGGTCGTGCTGATGGCGGGCGCTTACGTCCTGCTGTCGGCCGAGGCCGTCACGCACCCCCTCAAGGGCGCCCTGGACTGGCTGATCCCCCCGCTCTTCCGCGCCGCCGAGTACGGCACCGTGCTGATCCTCGCGGCCCGGGCCGATGTGAACGGGGCGCTTCCGGCGGCTTTCGGTCTCGTTGCCGCCGTCGCCTACCATCACTACGACACGGTGTACCGCATCCGCGGCAACGCCGGAGCGCCGCCGGCCTGGCTGGTGCGCGCGCTCGGGGGGCAGGAAGGGCGGACGCTGCTCGTGGCCCTGCTGGCCGCGCTGCTCACCGCCTCGCTCTTCAAGGTCGCGCTCACGGTCCTCGCCGTGGCCGTCGCCGTGGTGGTGCTCGTCGAGAGCATCCGCTTCTGGGTGGCCGCCCACAAGGGCGGCGCTCCCGCCGTACACGATGAAGGAGAACCCGCATGATCGGCCTCGTGCTGGCGGCCGGCGCCGGACGGCGTCTGCGCCCCTACACCGACAGCCTGCCCAAGGCGCTGGTGCCGGTGGGGCCCGCGGGCATAGAGGGCGAGCCCACGGTGCTGGACCTCACCCTCGGCAACTTCGCCGAGATCGGTCTGACCGAGGTCGCGGTCATCGTCGGCTACCGCAAGGAAGCCGTGTACGAGCGCAAGGCGGCCCTGGAGGCGAAGTACGGCCTCAAGCTCACCCTCATCGACAACGACAAGGCCGAGGAGTGGAACAACGCCTACTCCCTGTGGTGCGGCCGTGACGCCCTCAAGGACGGCGTGATCCTCGCCAACGGCGACACCGTCCACCCGGTCTCCGTCGAGAAGACCCTGCTCGCCGCCCGCGGCGACGGCAAGAAGATCATCCTGGCCCTCGACACGGTGAAGTCCCTCGCCGACGAGGAGATGAAGGTCGTCGTCGGCCCCGACCAGGGCATGACGAAGATCACCAAGCTGATGGACCCGGCCGAGGCCACCGGCGAGTACATCGGCGTCACCCTCATCGAGGGCGACGCGGCCCCCGAACTGGCCGACGCGCTGAAGACCGTCTGGGAGAAGGACCCCCAGCAGTTCTACGAGCACGGCTACCAGGAGCTCGTGAACCGCGGCTTCCGTATCGACGTGGCGCCGATCGGCGACGTCAAGTGGGTCGAGATCGACAACCACGACGATCTCGCCCGTGGACGGGAGATCGCGTGCCAGTACTGACCCGGCTGATCCCCTCGCCGGTCGTCGTCGACATCCGCCCGGGTGCCCTCGACGACCTGGTCGGGGTCCTCGCCGACGAGCGCATCTCGCACTCGGGCCGGCTCGCGATGGCCGTCAGCGGCGGCTCGGGCGCCCGGCTGCGCGAGCGCCTCAGCCCCGCCCTGCCCGGCGCCACCTGGTACGAGGTCGGCGGCGGCACCCTCGACGACGCCGTGCGGCTGGCGAGCGACATAAGAGCCGGCCACTACGACGCGGTCGTGGGCCTCGGCGGCGGCAAGATCATCGACTGCGCGAAGTTCGCCGCGGCACGCGTGGGCCTGTCCCTGGTCGCGGTGCCCACGAACCTCGCGCACGACGGCCTGTGCTCGCCGGTCGCCACCCTCGACAACGACGCGGGCCGCGGCTCCTACGGTGTGCCGACGCCTATCGCGGTCGTCATCGACCTCGACGTCATCCGCGACGCCCCGGTGCGCTACGTGCGGGCCGGCATCGGCGACGCGGTGTCGAACATCTCGGCCATCGCGGACTGGGAACTCGCCAACCGCGTCAAGGGCGAGAAGATCGACGGCCTCGCCGCCGCGATCGCCCGCCAGGCAGGCGAGGCCGTCCTGCGCCACCCGGGCGGCATCGGGGACACCGACTTCCTCCAGGTGCTGGCCGAGGCGCTGGTGCTCAGCGGCATCGCCATGTCCGTGTCGGGCGACTCCCGCCCGTCGTCGGGCGCCTGCCACGAGATCAACCACGCCTTCGACCTGCTCTTCCCCAAGCGGGCGGCCGCCCACGGCGAGCAGTGCGGCCTGGGGGCGACCTTCGCGATGTACCTGCGCGGAGCCCACGAGGAGGCCGCCTACATGGCCCGGGTGCTGCGCCGGCACGGACTGCCCGTCCTGCCCGGGGAGATCGGCTTCACGGTGGACGAGTTCGTCCGCGCCGTGGAGTTCGCCCCCGAGACCCGGCCCGGCCGCTACACGATCCTCGAACACCTCGACCTCAAGACCGAACAGATCAAGGACATCTACGCCGACTATGTCAAGGCCATCGGTAGCTGAACTCAGACCGGTCGTCCACCCTCCGGGGGTGAAGGACCGGCGCAGCGGTGAGCACTGGATGGGGCGCCTCTACATGCGTGAGGTGTCCCTGCGGGTGGACCGCTTGCTGGTGAACACCAGGGTCACGCCCAACCAGCTCACGTACCTGATGACCGTCTTCGGGGTGCTCGCGGCCCCGGCCCTGCTGGTGCCGGGGATCACGGGCGCCGTGCTCGGCGTGGTGTGCGTGCAGATGTACCTGCTGCTGGACTGCGTGGACGGCGAGATCGCCCGCTGGAAGAAGCAGTACTCGCTCGCCGGCGTCTACCTGGACCGGGTCGGGGCGTATCTCACCGACGCCGCCGTGCTGGTGGGCTTCGGGCTGCGCGCCGCCGACCTGTGGGGCAGCGGCCGGATCGACTGGCTGTGGGCCTTCCTCGGCACGCTGGCCGCCCTCGGCGCGATCCTGATCAAGGCAGAGACCGACCTCGTCGGCGTCGCCCGCCACCAGACCGGCCTGGAGCCGGTCAAGGAGTCGGCGTCCGAGCCGCGCTCCTCCGGCATGGCGCTGGCCCGCCGGGCCGCCTCGGCGCTCAAGTTCCACCGGCTGATCCTCGGCATCGAGGCGTCCCTGCTGATCCTGGTCCTGGCCGTCCTCGACCAGATGCGCGGCGACCTGTTCTGGTCCCGGCTCGGCGTCGCCGTACTGGCCGGCATCGCGCTGCTGCAGACCCTGCTGCACCTGGTGTCCATCCTCGCGTCGAGCAGGCTGAAGTGAGCGCGCCCATAGCGGGCGGCGGGCCCCTGAAGGTCGGCGCGGTCGTCATCACCATGGGCAACCGCCCCGACGAGCTGAGCGCCCTGCTCGACTCGGTCGCCAAGCAGGACGGCGACCGCGTCGAGGTGGTCGTGGTCGGCAACGGCTCGCCCGTCCCGGCCGTCCCCGAGGGCGTGCGCACGGTCGAACTGCCCGAGAACCTCGGCATCCCCGGCGGCCGCAACGTCGGCATCGAGGCCTTCGGCCCCAGCGGCCGCGACGTCGACGTCCTGCTGTTCCTGGACGACGACGGCCTGCTGGGCCACCACGACACAGCCGAACTGTGCCGCCGGGCCTTCGACGCCGATCCGAAGCTGGGCATCATCAGCTTCCGGATCGCCGACCCGGAGACCGGCGTCACCCAGCGCCGCCACGTCCCCCGGCTGCGCGCCGCCGACCCGATGCGCTCCTCGCGGGTCACCACCTTCCTCGGCGGCGCCAACGCCGTCCGCACGAAGGTCTTCGCCGAAGTCGGCGGCCTCCCGGACGAGTTCTTCTACGCCCACGAGGAGACCGACCTCGCCTGGCGGGCCCTGGACGCGGGCTGGATGATCGACTACCGGTCCGACATGGTGCTGTACCACCCGACGACCGCGCCCTCCCGGCACGCGGTGTACCACCGCATGGTCGCCCGCAACCGCGTCTGGCTGGCCCGCCGCAACCTGCCCGCCCCGCTGGTGCCCGTCTACCTCGGGGTCTGGCTGCTGCTCACGCTGGCGCGCCGCCCCTCGGGGCCTGCGCTGAAGGCCTGGTTCGGCGGCTTCCGGGAAGGCTGGAGCACTCCGTGCGGACCGCGCAGGCCCATGAAGTGGCGCACGGTGTGGCGGCTGACCCGACTGGGCCGGCCCCCGGTGATCTGACAAGCTCGTCCCTGAGGCACCCGGGCCGTACGGCGGGCCCGCCGGCTCATGCCAGCCGTCAAGGCTGCGCATCCCGAAGACGAAAGTTTCCTACTTGTGAGTGAGACAACGCATGACGTCGGAGTCATGGTGAGTGCGCCTCCGTCGACCGACGAGGGCCTCACGGCCGCCCAACTGGCCGCCAGGTACGGCCTCGCCGTCAGCGGCGCCCGGCCCCCGCTGCTGGAGTACGTCCGCCAGCTCTGGGGCCGCCGCCACTTCATCCTGGCGTTCTCCCAGGCGAAGCTGGCCGCGCAGTACAGCCAGGCCAAGCTGGGCCAGTTGTGGCAGGTGGCCACGCCGCTGCTGAACGCGGCCGTCTACTTCATGATCTTCGGCGTGCTGCTCGACGCCAGCCGGGGCATGTCCAAGGAGGTGTACATCCCCTTCCTGGTCACCGGCGTCTTCGTGTTCACCTTCACGCAGACCTCCGTGATGAGCGGCGTCCGCGCGATCTCCGGCAACCTCGGACTGGTGCGCGCCCTGCACTTCCCGCGCGCCTCCCTGCCGATCTCCTTCGCACTCCAGCAACTCCAGCAACTGCTGTACTCGATGGTCGTGCTGTTCCTCGTGGTCATCGGCATGGGCAGCTACCCGGACCTGTCCTGGGCGCTGATCGTCCCGGTGCTCGCCCTGCAGTTCTGCTTCAACACCGGCCTGGCGCTGGTCTTCGCCCGGGCCGGCGCCAAGACCCCCGACCTGGCGCAGTTGATGCCGTTCGTGATGCGGACGTGGATGTACGCGTCCGGCGTCATGTTCTCCATCCCGGTCTTCCTCGCGGACAAGCCGCAGTGGGTGGCGAACATCCTGCAGTGGAACCCGGCCGCCATCTACATGGACCTGATGCGCTTCGCGCTCATCGAGGAGTACGGCGCCGAGAACCTCCCCGACCATGTCTGGGCGGTCGCGGGCGGCTGGGCGGCGCTGCTCGCCGTCGGCGGCTTCGTGTACTTCTGGAGGGCGGAGGAGAGGTACGGCCGTGGCTGAGCCGCTCCCGGGGCAGGCGGCGGTCCGTCGGGGCCCGACCGTCATCGCCGACGAGGTCCACATCGTCTACCGCGTCAACGGCGCGAAGACCGGCAAGGGCAGCGCCACCGCCGCCCTCAGCCGGATGGTGAAGCGGGGCTCCGACGACACCGCGCGCGGGGTGCGCAAGGTGCACGCGGTGCGGGGCGTCTCCTTCGTCGCCCACCGCGGCGAGGCCATCGGCCTGATCGGCTCCAACGGCTCGGGAAAGTCCACCCTGTTGCGCGCCATCGCCGGTCTGCTGCCGGCCGAGAGCGGCCGGGTCTACACCGACGGCCAGCCCTCCCTGCTCGGCGTCAACGCGGCGTTGATGAACGACCTCACGGGCGAGCGCAACGTCACCCTCGGCGGTCTGGCCATGGGCATGTCCCGCGAGCAGGTCAAGGAGCGCTACCAGGAGATCGTCGACTTCTCGGGCATCAACGAGAAGGGCGACTTCATCTCCCTGCCGATGCGCACCTACTCCTCCGGCATGCAGGCCCGGCTGCGCTTCTCCATCGCCGCCGCCAAGGACCACGACGTCCTGATGATCGACGAGGCCCTGGCGACCGGCGACGCGAAGTTCCGCGGCCGCTCCGAGGCACGCATCCGGGACCTGCGCAAGCAGGCCGGCACGGTGTTCCTGGTCAGCCACAGCAACAAGTCGATCCGGGACACCTGCGACCGCGTGCTGTGGCTGGAACGCGGCGAACTGCGCCTGGACGGCCCGACCGAAGAGGTCATGCGGGAGTACGAGAAGTTCTCCGCCAAGTAGAGCGTTTCGACCAGGGCCCCGCTGGAACGTCCCGGCGGGGCCCCGCGTCTGCAAAGGAAACGTCAACTCCGGGGCGCCTTAGGAATCTTGACGCCAATCGGTGTGTTGTTGTGATGTGCAGGACACCCCCGCGAACCGCGCTGCGTTGTACAACGTAAGCTGGACCGGTCCCGAAACGCTTCAAAGTGGGGCGATATCGCGCAGTGCCCAAGGTCGGGACCGTCGCGCGGGCGGCCGAGCGGCGTGTCCGAAATAGTGTGTATTGGGTCCGCAGTGTAGAACGGGAGATGTGAC
Organism: Streptomyces sp. yr375; assembly: GCF_900110755.1. Lineage (GTDB taxonomy): Bacteria > Actinomycetota > Actinomycetes > Streptomycetales > Streptomycetaceae > Streptomyces. The sequence goes on from NZ_FOFF01000001.1 coordinate 18,415, forward strand.
GGCAATGGCTACGGAAACTCCCCAGCTCAGCGCAGGCCGTGCCGTCCCGGCCCTGGGCGGCCGACGATGACGGCGACCGCCGCGCCCCATGTCGGCGACCCGGAGCGCGGCACGCTCGACAAGGCCGCCGCCGAGAACTTCCCGGTGGCCCCGTTCTTCCTGCCCCGGGCCTGGCGCGAGGACCTGATGGCCGTGTACGGCTTCGCCCGGCTCGTCGACGACATCGGCGACGGCGACCTCGCCCCGGGCGGCGCCGACGCCCGACTGCTCGGCGTGCAAGCCACCGAGGCCGACGACCGCCTCCTCCTGCTGGACGCCTTCGAGGCCGATCTGCGCCGGGTGTTCGACTCCGTGCCCCGCCACCCCCTGCTGCGCCGCCTCCAGCCGACGGTCCGCCGCAACGCGCTCACCCCCGAGCCCTTCCTCGGCCTGATCGCCGCCAACCGCCAGGACCAACTCGTCAGCCGCTACGAGACCTACGACGACCTGGTCGCCTACTGTGAGCTGTCCGCCAACCCCGTCGGCCGTCTCGTCCTCGCCGTCACCGGCACCTCGACCCCCGAGCGCATCCGGCTCTCCGACGCGATCTGCACCGCACTGCAGATCGTCGAACATCTGCAGGACGTCGCCGAGGACCTCGGCCGCGACCGCGTGTACCTGCCGGCCGAGGACATGAAGCGCTTCCACGTGCGGGAAACCGATCTCGCCGCGAAGAGCGCGGGCGCATCGGTGCGCGCGCTGGTCGCCTACGAAGCGGAACGCGCCCGCGATCTCCTGAATGAAGGCGCCCCCCTGGTGGGTAGCGTCCACGGCAGGCTGAGGCTGCTGCTCGCGGGGTTCGTGGCGGGGGGAAGGGCGGCGATCCACGCGATCGCCGCCGCCGGATACGACGTACTTCCCGGCCCGCCCAAGCCCGGCAAGCTCCAGTTGCTGCGCGAGGTGGGCGTGACCCTGCGAGGAAAGGGGTGATCCGGACCGTGGAGTCGTCACCGCACGTGTCCGCACCGGTACTCGCCGCCTACAGCTACTGCGAGACCGTCACCGGACAGCAGGCCCGCAACTTCGCCTACGGCATCAGGCTGCTGCCCGCGCCCGAGCGCCGCGCGATGTCGGCCCTGTACGCCTTCTCGCGCCGCGTCGACGACATCGGCGACGGCGCGCTGGCCGCCGACGTCAAGACCGCCCGGCTCGAGGACACCCGGGCGCTGCTCACCCGGGTCCGCGAGGGCGAGGTCGAGGAGGACGACACCGACCCCGTCGCGGTCGCCCTCGCGCACACGGCCCGGGCCTTCCCCGTCCCGCTGGGCGGCCTGGACGAACTGATCGACGGCGTGCTGATGGACGTACGCGGCGAGACCTACGAGACCTGGGACGACCTGAAGGTGTACTGCCGCTGTGTGGCGGGCGCCATCGGTCGGCTCTCGCTCGGCGTGTTCGGCACCGAACCGGGGGCGCGCGGCGCGGAGCGCGCGCCGGAGTACGCCGACACACTCGGGCTCGCGCTCCAGCTCACCAACATCCTCAGAGACGTCCGCGAGGACGCGGCGGGCGGCCGGACCTACCTGCCCGCCGACGACCTCGCGAAGTTCGGCTGCTCGGCCGGGTTCGACGGACCGAAGCCGCCCGAGGGCTCCGACTTCGCGGGCCTCGTGCACTTCGAGGTACGCCGGGCCCGCGCCCTGTTCGCCGAGGGCTACCGGCTGCTCCCGCTGCTCGACCGGCGCAGCGGCGCGTGCGTGGCCGCCATGGCCGGCATCTACCGCCGGCTCCTCGACCGCATCGAGCGCGACCCCGAGGCGGTCCTGCGCGGCCGGGTCTCGCTGCCGGGCCGCGAGAAGGCCTACGTCGCCGTGCGCGGCCTGTCGGGCCTGGACGCCCGGCACGTGTCGCGGCAGACCGTCAGGAGGCACCCCTGATGGACACGGCGGGCGACACGGTGGGCCAGGGCGACGCCACCGCAGAAAAGCGGTGCGCAACCCTCCGGTCCGGCGCGGCGTCCCTGAGTGCGACGGCCCGCGGTGCAGAGTTCACACACCATGGCCGACCTGCACGGGAGGGTGCGCGATGAACGACGGGCAGCTCGCCGACGCCTCGCAGCCGTCCGGTACTTCGGGGCGCAGCGCCGTCGTCGTCGGAGGCGGACTCGCCGGTGTCACCGCCGCGCTCGCGCTCGCCGACGCGGGCGTGCGCGTCACTCTCCTCGAAGGCCGGCCCCGGCTCGGCGGCCTCGCCTTCTCCTTCCGGCGCGGCGAACTGACCGTCGACAACGGCCAGCACGTGTACCTGCGTTGCTGCACCGCCTACCGCTGGTTCCTCGACCGCATCGAGGGCAGCGCGCTGGCACCGCTTCAGGAGCGGCTCGACGTCCCCGTCGTCGACCTCGCCAAGCCCGAGGGGCGGCGGCTGGGCAGACTGCGGCGCGACGCGCTGCCCGTGCCGCTGCATCTGGGGCGCAGCCTCGCCACGTACCCGCATCTCTCGCTCGCCGAACGCGCGCGCGTGGGCAGGGCCGCGCTCGCGCTGAAGGGGCTCGACCTCACCGATCCGGCCCTGGACGCGCAGGACTTCGGCAGTTGGCTGACCGCGCACGGCCAGTCGGCGCGCGCCGTCGAGGCGCTGTGGGACCTGGTCGGGATCGCCACCCTCAACGCGGTCGCGGGGGACTCCTCGCTGGCGCTCGCCGCGATGGTGTTCAAGACCGGTCTGCTGTCCGACCCGGGCGCTGCCGACATCGGCTGGGCGCATGTCCCGCTGGGCGACCTGCACGACCGGCTCGCCCGCAAGGCGCTCGACTCCGCGGGCGTGCGCACCGAGGTCCGGTCACGCGTCACCTCCCTGTCTCCTGATGAGAACGGGACGTGGAGCGTCCGGGTTCCCGGCGAGACGCTCCGCGCGGACACGGTCGTGCTCGCCGTACCGCAGCGCGAGGCGTACGACCTGCTCCCCGACGGGGCGCTCGACGACCCGCGGCGGCTGCTGGAGATCGGCACCGCGCCCATCCTCAACGTGCACGTCGTCTACGACCGCAAGGTCCTCGACAAGCCCTTCTTCGCCGCGCTCGGCTCACCCGTGCAGTGGGTCTTCGACCGCACCGACGCCTCAGGGCTGCGCGCGGGCCAGTACCTCGCCCTGTCCCAGTCCGCCGCGCACGACGAGATCGACGCCCCCGTCGCCGCGCTGCGCGCGCGCTATCTGCCCGAGCTGGAGCGGCTGCTGCCGGGCACCCGAGGCGCCGAGGTGCGGGACTTCTTCGTGACCCGGGAGCGCACGGCGACGTTCGCCCCCGCCCCCGGCGTCGGGCGGCTGCGCCCCGGTGCCCGCACCCAAGCCCCCGGCCTGTACCTGGCCGGTGCGTGGACCGCCACCGGGTGGCCCGCGACCATGGAGAGTGCGGTCCGCAGCGGCGTGAGCGCGGCCGACGCCGCGTTGAGCGCCCTGGGCCGGCCCCGCCCCCGCCGCCTCTTCGAGTTCGAGGAGGCGGCGTGATGCTCGATCAGCACGGCTCGGCACACCCCCGCACCCCCTCCGGTACCGCGACAAGAGGAGAAACAGTGCCCACTGTGCCCCCGGCCACGCCGGACGCCCCGAGGACCGCGGTGGACGTGACCGCGCTCCTGGAGCGCGGCCGCACCCTGGCCACACCGGTGCTGCGGGCGGCCGTCGACCGGCTGGCCGCGCCCATGGACACGGTCGCCGCCTACCACTTCGGCTGGATCGACGCCCAGGGCCGGCCGACCGACGGCGACGGCGGCAAGGCCGTGCGCCCCGCGCTCGCCGTGCTCTCCGCCGAGGTCACCGGGTCCGCGCCCGAGGTGGGCATCCCCGGCGCGGTCGCCGTCGAACTGGTCCACAACTTCTCGCTCCTGCACGACGACCTGATGGACGGCGACGAACAGCGCCGGCACCGCGACACCGTCTGGAAGGTGCACGGCCCCGCCCAGGCCATCCTGGTCGGCGACGCCCTGTTCGCCCTCGCCAACGAGGTGCTGCTCGAACTCGGCACGGCCGAGGCCGGCCGCGCGACCCGCCGCCTCACCACCGCCACCCGCGCCCTCATCGACGGCCAGGCCCAGGACATCTCCTACGAGCACCGCGACCGCGTCAGCGTCGAGGAGTGCCTGGAGATGGAGGGCAACAAGACCGGCGCCCTGCTGGCCTGCGCCAGCTCCATCGGCGCCGTGCTCGGCGGCGCCGACGAAGCCGCCGCCGACGCCCTGGAGAAGTACGGTTACCACCTCGGCCTGGCCTTCCAGGCCGTCGACGACCTCCTCGGCATCTGGGGCGACCCGGTCTCCACCGGCAAGCAGACCTGGAGCGACCTGCGCCAGCGCAAGAAGTCCCTCCCGGTGGTCGCGGCGCTCGCGGCGGGCGGCGCCGCCTCCGAGCGGCTCGGCGAGATCCTCGCCGCCGACGCCAAGAGCAGCGACTTCGAGAACTTCTCCGAGGCGGAGTTCGCCGCCCGCGCCGCCCTGATCGAGGAGGCGGGCGGCCGTGAGTGGACCGCCGGGGAGGCACGCCGTCAGCACACCGTCGCCATCGAGGCCCTGAACGCCGTCGACATGCCCGAGCGGGTGCGGGCCCGGTTCACGGCGCTCGCCGACTTCGTCGTCGTACGAAAGAGATGATCACTATCGGTCGAATAGCCCTCGCGTAGTCGCCGGCCGGTGTGCGAGGAGACAGAACACCGGCCGACGGCGGACCCACAGCAGAAGCACGCCATGCACACTGCACGAAGGGGAAGCCATGACAGCGACGACCGACGGAAGCACCGGGGCCCTGCCGCCCCGCGCTGCCGCGGCCAGCGAAACCGACATCACCATCCCCGTGGCGGCCGGGGGACAAGAAGCCGCCGTACGTGCGATGCAACGCGCCACCGACTTCCTGCTCGCCCGCCAGGACCCCGAGGGCTGGTGGAAGGGCGACCTCGAGACGAACGTCACCATGGACGCCGAGGATCTGCTGCTCCGTCAGTTCCTGGGCATCCGCGACGAGGCCACCACCCGGGCCGCCGCCCTCTTCGTCCGCGGCGAGCAGCGCGAGGACGGCACCTGGACCACCTTCTACGGCGGCCCGTCCGACCTCAACGCCACCATCGAGGCGTACGTCGCCCTGCGGCTGGCCGGGGACGCCCCCGAGGCGCCCCACATGAGCCGGGCCGCCGCCTGGATCCGCGGGCAGGGAGGCATCGCCGCCGCCCGTGTCTTCACCCGGATCTGGCTGGCCCTGTTCGGCTGGTGGAAGTGGGAGGACCTGCCCGAACTCCCGCCGGAACTCCTGTACTTCCCCAAGTGGTTCCCGCTGAGCATCTACAACTTCGGCTGCTGGGCCCGGCAGACGATCGTGCCGCTCACCGTCGTCTCGGCGAAGCGCCCGGTGCGCCCGGCGCCGTTCCCGCTGGACGAGCTGCACACCGATCCGGACCGCCCCAACCCGCCCAAACCCCTTGCGCCGGTGAACAGTTGGGAGGGGCTCTTCCAGCGGCTCGACAAGGTGGTCCGCGGCTACCGGCCGGTCGCGGTGCGCAGGCTGCGCACAGCGGCCCTGAACTCCGCCGCCCGCTGGATCATCGAACGCCAGGAGAACGACGGCTGCTGGGGCGGCATCCAGCCGCCTGCCGTGTACTCGGTCATCGCCCTGCACCTGCTCGGCTACGACCTCGAACACCCGGTGATGCGCGCCGGGTTGGCGTCGTTCGACCGCTACGCCGTGTGGCGCGAGGACGGCGCCCGGATGATCGAGGCCTGCCAGTCGCCGGTGTGGGACACCTGCCTGGCGACCATCGCGCTCGCCGACGCGGGCCTGCCCGCCGATCATCCCCAACTGGTCAAGGCCGCCGACTGGATGCTCGGCGAACAGGTCATGCGGCCCGGCGACTGGTCGGTGCGTAGGCCCCAACTCCCGCCGGGCGGTTGGGCGTTCGAGTTCCACAACGACAACTACCCGGACATCGACGACACCGCCGAGGTCGTCCTCGCGCTGCGCCGGGTCAAGCACCCCGACCCGCAGCGGATGGACCGGGCCATCGCACGCGGGGTGCGCTGGAACCTCGGCATGCAGTCGAAGAACGGGGCCTGGGGCGCCTTCGACGTCGACAACACCAGCAAGTTCCCCAACCGGATGCCGTTCTGCGACTTCGGCGAGGTCATCGACCCGCCGTCCGCCGACGTCACCGCGCACGTCGTCGAGATGCTGGCGGTCGAGGGGCTCTCGCACGACCCGCGCACCCGGCGCGGCATCGAGTGGCTGCTCGCCGAACAGGAGCCGGAGGGCTCGTGGTTCGGGCGCTGGGGCGTCAACTACGTCTATGGCACAGGGTCGGTGGTGCCCGCCCTCACCGCGGCGGGCCTGCCCGCCCGGCACCCCGCGATCCGGCGGGCGGTGGCCTGGCTGGAGCGCGTCCAGAACGACGACGGCGGCTGGGGCGAGGACCTGCGCTCCTACGAGGACCCCGTCCGCTTCAGCGCCCGGGGAGCCTCGACGGCCTCCCAGACGGCGTGGGCGCTGATGGCCCTGCTGGCCGCGGGGGAGCGGGAATCCAAGGCCGTCGAGCGGGGCGTCGCGTGGCTGGCGCAGACCCAGCGGGAGGACGGCTCATGGGACGAGCCCCACTTCACCGGCACCGGCTTCCCGTGGGACTTCTCGATCAACTACCACCTCTACCGGCAGGTCTTCCCGCTGACCGCCCTGGGCCGGTACGTCCACGGCGAGCCCTTCAGCAAGCTGCCCGCTGCCCAGCCGACCGGAGCGCGGCCGACCGCCGCCGAGGCCGAGGGGAGCTGAATGTGAGCACACAGCCCGTCCCCGCCCCGCTGCTGATCGCCTGCGCGCTCGGCATCGAGCACCTCGCCCTGCGCATGGGAGACCGCAGCGGCGCCGACGGGCCGGTCACCGTCCTGCGCACCGGCATGGGCCCCAAGGCGGCGGAGCGTTCCGTCACCCGGGTCCTGGCCGACCCGGTGCTCGGCGGAGCCGCCGTACTCGCCACGGGGTTCTGCGCCGGGCTCGCCCCCGGCATGCACCCCGGTGACCTGGTCGTCGCCGAGGAGACCCGCGACCCGCGTGGCCGTGTCCCCTGCGTCGGCACCGAACTGCTCGTCAAGGAGCTCGTGCGCACCCTGCCCGGGCGCACCGTCCACACCGGCCCCCTCACCGGCTCCGACCACGTCGTACGCGGTCACGAACGGGCCGATCTGCTCGCGACCGGCGCAATCGCGGTCGACATGGAGTCGGCGGCCACGCTCCTGAGCGCCGTGCGCGCGGATGTGCGCCCGGTTGCGGCCGTCCGGGTGGTCGTGGACGCTCCAGAACATGAACTCGTCCGGATCGGCACGGTGCGCGGTGGAATATCAGCCTTCCGCGTTCTTCGCTCCGTCCTGCCTGCTTTTTTCGAATGGCACCGTAATGTTCTGCTCCCCCGGAGGTGAGCCGCATGGCCATGCCACTGCGCCAGTCCATCAAGGTCGCTACATACCTCGCCGAACAGAAGCTCCGTAAGCGGGACAAGTTCCCGCTCATCGTCGAGCTGGAGCCCCTCTTCGCCTGCAACCTCAAGTGCGAGGGCTGCGGCAAGATCCAGCATCCGGCGGGCGTCCTCAAGCAGCGCATGCCGGTCGCCCAGGCCGTCGGCGCGGTCCTGGAGTCCGGTGCGCCGATGGTGTCCATCGCGGGCGGCGAGCCCTTGATGCACCCTCAGATCGACGAGATCGCACGGCAGTTGGTGGCCAAGAAGAAGTACGTCTTCCTGTGCACCAACGCCATGCTGCTGCGCAAGAAGATGGACAAGTTCACGCCGTCCCCGTACTTCGCGTTCGCCGTGCACATCGACGGGCTGCGCGAGCGGCACGACGAGTCGGTCGCGAAGGAAGGCGTGTTCGACGAGGCCGTGGAGGCCATCAAGGAGGCCAAGCGGCGCGGCTTCCGCGTCACCACCAACTCGACGTTCTTCAACACCGACACCCCGCAGACCATCATCGAGGTCCTCAACTTCCTCAACGACGACCTGCACGTCGACGAGATGATGATCTCGCCCGCCTACGCCTACGAGAAGGCGCCCGACCAGGAGCACTTCCTCGGCGTCACCCAGACCCGCGAGCTGTTCAAGAAGGCCTTCGCGGGCGGCAACCGGCGCCGCTGGCGGCTCAACCACTCCCCGCTCTTCCTGGACTTCCTGGAGGGCAAGGTCGACTTCCCGTGCACCGCGTGGGCGATCCCGAACTACTCGCTCTTCGGCTGGCAGCGCCCCTGCTACCTGATGAGCGACGGGTACGTGCCGACGTACCGCGAGCTGATCGAGGACACCGACTGGGACAAGTACGGCCGGGGCAAGGACCCGCGCTGCGCCAACTGCATGGCGCACTGCGGCTACGAGCCCACCGCCGTCCTCGCCACCATGGGCTCCCTCAAGGAGTCCCTGCGCGCCATGCGGGACACCGTCGCGGGAAACCGGGAGTGACGGGATGACCGCCGTCTCCCTGGGCGTCCCCGAGATGCCGGTCCGGCCGGTGGCGCCGCGACGTGAGTCGCGGCGCATCCAGGTCGGCCCGGTGGCGGTCGGGGGCGGGGCCCCGGTGTCGGTGCAGTCGATGACGACGACGCGTACGTCGGACATCGGCGCGACCTTGCAGCAGATCGCCGAACTCACCGCGTCCGGCTGCCAGATCGTCCGCGTCGCCTGCCCCACGCAGGACGACGCGGACGCCCTCGCGACCATCGCCCGCAAGTCGCAGATCCCGGTGATCGCGGACATCCACTTCCAGCCGAAGTACGTGTTCGCCGCGATCGAGGCGGGCTGCGCGGCGGTCCGGGTGAACCCGGGCAACATCAAGCAGTTCGACGACAAGGTGCGGGAGATCGCGCGGGCGGCGAGCGACCACTCCACCCCGATCCGCATCGGCGTCAACGCCGGGTCGCTGGACCGCCGCCTGCTCCAGAAGTACGGCAAGGCCACCCCCGAGGCGCTCGTGGAGAGCGCCCTGTGGGAGGCCTCCCTCTTCGAGGAGCACGGCTTCCGGGACATCAAGGTCTCCGTCAAGCACAACGACCCGGTGATCATGATCGAGGCCTACCGCCAGCTCGCCGCCCAGAGCGACTACCCCCTCCACCTGGGCGTCACGGAGGCGGGCCCCGCCTTCCAGGGCACCATCAAGTCGGCGGTGGCCTTCGGCGCGCTGCTCAGCCAGGGCATCGGCGACACCATCCGGGTGTCGCTGAGCGCGCCCCCGGCCGAGGAGGTCAAGGTCGGCCTCCAGATCCTGGAGTCCCTGAACCTCAAGCAGCGGCGGCTGGAGATCGTCTCCTGCCCGTCCTGCGGCCGCGCCCAGGTCGACGTGTACAAGCTGGCCGACGAGGTCACGGCGGGCCTGGAGGGCATGGAGGTCCCGCTGCGCGTCGCGGTCATGGGGTGTGTGGTCAACGGTCCCGGTGAGGCGCGGGAGGCCGACCTCGGCGTCGCCTCCGGCAACGGCAAGGGGCAGATCTTCGTGAAGGGCGAGGTCATCAAGACCGTCCCCGAGTCGAAGATCGTGGAGACCCTCATCGAGGAGGCGATGAAGATCGCCGAGCAGATGGAACAGGACGGCGTCGGGTCGGGGGAGCCGGCCGTCACCGTGAGCTGAACAGCACGGACCGAAGGGGGCCCGACGTGACGATCCTGGAGAACATCCGGCAACCACGCGACCTGAAGGCGCTGTCCGAGGCGGAACTCGGTGAACTGTCCGAAGAGATAAGGGAGTTCCTGGTCCACGCGGTCGCCAGGACCGGTGGACACCTCGGGCCCAACCTGGGCGTGGTGGAACTGGCCGTCGCCCTGCACCGGGTGTTCGAGTCACCGGTCGACCGCATCCTGTGGGACACCGGCCATCAGAGCTATGTGCACAAGCTGCTGACGGGGCGTCAGGACTTCTCCAAGCTGCGCGGCAAGGGCGGCCTGTCCGGCTATCCCGCCCGCGCGGAGTCCGAGCACGACGTCATCGAGAACAGCCACGCCTCCACCGCGCTCGGCTGGGCCGACGGCCTCGCGAAGGCCCGCCAGGTGCAGGGCGGGAAGGGGCATGTCGTCGCGGTCATCGGCGACGGGGCGCTCACCGGCGGGATGGCCTGGGAGGCGCTGAACAACATCGCCGCCGCCAAGGACCGGCCGCTGATCATCGTCGTCAACGACAACGAGCGCTCGTACGCGCCGACCATCGGCGGCCTCGCCAACCACCTGGCGACCCTGCGCACGACCGACGGCTACGAGAAGGTGCTGGCCTGGGGGAAGGACATCCTGCTGCGCACCCCGGTCGTCGGGCACACCCTCTACGAGTCGCTGCACGGGGCGAAGAAGGGCTTCAAGGACGCGTTCGCGCCGCAGGGCATGTTCGAGGACCTGGGGTTGAAGTACGTCGGCCCGATCGACGGGCACGACGTCAAGGCCGTCGAGTCCGCGCTGCGGCGCGCCAAGCGCTTCCACGGGCCGGTGCTGGTGCACTGCCTCACCGAGAAGGGGCGGGGTTACGAGCCCGCCCTCGCGCACGAGGAGGACCACTTCCACACCGTCGGCGTGATGGACCCGCTGACCTGCGCGCCGCTCGCACCGGCCGGCGGGCCGTCGTGGACGTCCGTGTTCGGGGACGAGATCGTGGCGATCGGCGAGGAACGGGACGACGTCGTGGCGATCACGGCGGCCATGCTGCACCCGGTGGGCCTGGGCCGGTTCGCCGAGCGCTTCCCGGACCGGGTGTGGGACGTCGGCATCGCCGAGCAGCACGCGGCCGTGAGCGCGGCAGGCCTGGCGACCGGCGGCCTGCACCCGGTCGTCGCCGTCTACGCCACCTTCCTCAACCGGGCCTTCGACCAACTGCTGATGGACGTGGCCCTGCACCGCTGCGGGGTGACGTTCGTGCTGGACCGGGCCGGGGTCACCGGCGTCGACGGCGCGTCCCACAACGGCATGTGGGACCTGTCCGTGCTCCAGGTCGTCCCCGGACTGCGCATCGCGGCCCCGCGCGACGCCGGGCAACTGCGCGCGCAGTTGCGGGAGGCGGTCGCGGTGGACGACGCGCCGACGCTGGTGCGCTTCCCCAAGGAGTCGGTCGGACCGGACATCCCGGCGGTCGGCCGGGTGGGCGGCATGGACGTCCTGCACCGGGGCGAACGGCCGGACGTGCTCCTCGTCGCCGTCGGCGTGATGGCGCCGGTGTGTCTGCAGACCGCCGAGCTGCTCGCCGCGCGGGGCGTCAACTGCACGGTCGTCGATCCCCGTTGGGTCAAACCCGTCGACCCGGCCCTGCCCGGCCTCGCCGCTGGGCACCGTCTGGTGGCCGTCGTCGAGGACAACAGCCGTGCCGCGGGCGTCGGTTCGGCGGTGGCGCTGGCTTTGGGTGACGCCGAAGTCGACGTGCCCGTACGGCGGTTCGGGATCCCGGAGCAGTTCCTCGCGCACGCCAAGCGCGCCGAGGTGCTCGCCGACATCGGCCTCACACCCGTCGAGATCGCCGGCCGGATCAGCGCGAGCCTGGCCGTCCAGGACGTCACGTCCGCCGACGGACTTCTTACCGGCCCAGTCAAGGAGAAGGCCCCATGACCACGGAGTTCGACCTCGGCGCGCTCCTCGCCGAGCGCGGCGCCGAACGCTACGAGCTGCACGGCAGGTACCTCAACCACCAACTGCCGCGCATGCTGCGCACCATCGGCTTCGACAAGGTCTACGAGCGGGGCGAGGGCGCGTACTTCTGGGACGCGGACGGGAACGACTACCTGGACATGCTCGCCGGGTTCGGCGTGATGGGCCTGGGCCGCCACCACCCCGTCGTCCGCAAGGCGCTGCACGACGTCCTCGACGCCGACCTCGCCGACCTCACCCGCTTCGACTGCCAGCCGCTGCCCGGACTGCTGGCCGAGAAGCTGCTCGCGCACAGCCCGCACCTGGACCGGGTGTTCTTCGGCAACAGCGGCACCGAGGCGGTGGAGACCGCGCTGAAGTTCGCCCGGTACGCCACCGGCAGACCGAGGGTCCTGTACTGCGACCACGCCTTCCACGGGCTCACCACGGGCTCGCTGTCGGTGAACGGCGAGTCGGGATTCCGGGACGGGTTCTCGCCCCTGCTGCCCGACACGGCCGTCCCGCTCGGTGATCTCGACGCGCTGGCAAGGGAGTTGGCGAAGGGCGACGTCGCCGCCCTGATCGTCGAACCGATCCAGGGCAAGGGCGTGCACGAGGCCCCGCCCGGCTATCTGCGCGCCGCCCAGGAACTGCTGCACCGGCACAGGGCGCTGCTCGTCGCCGACGAGGTGCAGACCGGCCTCGGCCGCACCGGCGACTTCTACGCCTACCAGCACGAGGAGGGCGTCGAACCGGACCTGGTGTGCGTGGCCAAGGCGCTGTCCGGCGGGTATGTGCCGGTGGGTGCGACCCTCGGCAAGGACTGGATCTTCAAGAAGGTCTACTCGTCGATGGACCGGGTGCTGGTGCACTCGGCGAGCTTCGGGTCCAACGCGCAGGCCATGGCGGCCGGACTCGCGGTGCTGTCCGTCATGGAGAACGAGCAGATCGTGGCCAACGCCCGGGCGACCGGGGAGCAGTTGACGTCCCGGCTCGCCGCCCTCGTCGACACGTACGAGCTGCTGGCCGACGTCCGCGGCCGGGGCCTGATGATCGGCATCGAGTTCGGAAAGCCCAAGTCGCTGAAGCTGCGCAGCCGTTGGACCATGCTCCAAGCGGCGCGCAAGGGGCTGTTCGCACAGATGGTGGTCGTACCGCTGCTGCAGCGGCACCGGATCCTCACCCAGGTCTCCGGCGACCACCTGGAGGTGATCAAGCTGATCCCGCCGCTGATCGTCGGCGAGCGGGAGGTGGACCGGTTCGTGGACGCCTTCACCGCCGTCATGGACGACGCGCACAGCGGCGGCGGACTGATGTGGGACTTTGGCAAGACCCTGGTGAAGCAGGCGGTGGCCAACCGCTGACCCGGCCCAGGGCGGGCCCCATGTGCCTCATCCGCCCGCCGTTTTGCCTCTGAGGCAAGAAATTTGCCGCAGGGGCAACTCGGGCGTGGAATGGAGGCATGAGCCCGCCCGAGCCGGAGTCCGCATCCGAGCCCTCGGCGCAGCACGCCGAGGCCCTTCCCGCCGTCGCCCCCCAACTGCGCGCCCTGCGCCGCCGGGCCGCCCTCACCCTGGAGGCCGCGGCCCGGGCCGCCGGACTGTCGCCGGGGTACCTCTCCCGCCTGGAGACCGGGCAGCGCCAGCCCTCGCTGCCGATGCTGCTCGCCCTCGCCCGCGTCTACGGTACGACGGTCTCGGAGCTGCTCGGTGAGACGGTCGCCGACCGGGACGCCGTCGTGCGCGCCGCCGACATGGAGCCCACCCGCGCGGGCGGCTGGACGTACTGGCAGGCCGGCGCGTCCGGGCGGGGGATGCAGGCGCTGCGCGTCCATGTCCCGTACGGCTCCCAGGGCGACGTCGTGCGGGTGCACCCCGGGGAGGAGTGGCTGCACGTCCTGCGGGGGCGGCTGCGGCTGCGCCTCGGGGACACCACGGACCTCCTCGGGCCCGGCGACAGCGCGCACTTCGACTCGCTGACCCCGCACCGCATCGCCGCGCAGGACGCCGACGGGGTCGAGCTGCTCTTCGTCCACACCCTGTTGCAGAGCCCCACGGCCACGCTGTGCCTGGGCCCGACCCCTTCGGAGACCGGAGAGACGCCATGAGAGACATCGAGGAGAAGTTCCCCCGCGCCCTGTGGGTCCGGCTGATCATCTACATCGCCGTGGGGCACCTCTTCGCGGGCTTCCTCTGGCTGCTCTTCGAGGCGGGGGCTCAGCAGTAGAGCCCTCTGGAGAGCGGGTCAGACGAGCAGCCGTTCCCGTAGCCGCTCGCGGGTCTCGGGGGCGAGGCCGAGGCCCTGCTCCAGGTAGGCGTCGACGCCGCCCCAGGTCTCCTCGATGGTCTCGAACGCCGCCGCCAGATACTCCGCGCGGGCGTCGAACAGGGGGCTGAGCAGCTCCATGACCTCGGGGGAGTAGGCCTCGGCGGAGGTGGCGCTGCGGCGCACCCGGTAGCGGCGGTGCTTGGCGTTGGACTCCAGGTAGTCGGTGAGGATCGCCTCGCGCTCCACGCCCACGGCGAGCAGCGTCACCGCGATGGACAGCCCTGCGCGGTCCTTGCCCGCCGCGCAGTGCATCAGGGCCGGGACGCTGTCCTCGGCGAGCGCGTGCAGCACCCGCGAGTGCTCCGCCGTGCGCTTCTTGATGATCGAGCGGTAGGAGGCGATCATGCGGCCCGCGCCCTTGCCGTCCCCGAGTATCTCGCGGAGCTGGTCGAGGTGGCCGTCGCGCACCATCTTCCAGAACTCGACGCCGTCCGCCGGGTCCGACAGCGGTAGGTTCACATTGCGTACGCCCGGCAGTTCGACGTCCGGGCCCTCCAGCTTCTGGTCCGCCGCGTTGCGGAAGTCGAAGATGGTGTGCAGGCCCAGGTCGGAGAGGAACGCGGCGTCCTCGTCGGTCGCGTGGGCGAGGTGGCCGCTGCGGAACAGCACGCCCTGGCGCACCCGCCGGCCGTCGACGGTGGGCAGACCGCCCACGTCCCGGAAGTTGCGCACGGCGGCCAGCTCGGGCTCGGTCGACGGGATCTGCTGCGTCACTGGGGCTCCCTCCTGCCGGTCTCCGTCGGCGCGGCTCGTGGTGGCCGACGGGACACCGCATCGACCATACGACAAGGATTCCCGTCGCAACGAGTTGTCCACAGGCCACAGAAACCAGCCGTTCGCGCAGGTGGAGAGTTATCCACAGGAGTTCCCGGCGGAGTTGCCCGGCGGGCCGACCGCATTCGATGATGTTGGTGCTTGATCGCACCTGTTCGAATTAGTGGGGGTTTGATGCCCGAGATCGCCGACGACGGCCGCACCTGGCTCCTTTCGGGGCCCACGAGCAGCTACGCCCTCCATCTCACCGAGGCCGACGAGCTGGTCCACCTGCACTGGGGCCCGGGCATCGCGCTCGTGGACGCCGAGGCGCTCGCCGCACTCCCGCCGTCGGCGCGCGGGGCGTCCTTCGAGTCCCCGCTCGACGGCCGCGAGGAGTACCCGGTCGAGGGCGGCCCCCGTTTCGTCCGGCCCGCCCTGTCCGTGCGCACCGCCGAGCGGCGCGGCACCGAGTGGACCTTCGAGACGTACGAGACCGACGGGGCCGATGAGGCCGGCGGTGACGGGCTGCGGTTGCGGTTCCGGGACGGCGGGCTCGCCGTCACCCTGCACTACCGGATGCGCGGGGACGTCGTAGAGCGCTGGACGACCCTGCGCAACGACGGCGAGGAGCCGGTGGAGCTGCTGCGGGCCGACTCCGCGACCTGGACGCTGCCCGAGCGCGACGACTGGCGGCTGTCGCAGTTGCACGGCCGCTGGGCCGCCGAGTCCCGGCTCACGCGCTCCCCCCTCACCTACGGTGAGAAGGTCATCGGCAGCCGCCGCGGCCACACCGGGCACCAGCATCTGCCCTGGGTGGCCCTGGACACCGACGCGACCGAGGAGCGCGGCGAGGTCTACGGCTGCGCCCTCGGCTGGTCGGGCTCCTGGCGGATCGCCGTCGCCCAACTCCCCGACGCGCGCGTGCAGATCACCGGCGGCGCGGGGTACGACGACTCGGGCCTGCTGCGGCTGGCGGCGGGGGAGTCCTTCAGTACGCCCGTGTTCGCCGGCCTGTGGAGCGACGCCGGGTTCGGCGGCGCGAGCCGCACCTGGCACGCCTACCAGCGGGCGCATGTGATCCCGGACGCCGGACAGGACCGCCCGGTGCTGTTCAACTCCTGGGAAGCCACCTACTTCGACATCTCCGAGGAGCAGCAGGCGACCCTCGCCCGGCGCGCCGCGGCGATCGGCGTCGAGCTGTTCGTCGTCGACGACGGCTGGTTCGGGACGCGCACCGGCGACCATGCCGGGCTCGGCGACTGGCGGCCCAACCCCGACCGCTTCCCGAACGGCCTGAAGCCCCTCGCCGACCAGGTGCACGGCCTCGGCATGCAGTTCGGCATCTGGGTCGAGCCCGAGATGGTCAACCCCGACAGCGAGCTGTACCGGGCGCATCCGGACTGGGTACAGTTCCAACCGGGACGAAAGCGGACGGAATTCCGCAATCAACTCGTACTGAACCTCGCCCGCGAGGACGTTCAGGAGTACCTCTGGGAGCAGCTCGACACACTCCTGTCCAGCGCCCCCGTCGACTACGTGAAGTGGGACTTCAACCGCTGCTTCACCGACGCCGGCTGGCCGGACGACCCCTACCCGCAGCGCCTCTGGGTCGACCACGTACGGGCCCTGTACGCCCTCCTGGACCGGCTGCGGGCAGCCCACCCGGGCGTCGCCTTCGAGTCCTGCTCGGGCGGCGGCGGGCGCATCGATCTCGGGATCATGAGCCGCACCGACCAGGTGTGGACCTCCGACAACACCGACCCGCTCGACCGGCTCGACATCCAGCACGGCTTCAGCCAGATCCACCCCGCCCGGGTCATGGCCGCATGGGTCACGGACAGCCCGAACACCCAGCTCAACGGCCGGGCCAGCTCGCTGCGCTTCCGGTTCGTCAGTGCCATGGCCGGGGTGCTCGGGGTCGGCGGGGACCTCTCCGAGTGGAGCGAGGCGGACCTCGCCGAAGCCCGGGAATGGGTGGACCTCTACAAGGAGATCCGACCCCTCGTGCAGCACGGCGACCTCTACCGGCTGCGGCCCCCGGCCGGTGGCCTGAGCGCCGTCCAGTACGTGCGGGGCGACGAGGCGGTCGTCCTCGCCTGCCTCCAGGTCCAGCGGTTCGGCGAGCCCGTCCCGGCGCTGCGGCTGCGCGGACTCGACCCGACATCGTCGTACGAATGCCTCGAAACGGGCGAAGTCCACCGGGGTGCCGTGCTGTTGCATCACGGGCTGCGCACCGGACTGCGGGGCGACCTTGATGCGATGGTTATCCGCCTGCGTCGCATCTGAGTCTTCTGTCCCGAATTGGATCCTTCGTTCTAACTCGCCCTGGAATAAAGGGACCTGGAGAGGTGTCACGTGAGGAGCGTCATATCCGTGACCGTACGTCGTTCGTCATGTTCACGTAATTCATATGCTTTTCCGGGGTGCTTGGCGGAAAGCGGGCCTATTGATTGACGGAGCGTGACTGGGTATTCGCGCAGGAGATCAAGAGAAAAGCGTTATCCGTGCAACCTCTGCTTGTCCCCGTGCGTCTTGGTCGCTTACGTTCCACCCCAATCCGGACGGATGCCTAATCCTGCCGCCGCCCGGTGTCCGCTCACCCACCCGTGTAAGGCAGGAGCGGGGGACCCACAGGTAGAACCGCCTGTTCCGGTCCCGGAACAGGCTTGGGGTAAAGCCGTGCCTCGGCGCGGCCGGGCATCTCCAGCCCGCACCCGACAGCTCACCTCGCAGGCGTCGGAGAGGAATTGGCCATGCCCGCGAAGGGTAAGCACCTTCGTCCGAAGTCCCAGCGTTTCACCCGCTCCATAGCCGTCGCCGGAACCGGCGGCGCAGCGCTCACCCTTCCGCTCATAGGCGCTGCCGGCGCCCATGCGGTGCCGTCGCAGTCCGCCGCGCAGACGGTTTCGCAGTCCGTTTCGGAAAAGGTCGTGCAGGCCGTTCCGGTGGCGCAGAAGAAGACCGCCGCCACGGCTACCCGGACCTACACCGTGCGGTCCGGCGACTGCCTCGCGGCGATCGCCGACGAGCAGAACGTCGCCGGCGGCTGGCAGAAGCTGTACCAGGACAACCGTCAGGCCGTCGGCGGCGACCCGTCGCTGATCCACCCCGGCCTGAAGCTCTCGATCGGCAAGAAGGCCGCGACCGGCACCACCGGATCGTCGTCCTCCTCGAAGACGTCGTCCGACGGCAAGGCGTCGTCCTCGTCGCCTTCTTCGTCCTCTTCGTCGTCCGGCTCGTCCTCCTCGAACGTGACCACCCAGGCCGCCGAGACCAGCACGAGCACGGGCGCAGACACCGGTACCTCCAGCGGATTCAGCCTGCCGGTGGCCGGTGCGACCATCGGGACCGGGTACCACGTGGCCGGCAGCATGTGGTCCAGCGGATACCACACCGGTGTCGACTTCGTCGTCCCGACCGGCACCTCCCTCAAGGCCGTGGGCGCGGGCACCGTCGTCACCGCGGGCTGGGGCGGCGCGTACGGCAACCAGGTCGTCATCAGGCTCGCCGACGGCTACTACGCCCAGTACGGCCACCTCTCCCAGCTCTCCGTCTCGGCCGGCCAGACCGTGACCGAGGGCCAGCAGATCGGCCTCTCCGGCGCGACCGGCAACGTGACCGGCCCGCACCTGCACTTCGAGATCCGCACCACGCCGGACTACGGCTCGGACGTGGACCCGGTCGCCTACCTCCGCTCGCACGGCGTCGCCGTCGGCTGACCCCGCCGACGACCTCCGCCCGACACGCACCGCACGCTCAACCCGCCTGACACGCTGCCGAAGGCCGGATCCCGATCCCCGGGTCCGGCCTTCGGTGTGCGAGGGCTTATTCCCTGATTGGCCAACTCTTTAAGAGTGGCTTATCTCACCGTCCGTCAACCCTTTCCTACGGTCGCGTAAGTCACATTCGAAGGTGAATCATCAACTGTTGTGGCAGACGATTCGAAGAATGACAACAGATCAGTGATCGGGTCGTACGTGGCGGTGGGGGACAGCTTCACCGAAGGCGTCGGCGACCCCGGGCCCGACGGGGCGTTCGTCGGCTGGGCCGACCGGTTCGCGGTACTCCTCGCCGACCGGCGGCCCGAAGGCGACTTCGACTACACCAACCTCGCGGTCCGCGGAAAGCTGCTCGACCAGATCATGGAGGACCAACTCCCCAGGGCGCTGCGGCTCGCCCCGGACCTGGTCTCCTTCTGCGCCGGCGGCAACGACATCCTCCGCCCCGGCACCGACCCGGACGAGGTCGCCGAGCGCTTCGAGCGCGCGATCGCGTCCCTGACCGCCGTGGCCGGCACGGTCATGGTGACCACCGGCTTCGACACCCGTGGCATGACCGTGCTCAAGCACCTGCGCGGCAAGATCGCCACCTACAACGGGCACGTCCGCGCCGTCGCCGACCGGTACGGCTGCCCGGTGCTCGACCTGTGGTCCCTCAAGTCCGTCCAGGACCGCAGGGCTTGGGACGGCGACCGGCTCCACCTCTCCCCGGAGGGGCACACGCGCGTGGCGCTGCGCGCCGGAGAGACCCTCGGCCTCGACGTACCGGCCGACCCGGAGCAGCCCTGGCCGCCGCTCCCGCCGCGCGGCACCCTCGACGTGCGGCGCGACGACGTCCACTGGGCGCGCGAGTACCTGGTGCCGTGGATCGGACGCCGGCTGCGCGGCGAGTCCTCCGGCGACCACGTGACCGCCAAGGGCGCGCTGTCGCCGGACGACATCAGGATGCGGATCGCGGCCGTGGCCTGAACACCGCGGCCCGAGCAGTGACCGTGGGCGCACGCGGACGCGGACGCGGGCATGGACGTGGTCGGCCGTGGAGGTCGTACGGTCGGCCGCTCCACCAGTGAGGTGAGCGCACGGGAGTGGTGCGCGGGCGGGGGCCGGTGCGGGTGCTGGGATGACCGCACCCGCCCCACCCGCGCACCGCACCCGCCCCGTTTCCGCTCGACGCCTCGAAGGACCGGTCCCGCATGCCCCTTCCCCGTACGCCCGTCGCCGTGGCCCTCGTCTCCCTGCTCGCCCTGGGCGTCCCGGCGCTCGCCGTGCCCGCGGCGGTCGCGTCGCCCGCCCATCCGGCCGTGGCCGTCCGGCTCGCGCCGGACAGTCCCGCCACCGTCACGGTGACCGGTGAGGGCAGCGCGAGCGCGGCCCCCGACCTGGCGCTCGTCGGCGCCGGTGTCGAGGTCTCCGCCAAGACCTCGCAGGCCGCGGTGGACGCACAAACCAAGGCGGCCACCGCGCTGCTGGCCGCCGTCCGCGCCCAGGGCGTCGCCGACCGGGACGTCCGCACGGAGGGCGTCTCGCTCAGCCCCGTCTACGACAACGCGGACAACTCCGCGCGACTGAAGGGCTACCAGGCCGCGCAGTCCTTCTCCGTGAAGGTGCGCGAGGTGGCGAAGACCGGCGCGGTCCTCCAGGCGATCACCGACGCCGGCGGCGACGCGGCCCGGATCAACTCGGTGGTCTTCGACGTCTCCGACCCCGCCCCGCTGCGGTCCCGC
Organism: Streptomyces sp. yr375; assembly: GCF_900110755.1. Classification (GTDB taxonomy): domain Bacteria; phylum Actinomycetota; class Actinomycetes; order Streptomycetales; family Streptomycetaceae; genus Streptomyces. The sequence goes on from NZ_FOFF01000001.1 coordinate 38,583, forward strand.
GCCCGTGAGGCCGCGCACGACGACGCCCACGCCAAGGCCGAGCAGTACGCCCGCCTCAGCGGCCGCCGCCTGGGCCGACTCGTCTCACTCAGCGAGGACGCCTCCAGCTCCTCGCGCCCGGCGCCGTCGACCGGGGACATCCCGGGCGCCGGCATGAGCGCCGTGCCCGTGGCCCCCGGCGAGATCCGCGCGACGGCGACGGTGACGGCGGTGTACGAGCTGGACTGAGCCGACGGCCGGGTCCTGCGTCCTGTCAGCCTCACTCTTTGCCTCGGCTTCAGCGCTTCTGGGCGCTCAACGTCTCGGGGGCGAGGCCGAGTTCCCGGGCCACGGCCTCGTCGACCCATTCCTGCGCGCGGGTGCGGGACACCGCGCCCGGGTAGGACGTGAGCTGGACGGCGAGGCCGTCCAGCAGGGCCGTCAGGCGCAGGGCCGTGCCGGCCGGGTCCGGGCAGCGGAACTCGCCCGCTGCCACGCCCTCCGCGATCACCCCGGCGAGCACGGCCTTCCACTCCCGGTCGAGGTCCCGGGCGACCTCCCGCAGCGCGGGCTCGCGCAGCGACACCGCCCAGCCCTCGATCCACAGCCGCCAGCCCTTGGCCCGGCCCGTCGGCGCGTACCAGCGCACGGCCGACCGCAGTCGGCGCAGTGCCGTGGTCCGCCGGCCGACCAGCGTGCGAAGCCGCGCCAGGTCGTCCTCGGCCGCGTAGGCGAACGCGTCGGCGACCAGCTTCTCCTTCGTCGAGAAGTGGTAGAGCACCAGCGCGTTGCTCACCCCGAGGGCCGCGGCCACGTCGGCGATCCTGACCGCCGCCACGCCCCGCGCCTCGATCTGCTCGATGGCGGCCCGCAGCAGCTCCGCACGCCGCTCGGCCACACCCAACCGGACCCTGGTCACGCCGTCACCCCAATCCGTCCCGACCTCTCACGCCCCATCCTGATCCGGTGGCGTGAGCTGCCCCGGACCGTCCGGTTCCGCCGCGCCGAACCGCTGCGCGATCACCGGCAGTCGGCCCTCGGCGATCGTATGCGCGGCGGCCCGGGGCGTCGTCCCGTCCGCCTCCGCCCGGGTCAGTACCAGCTCCACCAGGGCGCGCATCGAGCGGCGCGTGTACGCGAAGGCCTCCTCGGCGTCCGCGCCGATGTCGCCGAACAGCGTCCACCACCACCAGGCGTTGGTCCCGGAGTTGACGACGACGTCCGGCAACACGCTCACCCCGCGCGCGTGCAGCAGCGCCTCCGCCTCCGGCAGGACGGGCATGTTGGCCGCCTCGGCGATCCACCGGGCGCGGATCAGCTCCTGCTCCTCGACGCCGATCGCGTACGACACGGCGGCCGGTACGAGTACCTCCGCCGCCACCGACAGCCAGGCGTCGCCCGGCAGCTCGCGGTCCCCGGGGCGCAGTACGGCGCGGTCCACGGTGCCGTGCGCGTCGCGCGCGCTCAGCAGCGCCTCCACGTCGAGACCGGCCGGGTTGGCGATCGTGCCCTTGACGTCGGCGACGGCCACGACCGTCAGCCCCGCGCGCGTGAGGAAGCGGGCCGTGGCCCCGCCCATCGTGCCCAGCCCCTGGAGCGCGACCCGCGTCCCCGCGTACGCCACCCCGGCCCGGTCCAGGGCCGTCAGCACGGACTCGGCGACCCCGCAGCCGCCGACCAGCTCGTCCAGGCCGATGCCGTCCACCTCGACGGCGAACGCGGATGCGAGCCGCGCGCGGGCGGCGGCCTCGTCGTCCAGCAGGGGGTAGACGGCCTGCACGGACGACACCAGCCCCGCTTCGGCGGCCGCCCGGTCCACCAGATCCTGGGTCAGCCCCAGATCCTCGCCGGTGGTCCAGCAGCTCTCCACGTACGGCCGCACCGCACGCAGATACCGCACCAGCAGGCCGTACGCCTGCGGGTCCCGGGGGTCGCAGTCGATGCCGCCCTTCGCGCCGCCCAGGGGGACGTACCGCGCCTCGGGGTCGTAGTGCAGGGCCTCCTTGAGGCTCATGCCGCGCGCGAGCCCGGTCACCTCGGCCAGGGTGCAGCCCGCCCGCATCCGCAGGCCGCCGCTGCAGACACCGCGCACCAGCCGGTCGACGACCAGGAAACCCTGGCGGCCGGTGACGTGATCGGTCCAGGTGAGCGACAGACAGGGGGCGGTCATACGGACTCCTCGACCGGCGCGTACGGTGCCGGGGACACGGCTGATACTGAACGGTAGGTCAGTATCGGAAGGCGGCGGCGGCCGTGTCAACGCGGGCCGTCCCGGTGGCTCGCGGCCCCCGAGTCACCGGGACGGCCCGCGTTGTCGGAGGGGGCGACCATAATGGAATGCCTGAATGGCATGCCTCAGCGAAATCCACCTGGAGGTACCGTGTCCGGTTTCCGTCCCATGCGCTCCGGGCTTCGCGCTCCGCAGCCCGCGGCCTTCGGCGCGGACCCGAGCGGTGAGCGCCTGGCGCGTATCCGCAGATCGCCCCACTTCAAGGACGGGGTGTTCCAGAACCCCGGCGGCTCGACGCGGTTCCGTCCCTCGGGCGGCGGGATGTTCGATCTCGTCAAGAAGTTCCTCGACAAGGAGGAGCGCGCCCTGCGCGCCCCCACGGGCCGGATCCCGGTGCATGCCACCACCCTCGCCGACCTCGCGAAGCCGCCCGTCACGGGCCTGCGCCTGACGTGGATGGGGCACTCCGGCGTGCTCGCGGAGATCGACGGGCAGCGCGTCCTGTTCGACCCGGTCTGGGGCACGCGCTGCTCCCCGTTCCCCTTCGCCGGGCCCAAGCGGCTGCACCCGGTGCCGCTCCCGCTGGCCGCGCTGGGTCCGGTCGACGTCGTCGTCATCTCGCACGACCACTACGACCACCTGGACATGCCCACGATCAAGGCGCTGGCCGGCACGGACACCCTGTTCGCCGTGCCGCTCGGCGTCGGAGCCCACCTCGAACACTGGGGTGTCTCCGCGGACCGACTGCGCGAGGTGGACTGGCACGAGGCGACGAAGGTCGGCGGCCTCACCCTGACCGCCACCCCGGCCCGCCACTTCTGCGGCCGGGGCCTTCGCAACATCCAGCACACCCTGTGGGCGTCCTGGGTCGTCGCCGGCGAGCAGCACCGGATCTACCACAGCGGCGACACCGGCTACTTCGAGGGCTTCAAGGAGATCGGCGCCGACCACGGCCCGTTCGACGCGACGATGATCCAGATCGGCGCGTACTCGGACTTCTGGCCCGACGACGACCCGGAGTCCGCGCCCTTGCCGGGCGGCTGGCCGGACATTCACATGAACCCCGCTCAGGGCGTCCAGACCCACCTGGACCTGCAAGGCGGCGAGGCGAGCGGGGTGCTGCTCCCGATCCACTGGGGTTCGTTCAATCTCGCGCTGCACCCTTGGGCGGAGCCCGGCGAGTGGACGCTGGCCGCCGCGCGGGCTGTCGGCCAGGCCGTCGCCCTGCCCGTCCCGGGCCTGCCCTTCGAGCCCGCCGGCGACCTCCCCGTACACCCCTGGTGGCGGGACGTCTCGGCACCCCTCAACCGCCGCTGGCCCGTCCCGCAGATCGCCCCCAAGCCGACCCACGAAGCCCTCGACCTCGTGGGCGAGGACTGAACAGCGCGGCAGCAGGCAGCGACTACGGAGGCGCGGGGAGCGGGGAGCGGGGAGCGGGGGAGGGGCTCGGGCGGTTCAGGGCGGTGACCGCCTGGGCGGGGTTGGCCTGGTGCGGGACGAGGGCGGCGAGGTCGGTGACCTCCAACGCCTGCCTTCGCCAAGGCCTGTTGGGAGATCGCGGGCGCGACGGGACGGCGTCGCCGCCTACAGGCTGCCGACTCCGGCCATCGGCCGCCCGGTCGGGCGAGCTCGCCTCGTGGTTCCGGAACCGTAGGGATCCAGTTCTCTCTGTTCCGGATCCTGGTGTTCTGTTTCTGTTGTGTTCTCGGCCCGACAGGGTTCCCGGCTTGGTCGAGGGCGCGCCCTCGTGTCGGGGGTGACAACCCACCAGGCCGACGCTACTGTGACCTTACGCGTACATCTGAGATTAAAATATGCGGGGGAAAAATGGTCAGCGAGTCACTGACTGATGGTTCACTCGACAACTTTCAAGGGCTTGTGGCGAAGCGCGGGTACTAGTCCCGCGTCGCATTGACGTGCGTTCGTCCCGGTGGCCTGTGGTGCGAGTTTCCGCAGGTGGCGCTCTGGTTGTGGCGCTCGTCGCCCGCGCCGTTTTCTTTGTGACTTCGTGGCGCGACAAATGCGTCCTCTTTCTTGCATGCGCGGACCGTGAATTGCGGTCCGCGCATGAGGTACGTCTTCCTCTGAATATGTCCTGACGGGTGAAGGTCTTGGTGTGGCCACCTCTACTCAAAGGAGAGTTATGGAAACCCGTTACCGCCCGGCCATTCCTGACGTGCTACGCGAGGAAACCGGTGGTCGGTTCAGATCCGATTCCGGAGGCGAATGAGCTATGGCCGCCACGGGAGCACCGCTGCGCATTCAGCTCTTAGGCCCGGTGCGGGCCTGGCGGCACGGGGTGGAGGTGGCGCTCGGCCCGCCCAAACAGCGGGCCGTACTGGGCCTCCTCGCGAGCCGGGCCGGCGACGTCGTGGGCGTCGAGAACATCGTGGACGCCCTGTGGGGCGGCGACGTACCGCAGACGGCCGCCAACGGCGTCCACACGTATGTGGGCGGACTGCGCCGGGCGTTGGACCCCGGGCGCGGCCGGCGGGCGGCCGGCGCGCTGCTCACCTCCGCGTCCGGCGGCTACTGCCTGCGGCTGGACCCCTCGGACGTGGACGCCACCCTCTTCGTACGCGGTCATGGTGACGCGCGTAGGTCACGGGGCGAGGGCAACGCCGACACGACACTGCGGCTGTACGAACAGGCCCTGTCGCTCTGGCACGGCGAGGCCTACTCGGGCGTCCCCGGGCCCTTCGCCTCGATGGAACGCACCCGGCTGCGGGACCTGCGGCTGACGGCCGTCGAGGAGTGGGCCGCCGACATGCTGGCGGCCGGCCGGCACGCCGAGATGGTCACCGAACTGACCGGCGCGGTCTCCGAGGAACCGCTGCGCGAGAAGCTGCGCTGGCTGCTGATCCTGGCGCTGTACCGCAGCGGCCGACAGGCCCACGCGCTGCGGATGTACGAGGAGACCCGGCAACTGCTGAGCAGCGAGCTGGGCATCGAGCCCGGCGCCGACCTGCGCAACCTCTACCAGCGGATCCTGTCCGGGCATCCGGAACTGCGCCCGCCCGGCGCGGACACCCCGCCCGTACCGCTCACGGGCCGCGAGACCGCGTTTCCCGGCGCCCCCAAGCCCGTACAACTCCCTCCGCTGGCCCGTGGGTTCGTGGGGCGCGGCAAGGAACTGTCCGGGCTGGAAGGGGTGTTGAACGACGAGTGCTCGGGGCACGGTGCGACGACTCCGGTGGCGGTGGTCGACGGTCCGGCCGGGGTCGGCAAGTCGGCGTTCGTGCTGGAGCTGGCGCACCGGCTCATCGACCGTTTCCCCGACGGCCAGTTGTACGTGGACCTGCGCGGCACCGGACTACAGGGCCGGCCGGTCAGCGCCGTTGACGCCCTGGGCCAGCTCCTGGGCAGCCTGGGGATCGACGGCTCACGGATGCCCCGCGGCCTGGCCGCCCGCGCCACCCTCTACCGAAGCCTGCTGCACGGCCGGCGCATGCTGGTGGTGCTCGACGACGCGCTGAGCGCCGATCAGTTACGGCCGCTCATCCCCCGGGGCTCGTCCTGTGTCCTGGCGACCAGTCGGCAGCGTTTCGGCGGGCTCGCGGCGCGGGACGGCGCTCACCTGGTCAGCATCGGGCCGCTGGCCGACGCGGAGTCGGCGCGTCTGCTCGCCGGTCTCAGCGGGGGACGCCTCGAAGGGCAGGAGCCGGCCACCGCGTGTCTGGCGGCGCTGTGCGGGGGACTGCCGCTGGCGCTGCGGATCGTCGCCGACGGGCTGGCGGCCAACCCAGGGGTGCCGCTGTCCGCGCTGGTCGAGCAGTACGCGGCCGAACGCGGCCGACTCGACCGGCTCGCGGTGAAGGGCGACGCCGTGGCCAGCATGCGCAGCGTCTTCGAGGCGTCGTACCAGGCACTGCCCGCGGACGCGGCCCGCATGTTCCGGCATCTGGGCCTGTACGGCGGCCCGTTCACGGTCGGGATCGCCGCGACGCTCGCGGAGACGGACCGCGACACCACCCGCAGACTGCTCGCACTCCTCGCCGCCCACCACCTGCTGGAGGAGGAACAGGGCCACCGCTACCGCTTCCACAGCCTCATCGGCATCTACGCCGCCGAGTGCGCGGACCGCGAGCCGCCGGCCCGCCGCCAGGAGGCCCTCACCCGGCTGCTTCGAGCAGGTGATGGCAGGGCCGATCCGGAGCCGCCCGGTCGTGCGGGACCGCAAGCGAGCCGTCCGCGCGCGGTGCTGGGCGGGCTGGTGCAGGCCGGTTTGATCGCGGACGGAAGCCAAGGCCACGACCGATACGGTGAGTGACGTTCGGGAGGGTTCTGTCGGCGGCGGTGATGGGTCGGAGGTCGGGCCCGGGGGGTCTGTGAGAGCGGGGGAAGGTTCGGTGGCGGGGGTCGGGAGGCGGGGGCTCCCCGGCCCGCTCCGTCTTTCCTGGATCACCTCTGAACAGGTCTGATCGACTTCTTTCCTCCCTGCACCCCGGATCGCGCGAACTTATCGGTCTGCCGTACGAACGCTCATACCAGAGCGGGACGCTCCCCGTGAGACTTTGTCAACTGCCCACCGCACCTGATGCGTTGACGACTACTGTGAGTGTCCGTCGGGCGACACCGGGCCGAATTCTTGGCTCTCCCGACCGACAGCCAGGCTCGACGGACCAGTACGAGGACACCGATGTCTCACCTCCGCGCACCCGCCACACGCGCAGACCGCCGTGAGGGCGGGCGGCACGGGCGGCCGGTCGCCCGCACCGCACCAGCGCCGGCCGAGACACACATACGGCCCCAGTTGCTGCGGCTCGCCGTGCTCCCCCCGACCGCGGTCGCCCTCAGCGCCTGCGCGGTCGTCCTGTTCACCGTGCGCTCCACCGGCGTCCGGCCCGGCCCGATGCTGTGGGTGGTGCTGGCCGGCGCGGTCGCCGTGACCGGCGTCGGCATCGTGATCGCAGCCGTGGCCGCCGACCGCGCCGCCCGCTCCGTCAGCGACCGCGTCGCGGCCCTGCGCCAGGGCAGCGCGCGCGGCGAGGCCGACCTGCGGGCCGTCATCGAGGCGCTGCGCCGCGGCGAGGCCCCGCCCCAGCGCACCTCGCGCGGCGGCCCGCCCGCCCACGACGCCGACGACTTCGAACTGCTCGCCGCCGACCTGGCCCGCGCCCACGACGGGGCCGTCACCGCCGTCGTCCAGGCCGCGCAGTTGTCCAGCCAGGCCGGCAGCGAACAGAAGCTGGAGGTGTTCGTCAACCTCGCGCGCCGCCTTCAGTCCCTGGTGCACCGCGAGATCTCGATCCTCGACGAGCTGGAGCACGAGATCGAGGACCCCGACCTGCTCAAGGGCCTCTTCCACGTCGACCACCTCGCCACCCGCATCCGCCGCCACGCCGAGAACCTCGCCGTCCTCGGCGGGGCCGTCTCCCGGCGGCAGTGGAGCAACCCGGTCTGCATGACCGAGGTGCTGCGCTCCGCCATCGCCGAGGTCGAGCAGTACTCGCGGGTCAAACTCGTCCCGCCCATCGACGGCGAACTGCGCGGGCACGCCGTCGCCGACGTCATCCATCTCCTGGCCGAACTCGTCGAGAACGCCACGGTGTTCTCCGCCCCACACACCCAGGTGCTGCTGCGCGCCAACCTCGTCACCTCCGGGCTCGCCGTCGAGGTCGAGGACCGCGGCCTCGGCATGCCCGTCGAGGAGCAGGTCCGGATGAACGCCCTGCTCGCCGACCCCGACCAGGTCAACGTCGGCCGCCTGCTGGCCGACGGCCGCATCGGCCTGTTCGTCGTCTCCCAGCTCGCCCGCCGGCACGGCATCCGGGTCCGCCTCCAGTCCAACATCTACGGCGGCGTCCAGGCCGTCCTGGTCGTCCCGCAGGCGCTGTTGGGCTCGCCGCCCGGCATCGCCGGATCCGCACAGCAGGGCCCGGACACCGACGGCACCGGCTTCCCGCTGCTCCCCACCACGGCCAACTCGGCCCGCCCCGTCCTGCCACCCGCACCCCACCCCACCCTCGGGACGGGACCCACGGCGGCAGGCCCGGGCGCGGGAGCGGCCCAACCCCCCGCTCCCACACACCCCCAAGGCCCCCGAACCACCCCGGGCGGAGGCCGCCGACGCAGCCCGACGCAGTCACCGGACACGACAGACACGGGCCACCCGCCGCTCCCGCCCCGCACGCGAGCGGGAGGGCGCGCGAACGCCGACCCGGCCAGGCCACCGATGCCGGTACAGGCACGGGACACGGCTGGAGCGGGCTGGCCCGCACCCCAGACCGCTCCCGTCGCGAGCGACGCGGGTGAGTCGCAGGGTTCGGCTCAGGTACACGGCGGCACCGCGGAGGTTGCCTGGTCCGGCGATGCCGATGTGACGCGGGACTCGGCCCAGGCACACGGCGACGCGGCTGCGGGTTGGCCTGCGGCCCAGGCCGCCGACGACGACGTAAGCCGACCGACGGGCTCGGCGCAGATCCGGAACCCCGGCGACGTGGGTGAGTCGCGGAGGTCGGCCCAGTTGGAGGGTGTTGGTGATGCGGGTGGGGCGCAGGGGGCGTCGGCGTCGGTGCCGGTGCCGGTGCCGGTGCCGGTGCACGGGACACCGGATGTGGTGTGGTCGTCGCTCCAAGGTGCCGACGAAGTGAGCCTCCTGCCGGGCTCGGCGCAGCGGCACGGTGTCGCCGAAGCGGGCCTATCGCACGACTCGGCTCAGGTGCGGGGTGCCGACGTTGCGGGCTGGTCGCCGGGTTCCGCTCAGGGGCTGGGTGCTGCCGACTCGGGTGTGTCGCAGGGCTTGGTTCAGAGGCTGGGCGCTGGCGACTCGGGTGGGTCACAGGGTTCGGCTCAAGGGTCGGCGGCCGGTGATGCGGGACCGTTCTCGGGCTCGGCTCAGGTACGCGACACCGCCGACGTGGGCCTGTCGTACCCCACGGCGTGGGTGCCGGACGCCACGGCCGCCGGTACCTCCACCGGCCTGCCGGAAGGGGGGCGGAGCCTCTCGGACACGGGCCAGTTCTCGGACCTGCCGCAGCCGCAGTCCCCGCAGTCGCAGCCGGAGATGCAGTCCCAGCCCCAGTCCCAGGCACCGTTGCAGTCCCAGTCCCAGTTCCAGTCCGAGACGGAGACGCAGCACACGCCCGCCTCCGGGGTGCCCTTCGGCTCCTCGCGGTCGGAGGGCGTCTCGGACGTCGCCCGTGCGGGCACGTCCCCGCAAGCCCGGTCCGTTTCCGGGCCGGGGCGGCGCGGCGGATTTGCGGCGGGCGCTGCCGAGGCGGCTCCGCTCCAGCCGGACGCCCCCCGTGCGGACCCCCCTCGTGCGGACCCCCCTCGTGCGGACACCTCCCGTGCGGACATCCCCCGTCCGAACGGGCGTCGACCCGCCCCCCTGCCCGTCCGCGGCGCACGCGAGACGCGGGCCAATCCGTCGGAGGCCGTGCCCGGTGTTCGGGGTGGCGACCGGCATGTCGTCGAGGAGAACGCGGGCATCGCACCCACACCACGCATCGGTGCCGTGCGCGGCACCATGGGCAAGCCCCAACTGCCCCGCCGCCGCGCCCAGGAGCACATCGTCCCCCAACTGCGCGGCGGTCCGGCCCCACGGCAGGACTCCGAGCAGCCCGTCGCCCACGACCCGGGCCTGATGGCCGCCTTCCAGCGGGGCATCGGCCTGGCCGAGGCCCAGCAGAGCCTGGAGGGGGACGTCACGGACCCGCCTCCGCACCCGCTGCCGTACCCGGCATACGGCGCACCGGACGCGCTGGACCTGACCGGTACCGATCAACCCACCGCCCGGCACGACGGGAGCACACCAGCCGGATGAGCACGCTGAGCACAGCCGCCCCCACATCCACGCCCATCGCCCCCACCCCCACGACCCCCACCGCTCCCACAGACCTTCGTACCCCAAGGAGTCGATCCACCATGGCGAGCGACGCACCGACCGGCCAGGTATCCGATCTCGACTGGCTGATGAGCGGCCTCGTGCAGCGCGTGCCGCACACCACGAGCGCGGTGCTGCTCTCCTGCGACGGGCTCGTGAAGTCGGTCCACGGCCTCGACCACGACAGCGCCGACCATATGGCCGCCCTGGCCTCCGGCCTCTACTCCCTCGGCCGCAGCGCCGGCATCCGGTTCGGCGACGGCGGGGACGTGCGGCAGGTCGTCGTCGAACTCGACGCGACGCTGCTGTTCGTCACCACCGCCGGCTCCGGCACGTGCCTCGCCGTGCTCGCCGGGCGCGAGGCCGACGCGGCCGTGCTCGGTTACGAGATGGCGATGCTCGTGAAGAGCGTCCGGCCGTATCTGACGACCGCGCCCCGGCAGCACGCCGTCGAACCGTCGGTGATGGGGCCTTGAGCGTGATGGCGGCCGGCGACGGGCCCTGGCTCGACGACGCGGCCGGACGGCTGGTGCGCCCGTTCACGGTCAGCAACGGCCGCACCAGACCCAGCGTCGCCCTCGATCTCATGTCGCAGGTCAGAGCCACCGGGGCGACCCCCATCGGCTACCTCGGCCCCGAACACGCGACCGCGCTGGATCTGACCCGGGTACCGGTGTCGGTCGCCGAGATCGCGGCCCATCTGAAGCTCCCGGCAGCGGTCACCAAAGTGCTGCTGTCGGACCTCCTCGACTGCGGGGCGCTGACCACCAAGCCCCCCGAGTTCCACCACAACCCCACCGACCGGGCCCTACTGGAGGCAGTGCTCGATGGACTACGACGACAGCTCTGAGTACGGCGAGCACCGCAACTACGGCGAACATGACAAGTACGGAGATCACGACGACTACGGCGCGCACGAAAGCCGTGCCGCCCCCTTCCCCACCGCCCTGAAGATCCTGGTCGCGGGCGGCTTCGGGGTCGGCAAGACGACCTTCGTCGGCGCGGTGAGCGAGATCGCGCCGCTGAGCACGGAGGAACTCCTCACCACGGTCAGCGCCGCGACCGACAACCTCGACGGCATCGAGAACAAGGTCGAGACGACCGTCGCCATGGACTTCGGGCGCATCACCCTCGACCCGGAACACGTCCTCTACCTGTTCGGCACGCCCGGCCAGGAGCGGTTCTGGTTCATGTGGGACGAACTGTGCGAGGGCGCTCTCGGCGCGGTCATCCTCGCCGACACCCGCCGCCTCGAGGAGTGCTTCGCCGCCGTCGACTTCTTCGAGGAACGCGGCCTGTCCTTCATCATCGCCGTCAACGAGTTCGACGGCTCCCACCGCTACGCCCCCGAGGAGGTGCGCGCCGCCATCGACCTGGACCCGGACGTCCCCATCGTGCGCTGCGACGCCCGTATCTCCGCGTCCGGCGTCCAGACCCTGCTCACCCTCGTCAAACACCTCCTCGCCCACGCACCGGCCGCACCTCAGCCGAGCCGCGGCGCACACATGTGACCGCCGCACCCAACGCCCCGGAGCCGCATATGACCCACGTCCACAGCGACGGAGCCCGGCCATGAGCTACGACCCGCCGCGCCCGGCCGGTCGTCTGCTGCTCACCCCGGAGGACAAGGAGGCTCCCGCCCGTGCCCGGAGGCTGCGCCGACTCGGTCTCGGGGAACGGCCGGAACCCGCCCTGGACGCCTTCGCGGACCGCCTCGCCGAGGTGACCGGAGCGCCGTACGCGATGGTCAACTTCCTTGACGAGGAACGGCAGTTCTTCGCCGGGCTGCACACCCCGGCCGGCGGCCGGGCGGCCCGTGGCGGCAAGCCCGAGGTGGGCCGCCGGCTGCCCCGCGACTACGGCTACTGCCCGCACGTCGTCGTCCGGCGCAAGGCACTCGTCCTGGAGGACGTGGGCGACTACCCGCGCTTCGCGGGCAACCCGGTCGTCGACGAGTACGGCATCCGCTCCTACCTCGGCGCTCCGCTCATCGACACGACCGGCATGGTGCTGGGCACGGTGTGCGTCGCCGACCTCGCGCCCCGGCCCTGGGGGAAGGCCGGCCTGGAGACCATCAAGGCGACCGCCGCCGACCTCGTCGGACAACTGCGATGGCGGGAGGCCGACGGGTTCCTCGCGCCGTGAGGCAAAGCCGATGAGAGAGGCGTACGCCTGTCAGGGGGCGCGCCAGATGTTGTCGAAGGCCGCGTCCTCGATGGAGCGCCGCTGCCGTACGGCCTCCAGCTCCGTCAGCGCGTCGCCGACCGCCGCCAGCACCGTCAGGACCGCGTCGTCGGGCAGCTCGGGCAAGCCGTCGGCGGGTTCCTCGCGCAGACCGACGGCGGCGGCCAGCGCGACGAGGACCGGCTCGTCCGCCGCCCAGCGATCGGTGGCGTGGCGACGGTCCGGAGAGTCGACCGGCTCCGGCCGCCCCGACCGGACGCGCAGCCGCCGGTGGCGGGGCCGGACGGCCAGCCCGTCCGCCTCCAGCCGGTTGGCATAGGCCGAGGCGAGGCCCCGGCCGCGGCGCCACAGCCAGTCCTCGACCGACTCGTACGGCGCCACCCGGACGAGCGACGACGCGGCCACGTCCAGGAGGGGATCGGCCGGCGCCGTCGGTGGGCCGGGCACCAGGACGTCACCGTCGAGGGCGACCGCGCCCGTCTCGACCAGATCGATCGCCTCGGCGCCCGCGAGGGCGAGCGACAGATCGCCCTGCCCGATGGGACGTACGGGCGTCACGTCCATCACGACGATCATCAGGTCCCGTGCTGTGGTCATCAGGGGCTCCACGTCAGTCGGCCGGAGTCGTGAGGGTCGTCTTCCAGCGTGCCACGCGCGTGCCACGCGCGTGGAGCGACCGCGTGGAGCAGCCGTGCGAAGCACCGTGTGGAGCAGTCGCGTGAAGCGGAGCTGTGGCGGCGCTTAAGAAAAGCTCGATGGACCCGGGCGGGGGAAGTACGGCAGATTGCTGGCGAATCCACCCGTCTTCCCGGCTGCGGGGCCGCACCTCGGCCTGCCCGCGCCCGGGCCCTCACCACAGGAGCCGTTGCGTTGAAGGCGCTGGTCAAGGAGAAGGCGGAGCCCGGACTGTGGCTCGTGGACGTCCCGGAGCCCGCCGTCGGGCCCGGAGACGTACTGATCAAGGTGCTGCGCACCGGCATCTGCGGCACCGATCTGCACATCCGGTCCTGGGACGGCTGGGCGCGGCAGGCGATCCGCACCCCGCTCGTGCTCGGGCACGAGTTCGTCGGCGAGGTCGCCGCGACGGGCCGGGACGTCGTCGACATCCAGGTCGGGGACCGGGTCAGCGGTGAGGGGCACCTCGTCTGCGGCAGGTGCCGCAACTGTCTCGCCGGCCGCCGCCATCTGTGCCGGGCCACCGTGGGCCTCGGCGTCGGGCGCGACGGCGCTTTCGCGGAGTACGTGGCCCTGCCCGCCGCCAATGTCTGGGTGCACCGCGTCCCCGTCGACCTCGACGTGGCGGCGATCTTCGACCCGTTCGGCAACGCCGTGCACACCGCCCTGTCCTTCCCGCTCGTCGGCGAGGACGTGCTGATCACCGGCGCCGGACCGATCGGGCTGATGGCCGCCGCCGTCGCCCGGCACGCCGGCGCCCGCAACGTCGTCGTCACCGACGTCAGCGAGGAGCGGCTGGAGCTGGCCCGCAAGATCGGCGTCAGTCTCGCGCTGAATGTGTCGGAGTGTCAGATCGCCGACGGACAGCGGGAGTTGGGGCTGCGCGAAGGCTTCGACATCGGGCTGGAGATGTCCGGGCGGCCCGAGGCGATGCGCGACATGATCGCCAACATGACGCACGGCGGCCGGATCGCGATGCTCGGCCTGCCGGCCGCCGAGTTCCCCGTCGACTGGGCGCGGATCGTCACCTCGATGATCACCATCAAGGGCATCTACGGCCGGGAGATGTTCGAGACCTGGTACGCCATGACGGTCCTGCTCGAAGGCGGCCTCGACCTCGCCCCCGTGATCACCGGCCGGTACGGCTACCGCGACTTCGAGGCGGCCTTCGCGGACGCGGCGAGCGGCCGTGGTGGCAAGGTCATCCTCGACTGGACTCTGTAAAGGAACCGATGATGTTCGACTCCGTGCGCGACGACCTGCGCGCCACCCTCGACGAGATCCGCGCCGCCGGTCTGCACAAGCCCGAGCGGGTCATCGGCAGCCCGCAGTCCGCGACCGTCGCGGTCACGGCGGGCGGCCGGCCCGGCGAGGTCCTCAACTTCTGCGCCAACAACTACCTCGGCCTCGCCGACCACCCCGAGGTGATCGCCGCCGCCCACGAGGCCCTCGACCGCTGGGGCTACGGCATGGCGTCCGTACGCTTCATCTGCGGCACGCAGGAGGTGCACAAGGAGCTGGAGGCGCGGCTGTCGGCGTTCCTCGGCCAGGAGGACACCATCCTGTACTCCTCCTGCTTCGACGCGAACGGCGGCGTCTTCGAGACCCTCCTCGGCCCCGAGGACGCGGTGATCTCCGACGCCCTCAACCACGCCTCGATCATCGACGGCATCCGCCTCTCCAAGGCCCGCCGCTTCCGCTACGCCAACCGTGATCTCGCGGACCTGGAACGGCAGTTGAAGGACGCGTCCGACGCCCGCCGCCGGCTGGTCGTCACCGACGGCGTGTTCTCCATGGACGGCTATGTGGCGCCCCTCGCCGAGATCTGCGACCTCGCCGAGCGCTACGACGCCATGGTCATGGTCGACGACTCGCACGCCGTCGGCTTCGTCGGCCCCGGCGGCCGGGGCACCCCCGAGCTGCACGGGGTGATGGACCGCGTCGACATCGTCACCGGCACCCTGGGCAAGGCGCTGGGCGGGGCGTCCGGCGGTTACGTCGCCGCGCGCGCCGAGATCGTGGCCCTGCTGCGCCAGCGCTCCCGCCCGTACCTCTTCTCCAACACCCTGGCCCCGGTCATCGCCGCGGCGTCGCTCAAGGTCCTGGACCTCCTGGAGTCGGCGGGCGAGCTGCGCGAGCAACTGGCCTCGAACACGGCCCTGTTCCGCCGCCGGATGACGGACGAGGGGTTCGACATCCTGCCCGGCGACCACGCCATCGCCCCTGTGATGATCGGCGACGCGTCGGAGGCGGGCCGGATGGCGGAACTGCTGCTGGAGCGCGGGGTGTACGTGATCGGCTTCTCCTACCCGGTCGTCCCACAGGGCCAGGCCCGCATCCGCGTCCAGCTCTCCGCCGCGCACTCCACCCAGGACGTGAACCGGGCGGTGGACGCCTTCGTCGCGGCCCGCGCGGAGCTGCGGGCGGAACGGGCGGGCTGAGGGGCCGCGCGAATCTCCGGCCCGGAAATATTGCGATAATCGATCCCATGATCGAAGCGCGGCGGCTCCACATCCTCCGTGCGGTGGCCGACCACCGCACGGTGACGGCGGCTGCCGCCGCGCTGTACCTCACCCCGTCCGCCGTGTCCCAGCAGCTCGCGGCCCTGGAGCAGGAGACCGGCCACCGGCTGGTCGAGCGCGGCGCCAAGGGCGTACGGCTGACCCCGGCCGGCGAGATCCTGCTCAGCCACACCAACGCCGTCCTGGCCCAGCTCGAGCGGGCCGAGGCGGAACTCGCCGCGTACAGCTCCGGCGCGGCCGGCACGGTCACGGTCGCCGCGTTCGCGACGGGTATCGCGCAGGTCGTGGCACCCGCGGTGACCCGTCTCGCCCGGCTGGCGCCCGGCATCCGCATCCGCGTCCAGGACGCCGAGGGCGACGCCAGCCTGCCGATGGTGCTCGACCGGCAGGTCGACGTCGCGGTCGCCGTCGAGTACCGCGGGGCCCCGCCCGCCGACGACCCGCGCCTCACCCATGTCCCGCTGTACGCCGAGCCCTTCGACGCGGTCGTCCCGGTCGCCCACCGCCTGGCCGACGCCCCCGAGGTCCCGCTCGCAGAGCTGGCCAAGGACCCCTGGATCGGCCCCTACCCCGGCAACCCCTGCCACGAGGTGGTCGTCCTGGCCTGCGAGAACGCCGGCTTCCAGCCCCGCCTGGAACACTCCTCCGACGACTTCCGCGCCGTCGTCGCCCTCGCATCGGCCGACGCGGGCGTCGCCCTCGTCCCCCGCTCGGCGCTGCGCGGCATGGACCTGACGGGCGTGGTCGTCCGCCCGGTCGACGGCGTCGCCCCGACCCGCCGGGTCTTCGCGGCCGTACGACGGGGAGCGGAGGAGCACCCGCTGATCCGCCCGGTGCTGGACGCACTGGAAGAGGTCGCGCGGACGTGATCCGGGTGTTCGGAGCATCGCGCCGCCGGGTCGGCGTCGCCCTGTTCCACCCACCCCTGACTGTCAGTGGCAGCCGTTACGGTGCGGAGCATGCCGGACGCCGAAGATGTACGCCGTATCGCCCTGTCCCTGCCGGACACCACGGAGAAGATCGCCTGGAGCATGCCCACCTTCCGGGTCGCGGGGAAGATGTTCGCCACGCTGCCCGAGGAGGAGACCTCCCTCGCCGTGCGCTGCCCCAAGGAGGAGCGCGACGAACTGGTGCTCGCCGAGCCCGGGAAGTTCTGGATCGCCGACCACGAGGCCCACTTCGCCTGGGTCCGCGCCCGGCTGGCCGCGCTGGACGACGAGGACGAACTGCGTGACATCCTCACCGACTCCTGGCGCCAGGCGGCCCCGCCGCGCCTCCTGGAGGCGTACCCGGACCTCGGCGTGGCCACGGAGGACTGAGGGCGCCCCGGCGGCCGGGGCGCGATAAACGGGTGCGCGACCATCGACCCGAGTGCGGTATTGTTTCCATGCACGTTCGGCCAAGGGAAACCCCAGGTCAGACGGGCAACGGGACGTGGCGCAGCTTGGTAGCGCACTTGACTGGGGGTCAAGGGGTCGCAGGTTCAAATCCTGTCGTCCCGACTCGACAGAGTCGCTGGTGAGGGGCGGTTTCGGAGCAATCCGAAACCGCCCCTCGATCATTGTGGGGGACCAGTTGGTGACCAGCGTTGACCTCCACCACCAAGTAACCCGTGGATCAGGGCAGATCGGTTGTTACCTCGGCAGACGCCGGCTGCGTGCCAGGGCGGTGCATACGTGCACGTCGGCCAGGAGCGGGAAGTCGTAGGGGAATGGGCGTGGTCCCACCTGGTCCGGTCGTGCGTGGTAGGCCGCGTCCGCGCTCTGGTGCGAGAGCAGGTAGTGGAGTGCTGTTTCCGCCTGGTGCCCCGGGCGGAGGACGGGGAGCGCGTGGGCGGTGGAGATCACGTCGCTGTCCTCGCCGGGGCGGTGTCCCCAGCCCCCGTCGGTGTTCTGAGTGGCGTCCAGGTAGGAGCGGGCCGCGTCCCCGGTCGACCGGGTGCGGGCGGCGATGGCGGGCACCGTGCGGGCCGCGACGCTCAGCGCGTCCACGGCGTGGGCGGTGACGCTGGTGACCGAGAGGGTCCAGGACGGTTCCCAGGAGCCGTTGCCGATCTGGGCCGACATCAGGAACTCGGCGGAACTCCTCACCAGGTCTGAATGATCATCGTTCCTCTGGGAGGGGTGGTTTTGGGCGAGGGCGATCAGTGCGCCCGCAGTAAGGTCCGCTTCCGAGGCGTGGCCCTTGAGGTAGGTGGGGAAGCCGCCGTCGGTTCCCGCCATCGCCGTCAGGTACTTCCGCGCCTGCTTCAGGTGCGTTCCGTAGCGGAGGTGGCCGCCGGTGAGATGGAGGGTGACGGCGCAGCGAGAGGTGTCGTCCACATCCGTTTGTGTGGTGGTTTCGTTGTATCCCCAGCCCCCGTCGTCCTGTTGCCGTGCGGCGAGGTAGTCACCGATGCGGTGCAGCAGCGCCGGGTCGGCTCCTGCTTCGGCGAGCGCCGCTCCTGCCAGCGCCGTCACCCACACCTCCTGTCCGGCGATGAAGGGCATGCCACCGTCCTCTCGCACGGCCTCTGTCAGTGCGACGATGCCTGCGTGGAGGACGGGGTGCTGCGGCGCCCGGGTGTGTAGGGCGTGCAGGGCGACGAGGTGAGCGAGCGCGTTGCCCTCCCAGATCTGCCCGTGGGGGAAGGCGGAGAGCCGTTCGGTGAGCCAGGCGGTATCCGTGTCGTCCGGGCTGCCGTCCTGGGCCGCGGTGTGCAGCATTCTGACCGCGCACAGGGACAGGTCGGTCCAAGCGGCATAGCCGCCGTACGCGATCTGGTGCGGGCGGGTCGCGGGGTCGTAGGGGCCAACGCCCAGGATCGCCAGCACGGTGGCGAGGAGAAGCCGTTTGCGATGGCCGGTGAAAGGGTGGAGGGAAGCCAGGTTCGGCAGTTTCCCGCCCGGGGCGACCCCGTCGGCGGCGCGAGGTCGGCGTCCCGGGAGAAGCATGGCCCCGGCGATCGTGGCGTCCAGGGCAGTGGCCGCGGTGGCAGTCGACAGGTACCGCTCCAGCTTGGTCTGCACTGCGGGCAGGGTGTGTTGCTTGCGCAGCAGTGACAGCAGCAGGGCCGTTTCCAGGATGCGGCCTTCGCAGGGTTCGCGGATGGCGCCGTCGGCTTCGACGCGTCCGGCCAGCCGCCGCACGCACGCTTCCCTGACGGCGGCCACGCCCGGCGGTTCACCGGTGGTCGTGGTCGAAAGGGTGCTGTCCACACGAACTCCCATGGTGGTCAGGGGATATGGGCGGTCCGACGTCGTCGATAGCGTTCGGCACGGGTGTGGTAGTCGAGGTTTCCGCGCATCAACGTGCCGTAGGCCGTGGCTACCTCCGTTGCGGTTGCCCGCACAGCGGCGTCCGGGACCGCCTCGAGCTGTGCGGCCAGGTCGTCACGTGCGGCGAGGTAGCTGTGCACGAAGCCGTTGGCGAGGCGCACCGCCTGCCGGGTCGCGTCCTCGAGGGCGAGATGTTCCTGACGGGCCAGCACGAAAACCAGGTTGTGGTAGCGCTCGCCGGGGTCTTCGATGCCTGCCGAGTACAGATCATTGACCAGGCCCAGATGGTCCGCGGCCGCCCGCCGCATCACGGCGTACGCCGGAAGCCGCCTGACCGTTGCAGGCCAGAGGTGCTCGCAGTCCGACGGCCCGTAGACGGATCGACGGTGCCCACCACGTGCAGACGGTCGTTCGAGGCTTCCCAGGCCATGCCGCCGGTCAGCCGTTTGTGCACGTATGCCTGGTGGCCGGTGTTGAAGATCCGGCTGTGGCGGGGCGAGTCGAAGACCCGGTGCGGGGCGAGGGTCAGTTCCACCGCGCCCAGATTCGGGGCCCGAACCGGTGTGGCCGACACAGGCGTCATTCGGCTGGTCCTTCCGCCTGATGAAGCGGCAAACGACGAAGCGGCAAGAGATACGGCAGGGCACGGCGAAGCAATCCATCACTGGGCCGGACTCACGCCAACACACCGCGGCGAAAAGCCAGTTCAGCACCGCCGCGCCCTGCCGGGCCAGAGATGAAAACCGCGAACGAGTCGCACAACTCGCAACCTGGTGAATTTGTGATACGACGTTGATCGTCCATCTCACGACGGTGCCCCGCTGTGAGTCGGCCCCGCAGCCTGTGGATTCGCCCAACCCCGTGAGACGTGCTCGACCCCGCTGCCAGGATCAGGCCGCATGACCGCAGGGCACGCAGGGCACGCAGGGCACGCAGGGCACGCAGGGCATCCCGGGCACGACAAGGGTGGCAAGCATCGGGCGTCGTACGGTGCGGGGCGGGGGAAGCGGGTCGGCCACACGGCGACGGTCGACGCTGCGGCCACCGCGCTGGCGTTGGCCGCGCGGGGCGG
Source organism: Streptomyces sp. yr375 (assembly GCF_900110755.1). GTDB lineage: Bacteria > Actinomycetota > Actinomycetes > Streptomycetales > Streptomycetaceae > Streptomyces. The sequence goes on from NZ_FOFF01000001.1 coordinate 58,330, forward strand.
GGACGCGGTGGCCGTCGACGGGTTCGTGCGTGCCCTGCATCGGGACGTGGTGCGGTACGTCGCCCATCTGAGCGCCGATCCGCAGGCGGCGGACGATCTCGCGCAGGACACGTTCCTGCGGGCGCTCAGTGGGCTGCACCGGTTCGAGGGGCGTTCCTCGGCGCGGGCGTGGTTGCTGGCCATCGCGCGTCGGGCGGTGATGGACAGCCACCGGTCCGCCGCCGCCCGGCCGCGTCTGTCGGACGCGGCCGACTGGCAGACCGCCGTCGAACGGGCCCAGCCGCGCGGGCTGCCCGGCTTCGACGACGGCGTCGTCCTGCGGGAGCTGCTGGCCGCGCTGCCCGAGGAGCGGCGGGAGGCGTTCGTGCTTACCCAGGTGCTGGGCCTGCCCTACGCGGAGGCCGCCGCCGTGACCGGCGTCCCGGTCGGCACCGTCCGCTCCCGCGTGGCCCGCGCCCGCACCACGCTGGCCGCCCTGATCGCCGAGGCGGGAGCGGAGCCGTCAGCGCAGTCGCCGTAGGCCTCGTAGCTCGTCGATCTTCAGCAGGTGGGCCAGGGCCAGGTAGACCAGGGTGAGGGTGAGGACGCCGGCCGTCAGTGCTGTCGCCGTCGGCAGGGTGCCGTCGCCGAGTGTGGCCGCGCAGGCCCGGTCGGCCGCCCAGCCCGCGAGCGCGGCCGGGGCTGCCGCGGCGGTGAGCTTGGTGTACGTGCGTCGCAGTGTGCCGTCGTCCAGCCGGCCGCCGGTCCGGCGGCGCAGGAGTCGTGCGGTGAGGGCGAGTCCGGCCAGGTAGGACACGGTGTAGGCGCCGGCCATGCCGGTCACCGCCCAGCGGTCGGGCAGCAGCAGGTGGCAGGCGGTGGCCAGGGCGATGTTGACCGCCGCGATCCAGACCGCCATGAAGAACGGGGTACGGGTGTCCTCGAAGGCGTAGAAGCCGCGCAGCAGCAGGTACTGCGCGGAGAACGGGATCAGGCCGAGGCCGAACGCCTGGAGCATGTGCCCGAGCGGCTGCGCCGAGGCCGCGTCGGCCGCGCCGTGCGCGAACAGCAGCGTCGACAGGCGTGGGCCGAGGGCCAGGAACAGGAACGCGGCCGGGACGATCACCGCGCCGCTCACGCGCAGCCCGCGCGACAGGTCCGCGCGCACGTCCGCGATCCGCCCCTCGGCCACGGCCCGGCTCATCCGGGGCAGCAGCGCCGTCACCAGCGAGACGGTGACCACCGACTGCGGCAGCATCCAGATGGTCTGCGCGTACATGTACGCCGTGTAGCCCGCGCCGGCCTCCGGCAGTTTCTGGTCGACGGCGTTGGCGTAGTTGGTGACCACGGTCAGCGACACGAGGTTCGTCAGCACCAGCAGCAGGGTCCACTTGGCGGCGTGCACACCGGAACCCAGGCCCGAGCCGCGCCAGTCGAACCGCGGCCGGAAACGGAACCCGGCGGCCCGCGCGAACGGGACCAGCGCGAGGGCCTGCACCGCGATGCCGGCGGTCGTCCCGACGCCCAGCAGCCGCACCTGGGCGTCGGTGATGTCCGCGACCCGCGCCGGCCCGGTCAGCAGGCCGAGATAGCCGCCGAACATGCCCAGCAGGATTACGTTGTTGAGGACCGGCGTCCACATCATCGCGCCGAACCGCTCGCGGGCGTTGAGGACTTGACCGTAGATGTTGAACAGGCCGTAGAAGAAGATCTGCGGGAGCAGGAAGCGCGCGAAGACCACGGTGAGCCGGTACGCGTCGTGGTGGTCGGGGGTGTCGCGCAGGTACACCGAGACGATCTGCGGGGCCGCCCACACCGCCAGCGCGGTCCCCACGGCGAGGACGGACACGACCAGGGTGACGAGCCGCTGCTCGTACGCCCGGCCGCCGTCCGGGTGGGTGGCCCGCGCCCGCACCAACTGCGGCACCAGCACGGCGTTCAGCGCGCCGCCGATCAGCAGCGTGTACAGGCTGGTCGGCACGGTGTTCGCCGTGTTGTACGTGGTGGCCAGCAGGCCGGTGCCCAGGGCCGCCGCCTGGAGCACCTGCCGGATCAGGCCCGTGGCCCGGGACACCACCGTGCCCAGCGCCATCAGCACCGACGACCGCGCCGCCCCGCCGGAACGTTTCGCTACCCGCTCTTCTGCTGTCGCCCCCATCGGGCCAACCTACGACATCAAGATCGGCGGTTCCCAATCCGCTTCTTGCGGGCGGGAGTCGGCGGCTTGATGAACTGGAGTTCCAGGGTCACCGGGGGTGCGGCGAGGCCGGGGCCGCCCGCCGTCGCCCAGGCCAGGATCTCCTCGGTGCAGTCGTCGTCCATGGCGAAGCCGACCCAGGTGGCCCGGCCGCCGGCCCGGCGGCCGGTGGCCGAGGGCTGGACGACGATCACGTTCGCCTGGTCGCAGGGGCCGAGGCAGTCCGTCGTACGGACCTGGAAGCCGCCGCCCGAAGCGGCCGCGGCGGCGCGCAGCCGGTCCAGTTGCCAGCCGTGGTCGAAGCCGGGGTGTTTGCGGGCGTCGCCGCAGCAGCAGCCCCTGCACACCACCAGGGTGCAGGGGCGGCTCGCCGCGGCTCCGATCAGTGCGCGCTGGACGGGCGCGCGGGGCGCGGGCGCTCGCTGAGCGGGAACCACGCCGGTCAGGAGGCCGAGAGGCCCACGTGGGCCAGGGCCTGCCGGAGCAGGAACCCGTGCCCGCCCGGCATCTCGCTCTGCACCGCCGGCGACGCGGCCTCCTCCGGGCTGAACCACACCAGGTCCAGCGCGTCCTGCCGGGGGCGGCAGTCGCCGGTCACCGGCACGATGTAGGCCAGCGACACCGCGTGCTGACGGGGGTCGTGGTAGGGGGTCATGCCGTGCGTCGGGAAGTACTCGGCCACCGTGAACGGCTGGAGCGAGGTCGGCACCCTGGGCAGCGCCACCGGGCCGAGGTCCTTCTCCAGGTGGCGCAGCAGGGCGTCCCGGACGCGCTCGTGGTGCAGGACCCGGCCGGAGACCAGCGTGCGGCTGACATTGCCGTCCGGTCCGATCCGCAGCAGGAGGCCGATGCTGGTGACTTCGCCGCTGTCGTCGACGCGCACGGGCACGGCCTCGACGTACAGGATCGGCATACGGGCGCGCGCCATCTCGAGCTCGTCGGAGCTCAGCCAACCCGGCGTGGTTTCGGTCAAGTCAGACATTCTTTGATCATACTTTCAGTGTCCGTCGGGAAGCCGGTAGACCCGGCGGGCGTTGTCCGCTCCGGCCCAGCGTGCCAGGCGCAGCGCGTCGGGCAGGCCCAGTTCGTCGGCGTCCACCCGGTCCTGGAGGAGATCCCCAAGGCCCCGGCGGAACGCCAGCGCGCCGAGCCCGTAGAACTCGGCCACACCATAGGCGTCGGAGCTGTACAGCAGTTTGCGGAACGGTGTGATCTCCAGCGCCTCCTCCAGGACCGCCCGCGCTCGCGTCGGACCCACATGATGCAGGGTGAGCCCCACATCCAGGTACACCTGCTCGAACACCGCCGCCAGATAGGCGGCCTGCCGCTGGTAGGGCCAGCAGTGCAGGAACAGCACCGGGATCGTGCCCGCCGTCAGGTGCAACCAGTCCGTCAGAAGGGTCGGATCCACCCGGTGGAGCCGGATGTCGGCGTCGCCGAAGCCGGTGTGCAGTTGCAGCGGCAGCCCCAGATCGACGGCGGTCCACAGCAGGTGCCGGACCAGCACCGGGTCCGCCAGCCGTCCGCCGCGTGCCAGCCAGCGCCGTGCGGCCCGCGTGACGTCGGCGTCCGGGGGGCGGGCCGGGTCGAGGTCGAAGCCCGTGCGGTACGCGGCCACCGACTTCACCGCGACCACGCCCGGCCGCCGTACCGCGTCCAGCGCCGCCGCCCGGAACGCGTCGGCGTACCCGTCGGCCTCCACGCCCCGCGCGGCCACCGCCTCGGCGACGGACTCCAGCCGCACGACCTCGTGGGCCACCGCCCCACCGGCCGCCCCACCGGCGGCTCCGGCCAGTTCGGCGGGCGTGGTGAGGCGCTGCGGGGCGAACCCGGTGTCGACGCAGAACACGCCGGTCCGCGCGGCGGCGAGGAACCGCCGGTTGACCTCCGCCGGGCCCAGCTCGGCGCGCCGGGCCAGATAGACGTCGGGCGGCGCGTGCCGCTCCAGGTCCAGCAGAGGCGCGCAGTGGCGGCGTACGGCGACGCCGACCGGGGTGTCGAAGGTCGAGACGCCGGGCCACGGGTCGCCCTCGGTGAGCAGCGCCTCGAAGCCCGGCCGGTCCAGGGGGCCGGTGACGACGCCGTGGCAGTGGTGGTCCACCAGCTCCAGCGCGGCGAGCGCCTCGTGGACCGGGCCGCCGGGCACCCCGGTACCAGCCATCTCAGTACGTCCAGCGGTACGCCGCGGCCACCCGCTCGTCGTCGAACCCGTCGACGGCGTCGATCTCGCCCTGCCGTACGGCGCTCACCGCGTCGGCGAGGACCGGGCCGAGCGCGGCCCGCAGCACCTCGTCCGCCCGGAACGCGGCGACGGCCTCGGCGAGCGAGGCCGGCAGCCGGCGTACGCCCCGGGCGGCGGCCTCGGCCGCGCCGAGCCGCACCGGATCGCCGTCCGTCTCCGCCGGCAGGACGGCCCCCGCCGCCAGCCCGTCCAGCCCGGCGGCGATCAGGCAGCCGAGGGCGAGATACGGGTTGGCGGCCAGGTCGACCGGCTTGACCTCGAGGTTCGCCTGCGCCGCGCGATGCCCGGCCGTACCCCGTACCAGACGCAGCGCGCACTCGCGGGTCTCCAGGCCCCAGGCGGTGAACACCCCCGCCCACTGGGAGGGTTTGAGCCGCAGATAGCTCGCCGGGCTCGGCGCGGTCACCGCCGTGAGGGCCGGCAGCCGGGCCAGCACACCGGCCGCGAACGCCTCGGCGTCGGCCGTCATGCCGTGCCGCCGCGCACCGCCCGCGTGCAGGTTGACGCCGTCGCGCCAGGCGGAGAGGTGGACGTGCCCGCCGTTGCCGACGCCCTCCGCGACGACCGCGGGGGAGAAGGAGACGCGCAGACCGTGGCGCAGGGCCACCGCGCGGATCGTCTGGCGGACGAGGACGCTGCGGTCGGCCGCCGCGACCGGGTCCAGGGCCCCGACGGAGATCTCGAACTGGCCGGGCGCGTACTCGGGATGGATCTGGTCGACGTCCACGCCCTGCGCCGCGCACGCGGCCAGCAGGTCGGCGGTGTACGCGCTCAGCTCGACCTGGCGCGTCGCGCTGTACGCCGGTCCGGTCGTCGCCGGGACGAACTCGCCGGGGGGCGCCGAGTCCAGGCCGACCGCCCACTCGATCTCGATGGCCGCCTTGAAGGCGAGACCGTGCGCGTCGGCCGCGTCCGCGACGACGCGGCGCAGGAAGGTGCGCGAGCAGCCCGGGTGCCGGCCGCCGTCCTGGGTGACGCGGTCGACCGGCGCCCACGCCCAGCCGGGCTGCCCCGCCAGGGCCACGAGCCGGTCGAGGTCCGGGTACAGCCGCAGGTCGCCGTCCGGGGAGCCCAGCACATCGGTCGTGACGATGCGGTCGTCGGCGAGGAACGTGTCGAACACCGGGGACATCCCGACGCCCCGGGCCACCGCCGAGGCCAGCCCCGCCGTGGGGATCGACTTCACCCGGCCGACGCCCGCCGTGTCGACATAGGCGAGGACGATGCCGTGCACGCCCCGGCCGGACAGCTCGCCGCCCAGCGCGGTCGCCCGCTCGACGTCTCCCGGGTGCCCGCCGGTGACGGGATCGGCAAGGGGGGTCATGCGTCCTCCACGATCGGTCACGTCCGAGGCGTACGGCCCATCTGGCGCGTCCGTTACGCCGGGGTCATCCGGTGTGTGCCGTACGCCCGTCAGGGTTTCACGGCCACCGCGCCGTACTGCGGCACCACGGCGAGGGAGCCGGCCTCGCCGCGCCAGCGCGAACACGACACCAGGCCCGGTTCCAGCAGCTCCAGACCGTCGAAGAACGTGCTGATCTCCGCGCCGCCGCGGGCGGTGATCGGGGGCTTGGCGTTCTCGTTCCAGAACTTCATCGCCGGGAGCTGGCCCTCGCCGCCCACCGCCGCGTCGTGGGTGGGGTGCGTCAGGACCAGGAAGCTGCCGGCGGGAACCTCGGCCATGACCTTCCGCACGATCTCCCGGGCCGCCTCGACGTCCAGGACGAAGTTCAGGATGCCCAGCATCATCACCGCGACCGGGCGTGTGAAGTCCAGGGTGGCCGCCGCCCGTTCGAGGATCGCGGCCGGGTCGTGCACATCGGCGTCGACGTAGTCGGTGGCGCCTTCGGCGGTGCCGGTCAGCAGCGTGCGGGCGTGCGCCAGCACGATGGGGTCGTTGTCGACGTACACGATCCGCGCCTCGGGCGCGACGCGCTGCGCGATCTCGTGCGTGTTGTCGGCCGTGGGCAGCCCAGTGCCGATGTCGAGGAACTGCCGCACCCCGCGCTCCTCGGCCAGGAACCGCACCGCCTGCCCCAGGAACCAGCGGTCCGCGCGGGCGATGTCGCGGATGAGCGGGAACATCCCGGCGACGTGCTCGCCGACCCGCTGGTCGACGGCGTAGTTGTCCTTGCCGCCGATCCAGTAGTTCCACACCCGTGCGTTGTGCGCCACGCTGGTGTCCAGCCGTGTCGGCCCGCTCACGTGACCGCCCCTTCCCGCGTCCGGCCCGCGGCCCGGGCCTGTGCCCGCCATTGTGCCGCCGGATGATCACCGTTGTCCCCGGTAGGGTGAAAATCCGGTGATCCCGTCGCAGGAAGCAGGACATGCCCTACTCCCACACCCCCGGCCCGACTCCCGCCGAGCCGTCGGCCGACTCGGGTTCAGGTTCCGACTCCGCCGACATACGCCTGGCCGACATCCGCCTGATCGTCACCGACATGGACGGCACGCTGCTCGACGACGACAAGCAGGTACCCGCGGGTCTGTGGGAGACGCTGGCGCGGCTGCGGGCGCGCGGGGTGCTGTTCAGCCCGGCGAGCGGACGCCAGTACGCCACGCTGGCGGCGGAGTTCGCCGAGGTCGCCGACGGGATGGTGTTCATCGCGGAGAACGGCGCGTACGTGGTGCGCGACGACGCGGAGCTGAGCTCCGACCCGCTGGACCCGGGCGCGGTCGCGCGGGTGAAGGAGACCGTGCGCGGGCTCACCGCCGCCGGCGTCGACGTGGGCGCCGTCGTCTGCGGGAAGCGGTCCGCGTACGTGGAGCGGACCGACGACGCCTTCCTGGCCGAGGTCGCCAGGTACTACGTCCGCCACCGGGTCGTCGAGGACGTCACCGCCGTCGACGACGACATCCTCAAGGTCGCCCTGTTCGACTTCGGGTCCGCCGAGCGGACCACCGCCCCGGCGCTCGCGCCCTTCGCCGGCACCCACCAGGTCGTCGTCTCCGGTGAGCACTGGGTCGACCTCATGAGCCGCACCGCCAACAAGGGCGCGGCGCTGCGCCGGCTCCAGCGGGAACTGGGCATCACCCCCGCGCAGACCATGGTGTTCGGCGACTACCTCAACGACCTGGAGATGCTGGACGCCGCCGACTGGTCGTTCGCCATGGCGGGCGCCCACCCGGAGGTCGTCCGCAGGGCCCGCCACCTCGCCCCCTCCAACAACGACAACGGGGTACTGCGCACGATCGCGCACGCCCTGGACCTCCGGTCATGACCGGGGCTGCCCGTGCCGGGAAGGGAATCGGTATGCGTGAAGCGGTCGTCGTCGCCCGCCTGACCCGGGAGATCACGTCGGGGCTGGAGACCGGGGACCTGGCGGACTTCTACCAGGATCTGCACCGGCACCCCGAGCTCTCCTTCCAGGAACACCGCACCGCCGCCAAGCTCGCGCTGCGGCTGCGCACGGCCGGGTACCAGGTGACGGAGGGGGTGGCCCGTACCGGCGTGGTGGGGGTGCTCGCCAACGGGGACGGGCCCGTGGTGTGGCTGCGCGGTGACATGGACGCGCTGCCCGTCCGGGAGGAGACCGGCCTTTCGTACGCCTCCACCGTCGACGGTCTGATGCACGCCTGCGGCCACGACCTGCACGTCACCTGGCTGGCGGCCGCCGCCGAGGCGCTCGCCGCCGCCCGTGAGACGTGGTCCGGGACGCTCGTCGTGGTCGGGCAGCCCGCCGAGGAGGCCGACGGCGGCGCGGCGGCGATGGTCGCGGACGGCATCCACACCCGCTTCCCGCGCCCCGACGCGCTGTTCGGCCAGCACGCCGCGCCCGGCCTCGCCGGGTTCTACCCGCACACCCCCGGCCTGACCCTGTCGGCCTCGGACGACGTCGACGTCGTCGTGCACGGCGTGGGCGGCCACGGATCGCGGCCCGAGTCGACCGTCGACCCGGTGGTGACGGGCGCGTACATCGTGACCAGGCTGCAGAGCGTCGTCGCGCGCGAGGTCGCGGCGAGCGAGTCGGCGGTGCTGACGGTGGGGCGGTTCCACGCCGGCGTCAAGGCCAACATCATCCCCGCCGAGGCCCGGCTCGCGCTGAACGTGCGCACCCAGGACACCCGGGTGCGCGAGCGCGTCCTCACCGCGATCCGGCGGGTCGTCGAGGGGGAGTGCGCCGCCGCCGGCTGCCCGGTGCCGCCGGAGGTCACGGTCGTCCCCGGCTATCCGAACACCGTCAACGACCCTGTCCTGGACGGGGAGATCGCCGCCGTGCACCGTGAACTCTTCGGCGAGCACACGGTGTTCGACTTCGGCCAGGCGATGGGCAGCGAGGACTTCTCGCTCCTCGCCCCGCCGGGCGTGCCGTACGACTACTGGTACGTGACCTCGACCCCGGCGGCCGTGTGGGAGGCGGCGCCGGGGGTGGAGTTGCGGGAGAAGTTCGACGAAGTGCCGGGAAACCACAGCCCGTTGTTCGCGCCGGACCTGTCGGTACTGGTGCCGGGCGTCCGCACACTCGTGTCGGCGGCGCTGTCCCGGCTCGCTGTCTGACGCACCGTCAGGAGCGGGTTCGGTTCCCAACGAGTGCGCCGTCCGGCACCCTGTCCGGTGCTCCGTCCAGGACCGTGTCCAGGAAGCGCGTCACGTCCGCGTACACGTCCGCCTTGTTGGTCTCGTGGAAGACCTCGTGCCGGGCCCCGGGGTAGATCCGCTCGGTCGGCGTGCCCCCGCTCAGCCGCTCGACGCCGATCCGGCTGCCGGGCAGCGGGACCAGCCGGTCGGCGTCGCCGTGCAGCCACAGCAGCGGCAGCGGGCCGACGTCGCCGTCCTTCGCGACCGTCTCCAGGGTTTGTACGAACGCCTCCAGCGTCGGGCGTTTCATCGGCCCGTGCCAGACCAGCGGATCCGCCGCGTACGCCGCGCCGACCGCCGGGTCGCGGGAGAGCGCGGCGGGGTTGACGGGGACGTCGGGGATCTCGTCGTACGCCAGTAGCCGGGTCGGCGTCTCCCAGACGCCGATCACCGGGCCGGACAGCACCAGAGCGGCGAGCGTGTCGCCGTGCCGCTGGGCATACCGGGCCGCGATCAGCCCGCCCATCGAGTGGCCGATGACGACCAGCGGGAGGCCGGGGTGCGCGGCGCGGGCGAGTTCCGCCACGGCGTGCACATCGGTGACCACGTCCTCGAAGTCCTCGATCACCACCCGCTCGCCCGCCGACCCGCCATGGCCGACGTGGTCGGGCGCGAACACGGTCGCGCCGTGCCCGGTGAGCACGTCGGCCAGCCCCTCGTAGCGGCCGACGTGCTCACCGTAGCCGTGCACGACGAGGGCGACGTAGCGGGGCCGCGGCCCGGGCCACTCGCGCACGGCGACCGTGCCGCGGGTCCCGCTGAGGACGTGTTCGGTCATCGCTTCTCCCACTGCTGCGTCGGGTCCCACCGCGTCGTCGCGGCCCTTCGAGGATCCGCCGATCTTCCCAGGGGACCGGGCCCGGGTCTATAGTCAAAAACTAGCAGTGCTAACCAAGGAGTCCCGTCGTGCGCCCCGTCCACTTCGCGGCAGCCCGCCGCACCCCCGTCGGCAGACTGCGCGGAGCCCTCTCCGGCGTACGGCCCGACGATCTCGCCGCCGCCGTGATCCGCGGCCTCGTCGCCGATGTGCCCGCGCTCGACCCGGCCCGCGTCGACGACGTCTACTGGGGCGCGGCCAACCAGGCGGGCGAGGACAACCGCAACGTCGCCCGGATGGCCGCCCTGCTCGCCGGCCTCCCCGAGAGCGTGCCCGGCGCCACCGTGAACCGGCTGTGCGCCTCCGGGCTGGAGGCCGTCACGATGGCGGCCCGCACCATCGCCGCGGGCGAGGCCGACATCGTGCTCGCGGGCGGCTCCGAGTCGATGAGCCGCGCCCCCTTCGTGCTGGCCCGCCCCGACGAGGCCCTCCCGCACCGGGTGGAGACCGTCGACACCCGGCTCGGCTGGCGGCTGGTCAACCCCGCGATGAAGGACCTGCACGGGCTGCTCGCCATGGGGGAGACGGCCGAGGAGGTCGCCGCGCGCCACGGCGTCTCGCGCGAGCGCCAGGACGCGTTCGCCCTGCGCAGCCACCGGCTGGCCGCCCTGGCCCGCAAGAACGGCCACTTCGACGACGAACTCCTGCCCGTGCGGCGCGCGGACGGCGTGGTCGTCGACGCCGACGAAGGCATCCGCGAGGACACCTCGCCGGAGAAGCTGGCGAGCCTCAAGCCCGTCTTCCGCGAGGGCGGCACGGTCACCGCCGGCAACGCCTCGCCCATGAACGACGGCGCTGCGGGACTCCTCCTGGTCAGCGAGGAGGTGCTCGACGAACTGGGGCTGGAGTCCCTGGGCCGCTATGTCGCCGGCGCGTCGGCGGGCGTCCACCCCGACGTGATGGGCATCGGCCCGGTGCCCGCCACCCGCAAGGCCCTCGCCCGGGCCGGGTGGAGCGTCGAGGACGTCCAGGAGGCCGAGTTCAACGAGGCGTTCGCCGCCCAGGTCCTCGCCTGCGTCGACCAGCTCGGCATCGACCCCGACCGGGTCAACCCCAGCGGCGGCGCGATCGCCCTCGGCCACCCGCTGGGCTGCTCGGGCGCGCGGATCCTCACCACCCTCCTGCACCGCATGCGCCGCACGGGAGCGCACCGCGCACTGGCCACGATGTGCGTGGGCGTCGGCCAGGGCAGCGCGGTACTCGTGGAGCGGCGCTGAGCCGTCGGCGCCGGCCACCATCGGCGCAGGCCACCAGGCGAGACGGCCCTGTGGGCGGCCGTTGGATGTGCGTAGCATCGGCCCCCGCATGAACACCATGATCTCCATGAACACGATGACCTTGTGGCACATAACCGGCTGGGAGTTCGCCGCCCTCGCCCTCGCGGCCCTGCTGGTCGGCTTCTCCAAGACGGCCGTCAGCGGGGCCAACACGGTCAGCCTCGCGATCTTCGCGGCGGTGCTGCCCGCCAAGGCCTCCACGGGCGTCCTGCTGCCGCTGCTGATCGCCGGCGACGTCCTGGCCGTCCTCACCTACCGGCGGCACGCCCACTGGCCCACCCTGTGGCGGCTGTTCCCGGCGGTCGCGGCCGGCGTGGTCTTCGGCACGCTCTTCCTGGTCTGGGCCGACGACGGCGTCGTCCGGACGTCGATCGGCGCGATCCTGCTGCTGATGGTGGGCGTCACGCTGTGGCGCCGCCGCGCGGCCGAGGCGGCCGACGAACCGGGCGCGGCGGACGATCCCGACGCGGTCGTCACCCGGGCCGGCCGGATCAAGGCCCGCTCCTACGGCGTCCTCGGCGGCTTCACCACGATGGTCGCCAACGCGGGCGGCCCGGTGATGTCGATGTACCTGCTCTCGGCCGGCTTCCGCAAGCTCGGCTTCCTCGGCACCTCCGCGTTCTTCTTCCTGATCGTCAACCTCGCGAAGGTGCCCTTCAGCGCGAGCCTCGGCCTCATCGACGGCCGCTCGCTGCTGCTGGACGCCGCCCTCGTCGCGTTCGTCGTCCCCGGCGCACTGCTCGGCAAGTGGGCGGTGCACCGCATCAACCAGCGGCTGTTCGAGCAACTGGTGATCGCGGCGACGGTCGTGGGCGGCCTCCAACTGCTCCTGAACTGACCGGCCCGGTACGGGAGTTCGGTTCGGTTCGATCAGGCTCGGTGCGTTCAGCCGCCCAGCGGGTCCGTCGCGTCCCGCAGCGCCGCCAGGGCGGGCGCGTACATGCGGGACTTGATGGTGCGCAGCGTGTCGCCCGCCCGGCCGGCCTGTGCAGCGGCCAGCTCGACGGCGGTCGCGCGTACGGCGTCCTCGTCGACGGCGTGGTCGACGATCCCGGCGGCCAGCGCGTCGTGGCCGCCGTAGCGCCGGGCCGTGACCATGGCCTCGTGCGCGGCCCGCGGGGCCAGCCTGGCCTGGATGAGGGCGGACATGCCACGGGAGAAGGGGATGTTGATGTCGGCCTCGGGCAGGCACCAGAAGCCGCGGTCGGCGCGCATCACCCGGAAGTCGTGGGCCAGCGAGAGCATCGCGCCCGCCGCGAAGGTGTGCCCCTGGAGCGCGGCCACGGTCACCACGGGCAGGGTCAGCAGCCGGGCGAACAGCTCGTGGACCGAGACGACGTAGTCCACATGCTGGTCGACGTGGGCGAACACCCAGTCCAGGTCGAGGCCGTTGGAGTAGAACTTCCCCGTGGCGGCGGTCACCAGCGCGCGCGGCCCGTCCGCCTTCTCCACCTCGTCCAGCGCGCCGTTCACGGCGGCTATCCAGTCGGGGTGGAAACGGTTCTCCCCGTCGCCGAGATCGAGGACGAAGACGGCGTCCTGGCGGTCGAGCGTGGGCATGGCGGCTCCTTCAGGGAGGGGGACGGCAGCGGGACGGCGGGCGCTGGACGAAGATCGGCTACCGGTCGGTAATTATGCGCTGCCGTGGCCGCCATGGTTGCCGGGGTCGCCGTCGTCGCCGTGGCGGCGGGCGGCCACCCAGTCCGAGGTGGCCGCGAGGCCGCCGAACGTGTAGAAGTGCACGCCGAGTTCACCGTGCCGGGCGGGGTCGTGGCGCTCGGCCAGGGTGTGCAGGAACCGGTCGGGCCCTGCCGTGCCCATCAGGTTGGTGAGCGAGAACCCGTACTTCTTCGCGATCCCGGCGCTGGTGCCCACACCGAACCGGGTCGCGTACGTCAGCAGCCGCCTGACCCCGGCCGGACCGGGCACCCCGACCCGCACCGGCAGGTCGACGCCCCGCTCGCGCAGCGCCTCCACCCAGGTGAGGACCGGCCCGGCGTCGAACCCGAACTGGGTGATGACACTGCCCCGCAGGCCCTGCTCGCGCAGCAGCCGGACCTTGTCCTCGAGCGCCGACCACAGCACCCCGTCGGCGATGGCCGGGTGGCCCTCGGGGTAGCCGCTGACGCCGACGTGCCGGACGCCGTACTCCTGGAGCAGCCCGGACCGCAGCACGGCCGCCGCGTCGTCGTACGGGCCGTGCGGGACGGCCGGGTCACCGCCGACGACGAAGATGTCCTCGACGGCGTCCACCGCCCGCAGCGCGCCGAGGAACTCCGCCAGCTCGGCCCGGGAGCGCAGCCGGCGGGCGGAGATGTGCGGCACGGGCACGAAGCCGGACCGCCGGACCGCGCGGGCGGCGGCGAGCCGTGCCTGCGGCTCCTCGTTGCCGAGGAAGGTGACGTTGATCCGGGTGCCGGGCGGGATGGTCGCCCTGGCCTGCTCCAGACCGGGCACGTCCTTGCCGGTCATCTCCAGGGAGAAGCCGTCGAGAAGGCCTTCGAGGGGGCCGTCGATGAGGCCGGGGGGTGCCGTCGTACGCGTTTCGCTCACGGGTGTTTCGCTCACGGATGAAGCCTGGGGAACGGCGGGCGCGTACGGGAGCCGCTGAATCGATCTAGTGGGCAGGGTAACAGCGGCCCGAGCGGGCGCGGAGGTCCCGGGAGGGGGCCCGTGGGGGCTGCCTAGACTGACCGGCGGGCGGTGGCGGAGCCGCCGGGTGACGAGTCGATCGGGGTACGGGGAGATGGCTGCTGTCGGACGCCGGGTGACGTTGAACGACGTCGCCGCGGCGAGCGGGGTCTCCCGCGCCACGGTGAGCTTCGTGCTCAACGACGACCCGCGGCAGACGATCTCCACGGCCACCCGCGAGCGCGTCCTGACGGCCGCCCGCACCCTCGGCTACGTCCCGCACGGCATCGCCCGCGCCCTGCGCGAGGGCTCCTCCCGGATCGTCGTCCTCGACATCGGGCCCGGGCGGACGGACGGCAGCTTCGCCCGCAGCTACGTCCGCGGCCTCGACGCCGAACTCGCCGCCCACGACCACCTCCTGCTGGTCCGCCCCGCCACCCCCCGCTCCGACCGCCAGGCCCTGGACGCGATCGCGCCCCGCGCAGTGCTGCGACTCGACGAGGCGGCAGCCTGCGGGGGAGACGGGGACGGCGACGGCTCCGGCGACGGCTCCGGCGTCGGGGAGAGCGGCTGCGCAGCCCACGCGGACCCGGTCCGGACGCAGCTCCGCCACCTCGCCGACCGCGGCCACCGCCACATCGCCCTGGCGCTGCCCGCCCACGACCTCCCGCCCGCCGAGGCCCGGTTGCGCGTCGCCCGCGAGGCCGCCCGGCAACTGGGCCTGGCGCCGCTGATCTCCTTCGTGGTGCCCCGGCCGAGGGCGGCGGGCACCGACGCGGTCCGCGCGCTGCGCGCCGGGCACCCCGAGGTGACGGCGGTCGCCGCCTTCGACGACCCGGTGGCCCTGCGCACCCTCACCGCCGTCCACGACCTCGGCCTCACCGCCCCCGCCGACCTCGCCGTCATCGGCTACGACGACACCGGGTACGGCGAACTCGTCGCCCCCGCGCTCACCACCGTCCACCTCGACGCCGAGCCCTGTGGCCGCCGCGCCGCCCGTACGGCCCTCGGCCTCGACGCCGTGGGCCCGGCGACGGCGTCGGGCCGGGTCGTCGTACGGGAGTCGGCGTGACCCGCCACGTCCTGGTGCTGGGCGGCACCACCGAGGCGCGTGAACTGGCCGCCGTCCTCGCGGCCCGCCCCGGAGTCCGGGTGACGTCGTCGCTCGCGGGCCGGGTGTCGCGGCCGGGGGCGCTCGAGGGGGACGTACGGATCGGCGGGTTCGGCGGGGCGGCGGGGCTCGCCGACTGGCTGCGCGCACAGCGGGCGGACGCCGTCGTCGACGCCACGCATCCCTTCGCCACCGGCATCACCGCGAACGCGGCGAGCGCCACGGCGGCGACCGGCCTGCCGCTGGTGGTACTGCGCCGCCCGGGCTGGCAGGCGGCGGCCGGCGACCGCTGGCACGAGGTGGCGTCCCTGACGGCGGCGGCCGAACTCCTGCCGACCCTGGGCCGGAGGATCCTGCTGACGACAGGCCGCCTGGGCCTAGCCGCCTTCGCCCACCTGGACGGCCAGCACTTCGTCGTGCGCTCCGTGGAACGCCCGACGCCCCCGATGCCCCCCGACGTCGAACTGATCCTGGCCCGGGGCCCGTTCACCGTCGCCGACGAACTGGCCCTGCTGCGCGAGCACCGCATCGACGTACTGGTCACGAAGGACAGCGGAGGAACAGCAACAGCCGCCAAACTGACAGCCGCCCGCCAACTCACCCTCCCAGTTGTCCTGATACGCCGCCCACCCCTCCCCCCGGACGTGACCCCCGTCCCGGACGTCCTTTCCGCACTGAACCGCCTGGGCCTCAACTCGCCGTGACGGGGAGGCGCGAACACGTCTTGCGGGCCGTACGTGCCGTCGGGCAGCCGGATTTCAGGGGGCGGCGGGTACCGGGGCAGCCTGCTTTGGGTTCGGGTTTCGGGGGTTGCTGGACAGGCCGGCGTTGAGGTCTTCGACCAGGAGGCGTTTGGAGATGGTGTCCACCGCTGCCCGGAGGTCGCTGCCGGGGCGGCGGCCGATGTCCTGGGCCACCCGTTCCTCCAGCCAGGTGGCCCAGGCCTCGGTGATGACGCGGGCCTCGCGGGCGCCGGACGGCGTGTGGGAGAGGAGGGAGCCGTCGCGGGTCACGTAGCCCTCGTCGACCATCCGGTCGAACACCGGGAGCAGCACCTCCGGCGGCAGGCTGCGGCGGGCGGCGATCAGTCCGAGGCCGGCGTGGCCGACCATGCGGGTGTACAGCTCGACCTGCATCACCGCCCACGCGCCGGCCGCGTCGAGGCGGGTGTCGGACTCCTCGACGATCCGGCGCGCGGTGTCCATGTCCGTACCGCCGATGATCTTCGCGACGGACGCCTCCAGGACCCGGCGCGAGTCCGCGCCGGTCGGCTGGCCGAACCCCTCGCCCATGTCGGTGGAGCCCATCCGCGCACTGTCGCGCAGTTGCACCTGCTTGAGGAACAGGGCGACGACGAAACCGACGGCCGCGACCGGCACCGTCCACATGAAGACCGTCTGGATGGTGTCCGCGTACGCCCGGATGATCGGGGCGGCGACGTCGGAGGGCAGCCGGTGCAGGCCCTCCGGGCTGGTCGCCGCCCTGGTGACGACGGCCGGGGGCACGTTGCCCGCGGCGGCCGCCGACGCGATGCCGTCCTTCAGGTTCGGCGTGAGGGAATTGGTGTAGAGGGTGCCGAAGACGGCCGTGCCGAAGGAACTGCCCAGGGTGCGGAAGAAGGTGACGCCGGAGGTGGCGGTGCCCAGGTCGGCGTACTCGACGGTGTTCTGCACGGCGATCGTCAGCACCTGCATGCACAGGCCGATGCCGGTGCCGAGCACGAACATGTACAGCGACTCCAGCAACACGCCGGTGCCGGGCCCCATGAGGGACATCAGGTACAGCCCGACCCCCATCACCAGGGAGCCGACGATCGGGAAGAAGCGGTACTGCCCGGTCCTGCTGACCACGGTGCCGCTGAAGATCGACGCGATGAGCAGCCCGAACACCATGGGCAGCGTCCGCACCCCGGAGACGGTCGCCGAGTCGCCGTCCACGTACTGGAGATACGTCGGCAGGTACGTCATCGCGCCGAGCATCGCGAAACCGACGATGAAGCTGAGGATCGAGCAGACGGTGAAGACCGGGTTGGCGAACAGCCGCATGGGGAGCATGGGTTGCTCGGCCCGCGTCTCGATCCAGCAGAACAGACCGAGCGCGACCACACCCGCCACGAAGAGTCCGATGACGACGCCCGAACCCCACGCGTACTCGGTGCCGCCCCAACTCGTCGCCAGGATCAGCGCGCTCGCGCCGACCGCGACCAGCGCGATCCCCAGATAGTCGATGACCGGCCGGACCACCGACTTCACCACCGGGATGGTGCGGGCGGCGGCGAAGACGACGAGGATCGCGAGCGGCACGTTGACGTAGAACGCCCACCGCCAGGACAGATGGTCGGTGAACAGCCCGCCCAGCAGCGGCCCGATGACGGTGGCCACGCCGAACACGGCCCCGATCGCGCCCTGGTACTTGCCCCGCTCCCGCAACGGGATGACGTCGGCGATCAGCGCCATCGCCGTCACCATCAGCCCGCCCGCGCCGATGCCCTGCAACGCCCGCCAGGAGATCAGCAGCGGCATGTTCGTCGCCAGACCGCACAGGAACGACCCCGTGATGAAGACGATCGCCGAGACCTGGAAGACCACCTTGCGCCCGAACAGGTCGCCGAACTTGCCGACCAGGACCGTCGCGACGGTCTCCGCGAGGAGGTAGGACGTGACCACCCACGACATGTGCGCCGCGCCACCGAGGTCCGACACGATCGTCGGCAGCGCCGTGCCCACGATCGTCTGGTCCAGGGCCGCCAGCAGCATGCCCAGCACGATCGTCGCGACGACGATGTTGCGGCGGCGCGGGTCCAGGAAAGGCGGCTGCGCGACGGCAGGCGCGGATCCCGGCGGCCCGGCGGCGCCCGCGGACTCCTCGGTCACTGTCACGACGTCACGATCACACCGCCGCACCGCCCCCGCACGCGGGGTTGGCCCGCTCGGGGGCTACTCCGTGTCCGGGTTGCGGCGCAGCAGATACGTGTCCATGATCCAGCCCTTGCGCTCACGGGCCTCGGCGCGCAGCCGCTCGATGCGCGGCCCGGCCTCGGCGATCGGACCGGAGACCAGGATCTCGTCCGCAGTGCCTATGTAGGCGCCCCAGTAGATGTCGACGTCCTCCCCGGCGTACCGTCTGAACGTCTGCTGGGCGTCCAGCATCACCACCACGTCGTCCACCCCCTCCGGGAAGCCCTCGGCGAGCCGGCGGCCGGTGGTGATCTGCACGGGCCGCGCCACCCGGTTGAGGCCCGTGCGGTGCCGGGCGACCAGCGCGGAGACACTGCTGATCCCCGGGACGACGTCGTACTCGAAGGCCACCGCGCCCCGCGCCAGCACCTCCTCCAGGATGCCCAGCGTGCTGTCGTACAGCGCGGGGTCGCCCCACACCAGGAACGCGCCGCTCTCGTCCTCGCCGAGCTCCTCGGTGATCAGCCGCTCGTAGATGTCGGCGCGGGCGCTGCGCCAGTCGCCGACGGCCGGCGAGTAGGCCGCGCCGCCCGCCCTGCGGTCCCGCTCCGGATCCCGGGCCTCGACCACCCGGTACCCGCCCTGCGGTATGTGCGTCTCCAGCATGTCGTGGCGCAGCCGCGTCAGGTCGCTCTTCACCTCGCCCTTGTCCAGGACGAAGAACACGTCCGTGCTCCGCAGCACCCTGACCGCTTGCAGGGTGAGCTGGTCGGGGTCGCCCGCGCCGATACCGATGACATGAATCTCTCGCACGCCACGAGTCTGCCGTACACCACTGACAGTGACGGTGCCGGGTGCCTGGCGGCGCGTGGCCGGGTGCGGGGTGGTTGGTGATTGGTGCACGGTGTCAGCGCAGTCGTGGTGCCCGCGCCCGTGCGTCGACCGCCGCGCCCGTCCGTTCCACCGTGTCCGCCAGCTCGCGCGCCCAGCCGGCCAGCCCGGCCAGGTCCATCCCGTACGGCTCGCCCGCAGCCCTCTCGGCCTTCTCCGCCCACTCCGCCACGGCCCCGGCCCCGCGCCGCAGCAGCCGCGCCCCGCCGGTGACGTTCCCCCGGGCCGCGTGTGTCAGGCCCACCGCGAGCTGGGCGAGCCCGCGCCACAGCGCGCGCTCCGACTCGGGACCCGACTTCCAGGCGTCCTCGAACACCTCGTGCGCGTGGAACGGCTTCCCGGCGTCCAGCAGAGCCTGCGCCTCGACGACGGTCTCCGCCGGCGTACGCACGACGCCCTCGGGCTGCCGCTCCACCCCGGCCGTGCCGTACGGCAGCGGCCGGCCGAGCCCGTCCCGCGGCCGTGCGCTGCGCGCCCGCCCCGCGCCGTCCCGGTCCCGCGTACCTCCTGTACTGCCCAAACGCTCCATACGCCGATTGTCCCGCGCCCGGCCGCGCTCCGGGCTCTCGTCGGGCCATCGCCCCGCGTGGGGTAAAGTGCTGTTCGCGCGATCACACGGCACGCCGTGGACAGCGCACCGGGACGTGGCGCAGCTTGGTAGCGCACTTGACTGGGGGTCAAGGGGTCGCAGGTTCAAATCCTGTCGTCCCGACCAGCTTCATCGCAGGTCGGAAGCCGCTTTCCCAACCTTGGGAAGGCGGCTTCGGTGCGTTCGCGGGCAGCTACGCTTGGATCATGCCGCTGCCGTCCCCCCGCCGCACCGCCAGACAGGCCGACCTGCTGGAACGCCTCGTCGCGCTGCTGACGGCGGAGGGGTTCTCGGACCTCACGCTGGACGATCTCGCGGTGCGGCTGCGCTGCTCGAAGACGACCCTGTACCAACTCGCCCGCAGCAAGCAGGGGTTGGTGGTGGAGGCGGTCAAGCACTACTTCCGGGGGGCCACCGAGGCCGTCGAGAAGCGGGTGGCGCAGACGGTCGAGCCCTCGGACCGGGTCCGGGTGTACCTGACCGCCGTCGCCGAACAACTGCGCCCGCTCTCACGCCGGTTCCTCGACGACGTGGCGGACTTCCCGCCCGCCCGCGAGGTGTACGAGGCGAACACGCGGATGGCCGCGGAGCGGGTGCGCCGGCTGATCGCGGAGGGCGTCTCGCACGGCGCTTTCCGCGAGGTGCACACCGCGTTCGTCGGCGAGGTGGCCGCCGCGACCATGCGGCAGATCCAGCAGGGCGAGCTCCAGGCGCGCACCGGGCTGACCGACGCGGAGGCGTACGAACAGCTCGCCTCGCTCATCGTGCACGCCGTCTCCCCCTGAGCTGACCTGACATCCGGGCAGGGGTCGAGGTGCTGCCGTGCGCCCTCTTACCGTACTGTGAATGATACGTTCGTACGTACTTCAGTATCATTGCCGGTATCGCTCCGATACTCGCCCGTACACCTACGTGGAGGTCGCCATGCCCGCCACTCGCGCCCTTCCCACCGAGGAAGCCGTCGAGCTGATCCAGCTCACCCGCACCCTCGCCGGCAAGGAACTCGCACCCCGGGTCGCCGTCGCCGAGGCCGACGGGGCGTTCCCCCGGGACGTCTTCCGCACCTTCGGGCGCAGCGGCCTGCTCGGGCTGCCCTTCGCCGAGGAGGACGGCGGGGCGGACCAGCCGTACGAGGTCTACCTCCAGGTGCTGGAGGAGGTCGCCGCGGTCTGGTCGAGCGTCGCCGTGGGCATCTCCGTGCACGCCCTGTCCTGCTTCCCGCTGGCCCGCTTCGGCACCGAGGAGCAGCGGCGCAGGTGGCTGCCGGACATGCTGGCCGGTGAGCTGCTCGGCGCGTACTGCCTGTCCGAGCCGCACGCCGGCTCCGACCCGGCGGCCATGCTGACCCGCGCGGTCCGCGACGGCGACGAGTACGTGCTCAACGGCACCAAGGCGTGGACCACGCACGGCGGTTACGCCGACTTCTACACCGTCATGGCCCGCACCTCCGACGACCGCACCCACGGCATCTCCTGCTTCCTGGTGCCGGCCGACGCCCCGGGCCTCAGCGCCGACCCGCCGGAGCGGAAGATGGGCCTGACGGGCTCGGCGACCGCCACGATGCGGCTGGAGGACGTCCGGGTGCCCGTCGAGCGCCGGATAGGGGAGGAGGGGCAGGGGCTGAGGATCGCGCTCGCCTCCCTCGACCGCGGCCGGCTCGGCATCGCGGCCGTCGCCACCGGCCTCGCCCAGGGCGCTTTGGACCACGCGGTGCGCTACGCCCGCGAGCGGGAGACGTTCGGCAAGCCGATCATCGAGCACCAGGGTCTGGCCTTCGTGCTCGCCGACATGAGCGCCGCCATCGAGTCGGCGCGGGCCACCGCGCTGGCCGCCGCCCGGCGCAGCGACCTGGGCCTGCCGTTTACCCGGGAGGCGTCGATCGCCAAGCTCGTGGCCACGGACAATGCCATGAAGGTGACGACGGACGCCGTGCAGGTCCTCGGGGGGTACGGATACACCCGTGACTTCCCCGTGGAACGCTATATGCGCGAGGCCAAGGTCATGCAGATCTTCGAAGGAACCAACCAGATCCAGCGCATGGTCATCTCCCGTGCGCTGGACCGTGACGAGGGTGGTGTGCTCACCGTCCTCGGCAAGGAGTGATGATGCAGCTCGAGAACACCGCCGCCCTTGTCACCGGCGGTGCGTCCGGCCTCGGCGCGGCCACCGCCAAGGCCCTCGCGGAGCGCGGCGCCCGGGTCTTCGCCCTCGACCTCGAGGACGGCATCGGCAAGGCCCCCGAGGTCCCCGGCGTGACCTACGTGCCCGCCGACGTCACCGACCCCGAGCAGGTGGGCGCGGCCGTCGCCGTCGCGGCGGGCTCCGGTGTCCCGCTGCGCACGGCCGTCAACTGCGCCGGCATCGGCCCCTCCGCGCGGATCCTCGGCAAGAAGGGCGTGCACGACCTGGCGCTGTACGCCAAGGTCGTCCAGATCAACCTGATCGGCACCTTCAACGTGCTCGCGCTCGCCGCCGAGGCCATCGCCGAGACGGAGGCCGACGCGGAGGGCCAGCGGGGCGTCATCGTCAACACCGCCTCCATCGCCGCCTACGACGGCCAGATCGGCCAGGCCGCCTACGCGTCGTCCAAGGGCGGTGTCGTCGGCCTGACCCTGCCCGCCGCCCGCGACCTGGCCCAGTACGGCATCCGGGTGTGCACCATCGCCCCGGGCGTCGTGGAGACGCCGATGCTGGCCACGGTGTCGGAGGAGTTCCGGGCCGGCCTCGCGGCGGGCGTGCCCTTCCCGCGCCGCCTGGCCCGCCCCGAGGAGTACGCGAAGCTCGCCCTGGCGATCGTCGACCACGACTACCTCAACGGCGAGACCATCCGCATGGACGGCGCGCTGCGGATGGCCCCGCGCTAGAGCAGTACGGCTCCGTCTACGGTCTGACCAGGAGCTGGAAGTCGAAGGCGTAGCGGGACGCGCGGTAGATGTGCGTCCCGTACTCGACCGGGCGGCCGGTGTCGTCGTAGGCCGTGCGCTGCATGGTCAGCAGGGCCGCCCCCTCCCGCTCGGTGAGGAGGGCGGCCTCGTCGGCGGTGGCGGAGCGGGCGCCGATGGTCTGGCGGGCGCTGTGCAGGGTGATGCCCGCCGAGCGCAGCAGCCGGTACAGGCCGGTCGACTCCAGGCGGTCCGTGTCGAGGTCCAGGAGGGCCGGCGGCAGGTAGTTGCACAGGAACGCCACCGGCTGTCCGTGGGTGGCGCGCAGCCGCTCCAGGAGCGTGACCTCGCTGCCCTCCGCGATGCCGAGCGCGGCGGCCACGTCGGCGGTCGCCGGGACGCGTTCGTTGCGTACGACGTGGGTGGTGGGCCCCTGTCCGGCCGCCTCCAGGTCGTCGTAGAGGCTGGAGAGTTCCAGCGGCCGCTTCACCTGGCTGTGCACGACCTGGGTGCCGACTCCCCGGCGTCGTACCAGCAGGCCCTTGTCGACCAGGGACTGGATGGCCTGGCGGACCGTCGGGCGGGACAGGCCCAGGCGGGTCGACAGGTCGATCTCGTTGCCCAGCAGGTTGCCCGGGGCGAGCGCGCCGTGTTCGATCGCCGCCTCCAGTTGCTGGGCGAGCTGGTAGTAGAGCGGCACCGGGCTGGTGCGGTCCAGCGCGAAATGCAGCGCGTCGAGCGCGGAGCCGGGCACGGCACGGGAACGGTCGCCGGTCTTCGCCATCGGGGCACCTCCTCGGTGGGTTGGGGTGGGGTACACCCGGTCGTCTGGGGTAGCAGAGGGTTGATCGTCTCCCAGGTGTAGGTCCCGGGGGCTCCGATGTCAAGGCTTTGTTCTTACATTCTGACCTACTTGCGAGAGGATGTCTTAACAAAGCGTGGGCGCTGGTGTGGGCGCTGGTAGGCGTGGTGATGGAGGTGGTGGTCTCGTTCAGGAAAGTCGCGGAGCTGGCTCCGTGGCCCCAATCTGAGTAGAAACGGCCCCCGTCTCGGCCATGGCCGCGACGGCAAGAATCGTCCGCCCCGAAGGGCACCAGGTGATGATCATGACCCACCCTGCCGAGCCGGCGGTGACCCCGCCACCGGCGCCGCGCCGCGAGGAGAGTGACGGCCGGACCACGGAACGCCCCCTGGCTCTACGGTTGTTGGCGCGCCCCGAGGTGGGGGTGTTCCTGGGCGCCGTCGCGGTGTACGTGTTCTTCCTGATCGCCGCGCCGCCGGTGCGGGACGGCAGCTCGATGGCCAACGTCCTGTATCAGTCGTCGACGATCGGGATCATGGCCCTGCCGGTGGCGCTGCTGATGATCGGCGGCGAGTTCGACCTCTCGGCCGGTGTCGCCGTCATCACCTCGGCGCTCACCGCGAGCATGCTCAGCTACCAACTGACCACGAACGTCTGGGTCGGTGTGCTCGTCGCGCTCCTGGTGTCCCTCGCCATCGGCTTCTTCAACGGCTGGATGGTGGTCAAGACCGGGCTGCCGAGCTTCCTGGTCACCCTGGGCACCTTCCTGATCCTGCAAGGCGTCAACCTCGCGGTGACCAAGCTGATCACCGGCAACGTGGCGACCGACGACATCAGCGACATGGACGGCTTCGGCCAGGCCAGGAAGGTCTTCGCCTCGTCCTTCGGCGTCGGCGGCGTCCAGGTGAAGATCACCATCGTGTACTGGCTGGTCTTCGCCGCCATCGCCACCTGGGTCCTGATCCGCACGAAGTTCGGCAACTGGATCTTCGCGGTCGGCGGCAACAAGGAGTCCGCGCGGGCCGTCGGTGTGCCCGTGACGTTCACCAAGATCTCACTGTTCATGCTGGTCGGCTTCGGCGCCTGGTTCGTCGGCATGCACCAGCTCTTCACGTTCAACACCGTGCAGTCCGGTGAGGGCGTCGGCCAGGAGCTGATCTACATCGCGGCGGCCGTCATCGGCGGCTGTCTGCTCACCGGCGGCGCCGGTTCCGCGATCGGCCCGGTCTTCGGCGCGTTCATGTTCGGCATGGTGCAGCAGGGCATCGTCTACGCCGGCTGGAACCCCGACTGGTTCAAGGCGTTCCTCGGCGTGATGCTGCTCGGGGCCGTCCTGATCAATCTGTGGGTCGGCCGCACGGCCACCCGGAGGTGACCTCGCATGACCACCAGCAACGGAAGTGGAAGCGGAACGCACGGCGCGATCCTCACCGACACCGTCCCCGAGGGCGGCGGCCGGGTCCTCGTCGAACTGCGCAACGCCGGAAAGTCCTACGGCAACATCCGCGCCCTGCACGGTGTGACCCTCGCGGTCCACCCCGGCAAGGTGACCTGCGTCCTCGGCGACAACGGCGCGGGCAAGTCCACCCTGATCAAGATCATCTCCGGGCTGCACCAGCACACCGAGGGCGAGTTCCTCGTCGACGGCGAACCGGTGCACTTCACCACCCCGCGCCAGGCCCTCGACAAGGGCATCGCCACCGTCTACCAGGACCTGGCGACCGTCCCACTGATGCCCGTCTGGCGGAACTTCTTCCTCGGCTCCGAGCTCACCAAGGGCCCCTGGCCCGTGCACCGTCTCGACATCGAGAAGATGAAGAAGACGGCCGACGACGAGCTGCGCAACATGGGCATCATCCTCGACGACCTCGACCAGCCCATCGGCACGCTGTCGGGCGGCCAGCGCCAGTGTGTGGCCATCGCCCGCGCCGTCCACTTCGGCGCCCGCGTCCTCATCCTGGACGAGCCCACCGCCGCCCTCGGCGTCAAGCAGTCCGGCGTGGTCCTGAAGTACATTGCCGCCGCCCGCGACCGCGGCCTCGGCGTCATCTTCATCACCCACAACCCCCACCACGCCTACATGGTCGGCGACCACTTCAGCGTCCTGCGCCTCGGCACCATGGAGTTGAGCGCCGACCGCAGCGAGGTCACCCTCGAGGAACTCACCAACCACATGGCCGGCGGTACCGAACTCGCGGCCCTCAAGCACGAGTTGGCCCAGGTGCGGGGCGTGGACGTCGAGGAGCTCCCGGAGGAGAAGGACCTCACCGCCCCGGTGGCGGACCCGACCGAGGGGACGCCCTGACATGGCGAACGCCCTCGACCGCATCCGCGTCGGCTCGGCCCCCGACTCCTGGGGCGTGTGGTTCCCGGACGACCCCCGGCAGGTGCCCTGGGGACGCTTCCTGGACGAGGTCGCCGAGGCCGGCTACTCCTGGATCGAACTCGGCCCCTACGGCTATCTGCCGACCGACCCGGCCCGGCTCACCGACGAGGTCGCCAGACGGGGGCTGAGCGTCTCGGCGGGCACGGTCTTCACCGGACTGCACCGCGGCCCGTCCGTCTGGGAGTCCACCTGGGCGCACGTCAGTGAAGTGGCCGCGCTCACCCAGGCGATGGGCGCCCGGCACCTCGTCGTCATCCCGGCCTTCTGGCGGGACGACAAGACGGCCGAGCTCCTGGAGCCGCCGGAGCTGACGGGCAGTCAGTGGGCCCATCTCACCAAGGGGATGGAGCGGCTCGGCCACGAGGTGCAGGAGACGTACGGCCTGGATCTCGTCGTCCATCCGCACGCCGACACGCACCTCGACACCGAGCAGCACGTCGAGCGCTTCCTCGACTCCACCGACAGCGAACTGGTCAACCTCTGCCTGGACACCGGCCATTACGCCTACTGTGGCGGCGACAGCGTCCAGTTGATCGAGACCTACGGCGAACGCATCGGCTACCTCCACCTCAAACAGGTCGACCCGGAGATCCTCGCCGACGTCCTGCGGGACGAAGTGCCGTTCGGTCCCGCCGTCGAGCGCGGGGTGATGTGCGAACCACCGTCCGGTGTACCGGAGTTGGAGCCCGTCCTCGTCGCGGCGCAGCGGCTGGGCGTCGAACTGTTCGCGATCGTCGAGCAGGACATGTACCCGTGCGAGCCGGACGCGCCGCTGGCCATCGCGATCCGCACCCGGAAGTTCCTGCGCTCCTGCGGGGCGTGACGCGAGCGGACCACGGCACGGGGCAGGTCCGGCAACGCCCGCGCATGTCATACGGGCCGTTCGTGCCGTTCGTGCCGACAGGCGGGGGCGTGCGGGCACTTCTATCCTGGTGCTGATGGGCCGCATGCGGCCCGTGCCCACTGGTGCGGCTGTGGCACTGCGGCGTCAACCTCCTCATGCGGGAGAAGGCCCATGACACACCCGTACACGCGCGTGCGCAGGGCGATCGTCGTCGCCACCGCGGTGGGGGCGCTGGTGGTGCCGATCGCGGGCGGCGCGGCGACGGCGCTGCCGTCCTCGGCCGCCGCCCCCACCCCCACCGCCACCGAACCACCCTCCCCGCCGTCCTCGTCGTCCTCGGCCGCGGGCGGCGTCGTCGAACTCACCCCCGCCGTGCAGCAGCAGGTCGACGCGGCCGTACAACGGGTCATGAAGCAGGCGAGCATCCCCGGTGTGACCGTCGGCATCTGGACGCCCGACCAGGGCCAGTACGTGAAGTCCTTCGGCGTCCGCGACAAGAGCACCGGCCAGCCGATGGACCCCGGCCTCTACATGCGGATCGGCAGCGAGACCAAGACGTTCACCGTCACCGCGCTGCTGGAACTCGTCGACCAGGGAAAGATCGGCCTTGACGACACCATCGGCAAGTACATCGACGGCGTACCGAACGGCGACAAGATCACCCTGCGGCAACTGGCCGGTATGCGCAGCGGGTTGTTCAACTACTCGGCGGACGAGGACTTCTACAAGGCGCTGACCTCCGACCCGCAGCGGCCGTTCACCCCGCAGGAACTGCTCGGCTACTCCTTCAAGCATCCCGTGCTGTTCCCGCCGGGCGAGAAGTTCTACTACTGCAACACCAACCTGATCCTGCTCGGTCTGGTGGTGGAGAAGATCAGCGGCCAGAAGCTCGGGGAGTTCATCCAGCAGCACATCCTGGACCGGGCCGGCATGGCGCACACCCTCTTCCCGACCGGCAACGAGTTCCCGACGCCGCACTCCCAGGGCTACACCGACCAGACCGCCACCGGGAAGGTCGAGGACTCGGCCGACTGGAACCCCTCCTGGGGCTGGGCGGCCGGCGCGATGATCTCGCAGCTCCAGGATCTGCGGACCTGGGCGCGCACGGTGGCCACGGGTGTCCTGCCCAACGGTGAGAGGCTGATCAGCCCGGCCACGCAGAGGCAGCGGCTGATCACTCCGCCGACTCCGATACCGGGCGCCGGGTACGGGCTCGGCATCTTCAACGTGCAGGGCTGGATCGGCCACAACGGCTCGCTGCCGGGCTACGAGTCGCTGACCATCTACCTGCCGTCGGCGCGGGCGACGCTCGTCGTGGTGCTCAACACCGACATCAACTACAAGAACCAGGAGCCGAGCACCCTGTTCGGCGACGCGATCACGACGATCATCTCCCCGAACCACGTCTTCAACCTGCCGGCGGAACCGGCGGCGCGGTGAGCCACGGCGAGTGAGCGCGGAGGGCCGGTGCGAGCGGAGGGCCGGTGCGAGCGGAGAAGGGCGACCGGGACCATGTTCCCGGTCGCCCTTCCCGCGTCCTCGGCCTCGGCCTCCCCTCAGGAGACGCGGACCTCGGCGATCGTCACCGGCCGGTGCTCGTGCAGGGACACCGTGCAGGCGTCCGCGATCCAGCCCGCCTCCAGGGCGTCCTCGACCGTGCAGGGCGAGGGCCGGCTGCCGGCCACGACCTCGGTGAACGCGGTGAGTTCGGCGCGGTAGGCGGCGGCGAAGCGGTCCATGAAGAAGTCGTGCGGGGTGCCGGCCGGGAAGGTCACCCCGGGCTCCACCGAGCGCAGCGGCAGCTTGTCCTCCAGGCCCACGGCGATCGAGTCCGTGAAGCCGTGGATCTCCATGCGGACGTCGTAACCCCGGGCGTTGTGGCGGGAGTTGGAGACCACCGCGATCGTGCCGTCGTCGAGGGTGAGGATCGCGCCGGTGGTGTCGGCGTCGCCCGCGTCCTTGATGTAGTCGGCGCCCCGGTTGCCGCCGACCGCGTACACCTCGGTCACCTCGCGGCCCGTCACCCAGCGGATGATGTCGAAGTCGTGCACGGAACAGTCCCGGAAGATGCCCCCGGAGGCGGCGATGTACCCGGCCGGCGGCGGGGCCGGGTCCAGCGTGGTCGAGCGGACCGTGTGCAGCTTGCCCAGCTCACCGGCCTGGACGGCGGCCCGCGCGGCCACGAAACCCGCGTCGAAGCGCCGGTTGTAGCCGATCTGGATGGGGACCGCGCTGCCCTGGACGGCCTTGAGCACCGCGACGCCCTCGGCCATCGTCTTCGCGACGGGCTTCTCGCAGAAGACGGGGATGCCCGCCTCGACGGCGGCCAGGATCAGACCCGGGTGGGCGTCGGTCGCGGCGGCGACCACGACCCCGTCCACACCGGCGTCCAGTACGGCTTCGGGGGAGTCCGCGACCTCGGCGCCGAACCGCTCGGCCGCCTTCTTGGCGGCCTCCGCGAACGGGTCGGCCAGGACGAGCGACTCGACGGCGTCGAGTCCGGAGAGGGTCTCGGCGTGGAACGCGCCGATGCGGCCGAGGCCGAGGATTCCGATGCGCATGTGCTTGGCTGCTTCCCTGAGATGAGAGTGGTGTGTGGTCCGTCGTCGGGGCTCGGCCCCGGGCCCCGATCGCCGGACGGGTCGGGCTGAGGAGGCCTCAGTCCATCCCGCCCAGCACGTTCTGGTCCCAGTCGATCACCGAACCGGTGACCACGCCCGAGCGCTCGGACAGCAGGAAGACCACGAAGTCGGCGATCTCGTCCGGCTGGCCCAGCTTGCCCATCGGCAGTCGGGCCGCCGCCTGCTCGCGCCAGTCGTCCCCGGCGTCGTGGAACGTCTTCTGCGTCGCGTCCTCGCCCTCGGTGGCCGTCCAGCCGATGTTCAGGCCGTTGATCCGCACCCGGTCGAAGCGGTGGGCGTGCGCCGCGTTGCGGGTCAGCCCGACCAGGCCGGCCTTCGACGCGACGTACGGCGCGAGGAACGGCTGACCGCCGTGCGCCGAGGTGGTGATGATGTTGACGATCGTGCCGGGCGCCTCGCGGGCCAGCATGTCCGCCACCGCCGCCTGCATGGCGAAGAACGGGGCCTTGAGGTTGATCGCGATGTGCTCGTCGAACAGCTCGGGCGTGGTGTCCAGGAGCGTGCCCCGGGACGTCAGCCCCGCCGAGTTGACCAGGCAGTCGACCCGCCCGTACGCGGCGACCGTCTCGGCCACCGACGCCTTCGCCTGCGCGGCGTCCGAGAGGTCGGCCCGGACGAAGAGCGCCTTGCCGCCCGCCGCCGTCAGCTCCGCCACCAGCGCCTCGCCCGGCTCCGGCCGCCGTCCGGTGACGGCGACGAGCGCGCCCTCACGGACCGCCGCCCGCGCGATGGCCGCGCCCACCCCCTGGCTGCCGCCGTTGACGAGGACGACCTTGTCGTCGAGAAGTCCCATGTGCGGTGGATCCTTTCAGCTCATGCGCCGCTCGGCGCCGACCCGCAGCTCGTCCCGGAGTGCCTGCGGGGTCCACTCCTCGTGCAGCGCCCGCCGTACGACGTCCGCCTGGGTGGCCGGGGCCAGACCGCCGACCGGCGGGTCGTTGTCGAGGTTGGTGGGGAAGGGGTAGCCCTCGGCGCTCGCGGCCACGACCCGCTCCAGCCACTCCTGGCCCACGCCCTGCGCCCGCCGCTTCAGCAGCACGGGGAAGACCGCGTTCGCGACCGCCTCGCGGTCCACGGTCTCCATCGCGCGCCCGAAGGCCGAGGACACCTGGAGCAGGTTGGCCGTGCGGCGTACGTCGGCGGTGCGGTTGGTGCCGGCGGCGTGGAAGACGGCCGGGTTGAAGAAGGCCGCGTCGCCCTTCGCCAAGGCGAGTTGGACGTGGTGCTGCTCGAAGTACGCCCGGAACTGCGGCAGTCGCCACGCCAGATAGCCGGGCTCGTACCCTTGCGAGTACGGCAGGTACAGCGTGGGGCCGGACTCCACCGGCATGTCGCAGTGCGCCACCGCGCCCTGGAGCGTGAGCACCGGGGAGAGGCGGTGAACGTGCGCCGGATAGGCGGCGGCCGCGTCGTTGGAGAGGAACCCGAGGTGGTAGTCGCGGTGCGGACTCTGCGCCGCGCCGCCCGGGTTGACCACGTTGACCTGCGAGGTCACCTGGTAGCCGGGGCCCAGCCAGGCCCGCGAGACCAGCGCCAGGACGTCGTTGGCGTAGTAGTCGGCGAACGCCTCCGGGTCGTACAGGGCGGCCTTCTCGAGGGCGTTCCAGACGCGGTCGTTGGCGCCCGGCTTCGCGAAGTGGTCGCCGGCGGTCGCACCCGAGGCGTGCTGCTCGGCGATGAGCGCGTCGAAGACGGCGGTGGCCCGGTCGACGACCGCCGCAGCGGGGAAGGCGCCCCGGAAGACGACGACGCCGGGACCGTCGGTCAGGGCCCGCACCAGCTCGGCGGGGACGGGCGAGTCCGCACGGTCCGCTCCGGCGGCGCGCAGCCGCTCGCTGTCGTAGACGAGGACGTTCCCCTCCACCGCGGCGGCGTGCGGGAAGTCGGCGAGGTCGGTCTCGCGCTCGACGAGGGAGCGGAAGGCGTCGAGGTCGCAGTCCTGCTCGGACAGCCAGGAGCGGTCCCCGGCACGGCCTGGCGCGGGAGGGAAGGACATCGTCGTCCCTTCGATGACTTCGATGACAAGGGCGGCTCGGCGCTGACATGGTGGCTCAGCGCTGCCATTGTTGTCATGACAAACCCGTCGAACAACCAGCAGGCAGCCATCAAAAACCCCTCAGAGAGAAAACGTGGGAGCTTTCCGTGGGTCACCCCTTCCCCATCCGTGAGATCGCACGTCAGGCGGGTCTCAGCGAGGCCACCGTCGACCGGGTCCTCAACGGCAGGGGAGGGGTGCGCGAGTCCACCGCGCAGGAGGTCCAGCGGGCCATCGCCGACCTGGACCGCCAGCGCACGCAGGTCAGACTCGTCGGCCGCACCTTCATGATCGACATCGTGATGCAGTCGCCGGAACGGTTCAGCACCGCCGTCCGGGCCGCCCTGGAGGCCGAGCTGCCGTCCCTGCACCCGGCCGTGCTGCGCTCGCGCTTCCACTTCCGGGAGACCGGGCCGGTGCGGGAGCTGGCCGCGACCCTGGACCGGATAGCGCGGCGCGGTTCGCAAGGGGTGATCCTCAAGGCGCCGGACGTCCCCGAGGTCACCGCCGCCGTCGGCCGGCTGGTGGCCGCCGGCATCCCGGTGGTCACCCTGGTCACGGACCTGCCCGCCAGCGCCCGCCTCGGCTACGTCGGCATCGACGACCGGGCCGCCGGCGCCACCGCCGCCTACCTCATGGGCCAGTGGCTCGGCGACCGCCCCGGCAATGTCCTCACCAGCCTGAGCAGCGGGTTCTTCCGCAACGAGGAGGAGCGCGAGATGGGCTTCCGCAGCGTGATGCGGGCCCGCCATCCCGAGCGCGCGCTCGTCGAGATCGCCGAGGGGCAGGGGCTGGACGCCACCCAGTACGACCTGGTCCGGGCCGCGCTGGAACGCGACCCGGACATCCGCGCCGTCTACTCGATCGGCGGCGGCAACATCGCCACCCTGCGCGCCTTCGCCGACCTCGGCCGGGAGTGCGCCGTGTTCGTCGCGCACGACCTCGACCAGGACAACACGCGGCTGCTGAGCGAGCACCGGCTGTCCGCCGTCCTCCACCACGACCTGCGCCACGACGTGCGCGAGGCCTGCCACACCGTGATGCGGGCGCACGGCGCGCTGCCGCCGGCCGGGCCGATGCTGCCGTCGCCGATCCAGGTGGTCACCCCGTACAACATGCCGCCCCAGACACCGGCCGGCTGACGCGGGCCGCCACCTGGGGCGCGGGCTGGGGCACGGACGGGGGCACGGACTGGGGTGCGGGCTGAGGTGCGGGCCGCGCCGTGCTCAGTTCGGCGGTGGTCAGTGCTGGAGTGCCGCTGACGTGGACATGGACGTGGTCTGCGGGGTGACGCGGGCCGCGCTGCGGTACGTCGAGACGCCCAGGGCCAGCAGCCAGTAGCTGAGGACGGCGCCCATCAGCGCGGTCGTGCCCCAGCCGTTGGCCGCGTAAAAGAACGCCGGGTCGTTGCCGAAGAACAGCGACGGCACGAAGGCCAGGTTGAGCGCCGCCAGGACGTACGCCGAGCGGCCGGTCCAGCGCGGCAGCAGCCGGGTCCGGGAGACGGCGTACCCGAGCGCGGTCAGGAAGAGCGCCAGCATCAGGCGGGAGATCGACCCGTAGAGGATGTAGGTGCCACTGACGTCGATGGTCGGGTCGATC
Source organism: Streptomyces sp. yr375 (assembly GCF_900110755.1). Lineage (GTDB taxonomy): Bacteria > Actinomycetota > Actinomycetes > Streptomycetales > Streptomycetaceae > Streptomyces. Next base: position 90,793 of record NZ_FOFF01000001.1, read on the forward strand.
GGACGGTCCGCGGCGATGACCGCGCCGGCCTCCAGACCCATGGAGACGAGGGTGACCGTCGCGTAGACCATCCCGGCGGCGAACGCGATCGAGCCCGCCCACGCGTGGTCCGGGCGCACCCGCCCGACCAGCTCCCGGAAGGCGGTCACGAACACGACCAGCGAGGCCAGCGCGACGATCCCGATCAGCAGCCTGGCCAGCACGTTCGCGTCCGGCGGCGGTCCCGCGTAGACGAAGTACAGCGGCACCTGGACGATGAGGGCGACCGCGGCGACGATGCCGGCGAGGCCGGTCAGTCGCCGGGCGAGGAATTCGGACATGGGTGTCCCCCGGGTTCTCGGTGTGGCGGTTCCGGTGCCGGCGTCCGAGCGCTCGTGCTCTCGTTCGCCGACCCTTGAAGCCTGCCGGTCCCGGGGCTCGCCGTCCCTGGGCCTGAGGACCGAGTCGGGGGTGTCCCCAGCACCACCCCTACGGGTGCGGCACCGGCCCGACGGACTATCGGGTGCGGCACCGGCCCGACGGACTATCGGGTGCGGCACCGGCCCGACGGACTTACGGGTGCACGTCCACCCAGGAGCCGCTTTGCGCGGACCGGGTCATGGCCTCCAGTACGGTCGCGCTGTGCACCGCGTCCGTGAGGGTCGCCCCGTACGGGATGCCCTCGGCGACCGAGCGCAGGAAGCGGTACGCCTCCACCACCTTCAGGTCGTCGTAGCCCATCGCGTTCGCCGCGCCCGGCTGGAACGCGCCGAACTCGCCGTCGCCCGGGCCGACGTACACCGTGCCGACCGGCTGGTCCTGGTACGTCGTACCGCGGCTGACGCGCAGCTCGTTCATCCTCCGGAAGTCCCAGAACACCGCGCCCTTGGTGCCGTGCACCTCGAAGCCGTAGTTGTTCTGCTCGCCGACCGACACCCGGCAGGCCTCCAGCACACCCCGCGCGCCGGACGCGAAGCGCAGCAGGCAGTTGACGTAGTCCTCGTTCTCGACCGGGCCGAGCGCACCGCCGGCGGCGCGGCTGTGGCCCGCCGTCGCCCCGGACGGGCGGGCCCGCTCGGGCACGAAGACCGCCGTGTCGGCCGTCAGCGAGGCGATGTCGCCGAGCAGGAAACGCGCCAGGTCCGCGCCGTGTGAGGCCAGGTCGCCCAACACGCCGCTGCCGCCCCGCTCCCGCTCGAACCGCCAGCTCAGGGCGCCGTCCGGGTGCGCCGCGTAGTCGCTGAACAGGCGGATGCGGACGTGCGTGACAGCGCCGATCTCCCCGGCGGCGATCAGGTCGCGGGCCGTCTCCACGGCGGGCGCGTTGCGGTAGTTGAAGCCGACGGTGCCCTGGACGCCCGCCTCGGCGACCGCGTCCGCCACCGCCCGGGCGTCCTGCGGGGTGAGGCCGACCGGCTTCTCGATCCAGATGTGCTTGCCGGCCTCGGCCATCGCGACGCCGATCTCGCGGTGCAGGAAGTTCGGCGCGGTGATGCTGACGGCCCGCACGCGCGGGTCGGCGACCACCTCACGCCAGTCCCGGGTGACGGCGGCGAAACCGAACTGGTCGGCGGCCTCCTCCGCCCGGCCGGGCACCTCCTCGGCGACGGTCACGAGCTGCGGGCGCAGCGCCAGTCGCGGGTAGTGGTGCCGGACGCGGGCGTACGCCTGAGTGTGCACCCGGCCCATCCAGCCGAACCCGACGACGGCGACACCCAGCGCATCCACCACCACAGCCCCCTTCGCTACAGCTCTTCATCGCTACAGGTCTTCATCACTACAACTCTTCTTGGACCGGTCCAGAACCCGTCCACGCTCTGTCCAGGCCACCCTGAAGGCCGTTTCCCGAGGGTGTCAAGCCCTCCGTCCCCCTTTGACAACCCCTGCGTCCCGTGGAACGGTCCACACCATGAGACCGCCGACCATCCGTGACGTCGCCGACCGGGCCGGTGTGTCCAAGTCGCTGGTCTCCCTCGTGCTGCGCGGCTCCGAGCAGGTGCGCGCCGAGAAGCGGGACGCCGTCCTGCGGGCCGTGCGCGAGCTGGGCTACCGGCCCAACGCCGCCGCCCGCAGCCTCAGCGAGCAGCGCACTCGCACGATCGGCGTCCTGCTGCACGACCTGCGCAACCCCTGGTACGTCGACCTCCTCGACGGCCTCAACTCCCTGCTGCACGCGAGCGGCCTGCACATGCTGCTCGCCGACGCCCGCCTCCACCGCCGCGTCGGCCAGGACCCGGCCGGCCCCTTCCTCGACCTGGGCGCGGACGGGCTCGTCGTGGTCGGCACGCTGCCCGACCCGGCGGCCCTGGAGACCGTCGCCGCCCGGATGCCGGTCGTCGTCGCGGGGGCCCGCGAGCCGGTGCCGGCCGGGGTGGACCTGGTCGCCAACGACGACGAGCACGGCGCCCGCCTGGCCACCGAGCACCTCCTCGCACTCGGCCACCGCCGCATCGCCCACCTCGCGGGCTACGGCGCCGCCGCCGACCTGCGCCGACGCGGCTTCGAGGCGACGGCCGACGGGGCGTTGGTCGAGCCGGGTGACATGACCGAGGAGGGCGGCTACCGGGCCACGGTCCGGCTGCTCGCCCGCGCCGACCGGCCCACGGCCGTGTTCGCCGTCAACGACATGACGGCGGTCGGGGTGCTGTCGGCGGCCGAGGAGCTGGGCCTGCGCGTACCGCGCGACCTGTCCGTCGTCGGCTACGACGACACCAGCATCTCCCGGCTGCGCCATGTGTGGCTGACGACCGTCGACGGCGCCGGCCGCGAGGTCGGCCGGCGGGCCGCCCGCTGCCTCCTCGACCGTCTCGAACGGCCCGGGGGCGAGGGGCGCGTGCACCTGGCCGCGCCGACCCTGGAGGTCCGGGGGACGACGGCACCCCCGCCCACGGACTGATCCCCTACGTCCCCTAAATCCCCTACATCCCCTACGTGTCCTAGGTCCCCTAAGTCCCCTAGTGGTGTCGCGGCACGACTGGCGGGCCGGGTGGGGCCGGGTGATCGTGGAGCCCATGGCGGACGACACCGTGGCGGGGGAGCAGCCGCACCGGCACGACACACGTGAAACTCTGCTCTTCGGCGGTGTCTACGGCGCGGTCCTGGCGAGTTCGATGGTCGCCGCGCTCACCCAGTACGGGCACAGTTCGCAGGCCGGCCGCCGCTACGACGCCATCTGGCTGCTGGTCACGGCCCTCGCCTCCGCCCTCGCGCACGGGTACGCGCACTACATCGCCGAGCGCGCCCCGCACCGCCGCGGGGACGCGCTGCGCACCCTCGCCGAGGAGTGGCCGCTGGTCGCGGCCGTGCTGCCGACGGTCCTGGTGCTCGCGGGCGCGGGCTGGGGGTGGTGGCCGGCGAACGGGGTGGAGTACCCGGCGTTCGCCCTCAACATCAGCCTGCTGTTCGCCCTGGGCCTGGTCACGGCCCGCTGGTCGCGCCGCCCGTGGCGGGTCGCGGTGCTGATCGGCGCGGTGGACGCGCTGCTCGGCGTGATCGTCGTCGTGGCGAACGCGGTCATCAAGTAGCGGGAGCGGCGAGGCGGCACCCGGCGCTCGGGGTGCGGTCGGGCGGGCCCGGGGGCACGCTCGAGGTATGGGTGAGCACTGGGATGTCCGCCGGGCGGGCGCGACGAACGCCTCGCACCGGGTGCTGATGATTCCGGGTGGGCTGTGCACGACCGAGTTCTACGCGGACGTGATGGCCGAGCCGGCGGCGGCGGGGCTGGGGATGATCGCGGTGACCCAGCCGGGCTTCGGTCGTACCGAAGCGCCCGAGGACGTGTCCATGGAGCACTACGCCCGGCTGATGGCGGACTTCGCCGCCGAGTCGGGCTGCGACTCGGTCGTCGGGCACAGCCTGGGCGCGAACGTGGCGATCGAGATGGCCGCGCTGGGCCTGTTCAAGGGTCCCCTGGTGCTGCTGTCGCCGACCTTCTCGCGGGGCGACGAGGCGACGTTCCTGACCGTGCTGAACACGGTCGGCCGGGTGCCCGGGCTGGGCGGCGCGGCCTGGAGGGCCATGCTCAAACTGATGCCCCGGGCCATGAAGCACGAACTGCCGCCGCGGCGCGCCGAGTTGCTGGCGGCGGTCATGGGCGACAACGATCCGGCGGCCTGCCGCCGGATCGTGCGGGACTACTACGCCTACCTCGACCGGTATCCGTCGCTGGTCGCGAGGCTGTGCGCGGCGGGGGTGCCCGCCTGGGTGGTGCGCGGCGACCGCGACATGATCGGCCTGACCGACGGCGAGCGCCGCGACCTCCGGGCCTGCCCGCAGATCCGCATCGTCACCGTCGCGGACGCGGGACACCTCCTCCTCGTCGACCAGCCGGCCGCGGTCGCCGAGATCGTCGCGGAGGCGGCCACGGCGTCGGTGCGCTGAACGTTATGAGGTGACGGACAGTCAACTCACCCACGTGGTATAGGTATTGCGTGGCCGCCGTCAGTCGCGGCGGGCCACGAGCCGGTACGCGTTGGAGACGCCCAGCCGGTGCGACAGCGGACGTACCGCGAAGCGGTCGAGCAGGGTGCCCGCGATCAGCGCCGGGATCCCGGCGACGAGCAGCGCCGCGCGCAGTGTGCGGCGCAGCGCGCCCGGCGGTTCGGGCAGCCAGGGCGCGTCGTCGCGCGGTGCCGTGTGGTCCAGGGTCAGCCAGACGGCGGCCAGCAGGTCGACCGGGTCGTGCGGTTCGGCGTGCTGCTCCGCCACGACCGTGAAGCCCAGGTCCGTCAGGCGGCGGCGCAGATTGGCCACCGGCACGAAGTGCAGGTGCTGCGGCTGCAACCAGGGCAGCCAGAAACGGCCCAGCAGGCGGGCGTAGCGGCTCTCGGGGTCCGGGACCTCGATCAGCAGATGCCCGCCGGGCCGTACCGTCTGCCAGGCGGCGCGCAGTTCGCGGTCGGGGTCGGTGCTGTGCTCCAGGTAGTGGAACATGCTCACCACGTCGTAACGGGCGGTCAGTTCGGGCGCGAGGTCGGGGAAGCTGCCCCGGAAGCCGTGCTCCACCCGGCCCTCCCGTTCGGCGAGTTCGACGCCGTCGGTGAAGTCGAGCCCGTCGAACGTCGTCCCGGGCAGCACCTCCTGGGCGGCGGCACAGAAGTGGCCGTGCCCGGTGCCGACGTCCAGCCAGGTCTTCGGCCCGGGGTCGTGCGGCAGCATCGACTCGGCCCGCCCCCGGTACATCTTCGTACGGCCCCCGAAGGTGTCGCCGAGCTTCTTCTCGCCCAGCCCGTCGTAGAAGTCCCGGTAGTAGAACTCCAGCCCCGCCGCGCTGAGTCGGGGGTTCTGGAAGGTGTGCCCGCAGGTTCCGCAACGGTCCAGGACGAAGCGGCCCGGCTTGTGCTGGAGCAGGTCGGTGGTGCGCAGCCGGGTGGACAGTTCGCCCGAGCCGCACCAGGGGCAGGTGGTGCTCCTGGGCTCGAAGAAGCGCTCCAGACCGGCCGCGATGTCCGCCTGGTAGGCGGGACGCAGCGCGGCGATCCGCTCGCCGGCTGACGTCGAGGCCGAGTCCGATGCCGAGGTTGTGGTGGGGTCGTACTCGCTCTTCTCGCTGCTCATCTGAACTCCCTGGCCAGCTCGTCGAGATGGGCCGCGGCGGCGGGGGCGCCGCCCGCGGCGCGGAACGCCGTACGGATCCGGTCCGCCGCGGCGCGGTATCCGGGGTCGTCCAGCACGGAGTCGAGCGCCGCGCCCAGTTTCTGCGCGGTGACCCGGCCGAACCGGACCCGTACCCCGGCTCCCGCGTCCGCGACCTGGCCGGCCACGACCGGCTGGTCGTCGCGGATGGGTGCCACGACGAGCGGAACCCCGTGCCACAGCGCCTCGCACACGCTGTTGTGCCCCGCGTGACAGACCACGGCCCCGACTCCCCTTTCCAGCAAGGCGAGTTGAGGCACGGACGGCACGATCAGTACGTCCTTGTCGTCGGCGTCGCTCGGTGCCAGCGTGTTGCCCGGATCGACGATCACCCCCTGCGCGCGGTCGGCCCGTTCGCGCAGCGCGCTGCGGCACTCGTCGAGGAACCGGCCGCCGACGTCGGTGTTCGCGGTGCCGAGCGTGACCAGTACCGTGGCACGGCCGGGGTCGAGCCACTCCCAGGGGAAACCGGCGGCGGACGGGCGGGCCGCGATCGACGGCCCGACCCAGCGGACCGCCCCCGTATGCGAGTCGCCCGCCAACTCCGGTGTGCTGAAAGCGAGAACGAGGTGCGGGGAGAAGCGGGGGTCGGCGGTGCCCGCCGGATCCCCGACGGCGGACCGGAGTCCGGCGAGCCGTGTCTCCAGCCACTCCCTGACCTTGGGCAGCCCGGAGAGCGGGTCGGTGAACTCGGCCGACGTGGTCGCCGAGGTCGCCCACGGCAGACCCAGCTTCTCCGCCACCAGCGCCCCGGCGAAAGCCTGTTGGTCGGCGACGACCACGTCCGGCCGGAACTCCCGGACGGCCGCCCGCACGCCCGGCGCCATCGCCTCCGCCAGCGGCAGCAGGTACCACTCCCACAGGAACTTCAGCGCCTCCGGACCACGCAGTTCGGCGGGCCGCTCGCCCTGCGGGCCCCCGGCGCACGCGAAGACCGCCCCCGCCCCGGGGCCCGCCAGCCGGCCCACCAGCTCCGGATCGGGACAGGCCCACGCCACCAGGTGCCCACGCGCGGTGAGTTCGGCGGCGACGCCAACCGTCGGGTTGATGTGCCCGACCAACGGCGGTACGACGAACAGGAATCGGCTCACCCGGCCGCCTCCGCCGCCACCCGCCCCGCCGCGTCCCCGACGAGCGAGAGGATGTGCCCGCCGACCGTCCCGGAGGCCTCCACGAGGACCGAGTGTTCGTGACCGGGGATCACCACGGTCCGGCAGTCCGGCAGCACCGCCCGCAGCCAGGGCGCGAGTTCGGCGAGGTCGGAGTCGCCGCCGTACAGACCCAGCACCGGGCAGCGCACCGCCGCTATCTGATCGTCCGTCAGGACCCGGCTGGCCGGGATGTCCCGGCCGAGGCTGGTCTCGCGGGCGAGCCGGGCCGCGCCCTTGGCCAGCCGGGCGGTGTTGGGGCCGCGGTGGGCGGTGATCCAGGCGATCGCGTCCGGCTCGTTGTGCGCGAGCTGGTTCACGACCCGGTCCAGGATCCCGCCGAGCTTCACCGCCCAGGCGGCGGTGGCCGGTTCGGACTCGATGAGGCTGACGCTCGCCGCGCGCCCGGGGTGCCGGGCCGCGAAGCCGAACGCGATCGTGCCGCCGTAGGAGTTGCCGACCAGGTGCACCGGGCCGGTCACCGCGAGCCGGTCGAGCAGCGCCGCCAGGTCGTCGACGTTGTCGTCCAACGTGTAGCCGTCGAGGGGCCGTTCACTGCGGCCGTGGCCGCGCAGGTCGTACATGACGACGTCGAGGCCGGCCGCCGCGAACGCGGGCGCGACGGTGAAGTAGTAGCTGGCCAGGCTGTCGGTGAGCAGACCGTGCACCAGCACCACGGTGGCGGTGGCCGGCCGGCCCGCCGGGGGGCCGAGCCGCTGTGCGTGCAACCGGACGGCGCCGGTGTCGACCATCGCCATGCTCAGCTCGCCCCCGCACCCTTCAGGCTGGTCACGACGTACTCGACGAGCCGGCCCACGGTCAGCTCGATGATCTCGTCGAACTCCATGCCGGCCAGGAACTCGGCGAAGTTGACCCGGTCGCCGTACCGCTCCTGGAGCAGTCCGGCCAGGGTGACCAGGTCGATGCTCTCCAGCTCCAGATCGCGGTTGAACGTCGTCCGCATGCCGATCTCGACGTCGTCGACGCCGTACTCGTCCTCCAGAAGCCGCGCGAGCATGCCGGTGAGGTCGGCGAGGACGGACGCCTCGTCGGCGGTGACCTCGGCGGTGGGCTCGGCTGTGGGCGCGGGGGTGTGGGGAGTGGGGGAAGTCATCGGGCGTCGTACTCCTCTGGGGTCGGGTGTCCCGTCGTCCATGCGACCACGTACGAACGGTCCGGCAGCCGGGGCGGGTTGGCGGCCGGTGCGCAGTGCACGGTGTAGGCGCGTTCCAGGCGGCCCGCGACGGTCAGCCGGTCGCCGGACGGTGTCGTGTCGAGGACCGTGAAGTCCCTTGGCCGGCCGCCGAATCCGGTGCCCTCCGCCTTGGCGACGGCCTCCTTCGCCGCCCAGAACCGGGCGAACCATCGGGCCTCGGAGTCGCCGGTGTCGGTCGACAGGCTTTGCAGCAGCCGCAGTTCGTCCGTGCCGAGGGCTGCGGCGAGGGTCTCCGGGGTGCGGTCGGTGACCTCGGCGATGTCGATCCCGGGGCCGGGGCCCGGTGTGTGCGGCCGGACGATCGCGACGCCCGCCTCCGCGCAGTGGGCCAGCGAGACGTCCAGCGCGGGCAGGACACGACCGTGCACGCCGGTGACGTACGGGCGGCCCGCCTCGTCGTTGTGCACCCGCAGTTCCGCCGGGAAGACCGGGCCCTCGCCCTGGTCCCACAGCCACTGCCGGACCGCGTCCTTGACCGCGATCCGGCCCAGCAGCCACTGCCGACGTCCACGCGGCGGATGCTCGGCGTACTGCGAACGCTCCACGCCGCCAAGGGAGTTGCGCATGATCAGCTCGCGGGACGCCAGGTCCGGCCACCGCTCGTGCAGCAGTTGCCAGCCGCCGGGCCGGGCCTCGGACAGGGTGTTGAACTCCGGGAACCGCTCTACGGGTTTGGTCGTGGGGTCGTTGTCGAAGCGGCGGTCCTGCCAGCCGTACAGCTCCGCCCACACCGCGCCCCCGACCGTCAGTTGGACGTCGGCCTCCAGGAACGTGTCGGTGAGGCCGGTGATCCGCACCAGGCAGCCCACCTCGGTCCCCGGTACCGGATGCGGCCCGTGGAACCGCGTCTCGCGCATCCCGACCGGGAACACGACCGTGCGCTCGGTCCGGGTCGCCATGATCCAGTAGCCGAGGATCTGGCCGACGTTGTCCAGCAGCGCGCCGGGCGCGGGCGGGGTCGTGATGACTCCGCGCACGTGGCGGTCGCCGATCGCGGTGAGTTCGGTGACGCCCTGGAACGCCGGGCCGTGGAACATCCAGCGCTCGTCGTAGAGCTGGGCGGCGGTGTGCTCCGGGGCGCGCTCGGTGCCGGGGTCGACGGGCCAGGGGGCGGGGGAGGGCGCGGGGTACGCCGGGGCCAGTTCCACCGTGGCGCGGGCCCGGGGACCGAAGGAGACGGCGAGCCGGTGCGGGGCCTCCGGGACCTGCGGGACCTGCGAGTCCTCTGGTGCCTGTGGGTCCTCGGGGGTCACGGTCACCGGTACGTCGACGGCGGGGGTGGCGGTGAGCCACTCCTCGAACCGCGCGCCGTGCACGGCGACCGGCACCGCGCCGGGTGCCGATACCTGAGCCGCGTGCACTGCCGCGTCCACGATGTGCTGCACGATCGTCGTCGCCGGGACGACCGGCCACCGGTCGGCGACATCGGGCCAGCCGGGCCGCTGCGGGAAGAAGCAGTGGTCCAGGAGGTAGGGCATGGTGTCGGGGGAGACGTGGGCGGTGGTGTGCGTCGGGCCAACTGGCTGCTGTGGTGCGGGGGTTGCGACCCTGCTCGTTCTGGTGGTCATGAGGGCCGCGGCCGTGTCCGCCGTCTCGCGGAGCAGGGCGCTGAGTTCGGCGGCCATCGGCGAGCGGGCGACGAGGGCGTCCAGCGGTGATGGTCCGCTGACGCTTGCCGTACGGGCAGGGGCGGCTGCGGAACGGAGCTCGGCCTGTAGCTCGGTGAGTCTCTCGGGCGCGAGGGAGATCAGGGAGCCCCCCAAGTCCAGCTGCACCGAGGGACGTTGGGGTTTGGCGGTGTCCGCCGCAGGCCTCAGTGAGGGTGCCACCGTCGCCCCGGCTGCCCACAACGCGGTAGCAACCCGGCGGAGTTGGGCGAGGCCGGTGCGGTGGGGTGAGTTGGCGGCGACGACCAGGTGGTCGTGGCCGCCCAGGGTGTCGCCGACGAGGGAGCCGAGCTGGCCGGGGCCGACCTGGACGTACACCCGGTGCCCGGCCGCGTACAGGGACTCGGCCAACTGCCGGAAGCGGACGGGTTCCAGCAGGTGCCGGACGAACAGGGACCGGATCCCCGCCTCGTCCGAGGGGAACGGCGCGGCGGTCGTCCCCGACCAGACCGGGGTGTGCGGCGGATGCAGCCGGAACCGGTCGGCGGCCTCCTTGATCGGGCCGAGATGGGGTCGGAGCATCGGCGTGTGGAAGCCCGACCGGAACGGCAGCACCTGGCTGAGGACACCCCGGGCGCGGAAGGCCCGTACGAAGGTGTCGACCGCCGCTTCCGGGCCGCACACCATGGACTGGCCGGGCGCGTTGTCGTGCGACAGCACGAGGCCCGCCGCCGTCCCGCCCGCCTCGCGCAGGGCGGTCAGGACCTGTTCGGCGGACGCGCCGATCGCGCCGAAGGCGAGCCCGGGGACCGTCACCGAGTCCGGGTCGAAGCCCGCCATGAAGGCGTCGACCTCGTCCCCGGCGTACAGTCCGGCCGCCGCCATCGCCGTCCACTCGCCGACGCTGTGCCCGGCGACCGCGTCCGGCACGATCCCGCTGCGGCGCAGCGCCGCGTCGAGGAGGCGGCCGACGGCGACGACGCCGAAGCCGTGCCGGCCGACGTCGCCGGTCCGGTCCTCGTCGACGGGGAGGGCCGATATCCCGAAGTGGGCTGCCACGTCGTCGACTTGGGGGGTGAAGTCGCCCTCCAGGCCGGGGAACAGGAACGCCAGCCTGCCGTGGCCTTCGCCCAGCAGCGGGCTCGGCCGGAACCAGACGTCGCTGCGACCGTGCCAGGGCCGCTGTTTGGCGATCGCGCGCCGGGCCAGGGCGAGGCGCTTGGCGGTCGGGTCGACGATGCCGAGCCGGGCCGGGCCCGCGTCCGGATGCGGGTGGGCGGGGTCGAGTCCGGCGGCCCGTACGGTGCTGTCGTCGGCGTCCAGGAGGGCGGCGAGGTGGGTGGGGGAGTCGGCGGCGAGCAACAGGATTCGCTCGGGTTCGGTGACGTGAAGCGCCGGACGGGCCGGGGCGACGGGACGGGGCCCGCGCGCACCCGGTGCCTCCTCCAGCACCACGTGCGCGTTGATCCCGCCGAACCCGAACGCGTTGACGGCGGCCCGGCGTACGGGCTGTGCGGCGGTGGTCTCCCAGTCGGCGGCCTTCTCCAGGGTGCGGAACCGGGTGCGGGCCAGGGCCGGGTGCGGATCGTCGCAGTGCAGCGTCGGGAGCAGGGTGCGGTGGTGGACGGCGAGCGCGGCCTTGACCAGGCCGGCGACCCCGGCGGCGGGCATGGTGTGCCCGATCATCGACTTGACCGACCCGAGTACCGCGTCACGTTCACCTTCCCCTTCACCTGCCCCTTGGCCTTCACCGTCGGCGGGGCCGAACACCTCGGCCAGCGTGGTGAGTTCGGCGTTGTCGCCCGCCGGGGTCGCGGTGCCGTGCGCCTCCAGCAGGCCGATCGAGCCGGGTGCGGCGGGGTCGAGCCCGGCGGCCCGCCAGGCCTGCCGCACCGCCTGCGCCTGACCGCCCGGATCGGGGTTGACCAGCCCGGCCGCCCGGCCGTCGCTCGCCACTCCGGTGCCCCGGATCACGGCGTAGATCCGGTCGCCGTCGCGCTCGGCGTCCGCGAGCCGCTTGAGGACGACGACGCCCGTCCCCTCACCGATCAGGATGCCGTCGGCGTCCCGGTGGAAGGGGCGGCTGCGCTGGCTGGGGGAGAGCGCGCGAAGCTGCGAGAAGACGCTCCACAGGGTGATGTCGTGGCAGTGGTGGACGCCCCCGGCGAGCATCAGGTCACAGCGCCCGGAGGCGAGTTCGCCCACCGCCTGGTCCACGGCGACCAGCGACGAGGCGCAGGCCGCGTCCACTGTGTACGCCGGTCCGCGCAGGTCCAGCCGGTTGGCGACGCGGGACGCGGCGAGATTGGGCACCAGCCCGATCGCCGACTCGGGACTGTCCGGACCGAGCCGCTCGGTGAACGCCGCTTGCACCCGGTCCAGTTGATTGCCCGTCAGATCGGGCAGCAACTCGCCCAGTGTGCGCACGAGTTGGCCCGCCGTCCGGACCCGCTGGTCGAGCCGGACCAGGCCAGGGGTGAGATAGCCGCCCCGGCCGAGGACGACGCCGACGCGCCCCCGGTCCGGCAGCCGGTCCGTACCGCCCGCGTCGTCGAGGGCGGCCGAGGCCACGTGCAGGGCGATCAACTGGTCGGGCTCGGTCCCGGCCACCGAGTTCGGCATGATCCCGAACCGGGTGACCTCCACCTCCGCCAGTCCGTCCACGAACCCGCCCCGCCGCGCGTACACCCGGTCCGCGACGGCCGGGCCGGACGCGCTGCCGGGACGGTAGTACTCGGCGTCCCAGCGCCCGTCCGGCACCTCCCGGATCGCGTCCACGCCGTCCCGCAGATTCCGCCAGTACGCGTCCAGGTCGCCCGCGCCCGGCAGCAGCACCGCCATCCCGACGATGGCTACCGGGACTTGACGGGCCGTCACCAGCCCGAGGCGGTGTAGACGACGGCAGTGGCCGACTCCTCGCCCCAGGCGAGCTCCCGCAGCAGCGCGGCGGTGCCCTCCTCGGGGTCGATCAGCCGGATGCCGCGCCGGGCGTACTCACGGGCCAACTCCGCCCCGACCATGCCGCCGTGACCGGCGGCGGGCGCCCACGGACCCCAGTGCACGGTCACCGCGCGATGCCCGCCGCGGGCGGCGAAGGCCGCGCCGAGGGTCTCCAGCGCGTCGTTGGCGGCGGCGTAGTCCACCTGGCCCCGGTTGCCCAGGACCGCGGAGATCGAGCCGAACAGCACGGTGAACGCGGGTGCGGCGGGCAGTTCCTCCAGCGCGGTGAGCAGGGCGTCCGCGCCGGTCGCCTTCGTGCCGTAGACCCGCTGGAAGGACTCGGCGGTCTTCTCGGCGACGAGCCGGTCCTCGATCACCCCGGCCGCGTGGACCACCCCGTCGAGCCGGCCGTGCTCGGCGTGGATCTCCTTCACCGCCTGGAGCACCGCCGCGGGCTCCCGGAAGTCGACGGAGCGGTAGCGCACCCGGCTGCCCAGCGCGGTGAGTTCACTCAGCGTCGCGGTGATCTCCCGCTGGGCCAGCAGGAGTTCGGCGGCGCGGTTGATCTCGACCGGCTTCATGCCGCCGCGGGCGGCGAGCGCCGCGCGCAGTTCGGCCGGGGTGCGCGCGGCCACGGTGTCCGCGGCCTCGGGACCCTCCGGGGCGGGGGTACGGCCGAGCAGTTCGAGACGGCAGCGGGCGGCACCGGCGAGCGCGGCGGCGAACTGCGCGGTGATGCCCCGCGCGCCGCCCGCCAGCAGCACCACCGAGTCCCGGTCCAGCCCGAGCGCGGCGGCCTCCGCCGCCCCGTCCCCGGCCGGTCCCGCGCCCGTGCTGCCGAGCGCGCCGAGCGGCGCGTCCACCAGTTCGAAGCCATGCCGGCCGGCCGCCGTCCGCAGCACCACCGGGGTGCGGTCCGGCGCGACGGCCTCGGCGACCACCGCGTCCGCGACGGCGGACGGCGAGGCGTCGGCGAGGTCGACGACCCGGGCGAGGGTCTGCGGGTACTCGTGAGCCACGGTCCGGAACAGGCCGCGCAGCCCCGCCGTCCGGGCGTCGGGCGCGTCGTCGTCGACGCCCCGGACGGCCAGCAGCCAGCGCGGACCGCGCGCCAGGGCCGCCTTGAGGACGGGGAACGCGTCGGGCAGGACGGGCGTGTCGTCGGCGGCCGGGAGGGCCCCGAGGTACAGCACGCCGTCCACCTGCCCGTCCGCCTCCGACAGGACGTGATCACGGGCGCGGACGTCGACCTCGGCCCCGTGCGACACCAGTCGCGTGGTGACCTCGGCGGAGTCCTCCCCGAGGACGGTCCAGCGGGTGCCGGAGAGGACGCTCGCCGGGTCGGCGGGGGCGTCGGCGAGCAGGACCGGCGTCAGCACGAGCCGCCTGGGCGGCTCACCGGTCACCTTCGAGGTGGCCTCCTCCGTGACCTCCGCGGCCGGTACGGGCTTCCCGGCCACGGTGGATTCACCGGACTCGGTCGCCGGTGCCCCCAGTCGGGCCGTGAGCCAGTCGGTGACCGCGGCGGCCGTGCGCGCCTTCGTCAGCTCCTCCAGCTCGTCGTCGTCCATCGCGGTGAGGTCCGCGCCGGCCCCGCCGCCCAGCCGCTTGGCCAACTCGCCCGCGATCTCGGCCCGTTTGATGGAGTCGACGCTGAGGTCCGCCTCGAGGTCGAGGTCGGGCTCGATCATGTCGATGGGGTAGCCGGTGCGTTCGCTGATGATCTCCAGGACGAGCTGCTGGACGTCGGTCGTACCGGCCGGCTCCTCGATGGCGGGCACGGCGGCCGGGTGCGCCGCCGGGGCCGCCATCTCGGGCTGCGGACTGGGGAGTTGCGGTACGACCTGGACGACCTGCGGCGAGGTCACCAGCACGGGCGAGGCGATCTGCGCGCTCGGGGTGGACCCCAAGTAGGTGAGCAGCACGTCCCGTTGGGCGGCGATCATCTCCCGGCTGGTGCGCAGGAATTCGGAGATCAGCGCGTCCCCGTCGGACGGGACTCCGTGCGCAGGGTTCGTCGTCACAGTCGTCGCTGTCCTTTCGGCGGGGTCCACGACTCGTCGGGCCGGTGCGAGCGCACCGGGCAGGAGGGCGCCGGCGGCGGTGCGGACCAACTGCCCGTCGACCGTCCAGCCGGGCCGCTTGGGCACCGGGGTGCGGACGGCGTCCACCGCGTCCCGGCCGCGCAGCAGCCACCCGGTGCGCACCGGCTGCCCCGCGACGGCGAGCCTGGCCAGCGCGTCGAGCCAGTCGCGCAGTCCGCCGCCGGGCCGGGGCTCACAGGCCACCGTGCGGTGCGGACGGTCGCCGAGGATCTGCCCGACCAGCCGGGTCAGCACCGACCCAGGACCGGCCTCGACGAAGACCCGCGCCCCCGCCTCGTACATCGCCTCGATCTGCTCGACGAACGCGACCGGCGCGCCGATCTGGGCGGCGAGTTCGGTCCGTACCGCGTCCGCGTCGAGCGGGTACGGGGCGGCCGTGCGGTTGGACCACACGGGGAACTCGGGCGCGTGCACCGGGCGGGCCGCGAGCGCCCCGGCGAACCGGTCGCCGGCCCCGGCGACCAGCGGGCTGTGGAAGGCGCACGCGACCGGGATGCGCTTGGCCCCGAGACCGGCCGCGCGAAGCAGCCGTGCGGCCTCGGCGACGGCGTCGGACGGCCCCGAAATCACCGTCTGCGTGGGCGAGTTGCGGTTGGCGACGACGACGGAGTCCGGCGCGGCCGTCGTCTTCAGCGCCTGCGCCACCTCCTCGGCACCGGCCGAGACGGCGGCCATGGTCCCGGGATCACCGTCACCGGCCGTGCGGGACCCGGCGGCTTCGAGGATCGCCGCCGCCCGCTCCGCGCTCAGCTCCAGCAGGGTTTCCGGGGTCAGGGCGCCGGCCGCGCACAGGGCGACCAGTTCGCCGTAGCTGTGTCCGGCGGCCATGTCGGGCCGTACCCCGGCCGCGGTGAGCACGGCGTGCGCGGCGAGGCCCGCGATGCCCAGGGCCGGCTGTGCAACGCGGGTGTCGGTGAGCGCGGCCCGCTGCCGGTGGCGTACGGCGTCGTCGAAGGCGGCCGGCGGGTACAGGGTGTCGGCGTGGGCGCGGCCCAGTTCCAGGTAGGCGCGCAGTTCGGGGAAGGCGACGAACAGGTCGGCGAGCATGCCGGTGCGCTGGCTTCCCTGGCCGGGGAAGAGGAAGGCGACCTTGGCGTCGCCGGGCGCGTCCGGTCCGGCCCGGTGGACCCCCGGTGCCGGTTGGTGTTCGGAGGCGTCGGTGAGTGCGCCGCGCAGCTTCGCGATCAGGTCGTCCACGTCGGTGGCGACGACCGCGACCCGTGCCGGATCACCGAGCGCGTCCGAGCGGCGCGCCGCGCTGAGCGCCAGGTCGCGCAGCCGCCACGGCCGGCCCTCCGCCTCCGCGGCCTTGAGGAGTTCCGTCATGGCGCGGTGGGCCGTGGCCTCGTCGCGGCCACGGAAGACGAACAGTTCGGCCGGCCAGGCGTCCAGTCCGCGCACCGGCGGCACGCCGTCGGCGTAAGCGGCCAGCACCACATGGAAGTTGGTGCCGCCGAAGCCGAACGCGCTGACCCCGGCGACCCGTTCCGCCGGGGGCGTCGCCCAGGGCCGGGCCTGTGCGTGGAAGGCGAAGGGGCTGTTGTCCGCGTCCCAGGCCGGGTTGGGTGCGTCGACGTGCAGGGTGGGCGGCCGGATGCCGGTGTGCAGGGCCAGCAGGGTCTTGATCAGCCCGGCGAGTCCGGCGGCGCACTTGGTGTGCCCGATCTGCGACTTCACCGAACCGATCACACAGCCGCCCGGCTTGGCTCCGGCCTCGCCGAACACCTCGCTGAGGATGCGGAGTTCGGTGCGGTCGCCGACGACCGTCCCGGTGCCGTGCGCCTCGACGAGCCCGACGTCGGCCGGGGAGACGCCCGCGTTGCGGTAGGCCCGCTCCAGGGCCGAGCGCTGGCCCTCGGGCCTGGGGGCGGTGAGGCCGAGGGAGCGGCCGTCGCTGGAGGAGCCGAGGCCCTTGATGACGCCGTAGATCCGGTCGCCGTCGCGTTCGGCGTCGGCGAGCCGCTTGAGGACGACGCAGGCCACGCCCTCGCCGAGCGCGATGCCGTCCGCCGAACCGTCGAAGGCCCGGGAGCGGCCGGTCGGGGACAGCGCGTGCACGGACGAGAACAGGACGAAGTCGTTGATGCCGTTGTGCAGGTCCGCGCCGCCGCACAGCACCACGTCGGAGGTGCCCCCGACCAGCTCCTTGCAGGCGACGTCGACGGCGGCCAGCGAGGACGCGCAGGCGGCGTCGACGGTGTAGTTCGCGCCGCCGAGGTCGAGCCGGTTGGCGATCCGCCCGGAGATGACGTTGGCGAGCATGCCGGGGAAGGAGTCCTCGGTGAGCTGCGGGAGTTGCTCGTCCAGCGCCGCCGGGACCTCGCCGTAGTACGAGGGCAGCACCGCCCGCAGCGTCGCCGCGTTCGACAGGTCGCTGCCCGCCTCCGCGCCGAACACCACGGAGGTGCGCGAGCGGTCGAACTCCCGTCCCCCGTCGCCGTATCCGGCGTCCTCCAGGGCCCGCCGGGCGGCCTCCAGGGACAGTAACTGCACCGGCTCGACGCTGCCGAGGGAGGCGGGCGGGATGCCGTAGCGCAGTGGGTCGAAGGGGATGCGGGGCAGGAAGCCGCCCCACTTGGACGGCGTCGACCGCTCGTGGTGGACGGCCGGGTCCCAGCGGTCGGCCGGGACCTCGCCGACCGCGTCCACGCCCCCGACGACGTTCGCCCAGAAGGTGGGCAGGTCGGGTGCCTGCGGGAACATGCAGGCCATCCCTACGACAGCGATGTCGAGCGGTGTCGGGGCCGCCGCCACCGGCTCCCGCATCTCCCACGACAGGCCCAACTCGGCGGCACGCAGGGCGAGATGCTCGGCGGCACCGGTGGTCACCGACGCGTGCAGCGCCGCGACCGTGGTGGTCGCCGAGCGCAGTACGGCCACCTCCCCGGCCATGAACATCCCCTCGGCGAGCTGGCGTTGCTCGTCGACCGGGGTGAGGGAGCCGTCGGCGTCCCGGGTCGCGCCCTTGCTGGCGATGCGCAGCCGGCCGACGTTGAGCCGCTCCAGCTCCTCCCAGATCCGCCGGTCGCCGACGCCCTCGGCGCGCAGCCGGGCCTCCTGCTCGCGATAGCCGGCGGCGAACGGGCTCGGCACACAGCGCGTGGCGTGCCCCGGGGCCGACTCCAGGAGCGTGGTGCGCTCGGCGGCCATCACCTGCCGCTGGAAGAGCGGCCGGATCGCCCCGTGCGCCACCGCCTCCTCGGTGAACAGGTAGGCGGTGCCCATCAGCAGGCCGACGGCCGCCCCGCGCGCGGTCAGCGGCGAGGCGAGCGCGGCGACCATCGCCGCCGACCGCTCGTCATGCACCCCGCCCGCGAAGAACACCTCGACGTCCGACGCGTCACCGCCGCCCAAGTAGTCGTTGAGAACGGCCAGTTGGGCTTCCCAGAGCGGGAAGCTGCCGCGCGGTCCGACGTGCCCGCCGCACTCCGAGCCCTCGAACACGAACCGGCGTGCCCCGGCTTCCAGGAACTGCCGCAGCAGCCCCGGCGACGGCACGTGCAGGAAGGTCCGGATGCCGTCCTGCTCCAACGCCTGTGCCTGGGACGGCCGTCCGCCCGCGATGATCGCGTGCGTCGGCCGCAGTTCCCGTACGGCCGCCAACTGGGCGGTGCGCACGTCCTCCGGCGCGAAGCCGAGCACGCCCACGCCCCACGGTCGGCCGGCCACCGCGTCCCTGGTCTCGGCCAGCATCGCCCGGGTCCGCGCGCCGTCCGCCAGCGCCAGCGCGAGGAACGGCAGCGCCCCGTCCGTCGCCACCGTCGCCGCGAACGCGGCCCCGTCGCTCACCCGCGTCATCGGCCCCTGCGCGACGGGCAGTTGAGTCCCGAGCGCCCGGCTCATCGGCGACCCGCCGCGCAGCGCCCGTACGGCAGTCTCGTCGCGTACGGCGTCCAGGACCGCGTCGCGCAGCCCGCGCACCGTGCGCCGGACGTCGCCCCAGCGCTCGGCGAACCGGGCGGCGAGGAAACCGTCCTGGCCCACCGGGAGCAGTTGGGTGCGCGGGTCCTGCGCGCCGAGCAGGGCCGCCACCGCCTCCGGCCCGGCGTCCGCCGCGAGCCGCGGGGCGTCCGCGCCGCGCCGCAGCAGGACCCGGTGACCGGCCAGGACGACGGTCTCCGAGCCGTCGAGAGTGCGCAGCGCCGCCGCGGCAGGCTCGGGCAGCGCCGACTCGGCGAGCAGCGCGAGCTGGCTGTCCAGGACGACACCGGCCGCCCCGCCGGCCACCGCGGCGGCGGCCGTACGCGGACCGATACCGCCGCACGCCCACATCGGCAGGTCCAACTCGGGTGCGGCCAGGAGCTGTTGGAGCAGGACGAAGGTGTTCAGCTCGCCGATCCGGCCACCGCACTCGGCACCGCGAGCGATCAGACCGTGCGCCCCGGCGCGCACCGCGTCCCGCGCGCCCGCCAGGTCGGTGACCTCCACCAGCACGCGGTGGCGCGCGGCGAGGTCGGCGACCGGCCACGACGAGGCGGCGGCCGCCGCGGTGACTGCCTCGGCAGTCAGGACGACCGTGTGCGGGCCGTCGGATCCCAGGTCGGCGGGGGTGAGCCGGCAGTGTGCGCCGACCCGGACGCCGAAGCCGCCCGGGGACGCGCGGCGCAGGCGGGCGAGGGCCTCGCGGGATCTTCGGTCGCCGGACCCCAGATCGAGTACGCCGAGACCACCGGCCCGGCCGACGGCGAGAGCGAGACCCGCGTCGGGTTCGCCGAACGGAGTGATGCCGATGATCATGTCCTCGGAACGCACAGCGGACTTCATGATTCTCCGAATCAAGGGTGAGACTGCACGGTGGGGGATTCGGGACAGCAATGGCGGCTCACCGGATTCCGGACGGGACCAGGTTCAGGTCCACCGGAACGCCGTTCTAAAGCGCGTGCTCGAAACGCGTTGAAAGTTAGTGCGCTTGTTACTCACTGGTCAACGATCGATCGGGCGGCCGGTATCCAGCCGTAGCTTTTCGGTCAGTCGAGGGCGCATGACCAGGGCGTAGGAAAACGGTGGAATTCCTTTCGGGCGCCGCCGCGTTCACTCCTTACTCACAGTGTGGAAACATGAACGGCCGTAAGAAATAGGTTCCTTTGGACCGCATGTCCGCATCGGAACGCACATTCCCGGCGTGGCGCGGAGCGGCGGGAAAATTCTGCGTGTCGGCCTTGGAGTGACCGGGAAGAGTGTGTGCAGCCGCCCTATGAGACAGGTGAGGCGGGCGAGGCAGGTCTTGACGTGGGCCGGTCCGCCGCGAAGACTGGAATGACTACGTAGTCAGGCCGGTCCTCGGGAGGTCGTAGACCGGCTTGGCTGCGTGGCCGGCGCCCCAAGCGGAGCACCAGTGGGAGCCCCGACGGGAGTCCTGGCGGGAGCCTTGACGGGAGCGTGCCCATGCGCCGTCGAGCAAGCCACGGCACGGGCCCGGGATGACGGAGGTCGCCCGCGCGGCCGGTGTCTCGCAGAAGACGGTGTCGCGGGTCGTCAACGGCGAGCCGCATGTCAGCCCCGAGGTCCGCGACCGCGTCCTGCGGGCCGTCCGCGAACTGGACTACCGCCCCAACACCGCTGCCCGCGCCCTCCTGTTGGGCCGCTACCGCAGGATCGGCGTCGTCTCCCCCGGCTCCGCGCTGCACGGCCCGACGTCCCTGCTCCTCGGCCTGGAGCAGGCCGTGCGACGGGCCGGGTACGCGTTCGCGCTGGCGACCACCCGGGAGGGGCGGGGGAGCGCCGTCGCCGCCGAATCGCTCCTGGAGCAGGGCGTCGACGGCGTCGTCCTCGTCGAGCCGGTCGACGTCGGCACGCCGACCCGCCTGCACACCGACCTGCCGGTCGTCGGCCTGTGCGGCCCGGTCGACACGGCGGGCGGCCGCAGCGCCGTCGTCCGGACCGACGGGGTCGCCGGCGCCCGGCTGGCCACCGAGCACCTGCTCGCCCTCGGCCACCGCACGGTGTGGCACGTCCCCGGCCCGCAGAACTGGTTCGGCGCCCGCGACCGCGTACAGGGCTGGCGCGAGGCGCTGGCCGCCGCCGACGCGCCCGAGCCTGCGCTGCCCGCCGAGGGCGACTGGACCCCCGCCTCCGGCTTCGCGGCGGGCCGGGAACTCGCCCGACTCCCGGACGTCACCGCCGTGTTCGCCGCCAACGACGACACGGCGATCGGCCTGCTCCGGGCCTTCGCCGAGGCCGGCCGGACCGTCCCGCACGACGTCAGCGTGGTCGGCTTCGACGACATCCCCGTCGCGGCCTACCTCACCCCGC
This sequence comes from Streptomyces sp. yr375, assembly GCF_900110755.1. Taxonomy (GTDB): domain Bacteria; phylum Actinomycetota; class Actinomycetes; order Streptomycetales; family Streptomycetaceae; genus Streptomyces. The sequence goes on from NZ_FOFF01000001.1 coordinate 111,674, forward strand.
CGCTCACCACCCTCCGGCAGGACTTCGCCGCCGTCACCGCCCACGCCGTGGCCGTCCTCACCGCGACCATCGAGAACCAGCCACCCCCACCCGAACCGACCGTCCTGGCAGTCGAGTTGCGGGTACGGGACTCCACGGCACCCGTGCGCGCCCACGGGCGCCCGACGAGCCGCTGACGGCCGTCCCGGCTCGCGTCCGGGTGCTTCTGCTGCTCCTCCTGCTTCCTCCGTACGGGTCCCGGGCGGCGGTGTCCGGAGTGTTGGCGGCGGGGCCGGTGTGAAGATCAGCCCATAGTGCGCATATGACGCATACCCCTACTCGTGCCCGTACCCGTACCCGCTCCCGTAGCCGTGCGGCGCTGCTGTGTGCCGCCGCGCTCCTCGCCTCCACCCTCCAGACGGCGGTCGCGAGCGCCCTCCCCGACCGCCATGACCAGGCGTGCACCGCCACCCGGCAGCCCAAGGGCCAGGCCCGCCAGGTCCTGGACATCGTCCGCCAGGCCAAGAAGGAGCTGGACCTCAAGGCGGCCCTCGTCAAGGTGACCGTCGACGGGCGGGAGATCGTCACCGGCGCGGTCGGCGAGTCCCTGACGGACGTCCCCGCGACCCCCGCCATGCACTTCCGCACCGGGTCCGTCGGCATCGCCTTCATGGGCACCGTCCTGCTGCAACTGGTCGACGAGGGGAAGGCGGACCTCGACGCCCCCGTCTCCCGCTGGCTGCCCGACCTGCCGCACGGCGACAAGATCACCCTGCGCATGCTCGGCGACTCCACCTCGGGCCTGCACGACTACGTCACCGACCCGGCCTTCCTGAAGAAGCTCTACGCCGACCCGTGGCAGCACTGGACGCCGGAGGAGGTCGTCGGGTTCTCCCTGAGTCACCCCCTCTGGTACGAGCCCGGCACCAACTGGAGCTACTCGCACGCCAACTTCGTCCTCCTCGGCCGCGCCCTGGAGAAGATCAGCGGCACCCCGCTCGACCGCCTCCTGCGCGAGCGGATCATGGACCCGCTCGATCTGCGCAACACGCGCAACAACGACACCGCGCTCATCCCGCCACCCGTCCTGCACGCCTACGACAGCGAACGCGGCACGTACGAGGAGTCCACCTTCTTCAACCCGTCCTGGACCACCGCCCCCGGCGCCGTCCTGACCCAGGACGTCTGCGACCTCGCCCGCTCCGGCCAGGCCATCGGCTCGGGCGAACTGCTCTCGCGGGCCGCCTTCCGCACCCAGTTGAACCCGGGCACGGTCGGCCTCGGACACCCGACGGACATCTGCCCCGCCACCGTCTGCCTGCCGATGACCGAGGACTTCCACTTCGGCGTCGGCGTCGTCGTCAAGAACGGCTGGGTGGTGCAGAACCCGTCCTTCTTCGGCTACGCGGCCGTGATGGCGTACGAGCCGCACAAGCGGCTGTCCATCGCGGTGTCGACGACCGTCGGCCCGAACGCGCCCGGCACCAACACCGCGCAGCCGATCGTCGAGCGGATCGCGGAACTGCTGGACCCGCAGCACCCGCTCGCGGACTGACCGGGAGCAGGGAGCGGTAGTCGGTGGCCGCGGGCGGCTCAGCGCCCGGCGCGTACCCCGTCCAGGGCGATGGCCAGGACGCGGTCGCGCTGGGCGTCGTCCACGAAGGTCGTCCCCGTGACGCCGGCGACCAGCCGCAGCAGATCGCCGAAGTCCATGTCCGTGCGGGCCACCCCCGCCTGCTGCGCCCGCTCGAACAGCGGGCCGCCCGCCGCGTACATCGAGTCGCGGCAGGCCTGGAAGATCTCAGACTCGCCCTCCAGCGCCTCGCGCACCGCCCGCTTGGTGACCATGTAGCCGGTGAACCGCTCGAGCCAGGCGGTGAGCGCCTGCCACGGCTGCAGCCCGGCGAAGTCCACGGCTGACCGGCACAACGCGTTGACGTCGTCCGCGTAGACGCTCTCGAAGAGCGCCCGGCGGGTCGGGAAGTTCCGGTACAGCGTGCCGATGCCGACGCCCGCGCGCCGGGCGACGTCCTCCAGCGAGGCCTCCGAGCCGTGCTCGGCGAACGCCTCGCGCGCGGCGGCGAGCAGCGCGTCGTAGTTGCGGGCGGCGTCCTTACGGCTGGGGCGCTGGGCCGCGACGACCTCGCTGACGGGGAACTGCTGGGCCGGCACTGCTGCCTCCTGGGCGGACTCGGTTGAACCGGAGGTAGGCCTCCGCTATTGTGGAGGGGTGCCTCCACTTTAACAGTCCGAGGCCCTCTTCGCGTCTTCCCGATCGTCTTCCCGATCCTGCGTCTTGCCGATCCATTTCCTGATCCTTTTCCCGATCCTCTTGCCGAGAGGCTTCGCCATGCCCCGCAAGTCCACCCGCCTCACGTTCGCGGTCCTCGCGACCGGTGCGGGCGTGTTCTCCATGCTTCAGTCGCTGATAGCGCCGGCCCTGCCGACCCTCCAGCACGCCCTGCACACCTCGCAGTCCACGGCGACCTGGGTGATGACCGCGTATCTGCTGTCCGCGTCGGTCTTCACACCGATCCTCGGCCGCGTCGGCGACCTGATCGGCAAGAAGCGCACCCTCGTCGCGGTCCTCGTCACCGTCCTGGCGGGCTGCCTGCTCGCCGCGCTCGCGCCGAACATCGGCGTCCTGATCGTCGCCCGCGTGGTGCAGGGCGTGGGCGGCGCCCTGGTCCCGCTGTCCTTCGGCATCATCCGGGACGAGTTCGCCCCGGCCCGGGTGCCCGGCAGCATCAGCAACCTGTCCGCCGTGATCGCCGCCGGCGGTGGCGTCGGCATGGTCGCGGCCGGTCCGATCGTCTCCGCGCTCGACTACCGGTGGCTGTTCTGGATCCCCGTCGGCATCGTCGCCGTCGTGGTCCTGATCGCCCTGCGCTACGTTCCCGAGTCGCCCAACAGGGGTGAGGGCAACGTCAGTTGGCTCGGCGCGGTGCTGCTGTCGAGCTGGCTGGTGGCCCTGTTGCTGCCGCTGAGCAAGGCGGGCAGTTGGGGGTGGGGCTCGGCTCGGGTGGTCGGCCTGTTCGCCGTGGCCGTCGCCCTGTTCGCACTGTGGCTGGCGGTCGAGGCCCGCTCCCGCAGCCCGCTGATCGACCTGCGCATCATGCGACTGCCGGCGGTGTGGACCACCAACCTCGCCGCCCTGCTGTTCGGCGCGGGCATGTACGCGATCTGGTCCTTCCTGCCCGGCTTCGTGCAGACCCCGAGCACGGTCGGTTACGGCTTCGGCGCGAGCGTCACCGCGTCCGGACTCCTGATGCTGCCGATGCTGGTCGCGATGTTCGTCTCCGGCGTGCTCAGTGGTCGCCTCGAACCCCGCGTGGGCGCAAAGGCGTTGCTCACGGCCGGTGCCGCACTGGGCGCGCTCGCGCTGGGCTTCCTCGCCCTCTGGCACGACGAGCGGTGGCAAGTCGCCTTCGTGGCAGGCGTGTTCGGCCTCGGCATCGGTCTCGCCTTCGCCTCGATGGCCAACCTGATCGTCGCCAGTGTCCCCGCCGCGCAGACCGGCGCCGCGACCGGCATGAACGCCAACATCCGCACCATCGGCGGCTCCATCGGAGCAGCCGTCACCGGCGTCCTGGTCACCGGCCGCCTCCAGCCGTCGGGCCTGCCCTACGACTCCGGCTACACCCACGGCTTCACCCTGCTGGCCTTGCTCTGTCTGGGCGCGGCCCTCGCCGCCCTGCTGGTCCCCGTCCGGCGCGCCGCCCGCCCATCGGCCCCGGCCGCCCGCGAGACGCCGACCACCGCACCCACCCTCGTACGGTAAGGTTCACCTGCGCGTTCCCGCAGCTCACCGCAGCGGAAACGTTGCGGGACGTGGCGCAGCTTGGTAGCGCACTTGACTGGGGGTCAAGGGGTCGCAGGTTCAAATCCTGTCGTCCCGACTTGAAAGAGTCGTAGATGAGGGGCGGTTCCGGAGAAATCCGGAACCGCCCCTCGTTTTTTTGGCGCGGATTGGCGCGGATTGGCGCGGGTTGTCGCGGATGTGCCGGGGCTATCGGGTTCTGAAGCGGCGGCAGAGGTTGCGGCGGGGGTGGTGGTCGACCCGCCAGGCGCCCGCGCGCCTGTGCTGACGGTGACTACAGGCCGAGGGCCTGGGCGGCGAGTTCGGTGCCGCGGAGGCGGGCCTCGATCTTGGCGAAGGCCGTTTCTCGCGAGGTGGAGGTGTCGTCGGCGAAGGGGGCGAAGCCGGCGTCGTCGCAGGTGCCCAACTGGGCGACCGGGATATGGCGGGCAGCCTCCAGGACGCGGTCGCGTACCTCCTCGCGGGTCTCGATACGGGGGTCGATCGGGTCGGTGACGCCCACGAACACGCGGACTCCGGGGCGCAGTTGGTCGGCGACGATCTTCAGGACGCGCTCGCGGTCGGGCTCGCCGGCCAGTTGGAGGGAGAAGTTGCCGACCGTGAGCTGGAACAGTCTGGGCAGCAACTCGGCGTAGTCGACGTCCTGACTGTGGGTGGCGCCGTGGTCGGCTCCGGGGTCGGTGTGCACGCCGATGCGGGCCCGCTCGGCTGCGGTGAACCGGGCCAGGACCTTGTTGTTGAGGGTGACGAAGCTGTCGAGGAGGGTGCCGGACGGGTCGAGCTTCAACGACAACCGGCCCTCGGTGAAGTCCAGTTGCACGCGGTGCGCGCCCGCGTCGAGGCAGCTGCGGATCTCCGCCTCGGCCTCGTCGGCGAGGTCGCCGAGGAACGTCTCGCGGGGGTAACCGTCGATGCCGTCGGCCGGGTAGAGCAGGCTGAGGGCCGAGGGCGCGACCACGGACTGCTTGACGGGGAGGCTGGTGTGGGCGCGGGCGGCGCGCAGGTAGCTGTCGGCCCGCACCTGATAGCGGAACGGTCCGCCGGTCAGGACGGGCAGTTGCCGGGTGTGCCCGTCGGAGAAGGGGATGACCGCGCCGTCGGGCCCAAGGCCCGCCAGGCCGGTGAGGGGGTAGGTGAGGGAACTCGGCTTGCGCTGGTCGCCGTCGACCAGGACCGGGCTGCCCAGCTTCTCCAGCCGGGCAAGGGTGTCCGCGACGGCCTCGTCCTGGACGCGGGCCAGGTCCGCGTCGCTCACGCGTCCCGCGGCGTGGTCCTCGGACGCCTGCATCAGCGCGGGTGGACGTGGAAGGCTGCCGATCGGTTCGGTAGGAATGCTCATGATCCGCACCCTAGAAGCAACCGGTATGCCCATAGAACGGGAGTGAAGCCCGCCGAACCCATCATTCCGCCCGATTCCAGGCGGTCCGGCGGACCATCGCCACAGCTCACGAACCACGAGATTCACCCGATCGAGCAAGCACCCCTCGTCCTGGGGCTCGTGTCACGTGTTCCGGGGACCGGCAGGTCGGGACTTATTCGAAACGCCGTGCGCGCCTAGCGTGGGATTCGCCCAGCAGGTGAATTGGTGCCGCGCGTCAGAAAAGGCGTGACGGTCGAGGGAGTCGTCTTGGCCACTCACGTTCCGATCGTTCCGGCCGTTCCGGTCGTCCAGGTCGCTCCGGTTGTTCAGGGAGAACCGTCCACAGAATTGTCCGGGGAGGCTGCCGTCGCCCTTTTCCGGGCCTCGCGAGCGCAGCAGCGGATGTATTTCCTCCAGGAGATGGAGGACGGCAGGCCCACGTACCACATGCCGGTCTTCTGCGTGTTCGACGCCGACGTGGACGTGGACGTGGACCTGATACGGGTCTGCGCGCAGCGCCTGCTCGACCGGCACGAGGCGCTGCGCACCCGGTTCGCCCTGGGCGACGGGGATTTGACGCAGTACGTGGACGCCGCCGCCCGGCTCGACTGGTCGGTGGAGACGGTGGAGACGGTGGACGGCAGCGGGGCCGAGGGAACACGGCGGTGGCTGGACGCGCAGTACCGGCGGCCCTTCGACCTCGCCGCCGGGCCCCTGTTCCGGGCCGCCCTGCTGCGCCGCCCGGAAGGCGCCGTACTGGCGCTCGGGATGCATCACATCGTCGGCGACGGATGGTCCGCGGAAATTCTGCTACGGGAACTCCTCGGGGAATACGCCGCCGGATCGGATCACGGCGATCACATTCGCGTCGAGGAACCGGAATTCCAGTACGCCGATTTCTCCGAATGGCAGGAGGAATGGCTGCGCGGTCCGGCCGCCGAGCGGCAGCTCGCCTATTGGGCCGGGCAGTTGGGCGGTGAGCTGCCCGCCTCCGCGATCCCCGCCGACCACCGGCCGACGGCCACGCCCGGCCCCGAGGCTCCCGCGCCGCGCACGGCCGCCACGTACGAGGTGCCGCTGCCGGACGCCGTGCTCGGGCGGCTCGACCAGGTCTGCCGGGACACCGGCAGCACCCGTTTCATGGCGCTGCTCGCCGCCCTCCAGATCGTGCTGGGCCGCTACTCCGGCACCGAGGACGTCCTCATCGGCACCCCCGTCGCCGGTCGCAGCCGCAAGGAGTTCGCGGACACGGTCGGGCTGTTCGTCAACACCCTCGTGATCCGTGCGGACCTCACCAAGGACCCCCGGTTCCATGACCACGTGAGCAGTGTGCGGGACACCGTCGCGGACGCCCAGGACCACCAGGACCTGCCGTTCGAGCGGATCGTCGAGCACCTCAACCCCGGGCGCAGCACCGAGCGGGCCCCGTTCTTCGACGTGCTCTTCGGCTTCCACGACGAGGACGCGGCCACGGCGGAGCTGCCCGGCCCCCGCGTCCGGCTGCTCGAAGGGCCCGCCGACACGGCCAAGTTCGACCTGACCTTCGACATCGTGCAGTCCGGCGGTGGGGTGCGCCTCCGTCTGGAGTACCGGGCCGACCTCTACCGGGCCGCCACCGTCGAGCGGTTCACCCGGCACTATCTGCGGCTGCTCGACGCCGCCGTCAGCGCGCCGCACCTGCCGCTGTCCGCGCTGCCGATGCTCTCGGACGACGAGCAACTACCCCTTACGTCCAAGCCCGCCGCGCCCGCCGCGCCCGCCGCGCTCGCCATGCCCGCTGCGGCTGCTGGCCCCGCGCCCTGCGCCCACGAGGTGTTCGCCGAGCACGCCGCCCGCACACCCGACGCCGTCGCCGTCACCGACGGCGAGCGCCGTGTGGGCTACGGCGAGCTCGACCGCCGTGCCAACCAGGTCGCCCACCGCCTGCGCGCCCTCGGCGTCGGTCCCGGCACCCTCGTCGGCCTGTGCGTCCCCCGCTCCGCCGAACTGGTCGTCGGCCTGCTGGGCATCCTCAAGGCGGGCGGCGCGTATCTGCCCCTCGACCCCGACAACCCGCCGGAGCGCCTGCGCCACATCGTCGGCGACGCCGGCCTCGGCCACGTCGTCGGCACCACCGCGACCCGCCCGCTGTGGGACGCCCCGGACCTGCGCGCCGTCGACCTGGTGGCCGACGCGGCCGAACTGGACCGGCTGCCGGGCACCGCCCCCGACAGCGGTGTCACCCCCGACGGCCTCGCCTATGCCATCTACACCTCCGGCTCCACGGGACGCCCCAAGGGCACCCTGGTGCCGCACCGCAACATCACCCGGCTGTTCTCCGCGACGGACCACTGGTTCGGCTTCGGCGCCGACGACGTCTGGACCCTCTTCCACTCCATCGCCTTCGACTTCTCCGTGTGGGAGCTGTGGGGCGCGCTGCTGCACGGCGGCCGGCTCGTCGTCGTGCCGTACGCCACCAGCCGGTCCCCGGAGGAGTTCCACCGGCTGCTGCGCGACGAGAAGGTGACCTTCCTCAACCAGACGCCGTCGGCCTTCCACCAGCTCGACCGCGTCGACGAACAGTGCCCTGACCGAGTCCAACTCGCCCTGCGGCAAGTGGTGTTCGGCGGCGAGGCGTTGGACGTCGGCGCGCTGCGCGGCTGGTTCCGGCGGCACGGCGACGCGGCGCCCCGCCTGGTGAACATGTACGGCATCACCGAGACCACCGTGCACGTCACCTACCGTCCGCTGACCGCTCGCGACGCCGAGGAAGGACGCGGCAGCGTCATCGGCGTGCCCATCCCCGACCTGCGGCTGCACCTGCTGGACGGGCGGGGCAGGGCGGTGCCGCAGGGCGTCGTGGGTGAGCTGTACGTCGCCGGGGCGGGTCTGGCCCGCGGCTATCTCAACCGGCCCGAGCTGACCGCCGAACGCTTCCCCACGCTTCCTTCGGGGGAGCGGCTGTACCGGACCGGCGACCTCGCCCGGCTGCGCACGGACGGCGAGCTGGAGTACCTCGGCCGCATCGACGACCAGGTCAAACTGCGGGGCTTCCGCATCGAGTTGGGCGAGATCGAGGCGGCCCTCACCGCCCACACCGGAGTCGCCGCCGCCGTCGCCCGCGTGGTCCCGGACGCCACCGGCAACCCGCTCCTGACCGGGTACGTCGTACCGGCCGCACAGACCGCAGAGACCTCCTCGGACGGCGCGGGCCCCCTCTCCGCCGACGTGTTGCGCGCGCACCTCGCCGCCCGGCTGCCCGGCTACATGATCCCCGGCGCGTTCGTCACCCTGCCGGCGTTCCCCCTCACCGCCAACGGCAAGGTCGACCGGCGCGCCCTGCCGGTCCCCGGCACCGAGGGGGCGGCGGCCCTGGGGTCCGGCGCCGCCCACGAGCCGGCGTGCGGGCCGGTCGAGACGGCGCTCGCCGAGATCTGGCGGGAGGTTCTCGGGCACGAGCGGATCGGCGCGCTCGACAACTACTTCGCCCTCGGCGGCGACTCCATCCGCTCGCTCCAGGTGCTCGCCCGCGCCCGCGACCGCGGACTGCGCTTCGCCGTCGCCGACCTGATGCGGCACCAGACCGTGCGCGGTCTCGCCGGGGCGGTCGTCCGGGACGGGGACGGGGACCTGGACGCGCCGTCCGACGAGCCGTCGTATCAGCCCTTCTCGCTGCTGGCCGACGCGGACCGCGCGGCGCTGCCCGCCGGGCTGGACGACGCCTACCCGATGACACGGCTCCAGGCCGGAATGCTGTTCCACAGCGACCTGCCCGCGGGCGCAGGCCGGGTGTACCACAACGTCGCCTCCTACCACATCGAGGCACCCTGGTCCGAGCGGGCCTGGCGGCGGACGGTCGCCGAGGCCGGGGCCCGGCACGAGATGCTGCGCACCTCCTTCGACCCGCACGGATTCGGCGAGCCCCTCCAACTCGTCCACCGCGACGCCCGCCCCCGCATCACCTTCGAGGACCTGCGCGGGCTGGACGAGACCACGCGGGAAGCGGCCGTCGCCGCACGCTACGAGGCCGAGCGCGCCCGCCCGTTCGCCTGGGACGACGCGCCGCTGATCCGCTTCCACGTGCAGCGCCGCACCGACACGGCCTTCCAACTGCTCATCGCCGAGCACCACGCGGTCATGGACGGCTGGAGCGAGCGCTCCCTCCTCACCGAACTCGCCTCCCGCTACGTCCGGCTCTGCGCCGACGAGTACGAGTACGAGTACGGGGACGGGGAGGGGAACGGGGACGACGGTGCCACGCCGCCTGCCCCCGCGCCGCGGTCCCGTTTCGCCTCCTTCGTCGCACTGGAACTCGCCGCGCTCGCCGACCCCGCCCAGCGGGACTTCTGGAACGAGGTGACCGAGGGCGCACCCGTGACCCGGCTGCCGCGCGGCACCACGGCCGCCGGACCGCCCCGGATGACCTGGCACCACGCACCGCTGCCCGCCGGGCTCCACGAGCGGCTGTCCGCGCTCGCCGCCGCACTCGGCGTGCCGCTGCGCATCGTCCTGCTCGCCGCGCACGCGCGGGTCATGGCGCTGATGGGCGGCGGCGACGAGATCACCACCGGCGTGGTGCTCAACGGCCGTACCGAGGAGGTCGACGGCGACAAGGTCGTCGGCGCGTTCCTCAACACCCTGCCCTTCCGCCTCGCCCTCACCCGGGAGAGCTGGCGGGACCTCGTGCGCCGCGTCGCCGACCTCGACCTGCGCGTGCACGACCACCGGCGCTACCCGCTCGCCGAGGTCGTGCGCCGCAACGGCGGGGCCTCGCCGTTCGAGACCTTCTTCAACTACACCCACTTCCACGTCGAACAAGGCAGGCCGTCCGGCGCGGAGTTCACCGTCCTGGAGGAGACCGGGGAGGCCGCCACCGACGTCGCGTTCGGCGCGGAGTTCTCCCGTACGCCCGACGGCCGTCTGCTCGAACTCGGCCTGCGCTACGACGCGGCGCGGTTCACCGCTGAACGGATCGCCGCGGTGCACGCCTCCTACACGGCGGCGCTGCGAGCCCTCGCCGACGCCCCCGACCAGGACTGCTTCGCCTCCGACCTGGTCCCGCCGCAGGACCGCCGTCGCCACGCCGCGTGGAACGACACCGTCAAGCACTACGAACTTCCGCACACGCTCGTGGAGTTGATCGACCGTCAGGTGCGGCTGACGCCGGACGCGACGGCGGTCCGCTTCGACGGCGCGGGGCTCGGCTACCGGCAGCTCGACGAGAGCGCCGAACGCCTCGCCGCCCGGCTGCGAGCCCTCGGGGCCCGCCCCGGCACCTTCGTGGGTCTGCTGATGGACCGCTCCCTCGCGCTGCCGGTGGCCCTGCTCGGGGTGCTCAAGTCCGGTGCCGCGTATGTGCCGTTGGACCCCGAGCACCCCGAGGCGCGCACCCGGGGGCTGCTCGCGGAGGCCGGCATCCGCCTGGTCGTCGCGGACGGCCAACTGGCGGGAAGGTTGGGGGAGTTGGGGCCGGATGCCTGCGCCGACGACTCCGCTTCCGTCGACGCCTCCGGTGTCACCGTCGTCGTCGCGGACGAGCCGTGGCCGGACCCGGGAGCCGAGTCCGCCTCTGCCCCCACCCCCGAAGCCGTCGCCGCCGGTCCGGACGATCCCGCCTACATGATCTTCACCTCGGGTTCGACGGGCACCCCCAAGGGTGTGGTGGTCTCCCACCGTGCGATCGCCAACCGGCTGCTGTGGATGCAGGACGCCTACGGGCTCACCCCCGGCGAACCCGTCCTGCACAAGACGCCCTACACGTTCGACGTGTCGGTGTGGGAGCTGTTCTGGCCCTTGCTCACCGGCGCCACGCTCGTCCTCGCCCGGCCCGGCGGCCAGCGGGACCCCGCCTACCTGGCCGGTCTCGTCGACGAGGAGGGCGTCAGCACCGTGCACTTCGTGCCGTCGATGCTCGGCGTCTTCCTCGACGATCCCGTCGCGGTGCGGCTCGCCGCCGGTCTCACCCGCGTCGTGTGCAGCGGCGAGGCCCTGCCGCACGAGGTGCAGACCCGCTTCTTCGACCTGCTGCCGGACGTCGAGCTGCACAACCTGTACGGCCCGACCGAGGCAGCCGTCGACGTCACCGCGTGGCGGTGTCGGCCCGACGCCGGGGACACCGTGCCGATCGGCCGGCCCATCGCCAACATGCGCACCCACGTCCTGGACGCCCGCCTGTCCGAGGTGCCGACGGGCGTCACCGGCGAGCTGTTCCTCGAAGGCGTCGGACTGGCCCTCGGCTACCACGGGCGCCCGGACCTGACCGCCGAGCGGTTCGTCGAGCACACCGGCCCGGACGGCGTCACCCGCCGCCTCTACCGCACCGGCGACCTCGCCCGGCACCGGGCGGACGGCGCCCTCGAGTACGCGGGGCGCACCGACCACCAGATGAAGATCCGCGGTTTCCGGGTCGAGCCCGGCGAGATCGAGGCCGTACTCGCCGAGCACCCCTCGGTCGGCGGCTGCGCGGTCCTGCTGCACGGCGAACGCCTGACCGGCTACGCGGTCGTCACCGGCGACGGCGCGGCGGACGAGGCCGCGACCCGTGCGGGACTGGACTCCTACGCCCGCACCCGGCTCCCGGGCCACATGGTGCCCTCGGCGTGGGTGCTGCTCGACGCGCTGCCCCTCACCCGCAACGGCAAGCTCGACCGGGCGGCGCTGCCCGCCCCGGACCCGGCGCACACACTCCGCCGGGCTCCGTCCCGGCCGCCCCACGGTGCGACCGAGACCCGTCTCGCCCGCATCTGGGAGGGGCTCCTCGGCACCGGACCGGTCGGCGCCCACGACGACTTCTTCGCCGCGGGCGGGCACTCGATCGACGCCCTGCGCCTCATCGGCCGGATCAACGAGGCCTTCGGCGAACGCCTGTCGGTGTCCACCGTGCTGGAACACCCGACCGTGGCCCGGCAGGCACAGGCCCTGCGCGCCGGGCGACGGCCCGAGCGGCCGGACACCGTCGTGCGCATCCGGCCGGACGGCGACCTGGCCCCGCTCTTCCTCGTCCACCCCGTCGGCGGCAACGTCCTGTGCTACCGCGCACTCGCGACAGCGCTACGACCGGGACGGCCGGTGTACGGCCTGACGGCACCGGGTCTGACGGCCCCCGCTACCACTACCGCCGCCGTCCCGGCCACCGTGCCGGAACTCGCCGCCGTCCACGTCGCCGCCCTGCGCGAGGTCCGGCCGCACGGCCCGTATCACCTGGCCGGCTGGTCCCTCGGGGGGCTGCTCGCCTACGAGATGGCCCACCAACTGCGGGCCGACGGCGAGGAGGTGGCGACCCTCACCCTGCTCGACACCGCCTATCCCGGGACCACGGACGTGCCCGCCGACGAGACCGCCCTGCTGGAGTGGTTCCACGACGACCTGGCCCGGTCGGCCGGGGCGGACCCGGACGACGCCGCGCGCGACGCCCTGCGTGCCGCACTGCTCACGGCCGCCGACACCCCGGCCCGGCTGCGGGCCGTCGCCGCCGCGCTCGCCGCGGACGGCTCCGCACCGGCCTTCGAGAGCGGCGAACTGGCCCGCCATTACGCCGTCTTCCGCACCGGCCTGCTGGCCGCCGCCCGTTACCGGCCCCCCGTGGCCACGGGGCCCGTGCACTTCCACCAGAGCACCACCGGCGCCGCCCTGCACGCCGCCGACCGCTGGGCCGACCGGGTGCCGGACGGTCTCGTACGACACGACTGCGACGCCGATCACTACGCACTGGTGCGGGCCCCCTACGTAACGGCAGTCGCCGCCGCCCTCGACGCGGCCCTCGACCCGGCCGCGCACCGCTCCCGGTGACGGCCGCCCCTCCCCGCGCACCACGACCACCCACCCACCGCACCCCACGGAACGGACACCATCACAGTGACGAGCCAGCCACCGGCGCCCGCCGTCGGACTCAGTGGCCGCATTCGCGGCGGGCCGAGTGATTTGTTGCATGACGAAGTGCTCGCCCCGCAGTTCCGGTTCGAGATCCGCCATCTGCTGGGCCACTACACCGCCATCGAGAAGACCCTGGCGGCCGAGTACGCCCGTATGGGACTGCTCAGCGCGGGCGAGTCCCGTTCCGTCGCCGCTCTTCTGGACGAGGTGGGCCCCGAGACCCTCACCGCCCGGCCCGACGCCAACATGTCCGACATCGCGTTCGCGCTCGAACGGCACGTCGAGGCCGGACTGCCGGCGCCCATCGCGCGCTGGCACGTCGACCGCAGCCGCAACGACCTCCAGGCCTGCGCGCAGGCGATGTTCGGCCGCGACCAGGTCGCCGGGCTCGCCGCCGCCCTGCTGGACCTCTGCTCCGTCGTCCTCGAACGCGCCGAGGAGAACCGCGAGTTGCCCATGCCCGGCTACACGCACTTCCAGGCCGCGCAGATCATCACCCCCGGCTTCCATCTCGCCGCCCTCGCCGAGCAGTTGCTGCACACCCAGCGGCGGCTGCTGCACACGTACGACGGGATGAACGCCTGCCCGCTCGGCGCCGGGGCGATGGCCGGACAGGAACTGCCCTGGGACCGCGTCCGGATGGCCCGCATGCTCGGCTTCGACCGCCCGCAGCCCAACGCCCTCACCGCGGTCGCCTCCCGCCGCTGGAGCGCCGAGGCCACCGCCGAACTCAGCCTGCTCGGCGCGGCATTGAGCCGCTTCGCCACCGACCTGCTCACCTGGGGCGGCAGCGAGTACGGCTTCATCGAGCTGCCCGACGAGCTGTCCGGCATCTCCTCGGCGATGCCGCAGAAGAAGAACTACCCCGTCCTGGAACGGATCCGGGGCCGCACGGCCCACCTGACCGCCTTCCACGCCGACGTCCTGCTCGGCCAGCGCAACACCCCCTTCTGCAACCTGGTGGAGGTCTCCAAGGAGGCCGGCACGCACGTCCTGGCCGCATTCGACTCCGCGCACGGCACGGTCCGGCTGCTCACCGAGGTGATGCGCCGGATCGGCTTCCGCGCCGACCGCATGCGCGCGGTGTGCGAGCGCGAGTACCTGGGCGGCTTCAGCCTCGCCAACGCCCTCACCCTCACCGAGGGCGTGCCGTGGCGGACCGCGCAGGTCGTCGCCGGGAAGTACATCGTGAGCGCCGCCGGGGCCGGGGCGGCGCCCCACCCCGGCGAGCCGGACCTGCTGACCAGGGCCGCCGCCGAACACGTCCTGACCCTCGCCGACCCGACCGGACTGCTCGCCGACGCCTTCGACGTGGACCGTGGCCTCGACCGCCTGGTCTCCGACGGCTCGGCCCGCCCCGACGCCGTACGGGAGGCGCTGCGCACCCAGCGCGACGCCCACGAGGAGCTGCGCGCCGCCTGGGAGCGGCGGTCCGAGGCCGTGCGCGCGGGTACCGCCGAGACGGCCCGCGCACTGGCACCGGTGCCCCAAGGTGCGGTCGGCGCGGGAGCCGGTCGTCTGGCGCGGGCGGGGGAGCACTGATGCCGCCGGTCTCGCCCAGCGGCCTGGTCGCCGCCCCTGCCTCCGCCCCCGTCCTCGACGTCGCGCCGCGCGCCGGGACCGGGCATGCCTTCGGCACCTTCGGTGAGCTGCTCCAGGGGGCTCTGCCCGCCCCCGACAGCGACTTCCTGGTCACCTTCCCGCTGGCCCGCTGGGCCACCGCCGTCTTCCGGCCCGCCCCCGAGCGGCGGGCGGTGCGGGTCGCGCCCGGGCACAAGGGCAAGTCCCGGCGCGTCGCCGAGGCCGTCCTGGCCGCGCTCGGCGAGACCGGCGGCGGGCTGCTGGAACTCGGCGGCGACCTGCCCGAGGGCAAGGGCATGGCCAGCTCCTCCGCCGACCTCGTCGCCACCGTACGGGCCGTCGGCGCCGCCTTCGGGCGGACGTTCACCCCGGCGCAGACCGAGGCGTTCCTGCGCGGCGTCGAACCGGCCGACGGCGTGATGTACGACGAGATCGTCTGCTTCCACCACCGGGCCGTGCGGCTCGGCCGCAGACTCGGCACGCTGCCCCCGCTCGCCCTCGTCGCCCACGACGAGGGCGGACAGGTCGACACCGTCGCCCACAACCGGACCGCGAAGGCGATCGGGACCGCCGAACGGCACGAGTACGCCCGGCTCCTGGACCGACTGGCCGGGGCCGTCGCCACAAGCGACCTGCCCGCCGTGGGCGAGGTCACCACCCGCAGCGCCGAACTCAACGGCCGCCGGCGCGCCCGCACCGGGTTCGCCGAACTGCGCGCCCTGTGCCGCGAGGTCGACGGCCACGGCCTGGTCCTCGCCCACAGCGGCACCCTGCTCGGCGTCCTCCTCGACGCCCAGGACCCCGAACTCGACGACAAGGCCGAGCACATCCGCGCCGGCTGCGCCGCGCTCGGCGGCGAGGTGTCCGTCCACCGTGCCCTGGGCGCCGACGACGACTGGGCCCCCGGCCCGCACCCGGCACCGCCGGCCACCGCCCGCACCGCCCACCGAATGGAGAGCTGAGCATGCTGTTCGACACGCTGACCGACGCGATCGGCCGCACGCCGCTCGTCCGGCTGCGCCTGGGCGCGCAGCGCGGGGTGGAGGTCTACGCCAAGCTGGAGCTCCAGAACCTGTTCGCGATGAAGGACCGGGTCGCCCGCAACATCGTCCTGGAGGCCAGACGGCTCGGCATCCTGCGCCCCGACGCCCCCGTGGTGGAGAGCTCCTCCGGCACCATGGCGCTCGGCGTCGCCCTCGTCGGCCGCTCCCTCGGCCACGACGTGCACATCGTCACCGACCCGCGCATCGACCCCGTCACGCTGGCCAAACTGCGCGCCCTGGGCTGCCGTGTGCACATCGTCGAGGCGATGACCAGCCACGGCTGGCAGTCCGCCCGGCTGGAGCGGCTCGCCGAGCTGATGGCGGAACTCCCCGGCGCGTTCTGGCCCCAGCAGTACACCAACCCCGACAACCCCGGCGCCTACCGCGACCTCGCGCGTGAACTCCTCGACGACCTCGGCCACCTCGACACCCTGGTCGGCGCCGTCGGCAGCGGCGGCTCGCTGTGCGGGACCGGCCGGGCGCTGCGGGAGACCCTGCCCGCCGTGCGCGTCGTCGGCGTCGACTGCGTCGGCAGCGCCCTGTTCGGGCAGCCCGACGTGCCGCAGCGGCTGCAGAGCGGCCTCGGCAACAGCCTGCTGCCGAAGAACCTCGACCGCTTCCTCGTCGACGAGGTCCACTGGCTCAACGACCACGAGGCGTTCGCCGCCACCCGCGAACTCGCCCGCGAACAGCAGATCTTCGGCGGCAACACCTCCGGCTCGGTGTACCGCGTCCTCACCGACCTGGCCCGGCGGGCCGAGCCCGGCTCCCGCATCGTCGGCATCCTGCCCGACCGGGGCGACCGCTACGCCGACACCGTCTACAGCGACGAACACTGGGACGACCACGACCTGCGCGCCCTGCCGACCGCCGACCGGCCGGCCGTCGTACCCGCCGGGACCGCCGTCACGACCTGGTCCCGGCAGTCCTACCGCACCCCCGCCGACCTGCGCCGGCACCTCGTCTTCGTCGAGTCCAACACCACCGGCACCGGCATTATCGCCCTCGACCTGGCACGGGACCGGCTCGAGACCGTACCCGTCCTGCTGACCGGCGACCCCGGCCGCTACCGGGGGCTGGCGGCCACCGGAGCCGAGGTGATCCGCTGCGACACCAACTCCGACGCCGCGCTGCGGGCCGTGCTCCAGGACCGCTTCCGCCGCGAGGAGATCGCCGGGATCACCACCACCAGCGACTTCTACGTCCCCGCCGCCGCGCGGCTGGCCCGCTGGCTCGGCCTCCCCGGCAACCCGCCCGAGGCGGTGACCGCCTGCCGCGACAAGTCGGCCCTGCGCGCGCTGCTGGACCGCGCCGGGGTGCGCCAGCCCCGGTACGCGGTGGTGCGCGAGCCCGGCGAGGTCGCCGCCGCCGTCGCCCGCACCGGGCTGCCGTGCGTGGTCAAGCCCGCCGACGACTCGGGCTCGGTCAACGTCCTGCTCTGCGCCGACGAGGCGGCGGCCGTCGCCCAGACCGAGCGGATCCTCGCCGTCACCACCAACGCCCGGGGGATGCCGACCGCGCGGACCGTCCTCGTCGAGGAGTACCTCGACGGCCCCGAGTACAGCGTGGAGATGTTCAGCCAGGACGGCCGGGCCGAATGCGTCGGCATCACCGCCAAGTCCGTCACCGGCACGCCCCACTTCGTGGAGCACCGCCACCTCTTCCCCGCACCGCTCCCGGCCGGTACGGCGCAGCAGGTCACCGAGACGGTGACGGCCGCCCTGGACGCGGCCGGCATCCGGCTCGGCGCCACCCACACCGAGGTGAAGCTGACCGCCGAGGGACCGGCCGTGGTCGAGATCAACCCGCGCCCCGCAGGCGGCATGATCCCCGAACTCGTCCGGCTGGCCTGCGGCGTCGACCTGCTCGAACAGCAGCTCAAGGCCGCGATCGGACTGCCGCCCGACCTCAAACCCGGCCACGGGGCCCACGCGGGCATCCAGTTCCTGCTCGCCGACGCCGACGGGGTCCTCGACGCCCTGGACGGCGTGGCGCGGGCGGCGGCCGTGGACGGCGTCGAGGCGGTGACCGTCACCGCCGCGCCCGGCACCGCGATCCGGCGCGCGCGCAGCGCGGGCGACCGGATCGGGCACGTCATCGCGTGCCGTCCGAGCCCCGAGGGGGTGACAGCGGCGCTGGACGAGGCACGGGCCCTGGTCCGGCTCACGGTCGACGCCCACCGCCACCCCGCTCACTGAACCGCTTCCATCCCACTGTGCGCCGTACGAACCCGACCCGTACGGCGTCCCCACCCACCCACCCACTCATTCAGGAGACCCGCCATGAGCAACCCCTTCGAGAACGACGACGCCCTCTACCTCGTCGTCCGCAACGACGAACTCCAGCACTCGCTGTGGCCGGCCGACCTCCCCGTCCCGGCCGGCTGGACCACGGTCCACGGCCCGGCCGGCCGCCAGGACTGCCTCGACCACGTCGAGCAGCACTGGACGGACATGCGTCCCGCGTCCCTGGTCGCAGCCCTCACCGGGGACCCGGCCCGTGCCTGAGCCCGTACGACACCTGTCCGGCCCCGGCTCGCCGCCCCCGCCCCCGTCGCCGGCCGGGGCGGCCCCGGCCGCGAACAGCCCCGCGGACAGTCCCGTGGACGTCCTTCGGCGTCTCGTCGCCCAGGTGCTGGGGCTGGCCGCCGAGGCCGTCGGGCCGGGGCACGGGTTCACCGAGCTCGGTGGTGACAGTATTCAGGCCATTCAGGTCGTCAGCCGGGCCCGGGCGGCCGGGCTGCTGCTCACCACCCGTGACGTCCTGCGCAGTGAGAGCGTCGCCGCACTCGCGGCCGGCGCCCGCGCGGCGGACGGCCCCGGGGCGAGCGGGAAACCCGCCCAACCCCCGCGCCGCACCGGCCCGTTGGCCGCGACTCCGATCATGGCGTGGCTCGGCGGCCTCGCCGGTCCCGTCGACACCTACCACCAGTCGCTCGTGGTCCGCACCCCCGCCGGGTTCGGCGCCGAGCACGCCGTACGCGTCGTGCGGGCCCTGCTCGACACGCACGACGTGCTGCGGCTCACGGTGCCCGGCGGGGCGGGCGCCGCAGCCGAGGGATGCTTCGTGCCGCCGGCGGGCACCGTCGACGCGCGCGCCCTGGTCGAGCACCTCCGCGCGCCCGACGCCGCCGACGCCGAACTGCCCGCCCTCACCACCGACCGGATCCGGGCCGCCCGG
The DNA here is from genome assembly GCF_900110755.1 of Streptomyces sp. yr375. Classification (GTDB taxonomy): domain Bacteria; phylum Actinomycetota; class Actinomycetes; order Streptomycetales; family Streptomycetaceae; genus Streptomyces. Next base: position 130,488 of record NZ_FOFF01000001.1, read on the forward strand.
CGACTGCTGTCCCCGGCGGACGGCGTCATGCTGCGCGCCGTACTCGTCGACCGCGGCCCCGCCCGACAGGGCCGACTCGCCCTGGTCGTACACCACTTGGTCGTGGACGGCGTGTCCTGGCGCATCCTCCAGGACGACCTGCGCACCTGCTGGGCGCGGCTCGCCGCGGGCGAGGACGCCGTCCTCGAACCCGCGCCGACGCCGTTCGCGCACTGGGCGGACCTGCTGCGCGCCGACGCCACCTCCGGCCGCCGGATGGGCGAGGCGGCGCGCTGGACCGAGACGCTCCGCCCGGCACCCGAACCCCTGGGCGGCGTCTGCCCGTTGGACCGGCTCGACGCCGAGACCGCGGACCACCGGCTCACCCTCACCCTGCCCCCGGAGGTGGCCGGGCCGCTGCTCACCGTCGTGCCCGGCGTCGTCAACGGCACCGTCAACGACGTCCTGCTCACCGGACTGGCCCTCGCGATCCTCGCCTGGCGACGCCCGGTGACGGGCCCGGCGGACGGCGGCACGGTCCTGGTCGACGTCGAGGGCCACGGCCGCGAGGACATCGCGGGCGCCCCCGACCTGTCCCGCACCGTCGGCTGGTTCACCACCGTGTACCCGGTCCGCTTCGACCTCGGCCGGCCCGACCTCGACGACGCCCGCACGGGCGGCCCCGCCGCCGGATCGGTCCTGCGCACGGTCAAGGAGACCCTGCGGGCCGTCCCCGACCACGGCATCGGCCACGGCCTGCTGCGCCACGCCAACAGCCGCACCCGCACCGGCCTCGCGGCCCTCGGCGTCCCCGAGATCGGCTTCAACTACCTCGGCCGCTTCCCCCTCGGCGACACCGCCGACTGGGCCGCCGCCCCCGGGCACGACTTCGCCCTGGACGAGGCCGACGACGGCCTGGCCATGGCCCACGCCGTGGAGGTCAACGCCGCCGCCCACGAGGGCCCGGACGGCCCCACCCTGCACGCCACCTGGACCTGGGCGGGCAACGCCCTTCCGGCCGACCGGGCGCACGCCCTCGCCCACGAGTGGTTCGCGGTGCTGCGCGCGCTCGTCCGGCACGCGTCCGAGCCCGGCGCCGCCGGACTGACCCCGTCCGACGTGTCCCTGCCCGGCCTCGGCCAGGCCGAACTCGACGCCTTCGAAGCCCAGTTCGGAGAACTGCTGTGATCCCCCTGTCCCACGCCCAGCGCCGCCTGTGGTTCCTGTCCCGCGACGGCGACCCCGACGGCCTCCACAACATCCCGGTGGGGCTGCGCCTGTACGGGGACCTCGACCGCGCCGCCCTCACGGCCGCCCTCGCGGACGTGACCGACCGGCACGAAGCCCTGCGCACGGTCTTCCCCCACCAGGACGGCGTCCCCCACCAACGCGTCCTCGACCCGGGCACCGCCCCGCCCTGCGCGGTCACCGTCGGCCCGGCCCGCGAACACCCGCACCGCGCGCGGGAGGCAGCGGCGCGGCCCTTCGATCCGGCCACCGAACCGCCGCTGCGCGCCCACCTGTTCACCGACGCCGCGCAGGAGCACTACCTGCTGCTCGTCCTGCACCACATCGCGGGCGACGGGGCCTCCCTCGACGTCCTGCTGCGCGACCTGTCCGCCGCCTACACCGCCCGGCTCCTCGGCGGCGAGCCGGACTGGCCCGAACTCCGCGTCCAGTACCCGGACTACGCCCTGTGGCGGCACGACGTCCTCGGCGACCCGGACGACCCCGACTCCGAGCACCGCCGACAACTCGACCACCGGGCCCGCGCGCTCGCCGGTCTCCCCGAGGAGCACACCCTCCCCACCGACCGGCCCCGCCCCGCCGTCGCCTCCCACCGCGGCGCGGTCGTCACCGCCGAGGCCGGCGCGGCCGCGCACGCCCGGCTCGCGGGTCTCGCCCGCGACCGGCGCGCCACCGTCTTCATGGCCGTCCAGGCGGCGTTCGCGACCCTGCTCACCCGCCTGGGCGCGGGCACCGACCTCGCCCTCGGCTGCCCCGTCGACGGCCGCGACGACGAGGCACTCGAACACCTCGTGGGCCTCTTCGTCGACACCGTCGTGGTGCGGGCCGACACCTCGGGCGACCCCGCGTTCACCGACGTCCTCGACCGGGTCCGCGACGCCGTCCTGGACGCCCACGCCCACCGGGACGTGCCCTTCGACGCCCTCGTCGAACGGCTCAACCCGCCCCGCTCGCCCGGCCGTCACCCCCTGTTCCAGATCGCGGTCGCCGGCCGCCGGGACAGCGGCGGCGAGCCGGTCCTCCCCGGCCTGCGGACCCGGACGGAACCCGTGCGCACCGCCACCGCCAAGTTCGACCTGACCCTCGAGATCGACGAGCGCCACGACCCCGACGACGGCCGACCGGCCGGGATCGGCCTCGCCCTCGAATACGCCGCCGACCTGTTCGACGCCGCCACCGCCCAGCGGCTCCTGGACCGCCTGACCCTCCTCCTCGACGCGGTCGCCGCGGCCCCCGCCGCCCCGATCGCCACCCACGACCTGCTGACGCCGGAGGAGCGCGCCGCCGTCACGGCCGACTGGCAGGGCGCGCCGGCCGTGCCCCACGACACCACCGTGCACGCCCTCTTCGCCGAACGCGCAGCCGCCCACCCGGACCGCCCCGCAGTCGTCCACGGCAACCACGAGACGACGTACGGCGCACTGGACGCCGCCTCCGACCAGGTGGCGACCCGCCTCGCCGCCCTCGGGGTAAACCCCGGCGACCGGGTGGCCATCCTCATGGACCGCTCCGCGGAACTGATCGCCGCCTGCCTCGGCGTCCTGAAGTCCGGAGCGGCCTACCTACCCCTGGACGCCCGCGCACCACACACCCGTTCAGCGGCGGTCCTCTCCACCGCCGAGACGTCGATCCTCATCACCGCCCCCGGCACGAACACGGACGGCTTGGGCGTGCGGCACATCCTGCGGCTGGGTGCCGGTGACGGCGGGGCCGCCGGTGCCGATGGCTTGGGTGCGGACGCTGTCGGCCTGGGTGTCCCGCACGCCTTGAGTCTGGGTGCCGGTGACGGTGGGGACGACAGTGTCGTGCCGACAGCTCCCGTGCGGTCGGCTCGTGTCGGCGGGTGTCCCGACGGGCTCGCCTACGTGATGTACACCTCCGGTTCGACCGGCGCGCCCAAGGGCGTCGCCGTTGCCCATCGGGAGGTCGTCGCTCTTGCCCTGGACCGGCGCTGGCGCGGCGGTGCCCATGAGCGGGTCCTGTTTCGCTCCCCGCACGCCTTCGACGCCTCCACCTACGAGCTGTGGGTCCCGCTGCTGAACGGCGGGCTCGTGGTCGTCGCCCCGCCCGGCGACCTGGACGTACTCGGCCTCGCCCGGCTCATCGGCGAACAGCGGGTCACCGGCACCTTCCTGACGGCCACGCTCTTCAACGAGCTGGCCGACCGCTGCCCGCAGCGGCTCGGCACGCTGCGCGAGGTGATGACCGGCGGCGAGGCCGCCTCCCCGGCCGCCGTCCGCCGGGTCCGCGAGCACTGCCCGGACACCACCGTGACCAACGCGTACGGGCCGACGGAGACCACCACGTTCGCCGCGGTCTTCCCCCTCGCCCCCGGGCGCGAGATCCCGGCCGGACAGGTGCCGATCGGACGCCCCCTGGACGGCACCCGTCTCCACGTCCTCGACGACCGTCTCGCCCCCGTCCCACCCGGCGTCACCGGCGAGCTGTACATCGCCGGGGCCGGTCTCGCCCAGGGCTACCTGGGACGCCCCGGGCTCACCGCCGAACGCTTCACCGCCTGCCCGTACGGCCCGTCCGGCACCCGGATGTACCGCACCGGCGACCTGGCCCGCTGGACGGCGGACGGCCAGATCGAGTACCTCGGCCGCGCCGACCGGCAGATCAAGATCCGCGGCCTGCGCATCGAACCGGGCGAGATCGAGAACGTCCTCGCGGGCCACCCGGACGTGGGCCGGGCCGCGGTCACCGTCGTCCCGACCCCCGCCGGACCCGTCCTCGCCGGCTACGCCGTGCCCGCCGAGGGGAGGCGGCCCGACCCGGTGGCGCTGCGCGCGCACCTGCGGACCGAACTGCCGGACTGGATGGTCCCCTTGACGGTCACCGTGCTCGACCGCTTCCCGGTGACGTCCAACGGCAAGACCGACCTGGCCGCACTCCCCGCGCCGGGGCCCGCCGCGGGGGAGCGGCTCCACCAGGCACCGAGGAACGACGCCGAGCGCGCGCTCGCCGCCCTGTGGGAGCGGCTGCTCGGCGCGGAACGGATCGGCGTCCACGACGACTTCTTCGCCCTGGGCGGGCACTCCCTGCTCGCGACCCGTCTCCTCGCGGAGGTGCGGTCCCTGCTCGGTGCCGCCGTCACCGTCCGCCAATTCTTCGCGGGCCCCACGGTGGCCCAACTCGCCGAGGCCGCGACGACGGCCGCCGCGACCGCCCCCGCCGACGAGCCCCCGGTCGCCCGCCGAACCCGCCGCCCCACCCTCACCTGACCCAACCGAGGGCGACCCGAGGGCGACCCGAGGGCGACCCACGGGCGGGCCGCGGCGCGGGGCGGGTCCCGTCGGGCCCTACCGCTCACGCCCGACCGGCTCTGCCGGGGGGCAGTGGTCCGGTCCTCGCCGGTCGTCCCCGACCAGTGGCCGAGTCCCGGCCCTCCGCGTCCCGCACGGCTGAGCAGTCGATTCGCCGATCACCCGACCCCTCGCCCCGCCCCGCCGAGCCCGCTCCCGCCCCACGTACCCACCACCACCCAGCCCACCGACCACAGGAAACCACCGTGAGCCGTCCCGCTTCCGCCCCTTCCGCCGCGTCCGGCGAGACCGTCGCCGCGCCGCCCGCCCACTCCGCAGCACCTACGGCCGCACTAGCGTCCGCCGCCCCCTCCGAACCCGGGTCCCCCGCCCCGACACCCCCCGTCCCCCCGGCCGCGTCCAAGGTCGAAGACGTCTTGTCGCTCTCGCCGTTGCAAGAGGGCATCCTCTTTCATGCGTTGTTCGACGAGGGGGAGCGTGACGTCTACGTGGCGCAGCTCCTGCTCGATCTGTCGGGGCCGCTGGACGCCGTACGACTGCGTGCGGCTGCCGACGCCGTACTGGTGCGGCATGCCAATCTGCGTGCCGGGTTCCTGCGGCGGGCCTCCGGCGAGCCCGCGCAGGTCGTGCGGCGGGACGCGCGGGTGGCGTGGGAGGAGCGGGACCTCCGTGCGCTGGACGAGGACGGACAGGCCGCCGCCGTGCGGACACTGTTGGCGCAGGACCGGGCCCGGCGCTTCGACCTGGCACGGCCGCCGCTGCTGCGCCTCACCCTCCTGCGCACCGGACCGCTCAGCCACCGGCTGCTGCTGACGTACCACCACATCCTGCTGGACGGCTGGTCCTGGCCCGTGCTGGTCCGCGAGCTGCTGGCCCTGCACGACGCCGGACCGGACGGCGCGCCACTGCCCCCGGTGACGCCGTACGCGTCGTTCCTGGACTGGCTCGGCACCCGAGACACCGGCGCGGCCCGCGACGCCTGGGGCCGGGCCCTGGCCGGGCTGGCCGGCGGCAGCCGCACCGCGCCGGTCTCCACCGGCCACTCCGCGCTGCTGCCGCACCGCGTCGAGACCGCTCTCACGCCCGACCTCACCGAGCGGCTCACCGCCCTCGCCCGCGCCCACCGCATCACCCCGGGCACCCTGCTCCAGGGCTCCTGGGCGCTGCTGCTCGCGAACCGGCTCCGCTCCGACGACGTGGTCTTCGGCGCCGTCGTCAGCGGCCGCCCCGCCGAACTGCCCGGCGTCGCCGACATCGTGGGCCTGTGCATCAACACCGTGCCGGTCCGGGTCCGCGTCGACCGCACCGAGCCGCTCGTCGGCCTGTTCACCCGGCTCCAGGACGAGCAGGCACGGCTGATCGACCACCACCACCTGGGCCTGCCCGAGATCCAGCGCACCGCCGGAGCCGGTGAACTGTTCGACTCCTGCGTCGCCTACCAGAACTATCCGGTGGACGCCGCCGGCCTCGCCGCGCTGTCCACGGGCGAGCTGCGGGTGAGCGCCGTCGACCCGCACGACGCGGCGCACTACCCGCTCACCCTGACCGTGATCCCCGGCGAGCGGCTGCGCCTGCAGATCGACTACCGGCCGGACGCCTTCGACACCGCCGACGCGCAGGCCCTGCTGGACCGTCTCGCCCGCCTCCTCGAAGCCGTCGCCGACGACCCGGCCCGCCCGGCCGGCGCGGTCGATCTGCTGTCGCCGGCCGAACGGCGGCGCGTGCTCGTGGAGTTCAACGACACCGCCCGCGACGAGGAGTACGCCGAGGTGACGGACCGGGTGCGGCGCCAGGCCGAACTTCGGCCGGACGCCGTCGCGGTCACCGACGACGAGGGCCGCGAACTCACCTACGCCGACCTCGTCGTCCGCGCCGACGCCCTCGCAGGCCGGCTGCGCGCGGCAGGCGTGGACGACGGCGCTCTCGTCGCGGTCCTCGGCGAGCCGACCGCCCGGGTGCCCGTCGCCTTCCTCGCCGTCCTCGGCGCCGGGGCCGCCTATGTCCCGCTCGACCCCGTCGGCCCCGTCGCGCGCACCGCCGGGCTGCTGACCGCCGGGGGAGTGCCGTGGCTGCTCACCGCGCCCGAACAGCGGGCGCGCGCCGAGGAGATCGCGGCCGCCGCCGGGCATCCGGTACGGGTGCTGGTCCTTGATGACGGTCCCGGCCGTCCGACCGGGCAGCCCTCCCGGCACGGCGGCGGACGCGACGCACTGGCCTACGTGTGCTTCACCTCCGGATCAACCGGCCGCCCCAAGGGCGCGATGGTGCACCGGCGCGGCCTGAACAACCACCTGCTCGCCAAACTCGACGACCTGCGGCTCGGCCCAGACGACCGGGTGGTGATGAACGCGCCCCTCACCTTCGACATCTCCGTGTGGCAGATGCTCGCCCCGCTGATCACCGGCGGCCGCGTCCACCTGGTCTCCCGCGACACCTCCCGCGACCCGGACGCCCTGTTCGCGGCCGTCGCCGAGCACGCCGTCACCGTCATGGAGACCGTCCCCTCCTTCGTGCGCGCCGCCCTCGACCTGTGGGACTCCGGCGTGCCCCGGCCCGCGCTCCCGGCGCTGCGCTGGTTCGTCGTCAACGGCGAGGTCCTGCCGCCGGACCTGTGCACCCGCTGGTACGACCGCCACCCCGACGCGGCGATCGTCAACGCCTACGGGCTCACCGAGTGCTCGGACGACAACACGCACGCCTTCATCCCCCGAGGGGATGTGGGCGGCCTGGTCGAACAGGGGCGGCTGCCGGTCGGCAGGCCGCTGCGCAACAACCGGCTCTACCTCCTCGACCCGTCGCTCGCGCCCGTGCCGCCCGGCGTCCCCGGCGAACTCTTCATCGCGGGCACCGGCGTCGGACCCGGCTACCTGGGCGAGCCCCGCCGCAGCAGCGAGCGCTACGTCCCCGACCCGTTCGCCACCGAACCCGGCGCCCGCATGTACCGCACCGGCGACCTCGCCCGGCTGCGCGCCGACGGCCAACTGGACTTCCTCGGACGCCAGGACCACCAGGTCAAGATCCGCGGCAACCGCATCGAACTCGGCGAGGTCGAGACCGCGCTACGGGCCGTGCCCGGCGTCGGGGACGCGGTGGTGACCGTGGACCGGGACGCCGCCGGACAGCAGCGGCTGGTCGGCTGGTGCACCGGAGACGCGGACGCCGACGGCATCCGTGCGGCGCTCGCCCGGAGTCTGCCGACCTACATGGTGCCCTCGCTGCTGCTGCCGCTGCCCGCCCTGCCCCTGACCACCAACGGCAAGATCGACCGCAAGGCCCTGCCCGACCCGGCGGACCTCGCACGGCCCGCCGGCCGCGCCCCGGCGAACGCCCTGGAAGCCACGGTCTGCGCCCACTTCGGCGCGGTCCTCGGCCTCGCCGCCGCCGGACCCGACGACGACTTCTTCGCCCACGGCGGCCACTCCCTCCTCGCCGTCCGGCTGACCGGACGCCTGCGCACCGAACTCGGCGCGCACCTGACCATCCGCGACCTCTTCGAGACCCCCACCCCGGCCGGCATCGCGGCCCGTCTGACAGCCGCCCCCGCGACCGCCCCGGCCCGCCCGGCGCTGCGCCCGCGCGCCCGTGACCGTGCCTGACGCCCGCCCGGCCGCACCGACCAGGAGACAGACCCCCATGAGCCCCGACGACATCCCGGTCCCGCTGCGCATCGCCCGGCAGGCGGCCCGGACACCCGACGCGACCGCCGTGAGCGCACCCGGCGGCGACCTGACCTACCGTCGGCTCGACCGGCGGGCCCGTGCCGTCGCCGGGGAGCTGCGCGCCGCCGGCGCGGGCCCCGAGGACACCGTGCTCGTCGGGGTGGGCCGGGGCGCCGACTGGGCCGTCGCCGTCCTGGGCGTCTGGTACGCCGGTGCCGCGCCGCTGCTCGTCGACCCCGCCGCCCCCGACGAGCGGCTGCGCGCCCTGCTGGCCGCCGCCGGCACCCGGCACGCGGTCGTCACCGGCCACGAGGCCGCGGCCGCACTCCAGCGGCGGTGCGGCGAGGAACTGTTCTGGGCGGCGACCCGAGGCGACGACGACCGGGGCCCCGCCCCCGAACCGGCAGCCGTCGCCCCGGGATCGCTCGCCTACGTCCTGTTCACCTCCGGCTCGACCGGCAGGCCCAAGCCGGTCGCCGTCGGCCACGCGGGCCTGGCCCGCCAGACCGGTGTGTTCGCCGAACGCTACGGCCTGACCGCCGCGGACCGGGTGCTCCAGTTCGCCGCGCCCGCCTTCGACGTCTCGCTGGAGGAGGCCCTGCCCACCTGGTGCACCGGCGGCACGGCCGTGTTCGTCGACGACAACGTGGTCTCGCCCGCCGAACTGGAACCCTTCCTCACCGAACGGGCCGTCACCCTCGTCAACCTGCCCACCCCGTACTGGACGCAGTGGGCCAAGGACGTCGAACGCCGGCCCCGGCCGCTGCCGCCCACCCTGCGGCACGTGGTCATAGGCAGCGACGCGGGCCGCACCGCCGACCTGGTCCGCTGGTACGCGGCCGGCGGACCGCCCGTGACCAGCGCCTACGGTCTCACCGAGTCGACGATCACCGCCACCTGCCACGAGGCGCACGCCGGAGCCCTCGCGGACACCGCCGACGAGGTCATCCCGCTCGGGGTGCCGCTGCCGGGAGTGCGCGCCTACGTCCTCGACGAGGCACTGAAGCGCACGGCGGACGGCGAGGCCGGCGAACTGTACCTCGCCGGGTCCTGCCTGGCCCGCGGCTACCACGACCGGCCCGCCCTGACCGCCGAGCGGTTCGTCGCCGACCCGTTCGCCGCCGCGCCGGGGGAGCGGATGTACCGGACGGGGGACCGGGTCAGGCGCGCCCCGGACGGCACCCTGCGCTTCCTGGGCCGCGCCGACGACCAGGTCAAGATCCGCGGCCACCGGGTGGAGCTCAAGGAGGTCGAGACCGCCGTCGCCGCTCACCCGGACGTGCTGGACGTCGTCGCCCGCGCCGTACGGCACCAGGGCGAGCCCCAGGTCGCGGTCTACGTCGCCGCCGCGCCCGGACGGCCCCTGGACGCCGCCGAGTTGCGGCGGCACGTGGCCGCCCGGGCGCCGGGCCATCTCGTCCCGGCCCGGGTGTGCGTCCTGCCCCGCCTCCCGCGCACCCCGGGCGGCAAGCTCGACGTACGCGCCCTGCCGGATCCGTTCCCCCCGGAGGCGGTGGCTGTGAGGCCGCCGCTCCCCGAACTCGTCTGAACCACCGTCAGCCCGCCGCTCACCAGACAAGGACCCCTCCCGTGTCCCAGCCCACCGCCGTGCCAGATCCCACCGTCGGAGCGGATAACGCCTCCGCAGGCTCCGGACCGGACGGTCCCGCGCCCTCCCCGCGGCAGCGGCGCGACTTCCGCCGGTTCATGGCCTCGCACGTGTGCAACGAACTCGGCAACAGCATCACGTACGTCGCCCTGCCGCTCACCGCCGTGCTCACCCTGCACGCCTCCGCGTGGCAGGCCGGTCTGCTCGCCGCCGCCGAGAACGCCGCGTTCCTGCTGCTCGGACTGCCCGCCGGTGCCTGGGTCGACCGGATGCGACGCCGGGACGTCATGATCGCCGCCGACCTGGCCCGGGCCGTCCTGCTCACCGCGGTGCCGGTGGCCTGGCTGCTGGACGCCCACTCCATGCCGCTGCTGTACACCGTCGCCCTGCTGCTGGGCTGCGCGCGGCTGTTCGGCGACGTGGCCGACCAGAGCTATCTGCCCACCCTGGTCGGCCGCTCGACGCTGATCGAGGGCAACTCGCGCCTGGAGACCGTGCGTTCGGGGGCGGAGCTGGCCGGTCCCGGCGTGGCGGGCTTCCTCGTCCAGTGCCTCGGGCCGGCCGGCACCCTGGCCGGGCAGGCCGTCACCTCCCTCACCTCCGCGGTCCTGCTGGGCCGCATCGAGGCGCGGGAGGAACGGCCCGCCCCGGCACCGGCCGGGCGCGGCGGCCTCTGGCCGGAGATCCGCGAAGGGCTCCACCACGTCCTGGGCCACCGCGTGTTGCGGCTGATCGCGCTCAGCACCGCGTCGGTGAACCTCTGCCTCAGCGGAATCTTCGCCCTGGAGACGCTGTTCCTGACCCGCACCGTGGGCCTGCCGCCCGCGGCGGTCGGCTGGGTGCTCGCCACGGCCGGGTTCGGCTCGGTCCTCGCCGCGCTCGTCACGCAGCGGCTCTCCCGCCGGGTGGGCGCGGCCCGGCTGACGTGGCTGTCCCTGCTGGCCGCCATGCCCTTCGGCCTGCTGCTCCCGCTGGCCGAGGAAGGCTGGCGGATGGGCCTGTTCGTCCTCGGCATGCTGGTGCAGTCGGCGGGCGTGACCACGTACAACATCTGCCAGGTCGCCTACCGGCAGACCGTCTGCCCGCCGCACCTGCTCGGCCGGATGACGGCCACCATGCGGTTCCTGGTGTGGGGAGTGCTGCCGGTGAGCGGCCTGTTGGCCGGTGCCCTCGGCGAACTGGCGGGAGTGCGCGGCGCGTTGTGGATCCTGACGGCGGGGCTGACGGCCACCCCGCTGATCCTGCTGTGCTCGCCGCTGCGCCGGCTCCGGGACTTCGACGAGGCCCCGGCTCAGTAGTCTCGGTAGCCTCAGTAGCCGGGTCCGTACCCCAACTGGAAGGCCAGGTGCGCCAGTTGGATGCGGTTGACCGAGCCGGTCTTGCCGCGCAGCCGACGTACGTAGGTGTCGACCGTGTGCGGGCTGAGCCCCATGCGGCGGGCGATGATCCGGTAGGTGCAGCCCTGCGCGAGGTGCGCCAGGACCTCCTGCTCGCGGGGCGAGAGCGCGGTGGGACGCGGTGCCGGCGGGGCGGTCTCGGGCGCGGGCTCCCGGGCGGCGACGGGAACGGTCATGGCCGACATCGCTGTCGGCGCGTTCTTCTTCGTGGACGTACCGGTGTTCACTCTGCTCCTTCACGGATCCATGGCGGCGTCGCCTGAACCGACTTGCCGCCGAAGCTGCTCATGAGCAGCCTTGGGGCTTGCTTATCCTGACGCCAGGGGGCCGGCGCCTCACCAAGGTGCCTGGCAGCAAAGCGACCCGGGGTGAAGGCATGCAAAATGGGGCAAGGGTGTCATCGGATCTCGAGGATGTGGACCTCGACGTCTATAGCTGGGTGCTCGAGCACCGGACGATCGGGGTGGACGCCGTCGCCGCGGGCACCGGGCACGCTCCGCAGGAGGTCCGGCTGAGCGTGGAGCGGCTGCTCGACGTCCAGTTGCTGCACCGTAGCCCGGAGGGCGAATCCAGGGCCTTCGCGGTGGCGCCGGACACCGCGGCCTCCCGCCTCGCCGCGCCGCTGGAGGAGGAGATCCGGGCCCGCCAGCGGGACATCGGCCGCATCCGCGAGGACCTCGGGCGCTTCATGCCCCACTACCTCCAACGCCGTTCCGCGGGCGAGGCGTTGGAGGTGCTGGAGAACGTCGAGGACGTGCGCGGCGCGCTGAACCTCGCCTCGGACCGGTGCAGTCGCGAGGTCCTCACCAGTCAGCCCGGCGGCGGCAGCCGGGTGCCCGAGGCGATGCAGGAAGCGCTGAGGCGGGACGAGGCCATGCTGCGCAGGGGCATATCCATGCGCAGCCTCTACCACCACACCGCCCGGTTCAACGGCCCCAGCCAGGCCTACGTGGCAGCCGCCTCGGCGCTCGGCGCGCAGTACCGCACCGCGCACGAACTCTTCGGCCGGCTCATCGCCTTCGACCGCGAGTTGGCGTTCATCCCGGTGCCGGATGGCAGTTGGGGCGCGGTGGTGATCCGGGAGCCCGCCACCGTCGCGTACCTCTGCGACATCTTCGATCAGACCTGGGACCACGCCACCCCGTTCTCCAACGCCGTCGGCCAGGGGCTGGAGGAGGTCGCCCGCGAGATCCACGAGACGATCATCCGGCTCCTCGCGGCCGGCCTGAAGGACGAGGCCATCGCCCGCCGACTTGGCATGTCCCTGCGCACCGCGCGCCGCCACATCGCCGACATCATGGAAGAACTCGGCGCAGGCAGCCGCTTCCAGGCAGGAGCCGCAGCGGCGGCCCGCGGCCTACTGGACGACCCGGAGGCCGACGGGACCGCCCCGGAGGGCGAAGGTCCGACCCCGGAGGGCGAAGGTCCGACCCCGGAGGGCGAAGGGGTGGCCCCGGAGGCGGAAACGGTGGCCCCGGAGGCCGCCGCGGACTGACCGGGTCGCCCCGTCATGGACCGACCCGGTTACCCCGCCGGGGGCCGGCCTGGTCGTCCCGCTGGCCGGAACCGGCCTCGCTGTCCGTCGCCCGGTGGTGCAGGGGCGGTCGCGGTCCGTCGTCCCGTCGCACGGAGGAGGCGTCCGCCGCGTCCCCGGCCTGCGGCCGTCGCACCGCGCCAGGCTGCACCGGCTCCGCCGCCGCGCTGCGTCGAGACCGTCCGCAGGCCCGGTCCCGCCGGGCGGCTCGCCGTCGGATCCCGTGGTGGGCGGGCGGCTTCGCCGTGTGTGTCACGGTGCCTGGTGGTGCGGGCCGGTCGCGGTCCGTCGTCCCGTCGCACGGCGGGGCCGTCCGCTGTGTCACGGGCCCGCGGCCGTTGCGCCGCGCCCGTCTGTACCGGCTCCGCCGCCGCGCTGCGTCGAGACCGTCCGCACGCCCCACCCCGCCGAGCGGCTCGCCGTCGGATCCTGTGACACGCGGACGGCGGGACTGACCCGGTCGCCCCGCCGGGGACCGGCCTGGTCGTCCCGCCGACCGGAACCGGCCTTGCTGTCCGTCGCCCGGTGGTGTGGGCCGGTCGCGGCTCGTCGTCCCCTCACGCGGCGGGGTCGTCCGCTGTGTCACGGGCCTGCGGCCGTCGCGCCGCGTCCGGCCCCACCGGCTCCGCCGCGCTGCCGTCGCGCCGCGTCGAGACCGTCCGCACGCCCCACCCCGCCGAGCGGCTCGCCGTCGGATCCCGTAGTGGGCGGGCGGCTTTGTCGTGTGTGTCACGGGATTTGGGGAACGGGTTTTCGTGGCTGGTACGCGTCCTGGGTGAGGGGCGATGCTTCCCCGGCGGGGTCGCGGTGTGCGGCCCTGGTGCGTACGGCGGACGCGGTGCGCCAGGTATGGACTGAGGGGTGCGCGATGGACATGCCGTTCGACGGGGCGGCGGGATCTTCGGAGGGGCGCCCGCAGGCCCGGCCCTCCGTCCACCCACCCGCCGGACCGGCCGAAGCGTACCTGCGGGAGGTCGCCCTTTTTGTGGCGCTCCACCTGGGTCGCGCCCCGGGTGTCCTGTGGCCGGAACATGACCATCCGCTCCTCGGCGACGGCGACGGTGAGGATTCGGGGGCTGCGTGCGATGTGGACGCGTTTGCCGTCCAGGTCGCCGCCGTGACCGGACTTCGGGCCCGGTCCGCACCCGGTGGTGTGCCGCTCGGGCATTTGCTGGTTCATCAGATCTCGGGCGCGGCCACCTGGAACATCGTCGGCGCCGGTGACGACGGGCAGCGTGCCTCGCTCCGGTACCGCCTGCGTGCGGGCGAGGTGTTGTACGTCCCCGACGGCTGGTCGCGTACCGCCGAACCCGCCGCCGACGCCCGCTGGACGGTTGTCGTCCTCGCCCCGGCGGCGGACTGACGGGGCCGGGCTCCCGGACCCGGATGCACGGAAGGAGGCGCCCCCTGGGGGAGCGCCTCCTTCCGTGTGTTCACCGGGTGGTGTGCGCCGGTCAGCCGCCCCAGGACGTGTCGGTCGGGGGCTTCGGGCGCGAGCCTCCCGTTCCGCCGCCGTGCGTCGACGGCGGGGGGACGACCACGACGGGCTGGTCGCCGGCCGTGATCCGGGTGGCGGCGGTGTCGGACGGCGCGGTCGCCACGGTGGTCCCCGTCAGGACGGCGGTGAAGACCGCGGCCACGGTGCACACGGCCAGTACGAGACGCTTCGTCATGTTGTTCCCCCAGCAGGTGGATGGCCCGGCCCGGGGAGTCATCCCGGGCCGTTCGTTCATTCGCTTCGTTCATTCGTTCGTCGTGCAGGACCAACCCTGCCTCCACGACCGCCCCGCAGCGGTGCGACCAGCCGTTCATCAAACTGCCTGACTCTAAAGTGAGGGGCGACTAACCACCGTATTCGGTGCGGAACGGTCGTCGGCAGGGGTGTTTCGAGGTGGCGGAACGTCCAACTCCCGCCACACGCGGAACACCAGGGGCGTCAGAGTGACCCCGAGATAGACCATCCCGGTCGCCAGCAGGGCGGGCGTCAGGCCCCAGCCGTCCAGCGCCGGTCCCGCAGCCAGCATCCCCAGCGGCGTGGCCGCCAGAGCGCAGGCGGTGAGCATGCCGAAGACCCGGCCGCGCACCGCCTCCGGCACCCGCTCGTAGGCGACGGACATCATCAGCGGAGCGAGCGCCCCCGACCCCAGACCCGACAGCGCGAGCAGCGACAGCAGCGCCCAGGGCGGCGGCCCGGCGGCGAGCGTCGCGCAGCGCACCGCGCCGACCAGCAGGAACGCGCCGACGAACAGGGCCCGACGCGGCAGCCGGCGCCCGACCCGGACGTACAGCGCCGCCCCCAGCAGGGCGCCGGTCCCGATCGCGGTGACCATGGCCCCGAACAGCGCGCTGCTGCCCAGCACCCGCGTGCCGTACGCCGGGTACAGGACCCCGTTGAGCGCGCCGTCCAGCGCGTTGGTCACCAGCAGCACCGCCGTCACCGCCCGCACCGGCCGGTCGCCGCTCAGGTACGCCCAGCCCGCCCGCAGCTCCGCCAGGTACGACGCCCCGGCCCCGCTGGAGCCACCGGTCGTACCTGGCGGCACCAGCGCCGCCACCAGCAGGCAGCACAGCAGGGCCGCGCCCACATCCGTGCACAGGGTGCGCACCGGGCCGACGGCGGCGATGAGCAGACCCGCCAGCGGGGCCCCGGCCATCAGACCGATCCGGCGTGCGGCCTCCACCGAGCCGGTGCCCGCCTCCACGGCGACCCCCGCCCGTTCCATCGCCTCGGGCAGCAGCAACTGGCGCGCGGTCTCCGCCGGGCCGCGGGTCGCCCCCACGACGAAGACCAGGGCGACGAGCACCGGCAGGGCCAGTGCGTCCAGGAAGTGCAGCAGGGGGATCAGGGCGAGCGCCGCCGCGGTCAGCAGATCCGCGCCCAGGCTCACGGCCCGCGCCGGCAGCCGGTCGACCACCGGTCCCGCGAGCACCGCCGAGCAGAGCAGGCCCGTGGTCTCGGCCGCCGCGACCAGCCCGGTCCAGGTGCCGCTGCCGGTGCTGTGCAGCACGAACCAGGGCACGGCGACCAGGGTCGCCGCGATCCCCAGCGCGGACACCCCGGCGACGGTCACGAGGGCCAGCAACGGGGCGGTCCGCCCCGCCAGTTGGTGAGTTCGTAGGTTCATTTCGGTCCGTTCCTCGCGGGCACCGCGCCGCCGCCCGGCGCTCCACGGCAGCGGAGCGCCGGGCGGCGGGGTGCCCGTCGGTCGTCGGGTCAGCCGGCCATGCTCAGCCGCAGGCTGAGCGGCCGCATGTCGGTCCACACCCGCTCGATGTGCGCCAGGCACTCGTCGCGCGATCCCCGTACGCCCTGCGGGTGCCAGCCGGCCGGGACGGGTCGGCCCGCCTCCCAGAGGGAGTACTGCTCCTCGTCGTTGGCCACGACCAGGTACTGCCGCGTCGTCTCGTCACTCATGGGGTTTCTCCTCGTTCGTCGGTTGATCGGTGTGCCGGTTGATCGGTTGATCGGTTGATCGGTTTGTCGGTTCAGTCGGTCGTCGGGAGCGCCTGTGCGAGCAGGGTCGCCAGCGCCGCGCTGTGCGGGGGGTCCACCAGGGTGTGGTGGTTGCCGGGGATCGCGATGGGACGTACGGCGCTCGTGCGCGCCTGCCAGGGGGTCGGGTCGACGAGCGGGGTGGCGAGTTCGGGGTGCACCTCGGACACCGTGAACAGGTGGAGCGGGGTGTCGAGGACCGCCTCGGTGCGGTATCCGGCGGCCGCGGTGCCGTTGGCCGAGGCGACCCGCAGCATCCGGCGCAGCGCCCGCGGGGCGCGGTGCCTCGGGACGCCGCCGTTGTCGCGCGCGGTGCGGACCAGGGCGTCGAGCAGGGCCTCCTCGTCGAGCGCGCGGGCCTCGGCGGCGTCCAGGCCGGCCGCGAGTCCGTGCCGGAGCAGGTCGTCGTCCCCGGGGTCCGGTTCGGCCCCGGCGACCGGGCCGGGGGCGGCGGAGTCGATCAGGCCGAGGAAGGCGACCCGTTCGCCCGCCGTCTCCAGCCGGGCCGCGATCTCGAAGGCGACGATGCCGCCGAACGACCAGCCCGCCAGCAGATACGGGCCGGACGGCACCGCCTCGCGGATCGCCGCGAGATAGCGCTCCGCCATGACGGACACCTCTTCGAGCGGCGCGTCGTCCGTGTTGCAGCCCACCGCCTCCACCCCGAGCACCCGCCGGGAGCCGTCGGAGGTCGCCGCCAGTTCCCGGACCAGGTCCAGGTAGCAGACGACGTCGCCGCCGCGCGGGTGGAACAGGATCAGCGGCGGACGGTCGTCGTCGCCATCGGCGAGCGGCACCAGCAGCCGGCCGGACGCGGCGGCCGCCTCCGGCAGCGCCTCGCACAGCAGCTCCACCGTCGGCCGGCGGAAGACCAGGTTCAGGGGGAGTTCCACCCCGAACTCCGCGCGCACCGCCGACATCAGCTCGAACGCCTTCAGCGAGTGACCGCCGAGCGCGAAGAAGTCGTCCCGGACGCCGACCGGTCCGCCGCCGAGCACCCCCTCCCACAGTCGGGCCATCCGCAGCTCGGCCGCGTCGCGCGGAGCCACCCGCGGCGCGTCGCCCGCACGGGCCGCGCCCGGCGCCGGGGCGGGCAGGGCCCGGCGGTCGAGCTTGCCGTTCGGGGTGAGCGGCAGTCGTTCCAGCGAGGTCAGGACGCCGGGCACCATCGGGGCCGGCAGTTCCTCGCTCAGGAAGCCGCGCAGGGCCGCCGGATCGCCGCCGTCCGCGCCGTCCCGCCAGACCACGTAGCCGACGAGGACCGCGTCCACCCCGCTCCCGTGCACGGCGGCGGCGGCCGCCGCGACCTCGGGACGGCGGGCGAGGGCCGCCTCGATCTCGCCCAGCTCGATGCGGTGGCCGCGCACCTTGACCTGGCCGTCCGCCCGGCCCCGGTACTCCAGGCCGCCGTCGGGCAGCCTGCGCACCAGGTCGCCCGTGCGGTAGAGCCGGCCGCCGTCGTCGAACGGGTCGGCGACGAACCGCTCGGCGGTCAGCGCGGGCCGGCCGTGGTAGCCGCGGGCCACGCCGTCCCCGCCGATGTACAGCTCGCCGAACACGCCCACCGGCAGCGGCCGCAGCCGCTCGTCGAGCACGTGCAGCCGGGTGTTGGCGAGCGCCCCGCCGATCGGCACCGGCCCGTCCGGGTCCTCGGGGGACAGCCGGTGCGCCGTCGACCAGACGGTCGTCTCCGTCGGCCCGTACACGTTCCAGACGGTGCCCAGGGCGGACCGCATCCGGGCGGCGAGCGCCGTCGGCAGCGCCTCACCGCCGCACAGCGCGCGCACCCGCGGGCTCTCCCAGCCGGCCGCCATCAACTGGTGCCAGGTGGCGGGCGTGGCCTGGACGACCGTCGCCCCGGCCGAGTCCAGCTCCTTGGCCAGCAGCCTGCCGTCCCGGGCCGTCTCGCGGTCGACGACCCGCACGCGCGCGCCGAAGGCCAGCGGCACCAGCAGTTCCAGTACGGAGATGTCGAAGGACGCGGTGGTGACGGCGGCGACGACGTCGCCGGGCCCCGTCCCCAGCCTGCGCACCATGTCGTGGGTGAAGTTGGCCAGCGCCCGGTGCGGCACCATGACGCCCTTGGGCCGGCCCGTCGAACCGGACGTGTAGAGGACGTACGCCAGATCCTGCGGACGTACCGGGACCGGCGCCGCCGCCTCGGGGGCGGGCACCCGGTCGGCGACCAGGTCGGCGACGTCCAGCACCCGCACCGGGCCGGGGACCGGCGGCGGGCCGGCCGGACCGGCCGAGGCGATCAGCAGCCGCGCGCCGCTGTCCGACAGCATGTGGCCGATCCGCTCGGCCGGATACCCGGGGTCGATCGGCACGTACCGGGCGCCGCTGCGCAGCACGCCCAGCAGGGCGACCGGCAGCAGCACGGACCGGTCGACGCTCACGGCGACCGCCGTGCCGGGGCCCGCGCCGAGCGCGGTCAGCCGGTCGGCCACCCGGCCCGACAGGTCCCACAACTCCGCGTAATCGAGCAGGCGGTGGCCGTCGTCGACGGCCACCGCGTCCGGCGTACGGACGGCCTGCTCCCCGACGCGCTCGTGCAGCGGCGTGTCCGGGACCGGCTCGGCGGTGGCGTTCCACCGGTCGGCGAACTCGCTCTCCCGCCCGGCCGGGAGCAGCGGCAGCGCGCCGACGCGGGTGTCCGGGGCCAGGACGGCCGCGGACAGCAGCTCCAGCAGGGCCGCCGTCAGCCGGGCGACGCTCGGGCGGCCGAAGAGGTCGGTGGCGAACACGGCCTCGCCGCGCAGCTCGCCCGCCTCCCGCGTGAAGTAGAGCGACAGGTCGAACTTCGAGGCGCTGCTGTCCAGTTCGAGGGGCTCGACGGCGAGCCCCGCCGGCAGGCTCGGCGCGGGCGCTTCCTCGTTGAGGACCAGCATCACCTGGAACAGCGGGTTGCGGCTGAGGTCGCGCTCCGGGCGCAGTTCCTCCACCAGCCGCTCGAACGGCACCTCCTGGTGGGCGTACGCCTCCAGCGCCGTGTCCCGGGCCCGGGCGACGAGATCGGCGAAGGCCGGGTCGTCGGAGAGGTCCGCGCGCAGGACGAGGTTGTTGACGAAGAAGCCCACCAGCGGCTCCAGTTCATCCCGGTCGCGGCCCGCGACGGGCGAGCCGACGGCCACGTCGTGCGTGCCGGCCCAGCGGCCCAGCAGGGCCTGGACGCCGGCCAGCAGCACCATGAAGAGGGTCGCCTCGCGGCCCCGGCCGAGCGCGCGCAGCCGCTCCACGAGCGGCGCGGGCACCGTGAACGAGTGCCGGTCGCCGCGCCCCGAGGGGACGGCGGGACGCGGGCGGTCCGTGGGCAGTTCGAGCGGGGCGAGCCCCGCCAGGCGCTCCCGCCAGTGGTCGAGCTGCCGCTCCAGCAGCTCGCCGCTCAGCCGGTCACGCTGCCAGGCGGCGAAGTCGCGGTAGGAGACGGCGAGTTCGGGCAGCGGTTCGGCATCGGTCCCGGTCTCGGTCCCGGTTCCGGTTCCGG
Organism: Streptomyces sp. yr375; assembly: GCF_900110755.1. Taxonomy (GTDB): domain Bacteria; phylum Actinomycetota; class Actinomycetes; order Streptomycetales; family Streptomycetaceae; genus Streptomyces. The sequence goes on from NZ_FOFF01000001.1 coordinate 150,163, forward strand.
TCCGCGCACGGTAGGCGGCGAAGAAGTCCCGCCAGAACACGCCGACCGACCAGCCGTCGAAGGCGGCGTGGTGGGCGACGACCACGAGCAGGTGCTCGCGCGGCGCGGTCCGGATCAGCCGGGCGCGGACCAAGGGTGCGCGGGACAGGTCGAAGGGCAGCGCGGCGTCCGCCCCGGCCAGTTCCCGGGCCCGTCGGGCACCCGTTTCCCCGTCGTCGCCTGACAGGTCCGTGAAGACCGGTTCGAACACCTCGGCCGGTTCGGTCACCAGCAGGGCGGAGCCCGCCGGGCCGTCCTCCTCGACGCGGGAGCGCAGCACCTCGTGCCGGGCGACGACGTCCCGCAGGGCGTCGAGCGCGGCCGGCGCGTCGAGCGCTCCCGTCAGGCGCAGCGCGCCGGGCATGTTGTAGTCCGGGCGGCCCGGCTGGAGCCGGTCCAGCAGCCACAGCCGCTGCTGGCCGAAGGAGAGCGGCGAGGGGCCCGGGGGCAGCGCCGGGATGCCCGGCTCCTCGTCCGCGCCGAGGGACGCGAGAGCCCGGGCGAAGTCCTCGGCGACCGGGTGGCGGAACAGGGACCGCATCGGGACGTCCAGGCCGAGGAGCCCGCGCAGCCGGGACACCACCCGGGTGGCCTTCAGCGAGTGGCCGCCCCGCTCGAAGAAGTGGTCCCGGACGCCGACCGGGCCGTCCCCCAGGATGTCCTCCCAGACCTGGACGACCGTCCGCTCCAGCGCCGTCCGGGGCGCGACGTGCGCCCGGCCTGTGCCGCCCGCGCCCGGGGCGGGAGCGGGCAGCGCCTTGCGGTCCGTCTTGCCGTTGGGCGTCAGCGGCAGCGCGTCGAGCACCACGACCGACGACGGCACCAGCGCGGCCGGCAGCGTCGCGCGCACCGTGTCCAGCACCTCCGCCGTACCGCCCTGCGGCGCGCCGTCCGCGTGCCACTCCACGTAGGCGACCAGGGCGCGATCGGCGCCCTCGCCGTGCGCGGCCACCGCCGTGCGGGCCACGGCGGGATGCCGCAGCACCGCGGCCTCGACCTCGCCCAGCTCCACCCGGTGCCCGCGCACCTTCACCTGGTTGTCGCGCCTGCCGTGGAACTCCAGCACCCCGTCCGCCCGCAGCCGGGCCAGGTCGCCGGTCCGGTACATGCGGCTGCCGGGCGGCCCGTAGGGGTCGGGCAGGTAGGCCGTGGCGGTGCGGCCCGGGTCGCCGAGGTAGCCGCGGGCCACGCCGCGCCCGGCGATGAACAGCTCGCCGACCGCGCCGGCCGGCAGGAGTTCCAGGCGCGGGCCCAGGACCCGCACCCGGGCGCCGGGCAGCGGCCTGCCGATCGGGACGCGCCCGGCGGCGATGTCCTCGTCCGTGACGACGTGGTACGTCGTGGTGTTGGTGCACTCGGTGGGCCCGTACTGGTTGACCAGCCGCAGCCGTTCCCGGGTGCCCAGCGCCCGCGCCGCGTCCGCGAGCGGGGCGGTGAGCGCCTCGCCGGTCGTCAGCACCAGCCGCAGGTCCGCGGACGGGCCGGGCGACGCGGCCACCACGAGGGCGAGCATCGACGGGACGACGGACAGGATCGCGGTGACCCGCTCGGTGCGCAGCAGCCGGGCCAGCGCGTCCGGGTCGTCCGCCTCGTCGTCGGTGGCCAGCACGACACGGCCGCCGGTCGCCAGCGGGGCGAACAGGTCGCGCACCGACGGGTCGAAGGTGAGCGCGGTCCGCGCGAGGACGGTGTCCCCCTCGCCGAGACCGAACGTGCCGGTCAGCGCGGACAGATAGCCGGTGATCGCCGCGTGCGGCACCGCGACGCCCTTGGGACGACCGGTGGAGCCCGAGGTGTACAGCAGGTAGGCGAGGTCGCCGGGACCGGCCGTGGCGGGCGGCGGCGTCGCCGGCAGCGCGTCGATCAGGGGCTGTTCCCGGTCCAGGTCCAGCACCGTCACGCCGTCCGGGAGCCCGATGACCGGGAGTTCGCCGGACGACCCGTCGGTCACCACCACCCGCGCCGCGCTGTCGGCGAGCACGGTGCCGACGCGCTCGGCCGGCTGGCCGGGGTTCACCGGCACGTACGCCGCGCCCGCCTTGAGCACGGCCAGGACGGCGACGACCGTCCGGGTGCCGCGGCCGGTCAGGACGGCGACCGTCGACCCGGCGACGGCGCCCAGCTCCCGCAGCCGCCGGGCGAGCCGGTTGGCGGCGGCGTCCAGTTCCGCGTACGTGGTGGAGCGTCCCGCGCAGGTCACGGCGACGGCGGCGGGCCGGCGGCGGGCCTGCTCCTCGACCAGGGCGTGCAGGGTCGCCGCCCGGGCCGGGAACTCCCGCTCGCCGGGCGCGTCCGCGCCGAGCAGCGCGGCGCGTTCCGCCGCCGGCAGCACCTCGAGACGGGACAGGGGCGTGTCCGGGGCGGCCGCCGCGGACCGCAGCAGCCGCGCGTAGTGGCCGGCGAAGCGCTCCATCGTGGCGTGGTCGAACAGGTCGCAGGCGTAGCTCAGGGTGCCGGTCAGACCGCCCGGGTGCTCGGTCAGGGCGAGGCTCAGGTCGAACTTGGCCGTGCCGTTCGCGGTGTCCAGCGAGGTGGTGCGCACCCCCTCCAGGGGCAGGGTGTCCAACTGCGGGGGGTGCAGTTGGAACAGGACGTCGAAGAGCGGGTTGCGGCTCAGGTCGCGCTCCGGGCGCAGCTCCTCCACCAGCCGGTCGAAGGGCACGTCCTGGTGCTCGTAGGCCGCCAGCGCCGTCTCGCGGACCCGGCGGACGGCCTCGCCGAACGTCGGGTCGCCGGACAGGTCGGTGCGCAGCACCAGCGTGTTCACGAAGAACCCGATGAGCGGCTCCAGTTCGGTGCGGTCCCGGCCGGCGACCGGGGAACCGACGGCGAGGTCGTGCTGCCCCGTCCACCGGGCCAGCAGCGACTGGAAACCGGCGAGCAGCACCATGTACAGCGTCGCCCCCCGCTCACGGGCGAGAGCGCCCAGCCGCCCGGCGAGCTCCGGGGGCAGCTCGAAGGTGACCGCCTTGCCCGCGCCGGTCCGGGCGCGCGGCCGGGGACGGTCCGTGGGCAGCTCCAGCGCGGGCAGCGCGGCGAGCCGCTCCCGCCAGTGCGCGATGCCGCGGTCGGCCGCGCCCTCCGCCAGCCGGCGCTGCTGCCAGTGCGCGTAGTCGCCGTACTGCACGGGCAGGGCGGGCGGCGTCGGGCGCTCGCCGCGCCGCAGGGCCGCGTAGCCGTCCGACAGCGTCCGCCACAGCACGGGCATCGACCAGCCGTCGCCCACGGTGTGGTGCAGGACGAGGACGAGCAGGTGCTCCTCGGCGTGCAGGCGGACCAGCCGGGCCCGCAGCAGCGGCGCCCGGGTCAGGTCGAACGGGGCGGCGGCGTCGTGGTGCGCCAGACCCAGCGCCCGCGACCGGGCCTCGTCCGGCGACAGTTCGCCGAGGTCGGTCAGGAGCGGTACGAACACCTCGGCCGGCTCCACCAGTTGGACGGGCCCGTCAGGACCCTCGGCCAGCCGTGACCGCAGCACCTCGTGCCCTGCGACGACGGCGCGCAGGGCGTCCAGCAGGGCGTCGGAGTCGAGCGCGCCCTCCAGCCGGACGGCGACGGGGATGTTGTAGTCCGAGCGGCCGGGCTGGAGCTGGTCGAGGAACCACAGGCGCTGCTGGGCGAAGGACAGCGGCGCGGTGCTTCCGGCGGGACGCGGCACGACCCGGTCCGCGACGGCGTCCGGCGCGTCGTGCCGCAGCGCGTCCAGAGCGGCGGCGAACCGTTCCAGCACCGAGTGTTCGAACAGCAGCCGCAGCGGCACCTCGGTGCCCAGCCGCACGCCCAGGCGGGACACCGCCCGGGTGGCGCGCAGCGAGTGGCCGCCGAGCGCGAAGAAGTCGTCGTGCCGGCCGATGCGGCCGGTGTCGAGCACCTCGCCCCACACCTCGGCGGCGAGCCGTTCGGCGGCGGTGCGCGGCTCCACGAACTCGGCGCTGCGCAACGCCTGTTCGGCGGGGGCGGGCAGGGCGCGCCGGTCCAGCTTGCCGTTGGCCGTCATCGGCAGGCCGGGCACCGCCACGATCGCGGCGGGCAGCAGGTACGCGGGCAGCCGGTCGGCGAGCGCGCGGTGCAGCTCCGCCGGGTCGACGTCCGCGCCGGGGGCGGCCACCACGTAGGCGACCAGGCACGGCTCGCCCGGGGTGTCCTCCCGGACGACGACCGCGGCGCGGCCCACCCCCGGGCACCGGGACAGCTCCGCCTCGACCTCGCCGGGCTCGATGCGGAAGCCGCGGATCTTCACCTGCTGGTCGGCGCGGCCCAGGTAGTCGACGGTGCCGTCAGGCCGCCGTCGGGCGAGGTCCCCGGTGCGATACATCCGCGCCCCGGGCGGCCCGTAGGGGTCGACGGCGAACTGTCGCGCCGTCAGTCCCGGCCGGCCGAGGTAGCCGCGGGCGACACCGGTGCCGCCGACGCACAGTTCACCGACCGCGCCCTCCGGCACCGGGCGCCCGCGCTCGTCGAGCACGTAGAGCCGGGTGTCGTCCAGCGCCGAGCCGATCGGCACCCGGCCCTCCACCGTGCCGCCGTTCCGGGCGTCCACCCGGTGCGCGGTGGCGAACGTGGTCGTCTCGGTCGGGCCGTAGGCGTTCACCAACGCGGTGCCGGGGGCCGCCTCCAGGGCCCGGCGGAAGGACGCGGGACTCGCGGCCTCACCGCCGGTCCACACCTCCCGCAGCTCGGTGAGCAGTTCCACGCGCTCCTCGACGACCAAATCGAACAGGGCCGCGGTGAGGAACAGGGCGGTGATCCGGTGCTCGCGCACCAGGCGGGCGAGCGTGTCGGTGCCGATCCGGCCGGGCGGCGCGAGCACCACCGTGCCGCCGGTCAGCAGCGGCGTCCACACCTCGTACGTGGCGGCGTCGAACGCGAGCGGGGAGTGCGCGAGGACCCGGCGGTGGGCCGTACCGAAGGCGGCGTCGCGGGCCAGAGCCGTGATGTTCCCCTGGGTCACGCCGATGCCCTTGGGCTCGCCCGTCGACCCGGAGGTGTACATGACGTAGGCGAGCTGGTCGGGCGTGCACACCACCGCGTCGAGTCGGCCCGCCTCGAAGGCGGGGTCCTCGAAGGCGGGGTCCTCGGCGGCGTCGAGCACCGGCACGGGCGAGCCCGCGACGGCCTCGTGCCCGGCCAGCGCCGGATCGGTGAGCAGCAGGACGGCCCCGGTGCGCTCCAGCATCCAGTGCAGACGCCGTACCGGAAAGGCGGGGTTGAGCGGTACGTACGCGCCGCCCGCCTTCAGCACCGCCATCATCGCGACCGGGACGTGCACGGAACGGTCCATGAGCAGCGCCACCGGCGTCTCGCGGGCCACCCCGCCCGCCCGCAGCCGCACCGCCAGCGCGTCCGAGCGGGCGTCGAGTTCGGCGTAGCTGAGCCGGTCCGTGCCGCAGACCACGGCCGTCGCACCGGGGGAGCGGCGGACCTGCGCGGCGAACAGGGCCGCCGGTACGGCGGGGGTCAGATCCTCGCGCACCGTGCCGTGCCCCGCGGCGACGAGGCGGGCGGCGGAGTCGTCGCCGGGCAGCAGCTCCGCGAGCGGCCGGTCCGGGGCGTCCGCGACGGCGGACAGCAGCTCCAGGTAGTGACCGAGCAGCAGTTCGGCGGTGGCCGGGTCGAACAGGTCGGTGTCGGCCACCAGCGAGCCGGTGCAGCGGTCGGCCCCCTCGGAGACGAACACGCTCAGGTCGAACAGGGACGCGCCGAAGTCGCACGCCACCGTCTCGACGCCCACCCCCGGCAGCCGCAGCGTCGCCGTCTCGTCGCTCGCGGCGGCGAACATCACCTGCACCAGCGGGTTCATGTCACCGGACCGCTCGGGGGCCAGGCGCTCCACCAGCCGGTCGAACGGCACCTCCTGGTGGTCGTACGCGTCCAGCGACACCCGCCGGACCCGGCCGAGCAGCTCCCGGAAGCCGAGGTCGCCCGACAGGTCGGTGCGCAGCACCAGGGTGTTGACGAAGAAGCCGATCAGCGGCTCCAGTTCGACCCGGTCACGGCCCGCGACCGGCGTGCCGACCGCGATGTCCGTACGCCCGGACACCCGGGACAGCACCGCCTGGAAGGCGGCGAGCAGCGTCATGAAGAGGGTGACGCCGTGCGCCTCGGCCAGCCGGCGCAGCCGGTCGGTGAGCTCCGGGTCGAGCGTGAACTCCAGGCTGTGCCCGGCGCCGCTGCGGCGGGCGGGCCGCGGCCGGTCGGCGGGCAGTTCGAGCGGCTCCAGGCCGGCCAGCCGCTCCGTCCAGTGCCGCAGCCCGGCGTCCAGCGCGCCGCTCTCCCAGCGCTCTCGCTGGCGGCGGGCGTGGTCCTGGTAGGCGACGGGCAGCTCGGGGGTGCGCGGCGGCACGTCCCGCAGGAGGGCCGCGTAGCCCTCGGACAGCTCCTGCCACAGCAGGGACATGGACCAGCCGTCGGTGGCGATGTGATGGACCACCAGCACCAGTACGTGGTCGTCCGCGCCGAGGCGGATCAGCAGGGCGCGCAGCAGCGGTCCGGCGGCGAGGTCGAACGGCCGGCGGGCCTCCTCCCGCGCCAGGTCCAGGGCGCGCCGCTCGGCGTCCGGCGCCGGTGCGCCGTCGTCGGCCGCGCCGAGGTCGAGCAGGGCCAGCGACACTTCGTCGGGAGCGGGGAGGACGACCGGGACCGGCTGTCCGTCCCGCTCCTCGAACACCGTCCGCAGCGGCGCGTGCCGCCCCACGACCGCGGTCAGACTCCGCCGCAACAGGTCCCGGCGCAGCGGGCCGCGCAGCCGTACGACCTCCGGTATCGCGTAGCCGGGCGCGCCGCCCCGCATCCGGTCCGCCAGCCACATGCGCTCCTGCGCGAACGAGGCGACGGGCTCGGCGGCCCGGCCGTCCCCGGCCGGCCGCGCGAACGTCTCGCCGGTGCCGGCCGACGCGTCCGCCAGGGCCGACCGCACCCGGCGGCGCATCAGCTCACGGGCGGCGGCCAGCCTGCTGTCGGCGGCGCTCGGCGTGCTCTCCTGGATGGTCACGAGGTCTCTCCCTGCGATGCGTGGGCCACGACAGACGTGGGGGCGGTGCTTGGTTCAAGAGATGGGGGCGGCAGTGCGTCGTCCGCCGTCGAGGCGGCGATGTCGGCGAGGAGGGCGGTCTCGACCGCCGCGGCGAGCGCGGCGACGGTCCGCTGCTCGAACAGGGTGTGCAGGGGCAGTTCCAGGGCCAGCGACTGGCGCAGGCGGGCCGCGACCCGGGTGGCGCTTAGCGAGTGGCCGCCGAGCGCGAAGAAGTCGTCGAGGCGTCCGACGTCCGCGACGCCGAGGACCGCGCCCCACACGGCGGCGACCAGCTCCTCGATCTCGCCGTCCGGCGGTTCGTGCCCGGTGGGCGCAGCGGCCGGCGCGGGCAGGGCCCTGCGGTCGAGCTTGCCGTTCGGCGTGACGGGCAGCGCGTCCACGACGACCACCAGCGGCACCATGTACTCGGGCAGGCTCCGCGCCAGTTCGCTGCGCAGCGCCGCCGCTTCCGGAGCCGCCTCCGAAGCCGTTTCCGGCTCGGGGACGACGTAGCCGACGAGCCTGCGCTCGCCCGGGGTGTCCTCGCGGACCACGACCGCGGCCTGCTGCACCCCGGCCTGCCGCGCGAGCGCGGTCTCTATCTCGCCGAGCTCGATCCGGAAGCCGTGGATCTTCACCTGGTCGTCGGTGCGGCCGAGGTACTCGACCGCGCCGTCCGCCCGCCGCCGCGCGATGTCGCCGGTGCGGTACATCCGCGACCCCGGCGGCCCGAACGGGTCGAGCGGGAAGCGCTCCGCGGTCAGCGCGGGCCGCCGCAGATAGCCGCGGGCCAGGCCCGCCCCGGCCAGGAACAGCTCGCCCGGGAACCCGACCGGCACCGGCCTGCCCGCCGGATCGAGCACGTGCAGCGCGGTGTTCCAGATCGGCCGCCCGATGGGCACCGGCCCCTCGTCCGCGCGGCGGCACTCCCAGTGGGTGACGTCGACGGCCGCCTCGGTGGGCCCGTACAGGTTGTGCAGCGGTACGTCGAGCACGTCCAGGAAGCGGTTCTTCAACTCCTCGGGCAGCGCCTCGCCGCTGCACACGACCCGGCGCAGCGAACGGCAGCCGGCGGCGGCGGGTTCCGCCACGAACGCGGCGAGCATGGACGGCACGAAGTGCGCGGTGGTGACCGACTCCCGCCGGATCACCCGCGCGAGGTACGCCGGGTCCTGGTGCCCGCCCGGCTCGGCGACCACCAGGGCGGCGCCGGTCGACAGCGGCCAGAAGAACTCCCACACCGACACGTCGAAACCGAACGGCGTCTTCTGCAGCACCCGGTCGTCGGGCCCGAGCCCGTACCGGTCCTGCATCCACAGCAGCCGGTTGACGATCGCGGAGTGCTCGACGACGACGGCCTTGGGACGGCCGGTGGAGCCGGAGGTGTAGATGACGTACGCGGGATGGGACGGCAGCGGCCCGGCCGGTACGTCGGCCCCGGACACCCCTACGGGTGCCGCGCCGCCTCGTCCGGCGTCCAGGAGCAGTTGGGGCGTGCGCGCGTCGGCCGGGAGCCCTGCGGCCACGTCGGAGGTGGTCAGCAGCAGCACCGGCGCCGCGTCGGACAGCATGAACGCGATCCGCTCCGCCGGCAGGGAGGGGTCGACCGGGAGGTAGGCCGCGCCCGACTTCAGGACGGCGAGCAGCGCCACCACCAGCTCGGTGGACCGGTGCAGGGCGACCGCGACGATCTCCTCCGGGCGCGCGCCCCGGGCCCGTAGCCCGGCGGCGAGCGCCTCGGCCCGGGCGTCGAGTTCGGCGTACGTCAGGCGCTCGTCCGCGAACACGGTCGCGAGGGCGTCCGGGGTGCGGGCGGCCTGCCGTTCGAGCAGCTCGACGAGGGTGGTGGCGGGCACGGGTACGGCGGTGTCGTTCCACTCCGCGATCAGCCGGTGCTGCGCGGCGGACAGGACGTCGACCTCGCCCACCGGTGTCCGCGGTTCCTCGGCCACGGCCGTCAGCAGCCGCTGAAGACCCTCGGCGACGCTCAGCGCGCCGCGCGCGTCGAGGACGTCCGGCCGGTGGTCGAGGTGCAGCCGCAGCCGCTCTCCCGGCAGCACGAGGAGGTTGACGGTGTAGTGCGTCGCGTCGGTGCCGTCGACGGCGGCGAGCCGCACCTCGCCGCCCAGGTCCCGCATCTCCGCCAGGTCCAGCGGGTAGTTCTCGACGACGACCGCCGTGTCGAACAGGGTGCCGAGACCGGCCGCCCGCTGGATGTCCGCCAGCCCCAGGTGCTGGTGGTCCATCAGCGGCGCCTGTTCGTCCTGGAAGCGGGCCAGGGCGGCGAGCAGGGTCTCCTCGTCCCGCACCCGGAAACGCACCGGCAGGGTGTTGATCAGCAGCCCCACCATCTGCTCGACCCCGGCGACCGGTGCGGTGCGCCCGGAGACCGTGCCGCCGAAGACCACGTCCGTACGGGCCGTCAGCCGGGCCAGCAGGATCGCCCAGAGGCCTTGGACGACGCTGTTGAGGGTGATGCCCGCCGACCGGGCCCGCTCGGTGAGCCGGGCGGTCGCCTCCGGCGACAGCTCCACCGTGGTCCGCTCGGGCAGCGCGCCGAGCCTGTTCGGGTCCGACGAGCCCAGCAGCGTCGGCTCGTCCAGGCCCGCCAGCGCGGTCCGCCAGGCCGCCGTCGCCGCCGCCCGGTCCTGCCGGGCCAGCCAGGCGAGGTGGTCGCGGTAGGGGACCGCCGACGCGGCGACCGCGCGGGGCGCGACCCCGGTCAACTCCGCGTAGCCGGTGAGGAGTTCGCGCAGCAGGACGGCGGAGGACCAGCCGTCCCACAGGATGTGGTGGTTCGTCATCAGCAGCCGGTGCCGGGCCGCGCCCGTGCGGACCAGGGTGAAGCGCACCAGCGGAGGCCGTTCCAGGTCGAAGCGCCGGTCCCGGTCGTCGGCGAGCAGCCGCTCCCAGACGGCGTCGCGTTCCTCCTTCGGGTACGCGGTGAGGTCGGCGCAGGCCCACGGGACCTCGACACTGCCGGCCACCACCTGCACGGGCCGGTCGAGCCCCCGGTCGGTGAAGGCCGCCCGCAGCGCGTCGTGCCGCTCCAGCAGCGCGCCGCAGGCCCGCCGCAGCGCGCCCGGGTCGAGCGGGCCGTCCAGGGTGAGGACGAGCTGGCCGGTGTAGGCGTCGGTGCCGGTGGCGTCGTAGGCGGCGTGGAAGAACAGGCCCTCCTGCAAGGGCGACAGGGGCAGCACGTCGGTCAGCCCCGGGTGGCGTTCCGAGAGACCGTCGACGTCCGCACGGGACACCCCGGCCGGCGCGAGGTCGGTGCGGACGGAACCGGCTACAGGGGCTGCCTGCGCCGACGAGACGGCCAGCAGCCGCAGCGCCGCCAGCCAGGCGTCGGCCAGCGCGTCGGCCTCGTCCTCCGCGAGCAGACCCTCCGGCCAGGTCAGCACGGCGGTGAGGGACGGACCGGCCGCCTCCTGCACGGCCAGCGCGTCGATCTGGAGGCAGTGGTCGAGGGGCAGCGCGGGGTCGGCGTGGGCGCGCAGTCCGCCCGCGCCGGGGGCCGGGGTCCAGGGCGCGTCGTCCGCGCCGTCGAACCGGCCCAGGTAGTTGAAGAGCACCCGGGGCTGGGGGAGTGCGGCCAGCTCACCGGCGGTCGCCGGGTTCAGCCGGCTCAGCAGCCCGTAACCGGTGCCGTGGTCCGGCACCGCGGCGAGACAGCCGTGCACCCGCCCGGCCAGCTCGGCGAGCGCGTCGCCGTCGCCCTCCCGTGCCGCCGCCAGGTCGAGACCGCGCAGATCGAGCCGGACCGGGTACTGCGTGGTGAACCAGCCCACCGTGCGCGACAGATCATGCCGGCCCGTGCGATCCGCCCGGCCATGACCCTCCAGGTCCAGCAGCAGCGAGTCAGGACCGCCGCTCCCGGCGACCCCCGGATGGTGGGCGGCCAGCGCGAGCGCCGTCAACAGCACCTCGGCGGGACCGGTGCCCAGCGCCGCCGGCACGGACGTCAACAGGGGCCCGGCGGTCTCCGGCGGAAGGGTGAGCATCCGGGTGCGGGCAGTGCCGACGGTGTCCCGCGCCGGGTCGGGCGTACGGTCCCAGGGCGCGGGTGTGTCGTCTCGTTGCGGCGAGGCCGCGTCGGCGTCCACGTTCGGCGGGAGGGTCAGCGTCCGGGCGCGGGCCGTGTCGGCGGTGTCCCGCGCCGGGTCGGGCGTACGGTCCCACGGCGCGGGTGTCCCGTCGCGTCCCGGCGAGGCCGCGTCCGCGCCTGCGTCCGGTGTCAGGGTCCGGCGCCAGTACGGGAGTTCGGCCAGTACTTCGGGGGAGGCGGCCAGGTCCTGGAGGTGGGCGGCCCAGGTGCGGAACGGGGTGCCCGTGCCGGGCGGCGGCAGCAGCGGCGTGTCCCCGTCGGCGGCCGCCGTGTCCCAGGCGGTGGCGAGGTCGTCGAGCAGGATGCGCCAGGACACGCCGTCCACGGCCAGGTGGTGGACGCACAGCAGCAGCCGGTCCGGCAGGTCGCCGAGGCCCGCCCACCGTACGGCCCGCACCAGCACGCCGTGGGCCGGGTCCAGTTCCGCCGCCGCGGCCGCCCCGGCGGTTTGCGCGTCGAGGGGCTCCGCCGCCCGGCGCAGCACCCGGGCGGCGTCGACCGAGCCGGGTTCGCCGACGACGAGGGCGGGCCGCCCGTCCGGGCCCTCGGTCACCCGGATGCGCAGCGCCGCGTGCCGGTCCAGGACCGTCTGGAGGGCGCGGACCAGCCGGGCGTCGTCCGCGTCGGCGGGCAGGGTGAGGGTCATCGACTGGCTGAAGCGGCCGATCGGGCCCGGCCCGTCGAGCAGCCACCGCATCACGGGCGTAGCCGCCGACTCCCCGCACGCCTCGGCGGTCGCGGCCGGTTCCGGCGTCGCGGCCGGTGCGCCGACGGCGGCGGCGAGGCCGGCCGGGGTCTTGTGGGTGAAGACGTCGCCCAGGGTGAAGGCGAACCCCCGGGCGCGGGCGCGGCTCACCAGGGTGAGGGCGGCGATGCTGTCGCCGCTGAGGAAGAAGAAGTTGTCGTCGGGCGCGACCGCACGGCCCAGCACGTCCGCGAACAGCGCGCACAGCGTGCCCTCGGGACCCGCCGCGGGCTCCCGCGCCGGTGCCGCCGGTGGTGCCTCCTGGTCCGGTCCCGGCGTGGGCAGCGCCCTGCGGTCGACCTTCTTGTTGGCCGTCAGGGGCAGGGCGTCCAGGGCGACGAACGTGTGGGGCACCATGTAGTGCGGCAGGAACTCCCCGAGGTGCGCGGCCAGTTCGGCCGCAGCGGCAAGCGTTTCGCCGGGTTCCGGCGCGACGAACGCGACGAGGCGTCGCCCGCCGCCCGGCGCGGGCCGCACGTCGACCGCCGCGTGCCGCACCGAGGGGTGCCGGCTCAGCACCGTCTCGATCTCGCCCAGCTCGACGCGGTAGCCGTTCACCTTGACCTGCTGGTCGATACGGCCCAGGTACTCCAGGTCCCCGTCCGTCGACCAGCGCACCAGGTCGCCCGTGCGGTACATCCGCTCGCCGGGGACGGCCGAGAACGGGTCGGGCACGAAACGCCCGGCGGTCAGGGCCGGTTGCCCCGCGTACCCCTGCGCCAGCCCGGTGCCCGCCACGCACAGCTCGCCCGCCGCCCCGGGCGGCAGCAGCCGCAGCCGGGAATCCACCACGTAGGCGCGGTGGTTGACCATCGGCCGCCCGATCGGCGGCACCCGGCCGTCGGCACCGGCCGCGCACCGGTGCATCGTCACCTCGACCGTGGCCTCGGTGGGACCGTAGCCGTTCCATACCTCACGGCCCCCGGCCGCCCACCGGGCCACCGCGTCGGCCGACGGCGCTTCGCCGCCGGTGGACAGGAACCGCAGCGCGGGGAGCGCGCCGGGGTCGAGGAGCGGCAGCAGCGCGGACGGCAGGTCGGCGACCGTGACCGCCTGACGGGCCATCAGCGACCGGAGCCGGTCCAGGTCCGTCCGCTCCTCGTCGGTGGCCAGGACCAGCGTGCCGCCGCTCAGCAGCGCCCCGAACACGTCGAGCACGGACACGTCGAAGGACAGCGCCGCGAACCCGAGGAACCGCTCGCCGCCGCCCTGACCGGCCCCGATGCCGGCCACCGCGAGGTGGGCGTGCACGAAGTCGACGGCGGCCGCGTGCGGCACGACGACGCCCTTCGGCTCGCCCGTGCTGCCCGAGGTGTACAGCAGATACGCCGCCGAGAGCGCAGGCACCGCCACCCGACCCGCCCCGTACGGGGAGTCCGTTTCGCGCGCCTCTCCCACCGGCACCACCGCCACGCCCTCCGACAGGGACCCGGCGGTGTCCGGACCGGCGACGACCGCGCCGATCCCGGCCCGGTCCACCACGTACGCGACGCGCGCCGCGGGCAGCGCCGGGTCCAGGGGGACGTAGCAGCCGCCAGCCTTGAGGACGCCGAGCAGCGCCGCGACCATCGCGGGCGAGCGGCGCACCCGTACGCCGACCGGCCGGCCCGGCTCCGTCAGCGGCCGCAGCCGCCGCGCCACGTCCTCCGCCCACGCGTCGAGGGCGGCGTACGTGACTTCCTCGCCGTCGCAGACGACGGCGACGGCGTCGGGGGTGCGCGCCGCCTGCTCCTCGAACAGGTCGTGCAGGCAGCGGTCCGTGGGCGTGTCGGCGGCCCCGCCGTCCGCGAAGGCGGCGAGGCGGCGCTCGTCGTCGGGCGTGAGCAGGTCCAGGGAGTCGACGACGGCCTCCGGTCCGGCGGCGGCCAGGGCGACCAGGAACCGGGTGAACCGCTCCCGGTGCGCGTGGGCCTGCTCCGCGTCCGTCTCGGCGGCGGCACCCTCGACCTGCACGGTCAGCGGACTGTCGCCGCCGCGGTCGTAGACGTTGACCGTCAGGTGGTCCACCGGGCCGACCGACAGGTTGTGCGCGGTGGCCCGGGCCCCGGCGAAGGTCAGGCCGTAGTCGAACGACATGAGGTTGACGGTGGCGTCCCACAGCCGCGCACCGGTGTGCACCTCCTCGATGCGGTACCGCTGGTGCCGCAGCACGTCCTTGATGCCGGACGTGGTACGGCGCACCAGGTCGCCGATCGTCGTCGTACCGGTCACCGCCAGGCGCAGCGGCAGGACCCGGGAGAACATGCCGGGCGTGCGGCGGGCGGCGGCCGTGGCGCGGCCGGTCACGGGCAGCCCGAGCACCACGTCCTCGGTGCCGTTGACCCGGTGCAGATAGGCCGCGGCCGCCGCCATGACCAGGGCCGACCAGCGGGTCCCGTACGCCCGGGCGGCCTCGCGCAGCAGCCGCGCGTCGTCGGCGGGCACCTCGCCCCCGACCCGTACGACCGTGCTCCTCGGCGCACCGGGACCGCTCCCGGCGGGCCGCCCCGCGAACCCGACGGGCTCGGGCGCGTCCGCCAGCACGTCCCGCCAGAACGCCCGGTCGGCCTCCCGCGCCCCGGAGCCGAGGTACGCCTCCTCCTCCGCCACGATCTCCCGCCACGGCGTCGCGTCGGACGGCGGTACGGCCGCGCCGGTCACCAGCGCGGTGTAGTGCGCCGCGACCCGGCGGGCGACGAGGGTGCCGCCCACGCCGTCGGCGACGATGTGGTGGTAGCCCTGGAGCCAGCAGAAGGACTCGGGTCCCGTGCGCACCAGCAACTGCCGGTGCACATCACCGGTCGCGGGGTCCATCGGCCGATCCAACTCGGCCCGCATGCGCGCCTCGGCCGCGGCGAGGGGGTCGGGGGCGCCGCTCACGTCGACGGTCTCCAGCCGGAACGGCGGCCGACCGGCCGGTCGTTGCCGCACCACGCCGTCCGCCTCCGCGAAGCACATGCCGAGCGCCTCGGTCTCCGCGAGCATCCGGCGCAGCGCCTCCTGGAAGAGCCCCGGGTCCACGGCTCCGTGGATCTCCAGGTACTCGCCGATGGCGAAGTCCCGGCGCAGCGGGTCCAGTTGCTGCGCGAACCAGACGCCGGCCTGTGCTGAGGTCAGGGGCAGCGACCCGCGGTCATCAGTGGGCATGGGGTGGGTCTCCTCGGGTTCGTTCGACGACGACGCGAAGATCACCTTCCGTGATCTCCAACCACCCTGAAAGTCCCGACAATTCGCCTCTTGACAGCCCCCGGCCCGATCCCGAACGTTCCCGGTCACGCGAACCCGTGACAACACGCAGGGGGCCACACAGGGCTCGCGACCCTGAGCGGGAAGGAGTCGCAGGCTCAAATCCCCTCAGGCGTCCAGGGGGTTGGTCCCCCTCTTTCACGTGGGCTGCCCGCAGTGTCGAAGCACCTGCCTGCCGGAGTGATGACGCGGCGGAGCGTGCCTAGCGTGGTGTCACATGCCGACCTTCTTACTGATGTCCGAGCCCGGCAGACGTACCCGTCTCGCGGCGCTGGTGGCGGCCCTCGTGCTGGCCACCGGTCCGGTGGCGGCCGCGCAGGCCCCGGCCGTCCGTTCCACCGCCGACTGCGGTCCGCGCGACGGGGTCCGCCGGGCGCTGCATGTCCTCACCGGCCGTGACGGGATCGCCGGTGGGGCGGTCCTGGTGGCCGACCCCGGCGGGGCCGCGCCTTGTCGGCGCTGGGCCGAGACCGCCGGGACGGCCGACCTGCGCACCGGGCGGCCCACGAACGCCGCCGACCGGCTGCGCGTCGGCAGTGTGACCAAGGTGTTCACCGCGACCCTCGTCCTGCAACTCGTCGCCGAGCGCCGCCTCTCGCTCGGCGACCCCGTCGACCGTTACCTGCCCGGTCTGCTCCACGGCCCCGGCCATGACGGCCGACGGATCACCGTGCGGCAACTCCTCCAGCACACCAGCGGGTTGCCCGACTACCTCGACGCCCCCGAATGGGAGCACCCCGAGCGGCTGCGGTACCGCCACTTCGAGCCGCGCGAACTCGTCACCCGCGCCCTCGAACTGCCGCGCCCGCACGGCACATGGCACTACGCCACCACCAACTACGTCGTCCTCGGCATGATCGTCCGCGCAGTCACCGGTAATTCCCCCGAGTTGGAGATCACGCGGCGCATCATCACGCCCCTCGGGCTGCGCGACACGTACTGGCCCGGCGACGACACCCGCGTTCAAGGACCGCACTCCCACAGCTACTTCGCCGCCGACGACGGCCGGCGCGTCGACGGCACCGCCTGGAACATGACCTTCGGCGGGGTCGGCGGCGCGCTGGTCGCCACGCCGGCCGACCTGACCCGGTTCGCCACCGCCCTGTTCGACGGCCGGCTGCTGCCCGCCGCCCAACTGGCCCAGATGCGGCGGACGGTGGCCGCCGACCCCGACCGGCTGTGGCCCGGGGCCCGCTACGGGCTGGGCCTGATCTCGTCGCCGTTGTCCTGCGGCGGGACGTGGTGGGGGCACAGCGGGACGGTGCCCGGCGGGCACCGGGCGCTGATCGCCGTCGACCCCGGCGGCCGAAGCGTCGCCGTCGCCCTCAACCAGGTGCCCGCCTCCCTCCAGGCCGAGCTGGACTTCCTGGACCTCGTCGACAAGTCCCTCTGCGCGCACAGCACTTCCGAAAGGACTTCCGCGTGACCGGCTCCACCTTCCCCGCCGTCTCCGGCGGCCCGCGCCCGCGCCCGCTCGTGTCGCGCGCCGCCGCAGGGGTCGCCCTGTGTCTCGTCGGCGCGCTCACGCTCGCCGCGTCGCCCACCACGGCCGCACCCGCCCGCGCGAGCGCGGACCCCCTCGCCCGCTACCACCACCAACACCTCGCCTGGAAAAGCTGCTTGCTCGGACCCGACGACGCGACCGGCAAGGAACTCCAGCAGGCGGGCGCCGAATGCGCCGACGTCACCGTCCCGTTGAACTACGACGACCCACGCGGCCGTACGATCACCGTCGCCATCTCACGGATCCGGGCCACCGACCCGGCCCGTCGCGTCGGCGCGCTGCTGCTCAACGGCGGTGGCCCCGGCGGCCAGACGCTCGGCGACCCGCCGTGGGTGCGCACGTCGATGCGACAGACCGGGGAGCGCTACGACGTGGTCGGCGTGGACCCCCGTTTCGTCGGCCGCAGCACACCGCTGGACTGCCACTGGCCCACTGGCTCCTTCATCCGGGGCGCGGGGACCGGCCGCGCCGGGTTCGACCGCGCGACGGCGTTCGCAGAAGAACTCGCCCGCCGCTGCCGGACGTTCGAGGGCGACGTACTGCCGTACGTCACCACCCGCAACACCGCGCGCGACATGGACGTCATCCGGGCCGCCCTCGGCGAGCGCAGGATCTCCTACCTCGGCTACTCGTACGGCAGTTACCTCGGGCAGGTGTACGCCACGATGTTCCCCGGCCGCACCGACCGGGTCGTACTGGACGGCGTCGTCGCCCCCGACCGCTACAACCCCCGGCTGCTGCGCGGCACGGAACCGGCCAACCGGCACGCCCTCCAGGGCTGGGCCGCCTGGACCGCCGCCCGCCACACCACCTACGGTCTGGGCCGCACCCCCGGCGCGGTCCTCGCCGCCGTGGACCGGATCCAGACGGCGGCCGCCCGCACGCCCCTGCGGATCGGCGACCACCGGGTCGACGAGCACGTGGTGCCCGTCGTCGTCCTCAACGGCCTCTCGCAGGACAACGACACCGCGTACGCCGCCTTCGCGCAGGCCGTACGGGACATGCGGCGCGCCGCCGACGGACACCCGGTCACCCCCTCGCCCTGGCTGGCCGAAGCCCTCGGCTTCCTCCTGGACGGATCCGACTCCTCCTACGGAAGCGTCCAGTCGGCGATCCTGTGCGGCGACGTGGCCGCGCCGCGCGACCCCGAGACGTACTGGCGCGAGGTCCAACAGGCCCGCGCCCAGGACGCGTTGTTCGGTCCCGTCACGAACGACATCGGGCCGTGCGCGTTCTGGGAGCCGCCGCGCGAGCGCCCGACCACGATCCGCGACGACCTGCCGGCCCTGCTCGTGAACGCGACCGGCGACCCGCGCACCACCTACGAGGGCGCGCGGACCGTGCGCCGCATGTGGCCCTCCTCCCGCCTGATCACCCTGCGCGGCGCCGACCAGCACGCCGTGTTCGGCGTCTTCGGCAGCGCCTGCGTCGACACGACCGTCAACGCCTACCTCGCCACCGGCCACCTGCCGTCCACGGACGTCACCTGCGACCGAACTGCGGCGTGACGGCCTGCGACATGACGGTCTGCGACGCGACGACCTGCGGCGCGACGGCGGGGGCCGTCGCGCCGCAGGTCGGGGCATGCCGGGTGGGCGGGCCCGGTGACTGTCAGCCGGGAGCCACCGCGCGCCCGGTCTGCGCGGAGATCATCCCGGCGCACAGGCCGCGCGCGGCCAGCCCCTGGGCGATCCTCGGGATCGCGGCGACGGTGTTGGCCGGCCAGTCGTGCATGAGGATGAGCTGACCGTTGGTGAGCCGTGCGGCGGCGGCCACGATCGCGTCGGTGCTCGCGCCGTTCCAGTCCTGCGAGTCGACGTCCCAAGTGACCTGCGTCAGGCCGTACTTGGTCGCGACCGCCCGAACCGTCGCGTTGGTCTCGCCGTACGGCGGCCGGAAGATCCTCGGAGTGCCGCCGCCCGCGCCCGCGATGGCCTGCTGGGTCCGGGAGATCTCCGAGTCGACCTGCGCCTGGCTCAGTTGGGTGAGGTGCGGGTGCGTGTAACTGTGGTTGCCCACCCACATCCCGGCGGCCACCTGCGCCCGTACCTGGGCCGGGTTGGCGGCGGCGTACTGGCCCTCGTTGAACATCGTGGCCCGAAGCCCGTTGCGGGTCAGGGCGTTGAGCAGGGCGGGGGTGTTGCCGGACGGGCCGTCGTCGAAGGAGAGCCCGACGTACCCGTTGCAGGCGGCGGCGCGCGCCGGAGCGGTGTCGACGGCCAGGGCGCCCGCGGCGGCCAGCGCCACGACGGCCGATGCGGCGGCCAGGGGACGCAGCGCGAGGCCTTTCACGAGGTCACCGTGACGTTGGAGCTGCCGCTGCTCTGGTAGCCCTCGGTCGCCATGATCATGTAGTACTTGAAGCTGCCGAGGGGCATTCCGGCGCGGGCCCACGCGTCGAAGTGGTTGCCGGTGGTGATGGTGCCGCCGGTCCGCTTCGACTGCCGCACGCTCCAGTACTGGTCGAAGGTGCGAGTCCCCTCGACGGACGGGGCGTTGTACCGCGTCGTCTTGTAGATGTCGTAGGTGCCGCCGTCGCTGGTGACGGTGCCCTTGTACGTTCCGGTGGGCCGGTAGGTGCCCCAGTTGTCGACGATGTAGTACTCGACGAGGGGGCTGGACGTCCACCCGTAGACCGCCAGATAGGCGTTCCCGGACGGGTTGAAGCTGCCCGAGTAGGTCACGCTCCTGCGACCGCCGTTGCTCCAGCCCTTGCCGGCGACGAAGTTCCCGGTGTTCTTCCAGGACGTGCTGTAGTTCCCGCCGGAGCCCAGCGTCATGGAGACCGTGCCCGGGGAGTCCGTCCAGAACGAGTAGTAGTACCCGTTGTTGGTTCCGGTCTGGTTGGTGGTGATGACGGTGGCGGCGTGCGCGGTGTGCGGCGCGGCCAGCGCGAGCACGGCGACCAGCACCGTGGCGCAGGCACTCCCGACGAGCAGCCTGAAACGGCTGAACGGTGTGCGGTACGTACGGGGGGCGGCTGTTGGCGCGTGCGCGAGTGCGGGTGCAAGTACGGGTGCGGGTGTGGCGTTCATGTGCGTGCTTCCTCCTTCGTCATCGTGCAGGCGATGGGGTCCCAACGGCGAACAGTGTTGGTATGACCCCTTCAGCTGTCAATAGTTTCGGCATTTGCTTCGAAACATTCGATCACGTGAGGAACTCTCGGGGAACTCGTCTTCCCAGGCCACTGCCTCGATGAGGGGGTTGAGTCAATGTGCTCGCGAATGTGTGCACACGCAAGATCAGCTACTGGCGCAGCGCGATTCCGAAAGTTTCGGAGTCCCTTCCGGTCGTCAGGGTGAGGTCAGGCGGGCTGCCACAGTTCGATCCGGTTGCCCTCGGGATCGGTGACCCAGCCGAATCGGCCGACGCCCTCCATGTCCTGCGTCTCTGCGGCCACGTCCGCCCCCTTGGCGCGCAGTTGCGCGAGCATCGCGTCGAGGTCGCCGACCCGGAAGTTGAGCATCGTCTGCTGGGTGCGGGACCCGAAGTAGTCGGTCTCGGACTCGAAAGCCGCGAACACCGTCGGCCCGGCCTCCTGACGCCACAGGCCGTGCTCGTCGGCGTCCAGACCCAGGCAGTCGCGGTACCACGCGCCCAGGGCCGCCGGGTCTGCGGACCGCAGGAAATATCCACCGATTCCAAGCACACGTTCCATAACGCCATCGTGCCAGCACGGCGATCGGCCGGCCCGGCAGCCGGTCCGGGTCTGTAACAACCGTCCATCGTTTCCGAGCGACAGCGGTGATGTGACGGCCGGGCCACTGTTACACGCCGTTGGTTTCTTGGCTCCCGTTCCACTTCCCCTGAACGAAATGAGGAGCTGTGCGTACGAGATACAGCCTGACCAGGCTGGCACTCACCGCGACGGCCACCGGCGTACTGGCGCTGAGCGCGCCGGCCGTCGCCCTGGCGGCGGCGGTGACCGGACCGACGGCCGTGTCTTTGGCCCCGTCCCCGGGCCCGGCCACCTCCGTGGACACGTCCGCCACGAAGTCGACGCTCGTCGACATCCCCGAGAAGAGCCCGGTGACCGCGTCCCAGTGGACCGGCGTCACCAAGCTCGCCAAGCAGCGGCACGCCCTGACCACGCTGTACGACCAGGGCACCAAGAAGCCCGTGATCGTGCTTCCGGCCGACGCGCCCACGACCCAGCGGGTGTCCACGCTGTCCGTAGGGGATGACGCCGCCACCTCCGCTGCCGTCTCCGCCTCCTCCGTCACGGTCTCGGGCGTCAAGGCCGAGGTCAAGGTCAGCAAGTTCACGACCAAGCGGATCGACCAGATCTCCGACACCCTCACGGCCCGCAAGTGGAGCCAGAACGCCGTCCGTTACGGTTTCGCGGTCCACTACGACGCCAAGACCGACAAGGTCGCCTTCGTGTCCGACGCGCCCCAGGACGTGACGGCCGCGGCCAAGAAGACCTTCCCGGCCGACGTCGAGGTGATCGAGGGGCACGTCCAGCCCCTCCAGACCGACCGGTTCCTGGACGTCCCGGCGTACTACTCCGGGCTCTCGCTCATCAACACCAACGGAGGGCTGTGCACGGGCGGCCCCTCCTTCTGGTCCTACCCGGACGGCGCCGAGCACCACACGGCCAAGATGGTCACCGCCGCGCACTGCGGATCGGTCAGCTCGCTCTTCCACAACTACAAGTGGAACCGCGGCTATGTCGGCACGGTCGACCACCGGGACACCGGGTCGGACACCGAGGACCTCATGTACAGCCACAACATCGGTGACGGTGACGGCGCCTGCTCGCACGGCGAGATCCGCTGCTACAGCTACCACATGTTCACCGGCGGCACCTCGGCCAGCTCGTCCGAAGCCGCGGTGGTGGGCTGGCAGGAGCCGGTGGTGGGCGACACCGGTCTCCACGTCAGCGGGCAGACCAGCTACCAGTGGGGCGGAAACGTCGTCACGAACACCAACTTCCAGACCTGCTACAAGAACACCGACATCTGCATCAGGAACGGCGGCTTCCTGATGCGGCACTACAACAACGGATGGGACAACAAGACGGCCCAGCCGGGCGACTCCGGCGGACCCATCTACAAGGACAAGACCGACTTCACCGGCGCGCGGGACGCCTGGCCGGTCGAGGTCATGGGCATCATCTCGGGCGGCTACAGCGAGTGCGACCGGTGCAGCAACCACCCCGTCAACTACACGGTGGGCATCGACATCGAGTGGGTCCGCATCGCGTCCAACAACTACGAAATCATGACCTTCCAGAACCGCAACGGCTTCTAGGTTCCGCTGCCCGGCCCCCAGCGGCGCAGCCCACTCGCAGCCCACTCGCGGAACACCGGTGAACACCGGTCGCACCGGTCAACACCGGTCACCACAGGCCAGGGAGGGATGCCGCCCCCCATTCGGCATCCCTCCCTCCCCTCCCACGCAAACGGCTTCTCCTACCCAACGGAGCTCGACCATGCCTCGCCCGACCGCCCCCCAAGCCCCCCGGACCTCCCGCCCGACGGCCCCCATGAACGAGAACGCCGCGCCCGGCGAGCACGCCGGCATCAGGCTGGGCCGCTGGCTGGGCGGCGGCATCGCCTACATCGGACCCATCGCCGCGGTGGGCGGCCTGCTGCTCGCCGTGGCCTATCTGATCAGCGGCTGGCAGATCAGCGTGACCGGGGCCAAGATGACGGAGCAGTCGTTCGCCTGGACCCACGCCGACAGTTGGGCCGCGCTGATGCTCCGCTCCGGCGTCTCGGCGCTCGGGTTCCTGGTCCCGGCCATCGCCGCGTACGTCGCCTACGGCATGGCGGGCCGGCCGGCGCTGATTCCCGGAGTGGTCGGCGGGCTGGTCGCCATGGACGTGGAGAGCGGCTTCCTCGGCGGGCTGGCCGCCGGCCTCGTCGCCGGCGCGCTCACCGTGGCACTGGCGCGGATCCGCGTACCGCACGCGCTGCGCGACCTCTTCGACGACGTCGCCGTCCCCCTGGTCGCCGCCCTCGTCGTGTCGGTCCTGATGTTCGCGCTGGTCAGGGAGTGGCTGGCCGACCTGGAGACCGGCATGAACACCATGCTGACCAGCCTCACGGGGGGCAGCGCCCTCGTGATGGGCCTGGTGATCGGCGCGCTGGTCTGCTCCGACCTGGGCGGCCCGATCAGCAAGATCACGTTCGGTTTCGTCGCCGGCGGGATGAGCGTCGCCAACTCGTACAACCTGGGCCTCGTCGCCGCGATGGTGGCGGCCGGCATGGTGCCCGCGCTGGGCATGTCGCTGGCGACGATCGTGCGGCGCAAGGCGTTCCGCCCCGCCGACCGGCAGTACGGCAAGGTCGCGTGGCTGCTCGGCCTGGCCGGGGTGTCCGAGGGCGCGATCCCCTTCGCCGCCGCCGACCCCCTGCGGGTGCTCCCGGCCTCCATGGCGGGCGGCGCGGTCACCGGCGTCCTGACGATGGCCTTCGGCAGCACACAGAAGGCCCTGTACGGCGGCTTCTTCGCCGCCGGCGAGATCAGCGGCCTCCTGCTCTACGTGGCGGCCGTCGCCGCAGGCACCCTGGTCACAGCCGCAACGGCAATCGCCCTCAAGAGCCTCGGCAAGCGGCCCGCCACGAGCCCGGCAAACACCACGACCCGCACGCTCAAGGCCGGGGTCAAGCCCCGCGTCAAGGCCCGCCGCAAGATGTCCGTGGTCGGCTGAGCACACACGAACAGAACAGGGCGGATCGAACGGATCAGGGAGCCGCCATGTCCCCGGACGAGGCACTGGAGGAGCGGGGAGAGCCGGTGGAGCGGGGAGAGCCGGAGGGGTCGGTAGAGCCCGAGGGGCCGAACGCAAAGCACCCTAAGCACTCGCAGCACCCCGAGTACTCTCAGCAGCCTCAGCAGCCTCAGCAGCCTCAGCAGCCCCAACGACCCCTACAGTCCCCACAGTCCCAGCGGTCTCGGCGGTCCCCGCAGTTGACCTCATGCCGTCCCCGTCCACGGATCCGTGCCCGCCTGGCTGCGATACCGGCCGTGCTTCTTGGTCTCGCCGTCGGTAGCCTCACCGTCGGTGGGGCGTTCTCCGCCCTCGTCCAGGCTGCCGACGCCTGCGAGAATGGGGCCTGTCAGAGGTCCGCCACCCGGTGCCCGGCGAAGCCGCCGGCGCGGGGGCGCCAGCCGCCCCAGGTTTCCGATCAGCAGTGGCGTGGCGCTCTGGGCGCGGCCGACTTCTGGAACGCGCAGTTCCCGGGACGGGCTTGGCCCGGTGGCAAGGACCCCCACACACGAGGCTGGTACCACTTCGAGAGCGGTTCCCGGCCCGGCCGACAACGGCACGTCATCTACTACGGGGGCGTCTTCCCGGACCGGGAGCACCGGGTCCAGCGCCTGGAAGAGTCCCGGCACGTCCCGGCGAACCAGGCCAGCGGCGCGAACGACGTCTACCGCGAGTACGACGTCAACGCCCAGGCCGGCCACACCGGCCCCCGGGGCGGGGAACGCATCGTCCGCAACGTCCGCACCCACCACGTCTACGCGACGTTCGACCACTGCGGGTCCTTCCACTACCTGGGCCACTGGTAGCCGGCGAACTGCCTTCCCCTTCACCGAATCTCACCACCTCACCTCACCACCAGACCAGCAGGAGCGACGGAATGACATCAGCAGCATCGGCGGAGCCGCTCGTGAAGGAGGTGCGCGGCAGCCACTGCCGTACCACCCTCGACCTCTTCGCCGAGTGGGCCCGCGTACTCGACTTCCCGGACTACTTCGGGCACAACTGGGACGCCTTCGAGGAATGCCTGTTCACCACGGTCGAGTCGGCGGAGTCGGCAGACTCGGCAGGGGCGGCCGGGTCCGTCACGGTCGTCGTCCGGGACGCCGCGCAGCTCCTCGTGGACGAGGAACCGCGGCAGCTCGCGACCTTCCTGGCGATCGTCGACACCGTCGGCAAGGGCGGCGGCTTCTCCCTCAGGGCCGGTCGGGAAGAGTGAGCACCGCCTCCGCCCCGCCCTCGGGATGGTTGCGGAAGGTCAACTCGGCGTCCAGGACACGGGCCTGACCGACCGCGATCGTCAGGCCCAGACCGGTCCCGGCGCCCGGCGCGGTCGTACGGAAGCGCTGGGGTCCGGAGGTGTGCAGGACCGCGAAGAGATCCGGCGGGAAGCCCTCGCCGTGGTCGCGGACGCGGACGACCGGCCCGTCCACCTCGACCTCGACCGGCGGCGCGCCGTGCCGCAGCGCGTTGGCGGCCAGGTTGGTGAGGATCCGCTCGACGCGGCGCGGGTCCGTCGTCACCACCGTGTCGGCCACCACCCGCACCTCCACCCCCGCCAGCGCGGCCACCGCCCGCCGGGCCATCGCGCTGACCTGCCGCTGTTCGGTCTCGAGCGTCGCGACCTGCGCGTCCATACGGGCCACCTCCAGCACGTCCTCGACCAGCCCGCGCAGGTTCTGCACGGCGCGCGTCACCAGGTCCGAGGCGGGCCCGGGCGGCAGCAGACCGACCGCCGCCGACATGCCGGCGACCGGTGTGCGCAGTTCGTGCGCGATGTCGGCGGTCACCCGGCGTTCGGCCTCCAGCCGCGCGCCGAGCGCGTCCGCCATGGTGTTGACGGACGCGGACAGGCGGGCGATCTCGTCCCGGCCGTCGGGGTTGACCCGGGCGTCGAGGTCGCCGTTCGCGATGCGTTCCGCGGTACGGGCCGCGGCCGTCGCCCGGCGGCCCATCCGCACCCCGAGGAACAGTCCCGCCAGGGACACCAGGACGGTGGCGGTCGCGCCCACCGCGAGCAGGGTCCGGTCCAGCGAGGCCAGCGACCGGGCCTCCCGCGCGTAGGACCGCGACAGCGCGAGCACCTCGCCGTCGGAGACCCGGCTGGCCGCCCACAGGACCGGACGGCCGCCGTTCTGCAGGTAGGTCACCCGGACACCGCCGCGCACGGACTTCGCGACCGGGCCGGGCAGGTTCGGCGGATTGATCCGCGCCGGGGACTTGCGGGCGGCCGCGTAGTCGTACGCCGCGCTCAGCAACTGCTGGTCCAACTCCGAGCGGGCCGTGGCGAGTTGGTTGGCGGCGGTGATGTGGTGGACCAGGACGCCGACCGCGGCCGCCACCGCCACGGCCGCCGTGGCGACGGCGAGGGCGACCTTCGTACCGACGGTCACGGCCTTGGGCCGCCTCATGCGCGCAGCTTGTAGCCGAAGCCGCGCACCGTCTCGATCCGCTCCCGGCCGATCTTGGCGCGCAGCCGCTGCACATGGACGTCCACGACCCGGGTGTCGCCGGACCAGGCGTAGTCCCACACCCGCTCCAGGAGCAGATCCCGGGTGAACACCATCCCGGGCGAGGTGGCGAACTCCCGCAACAGCTTCAGCTCGGTCGTGGTCAGGGCGAGGGACTGCTCACCCCGGCGTACGGCCAGGGTCACCGGGCAGAAGAGCAGGTCCCCGAACCGCAGCGGAGCGGGTGCGGAGGGTGCCACGCCCGTCGCACCCGTAGCGCCCGTAGCGCCCGTCGCACCAGCCATGGGTGTCGCGGACGCCGTGGCCGTCGCCGCCGTCTCGACCGGCGTCACGCGGCGCAGCAGGCAGCGGATGCGGGCGACCAGCACCGGCCCGTCGAAGGGCTTGGTCACGTAGTCGTCGGCGCCCGCCTCCAGGCCCATCACCACGTCCACCGGGTCGTTGCGCGCCGAGATCAGCAGCACCGGCACACCCGACTCCTCGCGGATACGGCCGGCCAGGCTCACCCCGTTGAGCCCCGGCAGCATGATGTCGAGCACCGCCAGGTCGGGCCGGTGTTCCCGGAACATGTCGAGCCCGGTCACACCGTCGGCCGCCGTACGGACGCGGTAACCCTGCGCCTCCAGCGTGAGCCGGGTGGCCTCACGGATCATCTCGTCGTCCTCGACCAGCAGGATGTCGGGCATGGGCGTCCTCTTCGGTTGGGCAACGTTGTCAGAAGGTCATGGTCAGGGTTTCGGGACATGCAGGCGCACGCTGCTCACGTCCTCCGCCCAGTGGGGCGCGGCCGCGCCGACGGGGGTGACGTACGCCCGGCTGTAGTACGCCGCGTACTGGCGCTTCACTAGCCCTTCGAACACGATCGTGACCGCGTAGTCGGGATAGTCGCCGTGCGGACAGCCCGACCGGCAGGGCAGATCGAGCACGCTGCCGGTGCCGATGGCCCGGGGCGAGCCCCAGTTCCGCCACGTCACGCCCCACAGAACGGTGTGGCCGGTCAGGTCCAGCCCGTCCGGGTGCTGCCAGGCGAGCGACTTCCAGTCCAGTACGTACACCGGCCCCGACCACGGGATCCGGGACGGGGCGGGCCCCTCGACCCGGATCCCGCCGCTCGCCGCACCGCACCCGGTCAAACAGACCAGCACGCAGGCCAGCAGACAGGCGGTGAACGAGACACCGAGCGCCGAACGACGAAATGCCATGCGCGTCCCCCCCGTGCGATGAATGATCCGTCTGAATCGTGCATGTCGTGACATGAACCTTGGGTTAACTCGCCCCGTGATTTCCGCAACAGCAACCACACCCCGCGATCGCGCATCAGGGCCCGAACGGGCTGTCAGGGACCGGATTCCTCCGCCGAGGCAGGCGTCCGGCTGAGGTAGGCGTGCAGTGCGGCGGCGCCGGTGAGCATGGCGTGGCTTCGAGCCGAGAGGCGGGCATGCCAGTCGCGCAGCGTCGACTCGAGCGGCGCGATGCCTCCGGCGGAACGGACCTGGGCGATCAGCGCGGCGACCTGTTCCAGCAGGTAGCCGCCCCGTCTGAGCTGATGGGCCAGGAGCGCGTCGCGCACGTCGGCGGCGCTGTAGACCCGGTAGCCCGTCCGCGGGTCGCGGCGCGGCCGGACCAGTCCGGCGCGTTCCCACTTGCGCAGGGTGGCCGGGCGGATGCCGAGCCTGTCGGCCAGTGGGCCGACGAACATCTCGCCGCGTTCCTGCGGCAGGGGTTCGAGGTCGCCGATGGCGGCTTCGACTGCCTGGAGGGTGCGGCGGTCGTCGAGAAGCTGGGCGTGACTCTCGTCGATGAGTCGCAGCGCGTCCTCGGTGGCGCCCCGGTTGACCGCCTGCATGATCGCCGTGGCCGTCTGGTGGCCGTGTCCGGGCACGAGGGCGAGGAACGCGCGCAGGGCCCGCGCGTGCAGCGGCGTGTAGGTGCGGTAGCCGTGCGCGGTGCGCGCGGCGGCCGGCAGGATCCCGGCCGCCTCGTAGTTCCTGACCGCCTGGGTGGACAGACCGTGCGCGCGTGCCAGATCAACAGGCCTGAGCCGACCACTGCTTTGAAGGTTTTTCCGCACTGTCCTGCCACGATCGACGAAAAGTTTCCACCGTTGGTTCAACGATACCGTTGAAGGCATGACCGCTGCCATCACAGAAGCCGCCCAGGCCGTCACCCCCGCCGCCGTCCTGGGGTTGCTCCCCGCCCGGCCTCGACTGCTGGCCCTGGGCGAGCCCACCCACGGCGAGGACGTGCTGCTCACCCTGCGCGACGAACTCTTCCGGCAGCTCGCCGAACAGGAGGGCTACCGGACGATCGCGATCGAGAGCGACTGCCTGATGGGCCTGGTCGTGGACGACTACGTCACCTCGGGCACCGGCACCCTCGACGACGTCATGGAGCGCGGCTTCAGCCACGGATTCGGCGCGTCCGCGGCCAACCGCGAGCTGGTGCGCTGGATGCGCGCCCACAACGACGGCCGGCCCGCGTCACAGCAGGTCCGCTTCGCCGGTTTCGACGGCCCGCTGGAGATCACCGGCGCGGCGAGCCCTCGGCAGGCCCTCACCGCACTCCACGGTTACCTCGCCGCCCGGGGCGACGCCGACCTGCTTCCCTGCACCGCGGACACGCTCGAGCGCCTGCTCGGCGCCGACGACCGGTGGACCGATCCCGCCGCGATGACCGACCCGTCCCGGTCCGTGGGGCGCACGCCCGACGCCGAACGACTGCGGCTGCTCGCCGATGACCTGGTGGCCCTGCTCGACGCGCAGACGCCCCACCTGATCGCGGCGTCCTCCCGGGAGGACTGGCACCGGGCACGCCTGTACGGCCGTACCGCCACCGGGCTGCTGCGCTACCACTTCTGGATGGCCGACACGTCACCCGTCCGCATGGCGAGGCTGCTGGACCTGCGGGCTTCGACGATGGCCGCCAACCTGCTCGCCGTCGCCGAACGAGGACCGGCGCTGGTGTACGCCCACAACGCGCATCTCCAGCGGGCCAAGAGCACGATGCGGATGGGGGACATGTCGCTGGAGTGGTGGAGCGCCGGCGCGATCGTGAGCGCCCGCCTGGGCGGGGAGTACGCCTTCCTGGCCACGGCCCTCGGCACGATCCCCCACCAGGGGGTGGACGCCCCGCCCCCGGACACCGTCGAGGGGCTGCTGTACGCCCTCCCGCAGGAGCGTTGCGTCGTCGACGCCCGCCGACTGGCCGCTGCCCTCGCCCAGGTGGCGCCGGCTGCCCGAGTCTCCCCCTGGTTCGGCTACGCCCCACTCGATCCGGCCCATGTGGCCGGCACCGACGGGATCGTGTTCGTCAAGGACGTCCGGCGGTAGCCCCGGTCTCAGAAGCCCCCCTTGAGGAATTCGTCGTCGGACGTGGTGGACGTTGCGGTGACGTTGTAGCGGTCGCCGCCTGCGTCCCGGTTGCCCTGGGCGTGGTTGTACTGGAGCTTGAAGACGTAGGTGCCGGGGCTCAGGGTGATGCCCGACTTCAGGGTCATCACGTAGTCCACCTCGCTGCCGCTCGCGGCGGAGGCCACCGTCACCTGGTCGCCCAGGGAGGTCCAGGTGCCGGTGTTGACGACTCCGCCGGTTTGGATGATCTTGACGACGACCTTGAGGCTGCTGAGGGACTTCGTGGACTTCACGGTGACGATGCTCTGGTCCCAGTAGCTGTTGTTGTCCGTCGTGTCCACGCTGCCGTCGGACCAGAGGTAGCCGGTCGGCGTGGTCGGCGAGGACGTCGTCCGGTGCGACCCCGTGTCCGGGGACTCGGCGGTCGTGCCGCTGTCGCCACCGGTCGTGCCGGAACCGCCGGAGCCGGAGCCTCCGCCGGACGTGTCGCCGCCGGCGGCGGGGAGCGGGGCGGTGCCGGAGGTCTTGTCCTGCTTCGTGCCGGCCGGCGCGCTCGAGTGCGCGGTGGCGGTCGGCGCGCCGCTGCCGCCCGCAGCGCCCTTCTCCTTCGTGCCGGTCTTCTTGGCGGAGGCGGTGGTCACCTTGTCCGGGCCGCCGCTCCAGTCGATCCGGGAGATGACCGCCGTGGCCCCGACGAGCACCAGGACCACGGCCACGGAGCCGCCGACGGCGTTCCAGACCCTGCGGCCGGGCAGGAACCCACGCAACGGCGTCCGCGCCTTGCGGGCGAACAGTTCGGCGAACTCGCTGTCCGAGCGGGTCGGTCGATCGGGCGTCTGCGGCATGGAGCGGGTCCTTAAGGGAGAGTCAGGGCTGGGGGGGGGCGGGGATTGGGGCTTTCGGCCGTTGGGTTCGGGCCGCGTCCTGCTACGGGAGGTCTCCCGGTGTCAGGGTCATCAGGTCGGATTCCGTGGCTTCCGGTAGTTCGGCGACTCGGTAGGCCTGGCGTTCCGTCATCGCCTGGAACAACTGGCGGGCCGCGCGGCCGTTGCCGAAGCCGCGTTCCCGGGGGAGGGCGTCGAAGTGCGCCTTCAGGGCCTCGCCGGCGGCCGGTGTCAGCTCGTACTGGTGCTGTGCCGCCTGGAGTTCCACGATGCTGACCAGTTCGGCGGAGCCGTAGTCCTCGAAGAGCAGGGTGCGGTTGAAGCGTGAGGCGAGGCCGGGGTTGGAGCGGACGAACACCTCCATCTCCCTCGGGTATCCGGCGACGATCACCACGACGTCGTCACGGTGGTCCTCCATCAGCTTCAGCAGCGTGGCGATCGCCTCCTGGCCGAAGTCGTTGGAACCGGCGTACTGGGTCAGGGAGTACGCCTCGTCGATGAACAGGACGCCGCCCCGGGCCTGTTGGAAGACCCGCGCGGTCTTGGGGCCGGTGTGGCCGACGTACTCGCCGACCAGCGCGGAGCGGTCCGCCTCGACCAGGTGGCCGCGCTCCAGCAGGCCGACGGCGGCCAGGATGCGGCCGTAGAGCCGGGCCACGGTCGTCTTGCCGGTGCCGGGGTTCCCCGTGAAGACCAGGTGGCGGCTGAGCGGGGGAGCCGCGAGGCCCATCTCCTCGCGGCGGCGCACCGTCCGCATCAGCTTCACCAGGGACGACACGTCGTGCTTGACGCGCTCCAGGCCCGCCAGCCCGTCGAGTTCGGCGAGCAGGTCCTCCAGGGTGTCCTCCGAGGGCGCCTCGGTCTCCCGCGCGCAGGTCCCGGCCGCCGGGTCCCCGCCGGCCGTGTTCGGCAGCGCCTCCTTCGCGCCGGTCGGCAGGGCCGGGTTCGTCACGTTCCGCGAGACGCAGTCGTCGAACACCGGCCGGGCGCCCTTCTCCGCGGCCACGTCCTCCTCGGCGTCGCGCACCAGGCAGCCGCGTAGCACGGGCGCGCTCCCCGCCGACACATGGACGGCCGGGAACGCCGGACCGTCGGTGCCCGACCCGGCGAAGACGCAGTCCTCGAAGGTGCCCCGCGCCTTCTCGCCGACGAACAGGCTGTTCTTGCCCGTCCGGGCCACGGTGACGGACCTGACGCGCGGTTCGGCGGCCGGGCCCAGGACCAGACCGGAACCGGCGGTGTCGCGCACCGTGCAGTCCTCGATGCTCGGCGTCGCCCGCTCGCCGACCACCAGCCCCGCCGTGCCGGTGCCGCTGATCCGGCAGCCCCGCACCACGGCCGACGTCCCCGTTCCGCAGGTGATCCCGGCGCGTTCGGCGCCGGTGACGTCGCACTCCTCCAGGACGACCGTCCCGGTGGACTCGGCGCTGATGCCCGTACGCCCCCGTACCACGGACAGACCGCGCACCCGGGCCCCCGCCGCGGCGTCGATCTGGAGGCCGGACAGGCCGCAGTCGCTGATGCGGACGCCCTCGACGGTGAGTTCGGCCCGGTCGGTGGCCCGGACGCCGTGCTCGGGGGTGGAGCCGATCCGGCAGGAGGTGAGCGACAGCCGGGCGTCGTCGCAGGCGTGCACCGCGCTGAAGCCGCAGTCCGTCACATCGCTCGACGCCAGCCGCACCTGGGAACGGTCGCCCGCGAGCAGGCCGTTGGCGCGGCTGCCGTGCAGCGCGGTGTCCTGCGCGGACAGCCGGGCGGTGCCCCGGGCCACCAGGCAGGAGCCGTGCGGCCGGTCCACCTGGCAGTCGGCCAGGACGGCCGTGCTGTCGTCCTCGGCGCTCACGCCGGCGCCCGCGCCGTCCCGCAGTCGGCAGTTCAGCAGCAGGACGTCACCGGAGCCGGAGACCGCCACCCCGTCCGAGCCGGTGCGCAGCACCTGGCAGTCGGCGAGTACGACCCCGCCGTCCGCCGTGTCCACGACCGTCGGCCGCCCGTGTTCCCGGGCCGCCTCGGGGCGCGGGGAACTGCCCAGCACCCGGACGCCCTCCGCGCCCGTGTCCGCCACGCGGCACTCCAGCGCGGTCACGGCCGCGTCGTCCTCCACCAGCAGTCCGCTGCGGCCGGGGGCGGTGATCCGGCAGTCGCGGAGCACCGCCCGGGCCCGGCCCCGCACCCGCACCCCGGAACCGGTGACATGACGCACCGTCAACCCCGTGGCCTCGGCGTTCGTCGCCGAACCGAGGACGACGCCCGTGCCGTCGACGTCCTCGACCACCGTGTCGGTCAACGCGGTCGGACCGGTGGTGTTCGCGTGCACCCCGGCCAGCGCGGCACCGAAGACGCGGCAGCCGCGCAGCGTCAACGACGTGTCACCGCCCGCCTCGACGCGCCCGCCGGAGACCTCGCAGCCGTCCAGCTCCAGGCCCCCGCCGGTCACCAGCACGGCGGGCAGCGCGGGGTCCTGCCCCACCAGGGCGATACCGCCGACGCGGACGCCGGGCGCGGTGACCTCCACGACCGGCCGGCCCGGGTCGGCCGCCAGCACCCGTACGGCCCGGTCCGGACCGTCCTCCGGCAGCAGGCACACCGCACGGTCCAGGACCAGCGCCTCGACGTACTCGCCCGCGGCGATCCGGATCTCGTCACCGTCGGCGGCGGCGCGCACGGCGGCGGTGATGCTGCGGTGGGCGCCGCGCCCCTTGGGCGCGACCCGGTGCACGGTGGCGGTGATGGCGGTCACGGGAGCTCCATGGTCTCGGGGAGAGCCGCGGAGGGCTCGGACGGCGGCGTGGGTGTCGGCGTGGGTGTGGGTGTGGGTGTGGGCGGGGTCGGGGGTGGGAAGGCGCGGCCCGGACCGGGGAGGTTGCCGCCGTTGTGGCTGTCCGCCTGCGTGATGACGAACGTGAGGTACCGGGACAGCGCGGACTCGGCCCAGTTCATGCCCAGCTCGCCGAGACCGCCCTTGTGGAAGACGCGGGCGCCGGTCGTGAGATGCCAGATGTTCCTCGCCAGACCGGTGGTCACCCCGCCGAACAGGGAGCCCGCCGCGCCCCACCCGCCGGCCAGCAGCGCGTCCGCGCCCTGGACGTCATGGCCGTTGACCCCGAACACCGAGGCGCTGACCGCGTTGCTGACGAAACCGCTGAGCGCCCCGGTGGCGAGGCCGACGGTGTTGGCGTACGTCGCACCGCGCCAGCGGGTCGCCTTCTCCTGGGCGCTGAAATCGCCCGCCCAGTCCTCGGACTGGGTGGTGAGGGTCTGGTCGGGGCGCCCGCCCCAGTCCGTCGTGCCCATGCTGGTGCGCAGCCAGCCCAGCCGGGTCTGGTTGTACAGCAGGTTGAGTCCGCCGCTGAAGGCTCCGCCGACCGTCCCGCCGAGCAGCGCCTTGAAGACGTCGACGTCCTTCACGTTGCCGTTGTTCACGGCGGCGGTGATCGCCAGGTTCGCGGTGAAGTCGGTGAGGAAGCCGGTGGCGAACGTGGTCAGCCCGCTGCGCAACTCGCGCTGCCACATGGGCATCTCGACCGCCTCGCCGCCCTGGAAGGCGGTGAACGGCCCGTGCCACACGTCCTGGATCTCCCGCAGATGCCCCATGATCTCGACGTCCGTGCCGCGGAAGGGGACCTCCCGGCCGATCAGCGACCAGCCGCCGCTGCCGGGCAGGCCGACGTCGCCGCCGATCCGGGGCAGGCCCCCGGCCAGGAACTGGGCGGCCCTGGCCGGTCCCGAGGTGCCGAAACGGCCGAACGCGTCCGTCGACCAGACCCGTCCGTCGATGGTCCGCCACTGCACCACGTGACCGCTCTGGTACTCCACCCACTGGCCCCACTGCTTGTCGACCAGACGGTGTCGGCCCGGGACGCCGTCCACGGCGACCCGCTCGCGGAAGACCTTGCCGGCCTCGAACTCCCTCCAGACGTCCGGGTCGACACGGACCGTGGCCGGCGTCTCGAAGTGCCGGACGGACGCGTTGAGCAGATCCCGCAGCGTCGCCCTCACGGGGGTGGCGGCGGCCGGTTCGGCCACCCGGGGGGAGTCGGCGAACAGGTCCCGCAGCGTCGTCCTGGCAGGGGAGGCGGGGGCGACGGAAGCCGGGGCCGTCGGGGGTGCCGGCGACCGTTCCGGAGTGGTGATCGGCTCGTACTGGTACTCCCGGACCCGGCCCCCGGTCCGCCGCCGCACCACCTGATCGTCGACGAGGTCGCGCCACCGGCCGGCCGTGATGTCGTCGTGGACGCGGACGCCCTCGGAGTGGACGGTGCCGTCGGCCGCCCGCTTGGTCCACCGCCAGCCGCCGTCGTCCTGCTTCACCGCGTCGACCCAGGAGCTTCCAACATCGGTGGCGTTGCGCTCGCGGACGAGGTCGCCGCCGCGGTCGAAGTCCCTGAACGAGTCGTCCCAGGGCCGTGAGTAGATCGAACCGCGGTTCTGCAGCCGCAGCCCCTCGCCGACGACGGTGTGCGGGGCGCTCGGGTCGTACGCCTTCCACGTCCACCTGGTGCGGTACGGGTCGCCCGACGCCTCCACGATCGTGCCGTCCACCAGGTCGCGGCGGCCGGAGACGTGCTGCTGGGCGTTCTTGTCCACCCAGAAGCCCGTGCCGTCGTCGAGGCGGAGTTCCTCGGCGGCGGGAGCGGTGTGCAGATACTCCCGGGTGCCCCGGCCCTGGCTGCGCAGTTGAACCCGCTCGACGCCCTGGTCGTCGCGGAAGAGGTCCTGCCACCGCCCCTGGCCGTCGACCTGCCGGGTGCCGGTCAGGCCGCTCGTCGTGTCCCGCCAGTGCAGCTCGTACGGGCCGCCCTCGCGGTGCTCCGGGACCGGCGCCCAGCGCGTGGGGTCCTCCGGGCTGCGCCCGACCTCGACGACATGGCCGTTCTCCAGCTTCCGGCTCTCCCGCACGAGGCGGCCGAACCGGTCGACGTCGACCCAGTTCGCGCCGGTCGCGTTGAGCCGGACGCCGGTCGTCTCGGTGCCGTCGGCGGCGGTCTCGGTCCAGTGGCTGACCCGGTTCAGGGACTCGCCGCCGAACAGGTCGCGGAAGAAGCCCTCGAACGGGTTGCGCCCCGCCGCCCCCTTCCACAGGAAGGCCGGCGGACGCATGTCGGAGAACCGCTTGACGAGCAGACTCCCGCCGTCCGACAGCGCCTCCAGACGCTCGGTCTGCGTGATCGAGTGGTAGCCGGTGTGGTCGCCGGGGTCGATCCGGGCTCCGGCGGGGGCGTGACCGGGCAGCACCGCGTTCTCCCGGTACAGCCCGGAGCCGTGCAGACCGTCGAACGGCCAGGTCTGCCCGCGCTGTTGGGCCACCGTCTCCCGCCCGGTGGCCGGATCACGGAAGGTGTCCCTGAACGCGACGTGGTTCCAGCTCCAGTGCCGGTCGCCGGTGAGCGCCTCGCCGCCGTCCTTGTCGAAGCGCTGCCACGTCCAGTGGCCGTCCGCCCCTTTCTCGGCCCGGACGAGACCGCCGTCGGCGGCCTTCGTGTACGTCCGTACGTCGACGGTGTTGAGGACCCGCCAGGAACCGGACGGCACGTCGTGCAGCGTGCGCTGGTCGACGTCCGCGATCCGCTCGCCGTGCCGGACCCGCCGGCCGGCGCCGTCGAACTCCGTCCACCGGGCGTGGCCGGAGCGGTGCAGGTCGACGTGCAGGGTGTTGCCGTTCTTCAGCACCTCACGCTCGAAGAGGGTCACCTTGCCGGGGCTCGTGCCCGTCAGCCGGAACTGGCCGGTGCCGGACCGCTCGACCGTGGCGGTGTCGTAGCGGCCGGTGAACGCGGTGCCGTCGGAGTCGGTACGGACGGCCTCGCCGGTCACGTGGTCGATGGTCCAGTACGTGCCGGTGGGGCTCCCGCCGCTGCCGCGGACGGCGACGGTCTCTGCCAGCAGGGTGGTGCCGTCGGCGTCGAACAGGGTCCGCTCCAGCGGCTGGGCGGCGTCCGACGTGGGGATCAGGGCGAGCCGGCCGTCGTCGAGCCGCTCCGCGCGCAGGGCCGTGGCCGGCCGGCCCGCCGTGTCGAGCACCCGGGGCACGCCGTCGGGCGCGCCCGCGTCGAAGCGGAAGGTGCCCCGGTCGCCGGGGAGTTCGACGTCCCGCAGCGCGGCCGTGCCCTCGGGGCCGTAGTGCCACCGGGTGACCCCGGACGCGTCGGTGACGGTGAAGCCGCCGCGCAGGTCCGCCGGGGCGCTCGGGGCGAGGCCCGTGAGGGTGTGGGAGTCGGAGGCCGGGCGCGCGCCCACGAACGTGAAGGAGTCCGGCGTCCAGGGCCCGCCCTCGGTCGCGCGGCCGGTGATGCCGAGCCGCAGCCGGTCGAGGTCGCCGGGGCCGCCCCGCAGGAACACCTCCTGGTAGCGGCGCTCGCCGTGCGCGCCGAAGCCCGTGGCCAGGTCCGTCGCCGAGTGGGTGACGGTGTACTGGCTGCCACCGGGCCCGCCGTGCGGGGTCGGCGTCACGGTGAAGTCGCCGACGCTGCGGCCGCCGCCCGCCCGGAGATCGTCGAGACGGACGGCGAGCGGCAGGTTCTGGTACTCGCGCAGCGCGGTGGCCGCGCCCTGCCGGAGGTTGCGGTGTGCCTGCGCGGTCATCTCACGGAACTGGTCGTGCAGGAGGTCCGGGCTCAGGCCGAACCGGTTCAGCGACTCGGTGGCCGCGTCGGCGAGCTGCTCGACGCGGGGGAGGTCGAGGGTCTGGAAGACCTCGGAGTCGGGCGCGACGCGCAGGAAGTCCAGGGCCCCCGACACGTCCGACAGTTCGGCGGCCGTGCCCTCGATCGGCGCGCGCAGGTGCGCCGCCTCGTCGAGCGTGATGTCGAAGATCCGCGCCATCTCGCCGGGACCGTCGCCCCCGACGATGCCGTCGCCGGGGTCGTCCAGCCGGATCGGCGGGGCGTCGGGGGCGTTCTCGACGAAGCGGAGGAATCCGTCGCCGTCGCGTGCCGGGACGTCCCGGAAGGCGAGCTGTCCGGCCGCGTCGAAGTGGAACCGGCTGCCGGTCACCGTGTCGACGGCGGTGAAGCCGCCCGTCAGCGGCCCGGCCGGCCCGGCGTCCGGCGGCACGACCCGGAAGCCGCTGGTCGCACCGGACGGGCCGATCAGCTCGAAGACCCGGCCGGTCGACGTGCCCGCCGCGTCCGAGGTGAACGTCGTCCCCACCCGCAACCCGGTGAGCCCGCCCAGCCGTTCGCCCGCCAGCGGCGTCTGCTGGTACGTCAGCCTCCCGGCGGCGTCGAACCGCCACGCCACCGGAGTCCCGCCCGCGCCGGGCAGCCGTACGGTGTGACCGGCCGGCCGGCCCGAGGCGTCCCGGACCGCTTCCACCATCGCGTGCTCCGGCGTCCTCACGGACCCGTCCCACCCGGTCACCCGGGGCGGCGCGGCGGCGCCGGAGACGTCGAAGCGCAGGGCCGACTCCGTTCCCGGCAGCCGCACATCACGCAACTCCGGCCGCCCCGCCGCGTCGAGGTGCCAGCGCGCGTCCCCCGCCGGCGTGGTCACGGTGAACCCGCCGCCCTCCCGAGGTTCCACGGTGAACCCGCTGTCGACCGGCAGCCCGCGGTGGTCGACCAGTTCCAGGTCCCTGGACGCGTGCAGCGTCTCCGTGGCCGGGGCCTCGCTGATCCGCACCCGCAGCCCGTCCAGCCCCGGCCCCGTCAGGGCGATGTCCGTGACGGTCCCCTCGGGGATCGCGTCCAGCGGGAACCGCTCGGCGAAACCCCTTCCCAGCAGGGCGTTCTCGGGGATGTCGGTCATGGGGAACCGGTGGCTCAGGGGGACCGCCAGATCCTCTTCCACGCGGCGCAGCCGCTCAGCCGTCGGGTCGATGCCGTAGTGCGCGTTCTTGTCCCACCGCGTCGGGTTCGCCCACGGGGTGAAGCCCGGATTCGCCTTCCACGCGGTGGGCAGGCCCTGGCTGTCGAGCCGGTGGACGCCCGCGATGAACCGGGGGTGCACACCGCCCGGGAACGAGACCTCGTGCTCGTCCCAGTGTTTGTTCCCGGGCTTGTCGAGCATGGTCTGGTAGGTGCCGTCGAGGGTCTTGTTGACGTCGATCCCGCCGGGGGCGTGAATCTTGTACTTGTACCGGCTTCCCCACGAGAGGTCGACGTCGTAGGTGGTGCTGACGAAGGCCGCGTCGTCGTTCGTCACCACGAACCTGGGGAGGTCGACCGCGCTGACGTCCTTCGGCTGGAAGCCCTCCTTGAAGATGATCGCCGGGCCTCTGTCGTCGTACCGCCACAGCACTTCGGTGCCGCGCCGCCACACCGGGGCGTCCGGGACCATCCGGTTCAGGTCCACCGCCGGGTTCGCCGCCGCTTCGAGCCGGCCCGGCCCACGGCTCGCGAAGAGCACCCGGTCGCCGTCGCCCACCAACTGGAACTCGCCGTTGGGCTCGGGCCTGAAGACGGCGGTGTCGAGCCGGCCGGTCAGCGGCCGGCCCGTGTCGTCCAGCCGGACGGCCGTCTCCGTCAGGTGGTCGATCTTCCAGTAGGGGCCCAGCAGTTCGCCGCGCTCGCCGAACGCGGCGACGGTCCGCTCCACCAGGCTCCCGGTGCCGGTGTCGAAGACCATCTGTTCCAGCCGCCGGTTCGGGAGCCCGTCGGCCGGTGCGAGTGTCACGCGCCCGCCGTCCACGGACCGGGGCACCAGGCGCGTCGGCGTCCCGTCCGACGCGGTGTGCGCGAAGGCCGCTCCGGTCGCCGGGTCGAACCGTACGACCCCCCAGCCGCCGTCGAGCCGCAGCTCCCGCACGGTCATCGTGCCGTCGGGGCCGAAGTGGAAACGGCCGCCGGTGACGCCGTCGGCGACGACGAAGCCACCCGCCCGGTCCGGGGACGGGGTGAGGGTGAAGCGGGCGGTCGCCTCGGGGGAGCCGACGAGGTGGTAGGCGTCGGCGAGCCGACCGTCGGCGGCGGGGGCACGGACGTGGGTGACCCGCAGCCCGGACAGTTCGGCGGGCGTGAGACCGCCCGGCGTCACGTCCCCGAGGACGCGGCCCAGGTCCAGTCGACCCAAGGCGGCGGTACGGAAGTCCGTCGCCTCGGCGATCGTGCGGTCGAAGAGGTCCGTCGCCGTGGCGGCGGCCTCGTCCAGGACGCCGTCCTCGGGGATGGTGCCCAGCGGGAACCGCTCGCTCACGCCGCCGAGTTCGCCCGGCCCGCCCAGTTCGTCGAGTCGCAGGGGCGGGGTGCCGGGGGCGGCGCCCTCGGTGAAGCGGGCGAGGCCGGAGCCGTCGTGGGCGGGCAGGTCGCGGAAGGCGAGGCGGCCGTTCAGGTCGAAGTGGAAGCGGCTGCCGGTGACCGTGTCGGACAGGGTGAAACCGCCGGGCAGCCGCTCGGCGAGCGTGCCCTCCACCGGGGTGAGCCGCAGCGAGCCGCGCGGTCCGGGCGGACCGGTCAACCGGACCGCCGTGCGCGGTGCTCCGTCCGGACCGGCACCGACCGTCACGCCGATGCGCAGCCCGTCCGGCAGCCCGTCACCGGTGAGGGCCGTCTCCCGGCCGAGGAAGCGGCCGTCGGCACCGAGCGTGAACCGGGTGTGCCCGGCCGGGTCGGTGACGACGACCCGGCCGCCGTCGTCCAGCACCTCGACCGTGAACTCCGCCGCGCGTCCCGGCCCGCCGCCCGCGTGGACGACGTCGACGAGCTCCAGCCGGATCGAGCCCGGTGCCGTACCGCTGTCGGGCAGGCGCGTCACCCGTAGCTCCAGACCCGCCAACTCGTCCGAGCCGGACAGGGGGACGCGGATCGGGTCGCCCAGCGCCCGCCGGTAGTCGTCCAGCACCTGCCGGTGCTCGTCCAGGGTGGCGCGGAGGGCCGACTCGTCGAGGTCGGGCAGATCCCCGAGGTCCAGGTGATCGGGGGTCGGCGGACGGCTGTCCGGGCCGCCGGTCCAGGTGCCGGCCGGCTCGTGCGGCGCGTCGAACCGGTCCAGCAGGGACGAGTCCGAGAGGTAGCCGAGATCCAGATCGCCGCCCACCTCGCTGCCCAGCCCGTCCAGTTCCGACCCGTCCAGTCCAAGCCCGTGCAGTTCCGACCCGTGCGGGCTGTCGGCGCCGTCCACGCCCTTGAAGCCGTCCAGATCCAACCGGTCCAGCAGCCGCACCTGCTCGTCGACGGACAACCCCTGGAAGTCCGCCGCGCCGAGGGCCGACGGAGCCTCCGGGGACAGCTTCAGGTCCGCCGCCAGCTCGGGCAGCGGGCTGCGGCCCTGGAAGCGGGGGTTCGGGACCCACTCGACGAGGTTGTGCTGCGCGTCCATCCGGTACGCGCCGCGAATGAACTCCGGGGAGATGCCACCGGGGAAGGCGATCTCGTGCTCCGACTCCCAGCCCGACGCCCGCCAGGCGTCCGTACCCTCGGCCCGTTCGAAGGTCCGGCCGACGTCGATCCCGCCCGGGGCCTCGATCTCAAACTTGAACACGCCGTCCCAGACGAGGTTCCGGTCGCTCGTGGTGCTCACGAACGCCGACGGCTGGCCCGTCCTGACCATGACCTCCAGATCGGTTTCCGAGACGTCCCGGGCGCGGAACCCCTCGTCGAAGATCTGGTCCAGCCCCCGTCTGCCGCCGATGCGCCACAGCGTCTCGTCGCTCTCGCGCCAGACCGGCTCCGGACGGATGCCCTCGACGTCGACCGTGCGGTCGGCGGCGACGGACAGCCGGTCCGGCCCGGCGTCACCGAGGCGCGCCGGCAGGCCGTCCGGCCCGAACCCGGTGACGACGCCGTCGGGCGCGGTGACGGTGAACCCGCCGTCGACCAGGTCCACCCTGACGTCCGGGACGATCCCGGCGTCCGTCCTGAGCGCCCACGTGAGTTCCGCACCGGGCTCGAACGTGATCCACTGCCCGGTCGGCCGCCCCCGTTCGTCCGCCAACCGCAGCTCGCCGGGGCGCAGATCCAGCGGCACCACGCCGTCGGGGGCGGTGCGCCACTCGACGAGGACGGGCATGGCGTCGACGTCCGTCTTGACCGTGTCCGCCAGGTGGAGGTTCCCGACGGCCTCGTCGAGGGCGGGGGTGGACGGTGTCGCCGTGGGGTGCGGGCCGTCGAGGTACCTCTCGGGGATGACGCCCTTGATCAGCCACTCCTGGTCGCGCCTGGTGTTCAGCAGGACGCGGACGTCCTGGGCGAACGTGGTGCTCAGGTCCGCGCCGCCCCGGCCCGCGAACTTGACGTCGTTCTCCTTGAGGAAGGCGATGGCGTCCTGGGTGGTGCTGTCCGCCTTGAGCGACTCGAAGTCGAGGCGCTTTCCGAATTTCCAGTCGAGCTGTTCGCGGATCAGTTGCTGGAGATTGTGCGCCGGAAGGATCCCGACGTTTTTAAGCGTTCCGGCCTTGATGTCCGCGCCCAACCGATGGACGTCAAGGGTGAACTGGAACTTGCCGTACACCTTGTGATCGCCGTTGGCGACGGCGAACGACGTGAACGGGCTCTCGCTCTTCTGCTGTACGTTTCCGGCGCCCCGCACATGCTGGAACGCGGTGGTGTTCCCCTCCGGATTGGCCGGGATCATGCCGATGTCGGAGGCGAAGTGCGACTTCCGCAGGCCCTTGTCCACGTCGATGATCTGGACGAACGGGTGGTCGTCCTGCCGGACGAGGGTGACCTGTCGCAGTTCGTCGAGCTCGAACCGGTTGACGAAGAAGCTGTCCGAACGGGGCACCGGATTCAGGGCCTCCATGGGCCGTCCGCCGCCCGACCCGGAGGCCCGACCCGCGGCTTCCAGCGCGTCCGGGGCGATCGTGAGCGGTGTCGTCGGCGCGGCCGGTACGAACTTCAGGGAGTCGGCGCTCGGATAGGGCCCGGTCAGATACCGCTTCGGAATGTCCCCCTTCACCAGCCAGGTGCCGTCACGGCGCACTTGCAGCAGTGCCTTGATGTCCGGGGTGACCTTGGTGGCGATGCCCTTGGTTATCTTGTTGTCGACGGTGAGGAAATTCTGTATTTCCTTGTTGCTGGTCATGTGGTTGAAATTCGGCGGGACGGTCAGTTGGGCGTTCTCGACCTTGAGCCGGATCTCGTTCAGGATGTCGTGCTGCAATTGCGTGTTGGAGACGATCCGTACGTCCTTGACGCTTTCGAGCCCGGCCCTGATGTCATGGCCGAGGGCGACCACGTCGAGTCCCAGCTCGCTGCCTCCGTAGGGCTTGGCGAGGGTGCCGGGCGGCGAGAACGCGGTGAACGGACTGTTCTCCTTCAGCGCCTTGGCGTTGACCGTGGTCACCGCCT
Organism: Streptomyces sp. yr375; assembly: GCF_900110755.1. Classification (GTDB taxonomy): domain Bacteria; phylum Actinomycetota; class Actinomycetes; order Streptomycetales; family Streptomycetaceae; genus Streptomyces. The sequence goes on from NZ_FOFF01000001.1 coordinate 192,437, forward strand.
GGAGCGGTGAGATGGTTCCGTCGACCTTGACCGGGACGAGGCCGTCCTCGGTCAGCCGCGTCTTCATCCCGGACTTGAGACTCGCCGCCGAGAAGTCCATGTCCTGCCGCACCAGCCAGTGCACCTGGGGAACCGGCGTGTCCACGAGCACGGCCTTGCCGTCCGCCAGGATCCTGCCGTCCGCGCCGATCGTGGTGCGGACGCCGTCGGGGGCGGTGACGGTGAACACGCCGTCGACCATGTCCACCTTGACGTGCGGGACGATCCCGGTGTCCGTCCGGAGGACCCATGTGAGGTTCGCGCCGGGCTCCATGGTGATCCACTGACCGGTGGGCTGCCCCAGGTCGTCCAGCAGCCGCAGTTCACCGGTCGGCATGCTCGCCGCCGGACCGTCCAGACGGGCCATCATCACGGTGATGTCCTGGTGGACGGTGTCCAGGCTCGTCCCGAGCCTGTCGAAGTCGATCCGGGCCTGAGTGACCTTCACTTCCGCCGCGCTCAGGTCGAGTTCGGCCTGCGCACGGCTCAGCGGGGGCAGACCGGGCTGCTCGGTGACGCGCGTGAGGGTGCGGCCGGCCGAGTCCAGCTCCACCCCGGCGTGCTGCGCGCGCAGCCAGGCCTGGAAGCGGTCCGTGGCGGTCTTGCCGACCGCCCCGCCGGTGACGATCTCCCGCAGGGTCAGGGCCGGCCCACCGGTCCGCGCCCTCACCGGATCGACGGGATGGACGGGCCTGACGGGGAGTTCGGTCCGCACCGGGCCCAGTCCGAGCAGCTCACGCGCGTGGCCCAGGCCGTCGGCGGAGTCGGGGAGCAGACGCGCGAGGTCGTCGAGCCGGACGCCCAGCCGGGCCGGCGAGTCCGGTCCGCTCAGCGTTCCCAGGAACCTGGGCGTCCCGGCGCCGACCTCCTCGGGGTCCAGGACCCGGACCGTCACCTCGTCCCCGAACCCGACGTGCAGATCCACCGGGTCGGTCTTCCCGACGCGCAGGACCACCCCGTCCGGCGTGAAGTCCACGAGGTCGATCTCCCCGTCGAACACCTTGCCCAACTGCTCCTCGGTCAGGCCGCCGAGCTTCCCGTCGATGCTCAGGGACGCCAGGTCCGGCATGTCGTCGAGGGGCTTCAGCAGGCCGGTCCCGGTGCGGTCCAGGCCCACGAGGGCGTCCAGGTCCCGAAGCCGGGCGACCGCGTTCGGCGGTCGCTCCAGCAGGACGCTCCGGGGCGGCCCCGGCACGGTCGGCGCGCCGAACGCGTCGAGGTCGCCGAGCGTGTCGAGGTCGCCGGACCCGTGGAGACCGCCGAACCCGTGGAGGTCGTTGAGCTCGTCGAAGGCGTCGGACGCGGTGCGCAGCCGCGGCGAGACCGGCCCGCCGGCCCGCAGGTCGAGCGAACCGAGGGAGTCGAGCGAGTCCAGAGGGCCGAGACCCGTCCTGCCGAGGGGAGTGCCGAACGGCGTGCCGAAGCGGGAGCCGCTCGCGTCGAGGTCGTCGAGGACGCCCGGCTCCACCAGGTCGTCGAGGCTGCCCGGCACCCGGCCGGGCGCGGTGCCCGGTCGGCCCAGGGAGCTGAAGCCCGGCGTACGCGGCAGCGCGACCGGTGCGACCGCGCTCTCGCGGAGGGTGTCCAACGCGTCGTCCCAGGCCGGGGTGCCCGGCACGACCAGCGAGCGCGCGCTCGTGTCGCCGAACGCCCTGCCGGAGCCGGGCGTGAACGGGTTCCTGGTGGTGAACGCGGTGACGTCGGCACCGAGCCGGCCCGCCCCGGTGACCCGCGTGCCGGCCGGCGCCCCCCTGAGCAGGCCGCGCTCCAGGATGCCCACGCGCCAGGCCCCCCGGAAGCCGAGGCCGGCCAGCTCCGAGTACTTGAGCGGCAGGATCGCGGACACCGCCAGATCGAAGAGGCGGCCTGTGTTGATCACCGAGTAGACGCCCAGCCGCTTCGCCGTGCTGCCGCCGACGAACGCGGTGGACATGAAGAAGTCGCGGCGCAGCGCGAACCGGCCCTGCTGCCAGACCCCCTTCAGGAACCCGGGACCGGACCTCAGCAGCGCCGACGCCATCCGGCCCGTGCGGGCGGCGAGGCCGGGGGCGCGCGCCATCGCGTCGAGGCCCCAGTTGCCCAGACTGCCCATCCGCGCGGACCACTTGACCAGGTTCGCGCCCGTCATCGCGAACAGGGACCGGGGCGAGGCCAGCAGCCCGCCGCCCCGCAGCAGCATGCGCGAGGTGGAGGAGAGGCCCGCCGACAGACCGCCCAACGCGAATCTCGACGCGCCCTTCACCAGTTGCAGCCCCCTGGTGAACGTCATCAGGCCCTTGGTCGACGGGAAGAGGATGCCCACCAGGGCCAGGCCCAGGCCGAGGGCGTTCGTCTTGCCCATCGCGTAGTCGGCCACGGTCTTCAGGAAGAGCACCGCGCCCAGCCCGAAGGCCATCATGCCCAGGGGGCCGGTGAAGAGGACGGCGGCGAACGTCAGCACCATCGTGAGGATCTCGAGGGCCTGCCAGAACTTCTCGATGAACTTCTTCCAGAAGCTCTTCTTGGGCGGCCTGACGGGCCGGGACACCAGCTCGGCCGCGACCCGCAGGGCATCCTCGAGGATCTTCCCCTCGGCGCTGATCCCGTCGACCTCGGCCGACACGTCGTTGCGGGCGGCGGTCAGCTCCGCGGGCGGCGGCGCGTTCTTCCCCACGACACCGGCCGGCGGCACCTCGACCTGGCCGGCCCGGGTCGCAGCGTCCTCGGCCCTGCCCTGGGCGTTGCGCAGGGCGTTCGCGTACCGGGTCACGGCCCGGCCCGCGTCCTCGAAGGAGGTGGTGACGTTCGCCGTGAAGGTCTTCAGCTCGGTCTTGATGTACCTGCGCAGCGCGTCCGCCGTCTTGCCCTCGAAGCCGCCGTCCTCCGACGTGCGCAGCATGGCGTCGAGCCCCGCGTCGACATCGCCTGCCAGGTCCCGGAGTTCGAAGAGGTCCCTGGCGATGCCGTCGAGGAAATCGGGGTTTCCCGTCACCGGATTTCCGTCGTGACCGACTTTTGTCCAGTCGTCCGGGGTGGCCACAGGGTCCTCCAAGGTGTTCCAGGACTCGAGGGTCGCCGTGCGCTCGCAGTTGACTTCCTGGTGACGTAATAGGAAGGGCCATGAGTTCACCCGAGTGACGCACGGCACATACTTACCGGTCGGTGGGAACCGGGCGAAATTCGTTTGAACCCTGCGGACCCGTTCTTGCGTCTACAGGGCATCACCATGCCCAAGGGAAAGGACGCAAAGACGTGGCTCGCATATCGATCGACTACGACTTGATGTACGTCCTCGCGCGGCAGGTGTGGCACCTTCGCGATGAACTGGACGTCACCTCGAAGGCGAAGCACGCCTTCACCGCCTCGGACGTCGGTCCCCGCAAGCAGACGGCCGAGGCTCTGAACGACTTCTACGGCGACTGGCAGAAGTCCTTCGGCGACGCGTGGCAGGTCATGACCGACCTGGGAAACCTCCTCGACGAGATCGGCAAGGCCTTTTACGACCAGGACGCGTCGTTCGCCGTCTCCGGGGCCCAACAGGCGGCTTTCTTCCAGCGTAAACAGGCCGAGGCGGAGAACGACGCCTACCAGCACAGGAACGACTCGCAGCGGAAAGAGGCACAGGCCGATCGGCTTCGTGTGCGCTATGGGCTCCAGGAACAGCTCCTCGCCAAGAAGTACGCCGAACTGGAAAGCAGACGCGGCGAATTGGAGAAGGAGCAGGCGGACCAGCAGAAGCGTCAGGAGGATCTGGACCGGAAAAGCTCGACCCTGTCGCGGGACGAACTGCTGAAGCAGCAGCAGGCCTTGTGGCAGGACCAGTCCCGTACCGACGACGCGTTGAAGCAGCTCGACAAGGACGAGGAGCCCCTGCGGGAGCAGGCGCAGACGCTGCAGAAGAACTACGCGGACGACTTCGGGGCGCTGAACAAGCAAGCCCCGTGGACCCCGGAGAGCGGCGCCGACGACCCGCTGGCCAGGAACCGGGAGTACGGCGGCACGGAGCCCGAGGGACCGGCGCCGCCGCCCCCGCCCACCGGCTTCACCTGGCAGAGCGACGAGGGCACCACGACGGTCACGTACAAGCTCGACGACAACGGCCAGGTCGAGGTCGACAAGAACGGCGATCCCGTCGAGACGACCACCACCATCACCAACAACAACGGCCTCGTCCACTCCGAGACGTACCGCTCGCTCTCGGACGACGGCGACTCCGTGACGACGATCCGCAGCGCCGACGGCTCCGTCCGCAAGGACTACGTCGACGCCAGCCCCGAGGGCGTCACCGACGGCTCCATGACGCGCTACGTCACCGACGAGGCCGGCAACACGCTCCAGATCTACACCAAACACCCCGACGGCGGGTGGGAGTTGACGATGGACCGGGACACCTACCTCAACTCGGCGGCGGGCCAGCAGGACGACCAGCAGTACCTGGACCGGCCGCCCGCCTATCTGACGGTCGAGCACCCCGTCGTCGACGGCGACGGCCGGCCGACCGGTGCCCCGCCCGCCAAGGAGACGACCACCCCGCTGCCGGACGGCGCCAGCCGGACGGACTTCACGAACTCCGACGGCTCGGTCACCCGGGTCGTCACGACGGACAGCACCCGGTTCGTCGCCTACGGGAGCAACAACGAGATCCGGGAGATCTGGCAGAAGCGTCCGGACGGCACCTGGTTCCTGCGCGACTCGATCACACAGCACACGCGCCAGAACGACGAACCGCCCCTCGGGACGCTCGGGATCAACTGGCAGTGACCGTCCCCGGCCGACCGCCCCCATGACTCCCTGCGGGCGCCTCCTCCCCCTTCGGACGCCCGCAGGGCCCCACCGGGCCGCGCCGACCTCGGTCGGTTGCCCGGCGCACCACCCATCACCCGAGTGCACCGGCCGCTCCGGCCGGCCGCACCACGACGAAAGAGGCCACGATGCCCCGTACCACGGTCGACGACGAGCAGATCAACGCCACGGCGGCGAAGCTGAACAACGCCGTCAGCTCCACGCTCGTCCCCCAACTCGCGGATCTGCAGCGCGAGGTACAGACCCTGCTCGACCCCTCGAGCGGCGGCCTGGCGCTCGCGCAGACCAGCCCCAAGCTGCAGCACTCCTACGAGACCTTCAACAAGTCGGTGACCGACGCCGTGCAGAACATCACCGAGTTCGCCAAACAGTTCCAGCAGATCGCCGGCTCCGTGCGCGACCTGGACGGGCAGATCGCCGGCGGCATCCCCTCCTGACGCCCCTCATGTGACCGAAACGGTGGTGTCGGCCCGGATCACCCCTGTCGGGCCGGCACACCCGTTTTATGTGGAACCTCACGTTCATCTGGCAGCCTCTTGAATGTCGCTTCACCCCACATAGACTCACGCCGCAAAAGGAACATCCGATTCCGCTTGTGGACGTGGTGAGCCCGCGTTCACCCCGCCCAGCTACGCCGCACGCGCGGCGCCTGACCGGACCGGCTCGTGGCAGCGACGCCGGTGCTGGGGGAGGTATCCCATGACAACGTCCATATCCAGACCCTCCGCCTCCGCTTCCTGCGACGGATCCGTCCGTGAGCTCTACGAGCGGCATCACGGGCCGCTCCTGCGCTACACCTGCGGCCTGCTGCGCGGCGACCGGCAGCGCGCGGAGGACTTCGTCCAGGAGACGCTGCTGCGCGCCTGGCTCAGTACGGAGGAGCAGCCGCCGGGCTGGTCGCCGTCCCGGGCCTGGCTGTTCCGGGTGGCGCACAACCTGGTGATCGACTGGATGCGACGCGAGCAGGCGCGCCCCGAGTACCACCCGGAACTCCTGGAAGCGCACGCCGAACCGGTGGACCCGATCGGCCAGGCGGTGCAGCGCTGCTTCCTCGTGCACGCCCTCTCCCGCCTCTCCCCGGCCCACCGGGAGGTGCTCTTCTACGTCTACGTGCTCGGCTGGACCGGCCCGGACGCCGCGCACGCCCTGTCCATCCCGCCGGGCACGGTGAAGTCCCGCACCCACCACGCCATCCGGGAACTGCGCCGCCGCCACCCCGAACACGCCCTGGTCGCCGCATGAGCGCGGGGGGCGCGGGTTCCGGCAGTCGGCTGGTGGCGCTGGGGAAGCCCGACGAGTCGATGCTGATCCCGGTCATCGTCGCCGTCGTCGTACTCCTGCTGTTCTTCCTCCTGCTGCGGCACGTCGTGCGCAAGCGCGGCGGCTGGCGGCGGTTTCGGCGCGGCGTCGCCCGGGAGGCCGCGCTGACCCGGCGGGCGTTCGGCGAGCCGGTGCGCGCCTGGCGGCGGCATCGCCGAGGCGTACGGGCCCTGGCCCGGCAGCTCGGCGACCCCCGGGGCGGACTGCGCGTGCGGCGGCTGCTGGACGCGGCCGGAGCGGCCCTCGGCGACGTGCCCGGGGCGTTCGCCTACGCGCTGCGGCTGGAGCCGGGCTGGGCCGAGGTCCAGGTGGCCGCCCGGCGGCTGCCCGAGCCGCCCGCGCCGTGGGAGACCGACGACGCGGCCGGCCGGCAGTCCTGGTGCCTGGACCTGGACCGCCTGGACGAGACGGCCGCGCTGCTGCCCGACGGCCCGCCCCGCGCGGGTGCCCGGATCCGGCCGCTGCCGGTCGCCGTCGGCCTGGCCGCCGACGCCTGCGTCCACCTCGACCTGGCCGCCGGACCACGGATGATCACCGTCGAAGGCGATACGGCCGCCCGGACCCACCTGCTCCAGGCGCTCGCCGCGCAGCTCGACCGACCGGGCAGCGGAGCCTCGGTCACCGTGACGGACGGCGTCCACCCGCACTACCCGGCCGAGCGGCTCGACACCGTGCTGCGCCGCCTGGAGGACACGCCCGCCGACCCGGCGCGGGAGGAGGCCGGCACCGCCGCCGAGGTCGTGGTGTGCGCCGCCCCCACCCGGGAGCAGGCCCGGCGGCTGGGCGCGCTCGCCGCCTCCGGCGTCGTCGTCTGCCTCGCCGACGGCCCGGTACCCGGGCACAGTTGGGCCCTGCGGGTCGACGCCCGGGGCCGGGTCACCGCCCCGGAACTCGGGCTGCACGCGGACTGCGCCCCGCTGGGCAGGGCCGTCGCCGCCGCCGTCCGCGCGGACCGCCGTCGCGCCCGCCGCGCACCGCAGCGGCACACGATGGTGGAGCCGCCCATCGAACTGCGCGGATGGCCGGAGCAGCGGCCGCCCGAACGACACGCCCTCACCGAGGAACCCACGCCCCCGCCGACGCCCCCGCCGACGCCCCCGCCCCGGACGGACACCGCCTCCCCCCTGCTGTCCGAACCGGCCACCGCCCGCTCGCGCTCCGCCGAGGCGTCGTCCACCGGCGGGGACCAGCCCGCAGCCCCGTAACGCCGCTCCACGCCGTCACCGCAGCCCACCGCCCGCCCGCGAACCACCCGAAGGGGAGACGTGAAACTCCTCGTCACCACCATCGCCGACGGCGACCCCGCGAGCCGTCAGGACATCGTGCTGAGCGTCGACGCCGCCACCCCCGTCCAGGACGTCGCCGAACACCTGACCCGGATCCGCGCCGACGGGACGCCCGGCACCCCGGTCTGCTACCTGGGCGGCGAAGAGCTGGCCCCCGGCACCCCGCTGGCCGCCACGCCGGTCATGGACGGCAGCGTCCTCGGCCTCGGCGCTCCCGTACCGAGGGCCGGCCGGGCGTACGGGCCCGAGCGGTCCGCGATGCCGCAGCCGCGGTCGGTCGGCCATGCGCCGGTCGTCGAACTGCAGGTGGTCGGCGGACCGGACGCCGGACGCGTGTACGCCCTGGGCCTGGGCACCCACGGCATCGGCCCGCTGGAGGGCTCCGCCGTACCGCTCCAGGGCCGTGGCCTGCCGTCGGACGGCGTACGGATCACCGTGCGCTGGGACGGCTCCGCCGTCGTCGAGCTGCCGTCCCCCAGGCTCTCGGCCTCGCTGGAGCAGGGCGGCGGCCCGCTCGGCGCGGTGCGGTTGTCGGTCCCGGAGCCGCCGGAGCACCGGGGCAAGCCCGAGGTCCCGCTGCTGCCGCCGGTGCCGCAGGACGAGGAGCGCGAGGAGGACGCGGCGCACGCGGCGGCGGACGCCGCCGACGCGGAGCCCGACCCGGTCGCCCTCCCCGACGGCTGGGAGCCCTGGCCGCTCGGCGGCGAACTGGCCCTCGGCGAGTTCCTGCTGCGGCTGGCCGAGCCGACCCCGAGGGACGCCGCGGTGGTGCCGTCCGAGGGCGGCGGCGGGCTGGACTACAACCGGCCGCCGCGCATCCTGCCGCACCTGGAACCCGAGCGCTTCCGGCTGCCCGGACCGCCCGAGCCGCCCAAGCGCAGGCCCATCCCGTTCCTCGTGGCGTTCGCCCCGATGATCATGGGCCTCGTCATGGTGCTCCTCTGGAACTCGTACTACTACCTGATCTTCATGCTTCTGTCGCCGCTGCTGATGGCGGCGAACCAGGTCAGCGGACGGCGGCAGGAACGCAAGGACTACGAGGAGCGGTCCCGCGTCTACCGGCTGCGCCGCGCCTCGCTGGAGGAGGACGTCCGGCGGAAGGTCGCGAGCGAGCAGCGGCTGCGCACCGAGAGCGCGCCCGACCCGGCGGCGGCCGGACTGTGCGCGGTCGGCCCCGGCCGCCGCCTGTGGGAGCGCCGCCGGGGCGACCCCGACCACCTGGCGCTGCGCCTGGGCACCGCCGACCAGCCGTCCCTGCTCGGCATCGACGACGCGGCCCGCGAGGACAACCACACCTCCGTGCACTGGACCATCCCGGACGCACCCGTCAGCGTCGACCTCGCGCACTGCGGGGTCGTCGGGCTGGCCGGCGAGAGTAGCGCGGTGCAGGCCCTGGCCCGCTGGCTGACCGCCCAGGCAGCCGTCCTGCACACCCCCCGCGACCTGCGGATCGTCGTCCTCACCGACAAGACGGCCGAGGAGTCCTGGGACTGGGCCCGCTGGCTGCCGCACTCCCGCGACGGACTGCCCGGCTCCCGCGGCGGCGCCGTCACCCTCATCGGCAACGACCCGGAGACGGTCGCCAACCGGGTCGCCGAACTCGTCTCCACCCTGCGGACCCGGCAGCGGGCCGCCGAGTCGACCATGAGCAAGGCCCTGCTCAGCGAACCCGACGTACTGGTCGTGATGGACGGCGCCCGCCGCCTGCGCGACGTCCCCGGTGTCGTGTCCATCCTCAAGGAAGGCCCGGCGGTCCGGATCTTCCCCCTCTGCCTGGACCACGAGGAACGGCTCCTCCCCGAGGAGTGCACCGCCGTCGTGCGGTACGAGCATCAGCGGCTCACCCTGCGCCGCACCGGACAGCCCGACCTCCCCGGCATCCGCCCCGACCTCGTCGAACCCGCCTGGTGCGAACGCCTCGCGCGCGGCATCGCCCCGATCCACGACGTCACCCCGGACGCCTCGGAGGGGCTGCCCGACCGGGTCGGCCTCCTCGACCTGCTGGGCCTCCCGGAGCCCAACGGCCCCACCATCGCGGCCCGTTGGGCGCAGCGGCCGGCGTCCACCGGGGTGCTGCTCGGCGCGGGCTACGACGGCCCGGCCGCCTTCGACCTGGTGAAGGACGGCCCGCACGGACTGGTCGCCGGCACCACCGGATCCGGCAAGTCGGAGCTGCTCCAGACCTTCGTCGCCTCGCTCGCCGTCGCCAACCGGCCCGACGAACTGACCTTCGTCCTGGTCGACTACAAGGGCGGCAGCGCCTTCAAGGACTGCGTACGGCTGCCGCACACCCTCGGCATGGTCACCGACCTCGACAGCCACCTCGTGCAGCGGGCGCTGACCTCGCTGTCGGCCGAACTGATCCGCCGCGAGCACGTCCTCGCCGGCGTCGGGGCCAAGGACCTGCCCGAATACCAGAGCATGCGCCGCCGTAGCCCCGAACTGGCGCCGGTGCCCCGGCTGGTCATCGTCATCGACGAGTTCGCGACCCTCTTCCGGGAGATCCCGGACTTCATCCCCGGCCTGGTCGGCATCGCCCAGCGCGGCCGGTCCCTGGGCATCCACCTGATCCTGGCCACCCAGCGCCCCGCCGGTGTGATCAACGCCGACATCCGCGCCAACACCAACCTGCGGATCGCCCTGCGCGTCACCGACGCCGGCGAGAGCCAGGACGTCATCGACACCAAGGACGCCGTCAGCATCTCCCCGAACACCCCCGGCCGCGCCCTGGCCCGCCTCGGGCACGGCACGGTCGTCCCCTTCCAGACCGCGTACAGCGGCGCGACCCGGCCCGGGGCCACCGCTCCCGCCCAGGAACGGCAGCGGCCGACCGAGGGGGAGACCCGCCAGATCTGGGGCACCGGCCTGCCCTGGCAGCGCCTGGGCCGCGCCGTCGGCGGACCGGACCCCGCCGAGACCGGTATGCCCGGCGCGCCCGGCGGGCCCGCCCCGGACGACGACCTCCCCACCGACCTCAACGTGCTGGTGGAGGCGGTGCGCGAGGCGGCGGAGCTGACGGGCTGCGCCCCGCAGCCCAGCCCGTGGCTGCCCCCGCTCGACCACCACGTGCTGACCGCCGACCTGCCGCAGCCCGAGCCGACCGGCGCCGCCCGGCTCGCCCCGGTGTCCTGGGCGCTGTCGGACCTGCCGGCCGCCCAGGCGCAGTCGCCGGTCCCCCTGGACCTCGCCACCTTCGGCCACCTGTACGTCGTCGGCATCCCCCGCTCGGGACGCTCCCAGGTGCTGCGGACGATGGCCGGGGCGCTGGCCGCCGGCCACTCCGCCGCCGACGTACACCTGTACGGCATCGACTTCGCGGGCGGCGCGCTGTCCGCGCTGGGCGTCCTGCCGCACTGCGGCGCGGTCGTGCCGCGCGGCGACGCCGAACGGCTGGAGCGGCTGTTCGCCCGGCTCGACGCCGAACTGGGCCGGCGTCAGGAACTGCTGACCCGGCATCACGCCGCCAACCTGCCGGAACTGCGCGAGATCCTCCCGCCGGCCGCCCGCCCGGCGCACGTCCTGCTGCTCATCGACGGCTGGGACGCGCTCGCCGACCTCATCGGCGACCACAGCGGCGGCCGCCTGATGGACCAGGTCAACCGCCTGCTGCGGGAGGGCGCGGCGGCGGGCCTGCACGTCGTCGCCACGTCCGAGCGCGCCCTGCTGTCCGGCCGGGCCACCGCCCTCAACGACAACAAACTGCTGCTGCGGCTCAACGACCGCAGCGACTACCACGTCGTCGGCCGACGCCCGCGCGACCTGCCCGACGTCATCCGCCCCGGACAGGGCTGGACCTCCGACGGCGTCGAGGTCCAGGTCGCGCTGCTCGCGCCCGGCGCGTCCGGTCAGGAACAGGCGGAGGCGCTGCGCGCGATCGGCGCCGAGGCCACCCGCCGCGACGCGGGGCTGGCCGCCGCCCGCCGCCCGGCCCGCATCGGCTCGCTCCCCGCGCAGGTCGCCTTCACGGAGGCCTACGAGAAGGTCCCCGAGGAGTTCCGCCGCCCCATGTGGGGACTGCTCGGCCTCGGCGGCGACGACGTCGCCCCGGTCGGCGTGGACTTCGCGGACACCACGTCGACGTTCGCGGTCGCCGGACCGCCCGGCTCCGGCCGCAGCACCACCCTGGCCAGCCTCGCCGTCTCCCTGCTGGCCGCCGGCACCCGCCTCGTCGTCCTCACCCCCCGCGAGTCGCCGCTGCGCGCCCTGGACGGCCATCCGGGCGTACGACTGCTCAGCTCACCGTCCCCCACGGCCCAGCAACTCGCCGCCGCCCTGGGCACCGGCTCCGAACCCCGGGTGGTCCTCGTCGACGACGCCGACCTGCTCGGCCCGACGGACCTCGACCAGGACCTCCGCGCCCTGGTCGACTCCGGCAGGGACCGCTGCATCGGCGTGGCCGTCGCCGCGACGGGCGAGAGCATGGTGAGCGCCCTGGGCTGGCTCAGCGCCCTCAAACGCCAACGCCGAGGCGTCCTCCTGGACCCCCAGTCCCTGATGGAGGGCGACATCATCGGCACCCGCCTCACCCATGCCCACCTCCGCAACCGCACCCCCGGCCGAGGCCTCACCGCCGACCCCCGCACCGGAGAACCGACCAACGTACAGATCCCGGAGACGGCACTCGACTGACGAGCCCGGCGTCACGAGAACGTGTGCACCACCTCGATCCCGCCCACGATGTGGGCGTTGAACTCCGTCAACTCCTCCGCCGGTACCCACAGTTCGAGGATCGTGCGGCCGCCGGCTTGCTGGACCGGGTATCTGCTCAGGAACTCGGTGTCGACCTCGAAGCGGGTGACGTAGCCCGCGCCGTCGTGTTTGACGTTCCAGTCGCGGGCGATCCTGATGGCGTAGTCCTCGTCGAGGACGGGGTAGAAGATCGGCTGCTCGGGGAGGCGGGGTGGCCAGGCGCGCCAGTCGAGGGCGCGCAGCAGCTCCAGCTCCTTGGGGCCGGTGGGGCGCCAGAGGGTCGTGGTGGCGCGGGGTCGGCTGGTCACGGGAATTGCTCTCCGAGTGCGGTGACCGGCGGGGCGGTCGGATTCGGGGGACGGGAGGGTGACGGTATCGGCCTGCCGAGTGGCGTGGCCAGCGACTTTCCGGGAGCGGCGCGGCTACCGCCGCGCGTAGCGGGCGGTGACCTCGGTGAGGTAGGCGCGCAGCATCGTCTTCGCCTCGTCGAGGAGGGCCGTGTCGCCCTCCGGGGCGCGGCGGAAGGCCTCCTGGGCGAGGGCGTCGGCGGTGAGGATCGCGGCGTGGCAGGCCCGGGCCAGGTCCGCGTCGTCCCGTACGACGCCCAGCGCCAGCAGGACCCGGCGGATCCCGTCGGCCATCCGGCGCTTGTGCTCGCGGTCCGCCGCCCGGGTCCGCTCGGTCAGCCCGCTGCCGAACCACAGGGCGCGGAAGCCGTGTTCGGTGCGGTAGACGCCGGCGTACGTGTCGATCAGCACGCCCACCGGATCGTCCCACCGGCCCTCCGCCGCAGCCGCCCCCGCCAGGTCGTCCATGACGGCTTCCAGACGGGCGAAGTAGCCCGCCGCCAGGGCGTCGATGATCGCGCCACGGTCGGGGAGGTACTGGTACAGCGAGCCGACCGACACCTTCGCCTCCGCCGCCACCCGCGTCGTGGTGAGCGCCTCGACGCCCTCCCCGACCAGGATCCGCTCGGCGGCCTCCAGCACCAGGGCCAGCCGCGCCTTGCTGCGCGCCTGCCGGGGAGTACGGCGCAGGGGAGCGCCGGAAGCGCCACCGCCCGGGCCCGCGGTCTCCTGGGGGACCAAGGAACTGCCTCCAAACCTGAACGTGACTTTGTTTCAGGTTTACGCTACCTTCGCGCCCATGACCGCCTCAAGCTCGGCGCTGGGTCAGGAGCGGGCCGCCGTCGCGGACGCCTGCCGGCGTCTGGGGGCCGAAGGCCTCCTCATCGGCACGGCCGGGAACGTGAGCGTGCGCGTCGAGGACCGGGTCGCGATCACCGCGACCGGAGCGGTCCTCGCCCGGCTCACCCCGGACCAGGTGACCGTGGTCGACCTCGACGGGACGATCGTCGCCGGGACCCTGCGCCCGACCTCGGAACTGGACCTGCACCTCGGCGTCTACCGCCGCCACGGCACCGGCGCGGTCGTCCACACGCACGCCCCGATGGCCACCGCCGTCTCCTGCGTGCTAGACGAACTGCCCTGTATCCACTACCAGTTGCTCGCCCTCGGCGGCACCGTGCGGGTCGCCCCGTACGCCACCTTCGGCACCCCCGAACTCGCCGAGTCGGTGCTCACCGCGCTCGAGGGCCGCAGCGCCGCCCTCATGGCGAACCACGGCGCGCTCACCCACGGCACGACCCTCGACAAGGCCGTGGAGAACGCGCTGCTCCTCGAATGGGCCTGCGGGCTCTACCAGCGCGCCGCCGCCATGGGCCGCCCCCACTTCCTCGACGAACGGCAGCAACTCGCGGTGATCGAGGCCGCGATCGCCCGCGACTACGGAACCACCCACCCCGTTCCACCCGCGCAGGAGGAAACCCGATGAAGGTCTTCACGATGGGTGTGCATGTGCTCGACGTGCTGGTGCGGCCGGTCGAGGAGATACCCGAGGGGCAGGGCGCGACGCTCGTCGACGACATCCGGATGACCGCCGCCGGGACCGCGGGCGGCACCGCCCTCACCCTCGCCAAGCTGGGCGCGGAGGTGCGCAGCGCCGGCGCCATCGGCTCCGACCCGACCGGCGACATGCTGGTCCAACTGCTCGAACGGGCCGGTGTCGACACCGAGTTCCTGGTCCGCCGCAGCGACACCGCGACCTCCGCGAGCGTCCTGCCGATCCGGCCCAACGGGGACCGACCCTCGCTGCACCTGCTCGGCGCGAACATCACCTACGGCCTCGACGACGTCCCCTGGGACGCCCTCGCCGAAGCCACCCATCTGCACCTGGGCGGACCGGAGTTGATCGGCGTCGACGTCGCGACGCGCATCCTGTCGTACGCCAGGGAACACGGCGTCGTGACCTCCGTGGACCTGCTCGCCCCCGGTGTCCTCGGCAGCTTCGAGCAGGTGGCGGCGGCCCTGCCGTACATCGATCATCTGCTGCCCAACGAGGACCAGGTGCTCGGCTTCACCGGCGAGAGCGACCTGCTGACAGGAGCCCGCAAGCTGCTCGACGCCGGCGCGGGCGTCGTCGCCGTCACGCGCGGCGGCGAGGGCGCGCTCGTGGTGACGGCGGACGGCGCGGAACCGGTGCCCGCCTTCGTGATCGACGTCGTCGACACCACCGGGTGCGGCGACGCGTTCTCGGCGGGCTATCTGCGGGGCGTGAGCCTGGGCCGCACACCGGGCGACGCCGCCGTGCTCGGCAGCGCCGCCGCGGCGCTCGTCGCGCAGGGGCTCGGCAGCGACCACGGCGACTTCGACCTCACGGCCGCCGACACCTTCGCGGCAACAGCCAAGCCCCGCACCTGAGTTGACGATGGATCAGTTGTCGTTCGGGTGGCCTCAGTTGACCTTCGCGGGGACTTTGCGCGGCTCCGAGTGGTCGTGGAAGCCGCGGCCGGACTTCCGGCCGAGCAGTCCCGCCTCCACCATGCGCAGCAGCAGCGGCGGCGGGGCGTGCAGCGGGTCCTTGAAGTCCGCGTACATCGCCTCGGCGATGGCCGTGAGGGTGTCCAGGCCGATCAGATCGGCCAGGCTCAGCGGGCCCATCGGGTGGGCGCAGCCCAGGACCATGCCGGTGTCGATGTCCTCCGCCGAGGCGTGACCCGACTCCAGCATCCGGATCGCCGACAGGAGATACGGCACGAGCAGCGCGTTGACCACGAAGCCGGCCCGGTCCTGCGCCCGGATCACCTTCTTGCCCAGCACCTCCGTGACGAACTCCTCGGCCCGCACCTGAGTCTGAGGGGCCGTCAGCAGCGACGGCACGATCTCCACCAGCTCCAGCACCGGCACCGGGTTGAAGAAGTGCACGCCGATCACCTGGTGCGGGCGGGTGGTGGCCATGCCCAGCTTCATGATGGGCAGGGAGGAGGTGTTCGACGCGAGCAGCGCGTCCTCCCGGACGACGATCCGGTCGAGCTCGGTGAACAGCTCGCACTTCACCTTCTCGTCCTCCGTCGCCGCCTCCACCACCAGATCCCGGTCGGCGAAGTCCGTCAGATCGGCGGAGACCCGCACCCGGTTGAGCGCGGCCTCACGGTCCGCCCAGGAGAGCTTGCCGCGCCGTACGCCCCGGTCGAGCGAGCCGGCGATCCGGGCGTGACCGGCCTCGGCCGCGCCCGGGCTCACCTCGTGCACGACGACGTCCAGACCGGCCCGGGCGCAGACCTCGGCGATGCCCGCGCCCATCAGCCCGCAGCCGACGACCCCGACCCTGCGTATGTCCGCGCCCGGCCCGGTGCTCACCGGAACGCCGCCTGGCCCGTCAGGGACTGGCCGATCACCAGCGTGTGCATCTCGACCGTGCCCTCGTAGGTGAGGATCGACTCCAGGTTGTTGGCGTGCCGGATGACCGGGTACTCCAGCGAGATGCCGTTCGCGCCCATGATCGTGCGCGAGGTGCGGCAGATCTCCAGCGCCGTACGCGTGTTGTTGAGCTTGCCGTAGCTGACCTGCTCGGGCCGCAGCCCGCGGTCGTCCTTGATCCGGCCGAGGTGCAGCGCCAGCAGCGTGCCCTTGTTCAGTTCGAGGGACATGTCGGTCAACTTGGCCTGGGTGAGCTGGAATCCGCTGATCGGACGGCCGAACTGGACCCGGTCGCCGGCGTAGGACAGCGCCGTGCGGAAGGCGGAGCGCGCCGCGCCCATCGCACCCCACGCGATGCCGTACCGGGCCTCGTTGAGGCAGGACAGCGGACCGCGCAGCCCCCGCACCTCCGGCAGCACGGCCGTCGCCGGCAGCCGTACGGAGTCCAGGACCAGCTCGCTCGTCACCGACGCCCGCAGCGACATCTTGTGCTTGATGGCCGGCGCGGAGAAGCCGGGGGAGTCGGTGGGGACGACGAAGCCGCGGACGCCGTCGTCGGTGCGGGCCCAGACCACGGCGACGTCGGCGACCGAACCGTTCGTGATCCACATCTTGCGGCCGTCGAGGATCCAGTCGTCGCCGTCCCGGCGGGCCGCGGTGCGCATGCTGCCCGGGTCCGAGCCGGAGTCGGGCTCGGTGAGGCCGAAGCAGCCGATCGCGGTGCCCGCGGCCAGCCGCGGCAGCCACTCCTGCTTCTGCTCCTCGGAGCCGAAGGCGTGGATGGCGTACATCGCCAGCGAGCCCTGCACCGAGACCAGGGACCGCAGCCCCGAGTCGGACGCCTCCAGCTCCAGACAGGCGAGGCCGTAGTCGACCGCGCTCATCCCCGCGCAGCCGTAGCCCTCCAGGTGCATGCCCAGCAGGCCGAGTTCGCCGAGCTCCTTGGCGAGCCCGCGAATGTCGTCGATCTCCCCCCGCTCGAACCAGTCGGCGATGAACGGGTCGACGCGCCGGTCGCAGAAGGTGCGGACCGCGTCGCGTACGGCGCGCTCGTCCGGGGTGAGCAGGCTGTCGAGTTCGAGGAGGTCGAGGGGGTCGGCCGGGCGCCCGGCGTGCGGTGTGTGCATCGGTGTCTCCTTAGGTCTTCGCTCAAGTCTTCGCTGGGGTCAGGCCGTCGGGCTGATGACGAAGTTGCTGAAGCCGCCGTTGCGCTCGGCGATCCCGCCGATGGCGTCGTTGACCTGCTCCAGCGGGTACACGTGGTGCTCCAGCGGGCTCAGGTCCAGCAGGCCGGCCTCCGCCAGGTCGGCCATGGCCTGCCCCTCGCCGGCGGTGAACCAGGCGGAGCCGATCAGCCGCAGTTGCTGGTCCATCATCCGGTGGATGTCGATCGGCAGATCGCCGGCGACGGCGCCGATGTTGACGGCGATGCCGCCGCGCGCCATCGCCCGCATACCGGCCCGGAAGGTCTCGTGCGGGGCGCCCGGACCGAGGGCGTCGATGTAGATGTCGACGCCGTAGCCGTCGGTCTCCTGGTGGATCCACTCGTCGAGCGGGCCCTCGTCCAGGGAGTGCAGCCGCAGCCGGTCGCCGCCCGCCAGCTTGCCGACCTGCTCCAGCAGGGCCCGGTCGCGGCCGGTGCCGTAGACGTGGGTCAGGCCGAGGGCGGGTGCAAGGAGCGCGGCGCCGATGCCGAGGGTGCCGCTGATGCCGTTGATCAGGACCCGCTTGCCCGGGCCCGCCCCGGCCTTGCGCAGCGCCGAGTACATCGTGCCGAGGTAGCCGAAGCGGGCCGCGGCCTCGAAGGACAGCGAGTCCGGCAGCTTCACCAGGCTGTACGCCGGGGCGATCGTGTACTCGGCCAGGCCGCCCTGGTAGCGGTCGAGCAGCTTCAGCGCGGTCGGGGAGAAGCCGAAGTACCCGGCGAAGGCGTAACTGGCGCAGTTGATCGAGTCGTTGTCGCGGCACGAGCGGCAGGAGCCGCAGGAGCGGCCCGGGTTGACGTACACCCGGTCGCCGACCTCGAAGCCCTCGACGCCCTCGCCTATCTCCTCGACGACGCCGGCCGGGTCCAGGCCGAAGATCGCCGGCAGGGTGGGCAGCGGGCTGTGCGGGAACCAGGTGGTCCACATGTTCAGGATGTTGGCGAGGTTCGGGACGATGTTGACTGCGTGGACGGTCACGCGGACATCACCACGGCCGGGCACGGGAACGGGGAGTTCCTCGAGCTTCATCGGCTCTCCGACGTGGTGCATCCGCGCGGCTCGCATGGTCGCACTCATGGCGTCTCCTCAGGGAGGGGAGGGAGAGACGGCGCCGTCAGGGGGGCGCGGTCTCGGGGGTGAGTGGGGGTGCCGGCGCCGGGTTCGCGCCGTCCTCGAGCGGTGAGGCGGTGTGGCGGTGAACGGGTGGAGCGGTGTGGCGGTGGAGCGGTGCGGCGGTGCGGGGGGTGTGCGGGTCAGTCGTCCAGCAGCGTCGTCAGCCGCGCGCGCTGCAGTTTTCCGGTGGCCCCGCGCGGCAGTGCCGGCACGACGCACAGGCGTCGGGGCCATTTGTGCCGGGCCAGCCGGCCGTCCAGGTGACCGCGGACGTCCTCCAGGGTCGGGGCGCCGGCGTCGGTGACGAGGAAGGCGGTCACGACCTCGCCCCAGACCGGGTCCGGCGCCCCCGACACCGCGATCTCGACGGCGCCGGGGAAGTCGGCGAGGGCGTTCTCGACCTCGGCCGGGTCGACGTTCTCGCCGCCGGTGATGATGGTCTCCTTGAGCCGGCCGACGACCGTGAGGCGGCCCTCGTCGTCGAACCGTCCCCGGTCACCGCTGTGGAACCAGCCCTCGGCGTCGGTCGCGGGCACCGGCCCGGCGGCGGTCCAGTACCCGGACGCCACCGAAGGGCCGCGCACCCAGATCTCGCCGGTCATGTCCACGATCGTCAGCTCGACCCCGGGGACGGGGCGGCCCGTCGAGGTCGCCGCCTCGTCCGGCGCGGAGTACGTGACCCCCGCGCTGGTCTCGGTCAGCCCGTAGGAGTTGACCACGCCGATCCCGCGGGCCCGGAACTGCTCGCGGGTGGCGGTCTGGGCCGGTGAGCCGCCCGACAGGATCCACCGCAGGGTGCCCAGGTCGCCGCCGGTGAAGCGCGGGTGGCGGGCCAGCAGGGCGGACATCGCGGGGACGGCGAACGCGCAGGTCACCTTGTGGTCGCGGACCAGGTCGGCGAACAGGTCCGGGTCGAAGCGCGGAGCCAGCACGACCGTCCCGCGCCGCGCCCAGGTGCACTGCGGCAGCCCGCCCAGGACGGCGACGTGCGCCAGCGGGGTGGCGACCAGCGCGGTGTCGTCCGTGCCGAACGGCAACCCGGCCAGCCCGCCCGCCATGCTCCGGTCCAGGTTGTCGTGGGTGAGCGCGACGCCCTTGGGACGGCCGGACGTCCCGGACGTGAACGCGATCACCGCGACGTCCGAACCGGCCGGGAAAGCGCAGTCCGGAGCCTCGGGACCCTCGTCCTCGGGATGCAGGTCCGCCCAACTCAGCCGCAGGCCCGTGCCCGCCGGGAACCCCTCGTCGGCGACCACGGCCGTCGGAGTGGTCTCCTCGCACACGACGGCCAGCTCGCCGCCCGTGACCTGCGGGTGCAGCGGGACGAGGACGGCGCCCATGCGGGTCACCGCGAACAGCGTGATCAGCGCCTCGGGCCGGGCCGCGCCCTGCATCACCACCCGGTCGCCCGCCCGCACCCCGGACTTGTCGAGCCGGGCGACCGTGCGGCGGACCGCGAGGTCCAGCTCGGCGTAGCTCCAGGAGCGGTCCTCGAAGACGAGGGCGAGCCGGGAGCCCGCCTCGGCGGCGCTGGTCACGAGGTGCGCTCCGAACCAGGAAGCGGCGGTCATGCCCGCACCTCCGCGGCTCGCCGCGAGCGGGCGAGCCCGCCCAGCGTGGTGTCCGTCAGCTCGTCGGCCAGGACCGGTGTCTCCCGCTCCAGCAGCCGACGGGCCGCCAGATGCTCGGCGGGCCAGTCGAGCGTCTCGACGGCCACCAGCCGGCCGCCCCGGAAGGCGTACGCGGCGAGGCGCCCCGGAGCGTCGCCCGCGACCAGCCGGACGTCGTCGGAGGGCTCCCGCAGCCCGGCTATCTGCAGTTTTACGGCACCCTGGTCGCTCCAGAACCACGGCAGGTTCCCGTACGCGGCGGCGGGCTGCCCGGCAAGCCGGCGGCCGACCAGGGCTCCCTGGTCGGTGGCGTTCTGTACGGACTCCAGCCGGACCAGGCCCGGCGCGTGCGGGTGGGGGTTGCGGGCGCAGTCGCCGACGGCGGACACCCGCGGGTCGGTGACCGAGCGGAGCTGCTCGTCGACCAGCACACCGTCGTCGACGGCGAGGCCGGCGTCCCGCGCCAGCTCGTCGCGGGGGACCGCGCCGATGCCGTACACCACCAGGTCGGCGGGGAGGGTCCCGGCCGACGTCACGACCTGCCGGACCCGGTCCGTGCCCTCGATCGCCCGGACGGCGGTCCCGGTGCGGACGGTGACCCCGGACTCCTCGTGCCGCTGCCGCAGATGCTGCGCGACCTGCGGGGAGACGGCCCGGCCGAGCAGCCGGTCGGCGAGTTCGACGACGGTCACCCGTGCGCCGCGCGACCGGGCCACCTGGGCGAGTTCCAGCCCGATGAAGCCGCCGCCGATGACGACCACGTCCCGTGCCGTCGTCAGGGCCCGGCCGACGGCCAGGGCGTCGTCCAGCGAGCGCACGGCGTGCACGCCGGCCAGATCGGCGCCGGGGACGGGCAGCGGCCGGTTGCGGGCGCCGGTCGCCAGCACCAGGTGGGCGTAGGACACGCTCAGTCCGGCGCGGGTGTGGACGGTGCGGGCGGCGGTGTCCAGGGCGACCACGTCGTCACCGAGCCGCAACTCGATGTCCCGCTCGCCGTAGAAGGACTCCGGGACCAGCGAGACCCGCAGGTCGTCCGGCTCGGTGTGCGCCTTCTTGGACAACGGCGGCCGCTGGTACGGCAGATGGGGCTCGTCGGTGAACACGGTGACCGGGCCGTCGTAGCCGCCGGCGCGCAGCGCCGAGACGACGCTGAAGCCGGCCTGCCCGCCGCCGACCACCACGACGCCCGCCGCGCCGGGTCGGTCCGCGCTCATACCTGCTCCTCGGGCACGTGGACGAGCATCGGGTCGAGGGCGTCGGAGAGCCGGACCTGGCAACTGAGCCGGCTGGTGGGCCGGCGTTCGGCGGCGGTGAAGTCGAGCATCTCGTCCTCGACGTCGCCCGGCTCGCCCGCCAGTGCGGACTGGGCGTCGTCGAGATAGACGTGACAGGTGGCGCAGGAGGCGTTGCCGCCGCACTCGGCGACGATGCCTGCGACGCCGTTCGCGACGGCCGCCTGCATGAGCACGGTCCCCGGCGCGGCCGTGACCTTGCGTTCGGTCCCGTCGGGCAACTGGAAGATGACGGTGGGCATGGAGTCCTCCGGAAGGGGACGGCTCAGGCTGCTTGCCAGGTGACGTTCAGTGCGGTCGGCCCGCGGAACACCCAGCCCTCCAGGGGGCTCTCGGTGCCCGCTGCGAGGCGGAGCCCCTTGAGACGGCTGAAGACCAGGGGCCAGGCGACCGCGCTGACCTCGTGGCGCGCGACCCACGCGCCCATGCAGAAGTGCGGTCCGCCGCCGAAGGCGAGGTGCGGACGGTTCGGCCGGTCGAGATCGAACTCGTCGGCCCGCTCGAACACCGACTCGTCCCGGTTGCCCGAGGCGATGACGAGGCCGACGCGGCTGCCGGCCGGGAGGGTCAGCCCGGCGATCTCGTAGTCCCGGGTGAGCTGGCGCGGGTACATGCCGATCGGCGACACCCAGCGGGCCGTCTCCTCGAACACCCGCTTCCAGCTCGCCGGCTCCTTCAGGACCCGGTCCAGCACCTCGGGGCGGTTCAGCAGCGCCCAGGCGCCCACGCCGAAGACGTCACGCGGCTCGTTGACGCCTCCGCCGATGATGACCTTGACGTTGTTCTGGATCTCGGTGAGGTCCACCGGCTCGGCCGCGTGGACCATCGAGGAGATCACCGAACCGTCGGGCTCGCGCCGCGCGGCCTCGGCGGCCTCGGCGACCGCGTCGTCGATGGCCCCGGTGGCCCGCTCGGCGCGCAGCCAGATGTCGGGGTCGTCGGCGTAGTTGCTGTTGCCGGCCATCATGGCCCGCGACCAGTCGGCTATGTCCGTGGCGCTCGCCGTGTGCAGGCCCAGGACGAGGGCCAGGTTGGCGGCGGCGAGCGGCTCGGCGAAGTCGGCGATCAGGTCGGCCTCGCCGCGGCCGGCGATCCGGTCGAGCAGGTCGTGCGCGGTGCGCTCGAAGGCTCCTGCCCACAGGTCGCGGACCTGGCGCGGTCGGGTCGGCGGCTCGGCCGCGGAGCGCAGCCGCCGGTGGTTCGGGTCGTCCTCGCGGAGCATGTTCGGGCCGACCGTGCGCAGCAGCAGCGATCCCTGCTCGCGGGAGCTGAACACCTCGGGGAGCTTCTCCGCGTGGACGATGTCCTCGTACCGGGTGAGCAGGTGCCGGCCGACCGAGGGCACCCAGGCGAGCGGGGCGCGGGCGCGCAGCTCGGCGTAGGCGGGGTAGGGGTCGTGGCGGAGGTCGGCGAGGTCGAGGTCGACGACGGGCGCTCCGGGCGCCGCCGTCGTCACCGCGCTCACGGCTGTCATGCCGTGCCGCCCGCGCCGATCAGGACGAAGAAGACGGTGGCGGGCTCGGTGCCGTTGTTGCGCCAGGCGTGCCGGGTGCCGTTCTGCACGATCAGGTCGCCGGGCACCAGCAGGGCCGTCTCGCCGCCGTCGAGGTCGAGGACGATCTCGCCGCTGAGGACGACGCCGTAGTCGACGGTGGGCGTGGTGTGCATGCCGGGGTTGTCGGGCTCGAAGAGCTCGGCCAGGCCCGGGGCGCCCGCCAGTTGCTCGGCGCCCGCGGCGACCGGGTCCCAGGACGGGTCGGCGAAGACACTGGCCGGCGGGAAGGTGATGGTGAGGGCTATCGTCTCGCCCGGGGCGGGGACGTAGGACTCCAGCGCCTCGGTCGGGTCGGCCGACGCGACGGCGGGGGACGCCGTGTTCCACACCAGGGAGCGGGCGAAGCCGGGGGTGTGGGTGTACTGCAGGGTGACCGGCGGCTCGCCGTCACTGACGATCACGGGCTTGCCGCTCTGGCTGACACCGGTGACAACACGACGGACCATGATTCTCTCCCTTGAGAAACCAACCTACTGCGAGATACGTGACCTACTGTTAGATATTTGACGGTAAGGGTTCTAACTGTTTTCGACAGGTGCGCGACCCGGCCGCGGGTACGAGCCGGTGGGCTATGGGTCGTTGGGTCGGTTCCCGGGCCCGGTCACTCCGCGGGCGGGGTCTCCTGGTTGACCAGAGTACGCAGCAAATGCACCAATTCACTGAGTTGGTCGTCACGCAGTACGCCCGTCCAGGCGTGCTCGCGCTTCGTCTGGGCCGCGATGGCCAGCCGTAGCGTCTCGCGGCCCTCCGGTGTGAGTTCGACCACCAGTTGCCGGCGGTCGGTCTCGACCCGCTCGCGGGTCACGAGGCCGCGGCCCTCCAGCGTCGCGAGGGCGCTGGAGATGCTGGCCCGGGTGGATCCGGAGACCCGGCCGATGTCCTGCTGGCCGAGCGGACCGTACACCCACAGGGCGTTGAGGATCCGGAAGCCCGCCCAGGTCAGGCCCAGCGGCCGGTGGACGTGCTTCTCGAAGTCCTTCGTGAGCCGGGCTTCGAGGCGGGTGAGGTCGGTGACCATCTCGATCGCGTCGAGATTGCGGGGATCGGTCGTGCCCAGCTCACGGTGCTGGTGGCGCAGCAGCTCCGAGAACTCCCGGGTCCGTCGCGCGCCTGCGGTCTCCGGTTCACGCGCGGTGTCCGTCACGGTCTGTCACCCTTCCCTCTCCGGTCTCGCCGGTGTCAGCCGCCGACGACCGGATTGACCATAGTGCCCACACCCGTCACCTCGGTCCGCAGGACCTTGCCCTCGGTGAGGTACAGGCGCGGGGTGCGGCGGACGCCGCAGCCGGCCGGGGTGCCGGTGAAGATCAGGTCGCCGGGCTCGAACGTCACCCGCTTCGACAGCCAGGCGATCAGCTCGGGCACGCTGAAGATCAGGTCCGAGGTGCGGCCCCGCTGCACCTCGAGGTCGTCGACCCAGCCGGCCACCTCGATGTCGTCGGGGTCGGCGAACTCGTCGAGCGTCACCAGGTACGGGCCGATCGGGCTGAACGTGTCGTACGACTTCGGCAGCGTGAACTGGTTGATCGGCTTGCGCCACTGCTCCTTGCGGTCGCTGACGTCCTGGCCCGCGGTGACCCCGGCCACGTGCGACCAGGCGTCGGCCTCGGAGATGTTCTTGCCCTCCTTGCCGATGACGACCACCAGCTCGGCCTCGAAGTCGATCTTGTCGTACTGCGCCTCGACCACGATCGCGTCGTACGGGCCGACCACCGACGAGGCGAACTTCGCGAACACCGACGGTTCGTCCGGCACCGGCAGGCCCGACTCCTCGGCGTGCGCACGGTAGTTCAGGGCGACGCCGATGGCCTTGTACGGCTTGGCGACGCGGCCCAGGTCGGCCGGTGCGAACGGCTTCCAGTCCGCCTCCGCGGCCTGCTCGGCGAGGGCGCGCAGCTCGTCGTGGAGGGCGAGGTCGGAGAGCACTTCCAGGCGCGGCTCGATCGCTCCCTTGCTGGCGTCCGCGATGTCGAGGGCGCGGTCGTCCCGGACGACGACGGGGCGTCCGGCGAGGTTGGCGAGCTTCATGCGGCTTCTTCCTTCTGCTACTGGTCGACGGGTGCTACCGGTCGACGGGCTGGGGGAGCGGCAGGGCGAGGTCGCCCTCCACCTGGACGCCGAGCGTGTTGATGACGGTGGCGATGGTGAGGTACTGGCCGACGGTGTAGAGCACGTCGATGACCTGCTCGATGCTCAGGTGGTCGGTCAGCCGGCCCCACAGCTCGTCGTCGACGCCCTGGCGGCCCAGGAGCGAGTCGGTGGCGGTGAGCAGCACCCGGTCGAGCTCGTCCAGCCCCGCCCAGTCGCCGTTCACGGCGGCCAGGATCGTGTCGTCGGCGAGCCCGGCGCGGCGGGCGATCCGCACGTGCTGGTCCCACTCGTACGCGGCCTGCGCCCGGGCCGCGATCCGCAGGATCATCAGCTCCCGGGACGCCAGCGGCAGGGTGTTCTTCCCCAGTACGTGGTTGCCGAAGACGACGAAACGGCGCAGTGCGTCCTCGTGGTGCGCCAGGGTCGCCCAGATCGTGTAGATCCGGCCGTCCTGATCGCGGTACGGCGCCAGTGACGCCAGTGTCTTCTCGTGCAGCTCGCTCTCGTCGCGTGGCAGCACGCGGGCCTTCCCGGGCACTTCTGCCGGCATCGGGACCTCCTCGGCTCGATGGCGTCAACGTATTCGTATGAGTCTTGACCGTCAAGGGTCTAACAAATATCGTCCTCGGCATGACGATCCAGAGCCTTGGGTACGTGGGCATCGGTGCCCCCGACCCGACAGCATGGGCGGAGTACGCCCGCAACGTGATAGGCCTCGCGGTCGAGCCCGGGGGCTCCGAGGGCCCCGTGCGGTACCGGCTGCGGATGGACCAGCACCCCTTCCGCATGTGGCTGACCGAAGCCCCGACGGGTGGCGTGACGGTCATCGGGTGGGAGGTCCGCGACCCGGCGGCGATCGACGAGACGACGGTGCGCCTCAAAGAGGCCGGCGTCGACGTGTCGGTCGGCACCGACGAGGAGTGCCAGGACCGGCAGGTGGCCCGGATGGTGCACTTCACCGGCCCGCTCGGCATCCGCACCGAGCTGTTCTGCGGCCGCCGGCTGGCCTCCAGCCAGTTCGTGTCACCGCTCGGCGTCGACTTCGTGACCGGCGAGCAGGGGCTCGGGCACGTGGTGATGAAGACACCGCACGTGCAGGAGGCGGTGGACTTCTACTGCGACGTCCTGGGATTCCGGCTCAGCGACACCGCCGACTACCCCTGGGGCACCTTCCACTTCCTCGGCTGCAACCCGCGCCACCACAGCATCGCCTTCATCCGGTCGTACAAGAACGAGGGCACCCACCACATCCTGTGCGAGGTGACCAGCCCGGACGAGGTCGGCCGCGCCCTCGACCGCACCCGTGAGCACGACGTGAAACTCATGGCCACGCTCGGCAAGCACGCCAACGACGGGATGTTCTCCTTCTACATGCACTCGCCGGCCGGCTTCGGCATCGAGATCGGCGCGGGCGGCGTGCAGGTCGACGAGAGCACCTGGGTCAGCCGGGTCTACACCGCCGACATCTGGGGCCACCACCCGGCCGACTGACGGACCGGCCCGCCCCCCCGCCCCCCTTGCGCCCTCCGTCACTCCCGCGTCCTTCGACGAAAGCAGCCGCACTCATGCTCCAGAGTTATCTGCAGGACACCTGGGTCACCCCCACGGCCACCGCCGACGAACCGGCGGTCGACGTAAGCGACGCGGTCACCGGAGAGTTCGTCTGCCGGGTCTCCTCCGCGGGCCTCGACCTCGCCGGCGCGTTCGACCACGCCCGCCGGGTCGGCGGCCCCGCGCTGCGCGCCCTGACGTTCCACCAGCGCGCCGACCTCCTGGACGCCCTCGCCGCGGCCGTCCGCGCCCGCCGCGAGGAGCTCTACACCCTCTCCGCCCGCGCCGGCGCCACCCTGAACGACGCCCGGTACGACGTCGACGGCGGCATCCGCGTCCTGCGCGACTACGCCACCCGCGCCCGAGCCGAACTCCCCGACGCCCCGCACCTGGTGGAGGGCCCCGCCGAACGGCTCGCCCGGGGCGACGACTTCCTCGGCGCCCACCTGGTCACGCCCTCCCCGGGCCTGATGCTCCAGGTCAACGCCTTCAACTTCCCCGTGTGGGCGCCCCTGGAGAAGCTGGCGCAGTCCCTGCTCGCGGGGATGCCGAGCGTGGTGAAGGCGGCCACCCCGACCTCGTACCTCACCGAGCACCTGATCCGGATCGTGGCCGACGCCGGGGTCCTGCCGCCGGGGGCGCTGCAACTCGTCGTCGGCTCGGTGCGGCCGGCGCTCGGGCTGCTCGGCGAGCAGGACGTCCTGTCCTTCACCGGCTCCGCCGCCACCGCCGAGACCCTGCGCACGCATCCGAACGTGGTGGCCCGCTCGGTCCGCTTCAACGCGGAGGCGGACTCCGTCAACGCGATCGTGCTCGCCCCGGACGTCACCCCCGGCAGCCCCCTCTTCGACGCGTTCGTGCGCGAGGTGGTGACCGAGATGACGGTCAAGGCGGGCCAGAAGTGCACCGCGATCCGCCGGGTCCTGGTGCCCGGCGCCCACGAGTCCGCCGCCCTCGACGCGATCTCCGCCGCGCTGGCCGGCGTCGTCGTCGGCAACCCCGCCGCCGAGGGCGTCACGATGGGCGCGGTCGTCAGCCTCGCGCAGCGCGACGACATCCGACGGGCCGTGCGCAGGATCGCCGAGTCCGGCCGCTTCGTGCACGGCGACCCGGAGAAGGTGCGCGTCCTGGACGCCGACCCCGAGCGGGGCGCCTTCCTCGACACCCTCCTCGTCTCCGCCGACCCGGACGCCGCCGCACCCCACGAGGTCGAGCCGTTCGGCCCGGCGGCGACCGTCCTGGCCTACCGCGACACCGAGCACGGCGCGGACCTGGTGGCCCGCGGCCGCGGCAGCCTCGCCGCCTCCGTGGTCAGCGACGACCTCGCCTGGACGACCGCCTTCGTGCGGGAGGCGGCACCCTGGCACGGCCGCCTGCACCTGCTGGACTCGGCGAACATGGCACAGACCACGGGCCACGGCTCCCCCCTGCCGGCCCTGCGCCACGGCGGCCCCGGCCGGGCCGGCGGCGGCTCGGAGATGGCCGGCACCAGGGGAGTCCTGGACCTCATGCAGCGCACCGCCGTGCAGGGCTCGCGTCGAGTGCTGGACGCACTGAGCGGCGCGTAGCGCCCCCCGAGGAACAGACGCGCGAAGGCCGCCCCGTGGATCTGGGACCACGGGGCGGCCTCTCCATGTACACCTCACCCCGCAGGTGGTACGCCACGACCAGCCGGGCATGCGCACAGGCGCTGCCCACGGAGAAGGGACGTGGCATGAGCGAGGCTTCGGACACGGCGCTGCTGCTCGTACGGGTCGTACTCGGCGTGGTCATGGTGGTCCACGGCTGGAACCACTGGCGCGGCGGCGGGGGCATCACCGGCACCGCGCGCTGGTTCGGCGGCCTCGGTCTCACCCGCCCCCGCCTCCAGGCCTGGCTGAGCGTCCTCACCGAACTGGGCGCGGGCGCCCTGCTGTTGACCGGCTTCCTCACCCCGCTGGCCTGCGCGGCGGTGCTGTCCGTGATGCTGGTGGCCGGCCTCCTCGCCCACCGCCGCAACGGCTTCTTCGTCTTCAAGGAGGGCTACGAGTACGTCCTCGTCCTGGGCGTCCTCGCGGTGGCGCTGGGGGCATGGGGGCCGGGCAAGTGCGCGATCGACGAGGCGGCGGACATCGCCGTGACGGGATGGGCGGGTGCGGGAGTGGTGGTTGGGGTGGGGGTTGTCGCTACGGCTGGGTTGCTGGCGGTGTTCTGGCGTCCGCGGAGGGCTAGTTGAGGAACCCGGTTCACCGCCAGGTCAGTTGGGGGTGGGAGGCGTCGACCCCGATGATCCGGGGGTCGAAGCGCGTGAATCCGTTGAGGCGGACGCGCAGGTGGGGAACGCGTTCAAGTCCCTTCAGGTCCACACATGTCTCGCGGCCGGGCAGCGACAAGAGCGTAAGCCGAACCAGGGAAGGAAACGCCGACAACAACTGTGAGAGGACGACGCGCTTCTCCTGAGCGTCGCCGAGGAGCAGGAACAGGTGGGTCACCCCGGGGTGTACGGGTGTCGGCAACAGCGCGTAGTCCGAATGTGCTGTCAGGACCAGGTGGGTGAGCGCGGGGAGGGCGGCAAGCGCGTGCATCCCCACCTCGGCCTGATCGTAAAGGCCCAGATGGCTCAGGCTCGCCCAGCCGGCCGTGTGTACGGCCCAGTCGGTGGGGAGGCTGGCGAGGGACAGTTCTCGCAGGTGGGGAAGTGCAGGCAGAGCGAATCGTGTTTGGCCGGCGTACGGGCGGTACAAAGCAGTGGATCTGGGTGAATCATCGTCGAACAGTGCTCTGAGGGACACATCTGGACCTGTGGCGTTCAGGCTGGACAGACTCCGCGCGCTGTCCAGTGGAGCAAGCGACACGTCGCCCCAGAGCACGCGCCAGTCGAGGTACAGAGAATCGACGGCATGCTCGTTCGCGAAGGCGGCGATCGCGTCCATCGGAATGCGCCCTGCCACTCTGAGTTTGCCGACGCGGCCGATGACCCGCCCTTGGACGAGTTGTTGGGCGCGGCCGATCGGCAGGTCGCTGATGTTCAGACCGGAAAGTATCTCGTCGGCGAACTCCGGGCCGGGAAAGTCCATCCAGGCATCGGCGAGACGGGAGGACAGGGCTCTGCGCCGGTTGTCAGGGATGGCGGCGAGGAAGCGCAGGGCTTCAGGGCCGCCCATTGCCGTGGCCAGTCGGATGGCGCTGTAGGACGCGACGGATTCTTTCCAGTTGGCTACTCGCTGTAGTTCCACCAGCAGATCGGGTCCCACGGCCACGAACTGGCTCAAGCCGAGCACGGTCTGCGAGTAAGAGCTGTTGGCCCAGAAGGACTTGGCAACCCCCGAGACCAGCGCCCGCCGGTCGTCCTCGGACATCTGCACCGCGTACGGAATACACGCGGCCGCCGCCATCCGCATCCGATCCTTCTGCTTCCGGTTCGTCATCAGCCGCAGCTTCTTGCGGAACTGTGAGACGAACTCATGGGTGTCGGCCAGACTGCACTGGCTCATGGCGAAGCGCAGGATGTCGTCCCAGCTCTCGTCCCCGGCGTGGCCGGCGAGTTGGCCGAAGGCGCGCTGGGCGACCATGTCGGTGGCCGCGAGGTAGTCCTGGAAGGTGCGGTGGCTGAAGCGCAGGGTGTCTTCGGCGGGCGCGACGAGCAGCCCGCTCCGCTCGTGCAGGGCCTTGCGGATCTCCTCGGGAGTGTGGGTGCCGGCTTCGTGGCCGAGGCTGCGCAGCCGCTCCCGGACCTTGTCGTCGAAGCGGTCGAGGGTGATTTCCCGTTCGCCCTCGGTCGTCAAATATCCGGCCACCCAGGACAGGATCGCGCGCCGCTGATCCACGTCCACCTCGGGCAGCGGGTCCGGAACCTTGCGGTCCGCGTCGCGCAGGCCGAGCATCATGTCGACGGTCTTGGCGTACAACTCCTGCCGGAAACGCGGCAGTCGGGCACCGTGCACCTCGTGGAGCTTGCACAGGACGGCGCACAACAAGGGGGTGGCGGCGAGTGTCGAGAGGTCGTGGGATTCGTCGATGCGCCTGATCAGCTTGGCTTCGAGCTCGGTAAGCCGGGTGATGCGGCGCTCGCGCTCCTCGTCGTCGAGGTGGGGGGCCGCGACGCCGAGCTTGGCGGCGGCATGCCACTTGTGGATGAGCTGGGCGCGCTGGTCCTTGTTGAGTTCCAGGAGTTTGAGCTCGACGAAGCCGAGCTTCGTGGGCGGGCTCCAGCGCAGCAGTGCCTCGGGCCGCCCGGTGACGATCACGGGCAGGTCGCGGAAGTCCCTCAGCAGTTTGTTGACCCAGTTCAGTACGCCGTCGCGGTGCGACTCCAGCACCTCGTCCAGTCCGTCGACGAGCAGGAGCGCCCGGTTCTGCTCCAGGACGCGGCGGAGCCACCCGTCCGGGGGCGGCGCGCCGGTGGCCATCCGGTTGAACCGGAGGAACTCCTCGGGTGCGGGCGGAACGCCGTCCCGCCCCTCCTCCTGCTTCCACCGGGGCGCGTACATGTCGCGCAGGCGGATGAGGAAGGGCACCCGGTGGTTGAACGGCTCCAGGGGGCCCTTGCAGGAGTTGCGTGCCATGGACACGGCCAGCCATTCGAGCAGCGTGGACTTGCCCGCCCCCGGATCGCCGCGCAGCAGAAGACGGGGGTTCTTCGGCAGCAACTGTTCCACCGGCCTCGACTGGTCGGTGGACGACAGCCCCAGGGTGGTCAGGCCGGCGTCGAGACTGACGTAGGCGTGCTCGATGCCGATGTCGTCGTCGAGGTGCCCGTGCCGGCCCAGGCCGAACAGCTCGATGTGCCCGTAGCGGCGGATCACGTCCTTGCGGTACGCGTCCAGGAACGCGGCGTCCCTGGCGTCCGCCTCGGTGAGCGGGACCGGCACCCGGAACACCGCGTCGGCCAGCGGCGAGGCCTCGAAGAACGCGCCGATCGGAGCGGCCTCCAGCCGGGAGTGCTGCCAGCCGACCGAGTCCCGCACGATGACGCCCACCAGCCAGCGCCCCGCGTGGAAGACCGGCGCTCCCGACATGCCGCTCCACGGCTTGGCGCCCTCCGGCGGATGACTCTCCACCTCGAGGGAGAGATAGCCGTGCCGGTCGGCGGTGTTCGGCGCGACTCGGAAGGCCGCCTCCAGCGGGGCGGCACCACTGGCAGGCCTCGTCATGACCCCCGGCAGACCGAGCGCCGAGCAGTCGCCGAACCGGGTGTCGGGCGCCAGATCGGCCATGTGCACCGGAGACAGGTCGCCGGGTTCGGCGAGATCCTCGGCCAGCAGCAGGAAGGCGACGTCGCTCCTGACGCTCACCACCTCGGCCGGACTGCTCACGAGCGTCGACAGGCGGCACACGCGCAACTCGTCCGGCGGTACGTCGGCGGCGACATGGCCGGCCGTCAGCACGAGGCGCGGGTTGAGCAGGTAGCCGCTGCCGCGCACCTGGTCACCGGCCGTGGTGACGGCGACCAGGTGGGCCCGGCTCGGGTGGCGAGGAGCGGTCACGGAACGAGACGGTGACCGGCGTCGGTGTTGCGGATCTCGGGACTCTCACCGGTCGAGGCCAGGATCGGGGTGAGGTTGAGCGTCACCCGGTGGGTCTGGGCGTTCGACCACTTGCCCTCGGCACCAACGGTGACGACCCAGGCCTTCACCCCGCCCTGGACGGTACGGTCCTGGGTCAGCGCCACGGAGAACTCCAGTTGGATCGGGCCGACCTGGAAACGTACGTCGGAGCCGGGGTCCGTGGCGGCTGCCTCGGTGATCTGGGTGCGCAGGGCCTGGACGGCCGAGACCAGGTCGATCGAGAGGGCCGGGTCGTCGTCGGGCGGGTTCGCCATGGTGGGTCAACTCCCTTGATGCTCAAGCGTCATGAAGTTCGGCGCTGCCCGACATCATGCTGCACGCCACCCCCTCCGAGCAGGCGGATCCGGCATTTCGCCGCCCCGGCGACCGACGACCTGTGATCCTCGCCTTCTGTCGACCGACCCGCCCGGCACCCCGCCCGGCACCCCGCCCCGCACCCGCCCCGCACCCGCCCCGCACCCGCTCGGTACCCACCTGGTGGACGCCCCCTTGACGGGCGCTGTGGGCGGATCGACACTCGATCCGGGAATCCTAGTGAACGGGTAGGGAAACAATGGGGCGCCAAGAGCCGGTCACCAGCCGAGTGAGCCGTACGGCGTGGTCGTCGCCCCTTCTCACCTCCCGCCGCCACATCGACCTACAGCGCGTGTGCAGCGCGATCCCCCTGGGCTGAGCCCAGGCCCGTTCCCGCGCCGCACCGGCCCCCCCCCGGTACCGCCCCCGGCCCCGCTTCGTCGGCGCGCGCGGACGAGCGCCACGCCCCCGGCTCTGGGCCCCGGCTTCCGGCCCCCGCCCCACCCGCCCGACGTCGCAACCGCCGCGCGCACGTCCTCCTTACGCAGCGCGCCCGCCCCCGGGGAGAGACATGTCCGTCACACCACTGGCCGCCGCCCACCCGTCCGCCCGGCCCGCCGCCGCCTTCCGGGGCCGGATCGGCCGGGACGCGCGCAGCGGCCACTACGCCGTGCCCGGCCGTTATCGCCTGCACCTGGCCACGGCCGACCCCGACTGTCTGCGCATCGCCGTCACCCACAGCCTCCTCGGCCTGGACCGGGCCTGCCCGGTCACCTTCCTGCCGGCCGTCCCGGACTGCCCCGACGGCGGCCACTCCGCGCTGCGCCCGCTCTACGACGCCAGCGCGCACCGCTACACCGGACCGGCCCTCGCGCCCGTGCTCAGCGACGACTGGTCGGGGCGCATCGTCAGCAGCCACGGCCCCGACATCGCCCGCGACCTGGCCCGGCGGTTCGGCGGCGGACGGGTCGTGCTGTACCCGTGCGGCGCGGAGTCGCAGATCGAGGCCGTCGAGCGGATGTGCGCGCAGGGCATCGAGGAGGCCGCGCAGCGCGCCGGAGCGGCCGACGCGGGCGAGGCGGAACGTGCCGCCGCGCTCGACACGCTGCTCACCACGCTCGGCGTGCTGGAGCGCGGGCTCGGCAGTCACGCCCATCTGATCAGCGATCAGATCACCGCCGCGGACGTCGAGTTGTGGGTCGCGCTGGTCCAACTCGACACCGTGCACCGCAATCACCTCGACGCGAGCGCCGTGCACCGCATCGCCGACCACCCCGCCCTGTGGGCCTACGCCCGCCGACTGGCCGCCCACCCCGCCTTCGGTGCCCACGTCGACCTGGACGCCATCGCCCGCCGCCACCACGCCCGTTGCCAGGGCCTGGAGGCCGCCGGCGCGGCGGTCCAGATCCTGGACTGGGCGACCCACACGACGGACGGAGCGGACCGGCGCTGACTCAGGCTGGTGCGTGCGGGTGGGAACACCTGAGCGGGCCGGGTCGTTGTGACTGATGACGAGAAGCATGAGGCGAGGCGCGACAGCGCGCCCGGAAGGGGGAGGTGGCGGACGTGACGCACATATTGCACGCCGTGCACCTGCACTCCCGGCCGCACATAGACCTCCAGCGCGTGGCCGCCGCGCTCTGTTGCTCCTGACCCGTTCCTCTCCGCCGCACCCCACCCCCTTGCCGCGGGTGGAGTGCGCCCTCGTACGGACCTTCAGGAAGGCACCCCCGTGTCCTCGACCTCCCCTTCTCCGACTCCCCTTTCTCCGACGTCCCCTTCTCCCCTCCATCTCGCCGTCGCTCTGGACGGTGCCGGCTGGCACCCCGCCTCCTGGCGTGAGCCCGTCGCCCGGCCCCGTGAGCTGTTCACCGCCGGATACTGGGCCGACCTGGTCGCCGAGGCCGAGCGCGGCCTGCTCGACTTCGTGACCATCGAGGACGGCCTCGGCCCGCAGTCCTCCCACCTCCTGGACCCGGACGACCGCACCGACCAGGTCCGGGGCCGCCTCGACGCCGTACTCATCGCCTCCCGCGTCGCCCCGCTGACCCGCCACATAGGGCTGGTGCCGACCGTGGTGGCCACGCACACAAAGCCGTTCCACCTCTCCAAGGCGATCGCCACCCTGGACTACGTGAGCACCGGCCGCGCGGGCCTGCGCGTGCAGATCACCGCCCGCCCCACCGAAGCGGCCCACTTCGGCCGCCGCGCGATCCCCGGCATCGAGGCCCTCGAAACCTTGTTGGACGAGGCCGCCGACTACGTCGAGGTCGTGCGCCGCCTCTGGGACAGTTGGGAGGACGACGCCGAGATCCGGGACGTGGCCACGGGCCGCTTCATCGACCGCGACAAGCTCCACTACATCGACTTCGAGGGCCGCCACTTCAGCGTCAAGGGCCCCTCCATCACCCCGCGCCCGCCGCAGGGCCAGCCCCTGGTGACCGCCCTCGCGCACGGCACGGACTCCTACCGCCTGCTGGCCCGCGCCGCCGACGTCGGCTTCGTCACCCCGCACGACACCGACCGGGCCCGGGCGATCGTCGCCGAGATCCGCGCCGAACAGGAGACGGCGGGCCGGGCCGCCGAGCCGCTGCACCTCTTCGGCGACCTGGTCGTCTTCCTCGACGACGACCCCGCCGAGGCCGCCGCCCGCCGCGACCGCCTCGACACCCTCGCCGGCGAGGAGTACACGAGCGACGCCCGGATATTCACCGGCACGCCCGCCCAACTCGCCGACCTGCTACAGGAGTTGCGGGCGGCCGGTCTGACCGGGTTCCGGCTGCGGCCCGCCGTCGCGGGCCATGACCTGCCGGCCATCACCCGGGGCCTCGTCCCCGAACTCCAGCGCCGCGACGCCTTCCGCCGCGCCTACGAGGCCGACACCCTGCGCGGGCTGCTCGGCCTGCCCCGCCCCGCCAACCGCTACGCCGCCGCGACGAACGCCTGAGCGGGAGGGAGCCCCACCATGAGCAAGCCGCCGAAGCAGATCCACCTGGCCGCGCACTTCCCGGGCGTCAACAACACCACCGTGTGGAGCGACCCGCGGGCCGGCAGCCACATCGAGTTCAGCTCCTTCGCCCACTTCGCGCGCACCGCCGAGCGCGCCAAGTTCGACTTCCTCTTCCTCGCCGAGGGACTTCGGCTGCGCGAACAGGGCGGTGCCATCTACGACTTGGACGTGGTCGGCCGCCCCGACACCTTCACGGTCCTCGCCGCCCTCGCCGCCGTCACCGAGCGCCTCGGCCTCACCGGCACCATCAACTCCACCTTCAACGAGCCCTACGAGGTGGCCCGCCAGTTCGCCAGCCTCGACCACCTCTCCGACGGCCGCTCCGCATGGAACGTCGTCACCTCCTGGGACGCCTTCACGGGCGAGAACTTCCGCCGCGGCGGCTACCTCCCGCAGGAGGAGCGCTACGCCCGCGCCAAGGAGTTCCTCGCCACCACCCACGAACTCTTCGACTCCTGGCGGGGCGACGAGATCCTCGCCGACCAGAGCACCGGCGCCTTCCTCGGCGACGCCAAGGCCGGGGCGTTCGTCCACGAGGGACGGCAGTTCGACATCCACGGCCGGTTCAACGTCCCGCGCAGCCCCCAGGGCCGCCCGGTGATCTTCCAGGCCGGCGACTCCGAAGAGGGCCGCGAGTTCGCCGCGTCCTCCGCCGACGCCATCTTCAGCCGGTACGCCCAGCTCGACGCCGGCCAGGCCTTCTACACCGACGTCAAGTCCCGCCTCGCCAGGTACGGCCGCCGCGCCGACCAGTTGCTGATCCTGCCCGCCGCCAGCTTCGTCCTGGGCGACACCGACGCCGAGGCCGAGGAGATCGCCAAGGACGTCCGCCGCAAGCAGGTCAGCGGCGCCACCGCCCTCAAGCACCTGGAGTTCGTCTGGAACCGTGACCTGTCCGGCTACGACCCGGACGGCCCGCTGCCCGCCATCGACCCGGACCCCGGCGAGCACCACATCGCCCGCGGTCGCGCCCAGGTCCGCATGTACCGCGATCCGCTGGCCACCGCCCGGGAGTGGCGGGAGCTGGCCGAGGCCAACCACTGGTCGATCCGCGACCTGGTCATCGAGACCGGCAACCGGCAGAACTTCGTCGGCAGCCCGGCGACCGTCGCCCGGACCATCAACGACTACGTGCAGGCTGACGCCGCCGACGGCTTCATCCTCGTCCCGCACATCACCCCGAGCGGCCTCGACGAGTTCGCCGACAAGGTCGTCCCCCTCCTCCAGGAACAGGGCGTCTTCCGCACCGAGTACGAGGGCACCACACTCCGCGACCACCTCGGCCTCACCCACCCCGACGCCCCCGGCACCGCCGAGCGCGCGGCATCCTGAAACAGTGCCGAGCACCCCCACGGCGCGGTGTGGCCGGGGACACGTCTCCCTCCCCCGAGGTGACGTGTCCCCGGCGCTTCCCCCGGCGTCGGACTGCGGTCCCTACCCGGCCGTACGGCTCACCAGCACATGACGGCCGTCTCGCCCGAACCCCAGCCGGAGTACAGGCGGACGCGGACGAAGTAGCGGCGGCCCCGCACGAGCCGGACCCTGATCGTGGCGTTGTGCGCGGTGCCCCCGTCGTCGTGCCCCGCGAGGAAGCGCGGCTCGCCGTCCCGCTCCTCGAAGACCACGGCCACCGAGTCGCACTCCCCGAAGGTGGCGAAGACGTACTCGCGGGTCTCCGGCGGCTCGACGGTGAAGTCGGCCTGCTCGCCCGGCCCCAGCGACAGCGGCACCGAACGGAACGGCAGCAGCGCGGGCGGTCGCGGCGCGTCCAGCGGCGGATACCAGCCGAGCACGAACTCCTTGTCCAGCGGCGACAGCGAGCCCGGCGGATGCACACCGCCGCGGAACTGCTCCGGCTCCAGGACCAGCCCCGCCGAGAAGGGGTACTCCATCACGGACTGCGGATCCCACACCGACCCGTTCACCTCGGCCGGGTCCAGCTTGCGCAGGATGTTGAAGTAAGTCCGGTCCCGGCTCCAGAAGTTGGGCGGGCCCGCCAGATCGGCGTACACGGCCTCGTCGTCCCAGTGCAGGCCGGCGAACGGGCTCTGGTGCTCGTGCTGCATGCCGAGCGCGTGCCCGATCTCGTGCAGGGCCGTCGCGCGCTCCCCGGGCGCGGTCAGGTCCCAGCCGAAGTTCATGGTGCGCTCGCCCCGGCCCGCCGACAGCGCGTCGCGGCCCACCGCCGACCAGGAGCCGTCACCCGACTGGAAGCCGATGCGCAGCTCCGCCTCCGAACGGTCGGCGACCTCGGCGAAGGACACCCCGATGCCCAGCTCCCGCCACTCGCGGAAACAGTCCCGCACGACGTCCCGCTGGTCCTCGCCGCCCACCCACGACACCCGCCGGGTGCCCCCGGAACCCGGCAGCGCGATGACCGATCCGGCGCCCTCGCCGTCGAAGAAGCAGTAGTGCAGCACGGTGCCGTTGACCCACATCCGCCGCCCGCCCAGCAGCGCGCCCAGCCGCTCGGCGGCCAGCCCCGGGGCGAACACGGGGGCCGACTGCTGGGCGAGCGAGCAGTAACGGGCGGTCATGGGCTCCAGGGTGGCGCGCCGAACCGTCCCGGGGCCTGAGTCGGGGGCTACTCAACTCGCCCTGTATCAGGCGTGAGTATGCCGACTCCCATAGACGTGACGACCTACGAACCCCGAGCCGCGACCCTGCGAGCGCCGTGGCCGTTCACCGGCCGCGACGAGGAACTGGACCTGGTCCGGCGCGCGTTGGCGGCCAGCCGGCCGGGCCTCGTGCTCACCGGACCGGCGGGCTGCGGCCGCACCCGCCTCGCCCTGGAGGCGGTGCGCGGCACGGACTGCGCACGGGTGGCCGGCACCCCGGAGACCAGCGGCATGCCCTTCGCCGCCTTCGCCCACCTGCTCCCGGCGGACGTCACCCTGCATTACGCCGTTCAACTCCTCGCCTCCGTACGGCTGTTGCTGGTCGACGACGCGCACCTGCTGGACGACGCCTCCGCCGCCCTGCTGCACCAACTGGCCGTCCAGGGCCGCACCCGGCTGCTCGTCCTCGTCACGGACGGCGCTCCCGCGCCCGGCGCCGTCTCCCGCCTGTGGACCGGCGAGCTGCTGCCCCGCCTGATGCTGGCACCCCTGCCCCACGAGGAGACCCGCCACCTCCTCACGGCCGGCGCCGACGGCCCCGTCGAGCCCATCACCGCCAACCGCGTCCTGCGGCTGTGCCGGGGCGACCTGCGCCTCCTGCGCGACCTGCTGGACGCGCTGCGCGAACAGGACCTGCTCACCCGGGGCGCGGACACCGACGCGTGGACGTGGCGCGGCCGGGTCCCGGTCACCCCGGCCCTGCGGGAACGCGCCGCCGCCGTCCTCGCCCGCGCCTGCCCCGACGAACGCGAGACCCTCGACCGCCTCGCCTTCGCCGAACCTCTGCCGCTGCCGGCGGACACCCTGGACCTGCGGATCCTCGAACACCTGGAGGCGGACGGCCTTCTCGACGTCACCGACGGCGACACCGGCACGACCGTCCGGCTGGCCCACCCGCTGCACGGCCCGGTGCTGCGCGCCGCCGCCGGCCGGCTGCGAGCGAGGCGGCTCACCGGCCGACGGCGGCCCACCGCACCCGCCCTCGACGCCGAGGCGGCCGAGCTGACCCACCGCATCGAGCGGGCCGACGTCCGCCTGACGCCCACGCCCGTGGGGGAGTGGCTCGTCGCGGAGGGGCAACCGGTACCGCCGTGGTACGCCGCCGTCCGCGCACGGTTCTCCCGGCTGCGCGGAGAACTGCGCGAGGCGGCGGCCTGGGCGCGCGAAGGCCTGGCCGGGGCCCCGCACGACCACGCCTGCCGCACCGAACTGGCCCTGGCCGCCGCCCAGTCGGGGGAGACCGGCGCCCTGGTCGACCCCCTCGCCGACCACCCCGGCACGGCCGCCTGGCTTCCCGCCGCCCGCGGCGACCTCGACACCGCCCGGAAGACACTCGACACCGACGACAGCACCGACACCATCGACACCTACGACGCCTGCGATACCGGCGCCGCCTACGACGCCGTACGCCTCGGCGCTCCCGAGCGGGCCGTGCGGCTGCTGCCGGCCGACGGGGTGTTCGCCCGGCACGCCCGGGCGCTCGCGCGGGGCGACGGACCCGCCCTGGACCTGGTGGCCGCCGAATT
This sequence comes from Streptomyces sp. yr375, assembly GCF_900110755.1. GTDB lineage: Bacteria > Actinomycetota > Actinomycetes > Streptomycetales > Streptomycetaceae > Streptomyces. The sequence continues at coordinate 231,722 of NZ_FOFF01000001.1, forward strand.
GGAGGAGCGCGGTTTCCTGCTCTTCGCGGCCGAGGCGCACGCGCAGGCCGCGTCGGCGCACCGCGACTCCAGCGCGGCCCGCACCGCCCGCACCCGTGCCGTCGCCCTGGCCCGGCGCTGCCAGGGCGCCCGTACCCCGGCCCTGTCCGGTCTGGTCCTCGGCGAACTCACCGCCCGCCAGCGGCAGATCGTCACCCTCGCCGCGGCCGGACTCAGCAACCGGCAGATCGCCGAACGCCTCACCCTGTCCGTCCGCACCGTCGGCAACCACCTCTACGGCGCCTACACCCGCCTCGGCGCCGGCGACCGCGAAGCCCTGCCGTGGCTGCTGGAGCAGCCAGCCTGAACAGGCCAGGTCCCAGGGCGTCTTACGCCGCGCCGAACGCCGTGAACGCCCACCCCGTCGCCTGGTGCAGCGCGTCCCCCGGCAGCGCGGCCCGCGCGTCCCGCAGGGCCTCCGCCAGGGACAGCCCGGCGCTGATGCCCTTGTGCAGGGCCAGCATCAGCGGGACGACCGCCGCGTCGTTGACCGGCGCGCTGCTCGCCACCACGCCCGCCGTGCCCAGCGGCAGCAACGCCGTGACCAGGCCCAGGAGTTCGTCCGCGCCGACCGAGGCGAGCCGGGCCGTGTCGCAACTGGAGAGGATGATCCGGTACGGGCTGCGGGCGAGCCGCTCGAAGTCGTGGACGATCAGCGGACCGTCCGCCATCCGCAACGACGAGAACATCGGACTGTCGGCGCGGAAGGTGCCGTGCGCGGCGATGTGCGCCAGCGCCGCCCCGTCCAACTCCTTGAGCACGCGCGGCACATGGGCGTCGGCCTGCTCCAGCACGACCGGCGTGCCGTACCGCCCGGCGACCTCCGGCACCTCCGCCCCGCCGGTCGCGAGCCCCGGTCCCCGTACCAGGACCTGCCGGCCGCCCGGCGGCGGCTGGGTCTCCCGCGCCCGCAGCCAGCCGCTCGCCGACGGCGACACACTCACCACCCGCTCCCGCAGCGACGGCAACAGCGCCCACGGCACCCGGTGCAGCCGGGCCGGCGGCACCACCACGAGCGGCCCCGGCCCCAGTTGCCCCGCCGCCTCGCCCAACAGCAGCTCCTCCAGTTGCCGTCCGGCCGCCTCCACCACCGGCAGCCGGCCCTCCGCCCCGGGGTGGGCCAGCCGCCGCAGCCCCGCCTGGACGTGCTCGGCCTCCCGCTCCGCCTCGGCCAGCAGCCCGCCCGCGAACCGGCGCACCCGCCCGCCCCCGCACAGCAGCACCTGAACCCGCCCGTCCAGCACGGCGAGTTCGACCAACCGCCCGTCGCCGTCGCCGAGCCGCTCCAGCAGCCGGCCCGCGTCGAAGCGGTCGCCGCCGAACCGGTCGCCGCCCCACGGCGTGACCCCACGGATGTGCAGGGTCCGGGAGCGGATCTCCCGCTCCAGACGCCGCTGTTCACGCTCCAGCGTCGGCATCGGCCTGCCGTCCATCCGGGCGGCCTGCGCGCGGGCGGCGATCACCCGGAACGCGGTCAGCCCGCTGAGCAGCGCCGGATCGGCCGGCGGCCGGGTCGGCGGCGTCGACAGCGCCGTGGCCCGCCACCGCTCGCTCCACACCAGCAGCCGCCGGGGCCCGCCCCGCTCCAGGCTCACCTCCTGGGCCAGCGCCGCGAGTTCGGTGCCCTGCGCGGTCGCCCGCGCCCGCAACTCCGACGCCCCCAGCGTCGTACGGTGGTCGTCGAGGACGTCGAGGCCGCGCCGGCAGGCCTCCAGCACGCCCCGGCCCGAACCGGCCGCCCGCGCCCACAGCGCCTGCGCCGCCCAGCCCGTCATCCGGGCCAGCGGCGGGCCGCTGCGCCGGCTGCGGGCGGCGATCCGCAGATACCGCTCGGCGTCCGTCTTCCAGTTCAGGTCCAGCGCGATCCGGCCCGCCAGCAGCCAGGCCTCCGGCGCGGCCGGCGACTGGAACGCGGCGAGCCGCTCGGCGAGCCGGGCCGCGTCCGCGACCAGCCGGCCCGAGGCCCGCCCGGTCGCGACCCGCGCCTCGATCAGCACCAGCCGCGCGTGCGCCTCCCACCAGGTGCGCCGCTGTCCCGCGAAGAGCCGCTCGGCCACCGCCGCGCGCGCGATCGCCGTCCCCGGATCACCCGCGAGGCGCGCCGCCCGCGCGGCCGCCAGCAGCAGTTCCGCCTTGCGGGTGGACTGCCCGCCGATGCCGTCCAGCACCACGGTCGCCGCGTCCGCCTCGGCCAGCGCCTCCGGCGCGAGACCGGCCGCCATCAGGACCTCGCAGCGCCGGATGTTCAGCATGAACGTCGGGGTGCCGAGCTTGGCGTACCGCTCCTCCGCCTCGTCGAGGAGCCGCAGCGCGGCGGGAATGTCCCCGGACCGGAACGCGGCCAGCCCCCGGCTCTCCACCGCGTCCGCCTTGTCGTGCTCCTGGCCGGTGGTGTCCCACAGCGCCTCCGCCGCCGTGAAGTCGGCCTCCGCACGGTCCACCGCGCCGAGCGCCAGATGCACGGTGGCGCGCAGGGTGAGGGCGCGCGCCGTCCAGATGACGTCGTCCGCCGCGCGCAGCACGGGAATCGCCCGGCGTACGTCCTCCAGTGCCTCGCGGTGATGGCCGAGCACCCAGAAGGAGTAGGCCCGCCGGTACAGCACGCGCGCGCGGGTGTGGCCGGTGCCGCGCTCGACGCCCCGCTCGAACGCCGCCAGGCCCTGCCGGGTGCGGCCCGCGTGCACCAGGGCCACCCCGAGCGTGCCGAGGACGTCCGCCTCCCGCTCGGCCGAGTCGGCGCGCGCCGCGAGATCCCGGGCGCGCCGCAGATGGTCCAGGGCGAGCCGCATGTCGCCCCAGTCGCGCTGCCAGATGCCGATCACCTGGTGGGCGACCGAGGCGTGCAACGGCGTCGGCTCGGTGCCGAGCACTTCTTCCGCCCGCGCCAACGCTTCGTTGGGGGCGGCGAAGACCATCGGCAGCAGTTCGAGAACCGAGTCGTTTCCCGCTGTCACCCCACGGATGGTAGTGCTCAGGCCTGCCCGCCACACCGGTTCGGCAACGTATCCACCAGTAACAATTGGACGTCGCGTCAACGGACTCGGCAGCGGACTCGGCGGGGGACTCGACAGGGGACCGGGTAGCGCGCTCGGCGCACTAAGGGGGCGCGCGGTAGCAGCCGCACCACCCCCACCACCTCCACCCGCCGTCGCACCACCTGTATCAGACGGCCGCCTCGCGGCTCTTGCTGACGACCACCGGGTGTACACCGGCTGTACGGGGAGGACATGCCATGGCACCACAGCGATTCCACGAGCAGTTCGACCAGATCCAACGCGCCCTGCCCGACGTCCCGTTGGCGATGGGACCGGACGACTCCGCCGAGTTCATCTACGAGAGGGGCGTCGTCCTCGCCCGCGACGGCGAGGAGGCCCGGATCGTCGAGGACGCCGTCCGCTCCCACTTCACCGCGACCGAGGGCCTGGTCCCGGACCAGGTGCGCCGGGCGGGCCCGCAGACCAACCGCTCCGGGATCACCCGCATCCACGTCGGCGACCCGGCGGAGGGCGGCCGCAGCGCCGACCGCACCGTCGCCGGGGCCCTGCGCGCGCTGCGGGAGGCGGAGGCGCGCGCGGGCCGCCGCCTGGTCAGCCGCAACCACGTGGTGTCGATCGCGGTCAACGCCTGCCCCGGCGACGAGCCGGTGCCCGCGCCGCGCACCGAGCCGCCCAACCCGTCCGCCGCGCAGCCGCCCCCCGCGGCCGACGGCGCCGACGCCGTCGGGGTGCTCGTCATCGACACCGGACTGACCCACGACTACCGCTCCTACCCGCCGCTGGCCCGCACCGAGGGCGACGCCCAGGTCAGGGAGACCGACGCGGACGGGATCCTCCAGCAGTACGTCGGCCACGGCACGTTCATCGCCGGACTCGTCGCGGCCGTCGCCCCGCACACCGACGTCACCGTGCGCAACACCCTCGACGACGCCGGGGCGATCCTGGAGTCCGAGTTCGGCGAGCGGCTCTTCGACGCCGTCGAGGGCGGCTGGCCCGACATCATCAGCCTCTCCGCCGGCACCTCCAACGGCCGCGTCGACGGCCTGCTCGGCGCCGCCGCCTTCATGGCGGAACTGCGCACGCACGACACCCTGTTGGTCGCCGCCGCCGGCAACAACGCCAGCGCCGCGCCCTTCTGGCCGGCCGCCTACGCCACCCTGCCCGACTACGCCGACGCGGTGCTGTCGGTGGGCGCGCTGCGCGGCGACGGCGCGTTCGGCGCCTGCTTCAGCAACCACGGCCCCTGGGTCCGGGCGTACGCCCCCGGCGAGCGCCTCACCAGCGCCCTCACCGGCTTCGACACCCCCGTCCCGTACGTCTACCAGCACTCCACCTACGACGCCTGCCGCTACGGCTTCGGCTACGCCTGCACCTGCCGATCCCCGCGCCACACCGGTGTGTTGAGCGAGGCGCAGCAGGTCACACCGGGCAAGCCGGACCAGGTGATGTTCGAGGGGCTGGCCGCCTGGAGCGGGACGTCCTTCGCAACCCCCTTGGTGGCAGGGCTCGTCGCCGCCTACATGACCACACACCAGGAGACCGATCCACGTGCCGCCGCCCGCCGACTGCTCGCCGAGAACACCGAGTTCGCGGAGGTGCGCGGGGCGCATGTCCCGGCCCTCGTTCCGCCCACCTGGCGGCCGGTGCCGGTCGGCCCGGCATGAGGGTGTCATGAGGTCCGAGACGAGCCCCGCCACGGCGTACGATGACAGGCCGTACACGAGGGGTGGCACCGTGGACCGTACTGATGTCGGGGCGCTCGTCCAGTCCGCCGTCGACGGGGACGCGGCGGCCTGGAAAGCGCTGGTGGACGGGTTGAGCCCGTTGGTCTGGTCGGTGGTGCGCGCGCACCGGCTCTCCGACGCCGACGGGCACGAGGTCTACCAGACCGTCTGGTTCCGCTTCGCCCAGCATCTCGGCCGGATCCGCGAGCCGCACAAGGCGGGCGCCTGGCTCGCCAGCACCGCGCGCAACGAGTGCCTGAAGGTGATCAAGGGCTTGCGGCGACTGACGCCGACCGACGATCCCCAACTGCTCGACCGGGCCAGCGAGGACCTCACCCCGGAGCAGTCGGTGCTCGACTCGGAGGAGGCGGCCGCGCAGAGCGAGCGCGTCCGGCACCTGTGGCAGGAGTTCGAGGCGCTCGGCGAGCGCTGCCGGCAACTGCTGCGGGTGCTGATCGCCTCGCCGCCGCCCAGCTACCAGGAGGTGTCGGCGGCGTTGGGCATCGCCGTCGGCAGCATCGGACCGATGCGCCAGCGCTGCCTGCGCCGGCTGCGCGCCCGACTCGACGCACGGGGAGCACGGTGACCGACATGGACAACACGAACGGCAGGGGCGCCGCGCACCACATGGACGACGGCGAACGCGACGACATCTTCGGCGAAGTCCCCTTCGTCGACGAGGAGTTCGACCACGACCGGCTGGAGGAGGAACTCCGCCAGGCCGCCGCCATCCTGGACCCGGTACCGGCCGAACTGCGGCGGGCCGCCATCGAGGCCTACGCGCTGCACGACCTGGACGCGCGGATCGCCGAGCTGACGTTCGACTCGCTGGTCGACGCCATCCCGGTGCGGGGCGCGGAGGACGTGCCCCGGATGCTGACCTTCCACACCGGCGGGCTGACGGTCGACGTCGAGGTGACCGGGGACGGGCTGATGGGGCAGTTGCTGCCGCCCCAGTCGGCCTCGATCGAGGTCCTGCACGGCCCGCGCGCGAGCGCCGCGCTCACCGCCGACGACATGGGCCGCTTCGCCTGCGACGCACCACCCGCCGGCCCGTTCGCCCTGCGGCTGCGGACGGGCGGGGAGGTGGTCGTCACGGAGTGGCTGCGCACCTGAGGGCCGTCACGACGCCCGCGCTTCGCCGACGACCCGATCGGCGGCCCGCTGCTCCTCGTCGGTGTGGGTGAACGTGGAGGAACTCTTCGTGTACGAACGGGTCATCTCCAGGATCTCGATCGTGTAGTCCTCCAGAATCTCCTGCCTCCCGAGCACCTGCACCGCGCGGTGCTCGGGGTCGTGGTACCAGGCGTCCATCGCCTCGGCCGTCTCGAAGTAGGCGATCGCCAGTTCACGCCCGTCGGGCACGTCGAACTTGTGCAGGGCCACGAACCCGGGCATCGAGGAGGCACGCTCGAACATGCGCATACCGATCGACGCGTATTCCTCGTTCTGCCATTCCGGCCGGACTTTCGCCCAGAACATTGCGACGTACATCGGAACTCCCTTTCGGCAACTCTTTCTCGCGAGCGGTTATCGCCACGCGCCGACAAGCGCCGTGCGGACCACCAGATCGGGGCGGTCCACGCTGATGCGGAACGCCTCGGCCGCCTCGTGCCATCCGAAGCGATGCGTGACGACCGTTTCCGGATCGACCACGCCGTCCGCCACCAGCCGCACCGCTTCCGGGTACTGTCCCGGCCCTCCTTTCACACCGATCAGGGACAGTTCCTTCAACAGGACGCTGGGCGGCGCGATGGAGTGGGGCGCCCGGCCGACCACCGCCACCACGGAACCGGGTGTCGCCAGTTCGTCCGCCAGCGCGACGCCGGCCGGCGCGGCCGAGGTCTCGACGACCAGCCGCGGGCCGTCGCCGAGGTCGATCGGCTCCGGCGGGTGCGCCACCAGGCCGACTGCGGCGGCGAGGTCGCGCCGTGTCTCCTGCGGCTCGAAGAGGTGCGGCGCATAGCCGTGGTGGCGTAGCACCACGCCGAGCAGGATGCCCAGCGGCCCACCGCCGACGACCGCGCAGGGCACCGGCTCCTTCGGCAGCAGCGGCGCCACCCGCGCCAGCAGGTGCAGCGCGACCGCGACCGGTTCCAGCACGGTGGCCGCGAGATCGGACACCGCGTCGGGCAACGGCACGAGGAGCCGTGCCGGGACGCACACGTACTCGGCCAGGAGACCTGGCCCCAGCATGCCCAAGTAGCCGCCGTCGGGGCACAGTTGTGTCGCGCCGCGCGTGCAGGCGGCGCACTGTCCGCAGTGCGCGACGGGGTCGATGGTCACCCGCTCGCCGACGGCCACGCCGGTCACGCCTGCTCCCCGGGCCGTCACGACGGCGGCCCCGTCATGGCCGACCACATGGGGATACTCGACCGCCCGGCCCCCGTACATGTGCAGGTCCGTACCGCACAGGCCCAGCGCGCGCATCGCCACGACCACCTCACCGGCCGCCGGCTCGGGCACCGGGCGCAGGGTGGGCGCGAACACGTGGGGCGCGACCAGTTCCATGACCGTGCCGCCGGGCCGCACGCTCGGCTCGGACATCAGACGACCCCGCTCTTCAGGAACAGGGGGCCTGTCGCGGCCGACGGGAATTCACCCGGCGACTGTCTGCTCGGCGACTGCGGGAATCCGTACCGTCGGATCTTTTCGAGCATGCCCGACTCCTTTCCTGATCTCATGCGGGCCGTCAGGCGGGAAGCGGCAGTTGCGCCCAGATCGTCTTGCCCGTGCGCGTGTGGCGACTGCCCCAGCGCTCCGAGAGCTGGGCGACGATGAGCAGGCCACGGCCGCCTTCGTCGGACACCCGGGCCTGGCGCAGGTGCGGGGCGGCGATGCTGGCGTCGGAGACCTCGCAGATGAGCGTGGTGTCGCGAATCAGCCGGAGCTGGATGGGGGGATTCCCGTAGCGGATGGCGTTCGTGACGAGTTCGCTGACGACCAGCTCGGTCGTGAAGGCGTCGCCGCCCAGGTGCCACGCCGCCAGTTGGTCGCTGGCCAGGGCACGGGCCCGGACCACGACCGAGGATTCGGCGGGGAGATGCCAGGAGGCCACGTGCTCGGTGTCCAGGGCATGGGTCCGCGCCAGCAGGAGAGCGGCGTCGTCGGTACGGCCGTCCCGCATCAGGCTGCGCAGCGCGCGGTCGCACGTCTCCTCCAGATCACGACCCGGTCCGGCGAGGGCGTCGTGCAGCAGGTCGCACCCCTCGTCCATGTCGCGGCCCGCGGCTTCGATGAGGCCGTCCGTGTACAGGGCCAGGACGCTGTCCTGCGGCAACTCGAACTCGGCGACCTCGAAGGGCAGGCCGCCCAGACCCAGGGGCGGTCCGGCCGGCAGGTCGAGGAACTCGACCTTGCCGTCCGGGGTGGCCAGCGCCGGCAGCGGGTGACCGGCCCTGGCCATGGTGCAGCGGCAGGACGTGGGGTCGTACACCGCGTACAGGCAGGTGGCGCCCACCTCGCCGCTGCTCCCTTCCGCCTCCGCGCGATCCAGCCGCAGCACGAGGTCGTCGAGCCGGGTGAGCAGTTCGTCCGGGGCCAGGTCGACGTCGGCCAGGGTGCGCACCGCCGTGCACAGCCGGCCCATGGTGGCGGCGGCCTCGATGCCGTGGCCGACCACGTCTCCCACCACCAGCGCCACCCGCTGCCCGGACAGCGGGATGACGTCGAACCAGTCACCGCCCACGCCGTTGCCCGCGTCGGCCGGCAGGTACCGGGAGGCCACCTCCACGGCGGCCTGCCCGGGGACCCGGTTGGGCAGGAGGGTGCCTTGCAGGACGAGCGCGGTCGCCCGCTCGCGGGCGTAGCGGCGGGCGTTGTCGACGCAGACCGCCGCGCGGGCCGCGAGCTCCTCGGCCAGCAGCAGGTCGTCGTTGTCGAAGTAGTCGGGTGTGCGGTGGCGGCAGAAGACCGCAAGACCGAGCGTGACCCCGCGGGCGCGCAGCGGCACCAGCATCAACGAGTGGATGCCGTGGGTCCGGATGCTGTGGGCCCGTTCGGGACGGCCCTCGGCCCAGTCGCGGATGGCGGCGTTGTCGACGCGATGGCTGATCGCCCGGCCGGCCGCCAGCGCGCGGCCCGGCGGCGAGTCGGCGTGGTAGGTGTGGATCCCCCCGATCGGAACCACCGACTCCGGGCAGCCGGGCAGCACCGACCGCTGGGCGGCTCGGCTGAAGACCAGGGGCTCGCCGGGCAGCCGGGTGTCCGCCTCCTCGCCGCGCAGGACGCTGTCGAGCAGGTCCACGATCACGAAGTCGGCGAAATGGTCCATCCCGACTTCCGCCAGCTCATCGGCCGTGCGGGTCAGATCCAGGGTGGTGCCGATCCGCAGTCCGGCCTCGTTCAGAATGGTCAGCCGTCGACGGGCTCGGTGCTGCTCCGTGATGTCCATGATCGCCATGGACATGCCCCACGTGCGGTCCACCTCGTCCTTGACCGGGTAGAGAGAGGTGAGCCAGGCGCGCTCGAGGGCTTCGCCCGGGGCGCGGAAGCGCACTTCGCGGGTCACGGGCGCACCGGTGCGCGACACCTGCTGCTGGAGCTCGCCGATGTCGTCGAGCGCGGCGACCAGGTACTCCGGGAGGGACTCCGCGACCGTCCTGCCCACCAGGTCCTGCTGCGGCGCGCCCACGCTGTGCGCCATCGCCGCGTTGACGGCCGACGCCCGCCCCTGGCGGTCGAAGAGGGCTATCGGAAGCGGAAGCTGGTCCAGGGCCCACTGCTTGAGCATCGCGATGTCCGGCACGTCGCCGACGTCCGTACGCGGCGGCTCGCCGAGCGCTTCGTCAGGGGTCGCAGAGGCCGCAGGGGTGGCCGGGGCAGCCGGGGTGACTGGGGTGGCCGTGAGTACCCAGAGCGCATCTTCGGCGGTGCCGAGCAGTCGGCCTGCCACGAGCCGCAGCTCTACGCGGTGACCGTCCCGGTGGCGTACGGCGATCCGGCCGCTCCAGTCCGATCGGCCGGCGCAGCGGAGGCGGGCGGCCGCCGGAAGGGGAGCGGCGAGCAGGTCCGTCGCCGCCCGGCCGACCAGCTCCATCGGGTCGTACCCGACCACCAGTCCGGCGGCCGGGCTGCACGCGAGCACCAGGCCTTCGGCGCCCACCAGTATCGAGGCCGCCCCGTCGGGCGCCGGGCGCACCTTGCCGGGTGGGGTGAACGACGTGGCGATGCTCTTGTCCACATGCATTCATCTCCCTCCCTGCCGCGGGCGCCCGCCCGCTCTCCGTGATCGTAGGAGGCTCCAGAGGAAAGTAATGGAAATGCCCTATTTCATGACAAGGCACTTTCACGTTACTACAGAGCCGACCATGCCGCCGTTGCCCTCTGACGGAGGTCAGCCGGTGACGGCGGTCACGAGGGAGGCCAGTGCCGAGGCGAGCCGCGTGAGGCCCGGACCGGCCGGACCGCCCGGCTCCGTCATGTACGTGTCCCGCCGGATCTCCACCATCAGCGCGCTCACCCGCGGGTCCGTCCCGTAGTACTCCAGGGGTACGTATGTCCCGGAGAACGGGCTGTCGAGGCCGGTCTCCTCCACCACCGCTCCGAATGCCTCCCGGGCGGCGGCGAGCAGCTCGGGCGGGGTGTGGAAGGGGTCGGTGCCCAGACAGACCGGGGGTCGCGGTCCCGTGCCGTGCAGCTCGTAGGGGAGCGGTTCGGTGGGGTAGGAGTGCACGTCGACGACGACGGCGCGGCCGACGGCCGCCAGCCGGTCGGCGACGGCGTCGGTCATCGCCTGCGCGTACGGCCGGAAGTACCGGGCGAGCAGCGGCTCGGGGTCGGTCTGCACGGGACGCAGCGGCTCGCCGTGCGTGGTCCGCGTGTATACGGCGCCCATGCCGACGGCCCGCATCTCCTCCCGCTCGTCCGGGAACCGTTCCGGGTCGACGACCAGGCGTGACAGCCGGTTCACGAACCGCCAGGGTGTGAGGGCGGTGCGGCGCGCCGCGTCCTCGGCGAGCCGTGCGGTGTGTGAGTCGGTGATGTGGTCGAGCTCGCGCTCCAGCGCGGTGTCGTCCAGCACGATGCCCTGCCGGACCTGGGCCGGTATTTCACGTGCCGCGTGTGGTACGTGGAGGATCACCGGTGAGTTCGGGGCGCCGGGGAGGAGCTCGAAGGACGGCGGTCCGGTAGGGGGCATGTGGCTGCTCCGGGGCGTTGTCGGTGGCGCGGTGCATGATCAAGGTGCCACAGATGGTGGGTGCGCCCCGTCCTGGGGGCTGCCGCCCCCAGACCCCCGCTTCGGCCCTAAACGGCCTCGTCCTCAAACGCCGGACGGGCTGAATTGCACTGACCGGTGCTGGATCGGCGCCCTCGGGCTTGAAATACACCGACCGGCGCCCCCAGCGGGTGGGTGGGGGTTCGGGATGGCGTCGGCCTCGTCCTCAAGCGCCGGACCGGCTGAATTGCACCGACCGGCACCCCCTACGGACCCGCGTCGACAAAGGCCCCGCATGCCGGACATGCCTCCGCCCCGGCCGGGTGGTGTGCGGTCGGGGCGGAGAGGGTGGTTCAGGTGGGGTTAGGCGAGGGTGGACAGGGTTTCGGTCCACGTCGTCGACGGGCGCATGACCGCCGCTGCCTTGGCCGGGTCGGGCTGGTAGTAGCCGCCGATGTCGGCCGGCTTGCCCTGGACGGCGAGGAGTTCGGCGACGATGGTCTCCTCGTTCGCGGCGAGGGACTCGGCGAGCGGGGCGAAGGCCTTGGCCAGGTCCGCGTCGTCGGTCTGCGCCGCCAGCTCCTGCGCCCAGTACAGGGAGAGGAAGAAGTGGCTGCCGCGGTTGTCGATGCCGCCGACGCGACGGGTCGGGGACTTGTCCTCGTTGAGGAAGGTCGCCGTGGCGCGGTCGAGGGTGTCGGCGAGGACCTGCGCGCGGGTGTTGCCGGTGAACGTCGCGTACTGCTCCAGGGACGGGACCAGCGCGAAGAACTCACCGAGCGAGTCCCAGCGCAGGTAGTCCTCCTTGACGAGCTGCTGGACGTGCTTCGGGGCGGAGCCGCCCGCGCCCGTCTCGAACAGGCCGCCGCCCGCCATCAGCGGGACGACCGACAGCATCTTGGCGCTGGTGCCCAGCTCCAGGATGGGGAACAGGTCGGTCAGGTAGTCACGCAGCACGTTGCCGGTGACGGAGATCGTGTTCTCGCCGCGGCGGATGCGCTCCACCGACAGCTTCGTCGCCTCGACCGGGGCGAGGATACGGATGTCCAGGCCCTCGGTGTCGTGCTCCGGCAGGTACGCGTTGACCTTGGCGATCAACTGGGCGTCGTGCGCGCGGGTCTCGTCCAGCCAGAACACGGCCGGCGCGCCGCTGGCACGGGCGCGGGTGACGGCGAGCTTGACCCAGTCGCGGATCGGCGCGTCCTTGGTCTGGCAGGCGCGGAAGATGTCGCCGGCGGCGACCTCCTGCTCGATGACCACGTTGCCGGCCTGGTCGACCAGACGCACCGTGCCGGCCGCCTTGATCTCGAAGGTCTTGTCGTGGGAGCCGTACTCCTCGGCCTTCTGCGCCATCAGACCGACGTTCGGGACGGAACCCATGGTCGACGGGTCGTAGGCGCCGTGCGCGCGGCAGTCCTCGATCACGGCCTGGTAGACGCCCGAGTAGGAGGAGTCGGGCAGGACGGCGAGGGTGTCGGCCTCCTGGCCGTCCGGGCCCCACATGTGGCCGGAGGTGCGGATCATGGCCGGCATCGAGGCGTCGACGATGACGTCGGACGGCACGTGCAGGTTGGTGATGCCCTTGTCGGAGTCGACCATCGCCAGCGCCGGGCCCTCGGCGAGTTCGGCGTCGAAGGAGGCCTTGATCTCGGCGCCCTCGGGCAGGGTCTCCAGGCCCTTGTAGATGCCGCCCAGACCGTCGTTCGGGGTCAGACCGGCCGCGGCGAGCGCCTCGCCGTACGCGGCGAAGGTCTTGGGGAAGAACGCGCGGACCACGTGACCGAAGATGATCGGGTCGGAGACCTTCATCATCGTGGCCTTGAGGTGCACCGAGAACAGGACGTCCTCGGCCTTCGCGCGGGCGATCTGCGCGGTGAGGAACTCACGCAGTTCCGCAACGTGCAGCACCGAGGCGTCGACGACCTCGTCCTCGAGGACCGGTACGGACTCGCGCAGGACGGTGGTCGTACCGTCCTCGGCGACCAGCTCGATCTTCAGCGAGCCGGCCTCGGAGATCACCGCGGACTTCTCGGTGGAGCGGAAGTCGTTCTCGCCCATCGTCGCCACGTTGGTCTTGGAGTCCGAGGACCACGCGCCCATGCGGTGCGGGTGGGTCTTGGCGTAGTTCTTGACCGACGCGGGCGCGCGGCGGTCGGAGTTGCCCTCACGCAGGACCGGGTTGACGGCCGAGCCCTTGATCTTGTCGTAGCGGGCCTGGATCTCCCGCTCCTCGTCGGTCTTCGGGTCGTCCGGGTAGGCCGGCAGCGCGTAGCCCTGCCCCTGGAGCTCGGCGACCGCGGCCTTGAGCTGGGGGATCGACGCCGAGACGTTCGGCAGCTTGATGATGTTGGCCTCGGGCGTCTTGGCCAGCTCGCCGAGCTCGCTCAGCGCGTCCGGGATGCGCTGGTCCTCGGTCAGGTACTCCGGGAACACGGCGATGATGCGCCCGGCCAGCGAGATGTCCCGCGTCTCCACGGAGACACCGGCCTGCGCGGCGTACGCCTGGACCACCGGCAGGAAGGAATACGTCGCCAGGGCCGGGGCCTCGTCAGTGTGCGTATAGATGATGGTCGAGTCAGTCACCGGTGCTCCGCTCCACGTCTGCAACATTGCTCGACATCAAGATATCTCGTGCCCGGCGTCGACTCGACAGCGGACCGTGCCCAGGCGCCGGCCGTATGAACCGGTACCGCTCTCGTGCAACCGCCACGGCCCGGACGGTGGTCATTGATGGTGATTGACCCATGAACGAACACTGATCCGGCGGCCGGACCGACCACCCGGCCGCCCGAGCGAAAGCGGACCATGAGATATCGCAGCAGAGTGACGGCCCCGGCGGCCGTCCTGATCGGCACGGCAGCCGCACTGACCGGGGGAAACACGGCCCACGCGGCCACACAGGGGGCGAAGGGCGCGGATCCGGTGGGTGCGGGTGTGACGTCCGGTGGTGGCGGTCCGGCGCCCGAGACCCTCGGCGACCCCGTCTTTCCGGCCCTCGGCAACGACGGCTACCGCGTCAGCGCCTACCACCTCGACCTCTCCTACGACCCCACGACCACCCTCGTCGACGCCACGGCGACCCTGGAACTACGCACCACCCAGACCCTGACCCGCCTCTCACTCGACTCCCTCGGCCTGGACATCCACACGGTCCGCGTCGACGGCCGCACCGCCGACTTCGAGCAGGTGGACGAGAAGCTGCGGATCACCCCCGCCCGGCGGCTGCCCGCCCGGTCCAAGGTCACCGTGTGCGTGACGTACACGGCGGACCCGCGCCGTACGCTCCCGCACACCGCGTGGGTGCCCACGCCGGACGGCTTCGCCGTCTGCCCCCAGCCGGACTCGGCGCACACCGTCTTCCCGTGCAACGACCACCCGTCGGACAAGGCGCACTTCACCTGCCGCATCACCGTCCCGGCCGGCCTGCGCGGCGTCGCGAGCGGCGCGCTCGTGCGCACCGAGTGCCTGGCCGGCGACCGGACCGCGTACACCTACCGCTCCCGCTCGCCGATCGCCACCGAACTCGTGCAGATAACGGTCGGCGACTACGTCGTGAAGCAGCGCCCGGGACCGCACGGACTGGCCCTGCGCGACGTCGTGCCGACCGCGCGGGCCGAGGCGCTGGAGCCCGCGCTCGCCCTCACCCCGGGCCTGGTCGGCTGGATCGAGGAGCGGCTCGGGGCCTACCCGTTCGAGACGTACGGACTGCTGCCCTGCAACTCCGACGCCCCGAACGCCTTCGACTTCACCGGCCTGGAGACCCAGACCCTCACCCTCTACAAGCCGAACTTCCTCCTCCAGGCGGAGCCGAAGATCGGCTCGCACATGATGCACGAGCTGGTCCACTCCTACTTCGGCAACAGCGTCAGCCCCGCCACCTGGGCCGACCTGTGGCTCAACGAGGGTCACGCCGACTTCTACGGGCTGCTCTACCGCTACGAGCGCGGCTGGCCGGACTCCCTGGGCCTGACCACCTTCGAGGCCCGGATGAAGGACACCTACGCGCGCGGCGACCAGTGGCGCAGGACCTCCGGCCCGGTCGCCGCGCCGAACGCCGTCAACCTCTTCGACAGCCAGCGGTACGTGGGCGGCGTCCTCGTCCTGTACGCGCTGCGGCAACTGATCGGCGAGGACGCCTTCCACGCGGTCGAGCGCGCCTTCCTGGCCCGCTTCCGCAACTCCTCGGCGTCGACCGAGGACTACATCGCCGTCGCCTGCCGGGTCTCCGGCCGCCCGGACGTGTCCGGCTTCCTGCGGGACTGGCTGTACGGCACGACGACACCGAGGATGCCCGGCCATCCGGACTGGACGGTCACCCCGCTGCCGCCGACCCTCACCGCACCGCCCCGCCGTACGCCCGGGCGCTGGCACGAGAACTCGGCCACCCTGTAAGGGCGTTGTCAGTCGTGCAGGGCGGGCGACGCCTCGCCCTGCACGGCGGCGGCGTCGCCCGTGCGCTGCTGCGGGATGACCACCGCGCCCTGCTGCAACGCCACCGTCCGCGTCGGCGCCGGGATCCGGATGCCCTCCGCGCGGTAGCGGCGGTGCAGCCGCTTCACGAACTCGTGCTTGATCCGGTACTGGTCGCTGAACTCGCCGACGCCCAGGATCACCGTGAAACCGATCCGCGAGTCGCCGAACGTGTGGAAGCGGATGGCCGGTTCATGGTCCGGGAGCGCGCCCTCGACGCCCTTCATGACCTCCTCGACGACCTCCAGCGTCACCTGCTCCACCTGCTCCAGATCGCTGTCGTAGGCCACGCCCACCTGCACCAGGATCGTCAACTGCTGCTCGGGACGCATGTAGTTGGTCATGTTCGTCTTCGCGAGCTGCCCGTTGGGGATGACGACGAGGTTGTTGGAGAGCGCGCGCACGGTCGTCTGACGCCAGTTGATGTCCTCGACGTAGCCCTCCTCGCCGCTGCTCAGCTTGATGTAGTCGCCGGGCTGGACGGTCTTGGAGGCGAGGATGTGGATGCCCGCGAAGAGGTTCGCGAGGGTGTCCTGAAGCGCGAGCGCGACCGCCAGACCGCCGACGCCCAGGGCGGTGAGCATCGGGGCTATCGAGATGCCCAGACTCTGCAGCGCCACCAGGAAGCCGATGGCCAGGACCAGCACCCGGGTGATGTTCACGAAGATCGTGGCCGACCCGGCGACCCCGGGGCGCGAAGATGTGACCGACTGCATCAACCCGGCGACCACCCGCGCCGCCGACACCGTCACCACGAAGATCAGCAGAACGGTCAGCGACTGGTTGACGGTGTGCTGGACGGCCTTCGTCAGCGGCAGCACCGCCGCGGCGGCAGCCGCGCCGCCCGCGATCGCCGCCCACGGCACCACGGTGCGCAGCGCGTCCACGACGACGTCGTCGCCGCTCCACTTCGTGCGCTTGGCGTGCTTGGCCAGCCAGCGCAGCAGCGTGCGCGACAGGAACGCCGTCAACAGGCCGGTGGCCAGGGCGATTCCGGCGAGGACGCCGTCGTCCAGGGTCAGTGTGCGGTTCACCGGTCACCTCCGGGAAGTCGCGGCGCGGCACCCGGGGCCGCCGACGGCCGGATGTGAAGTCTCGTCACAATGCCACCTGTTCGTTGTCACCTGTACGGTCCGGGCACCTGTACGGCTCCGGGTCCCGGATGTGCACGGTCGGGGCGGGAACACCGCACGGCACGACCGACCGTCCATCCTGCCGCATCCCATACGGGAGTTCGTACCGGACTTCGTACCGGATACCGGAGTGCGTGCTCAGATGACCTTCAGCCGGACCAGCGCGCCCAGCGTCAGCGCCCCCGGCAGCAGCGGCAGCCAGACGGTGATGATCCGGAAGGCCAGTACGACGGCCGTGGCGAGCGCGACCGGGCCGCCCGCCGCGACGAGCGCCACCACCAGCGCCGCCTCCACCGAGCCGATCCCGCCCGGCGTCGGCACCAGCGCGACCGCCACCGTCGCCGCCAGATACGCGACCGCGACATGCGCCACCGGCACCGGCAGCCCCAGCGCCCGACCCACCGCGGCGAGCCCGGCCGCCTGGAGCACCGGGAACGCCAGCGAACCGCCCCACAGGGCCAGCGCCCGGGCCGGACGCGTGTGCACCGAGCGCGCCTCGCCGAGCGCCGTACGCAGGAACGAGCACACCGCCGACCGCAGCCGCCGTACGAGGACCAGCACACCCGTCGCCACGAGCGCGGCCACCCCGAGCGCGCCGAGCAGCGGGCCGAGCACCCCGTCGGGCAGCAGGGAACCGAGCCGCAGCGCGTCCGGGAACACGAGCAGCAGCACCGCCAGCAGACCCACCCGCGCCACGCCCTCCGCCAGCAGATACAGCGCGAGAGCCGCCGACGAGCGGGCCAGCGGCACCCCGCACACGGCCATGAACCGCAGATTGACCGCGCTCGCGCCGAGGCCCGTCGGCAGCAGATGGTTGGCCGCGCCCGCCGCGAACTGGGTGGCCAGCAGCCGCCGCGCGGGCAGTCGCTCCACGAGCGCGCCCTGCCGGGTGACGGCCGCCGCGACCCAGGTCAGACAGGTCGCCCCGACCGCGGCCAGCAGCCAGGGCCACTCGGCGCCGCGCAACTGGACGAAGCCCTCGGCGAGGACGGACCGGTGCCGCACCGCGACCACGGTGACGAGCAGGAGCGGAAGCAGACACAGGACCTGGCGCACCGGCACACGCCGGGCCGTCCTGCCGGGGGGAACGGAAACCGCAGTCACACTCGGAGAGGCTCTCCGCCCGGTGCCAACGGAGGGTTGCGGAAGCGCGGCCGGAACATTACGTACGGTCATCGGATCCTTCGACTGACGGGAATATTGACCTCAAGGATGCTTGAGGTTCTACGGTCGGTCCCATGAGCATGGAGACCACCGCCTGGATGCAGTTGCACAGCGTCCTGAACGCCCAGCAGGAACGCCGCCCCTTCGACCGCGAGACCCTGCGCCGCATCGGCGCGTTCGCCCGCCCGCACCGCCGCCGTATCGCGCTGTTCGTCGTGCTCGGGGTGGCCACCGCGCTGCTCGCCGTCGCCACCCCCGTCCTCGCCGGGCGGGTCGTCGACGCGATCGTGTCGCACGGCGACGAAAACACCGTCGTCGAGCTGGCCCTGCTCATCGCGCTCATCGCGGTGCTGGAGGCGACGCTCGGCATCCTGGGCAGGAGGCTCTCGTCGACGCTCGGGGAGGGACTCATCCTCGATCTGCGCACGGCCGTGTTCGATCATGTGCAGCGGATGCCGGTCGCGTTCTTCACACGCACCCGTACGGGAGCGCTCGTCTCCCGACTCAACAACGACGTGATCGGCGCCCAGCGTGCCTTCAGCAACACCCTCTCCGGCGTGGTGTCCAACCTGGTCACCCTGGTGCTCACCCTCGTCGTCATGCTCACCCTGTCCTGGCAGGTCACACTGCTCGCGCTCGTCCTGCTGCCGGTGTTCGTGATCCCGGCCCGCCGCATGGGCAGCCGGATGGCCGGCATGCAGCGGGAGGCCGCCGCGCTCAACGCGGCGATGGGCACCCGGATGACCGAACGGTTCTCCGCGCCCGGCGCCACCCTGATCAAACTGTTCGGCCGCCCCGGGCAGGAGTCCGCGGAGTTCACGGCCCGCGCCGCCCGGGTCCGCGACATCGGCGTCCGCACGGCCACCGCCCAGTCCGTCTTCATCACCGCCCTCACCCTCGTCTCCGCCCTGGCCCTCGCCCTCGTCTACGGCCTCGGCGGCCGCCTCGCCCTCGAAGGCACCCTCGAACCGGGCGCCGTCGTCGCCCTCGCCCTGCTCCTGACCCGCCTCTACGCCCCGCTCACCTCCCTCGCCGGCGCCCGCGTGGAGGTGATGAGCGCCCTGGTCAGCTTCGAGCGGGTCTTCGAGGTGCTCGACCTGAAGCCGCTCATCGAGGACAAACCGGACGCCCGCGAGGTCCCCGAGGGCCCGGTCAGCGTCGAGTTCGACGACGTCCACTTCGGCTACCCGTCCGCCGACAAGGTCTCCCTCGCCTCCCTGGAGGAGGTCGCCGCCCTCGACACCCGCGACGGCGCCGAGGTCCTGCACGGCGTCTCCTTCCGCGCCGACCCCGGCCGCACCGTCGCCCTCGTCGGCTCCTCCGGCGCCGGCAAGTCCACCATCGCCCAGCTCCTGCCGCGCCTCTACGACGTCGACGCGGGCGCCGTCCGCATCGGCGGCGTCGACGTCCGCGACCTGAGCGCGGACTCCCTGCGCGCCACCCTCGGCATGGTCACCCAGGACGGCCACCTCTTCCACGACACCGTCCGCGCCAACCTGCTGCTCGCCCGCCCGGCCGCCGCCGAGGACGAGCTCTGGGACGCCCTGCGCCGCTCCCGCCTCGACGACCTCGTCCGCTCCCTGCCCGACGGCCTCGACACGGTCGTCGGCGAACGCGGCTACCGGCTCTCCGGCGGCGAACGCCAGCGCATGACCATCGCCCGGCTGCTGCTGGCCCGCCAGCGCGTCGTCATCCTCGACGAGGCCACCGCCCACCTCGACAACACCTCGGAGGCGGCCGTCCAGGAGGCCCTGGCCGAGGCGCTCGCGGACCGCACCGCCGTCGTCATCGCCCACCGGCTGTCCACCGTGCGCGCCGCCGACCTGATCCTCGTCGTCGAGTCCGGCCGGATCGTGGAACGCGGCACGCACGACGAACTGCTCGCGGCGGGCGGCCGGTACGCGGAGCTGTACCGCACGCAGTTCGAGGACCCGGAGACGACGGAGGCGGAGGCGACGGACGCCGAGGTGACGGAGGCGGCTGCGGCCGTGCTGTCACCGCACCACTAGCCGGACACCTCGAGCCCGGACCGCGCTGGTAGCGTCGGTGGGCGTGGACCGACTGGAGACGCGGGAGATCGGCTATTTCATCGCCGTCGCGGAGAGCCTGCACTTCGGGCGGGCCGCCGAGCGGTTGGGCATCGCGCAGCCGGGTCTGTCGCGCGCCATCGGCAGGCTGGAGCGCCGGATGAGGGTCCGGCTGTTCGAGCGCACCAGCCGGCAGGTCCGGCTGACCCGGGCCGGCGAGGTGTTCCTGCGCGAGAGCCGCACCGTCCTCGCCGCGATCGACGGGGCGGTACGGCGGACGCAGCAGGCGGCGCGGCCGGAGCGACTGGTCGTCGCCGCCCCGGCCGGCGCCGGGGCGGGGCTGCTGGCCCGGGTGCTGGAGACCTACCGGCGAGGCCCCGATCCGGTGCCGGTGGAGGTGCGGTTCACCCCCGACCTGGCCGGGGCACTGCGCGAGGGCACCGCCGACCTGGCGCTGATGTGCGGCAGCGACGACCTCGACGGGCTGGACACGGTCGAGCTGCTCGACGAGGCTCCGGTCGCCCTCCTCCCGGCGGGACACCGGCTCGCCGACCGAGCCGCCCTGACCGCGGGCGAGGTGCGGGACGAGCCGAGGTTTCGCGCACACCTCCCGCCGGTCGGCCTGGACGAGCTGATCGACCGGGTCGCGCTCGGCGAACTCGTGGTCGTGCTCGGCGAGAGCGCGATCCCCCGGCTGGGACCCGCCGTGGTCGCCGTCCCGGTGCTCGACGCGCCGAGCAGCCGCCTCGTCCTGGCCTGGCCGCGAGCCACCCCCGCGGCGGCGCGCGAGGGGCTCGTACGCGCCGCGCTCGCGACGGCGAGATGAACCGGCCCCCGGTCACGGACCTCCGCGCGCCCGGTCCGTCCGTCTGACCTTTAGATCTGGTTGATCCCGCCGTCCACGTGCAGCTCGATCCCGGTGATGTAGCTGCTCTGGTCGGAGGCGAGGAACAGGGCCGCGGCGGCCTGCTCCTCGGGTTCGGCGACCCGCCCGAGTGGGACGGGGGCGGCCACCATCGCGCGGAATTCCTCCGGCGTCGCGCCCTCAGGCGTCGCGGCCGCCAGAGCCGGTGTCCGCGTCGCGCCCGGGGCGAGGGCGTTGACCCGGATACCGCGGTGCTTCAGTTCGTTGGCCCAGGTACGGGCCAGGGAACGGACCGCGGCCTTCGACGCGGCGTACAGCCCGACCCCGGCCGACCCCCGCGCACCCGTCGTGGACGTGGCGAGGACGACGGACGCGTTGTCGTTGAGCAGGGGCAGCGCCTTCTGCACGGTGAACAACGAACCGCGCAGGTTGAGCCCGGTGGCGTACGCGTAGTCCTCCTCGGTCACGTCCGCCAGCGCCCCGAAGGTCGTGCCGCCCGCGTTGGCGAACAGGACGTCGATACGGCGTCCGTCGGCGTCGACGGTCGCGAACAGCCGGTCGAGATCGGCGAGGTTCGTGACGTCACCCCGCACCCCGGTGGCCCGCGGACCGATCCGCGCCACCGCCTCGTCCAGTTCCTCCTTGCCGCGCCCGGTGAGGTAGACGTAGGCGCCCTCCTGCGCGAAACGCAGGGCGGAGGCGAATCCGATGCCCTTGCTGCCACCCGTCACGACCGCGACCCTGCCCTCGAGTTGTCCCACTGCACTCTCCGTTGTTCGCATCGTCGACCTGCGGTCCGATGACCGCCGTCACCTCCAGCTCACCCCATGCGAGCTGGGCGAACAATGATCGATCCGGCATGGTCCGATGCCTGGCGGTCATCGATGGCGCACCTGGTCGGGTGTCAGGCGGAGTGCTCCTTGCGCAGGTTGTCGGCGATCGCCAGGAACAGGTACAGGTTCGTCATGTCCCTGGCCAGGTTGTTGGACCACAGGACGGGGGCGCCCGAGGGTCCGGTGGCCATGACGCGGACCAGGCCGCCCGCGGCGCGGACCTCCCGGACCTGCGGCCAGGGCAGGGCGCCCTTCTTGGGTGCGTGCACGGCCGTGCGGGACAGCGACAGCGAGCCGAACTCGACTGTGCCGCCCTCACCGAGCGTCTCCAGTACGGCCGTTGCCTGCGCTCGCGTCACCGCGTCCTGCATCCAGGGACCCCAGGTCTCGGGTTGCTCGTAGAACTCGGTGATCTGCACCGCCCCCCAGCCCGGGGCGCTCGCCGAGTAGACGTATCTGGTGGGCGCCGGGACGCCGTTGAAGACCCGCTGGACGATCTCCTGCCGCAGGCGCAGGGAGTCCCAGCGCAGGACGACCGGGTCGCCGCCGGACGGCGGGTGCACCACCAGCCCCTCTTCGAACAGGTGCAGCCGCTGGGCGGCCCGCTTCCGGTTGAAGTCGGGGAAGCGGCGCATCGCGAACCAGTAGTACAGCACCCCGGGGACCAGGAAGAACGGCAGGAGCATGACGCAGTTGAAGACATGGGCGGCGAACACCGTCCGACGCAGGCGCTGCGGCGCGAACACGCCCTGGAGCGCCCCCAGTCGATGCCGGGTGGCCAGGCCCGCGGCCTCGGGCGACGCAGAGGTGAGTGAAGTCATGAGGACGATCTTGCGAGCCGCGTCCCCCCATGACAACCATGGATTTACGTAGATCGGTGACGAATCCGCCCTGCGGACGGCGGTGTTGGCGGCGGTGTCGGTGTCGGTGCCGGTGTCAGAGGGGCCGATTACCGTACCGGTCATGTCTGATGCTCTTCGGGACGGCGGCGTACGCGAACTGGCCCTGGTGTGGGAGAGACCGGCGGGCCGGCTGCGGCCTTCGGTGACGTTGCGCGGGTTCAGGGACGGTCTGGGCGTCGCCGTCGCCGTGCCCGTCGGGGCGGATCGCGTCCTGCTGGCCGCGTCGGGCGATGACGAGGAAGCCGACGTGGTGCGGCTGTGGGACGTGCTGACCGGCGAGCAGGTCGGTGGCCCGCTACGGGAGAACGGGAAGCCGGGCGGGCGGGTCATCGCGATGGCCGCCCTGCCGGTCGCCGGCGGGCACACCCGGCTCGCCACCGCGCACTACGACGAGGACGACGACGGGCACGTGCTGTACCTGTGGGACCCGGTCACCGGCGAGCAGGTCGGCGGGCCGCTGCCGGGTCCGGGAGCCGCGTCGGACCTGGCCGCCGTATCCACGCCGGACGGGCGGAGCCTGCTGGCCGTCACCCCGTACGACGAGGAAGCGGTGTGGCTGTGGGACGCGGCCACGGCCGAACGGGCCGGCGGTCCGCTGAACGCCCCCGACGGTGTGGACGCCCCGAGCGCGCTGACGGCGCTGCCGCTCGCCGACGGCCGCACCCTGCTGGCCACCGCCCATGGTCACGCGGACGGCGCCCTGGTGTGCCTGTGGGACCCGGTGACGGGCGAGCCGGTGCGGACCCTGCGCTGCCCGCACGACGACGAGGGCCGGCCGAGCGCACTGGCGGCGGTGCCGCTGCCCGACGGAGGCCGCCTGCTGGCCCTGTCCCGCAACGACGACGACCACGAGACGGTGCGGCTGTGGGACGCGGAAACCGGTGCTCCGGTCGGCGGGCCCGTCACCGGTCCCGGGCTGCGCCCGGTCCCCCTGGCCGACGGGACGACCCTGCTGGCGATCGGGTCGGGGCTGTGGGACCCGGCGTCCGGGCGTCGAGTCGGCGACCTGGGGACGAACGGCGTCCCCGCCGCGGCGGCAGCGGTTCCGTCGCGGGACGGCGGCCCCACCCTGCTCGCGGGGGAAGTGCCCAGTGGCGCGGTCTGGTTGTGGGACCCCACGGCGGTGCGGCCGTCGACCGAGCCGGCGGGCGTCGGCTGGGGCGGCCTGCTGGCACCGGTGACGGTCCCCGGCGGGCGAACGCTGCTCGCCACCCGCGGCGACACCACCGTCTGGTGGTGGGACCTGCGCACCGGCGAAGCCGCCGGGCGACTGCACACCGGCGACACGGACGTCCTCACGGCGATGGCCGCCGCGCCCCTGCCGGACGGCCGTACGGTCCTCGTCACCGGCCACCGGAGCGGTGCCCTGCGATCCTGGGACCTGGCGACGGGCGGGCTGGTCGGCTCGCTGCCGCCCGGCCGCACCAGCGAGATCCGCACCATGGTGCCGATCCCGTCCCCCGACGGTCGGACCCTCATCGCCACCGGCAGCCACTCGGGCATCATCCGGCTGCGCGACCCCGAGACCTGCGACACCGCGAGCGACGTGTTCAACCGGCCCGAGCGGCCACCGCTGGTACTGGCCCGCGTCCCGATGCCGGACGGCCGCACGCTCCTGGCCGGCAGCGAAGCGACCCCCGCCCGGGGCGGCGGGAAAGGGGTCCGGCTGTGGGACCCGGCCACGGGTCTGCCGGTCGGCGGCCCCTTCGAGCACCACCGGCACGTGGAGCACTTCGCGGCCCTGCCCTTGCCGGACGGCCGCACCCTCCTCGCGGTCCGCGACTTCGACGACGCGATCCGCGTCTGGGACGCCGACAGCCGCCGACTCGTGGCCGAACTCACCGGCGGGCCGATGGCCGCGCTCGCCCCGCCCGGCGGACACCCCCTGCTGGCCGTCGCCCGGCGGGGCGCGATCGAGCTGTGGGATCCCCTGACCTGCCGCGGGGTGGGCTCCCGCCTCCTGGAACGACCGATCAGGGCGCTGGCCGGCGCCGGGTCGCATCTGGTCGTCGGCTGCGCCGACGGCCTGCACGTCCTCGACCTCGTCCGCGGGTGACGCGGTCATGGCGAGATATTCTCCGGACAACGCCCTTGACCTGCACGGGCAGGCAGGGAGCAGACAGAGCGGGAGCTTCCTCATGTTTCGTACGATGTTCAAGTCCAAGATCCACCGTGCCACCGTCACCCAGGCCGACCTGCACTACGTGGGATCGGTGACCATCGACGCCGACCTGCTGGACGCCGCCGATCTGCTGCCCGGCGAGCTCGTCCACATCGTCGACATCGCCAACGGGGCCCGGTTGGAGACGTACGTCATCGAGGGGGAGCGCGGCTCGGGCGTCGTCGGCATCAACGGGGCCGCCGCCCACCTCGTGCACCCCGGCGATCTGGTGATCATCATCAGTTACGCTCAGGTGACCGACGCCGAGGCGCGGGCCCTGGAGCCACGGATCGTGCACGTGGACCGCGACAACCGCATCGTGGCCCTGGGCACCGACCCCTCGGAGCCGGTGCCGGGCTCCGACCAGGAGCGCAGCCCGCAGGCCGTCTCGGCCTGACCCGAGGGAGTGCCCATGAGCGACATCGAGATCCGCGACGACCGGGCGGTCGGCCGCCTGGAGGCCCTCGGCGACGACGGCGAAGTCGTGGGCCACATCGCGTACTTCGTGCTGGAGTCGCCCGCACCCGCCCTGGTCCCGGTGCACACCATCGTCGAGCCGGCCCACGAGGGCCAGGGCATCGCGGGCTCGCTCGCGCGCGAGCTGTACGCCATCGCCGCGCGCGAGGGCGTCCCGGTCGCCCCGCTCTGCCCGTACGTCGTCAAGTGGGCCGCCCGGCACCCCGAGGCGGCCCCGGCGGCCGATCCCGAGCTGATCGCCGCCGCCAAGGACTGGCTGCGCGCTCACCCCGGGCGGTTCTGACCGGTGACGCTGGCCCTGCTGCACACCTCACCGCTCCACGTCCCGGTCTTCGACGCCCTGCGCGACGAGGCCCACGCCGGGCTCGAGCTGCGGCATCTCGTCGACGAGTCGCTGCTGTCGCGGGCCCGCGAGCTGGGCCCCGAGGCGGTCGCCGACGACGTACGGGATGCCGTGGCCCGGGCCGTCGCGGCCGGGGCCACGGCCGTGCTGTGCACCTGCTCGACCATCGGCGCGGTCGCCGAGGCGGCCGGCTCCGCGACCGGGGTCCCCGTCGTACGCGGCGACCGCCCGATGGCCGCCGCCGCGGTGGCCGCCGGGGGCCGGGTCGTCGTCCTGGCGACCGTGGCGAGCACCCTCGCCCCGACCGTCGCCCTCGTCGAGGAGGAGGCCCACCGCGCGGGCCGCCCGGTCACCGTACGCACGCTGCTGGTCGAGGCCGCCTGGCCGCACTTCGAGGCCGGTGACACACAGGAGTACGTCCGCCTGGTCGCGGCCACGGCCGACACCGTCACCGGCGCCGACGCGGACGTGATCGTCCTGGCCCAGGCCTCCATGGCCCCGGCCCGGCACCTCGTCCGGACGGCGGTCCCGGTGCTGTCCAGCCCCGGACCGGGCCTGGCGGCCGCCGCCGCACGGGTCCGGGCGGGCGTACCGGGTGACTGACCGCGCGCGGGCCGGGTACGCGGGGGAGTAGTCCAGCGGCGCGCCGCCCGACTGCTGCCCGGAGGACACCATGACGACCCCACGGCCCGACCCGGTCCACCCCGGACCCACCCCCGGCCCACCGGACCCCTACCCGAGCCCGGTACCGCCCCCGGAACCCTCGCCCTCCCCGGAGCCCCCGTCCCCGCTCCCCGGCCCGCCCCCGTCCCCGTCGCCGATCCCGCCGGGCCCGGAGCCCGTCCCGAGCCCGGAACCGGGACCGCCGCTTAGCTGAACCGACCGGGATCGGTCTCGGCCGACGAGGCGAGGGGGACCGCCGTGCCGCCCGGCAGGATGCCCGGGCCGTGCGGCGCGCAGTGCTGCCCGCCCGCGGCTGATTGTCGCCTTGTCATGGCCTGTTCGCAGCCCATACTTTTGCCCCTCCTGACATATGTCGAGGGGGATCTCCATGGCCGTACGCGGCCGGCACCGCCGGTATCAGCCGAACAGGATCAACCGCGCCTCACTCACCGTCACGGCGGGCGGCGCCGGCATGGCGATACCGCTCATCGGCACCGGAGTCGCCCAGGCGGCCGACGTGGACACCTGGAACAAGGTCGCCGCGTGCGAGTCGACCAACGACTGGGACATCAACACCGGCAACGGCTTCTACGGCGGCCTTCAGTTCACCCAGTCCACCTGGGAGGCGTACGGCGGCACGCGGTACGCGCCCCGTGCGGATCTGGCCACCCGGGACCAGCAGATCGCCGTCGCCGAGAAGGTTCTCGACGGGCAGGGGCCCGGCGCCTGGCCGGTGTGCTCGGTGCGCGCCGGACTGAGCAGGGGCGGCGACGCCCCCGACGTCCACCCGAGCGGCACGTCCGCGAAGCCCGCGTCCACCGGGACCAAGGCGGCGAAGACGTCCCTCGACGACGTGCGGCCCCAGAGCACGCCTCAGTCGCGGGCGGGAACCGCGGAGATGTACACCGTCGTCCGCGGCGACACCCTCTCCGGCATCGCCGACACCGAGGACGTCAAGGGCGGCTGGCAGGGGCTGTACGCCGCCAACCGGACGGCCATCGGCAACGACCCGGACCTGATCCTGCCGGGCCAGCGGCTCAGCCTGCGCGACCGGACGACCGGCGCGGCCAAGTCCCCGCGCAAGGCGGCGGGCGCCAAGGAGAGCAAGCCGGCCAAGAGCACGAAGACCAAGGGCGGCGACGGCGGCGACGGCAAGACGTCCACCGGCCATTCCCTCGTCGCACCCGTCGACGCCGGCACCGGAACGCCGTACCACGCGACCGGCTCCTCCTGGTCGAAGGGCTACCACACCGGCGTCGACTTCCCCGTGCCCACCGGCACCTCCGTGAAGGCGGTCATGGCGGGCAGCGTGGTGAGCGCCGGCTGGGGCGGTTCCTTCGGCTACCAGGTGGTCATCCGGCACGCCGACGGCCGCTACACGCAGTACGCCCACCTGTCGGCGATCTCCGTACGGGACGGACAGCCGGTGAGCGGCGGCCAGCGCATCGGCCGGTCCGGCTCCACCGGCAACAGCACGGGACCGCACCTGCACTTCGAGGTGCGGACCGGGCCCGGTTTCGGGTCGGACGTCGATCCGTTGGCCTATCTGCGGGCCGGGGGCGTCAGGATCTGATGCGGACCCGATGCCGGTCGACGGTCGGCATCGGGACGTACAGCCCTCCGTACACCGGGGCGTAGAACCACGGACCTTGGTCATCGGATGCGGACACGGATGCGGACACGTCGGACGGGGCCTCCTCGGGGTCCCGTACGTCCTCCAGCGGCGGGGCGACCGGCTGCTGCGGCACACGGACGGTGGCGAGCGCCTCGCTCGCCACCACCGGCTCCGGCGTCTCCGTCTGCGGGGTCGTCTCGGTCGGCGGGGTCGGGTGTGGCCCCTGGAGGTGGAGGCGTTCCGTCGTGAGCAGGATCAGGCCGCCCGCCGCCACCACACCGCAGCTCAGGGCGAGCGCGGTGCCCGTCGTGCCGTAGCGGAAGGTCTCGCCGAACATCGTGATGCCGACCGCGGCCGCCACCACCGGGTTGACGACCGTGAGCGTGGCCAGCGGGGCCGCGAGGCCCGCGCCCCGGTAGGACGCCTGCGACAGCAGCATGCCGGCCGTGGCCAGCACACCGATCACGGCCAGCGACGGCAGGTCGGCCGCCGAGACGCCGTCGGTCCAGTCCACGGCGACGGTCTTGGTGAACACCGACGACATGCCGAACGCGATGCCCGACGCGGTCGCCAGCAGCATGCTGCGGATCGCCGGGTGCCGGTGCGCGGCCCGCGCGGCGACCATCAGCGACACCACCGCGCCGGCCGTGACCACGGCCACCGCCACCCGCTGCGGGGTGCTCAGCGACTGCGCGTCGACCGTCCCGACCAGGGACAGCAGACCGGCCAGACCGACCGTCGCCATGATCGCGCCGCGCCAGGCCGTCGCCCCGGCCCGGCGGCCGACGAACAGCGCCGCCATGGGCAGCGCGAACACGATGGTCAGCGCGCCGAGCGGCTGGACCAGGCTGAGGGGACCGTAGGCGAGCGCCACCACGTGCAGGAGTCCGCCGAGACCGTTCAACGCCACCGCGGCCCACCAGCCCGGCCTGCTCAGCGGGGCGTACTCCTCGGCGGGCGAGGACACCGCGACCCGCTCCTGCACGATCGCCCCGCCCGCGTACGCGACAGCGGAGACGAGCGACAGGACGACGGACAACGCGAGGGCGCTCATGAGCTGCTCCTCTGCGTGAGGCGGGGGCGCCGGGCCCGGCGCGGCGAACGGTCTGCTCTCATGACCAACACGATGCCGTGTGGATCTGTTCCCGTCGTCGTCCCTGAGCACCCAATGGGTCCTACTGCCGATGGAGTACGAGAGGCCCGCCGTCCTCCCTCAGGTGGGTGACGACCAGGGATCCCCCTGATCATGACTCCTGCCTTCCTTGGTACTACTGCACCTCGTGGACCTCGACCCGGCTCTCGCCGCACTCCGCCCGCTCGGCGGCTTCTTCGCCCTGCACACCCCACTAAGCGGCTCAGTAGGCGGCCCGGTAGGCGGCTCAGTAGAACCGGCCGGGCCGCTGCCGACCCTCGCGCAGGCCTACGCCCGGACCCCGGAAACCTCGGAAACCCCGGAAAATCCTCATGGTTACGGCGACCCGCTGACTTTCCGGGTCCGGAAAGTGACTCTGGCGCTGCGTGCCCCGGAGGGCCGGATCGGGGCCTCCGTGGCGCAGCAGGGGCTGGCGGCCCGGCTGTGGTCGGTGGCGCTGGGCTGCGCCGTCCTCTACGGGTCCGTCCCCGACCTCGACCCGGGGCTGCTGCGCTGGGACCCGGACGCCGCCGCCCCGGACGACCTGTGGCTGACGGAGGTACGGGCCAGGCCCGGGGACGCGGCGACGGTGGCCGCGACCGTCCTCGACGGCCACCTCGAACCCCTCGCCGCGGCCCTGCGCGCCCGCCACCCGGTCGCGCCGGGCCTGCTGCGCGGCAACGCCGGCTCGGCGCTGGCCGGCACCGCCCGCCAACTCGACCAGTGGGCCCGCGCGCACGGCCGCCCCGACGTCGCCGTACGCGCGCGTGCCCTCACCGCCGAACTGTTCACCCACCCCCTCCTCGCCGACACCGGCACCCTCACCGGAACCGCCTTCCGCCGCCGCAGTTGCTGCCTCTACTACCGGGTACCGGGCGGCGGCCTGTGCGGCGACTGCTGCTTCACACGGCCCCCGCGCTCTTCCCCGCGCGCCCCGTCTGGGTGACCATGAGGGGAGCCGGCCGCGGACGGCGGGGACTTGGGGGGTTGCGGGTGCGAGTGGGACTGCTGACCCGGGAGTATCCCCCGGACGTGTACGGCGGCGCGGGCGTCCATGTCGAGTTCCTGGCCCGCGAGTTGAGGCGGCTGGTCGACGTCGACGTGCACTGCTGGGGCGAGGGCCGCACCGACGGCGTGCTGCGCCACCGCCCCTGGCCCGCGCTCGACGGCGCCAACGACGCGCTGCGCACGTTCTCC
The DNA here is from genome assembly GCF_900110755.1 of Streptomyces sp. yr375. Classification (GTDB taxonomy): domain Bacteria; phylum Actinomycetota; class Actinomycetes; order Streptomycetales; family Streptomycetaceae; genus Streptomyces. The sequence goes on from NZ_FOFF01000001.1 coordinate 261,620, forward strand.
GTGGACCTCGCCATGGCCGCCGCCCTCGAAGGCCGCGAACTCGTCCACTCCCACACCTGGTACGCCAACCTCGCCGGCCACCTCGCCAAGGAGCTGTACGGCGTCCCGCACGTCGTCACCGCGCACTCGCTGGAGCCCCTGCGCCCCTGGAAGGCCGAGCAACTCGGCGGCGGCTACGCCCTGTCGAGCTGGGCCGAACGCGGCGCGGTGGAGTCGGCCGACGCGGTGATCGCCGTCTCCGGAGCCATGCGCGAGGACATCCTCACCTGCTATCCGGCGCTGCCCCCGGACCGGGTCCACGTCGTCCACAACGGCATCGACACCGCCCTCTACCGCCCCGACCACGGCACCGACGCCCTCACCCGGATCGGCCTCGATCCGGATCGCCCGTTCGTCCTGTTCGTCGGCCGCATCACCCGGCAGAAGGGCGTGCCCCATCTGCTGCGCGCCGTACGGGACATCGACCCCGCGGCGCAGGTCGTGCTGTGCGCGGGAGCGCCCGACACCCCGGAGATCGACCGGGAGTTCCGCGACCTGTTCGCCGAGCTGAGCCGTGCCCGGGACGGCGTGCACTGGATCCCGAAGATGCTGCCGCGCCCCGAGGTGATCCAACTCCTCACGCACGCGGCCGTGTTCGTCTGCCCCTCGGTCTACGAGCCGCTCGGCATCGTCAACCTGGAGGCGATGGCCTGCGGCACCCCGGTGGTGGCCTCCCGGGTCGGCGGGATACCGGAGGTCGTCGAGGACGGGGTGAGCGGGACCCTCGTACCGGTGGACGAGGATTTCGAGGCGGGCCTCGCGCGGGCGCTGGACGCGATCCTCGGCGACCCGGCTGCCGGACGCCGGATGGGCGAGGCCGGGCGGGTCCGGGCGGTGCGCGAGTTCGGCTGGGACGCCGTCGCCCGGCGTACGGTCGGTTTGTACGAGGAGATCCTCGAACAGGCGTAGCGAGTCCCGTGGCGGGGCAGCCATGGGTGATCGACACGGTGAGGGGAGCGGCCATGCGTCGAGGTGGGCCTTCGGTGCTCGGAATCGTGCTGGCGGGCGGCGAGGGCAAGCGTCTGATGCCGCTGACCACCGACCGCGCCAAACCAGCGGTCACCTTCGGCGGCACGTACCGGCTCGTCGACTTCGTCCTGTCCAACCTGGTCAACGCCGACGTCCTGCGCATCTGCGTGCTGACCCAGTACAAGTCGCACTCGCTGGACCGGCACATCACCACCACCTGGCGGATGTCGAGCCTGCTCGGCAACTACGTCACCCCGGTCCCGGCCCAGCAGCGGCTGGGCAAGCGCTGGTACCTGGGCAGCGCCGACGCCATCCTCCAGTCGCTGAACCTGGTCTACGACGAGCGGCCCGAGTACGTGGCCGTGTTCGGCGCCGACCACGTGTACCGGATGGACCCGCGCCAGATGCTCGCCCAGCACATCGACAGCGGCGCGGGCGTCACCGTCGCCGGGATCCGGGTGCCGCGCGGCGAGTCCTCGTCCTTCGGGGTGATCACCCCGGGCTCGGACGGCCAGACGGTCGAGGGGTTCCTGGAGAAGCCCGCCGACCCGCCCGGGCTCGCCGACGACCCGGAGCACGTGTTCGCCTCGATGGGCAACTACCTCTTCACCACCAAGGCCCTCATCGAGGCCCTCCAGCGCGACGCCGAGGACGAGGACTCCGTGCACGACATGGGCGGCTCGATCCTGCCCCAGCTCACCCGGCGCGGCGAGGCCCACCTGTACGACTTCAGCGGCAGCCACGTCCCCGGCGAGACCACCCGCGACCAGGGCTACTGGCGCGACGTCGGCACGCTCGACGCGTACTACGACGCCCATATGGACCTGATCGCCGAGCGCCCCGCCTTCAACCTGTACAACCGGAGCTGGCCGATCTACACCCACGCCAACCAGCTCTCCCCGGCCCGCTTCGGCGCGGGCGGCATGGCCAGCGAGTCGATCATCAGCGCGGGCTGTCTGATCCGCGGGCAGGTGACCCGGTCGGTCCTGTCGCCGGGCGTCGTGGTCGACCCGGGAGCGGTCGTCCAGGGCTCGATCCTGCACGACAACGTCCACATCGGGCGGGGCGCGGTGGTGCGCGGGGCGGTGCTGGACAAGAACGTCGAGGTCCCTCCGGGTGCGACCATCGGCGTGAACCCGGAGCGTGACGCCGAGCTGTACACGGTGTCCGAAAACGGTGTGATCGCCCTGGGAAAGGGCCAGCGAGTGTCCTGAACTTAATGAACTGTTAACTGTACGTAGCTTGATCGTACTTGACCGTAATCGCCTGGGCGCGGTTGACTGCTTGCCTCACCCGTATCGTCACCCTCCGTCGACGCGAGGCAAGCCCTTGACTGCTGATGATCTGCTGGCGCCCCTCGACCTGGCCTTCTGGAACCTCGAGTCGGCCGAGCACCCCATGCACCTCGGCGCCCTCGGCGTCTTCGAGGCCCCCTCGCCCACCGCGGGCGCCCACGCGGCCGACCTGCTCGCCGCCCGCGCCGCCGCCGTCCCCGGGCTGCGCATGCGCATCCGCGACCTGTGGCGGCCGTTCGACGCCTCCCAGCCGTTCGACCTGCGCCGCTCGCTCGCCTTCGGCGGCGCGACCCGGGAGCCGGACCCCGACTTCGACCCCCTCCACCACGTCACGCTGCACGCGCCCGCCGCCGACTTCCAGACCGCGGCGGGCCGCCTCATGGAACGCCCCCTGGTGCGCGGCCGCCCGCCCTGGGAGGCCCATGTGCTGCCGGGGGCGGATGGTGTGTCCTTCGCCGTGCTCTTCAAGTTCCACCACGCCCTCGCCGACGGCCTGCGCGCCCTGACGCTGGCCGCCGCCGTCCTCGACCCGCTGGACCTGCCCGCGCCCCGGCCCCGCCCCGCCGAGCCGCCCCGCGGGCTCCTGCCCGACGTGCGCCGGCTGCCCGGCCTGCTGCGCGGGGCCGTCTCCGACGTGGGCCGCGCCCTCGACATCGGCGCGTCCGTCGCCGTCCACACCCTGGGCATGCGCCCCACCCCCGCCCTCACCGCCCGGCCCACCGGCACCCGCCGCACCGCCGGCGTCGTCATCGACCTCGACGACGTGCACCGGATCCGCAAGACCGAGGGCGGCACCGTCAACGACGTGTTGATCGCCGTCGTCGCCGGGGCGCTGCGCCGCTGGCTCGACGAACGCGGCGACGGCAGCGCCGGCGTCGTGCCGCGCGCCCTCATCCCGGTCTCCAAGCGCCGCCCGCGCACCGCCCACCCGCAGGGCAACCGGCTCTCCGGGTACCTGATGAGGCTTCCCGTCGACGACCCGGACCCGCTGCGCCGCCTCGGCACGGTCCGCGCTGCCATGGACCGCAACAAGGACGCCGGACCCGGCCGGGGCGCCGGCGCGGTCGCCCTGCTCGCCGACCACGTCCCGGCTCTCGGGCACCGCCTCGGCGGCCCGCTGGTCGGCCAGGCCGCCCGGCTCTGGTTCGACATCCTCGTCACCAGCGTGCCCCTGCCCAGCCTCGGCCTGAAGCTCGGCGGGCACCCGGTCACCGAGGTCTTCCCGTACGCCCCGCTGGCCCGCGGCCAGGCCCTCGCGGTCGCCGTCTCCACCTACCGCGGCAGCGTCCACTACGGGCTCGTCGCCGACGCCGAGGCCGTCCCCGACCTCGACCGGTTCGCCCACGCCCTGACCGCCGAGGTGGAGACGCTCATCACGGCCTGCGGCTCTTGACGCCAACGGGTTTGGAGGACGGGCCCGGCGCTCCGTAAAATTCCCGGTTCGAGGCGGGCGCGGTCGGAGCGCCGCACGGGTGATCAGGGAAGCGGCAGCGCGATGACGGTGACAGAGGACGGCTCGACGGCGGTCACGGAGGAGGTCGTGGACGAGACCGCGGGCGAGACCGCGGACGGGATCGTCCACGGGCCCGGCATCGACCCGGAGCGGCTCGCCCTCTGCCTCGCCGTCCTGGAGGAACTCGACAAGCTGGACGTCGACCACCCCGACGCGATCACCGTGCGCCGGGCCACCGCCGGCGTCTACCGCACCGTGAAGCAGCGCCGCCGTCAGGACCGCCGGGCCGCCAAGACCGCCCACGACAAAGCGGTCACCGAGGCCACCGCGACCGGCTCCGCCCAGCGCATCGACGACGAGACCGAGGGCCTCCTGCCGTCCTCCGTCACCGAGGAGGGCCGGGTCGCGGGGATACTCCAGCGCCCGCGCTCCTGCTACACCTGCAAGACCCGGTACGTCGCGGTCGACTACTTCTACCACCAGCTCTGTCCGGACTGCGCCGCCCTGAACCGCGCCAAGCGCGACGCCCGCACCGACCTCACCGGCAAGCGCGCCCTGCTCACTGGCGGCCGCGCCAAGATCGGCATGTACATCGCGCTGCGGCTGCTGCGCGACGGCGCGCACACCACCATCACCACGCGCTTCCCGAAGGACGCCATCCGCCGCTTCACGGCCATGGACGACGCGGCCGACTGGCTGCACCGGCTGGAGGTCGTCGGCGTCGACCTGCGCGACCCGGCGCAGGCCGTGGCCCTCGCCGACCAGGTCGCCGAGGCGGGCCCGCTGGACATCCTCATCAACAACGCCACACAGACCGTACGCCGCCTGCCCTCCGCCTACGCCGCCCTGGTCGACGGCGAGAGCGCCCCGCTGCCGGCCGGTGAGCTGCCCGCCCACCACGTCATCGGCGCGTTCGGCTCCGGCGCGGTGGACGGTCTGGCGGCCCTGCCCGTCGGCATCAGCGGCCTCGACGCCCAGCAGGTCGCCGACCTCGCGCTGGTCGCGGGCAACGCCAGCGTCGCCCGGCACCTCGACGGCACCGCCATCGACGCGGGCGGTCTCGTCCCCGACGTCGTCGACACCAACACCTGGGTGCAGACCATCGAGCAGATCTCCCCGGTGGAGCTCCTCGAGACCCAACTGTGCAACTACACCGCGCCGTTCATCCTCATCAGCAAGCTCCGCCCGGCCATGGCCGCGGCCGCCGGGAAGGCCACGAGCGGACGCGCGTACGTCGTGAACGTCTCCGCGATGGAGGGCGTCTTCGGACGCGGCTACAAGGGCGCAGGTCACCCCAACACGAACGCCGCGAAGGCCGCGATGAACATGGTCACGCGGACCAGCGCGCAGGAGATGCTCCAGACCGACGGGATCCTCATGACCTCCGTCGACACCGGATGGATCACCGACGAGCGCCCCCACTACGACAAGCTGCGGCTCGCGGAGGAGGGGTTCCACGCACCGCTCGATCTTGTCGACGGGGCGGCCCGGGTGTACGACCCGGTGGTGCGGGGCGAGGCCGGCGAGGACGTGTACGGGGTCTTCCTGAAGGACTACGCGCCCGGCAAGTGGTGAGTTCTCGGGGTGGTTCTCAGTGGACGGTTTGTCAGGGTGCGACGCGTGCCGCCCGCACCCCCGTGCCGCCGTCCACCACCAGGTCCGCGCCCGTTATCCACCGAGCCTCGTCGGAGCACAGCCACAGCACCGCTCCCGCCACGTCCTGCGGCTCGCCGATCCGCCCCAGTGGCAGTCCAGCGGCTATCTCCGTCTCCCTCGGCTCCCACATGAAGCGGGCCAGCTCGGTGCGGACCAGGCCGGGGGAGACGGAGTTGACCCGGACCCCCGGCCCCAGTTCGCCCGCCAGTTGCCGGGTGAGGTGGAGCAGGGCCGCCTTGCTGGTGCCGTAGGCGCCGACGTGGGGGCCGACATGGGTCGCGCCCTCCGTGCAGACGTTGACGACCGCTCCGCCGTGCTCGCGCATCCAGCCCCGCCACGCGCACTGCGCCAGCCGCAGCGGAGCCTCGACGTTCACGGTGAACGCCTCGCGCCACAGGGCCGGGTCGGCGTCCATGAGCGGGCCGTAGGGCTGGTTGGTCGCCGCGTTGTTCACCAGGACGTCCAGGCGGCCGAACTCGCGCAGGCACAGGGCGGTCAGCTCCTCGGGATGCCCGGGCTCCCCGACGTCACCGGCCAGGCCCACCCCGCCCAGGTCAGCGGCGGTCCGCCGCACCTCCGCCGGGTCCCGGGCGCTGACGCACACCCGCGCCCCGGCGTCGGTCAGCGCCTGCGCCACCGCCCGGCCGATACCCCGGGTGGCCCCTGTGACGACGGCGGCCCTGCCTCGTAACGCGTACGACGACGTCATCGGCGTACGGTCTCATGATGGATCGTCAGTCGACAGCCCCGAGACGGGAGTTGCGTGCCGCGACCAGTTCCAGCACCGTGCGCCAGTCCTCCAGCACCCCGGCGTCGACGCCGACGACGCGGCCGTCCTCGTCGGCCTGGCGCAGGCTGAGCAGGTCTTCGTCGGCGGCCGGCGCGTCCAGCCAGGGGTGCAGGGCCAGGAGGCGGGCGACACGGGCGCCGAGCAGGGGGCGTACGGCGTCGGCGGCGCGCTCGGCGCGGCCGGTGGGGTCGGTCGGGCACAGCAGGTGGCCGATGGCGTGCACCAGCCCGGTGAGCTGGAGTTCCTTGTCGGCGGGGCGACCGCGGCGCAGCAGCGCGGCCGTCTGCAGCGCGTGATCGTGCAGGTCGACGCCGGGCCCACCGCGCTCCGGGGCGCCCCGCACGCCCCGGCAGGCGTACAGCAGGTCCATCAGCTCCTCGACGCTGCGCAGCTCCATGCGTCTGTCCTTCCGCGAGACAGCCGTTGCCGGACGTCAGCAGACCATGGCCGGCTTGCGACCGGACGAACGGCACTTGAACTGCACTGTCGTCGCCCGAACGGGTGAGTATAAAAGGTGTATAAGGATGCATAGGCGTTCACTTCACCTATCGGGATCCACGGGTGACTTGCCATGGTTACCCCAAATCTTGAGCCCTATCGAGCGGACCCCCGCTCATTTGGTTACCCTGTAGCGGAGTTTCCGGCACCACCGCTTCCTCGGCCGACTTGACCGGCTTGAGCCAGATCCGAGGGATCGTCAGGTGCCGGACCGCAGACTGGTCGGATCGCCCCGAGGGTGACCCGACACATAAGGAGTGCGCGGTGACACCGGAGAACACGAATCGCGAGCAACGTCCCAAGGAACGCCCGGAGCGGGCGAACCGTCGGCCGGGCGAGATCGGCAGCCTGGACGTGTGGGCCCGCTCCGCCCCGATCCGCCTCGCAGGGTACGAGGAAGACCTCGCCGAGCCCCACATCCTGCCCAGCGTCGACTGACCCGCACGCGAGCGCTCACCGCATGGGCGTGCCACCCCGCACGCCCATGCCGAGCCCCGCCGTCAGTCGAGCGGTGCCGTCCGCCGCCACGGCCGCAGCTCCTCCAACTGCCCGGCCAGCCGCAGCAGTTCGCCCTCCGACCCCGGCCGGCCCACCAACTGCACCGCCGTGGGGGCGCCCGACGGCAGCGTGCCGAAGGGGACCGCCATCGCGGGCCAGCCGGTCAGGTTCCACGGCGGGGTCAGCGGCGAGTAGTTCGTGTTCGCCACGACATTGCGCAGCCAGCCCCGCTCGTGCCACGCCACCGACTTCGGCGAGCGGCGCGCGAGCGCCGGGGTGAGCAGCACGTCGTACTCCGCGAAGAACGGCTCCAGGCGTCGGCGCAGTTCCTCCCGCGCCGAGCCGCCGCGCACCCCGTTCAGGAACCGCCGGCCGACGGCCGCGTGCACCCGGGTGCGCCGGGTCAGCAGCCGCGGATCGAGCGGCGCGGCGTCCACGGCCGTGCCCGCCGTCCAGTGCGCGAGCGAGGTGAGGCTCAGCGACAGCGGATACGGCGGTTCGGCCCGCTCCACATGGTGCCCGGCCCGGACCAGCACCCCGGCCGCCTCCCGCGCCGCGCCCGCGTACGGCCCGCTCACCGTGACCCCGGGCAGCGGGCTGCGCACCGATACGGCGATCTTCAGCGCGCCGCGCTCCGCGGACCCCACGGTGCCTGTACCGACGTCGGCGTCGGTGCCGGTGTCGGCGAGGACCGCCAGCATCAGCCGCGCGTCCTCGACCGTCGTCGCCAGCGGACCGTTCTCCGACATCCCGAACCAGTCGCCGTCCCCGATCCCGGCCGGGACGACGCCGTGGCCCGGCTTGATGGTCACCAGGCCGCAGTTGGCCGCCGGGATGCGCAGCGAGCCCATCCCGTCGTTGCCCAGCGCGATCGGCACCATCCCGGCGGCGACCGCGGCGGCGCTGCCGCCGGACGAGCCGCCCGCGGTGCGCGAGGTGTCCCACGGGTTGCGGGCGGTGCCGAGGACGCCCTCGGTCGTACCGAAGACACACAGCTCGGGCACGTTCGTCAGGCCCACGACCACCGCGCCGGCCGCCCGCAGCCGGGCCACCGTGACATGGTCGGCGCCCGCCGGGGTGTCCGGCGTCGCGGCCGAACCGACGCGGGTGGACTCGCCCCGTACGGCCAGGTTGTCCTTGACCGCCACCGGCACTCCGGCCAGCGGCAGTTCGGCCAGATCGGCGCGGGCGGCCACCTCGTCGGCCTCGGCGAGCGCCGCCTGCGCCCGCACCACGCGGAACGCCCCGATCCGGCCGTCCAGCCGCTCGATCCGCGCGAGATGCTCCGCCACCACCGCACGCGGCGTGACCTGCTTCTCCCGCACGGCGGCGGCGATCTCGACGGCGGTCCGGCCGACCCAGTTGGTCACAGGAAGCTCCCTCGGTGTGCGTCCACTACTCGCGAGTACGTCGCGTACGGAGAACTGTGCCCCGCCCGGAGCACCGAGTCGAGGGGCGGCCGTACGCCACGCCGGGCCCGGACCCGTGGCATCCGGTCAGGGCCCCACCCGCGCCCGCGCCCTCAGCCACTCCTCCACCTCGCCCACATGAGCGGCCGCCGCCGCCCGGGCGGCCTCCGGGTCGCGGGCGGCCAGGGCGCGGTGGATCGCCGCGTGCTCGCGGCGGGTGCGGGCGAACGCGCCCTCCTCCTGGTAGCCGCGCCAGACGCGGGCGCGGAACGTGCGCGAGGACAGGCCCTCCAGGATCGCCGCCATCGTCTCGTTGCCGGCGGCCGTCGCGATCGCGCGGTGGAAGGCGAGATCGTGGGCGAGGATCTCCTCCGGGTCGTCGGTGGCGTTCATCGCCGCCAAGTGGCCTTCCACCACGGCCAGTTGCTCCTCGGTGATGCGGGCGGCGGCCAGCGCCGTCGCCGTCGACTCCAGGACCCGCCGCACCTCCAGCAACTCGACCAGACGCGGCCCGCGCGAGAGGTCGGCCACCACCCCGAACGTCTCCAGCAGGTCGCCGGCCTCCAGCGCGGTGACGTAGATGCCGGAACCGTGCCGGGCCTCCAGCACGCCCAGGACCGTGAGGGCGCGGATCGCCTCCCGCATCGAACTGCGGGAGATGCCGAGCTGCGCCGCGAGCTCCCGCTCGGTCGGCAGCCGCTGGCCCGGCTCCAGCAGACCGTCGGCGATCAGCGCCTTGATCCGCTCGATGGCGCGCTGCGTCACCGTGCCCTTGGGGGCGGGCACGCTGGGCGGGGTGTCTTCCACGGGGCCTCTCCTGTCACCGGTGCGCCGCAGTCTAGCCACCGAGGTGGTAGGACCACTTGCGGCGAAAGCGCGCCGAATCTCCGCCCGAAGGGTGTTGTCGCACCGAAGTGGTCTGATAAATATGCGTCAACCGCTTGATCGCACGCCAGGCATCACCCACACGACAGTGCACGCCGGACGAGGAGAGCCGAGGACCGTGTCATCGAGTACGTCGATCATCTCCACGACCACTTCCTCGACCCGGTGGTGATCCGCGAGGGGCACCGCACGGCACCCACCGCGCCCGGTTTCCCGGCGGCCCTGCGGCCAGAGTCGATCGTGCGGTACACGTATCCGGGCGGCGACTTCTGGGCCGCCGACCTCAACAGCCGGAAGGAGAAGGCAACGTGAGCGACTTCGAAGGGCTGACGGCCCTGGTGACGGGGGGTGCGTCCGGCATCGGCCGGGCCACCGCGGAACTCCTGGCCGAGCGCGGCGCACGGGTCGCCGTCCTCGACCTGGACCCGTCCGGCGTGGCCGAGCCCCTCCTCGGCTATCGGGCCGACGTCGGCGACGACGCCTCGGTGCGGGTGGCGGTCGCCGCCGCCGTCGCCGACCTCGGGGGGCTGGACATCCTCGTCAACAACGCGGGCATCGGCGCCCAGGGCACCGTCGAGGACAACGACGACGCCGAATGGCACCGCGTCCTGGACGTCAACGTCGTCGGCATGGTCCGCGTCGCCCGCGCCGCCCTGCCCCACCTGCGGAGCTCCTCGCACGCGGCGATCGTCAACACCTGCTCCATCGCCGCCACCGCCGGCCTGCCGCAGCGGGCCCTGTACAGCGCGACCAAGGGCGCGGTCTACTCGCTGACCCTCGCCATGGCCGCCGACCACCTCCGCGAGGGCATCCGCGTCAACTGCGTCAACCCCGGCACCGCCGACACCCCCTGGGTCGGCCGGCTGCTCGACAAGGCCGACGATCCGGCCGCCGAGCGCGCCGCCCTGGAGGCCCGCCAGCCCTCCGGCCGCCTGGTCAGCGCGGCCGAAGTCGCGGGCGCCGTCGCCTACTTGGCGAGCCCGCTGTCCGGCGCGACCACCGGCACCGCCCTCGCCGTGGACGGCGGCATGCAGGGCCTGCGGCTGCGTCCGGCGGGCACCCGATGACCGGCCTCGGCCGCACCGGCGTCCAGGTCACCGGTCTCGGCCTCGGCGCGGCCCCGCTCGGCAACCTCTTCACCGAGGTCACCGACGAGCAGGCGCACGCCACCGTGACGGCCGCCTGGGAGCGCGGGGTGCGCTACTTCGACACCGCGCCGCACTACGGGCTCGGCCTGTCCGAACGACGCCTCGGCGCGGCCCTGCGCGAGCACCCGCGCGACCAGTACACGGTGTCCACCAAGGTGGGCCGGCTCCTCGACCCCGCGGACCCGCCGGGCGGCGACGACCTGGCCGACGGCTTCGCGGTGCCCGCCACACACCGGCGGGTGTGGGACTTCAGCGCCGACGGCGTACGCCGCTCCCTGGAGGCATCCCTCGAACGGCTCGGCCTCGACCACGTCGACGTCGTGTACCTGCACGACCCCGACGACCACGCCGAACAGGCCTTCCGCGAGGGCTATCCGGCCCTGGAGAAGCTGCGCTCGGAGGGGGTGGTGGGCGCGATCGGCGCCGGTATGAACCAGGCCGAGATGCTCACCCGGTTCGTCCGCGACACCGACGTGGACGTGGTGCTCTGCGCGGGCCGCTACACCCTCCTCGACCAGCGCGCCGCCGCCGAGTTGCTGCCCGCCGCCGTCGAACGGGGCGTGTCGGTGGTCATCGGCGGTGCCTTCAACTCCGGTCTGCTGGCCGACCCGAAGCCCGCAGCGACGTACAACTACGGCCTGGCACCTGCCGAGTTGGTGGACAAGGCGCTGCGGATGAAGGCGGTCGCCGACCGGCACGGTGTCACCCTGCGCGCCGCCGCGCTGGCCTTCTGCGCCGCGCATCCGGCGGTCGCCGGCGTCCTGGTCGGGGCCCGTTCGGCGGCCGAAGTCACCGACTGCGCCGAGCAGTTCGCCACCCCCGTCCCCGCCGCCCTCTGGGAAGAGCTGACGCGGGCCGGGCTGCTGCCGGCGCGGGAGCCGTCATGAAAGTCGCCCTGCACACCAAGGTCCGCGCCGACCGGATCGACGCCTACGAGGCCGCCCACCGCGAGGTCCCCGGGGAGCTGACCGACGCCATCACCGCCGCCGGGGCGACCTCGTGGACCATCTGGCGCAGCGGCGTCGACCTCTTCCACGTCCTGGAGTGCGAGGACTACGCCCGGCTTCTCGCCGAGTTGGAGAAGCTGCCGGTCAACGTGGCCTGGCAGACCCGGATGGCCGAGCTGCTCGACGTGGCGCACGACTACTCCGACGCGGGCGCGGGCGCCGGTCTGCCGGTCGTCTGGGAGCTGCCATGACCGTCGTCGACGCCCACCACCACCTCTGGGACCTGTCCGTACGGGACCAGGACTGGATCGGCCGAGGCAGCCCGCTCCGGCGGGACTTCACCGCCGGGGACCTGCTGCCGGAAGCCCGCGCGGCCGGGGTCGACCGGACCGTCCTCGTCCAAACGGTCACCGTGGCCGAGGAGACCCCCGAGTTCCTCGCCCTCGCGGCCGAGCACGAGCTGATCGCGGGCGTCGTCGGCTGGACCGACCTCACCCGCCCGGACGTCGCCGACGAACTGGCCCGGCTGCGGGAACTCCCCGGCGGCCGGTACCTCAAGGGGGTCAGGCACCAGGTCCAGAGCGAGCCGGACCCGGAGTGGCTGCTGCGCGCGGACGTACGGCGAGGGCTGGCCGCAGTCGCCGCCGCGGGCCTGGTCTACGACCTGGTGGTCGTGCCACACCAGCTCCCGGCCTGCGCCAAGGCGGCTGCCTCGCTGCCCGAACTCACCTTCGTGCTCGACCACTTGGGAAAGCCGCCGATCGCCTCCGGGGCGCTGGAGCCCTGGGCGTCCGACGTCAGGGAGCTGGCCGCGCTGCCCAACACGGTGTGCAAGCTCTCCGGGATGGTCACCGAGGCCGACCCCGCGTCCGGCACGGTCGACGACCTGCGCCCGTACGCGGACACCGTCCTGGAGGCCTTCGGGCCGGCCCGGCTGATGTTCGGCTCGGACTGGCCGGTGTGCACGCTCGCCGCCTCCTACGGCGAAGTCCTCGACATGGCACGGCAGTTGACCGACCCGGGCGACCACGCCCAGCTCTTCGAGGCCACCGCCGTCCGCGTCTACGGCCTCTGAGACACCTGCCCCAGCCGGGTCGGCGGCAGGTACTCCCGCACGTACGTCCGCTGCCAGTACGCGCCCGTCTCCCGCAGCTCACGCCACGTCGTGTAGCGGTAGCGGAAGAGGCGGGCGCGGATGTGGCGCGGCGGCTCGTCGGGCGGGAACGGGGAGCGGCGCAGCAGTCTGAGGGTGTCGCGGTCGTTCTCCAGCAGCCGTTCCACCAGGGCGCCGAACCAGGGCCCGGCGTAGTCGGGGGAGAGCGCGGCGAACCACATCAGCCAGTCCAGGCGCAGATGGTACGGGGCGAACTGGCGTGGCCGGCGCAGGGGATCGCCCGGCTTGCCCTTGAACTCGTACTCCCGCCAGTCGGACTGCTCGCGCGGCACGTCGTCGAGCGTGCCCTCGACCACCACCTCGTAGCGGATCCGGCTCACGGTGCCGAACGCGCCGTAGGTGTTGACCAGGTGCAGCGGATCGAAGGAGCGGTTCATCACCTGGCGGCGGGAGAGCATGTTGACCACCGGGCGGTGGCTGAGGAACAGCAGGAGCGCGGCCACGGCGAGGACCACGACCTCGAACCAGAGCGGCGTGGCGGGGGCCGACGGGCGGTGGTCGGAGGGGAGTTCGAGCGCGGGCACGGCCAGGACGACGGTGATCCAGTTCAGCCAGGCGAAGTTGCCCGACAGCACCAGCCACAACTGGGTCAGGATCATCAGCGCCGCGGCCGCCGTCGCGACCGGCTGCGGGGTGAACAGCAGGAACGGCACGACGAGTTGGGTGACATGGTTGGCGGCGACCTCCACGCGGTGCAGCGGCCTCGGCAGATGGTGGAAGTACCAGCTCAGCGGGCCGGGCATGGGCTGCGTCTCGTGGTGGTGGTAGAGGCAGGTCAGTTTCCGCCAGCAGGGGTCGCCGCGCAGCTTGATCAGACCCGCGCCGAACTCGACCCGGAACAGGATCCAGCGCAGCAGGAAGAGCACGAGGACCGGCGGGGCCACCTCGTCGTTGCCGAGGAACACGGCGAGGAAGCCGGTCTCCAGCAGCAGGGACTCCCAGCCGAACGCGTACCACGTCTGGCCGACGTTGACGATCGACAGATACAGCGCCCACGGCACCAGCCACAGCGCCATCCCCGCCCCCAGCGGCAGCAGGCCGTCCAGCCCCGCCAGCAGCGCCGCCGACACCGCGCAGCCGGTCCAGGCGACGGCGGCGAAGAGACGGTCGGAGTAGCGCAGGTGGAACAGGCTCGGGGCGGTCCGCAGCGGCACCCGCTCGACGAACCGGGGGATGGGCAGCATCCCGCGCTCACCCAGCAGCGCCCGGAACTGAAGGGCCGCCGTGAGGAACGCGACCAGGTACACGCCGGCCAGGGCCCGCTGGAAGACCAGCCGGCTCAGCTCGTACCCGGGTGCGGTGAACCAGTCCACGGCCGTGCGCTCCTGTTCTCCTGCTTCTCCGGTTCTCCGGTTCTCCATTCTGGCCCCGGTCACGTGCGGCGACCGGGCGCCGACCCTGAGCCGCCCCCGGTCGAATAATCGGCCAAACCCTGACAAAGTGGCCCCATGGTTGATCGGGGAGCGAGCGCCCTGTCACTCCCGGACGACCGGCCCGCCCACCCGGATCCGATCCTGGCGCTCAACCGCATGGGCAGCTTCGACTGGGACCTCGACACCGGGCAGTTCCACATGGACGCCCGCGCGCACGAGATCTTCGACCTGCGGCCCGACGAGTACGACGGCAACCCCGCCTCCCTCGCCGTCCGGGTCCCGCCGGTCGAGGGCATCCGGCTGGACGAGCTGGTCGCCCAGGCCATCAAGGACGGCAGCGAGAACTACGGCGCCTACTTCCGCCTGCGGCTGCGCGACGGCACGCCCCGCTGGACGCACACCCAGGGCTACATCCGGCGCGACGACACCGGCCGCCCGCGCCGCATCGTCGGCATCATCCGCGACGCCACCGACGAGCTCAGCGACCTCGCCGCCCGCGACGACGAGGCCGCCCTCGACGACGCCCGCCGCGCCCAGACCAACGAACAGACCAACGTCGTCCAGCTCACCACCGCCGCCCTGGCCCACGCCCGGACCGTGCAGGACGTCATCGACGTCCTCAAGGACACCCACGGCCTCACCCACCTGGGCGCGACCAGCCTCGTCATGGGCCTGGTCGAGGCCGGCCGGATCCGGCTGATCGCCGAGGGACCGGAGGGCAGCTTCGTACCCGGCACGCTCGTCACCGGGATCGACGAGCCGTACCCGATGAGCGAGGTCGTGCGCACCCTCACCCCCCGCTTCATCGAGTCGCCGGAGGAGTTCGCCGGCGGCTATCCCATGCTGTGGCCGCACCTCACCGACCTGCGGATCACCTCGGCCGCCTATCTGCCGCTCATCGTGCAGGCCCACCCGATCGGCGCGATGGGCCTGCTCTACAGCGACCGCCGCGGCTTCACCCCGGAGGAGCGCAACATCCTCGTCGCGCTCGGCAGCAGCATCGCGCAGAGCCTGCAGCGGGCCATGTTCTACGAGCAGGAGAAGGACATCGCCCAGGGCCTCCAGCAGGCCATGCTGCCGCGCACCATCCCCAGCGTGCCCGGCGCCGACGTCGCCGTCCGCTACCGCGCCGCCACCATCGGCGGCTCCCTCGGCCGCGACATCGGCGGCGACTGGTACGACCTGATCCCGCTGCCCGGCGGCCGGGTCGGCGCCGTCATCGGCGACGTCCAGGGCCACGACACGCATGCCGCCGCCGTCATGGGCCAGTTGCGGATCGTCCTGCGGGCCTACGCCGCCGAGGGGCACCCCCCGGCCACCGTGATGGCCCGCGCCTCCGTCTTCCTGCACGAACTCGACACCGACCGCTTCGCGACCTGCCTGTACGCGGAGGCCGACCTCTCCACCGGCGTCGTCCAGGTGGTCCGCGCCGGGCACATCGACCCCCTGCTGCGCGCCCCCGACGGCACCTGCCGGCGCGTCTCCGTGGCCGGCGGGCTGCCGCTCGGCCTGTCCGCCGAGTTCGGCAGCCTCGACTACCCGGTCGGCACCGTCGAACTCGACCCCGGCCACACCCTGCTGCTGTGCACCGACGGCCTGGTCGAGCAGCCCGGCGCCGACCTCGACGACGGCATGCGGGCCCTCGCCGCCATGATCGCCGCCGGCCCCGCGGACGTCCGCAAGCTCGCCGACCTGCTGATCGAGGTCGCCGAGGAACGCGGCGGCGACGACGACGTGGCCCTGCTCCTGCTGCGCCGCCGCAGCCCGGACGCCCCGCAGGCCGGCAACCGGCTCCAGCAGCATGTGGCGCCCGGCGACCCGGAGGCCCTCGCCGTGGCCCGGCACATGATCCTCGCCGCCGTCCGCGCCTGGGGCGCCCGGGACCGCTCCGACGAGATCGAGCTGGTCGCCGACGAACTGATCACCAACGCCCTCATGCACACCGAGGGCGCCGCGATCGTCACCCTGCGGGCGCTCACCGGCGGCGACCGCCGGCTGCGCGTCGAGGTCGAGGACTCTTCCAGCGCCCTGCCGCGCCGCCGCGAGGCGGGCGAGTCGGGCGTCTCCGGGCGGGGCCTGCTCCTGGTCGACCTGCTCGCGGACGCGTGGGGCGTGGAGGCGCGCGGCGGCGGCAAGTGCGTGTGGTGCGAGTTCGTCGTACGCGACACCCGACGACGCGAGGGCTCGTGACGCGGGGACCGGTGACGTGTGGATGTGTGGACGGGAGGCCGGTGACCCCTCGTGGCACTCTGGACGTATGCCCGAGCTTCCCGAGGTCGAAGCGCTGAAGGACTTCCTGGCCGAGCATGTCGTCGGCCACGAGATCGTGCGCGTGCTGCCCGTCGCGATCAGCGTGCTGAAGACGTACGACCCGCCCGTGACCGCCGTGGAGGGCCGCGAGGTCACCGCCGTGCACCGGCACGGCAAGTTCCTCGACCTGGCGACCGGCGACGGCCCGCACCTCGTGACGCACCTGGCCCGCGCGGGCTGGCTGCACTGGAAGGACCGCCTCCCCGACGGCCCGCCCCGCCCCGGCAAGGGCCCCCTCGCCCTGCGGGTCGCCCTGGAGACGGGCGAGGGCTTCGACCTCACGGAGGCCGGCACCCAGAAGCGGCTCGCCGTGTACGTCGTCCACGACCCGCGGCAGGTCCCCGGCGTCGCCCGGCTCGGCCCCGACCCGCTCGCCGCCGACTTCGACGAGGCCCGCTTCGCCGCGCTCCTCGCCGAGGAGCGGCGTCAGCTCAAGGGCGCCCTGCGCGACCAGAGCCTGATCGCGGGCGTCGGCAACGCGTACAGCGACGAGATCCTGCACGCGGCGCGCATGTCCCCCTTCAAGCTCGCCGCGTCCCTGACACCCGAGGAGACCCACACCCTGTACGAGGCCCTGCGCACGACGCTCACGGAGGCGGTCGAGCGCTCACGGGGTCTGGCGGCGGGGCGGCTCAAGGCCGAGAAGAAGAGCGGCCTGCGGGTCCACGGCCGCACCGGCGAACCCTGCCCGGTCTGCGGCGACACCGTCCGCGAGGTCTCCTTCAGCGATTCCTCGCTCCAGTACTGCCCCACCTGCCAGACGGGCGGCAAGCCGCTGGCGGACCGCCGACTGTCCAGACTGCTGAAATAACCGACTGTCGATGTACGCGACTGCTGACGTATCCGACTGCTGAGGTAGGCACGAAGTGACCTGAACTCACTTCGGGCCGACGTCAGTGGGCCGGGAGGGTCACCAGGTGCTCGCCGGCCGCCGTGCGCAGCTCGTAGTGGTCGATCTCGTCGGTGTTCCAGGCCGCGGCGCCCTGCACGGTGTTGGGGCGGGCGTCGTGCTCGGGGACGGTCCAACTGGTGACCGTCTGCTCGGAGCCGTCGACGCCGATGGCGATCAGGCGGCAGGAGCGGGGGCCGGCCCCGTCCTTGACCTTCAGCTCCACGTGGCTGCCCCACGTCTCGTTCTCGGTGGTGACCTGCGCCCACACCCCGGACTTCTCGTCCGTCGCGGTGACCCGTACGGGGTCCTCGCCGCCGTCGCCGCCGCCGGCGCCCATCGTCATCGCGAGCACCGGACCGGCCAGGGCGACCACCACCGAGGCGGCAACCGCGTACAACACCCGTCGGCGCACGGCCCGGTGACGGGCCGCCACCTCGCCGAGCAGCCGGTCCAGCAGTTGCGGGCCGGGCCCGGCGAAGGGGTGCACGGCGCGCGGGGTGGCGCGCCGGTAGAGCATCATCTGCCGGGCGGTGGGGCCGAACTCGGTGACCTGCACCGCGCATTGAGGACACTCCATGAGGTGATCCTCGAAGCGGAAGGCTTCCGTCTCGTCCAGCACGCCGAGCGCGTACGCGCCGACGTCGCGATGCCTTTCCAGGGACCTCATGCCGAAACCTCGTGCCGTTGAGTGCCAGTGGGGTTACTCCTTGCTCCCATCGGTACGCACTCGGACGGCGAATCACTCAAGCCACGTACCGAATCGTGACCCAGATGTTCGGAGCGGACCGGCCCGCGGATTGGTGCGAATCTAAAAAAGATGGATCGCGAGGTGGCCGAGGGGCAGTCCGAGCTGCCAGGCGGGTGTCCAGACCTTCGGTCCGTCGTCCTCGCCGACCACCGGCGCACCGCCCGGCACGGCGTTGAGGTCGGGAGCCAGCAGCTCCGTCTCCTCCAGCCAGCGCCAGGCCGCGGCCGCCAGTTCGAGATCCGGAACCGGACCGTCGGACTCGGCGGCTTCAGCCGTCAGTTGGGACATACGTTCACCGACCCAGTCCTGCCACGGCTGGTCGTACGCCGTGAGCGAAAGCCAGGTCTCCAACTGGGTCACGACCCGGATGCCGGGCAGTTCGCCGTCGGTGTCGGACAGGAAGATCGTCAGCGCCAGGGCGTCGCGCCCGGCGCGGAACTCGAAAGACGTCGGCGGCATGAGATCGCCGGTCCGCAGCAGTTCGTCGGCGATGTACTCGGCGTACAACCAGGCCATGGGGACGGTGAGTTCCCCGCCGCCGGTGCCGTCCGTGTCCTGGTGACCTCTGTGCAGCATCCCTTCCTGCCTTCCTCCGGTGCGTGCGCGTCGCCCGATGCCGGGATCCCTGGCCGGGACCCCAACCGGAACACGGATAAGGACACCCGATTACTCAAAGGGGGTCCTCGGCAAGGCGCTTTACGGAGGCTTTACTCAGCCGTGGGTTTCAGCGCAGGTCGGCCGCATAGCCCGGAAGCACCCGGCGCAGGGCGCGCAGCCCGTAATACGCGCGGGACTTCACGGTACCCGGCGGAATCCCGAGGGCCTCGGCGGCCTCCGCCACACTCGCCCCTCGGAAATACACCAGCACCAGGACTTCACGGTGCTGCGGAGTGAGTGTCTTCACAGCCTCGCGCACGTCGAGGGCGGCGGCCGCCCGCTCGGCGTGGTCGGCGTACACCGGCGCGTTCTCCAGCACCGCGTCCCCGACCTCGGCCGGACGCGCCTGCCGGGCCCGCCGCGCGTCGATGGCGAGCCGCCGGCCCACGGTGAGCAGCCAGGGCCGTACGGAGTCGAAGGCACCGGCGCGCAGCGCCTCGGGGTGCTGCCAGGCACGCACCAGGGTCTCCTGGACGAGGTCCTCGGCGCGCTGGCGGTCGCCGTCGGACAGCCTCAGCAGCAGCGCGAAGAGCGACCGGCCGTGCTCGCGCTGAAGCGCGGCGAGCTCATGCTCGGCGGTGGTCGAACCGGTCGTCGACCTGGTGGTCGGCTCGGTCGCGGCGAGGGTGGTTCCGGCGGTCATGGGCGTATGGCACCGCAGTGCGCCGGTTCGGGACAGGGTGCGCACCGGGATCTGCGGCGGACGGTCGATCGCGTCGGCGAACGGTTCGACGAACGGTCCGGGCTACGCCGATCGCGGGCATCGGGGCCGGCCGAAGGGAGCGGCGGAGCGGTCCGCCGCCGCTCATGGATTAGTAGTGATACGTGCGTAAATATGACAATTATTGTGAAGTGGGGTGACCAGGTGATCGCACGCAGACACCAAGTGGCCCTGGCCCTGACGGTCGTCCTCACGTCGGCCGCCGCCTGCCAGGCCCGAGAGCATCAGTCGGCCGAGCGGCCCGGCCGCCCGGCGCCGTCCGCCGCCCGCGGGTTCACCCTCGTGGCCTCCGGCGACATCCTCCCGCACACCAGCGTCATCGACCGCGCCCGCTTCGACGCGGCCGACACAACCGGTATCGCCAGTACCGGCAGTACCGGAGGTATGGGCAGTACGGGCAGCACCGGCTACGACTTCCGCCCGATGCTCTCGGGCATCGAACCCGTCGTCTCCCGCGCCGATCTGGCCCTGTGCCACATGGAGACCGTCTACGGCGCGAACGGCGACTACACCGGCTACCCCGCCTTCAAGTCCCCGCCCGAGATCGCCCAGGCCCTCGCCGCCACCGGCTACGACGGCTGCTCCACCGCCTCCAACCACAGCCTCGACGACGGCGCCGCCGGCGTACAGCGCACCCTCGACGCGCTCGACGGCGCCGGCGTGCGGCACGCGGGCACGGCGCGCACCCAGGCCGAGGCCACCGCGGTCACGCTCCTGCGCGCGGGCCCGGCGAGGGTCGCCCACCTCGCCTACACCTACGACACCAACGGCTACCCGTTCCCGCCGGGCCAGCCCTGGACCGTCAACCTCATCGACGAGAACCGGATCGTCGCCGACGCCAGGGCGGCCCGGAAAGCGGGCGCCGACGTGGTCGTCGTCTCCCTGCACTGGGGCACCGAATGGCAGGACGCCCCGGACGACCGCCAGCTCACCCTGGCCCGCACGCTCACCGCCTCCCGCACCGACGGCCGCCCCGACATCGACCTGATCCTGGGCACCCACGCACACGTCCCGCAGGCCTACGAGAAGGTCAACGGCACCTGGGTCGTCTACGGCATGGGCGACCAGATCGCCGGCGAGATGTCCAACTACCAGGGCGTCCAGGACCCCCGCGGCAACCAGTCCACCATCGCCCGCTTCACCTTCGCCCCGCCCACCCGCCACGGCGCCCGCTGGGAGGTCCGCAAGGCCGAGTTCGTCCCCCAGATGTTCGACATCGACGCCGGCCGCGTCATCAACCTCAACCAGGCCCTGACCCAGGGCGCCGGCGTCGAGGGCGTCCGCGACCGCATCCGGGACGTGGTCCTGAGCCGGGGCGCGGCGAAGGACGGGCTGGTGATGGGGGAGTAGGTCACCGAGGAGTGCGGGGGCGGCCGGTGCGGGGGGCTACGGCAGGTGGCTACGGCACCACCGTCACCGGCCAGCGCCCCGCCTTCACCAGCCGTACCGCGACGGAGCCCACGATGCGGTGGCCGGCCTGTTCGGAGGCGCCGACGACGACCGCGTCCGCCTTCAGTTGGTCCGCCGCGTCCGCCAGGCCGTGGTACGGGTCGCCGCGGAGGGTGTGGAACTCCCAGCGCACGTCGAATATCCCCCGGGTCCGCTCGGTGGCCTCCCGGATCTGCGCGATCAGGTCCTCGGCGACCGCGTCGGTCGCCTCCGCGACCGGCACCCCGAGCGCCGCGCCCGCCGCCGGCACCGGCTGCACGTACACCACGGCGAGCAGCGCGTGCTGACGCCGGGCCAGCCCGCCCGCGTAGGCCGCGGCCCGCAGCGAGGAGTCGGAGCCGTCCACACCGACAAGGATGACCTTGGGCCCGTCCGTCCCCCGCTCGAACCGACCCGAGGGCTCCCGCGAGGGCTGCTGCGCATCCTGTTCCATCACGGCCCAGAGGCTATCGGAACCCCCAGGTCCGACCAGAGCCGACCAGCACTGGCCAGCACCGGCGAGCATCGGCCAGCACCGCCCTGGCCCGACCCGGGGGTTCACGGCACAAACGCGGGGTGACCCGGTGCCGTCGCCGTCCTGCGCCCCGATGGACCTGATCGCTCCGATCGAGGTGACCGACGTGACCGACGTGACCGACGTGACCGAGCTGCTCAAAGCCAATCGACCCGATCGGCCGCCCGTTGAGCGGTCCCCCTGCGCAGCCCGCTCGACGGGCGGCCCGGCGTCCGTGTTCCTACAGTCGGAGCATGAGTGCCACCGTGGAGAGAGCCGCGGCCAAGGACACCCCGGGGTCGCCACCGCGGCGCGCGGGGCGTCATGTCGGTCGGGTGCCCGAAGGGTTTGCCGGGTTTTTCGGGGCGCTCGGTCTGCTCTGTGTGCTGCTTGCGCTCGTGCCGCCGTTGCGTCGGCTGCTGCGGCCGGTCGTCCGGGTTCTGGATCTCACCGTCGTGCCGGTCAGTGCCAACCTCGCCTACGCCGTCTTTCTCTTTCTGCTCGCCGCCGCCACCGCCGCCCGTAAGAAGGTCGCATGGTGGTTGGTCGTCGTCTATTTGGGCCTGCTCGTGCTTACCGACGTCCTCGGCGTGGCCCTCGGGCTGTACGCGGAGTCCGTGCCGTCCCTCGTGGTGTGCGCGCTCGCGCTGGTTCTTCTGGTCGTCGCCCGCGCGGAGTTCTACGCCGCCTCCCGCCGCGCGGCCCTGCGGCGGGCGCTCGCCGTGCTGTGCGCCGGGCTCGTCCTGGCGATCCTCGCGGGCTGGGGCCTGGTGGAACTGTTCCCCGGCACCCTGCCGCGAGGCCAACGCTTCGGCTGGGCCGCGAGCCGTGTCCTCGGCGGCCTGGTCTCGTCCCGCTCCTTCGACGGCCGCCCCCCGCACGCCCTGTTCTTCCTGCTCGGCCTGTTCGGCGCGCTCGCCCTGCTCAACGCCGCCGCCACCCTCTTCCGCTCCCAGCGCCTGGAAGCCGCCCTGCACGGCGACGAGGAGTCCCGTATCCGCGCCCTGCTGAAGGCCTACGGCGACCAGGACTCCCTCGGCTACTTCGCCACCCGGCGCGACAAGGCCGTCGTCTTCTCGCCCAGCGCCAAAGCCGCCGTCACCTACCGCGTCGAGGCCGGTGTCTGCCTCGCCAGCGGCGACCCCGTCGGCGACCGCGAGGCCTGGCCGCACGCCATCGCCGCCTGGCTGGACACGGCCCGCCGGCACGCCTGGGCGCCCGCCGTCATGGGCGCCTCGGAGGACGGCGCGAAGGCCTTCGCCCGGGCCGGCCTCGGCGCACTGCAACTCGGCGACGAGGCCATCCTGCACGTCGCCGCCTTCGAGCTCGCCGGACGCGAGATGCGGGTCACCCGGCAGGCCGTGAACCGGGTCCGCCGCACCGGCGCCACCTGCCGGGTCCGCCGCCACTCCACCCTCACCGACCAGGAGATGGAGGAGATCGTCGACCGCGCCGACGCCTGGCGCGACACCGAGACCGAACGCGGCTTCTCCATGGCCCTGGACCGCCTCGGCGACCCCGCCGACGGCGACTGCCTCCTCGTCGAGGCCCTGGACGAGGACGGCCGCCTGCTCGCCCTGCTCTCCTTCGTCCCCTGGGGCACGGACGGCATCTCCCTGGACCTGATGCGCCGCGACCGCTCCGCCCCCAACGGCGTCATGGAGTTCATGGTCGCCGACCTGTGCGCCGCCGCCCCCAAGCTCGGCGTCCACCGGATCTCCCTGAACTTCGCCGTCTTCCGCTCGGCCTTCGAGGAGGGCGCCCGCATCGGCGCCGGACCGGTCCTGCGGCTCTGGCGCCGCCTGCTGCTGTTCTTCTCGCGGTGGTGGCAACTGGAGGCCCTCTACCGCTCCAACGCCAAGTACCGCCCCGCGTGGTACCCCCGCTTCCTCTGCTACGGCGACGCCGGCTCCCTCGCCCGGGTCGGCCTCGCCTCCGGCATCGCCGAAGGCTTCGTCTCCGTACCCTCCCTGCGCAAACTGTGGGGCAAGCGGCTGGCGAAGAGCGGGCCGCGCCCCGCCGCCACCGAAGCCCTGCCGTCCCCCGCGGCGCTCGGCCCCGACGGAGAGGACGAGGCCGGGGCCGGCGGGCCGGGCGCGGGCCCGCCCGAACAGGTCCGTGTCCGGCACCGCACACTCGACCGGCTGCGCGCCGCGGGCACCGACCCCTACCCGGTCGGCGTCCCGCCCCGAACCCACACCCTCGCCGCCCTCGCCGGGCTCCCCACCGGCGAGCCGGTCACCGTCGCCGGCCGGATCATGCGCGTCCGCGACTTCGGCGGCATCGTCTTCGTGACCCTGCGCGACTGGTCCGGCGACCACCAACTCGCCCTCACTCGCGAGGCTTTCACCCGCGAGGCCCTCGGCTCCTTCCGGACCGACACCGACCTCGGCGACCACCTCTGCGCGACCGGCCGGACGGGCGTCAGCGACCGGGGCGAACCGACCGTCTTCGTGACGTCCTGGCAGCTCACCGGCAAGTGCCTGCGCCCCCTGCCCGACAAACGCCGCGGCCTCACCGACCCGGAGGCCAAGGTCCGGCTGCGCTCCCTCGACCTGGTCGCGAGCCCCGCCGCCCGCGACGTCGTCCGGGCCCGCTCCACCGCCGTACAGGCCCTGCGCCAGGGCCTGTTGGCGCGCGGCTACCTCGAGGTCGAGACGCCGATCCTCCAGCAGATCCACGGCGGCGCCAACGCCCGCCCCTTCACCACCCACATCAACGCCTACGACCTCGACCTCCACCTGCGCATCGCCCCCGAGCTGTACCTGAAACGGCTGTGCGTCGGCGGCCTGGAGAAGGTCTTCGAGATGGGCCGCACCTTCCGCAACGAAGGCGTCTCCCACAAGCACAACCCCGAGTTCACGATGCTGGAGGCCTACCAGGCGTACGCCGACTACGACGTGATGCTCGACCTGGCCCGCGAACTGATCCAGGGCGCGGCCACGGCCGCCTTCGGCGCGCCGCTCGCCCGCAGGGACGGGCGGGAGTACGACATCTCCGGGCCGTGGCCGGTCCGTACGGTCCACGGCGCGATCTCGGCGGCCCTCGGCGAGGAGATCGACGCCGACACCCACCTGACGGTCCTGCACCGGCACTGCGACCGCGCCAAAATCCCCTACACAGCCGACGACGGGCGCGGCGACGTCATCCTGGAGATGTACGAACGCCTCGTCGAGGAGAAGACCCAACTCCCCACTTTCTACAAGGACTTCCCCACGGACGTCTCACCGCTGACCCGACAGCACCGCACCGACCCCCGGCTGGCCGAACGCTGGGACCTCGTCGCCTTCGGCACCGAACTGGGCACCGCCTACTCGGAGTTGACCGACCCCGTCGAACAACGCCGCCGTCTCACCGAGCAGTCCATGCGGGCCGCCGGCGGCGACCCCGAGGCGATGGAACTCGACGAGGACTTCCTCGACGCCCTCGAATACGCGATGCCCCCGACCGGAGGCCTCGGCCTCGGCGTCGACCGCCTCGTCATGTTCCTCACCGGCCTCACCATCCGCGAGACCCTCCCCTTCCCCCTGGTCCGACACCGCTGACCGGTACGACACCCCCGACGCGCCCCGGTCGCCCGTCCGGGGCCGTAGTTGCGCCGCCCGGGTGGAAACGTGCCGCCACAACGGTGCCGGTGTGGTGCGTCGGGGCTCTGCCGGGCGACTCATGACTGCATGAAGAAGGATCAGTTGTTCACCCGGCGCAGGGCGTTGCTCGCCGGCGCCGCCGCCGTCGGAGCGGTCGGCACGGCCGGAGTGTTCGGGTGGGGCGGCGACGCCGAACCGGTCAAGGCCGCCGCCCCCGCCGCCGGCGCCCCGCCGCGCAGCCTCCCGCTGAAGCCCTCCGCCTACCGCCTCCAGCCGCTGACCGGCTACGGCCCCCCACGCGCCGCGCCCGCCCGCACCCCGGTACGCAGCGAACCGCTGCTGAAGATGACCGGCCCCGGCCGCACCATGGTGCTGACCTTCGACGACGGCCCCGACCCCCGCTACACCCCCGGCATCCTCGACACGCTGGCCGAGTACGACGTACGCGCGATGTTCTTCGTGTGCGGGGAGATGGCCGTCGACAACCAGGACCTGCTGGAACGCATGGCCGACGAGGGCCACATCGTCGGCAACCACACCTGGACCCACCCCCTGCTCACCAAGCTCACCCGCCGCCAGATCCACTCCGAGATGGCCCGCACCAGCGACGTCATCGAGGAGGGCTACGGTGAGCGGCCCCGCTGGTTCCGCGCCCCCTACGGCGCCTGGAACCGGGCCGCCTTCCAACTCGGCGCCGAACTCGGCATGGACCCCCTCGCCTGGACGGTCGACACCCTCGACTGGACCACCCCCGGCACCCGCTCCATCGTCGACCGGGTCGAGCACGGCGCCGCCCCCGGCGTCGTGGTGCTCTCGCACGACGCCGGCGGCGACCGCTCCCAGAGCGTGCGGGCACTGCGCACCTATCTGCCGCAGCTCCTGAACTCCGGCTACGAGATCACCGTCCCGCACCGCCCGTACACCTGACGCGAGCCCCTTTTCCCGCCTGGTCGAAACCGCTCAGCGGACCTCGACCAGGCGGGCGAAGGCGACGACGTTGCCGTCGTATCCGTTCGCCTTGGAGAAACCGCCGCCGCAGGTGATGACCCGCAATTCGGGAGAGCCCTTGGAGGCGTAGACGCGGTCGCCGGGGAAATTGTTCTTCGCGAAGACCTCGATGCCGTAGATCTCGAAGACCGCGGTCTTTCCGTCCTGCCGCGCCACTTCGACGCGGTTTCCCTTCTTCAGCGCCCCGAGACCGTAGAAGACGGCCGGTCCCAGTTTGTTGTCGACATGGCCGACGACGACCGCCGTGCCCTTCTCGCCGGGCGAGACCCCGCCGGTGAACCAGCCGGCCAGGTTCGGGTCCTCCGGCGGCGGCGCGCCGACCCAGCCGTCCGTGTCCAGACCCACCGCCATGACCGGCGCGTCCACCCGGATCGCGGGGATCCGCACCCGGGTCGGCACCGCGTACGGCAGCGGAGCCGCCACCGTGCCGAAGACGCCGACGGCGGCGCGGCTGTCCGCCGCCGCCGCCGAAGCCGGCTGCGGCGGGCCGATGTCGAATTCTCCCGACCCGTTCCGGATGAGCGCGAGACCGGTCAGCAGAACAAGCGCTATCACCCCCCAAGGGGCGCGCTTCTTCCGCCGCTCCTCTTCCTCCGCCGCCTCGGACAGCTCGTACGCAGACATTCGCCATCCCCTTTCGACGCGGCCGTCGCCACGTCCTTTTCGCGCATATGAGAACGCTAAGTCCCGAGCGGGAAACCGGCGACGGGGCAGCGGCGAACGGGTGGCACCGACGCCCTTCGGTGCGCCATCCGAGTTGCCGACGGCAGGAATTTTCTGACGGTCCGTGACCTGCGGCGATATCCAATTGTGTGCATTTCGCTCGGCGTGTCCTCTCACCAGGACGGACCATTCCCGAAATGCGGGCGCGCGCACGGCATCTGAGGGTCTGTTCGGGAGGTGCTTTCTCGCCGACATGCCGGGGACGGGCCCCGGGGCGCCTTCCGCGGAGGAACACATGCGAACCACTCGTGTCCTGGCGGCCTCGGCGGTCTCAGCCGCCGCGGTCGCCGCACTCGGCCTCGCCGCACCCACGGCCATCGCCCGGGACGGTATGGGGGCCAACCCCAGCAACATCGTCGTCCTGCCCAGCGTCATCGCCCGCGGCGGCCAGATCACCGTCACCGTCGACGGCTGCCCCGGGGGCGGCACCATGACGTCGCCCGCCTTCGGGACGGCCCCCCTGACGTCGCTCCTCGGCGCCAACCAGACCGCCAAGGGCACGGCGACCATCAACGACAACGCCCAGCCGGGCGCCTACGACATCACCGTCACCTGCTCCGGACGACCGCTGACCCGCCCCGCCGCCTTCACCGTCATCGGCGGCGTCCGCGGCGGACTCGGCGGCAGCACCACCACCGGCGCCACCCCGACCGACATGGCCATCGGCGGCGGGCTCGTCGCCGCGGCCCTGGTCGGCGGTGGCCTGTTCTGGATGCGGCGGCGCGCCGAGCGCCACATCTGAGCCCCACCCCGCCCCCTCGAACGACCGCACGCGGCACAGGTCTTCGCCCCGGTCCCTGCTGGGATCCGGGGCGAAGAGCTGCGCCCGTCAGCCGGCGTCCTCACCGGCGCGACGCCGGGCGAAGTAGTACGCGGCGCCGACCGATCCGGCGATGAGCGCGGCGCCCGCCCCGATCTCCTTCAGGTCGAACCCGGCGACGCTGCCGCCCTCACCGGCGTGCACCCCTTGAGGCACCGGACGCGACTCCGGCGTGACAGGGGCCGGACGGCCGCCCGCGATCGTCAGCTCCTTGACGGCGCTGAGGCCGCCGCAGCCGAACGTCACCCGGTACGACGCGCCCGCCCGGGCCTCCCAGTCAACCAGCGCCACCGCCGACGAGGACCCCTTCGGGATGACGACGGTGCCGAACACCTCCGACGAGACCGTCACGGAGCTGCGGCAGCCACTGGCGCCGCGGTCCACCTGAAGGGTGACGCGGCCGCCGGCCGCGATGGTCGAGGGCAGCGCGCTGTAGCCGTCGGACATGACGTAGTGGTTGTCGTCGCCGTCACCGGCGACGGCGACGGCGGCGGGTGCGGAGAAGGTCAGGGCGGTGAGCCCCAGCAGAGCGGCCGAAGCGACGCGTATCGCGCGCATGGTGGATCCTCCGGTCCCCGAGGAGCAGCCCGCGGACCTTTTCCGCTTGCGCCGTAAATGCACCTCGATGACCGAAACGCTAGGAACAGGTGTGCGCCTGCGCGATCGGGGTAGCGCGAATGGGGCAAGCGGGTGGGCCGCACAGGGGACGCCGTTCATACGACCGGGGGACGGCCGCGGCGTGGCGGCCGTCCCCCGGCGCGGGAACCTGGCAGGAGCGGGCGTCGACCCGTGAGGAGCCTCAGCCCGTGAGGTGCGGGAAGAGGTGGAGGAACGGTTCAGCCGATGCGGTGATGCCCCGGCTGTAGGGCGCGTCGAAGTCCCAGATCAGGAAGAGCAGGAAGGCGATCAGCGCCGAGAACAGTCCGGCCAGGACCAGTTCCCGGGGCGTGCGCCGGATCTGCAGCGCGAAGACCATGCCGATGGTGATCGCGGCCCCGGCCAGCAGCCCGAACCACACCACGCCGGGCATGGTCGCCCCGGTCGACTCCGCGCGGGCGTTGCGTGCCTGGTCCGCGGCGGCCATCTGGTCGAGGAGCGGCTGATAGGCCTGCGCCTGGAAGTCGGTGGCCGGCTGGTAGTCGGTGACGTCGACCCGGACCCGCTGGAGGAGTTCGTCGCCGCGCTTCGTCACCTCGCCGTCGTCGGCCATCTTCTTCCACTCGACGGTGACGACGTGTCCGACATAGGCGTTGACGTCCTCCCGAATACGGTCACGGGTGTCGGCCGGATAGACCCGCACCCGCTCCGAGATCTCGTGCAGGGCCTGGGCCTCCGCCTGGACGTGGTCCTGGGCGACGCTGCGCGCCTCCCAGACGCCCGCGATGGCCAGGCCCAGGACGATGGCGTACACCACGCCGATCCACATCGTCATGTACTCGATGACGTCCGGGGTCTCGGAGGGGTCCTCGTCCTCGGGCGCCCTGCGGTGCCGTACGAGGGTGACGACGACCACCACCGCGCAGGCGGCGAGCATCGCGAGGGTGAGAACAAGCCATTCCGGCAAGAGATGCCTCCAGCATCGGCGTTAACGCGGTCGCAGGGCGGCGACGGCGATCACCGCGGGCACGGTGATGAGCAGGACGTAGGTGACCGGCGACTGGCCGCCACGGGCCGGCCGCTGCTGCGCCGAGGGGTGGTACGCCGGATAGCGCACCGGGGTCACGGAGGGGCGCGGCGTGGGAGTGGGCGTCGGCGTGGGCACGGGGGTGGGGGTCGGCGTGGGCTCCGGCGCCGGTGGGGGAGCCGGCCGGGGGAGCGGTGGCGCGGGCCGGGGCGGCGCGGGCGCCGGTGGGGGCTGCGGCGGCTTCGGGCGCGGCTGGGGCGGCGGGGGCTTGGGGGTCGGCGTCGGCGCGGGCGGCGGCTCGGGGGTGGGTTTCGGCGGCGGGGTCGGTGTCGGCTCGGGCGGTGGCGGCGGTTCCGGCGGCGTGGGGGTCGGCGTGGGCGTCGGCTTGTGGCACACCGGGGGCGTCGGCCACGGGGGCCACGGGTGACTCCCCGCGACGGCCACCACCTCGATGCCGTCCGGGCCCGTCGAGGCGTACGCGCACGCGTCGGCCGCGGCCACCCCGGCCGGTGCGGCCGCGAGGATCCAGGCCACGGTCACCAGGGCCAACGCCCTGGTGACGAGGGCGGATCGGGTCAGTTCGGGTCCATGCACGACGAAGATCATGCGCCCCCGCGCACCGGCGTACGCCCTTGTCCGGTAGGGATTGCCCCGAACGGGTGAAGGTCGGTTCCGGAGGTTTGACCGGGCCGGAATACGGGTCGGATGCCTGGTCGATTCGGGGGCCGATCCGGGGGCCGATTCGGAGGCCGATCCGGAGGCCGATCACAGGTCGCGGAAAGATTTTCGTGCCGGGTTTGAACGCAACGACCGCCCCCCTGCGTATTCAGGACCGTGCGGCGGCGCAGCAGGGCGCTGCAACACCCTTGTGACGATCGGGGAGTTGTTGACGATGAAGACCACCTGGCGGAGCGCCTCACTCGCGGCGGGCACTGTGGCCGTTCTGGCGCTGACTACGGCGTGCGGATCGGAAAGCGGCACGTCGGCGTCGAGCCAGAACGTCGGGGCCACGGCTCCCGCCGGTGGCATCGCGGGCGTCGGCAGCGGTTACGGCGGTGTCGGCGCCGGTGCGAGCGCCAGCGCCCCGGCCGGTGTCGGCGCGGGTACGGGCACCGACACCGGTGCCGAGTCCACCGACGCCGGTGAGCTGGCCATCTCCGCGAACGCCCAGCTCGGCAAGATTCTGACCGACAGTGCCGGCAAAACCCTCTACCGTTTCGACGCGGACACCGCGGAGCCCCCGAAGTCCAACTGCGAGGGCGACTGCGCGACCACCTGGCCGCCGGTGTCCGCCGACGACATCAGCGCCGGCGACGGCATCGACAAGTCGCTGCTCGGCGAGACCACCCGCGCCGACGGCAGCAAGCAGCTCACCGTGGGCGGCTGGCCCGCCTACTACTACGCGAAGGACGCCAACCCCGGTGACACCACCGGTCAGGGCGTCGGCAACAAGTGGTTCGCGCTGGCCCCCGACGGCAAGAAGGCCAAGGCGGAGTCCGACTCCTCCTCCTCGTCGTCCTCCGACCTGGCGGGCCTGTCCGTGCGCAAGGACGCCAAGCTCGGCGACATCGTCGTCGACAAGAACGGCATGACGGTCTACCGCTTCCTCAAGGACAAGGCGTGGCCGAAGCCGGTGTCGAACTGCAACGGCGCCTGCCTGGAGAAGTGGCCGGTCGTCGCGCCGGTCGAGGCCAACGACACCGAGGGCGTCCAGAAGAAGGGCCTCATGAGCTTCACCCGGGGCGACGGCGTCAAGCAGCAGACGGTCAACTGCTCGCCGATCTACACCTTCACCGGTGACAAGGCCCCCGGCGACACCAACGGCCAGGGTGTGGGCGGCACGTGGTACGCCGTCGCGCCCGACGGAAAGCTGGTCGGAGCGCCGGCGCAGTAGGGACACTCCCCCCAGGGCCGATCCCGTAACTGCCCCTCGCGCACGACCTCAGGTCCGCCCCCTCCGCGCCGCACGGAGGGGGCGGACCGTTGTGCTTGTCCGCCACCCGCATCCTGTGCGTAGACTTTCGCCGCCCTGTGGGCCGCTCCGGAATGCTCCGGAACACCTCGGGCACTTTTCGTAGCCCCTCGGGGGTCGCCGATTCGGCACGTGCCGCAGGCAGTGACCGGGAACGGACGGTCAATTTCCGTTTCCACTCGCCCGTTTGGCGGGCGATCAGTAGCCTCAGCTCGAACACCGGATCGCCTACGCCTTGGAGAGATAGATGGAGCGTCCCGCCTGGGCACCTCGGAGCATCGACATCTCGGTGCCGAGCGTCTCGCGGATCAACGACTACTACCTGGGCGGTTCGCACAACTTCGAGGTCGACCGGGAAGCGGCCCGCAGGGCCATGGAGTTCATGCCGGGACTGCCGAAGATCATGCAGGCGAACCGGGCGTTCATGCGCCGCGCCGTGCGGTACGCGGCGGCCGAGGGCATCACCCAGTTCCTCGACATCGGCTCCGGAATCCCCACCTTCGGCAACGTCCACGAGGTCGCGCAGAGGGCCAGCCCCGGGGCGCGTGTGGTGTACGTCGACCACGACCCGGTGGCCGTGGCGCGCAGCCAGGAGGTGCTGGCGGGCAACGCCGACGCCGGTGTCGTGGCCGCCGATCTGCGCAAGCCGCAGGAGATTCTCGGCAGCGTGCAGGTGGAGCAACTGATCGACCTGGAGCGGCCGGTGGCGCTGCTGCTGGTGGCGATACTGCAGTTCGTGGAGGACGCGGACGATCCGTACGCGACGGTCGCCGAGTTCGCCGCCGCGCTCGCGCCGGGCAGTCTGCTCGTGCTCACGCATGCCTCGTACGAGGGAATCCCGCTGCCGCCGGAGCGGGCCCAGGGCGCGGTGGACGTGTACAAGGACATTCGCAACCCGCTGATCATGCGCTCGCGTGCCGAGATCGAGCGGTTCTTCGAGGGGTACGACATGGTGGAACCGGGACTGGTGCCGATGCCGCTCTGGCGGCCGGACACGGCGCCGGAGGACGAGGACCCGTGGGGCTTCTCCGGTTTCGCCGGCGTGGGGCGTACGGCGTGAGTGCGGAGCCGGACGGTCCGGAGGGCAGACTGCGACGGTTCGTGACGATCTGGAGCCGGGCCGTGTACCCGGTCACCGCGACGTCGCTCACCCGGCCCGAGCTCGAAGAGCAACTCCTGCCGCTGGCCCGGCGGTTGCGCGAGGCACTGCTGGAGCGGGCCTTCGACGCGGAGGCGGGCAAGACGGTGGGCGCCGCCCTCGTCGACGCGCACTGCACCGACCCCGACGCGCTGAGCAGCTCCCTCGACTGCGTCGACGCCTACCTGGTGCTCTACTGCGGCGAGGACGGCCCCCAGGAGGACCTGCGCACCCGCGCCTCACGGTTGCAGCACGCCATGGCCGCCGGGTTCGCCCAGGCGCTGCGCGAGCGCACGCTCGCCGAGCAGGAGGCCATCGCCCAGGCCGCGTTGCGCGCCCAGGGCGTCGTCGCGCAGGCGCTGCACGCGAGCGAGGC
The DNA here is from genome assembly GCF_900110755.1 of Streptomyces sp. yr375. Classification (GTDB taxonomy): domain Bacteria; phylum Actinomycetota; class Actinomycetes; order Streptomycetales; family Streptomycetaceae; genus Streptomyces. Next base: position 294,272 of record NZ_FOFF01000001.1, read on the forward strand.
CCGCTTCCGCGCGGTCTTCGAGGGCGCCGCGATAGGAATCGGCATCGCCGACCTGGACGGCAACGTCCAGCAGATCAACGGGGCGTTGCTGCGCATGTTCGGCGGCTCCGAGCAGACCCTGCGCGGCCGCAAGGTCCAGGAGTTGACGCATCCCGAGGACGCGCCGCAGACCTGGAAACTCTACGACGAACTCGTGCGCGGCGACCGCGAGCACTACCACACGGAGAAGGCGTTCAGCCGCCCCGACGGCACGGTCCTGTGGACCAACCTGACGGTCTCCCTGCTGCGGGACGCCGACGGCGAACCGCAGTACACGCTGGCCCTGATGGAGGACACCACCGAGCGCCGGCTGCTCAACCTCCGGCTGCGCTACGAGGCCACCCACGACGCGCTGACCGGCCTGCCCAACCGCACCCTGTTCTTCGAACGCCTCGAGAAGGCGCTCGGGGCCGGTCCGGGCCAGCGCTTCGGACTGTGCTACCTCGACCTGGACGGTTTCAAGACGATCAACGACAGCCTCGGCCACGCGGCCGGCGACCGGCTGCTCGTCGAAGTCGCCGACCGGCTTCAGTCCTGCGCGACGGCGCCCGGCGAGATGGTCGCGCGCCTCGGCGGCGACGAGTTCGTGGCGCTGACCACGGGCCCCGACACCCGCCACGAGGTCGACGAACTCGCCGCGCGCATCATGAACGCCCTGCTCGCGCCGGTCAGCATCGACGGCCGTGAGCTGACCGTGCGCGGCAGCATCGGCATCGTCGAGGGGCCGGCCGGGGAGCGCAGCGCGGCGGAGGTGCTGCGCAGCGCCGACATCACGATGTACCGGGCCAAGTCGGCGGGCGGCAACCGCTTCGAGCTCGCCGACCCGGAGGCCGACGCCCGCGCGATCACCCGGCACGGCCTGACCACGGCGCTTCCGGCGGCCCTGGAGCGGGGCGAGTTCTTCATCGAGTACCAGCCGCTCGTCCACCTCGGCGACGGCAGTGTGCGCGGCGCGGAGGCCCTGGTGCGCTGGCTGCACCCGCAGCACGGGGTGCTCGGCCCCGACCGGTTCATCCCGCTCGCCGAGCACACCGGGCTGATCGTGCCGCTGGGCCGCTGGGTCCTGGAGGAGTCGGTGCGGCAGGCCGGCGAGTGGCGGGAGCGCAACGGCGACACCGCCCCGGTCCGCATCAACGTCAACCTCTCCCCGTGCCAGCTCACCCACCCCGGGCTGGTGCAGGACACCGTCGACATCCTGGAACGGGCGGGCGTCGCACCGGAGGCGCTGTGCCTGGAGGTGACGGAGTCGGCGCTGATCGGCGCCGACGACGACCTGCTCAAACCGCTGCGCAGGCTCGCCGAGATGGGCGTCGACATCGCCCTGGACGACTTCGGCACCGGCTACTCCAACCTGGCCAACCTGCGCCGTCTCCCGGTGAGCGTGCTCAAGCTGGACCGCTCCTTCACCCAGGGCATGCAGCAGTTCCCGGCGGACCCCGTCGACCTCAAGATCGTCGAGGGGATCGTGTCACTCGCCCACAGCCTGAACCTCGCGGTCACGGTGGAGGGCGTGGAGACCGGCGCGCAGGCCGAGCAGCTCCGCATACTGGGCTGCGACACGGCCCAGGGCTGGTACTACGCCCGCCCGGGCCCGGCGGACCGCCTCCACGAACTGGCCCTGGTGGACGCGACGGGGTGAGCGGGGCGGGGCCGGCGTAACTCGGTTGCGGGCGGGTGGGGGTCACCCGCGACGATAGGTGGGTGACCCATGGAAACGACGCTGTGAGCCAGGCGATCGCCGGCGAGCTGGCCCTCCTGGACCCCGCCGTGCGCGCCTCCCGCGCCCGCTTCGAGCGGCTGCTCGACCCCGAGTTCGTGGAGGTCGGCTCCTCGGGCCGCCGCTACACGTACGCGGACATGCTGGCCTGGCTGCCCGAGCACGCGGGCAGCGCGCAGGCCGGCCCCCGCTACGAGCCGTCGGCGATCGAGGGCGTCCTGCTGGCCCCCGGCCTGGTCCACCTCACCTACGAGACGGACTTCGACGGCCACCGCGCCCGCCGCAGCTCGCTGTGGCGCAGGCGCAGCGAGGAGACGGGCTGGCGGATGTACTACCACCAGGGGACGCCGGTACCGCCCGAGGCGGCGTGACACGCATTCGTCCCCCCGGCCGTCAGCCCGCTTCCGCCACCGACGCGGCGGCCCGGACCAGGGCGGCCGTCGCCGTCGAGCGGGACTGCTGCGGCCAGGCGATCATCAGGACTGCGGGCGGGGCGTCCGACACCGGGCGGTAGACGACGCCCGGGCGGGGGTAGCGGACGGCGACGGAGGCGGGCAGCAGCGGCATGACGCGGCCCAGGCCGGTCAGGGTGAGCAGTTGGGCGAGGTCGTGGCCCTGGCAGCGGATCTCGTGCAGGTACCGCGGCAGCTCGCCGGGGTGCAGGCCCAGGTCGGCCAGGACCAGGCGGTCACGGGCGGCCAGCGGGTGGCTCGCGGCGAGCGCGGCGACCTGCGGCTCGGTGGCGAGCGTCTCGGCGTCGAGGCCGGTGCGGTCGAACGGCTCGTAGATCAGGGCGGCATCGGCCTCGCCGAGCCGCAACAGCCGGGGCTGCTCCTGCCAGCGGGACAGCCGGATGGCGACCGGCAGCGCCGCCGGCTCCTGCGCGTAGCGTGCGCACAGCGCCTCCAGCAGACCCGCGTCGCCGTCGGCCTTCATGGCCAGGACGAGCTTCGGCTCCGCGTCGGCCGCCCGGCGGGCCCGCCGGGCGGCGGCCTCCAGCGCGTCCAGCGCCGTCCTGGCCTCGGTCAGCAGCACGGTCCCCGCCGGGGTCAGCGCCACGCTGTGGGTGGTCCGCGCGAAGAGGGTGACGCCCAACTCCGTCTCCAGCAGGCGGATCGCCCGGGACAGCGGCGGCGGCGAGATGCCCAACCGGTCAGCGGCGCGCGCGAAGTTGAGCTCCTCGGCGACGGCGACGAAGTAGCGCAGCGGACGGGACTCCATGGACGGCTCCCTCGGTCGCCTTTCGGTCCGGTATTGCCCTGAGGGTAACAACCGTGAGCGCAACGGTCCTTCAGTTCGGCGGCGCCAGGCAGCAGGCTCGACGACATCCCAACCGCCTTTCTTTCTGGAGCAGTTCATGATCGTCGTCACCACACCCACCGGGCAGATCGGCCGCGAGGTCCTCGCCCGTCTGCTCGACGCCGGCGAGGGTTCCGTACCGGTCCGGGTGATCGCCCGCGACCCCGCCGCGCTCGCCCCGCAGGTGCGCGAGCGCGTGGAGGTCGTCCAGGGGTCGCACGCCGACCCCGGCGTGCTGAAGGAGGCCTGTCAGGGGGCCGACCAGGTGTTCTGGCTGCTCCCGCCGAACCCGGCCGCGCCCGACTCCGAGGCGTACTACGGCGCCTTCACCGACCGGCTGTGCGAGGTGATCGAGGCGCAGGGCATGGAGCGGGTGGTGGCCGTCTCCACCCTCGGCCGCGGAGTCGCCCGGAACGCCGGGATGATCTCCGCCGGCCTCGCCATGGACGAGCGGATCGCCGCCACCGGCGTCCACTACCGGGCGCTGTGCCCGCCGGCCCTGATGGAGAACACGCTCCGCCAGGCGGCCGCGATCCGTGACACCGGCGTGTTCGCCACCCCGCACGTCACCGACCGGGTGCTGCGGCTGTGCGCCACGCGCGACGTCGGCGCTGCGGCGGCCCGGCTGCTGCTCGACGACTCCTGGACCGGGCGGGCGGACGTCCCCCTGGTCAGCGCGGACGACCTGACCCCCGAGGGGATGGCCGCAGTCCTCGCCGAGGTGCTCGGCCGGCCCGTGCGCACCCGGTTCGTTCCCGTCACCGAGCTGGGAGCGGGGCTCCTGCGTACCGGAGCGGTCGAGGGCTGGGTCCGTTCCTACGCCGACATGGTGACGGCCCAGAACGAGCAGGGTTTCTACGGCGTCTCCCAGCTCCCCACCCCCGACCTCGCGCCCACCACCTTCCGCCAGTGGTGCGAGGAGGTGCTGCGACCGGCGACCGAGGCCTGACCGCTCACCGCTCCAGCAGCATCCGCTGGAGTTCCCGTGCCGCGCGCGGCGGAGCCACGTCGCTGCGGTGGGCGAGGGCGATCGTGCGGTGCAGGCCGGGCCGGGTGAGCGGGGTGACCCGTAGCCCCCGGCCCGAGCGGGCGGCCACCATGCGGGGGACGACGGCCACCCCGAGCCCGGCCCGTACGAACCCGAGCACCGCGTCCATCTCCCCGCCCTCGACCGCGAAGTCCGGCTCGAACCCCTCCGCCCGGCATGCGGCCACGGTGAGTTCCCGCAGGTCGTAGCCGTGCCGGAACATCACAAGGCGCTCGCCTTCCAACTCGGCGATCCGTACGGTCCGGTGGCCGCCGCCCGGCTTGGGCGACTCGGGGGAGGACACCACGACCAGGTCCTCCCGCAGCAGTTCCACCGTCGTCAGCGCCGGGGACGGGGTCGGCAGCGGCAGCACGACCAGGGCCAGGTCCAGGGCGCCGCGGGCCAGCTCCCGGACGAGGTCGTGCGAGCCGCCCTCCTCGATCAGCAGCCGGATGCCCGGATAGCGGTCGTGGAAGGCGCGCAGCACGTCCGGCAGCAGGCCCGTGCACAGACTCGGCGTCGCCCCCAGCCGCACCCGCCCGCTGCGCAGTTGCACCAGCTCCTGCACCTCGTACCGGGCGGTCTCGGTGTCCGCCAGGATCCGCCGGGCCAGCGGCAGCAGCGCCTCGCCCGCGTCGGTGAGCGTGATGTTGCCGCGCGCCCGCAGGAACAGATCCGCGCCCAACTCCCGCTCCAGCGCCTTGATCTGCTGCGACAGCGAGGGCTGCGCGACATGGACGAGCTCGGCGGCCCGGGTGAAGTGCCGGGTCTCGGCGACCGCCACGAAGTACTGGAGCTGCTGGAACTGCATCCGGCCATGATACGAGCCATGATAGGCACAGGCTATGGAAACGAGCCGGACCATGTCTTGGACCGATGGGGTCGCCCGGCTCTAGCGTCGTGGCCATGGCTCTGGCAACGCGGACGGACCGACGGCCGTCGATGGCGCGCACCGTGTGGGACTCCTCCGTCGGCAAGAAGACGGTGATGGCCGTCAGCGGCCTGACCATGCTGCTGTACCTGGTCGTCCACATGATCGGAAACCTGAAGATCTTCTTCGGGCCGGGCGAGTTCAACCACTACGCGCACTGGCTGCGCACGGTCGGCGAGCCGTTCATGCACTACGAGTGGACGCTCTGGCTGGTCCGCGTGGTGCTGGTCGTGGCCGTCGTCGCCCACGCGGTCTCCGCCTACCAGCTCAGCCGCCGCGACCTGAGGGCCCGGCCCGGCGGGTACGTGCACCGCAAGCGCCGGGCGAGCTACGCCACCCGCACCATGCGCTGGGGCGGGATCATCCTCGGCCTGTTCATCGTCTGGCACATCCTGGACCTGACGACCGGCACCGTGCACAGCGGCGGCTTCCAGCCGGGCCACCCGTACCAGAACGTCGTGGACACCTTCTCCACCTGGTACGGCAACGTCGTCTACATCGTCGCGATGCTCGCGCTCGGCCTGCACGTACGGCACGGCTTCTGGGCCGCCGCCCAGACCCTCGGCGTCGGCAGCCGCACCCGCGACCGCGCCCTCAAGACCGCCGCGAACGTCCTCGCGCTGCTGCTCACGGCCGGCTTCCTCGCCGTGCCCGTGGGCGTCATGACCAAAGTGGTGAGCTGAAGATGACCTACACCGACTTCCCGACCGGCGAGCCCCTCGCCGACACCAAGGCCCCCGGCGGCCCCGTCGCCGACCGCTGGGACACCCGCCGCTTCGAGGCCAGGCTGGTCAACCCGGCCAACCGGCGCAAGCACACGGTGATCGTCGTCGGCACCGGCCTCGCGGGCGGTTCGGCGGGCGCGACCCTCGCCGAACAGGGCTACCACGTCGTCCAGTTCTGCTACCAGGACTCCCCGCGCCGCGCCCACTCCATCGCCGCGCAGGGCGGCATCAACGCGGCGAAGAACTACCGCAACGACGGCGACTCGATCCACCGGCTGTTCTACGACACCGTCAAGGGCGGCGACTTCCGGGCGCGCGAGTCCAACGTCCACCGCCTCGCGCAGATCTCCGTCGAGATCATCGACCAGTGCGTCGCGCAGGGCGTGCCCTTCGCGCGGGAGTACGGCGGTCTCCTCGACACCCGCTCCTTCGGCGGCGTCCAGGTGTCCCGGACGTTCTACGCCCGCGGCCAGACCGGCCAGCAGCTCCTGCTGGGCGCCTACCAGGCGCTGAGCCGGCAGATCGCCGCCGGGAACGTCGAGATGCACCCGCGCACCGAGATGCTCGACCTGATCGTGGTCGACGGGCGGGCGCGCGGGATCGTGGCCCGGGACCTCATCACGGGGCGAGTCGACACCTACTTCGCGGACGCCGTCGTCCTCGCCAGCGGCGGCTACGGGAACGTCTTCTACCTGTCGACCAACGCCATGAACTCCAACGCCACCGCGATCTGGCGGGCGCACCGGCGGGGCGCGTACTTCGCCAACCCCTGCTTCACCCAGATCCACCCCACCTGCATCCCGCGCACCGGCGACCACCAGTCGAAGCTGACGCTGATGAGCGAGTCGCTGCGCAACGACGGGCGGATCTGGGTGCCGAAGGCCAAGGGCGACGACCGCCCGCCCAACCGGATCCCCGAGGACGAGCGCGACTACTACCTGGAGCGCGGCTACCCGTCCTTCGGCAACCTGGTCCCGCGCGACATCGCCTCCCGCGCCGCCAAGAACGTCTGCGACGAGGGCCGGGGCGTCGGACCCGGCGGGCAGGGCGTGTACCTGGACTTCGCCGACGCTGTCGAACGGCTGGGCCGCAGGGCCGTCGAGGAGAAGTACGGCAACCTCTTCGACATGTACGCGCGGATCACCGCCGAGGACCCGTACACGGTCCCCATGCGGATCTACCCCGCCGTGCACTACACGATGGGCGGCCTGTGGGTCGACTACGACCTCCAGACCACCGTCCCGGGCCTGTTCGCGATCGGTGAGGCCAACTTCTCCGACCACGGCGCGAACCGGCTCGGCGCGTCCGCGCTGATGCAGGGCCTGGCCGACGGCTACTTCGTCCTGCCCGCCACCATCAACGACTACCTCGCCCGCCACCCCCGCCAGGACCCGGTCACCGACCAACACCCCGTCGTGCAGGAGCTGTTGGCCGACACCCAGGACCGGCTGAACCTGCTCCTGTCGGTCGACGGCGACCGCACCCCCGACTCCTTCCACCGCGAACTCGGCGAACTGATGTGGGAGTTGTGCGGCATGGCACGCACGGACGCCGGGCTGCGCAAGGCACTCGAGCGCATCCCGCAGATCCGCGAGGAGTTCTGGCGGCGCGTCAAGGTCCCGGGCACCGGCGAGGAGTTCAACCAGTCCCTGGAGAAGGCCAACCGGATCGTCGACTACCTGGAACTCGCCGAGCTGATGTGCCTCGACGCACTGCACCGCGCCGAGTCCTGCGGCGGCCACTTCCGCGAGGAGTCGCAGACCTCAGGCGGTGAAGCCGCCCGCCGGGACGAGGAGTTCGGCTACGCCGCCGCCTGGGAGTTCACCGGCACGGGCTCATCTCCCGTACTGCACAAGGAAGACCTGGTCTTCGAGTATGTCCACCCCACCCAGCGGAGCTACGCATGAAGCTCACCCTGCGCGTCTGGCGGCAGCGTGCCGCCGACGCCGACGGCGCCATGTCCACGTACGAGGTGGACGGCATCTCGCCCGACATGTCCTTCCTGGAGATGCTCGACACCCTCAACGAGGAACTCATCCTGCGCGGCGACGACCCGGTCGCCTTCGACCACGACTGCCGCGAGGGCATCTGCGGCGCGTGCTCCCTCGTCATCAACGGCGACGCGCACGGACCGGAGCGGACCACCACCTGCCAACTGCACATGCGGTCCTTCCGGGACGGCGACACGATCGACGTCGAACCGTGGCGGGCCGCCGCCTTCCCCGTCGTCAAGGACCTGGTCGTCGACCGCAGCGCCTTCGACCGGATCATCCAGGCCGGCGGCTACGTCACCGCTCCCACCGGCGCAGCGCCCGAGGCGCACGCCACGCCGGTGCCCAAGCCCGACGCCGACTTCGCGTTCGAGCACGCCGAGTGCATCGGGTGCGGGGCGTGTGTCGCCGCCTGCCCCAACGGGGCGGCGATGCTGTTCGTCTCCGCCAAGGTGAACCACCTCAACGTGCTGCCGCAGGGAGCGCCCGAGCGGGAGACGCGGGTGCTGGACATGGTGGGGCAGATGGACGCGGAGGGGTTCGGGGGGTGCACGTTGACGGGTGAGTGCGCGACCGCCTGTCCCAAGGGGATTCCCCTGGTGTCCATCACCGGGATGAACCGGGAGTGGCTGCGGGCCACGCGCACGGTGGGGAAGCGGTAGCGCGCTTCAAGTGAACGTTCGCCGAAGAGTGCGGGCGGGCGGGGCCGGGAGTGGTGCTCATTTCCGGCCCCGTCTCGGTTTTCGGGGGTCGGCTCCCGCCGTTCAGCAAGCCCACATCCCCGCTCCTGGCACAGGTCACCGGCGCGCCAACCGGCGTAGGAAGAACAGACCCGGCGGCACCGCTCGCCGTCCTCGGCCCGTGACCAGGAGAAGCCATGAGTGGCGTATCGACCCTAGACCGTCCCCAGCAGAACGCGGCCCCCGTCCGCTACACCGTCACCCTGGCCCGCGACGAGGACGACGTGCGGGCCGCCCAGCGGCTGCGCCACGACGTGTTCGCCGGCGAGCTGGGCGCGCTGCTGGCCACTCCTCAGCCCGGCCTCGACATCGACCCCTTCGACGCCTACTGCGACCACCTGCTCGTCCGCGACACGCAGACCGGGCAGGTCGTCGGCACCTACCGGCTGCTGCCGCCGGAGCGCGCCGCCGTCGCCGGACGCCTCTACTCCGAGGGCGAGTTCGACCTCACCGCGCTCGACGCGATCCGGCCCGGCATGGTCGAGGTCGGCCGCTCCTGCGTGCACCCCGACCACCGCGACGGCGCGGTCATAGGCCTCATCTGGGCCGGGATCGCCCGCTACATGGTGGACCGCGGCCACGAATGGCTGGCCGGCTGCTGCTCGATCCCGCTCGCCGACGGCGGCGCGCTCGCCGCCGGCACCTGGGACCGGGTGCGCGACAAGCACCTCGCGCCCGAGGAGTTCCGGGTCCGCCCGCTGCTGCCCTGGGTGCCGCAGACACCCGCCCCGGCCGGCCGCACCGAACTGCCCGCCCTGCTGCGCGGCTACGTCCGGCTCGGCGCGTGGGTGTGCGGGGAGCCCGCCCACGACCCCGACTTCGGCGTCGCCGACCTGTACGTGCTGCTGTCGATGCGCCGGATCAACCAGCGCTACCTGCGGCACTTCCTCTCCCTCGTCCCGGCGTGATGAGCGTCTGGCTGCCCAGCGCGCCCTGCACCCCGCGGGCGTGCGTGGACCCGACGGCGTCCCTGACGGCCGTACCGCGCGCCGTGCTGCGGCTCACGGCGGTGGTCGCGCTGGTCCTGGGCGGGGCCCTGCTGCTGCCGTTGGCCCGGCTGGTCCCGGCCCGCGCGGTACGACGGTGGAGCCGGACCGTCGTACGGGCGGCGGGCGTACGGGTCCGGGTCACCGGCGGGCCCGTGCCCACCGCCGGCGGGCTGCTTCTGGTCGCCAACCACATCTCCTGGCTGGACATACCGCTGCTGGCCGGCGTCCGCCCGGCCCGGATGCTCGCCAAGGCCGAGATCCGGGGCTGGCCGGTGGCGGGCGGGCTCGCCGCGCGCGGCGGTGTCCTGTTCATCGACCGCGACCGGCTGCGCGCCCTGCCCGGCACGGTCGCCCGGATCACCGACGTGCTGCGGTCCGGCCGGGCCGTCGCGGTGTTCCCGGAGGGCAGCAGTTGGTGCGGGCGCGCCCAGGGGCACTTCCGGCGGGCCGTGTTCCAGGCCGCGCTGGACGCCCGCGTGCCCGTCCAGCCCGTCCGCATCCGCTACCTGGACCGCACGGGAGCGGCCAGCACCGCCGCCGCGTTCGTCGGCGACGACCCGCTGCTCGCCTCGCTGTGGCGGGTGGTGTCGGCGCGCGGCCTGGTCGCGGAGATCGAGATACTCCCCGCACTCGCCCCCGGCGACCACCCCGACCGCAAGTCGCTCGCGTCGGCCGCGGGCACCCGAGTACTGGGCGCGCCACACGAGCCCTGTGGGCCGGCTGAGCCCTACGAGCCCTACGAGCCCTACGAGCCCTATGGGTCCTATGGGTCCTACGAGCGGCGGGCCCTCGCGCCCGTCGGCCGGTCCGGCGGCGTGCCCGGCCACCGTCTCGACCCGCGTGGACGACGCCCACGACGCCGACCTCGCGCCCGGGCGACGAATTCCCGCTGAACCAGGGGAAGTCGGCCGCCCGTGATGGGATCATGACGCGTCCCGACCTCTGAGGGGAGCGTGCGTGAGCAAAAGCCCGGCCGAACGGACGGTGCTCGTGACGGGAGGCAGCGGTTTCGTGGCCGCCCATCTCGTGCGGCAGCTCCTGGAACGCGGCCACCACGTCCACACCACCGTGCGCGGCACGGCGAACCCGGCCAAGCTGCGGCCCCTGCACGCCCTGGGAGACGCCCACCCCGGCCGCCTGCACCTCTTCGAGGCGGACCTGCTCACGGAGGGCTCCTTCGACGAGGCGGCGAAGGGCTGCGCGGTGGTCTTCCACGTGGCCTCGCCGTTCCTGATGCCGGAGAAGATCAAGGACGGCCTGCGGGACGTGGTGGAACCGGCCCTGCGGGGCACCCGCAACGTCGTCGCGGCGATCGAGCGCACGGAGAGCGTCGAGCGCCTCGTCTTCACGTCCACGGTGGGCGCGATCTTCGGCGACTACGCCGACGTACGCGCGATGGCCGACCAGACCCTGTCGGAGAAGTACTTCAACACCACCAGCACGGTGGCGAACAACCCGTACCACTACGCCAAGACCGTGGCGGAGCAAGCGGCCTGGGAGGCCGCGGCAGGGCAGGACCGCTGGAGCATGGTCGCCCTCAACCCCGGTCTGATCCTCGGCCCGTCCCTCACCCCCGCCTCCGACTCCGGCAGCCTGTTCCTCCTGGACGAGCTGTTCAAGGGCTACTTCTGCTACGGCGCCCCCGACTTCAGCTTCACCACCGTCGACGTCCGGGACGTGGCGGCGGCCCACATCGCGGCGGCCGAGCACCCGCGGGCGCACGGCCGGTACATCGTCGCCGCCGCGGAGATGACCTCCTTCCACCAGATGGCGCGCATGCTCCTCGCGCACCACCCGCGAGACCTGCGGCTGCCCCGCACCGCCCTCCCGCACTGGCCGGTCCGTATCCTCGGCCCCGCCTTCGGCCTCTCCCAGGACTACATCCGGGGCCACCTCGGCATCCGCTTCCGCGTCGACAACCGACGCGGCACCGAGGAACTGGGCCTCACCTACCGCCCCATCGAGGAAACCCTGCTGGACCACCACCGGTCCTGGCGGGAACAGCGCCGCTGACCGCCGTCAGGCGGCGCGTACGACCGCGGCCAGCCGCCGGTAGGAGTCCAGCAGCCCTTCGCGGTCGTGGGTGCTGGTCGTGACCAGGACCTCCTGCGCCCCGGTCTCCTTCAGCAGCGTCTCCAGCCCGTCGGCCACCTGCTCCTCGGTGCCCGCGAGGTGGCCGGTCAGCCCGGACTCGTAGAAGCCGCGCTCCTTCGCGGTCATCGTGCGGGCCTCGACCCGCCCGGCGGGCGGCAGCGGCGGGAAGGTGCCGTGGCTGCGGGAGTACGCCATCGACCAGGCCTCCGGGATCAGCAGCCGGCGGGCCGCCTCGGGGGTGGCGGCCACCGCGACCGTGCCCGACACGACGACGTACGGTTCCGACGCCCAGGCGGACGGGCGGAAGCGGGCGCGGTAGTGGTCGATGCCCCGCCGCATCCGCTCTCTGTCGCGAAGGTCGCCGATGACCATCGGCAGGCCCGCGCGGGCGGCGATCTCCGCGCCCTCGCCCATGGCCAGCACGAACGGCGGCACGGCCAGCCCCTCCGCCGGGTACGCGTGCGCCCCGGTGGGGGAGTCGCCACCGAACCAGCCGAGCAGCTCGGCCAGTTGGTCCGCGAAGGCATCGGCGCCCTCCTTGTCCTGGCCGAGCGCCTTGCGTACGCCGTCGGTGAAGCCCACCGAGCGGCCCAGACCCATGTCGATCCGCCCCGGGAAGAGCGACTCCAGAACGCCGAACTGCTCGGCGACGACCAGCGGCCGGTGGTTGGGCAGCATCACCCCGCCGGTGCCCACCCGGATCGTGCGGGTCGCACCGGCCACGGCGGCCGCGAGAACGGTCGGCGCCGAACCCGCCACCCCGGGCACACCGTGGTGCTCCGAGACCCAGAACCGCAGGTAGCCGAGGTCCTCGACCTCCCTCGCCAGCGCCACCGTGTCCCGCAGCGCCTGCGCGCCGCCATACCCCTCGCGGATGCGCGAGCGGTCGAGGACGGAGAAACGGGCCGAGGCGATCGCGGAACTCATACCGGGTACAACACCTGGCGGCCCCCAGGATTCCGCATCGCTCAGACGGTGGCGGTGGCGGCGGTGTGCTCGTGCTCGCAGACGTCGTCGATGCCGTAGGTGTCCCAGGCCGGGAACGGGTCGTCGGCCGGCACCGCCTCGCCGCTGCGCAGCAGACAGCCGGTGAGGGCGGTGCTCAGCGCCCGCGCCTCCAGGTCCGTGCCGATGAACACCAGCTCCTGCGCGTACGGCGCGTCGGCGTCCCGGGCGGCGGACGGCTCGAACCGCGCCACCGCACCGGCCTGCGACCACAGCCCCGTCACGCGCGGGCGACTGGCCAGGGTGAAGAACCCCTTGGAGCGCAGCACCCGCCCGTACGCCCCGCTGTCCAGCCCCTCGGTAACGAAGGTCCACAACCGACCGGGATGAAAGGGGAGTTCGGAGCGGAAGACGGTGGAGGAGATGCCGTACTCCTCCGTCTCCGGGACGTGATCGCCGTTCAACTCCCGTACCCAGCCCGGCGCTTGCTGCGCCCGTTCCAGGTCGAACCGCCCGGTGCCGAGCACTTCGCGCAGGTCCACCCGCCCGTGCACGGCGGGGACGACCCGGGCGAGCGGGTTGAGCCGCGCCAGCGCCGCCCGCAGTCGGTGCGCGGCCCCGGCGTCGACGAGGTCGAGCTTGTTGAGCACGATGACGTCCGCGAACTCGACCTGGTCGACGAGGAGATCGCTGACCGTGCGCTCGTCGTCCTCGTACTGGTCGAGGCCGCGTTCGAAGAGCTCGTCGCCGCTCGCCAGCTCGGTCAGGAAGTTCGCCGCGTCGACGACGGTGACCATGGTGTCCAGTTCGGCCACGTCCGCGAGGCTCGCGCCGTCGTCGCGGGCGAAGGAGAAGATGGCGGCGACGGGGAGGGGCTCGCTGATACCGCTGCTCTCGATCAGCAGGTGGTCGAAGCGGCCCTCCCGGGCCAGCCGGTCGACCTCCTCCAGCAGGTCGTCGCGCAGGGTGCAGCAGATGCACCCGTTGGTCAGCTCCACGAGCCGCTCCTCGGTCCGCGACAGCGCGGCCTCACCGCCGCGGACCAGGGCCGCGTCGATGTTGACCTCGCTCATGTCGTTGACGATGACCGCGACGCGCAGGCCCTCGCGGCCCGCCAGGACATGGTTGAGCAGCGTCGTCTTGCCCGCGCCGAGGAACCCGGACAGCACGGTGACGGGCAGACGGCCGGTCTGGGCCTTCGGCATCCCGGTCAGCCCTCGGGGTGCAGCAGGCCGCGCTCGTACGCCTTCACCAGATGCTGGGGCACGAGGTGACGGACGCCGTCGACGGTGACGGGGACGAGCTGCGCGGTGCTCGCCTTCCACTGGGCGCGGCGGTGCCGGGTGTTGCTGCGGGACATCTTCCGCTTGGGGACGGCCATGGGAACTCCTCGAAGGGCTGGCGGGGCTCGGGGTGAGCTTCGAGGACGCTATATGAAAATGGATCCCATTAGCAATTGGCACCTCCCGGGCGACTGTCCGGGCGGTGGCTGTCTAGGCTGGGTGCGTGACCGACAGCAGCAAGCGGCCCCTCGCCGTGTTCGATCTGGACAACACCCTCGCCGACACGGCCCACCGGCAGCGCTTCCTTGAGCGGGCGCCGCGCGACTGGGACGCGTTCTTCGCGGCCGCGCCTCATGACCCGCCGCTCCCGGAGGGCGTCGCGCTGGCGCTGGCCCACGCCGAGAAGTGCGAGATCGTCTACCTCACCGGCCGGCCCGAGCGCTGCCGGCGCGACACGCTGGCGTGGCTCGCCGCGCAGGGGCTGCCCGAGGGAAGCGTCCACATGCGGCGCAACGACGACCGCAGGCCCGCCCGGCGCACCAAGCTGGACGTGCTCCGCCGACTGGCCCGCAACCGGGACGTGCGGGTCCTCGTCGACGACGACGAACTCGTGTGCGCCGACGCCGAACAGGCCGGCTTCACCGTCGTCCGGGCGCGCTGGACGGCCCCCTCGGGCGCCCTGGAGCAGGCGCAGGAGCGAGAGGGCCGTACCTGAGGCCGTATGCCTGAGGGGGTTACGGGTCAGGAGTCGGACTCGTCCAGGCGGAAGCCGACCTTCAGGCCCACCTGCCAGTGCGCGATCTCGCCGTTCTCGATCTGACCGCGCACCTGGAGCACCTCGAACCAGTCCAGATTGCGCAGGGTCTGCGAGGCGCGGGCGATGCCGTTGCGGACGGCCTGGTCGACGCCGTCCGGCGAGGTGCCGACGATCTCCGTGACCCGGTAGGTGTGGTTCGACATGCGGGTGCTCCTCTCGACCGTGACGGCGTCGTCACGTATGTCACGCGTCACTCCACCGTGCCCCAAGCCGCGACGCGGCGCGAGGGGAGGGCCGGGCGAGGGGAGGGCCGGGCGAGCCCGGCTCAGGGTCCGCTCACCGCGCGCCGACAGTGCTCAGCGACAGCGCGAAGCGGCCCTCGGCGTCCGTCCACCAGCGCGTCAAATCCAGCCCCGCTGCGGCCAGTTCGGCGCGCACCCCGGCTTCCCGGAACTTCGCCGACACCTCGGTGCGCAGCTCCTCGCCGGGCGCGAAGTCGACGGCCAGGTCGAGCGCGGGCACCTTCACGGTCTGCGCCGTACGGGAGCGCAGCCGCATCTCGATCCACTCGTGCTCCGCGTCCCAGAGCGCCACGTGGTCGAAGGCGGCGGGGTCGAAGTCGGCCCCCAGTTCACGGTTGACGACGGTCAGGACGTTCTTGTCGAACGCGGCCGTCACCCCGGCCGCGTCGTCGTACGCCCGTACCAGGACCCGTTCGTCCTTGACGAGGTCGGTGCCGAGCAGCAGTGCGTCGCCCGGCGCGAGCAGCGCGCGCACCGAGGCCAGGAACGCGGCGCGTTCGGCCGGCAGCAGGTTGCCGATCGTGCCGCCGAGGAAGGCGACGAGACGCGGGCCCGGGGTGTTCGGCAGGGCCCACTTCCCGGTGAAGTCGGCGATGAGGGCGTGCACGTTCAGCGCGGGCCGTTCGGCGATCAACGCCTGCCCGGCCTGGGTGAGGGCGCTCTCGCTGACGTCCACGGGCACGTACGTGTCCAGTTCGGTCAGCGCGTCGAGCAGATGGCGGGTCTTGTCCGAGGAGCCCGAGCCGAGTTCGACGAGCGTACGGGCGCGGGCCGCCGCGGCGATCTCCCCGGCGCGGTGCACGAGGATCTCGCGCTCGGCGCGGGTCGGGTAGTACTCGGGCAGTTCGGTGATCTGCTCGAACAGGTCGCTGCCGTGCGCGTCGTAGAACCACTTGGGCGGCAGCGACTTGGGGTCGGCGGCGAGGCCGCGCCGGACGTCGGCGCGCAGGGCGGCGTCGGTGGCGTCCTCGGGGAGGGTGCGGGTGACGTGCAACGGACTCACGGGCAGGGCTCCTTGGGTGGTGCGGGTGCCACGTCCGGGCTCGGGTCCTTGAGGGGGGTGAGCAGGACGTCGCTGCGGCTCGCGGTGAGCAGGGTGTGGTCGGGTACCTCCTGCCAGTGCGGATCGTCGTCGTACGGTTCGGAGGCCACGACCGTGCGCAGGCCCGGCCCGGCCAGGTACCAGAGGGTGTCGCCCCAGGCGCTGGCCGTGATGGTCTCGCCGTTGGTGAGCAGCAGGTTGAGCCGGGAGCCGGGGGCCGCCGCGGCGACCTCCAGCACCGTGTCGGCCAGCGCCTGCCCCTCCGCGTCGCCGCCGCGCAGCCGGGCCAGGACCAGCGCCCACACGAACGCGGAGTCGTTGCGGGCCTCCATCGACAGGAGTTCGGCGGCGGGCAGCGTGCCGGTGAGCGGCTCCAGCGAGCGCGGCCAGCCCGCGACCGCCCCGTTGTGGCTGAACAGCCACGGCCCGGCCGCGAACGGCGCCGCCGCGGCCTCCGCGTCGGCCCCGGCCAGCGTGGCGTCGCGGACCGCGGCCAGCAGCGCCCGGCTGCGCACGACGCGGGCCAGGTCGGCGAAGGACAGGTCCGCCCAGATGGGCCCGGCGCGGCGGTAGCGGGCCGGCACCGGGTCCCCCTCGGCATACCAACCCACCCCGAAACCATCGGCGTTGACCGTCCCGTACCGCTGCCGGCGCGGTGCCCACGACTGGCGGTACAGGCTGTGCGGGGGCTCCACGAGGAGTCGGCCGAGCGGCTCCTCGGGGCCCAGGAAGGCGAGGTGACGGCACATCAGGCGGCCCCGGCCGAACGGGCGGTGCGGAAACCGGAGAAGATCTGCCGCCTGATCGGATAGTCCCAGTTGCGGAACGTGCCCCGGCAGGCCACCGCGTCCACCGCGAACGAACCGCCGCGCAGCACCTTGTACTCGGGGCCGAAGAACACCTCCGAGTACTCCTTGTACGGGAACATCCGGAAACCGGGGTACGGGAGGAAGTCGCTGGCCGTCCACTCCCACACGTCGCCGATCAACTGCCGTACCCCGAGCGGGGATTCACCGGCCGGGTAGCTGCCCGCCGGAGCCGGGCGCAGATGGCGCTGGCCCAGGTTGGCGTGTTCGGGGCCCGGTTCGGCGTCGCCCCACGGGTAGCGCATCGAGCCGCCGGTCGCCGGGTCGAAGCGGGCCGCCTTCTCCCACTCCGTCTCGGTGGGCAGCCGGCGTCCGGCCCAGCGGGCGTAGGCGTCGGCCTCGTACCAGCACACGTGCAGGACCGGCTCCTCGGGTGGCACCACTTCAGTGACCCCGAACCGGCGGCGCAGCCACTGTCCGCCGTCGCGCCGCCAGAACTGCGGGGCGTGGATGCCGTGTTCGCGGATGTGCGCCCAGCCGGGCTTCGTCCACCAGCGCTCCTGGTCGTAGCCGCCGTCCTCGATGAACGCCTGGTACGCCCCGTTCGTCACCGGGGTGGTGTCGATGTGGAAGGCGGCCACCTCCCGCCGGTGCGCGGGCCGTTCGTTGTCCAGTGCCCAGGGCTCACCGGACGTGCCCATCGTGAACGGGCCGCCGGGGACGAGGACTTCGGCCGGTCCGGTGAACAGCGGCACCGGGTCCGGGTCGGGGGCGGTCAGGGCCTGTGGGCCGGTGCGGAGCTGATGGGTGATCAGCATCGTCTCGTCGTGCTGCTGTTCGTGCTGCGCGATCATCCCGAAGGCGAAACCGGCCTCGGTCAGCCGGGTGCCCTCGAAGTCGGCCGACTCCAGCAGGTCCGTCACCCGGCCGCGCACCTCCGCCGCGTACCGGCGGGCCTCGGCGGGCGGCAGCAGCGGCAGCGTGGGGCGTTCGGCGCGCGAGTGCTCGAAGGCGTCGTACAGGCCGTCGATCTCGGGGCGCATCGGCTCCCGGCCGGCCACCGCGCGCAGCAGCCACAGCTCCTCCTGGTTGCCGATGTGCGCCAGGTCCCACACCAGCGGCGACATCAGCGGGGAGTGCTGGGCGGTGAGGTCGGGCTCCTCGACGCAGCTCGTCAGCAGCGTGGTGCGCTCGCGGGCCGTGGTGAGCGAGGCCAGCACCCGGGCGCGGAGGGTCTCCGCGTCCGTGACGGGGGCGGGCCCGGTACCGGGGGCGGGCCCGGTGTCCAGGGCGGCGGGCTCGGTCATGGGCGGAGGTCCTTCCCGTACGCGCGGGTGTCCGTGCCGCGCAGGCGGTCGAGCTGGTCGTCGGCGGGGGTGCGGCCCCGCAGGACGTAGCGGTCGTGGTAGTCCGCCACCGCGTCCAGGACGCCGTCGCTCGCGCCGAGGCGGGGCAGGGCCCGCAGCGCCGTGTCGAAGCAGGCGACGGCGGTCTCGTGCAGCTCGGGGTCGGTCAGCCCGTACCGGGCCGCGTCGATCCACAGCGGATTGTGCGGGGCCGGCTGCGGCCGGGCCCGCTCCGCCAGCGGCTTCACGGTGCGGTAGGCGATCTCGGCGGCCTCCGGATCGTCGAACAGCGCCGTCGTCACGGCGAGCGGGACGATCCAGCCGTCGTCGCCCGGCTGCGCGTCGATCATGCGCAGTTCCAGGTGGCCGCGTGGTCTGACCGGCGGGAACAGGGTGGTGATGTGGTAGTCGAGGTCGTCCCGGGTCGGCGCCTGCGCACCCGCCCGGGTCCACTCCCGGAACGTCAGCCGCTCCGGCACCTCCCACGGCCCGCTGTCGCGCCGGACGCACATCACCGGCGCGTCCAGCACGTGCCGGGCCCACGCGGTGCGCGGATCGCCGTCCAGGACGGGGCCGCCCGCGCGGCCGGCGCCGATCTCCGTCCACAGCAACTGCCGGGTGGAGCGCCAGCCGGTGGGTTCGCCGCCGAGCAGCGGGGAGTTGGCGAAGGCCGCCACCAGCACCGCGCCCAGCGTGTGCGACAGCCACCAGCGCCGCCCGTGCCCCAGCGGGCCGGGCTCCTCGTACCCGGCGTCCAGGCAGACCTGTACGGAGGCCGAGGTGCACATCATCGCGCGGCCGGCCGGGCCCGTGCGGTCGAGGCAGGCCTCCATGGCGTCGTAACGCGGCTCATGGAGGAACCGGCGGGGGGTGCGCCAGGGGTCGGTGCCGTTGCCGGAGAGGGCGAGGCCGTGGTCGGCCAGGGCCGTGCGGACGGCGGTGAGGTCGGCGGCGACGGTGCCCACGCACTCCATCAGGGAGGCGGCGGGCGGCGAGCTGAGCTCCAACTGGCCGCCGGGTTCGACGGTGAGCGGGGAGCTCAGGGGCACCGTGCGCAGTGCGGCGTAGGCCGCTTCGAGTCGTTCGGGGGAGGCGGGGAGCCGGGGTGACCGCGTCTCGTGGACGAGCCATTCCACCTCCACCCCGACGGTGCGGGGCGGGCCGGTCTTGAAGCAGATACCCCTGACGAGGGCCTCCACCTCGGCTTCGGTGAGCGCCGTACGGGGCTTCGTACAGTCACCCACCGAGGTGTTCGATGAATCGGACATGTCGGGATCCTCCTGAGATTCCACCATGCCACTGGTCCGGCCTCGGTGCGGCCGGACCGGCATCACCCGTCCACCCAAGACGCTCGCGCCGAATCGCACAAGGGTGCAAAGCGGGGCTTGGGGGACCTGGGAAACTCTGTTGCACCGCCCGTCCAGCATCGCTCACGATGCGTTCATGAGCACGACGGGGGACGCGACGGGGGTGACGGGCGGGGCGTGTGCGACCGCGCGGCGCGCAGGCATGGAGTCCACGGGGGTGGTGCCATGAGCGCGCGGCTGCGCGGCATCGCGCACGGCACGCAGGAGATCGTCGCGGCGGGCGGCTACCGCGCGTCCGACGGGCGCGAGGTGTCCCTCGCGGCGGCGATCGAGGCGGCCCGGGCGGGGACGCGGATGGTGGGACCGGAGCCGGTCGTCGGGCCCGCGCCGCAGACCGTGCCTCCGGCCGCGCGCGCGGTCGTCGAGGTCACCGGGGAGAGCAGCCTGGAGGCCGCCCGTCGGCTCGCCGGCGTCGACCCGGTCGCCGTCCTCAACTTCTCCTCGGCCCGCAACCCCGGCGGCGGCTATCTCAACGGCGCGCAGGCGCAGGAAGAAGCCCTGTGCCGGGCCTCCGCGCTGTACACGTGCCTGCTCACGGCCCGGGAGTTCTACGACCACCACCGCGCCCACCGCGACCCGTTCTACACGGACCGCGTCATCCACTCACCGGCCGTGCCCGTCTTCCGCGACGACCGGGGCCGCCTCCTCGACGAGCCGTACACCGTCGGCTTCCTGACGGCCGCCGCGCCGAACGCGGGCGTCGTGCGGCGTACGGCGCCGCAGCGGGCGGCCGAGCTGCCGCGCGCGCTCGCCGGGCGCGCCGAACGGGTCCTGGAGACGGCCGCCGCGTACGGCTACCGGCACCTGGTGCTGGGCGCGTGGGGCTGCGGGGTGTTCCAGAACGACCCCGCGCAGGTGGCCGGGGCGTTCCGGGCGCTGCTGGGCCCGGGCGGGCGGTTCGAGCGGACGTTCGAGCACGTGGTGTTCGGCGTGCTGGACCGGACGCCGGGCGGCGCGGTGCTGAGCGCCTTCGAGAAGGCGTTCGCCTAGTCGATCGGCACGCAGATCGGCACCGGCAGCTTGGGCGACCAGGTCTGCGTGGTCCAGTCGTACGCCTGCGCGTAACCGTTGTTGCCCGGCGCGCACGGGGAGGCCACGGTCGTCTCGACGTAGATGGCGCCGCCCGGGGTGACCGGGTGGGTCTGCGCGGTCACGTTCGTGTGGAAGAAGATCGCGCCGTTGTTGAACTTGACCGCGAGGTAGACGAGGCCGCCGACGGTGAAGTTGCCGCCGCCGATCTTCAGATGGTGGTTGAACGTGTACTGGAAGAGGAAGGACTGCGGGGCCTTCGTGACGGCGGCCGTCGTGTGCTGCGGTGCGGTGGCGGGGGCGGCCGTCGCGAGGGGTGCGGCGGCGACGGTCGCGGCGACCGCGGCCGTGACCGCGGTGATCCACAGCCGTCGCACGGCAGGCCGGGCAGGTCGGTGGAGCGTACGCATGAGTACTCCCAGAGACGAGGGTGTGGGGGATGCGCCGGATCCGGGTGCGCGCCCGCCCCTGTGCGGGGCGGTTTCCTGCTCCGTCTCCACCCTAGGCCCGGCGCCCCCGACTCGCAGGCCGGACCCGTGCGCGCGGCGCTGACGCGGGCTCAGGTCCAGCCGTAGCGCTCGTGCAGCCGCTGCCGCACCAGGTTGAACCGCATCCGGTCCAGCGCGCAGGCCTCGCGGCGCATGCCGTCCTCGTGGAGCCGCAGGACGCGGTCGACGTCCACCCAGGAGTCCCGCCCGGTGCGGTCCCAGGGGCCGCTGCCGATCGCCACCCACTCCCGGTCGCCGTCATGGCGCTTGCTGGAGAGTTGTACGGCGAGGACGGTGCCGCCCGCCTCCCGGGCGACGACGAGCACCGGGCGGTCCTTGCCCCGCCCGTCGTTCTCTTCGAACGGCACCCACGTCCACACGATCTCGCCGGGGTCGGGGTCGCCGTCGTGCGCGGGGGAGTACTCGGTGCGCACCCGGCCGACCTCGCGGGCGTCGGCCTCGGTGGTCGCGGAGGGGCCGAAGCGGCCCGGGACGTCTGCATCTTCATCGGTAAACGCTGTCACGGGGGCACCCTAGACGGTGCCCCCGTGACAGCGTCGTCAGCGGGTCACTTCTCCTCGATCGGCACCTTCTGCGACGGCGGGGCCGCGACCCCGTTGCGGGCCGAAGTGCCGTGCGCACCCGGCGTGTTCCGGTCGTGCTGGTCGTGTTGGTCGTTCTGGTCGTGCTGGTTCATCGAGGCCAGCAACTGGCGGGCCAGGCCGAGCCCCGTGCCGCCCATGGTGAGCGCCTTGGCGAACACGTCCGCCATCCCGTCCGCGCCGTTGAGCAGCACCATGTTGTCGACGTTGCCGAAGGCGGACGCGCCGGCCCGGACGATCTCCGGCCAGTTCTCGGCGAGTTGCTGGGCGACCACCGCCTCCTGGTTCTCGGCGAGCGCGGCGGCCCGCGCCTTGATGGCCTCCGCCTCCGCGAGGCCCTGCGCCCTGGTCGCCTCGGCCGCCGCGAGCCCCCGCGCCTGCGCGGAGGCCGCCTCGGCCTCACCGGTGGCTCGGGTCGCGGCGGCGCTCGCCACACCCCGGGCCTTCGTCGCCTCGGCCTCGGCGCCGGCGGCCTGCTTGACGCGGGTCGCCTCGGCGGCGGCGGCGAGTTCGGTCTCCTTCGCCTTGGCCTGCGCCGCCGAGATCCGGGCGTCGCGCTCGCCCTCGGCCAGCGTGCGCTTCTCGTACGCCTTCGCGTCGGCGGGCTTGCGGACGTCCGCCTGGAGCTGCTGTTCGCGCCGGTGCGCCTCGAGTTCGGCGACCCGCGTCTCCTGGACGACGACCTCCTGCCGGGCCGCCGCGTCGGCGAGGGGTCCCGCCTGCCGGGCCTTCGCGCCCGCCTTGTCGCGCTCGGCCTGGTAGCCGGCCTGGAGGATCTCGCTGTCGCGCGTCGCCTCCGCCATCCGCGCGAACGACGCCTGCTCCGCCTCCGTGGCGAGCCGGTTCGCCTCCGCCTGGGCGATGCGCGCGTCCCGCTGCACGGCCGCCGCGTGCGGCATCGCCAGGTTCCGGATGTAGCCGGTCGGGTCCTCGATCTCGTGGATCTGGAGCGAGTCCACGATCAGGCCGAGCTTCTCCATCTCCGTACCGCAGGCGGCCCGGGTCTGGCCGGTGAGCTTCTCCCGGTCGCGGATCATGTCCTCGACCGTCAACCCGCCCACGATGGACCGCAGATGACCGGCGAACACGTTGTGGACCCGCTCCGACATCAGCTTCTGCTGGTCGAGGAAGCGTCGGGCCGCGTTGGCGATCGACACGAAGTCGTCGCCCACCTTGAAGATGACCACGCCCCGCACCTTGAGCGGAATGCCCTGGTGTGTCACGCAGTCCACGTGCAGTTCGGTCTCGTTCAGATCCAGCGACAGCTTGCGCACCACCTGCACGCCGGGCATCACCAGCGTGCCGCGCCCCGTGACGATACGGAAGCCCATGCCCGCTTCCAGGCCCTCCGTACGGTGGTTGGAGCCGGAGATGACGAGCGCCTCGTTGGGTTCGGCGACCCGCCACATCATCTTGAACAGACCGAGCAGTACGAGCACGGCGACAACCGCCGCCCCCGCAACGACGCCGACGATCATCGGCATACGCCCCCTTGTGATGGTGCCCTTTCGGCACCGAACGAAGGGAGTGTGCGCCTGCGCGAGCCGGGGGAGAAGACATCGGCGCAACCTTGTTGCAGTCTTGACGCTTACGTTCCCGAAGACTCACACAACGGCTCTCACCTGCGCCGCTGCGGGCTCAACTGTCGTACGCCCGGGTGACGTAGACCGTCCTGGGCGGCAGGTGCTCCACCACCATCACGACCGTGCCGCACTCGATGCGGCCGGTGCCGTCCGCCGCGTAGGCGAGGAAGTGCTCGGCCCCGCCGCGCACCCGGACGATCACCTCACCGACGAGCCCCGGCCCGATCGTCCCGGTGACCCGCCCCATGAGCCCGACCATCGACGCATCGTCCATGGCCACAGGGTACGGGCGGAACCCGCCGGTCCGGCCGGTGCCCGGCCGGCTGTGGATTCCGCCCAAAGGATTGACGTGTACCTGCCTCGCCTCTACCGTCCGATCGATGTTCCGAACCATGTCCGGAATATCGAACAATGAGCCGCAGGAGAGCCGTACCACCGGCAGGAGAGCCGCACCCCCCGTAGGAGAGCCGCACCATGACGACCCGTCCCCCCACCCCGTCCCGCCGCGCCCTGCTGCGCGCGCTGGCCGCGCTGCCCGCCGCCGCACTCGTGCTCGGCGAGGCGCCCGGCCTGCTAGGCACCGCCCTCGCCGCCGCGCCGGCCGCCGGAGCGGCCACTCGCTACACCATCGTCCCGTTCCTCGACAGCGACGACGGCACGGTGAACGTCTACCAGTCCGACGACGCCACCGACTTCCGGCTGCTGCGGTCCGCCGCCTACACCCCGCCGAGCAACCGCATCCGCGACGCGAGCGTCTTCAAGCACACCGACGGCTACTACTACGTCACCTACACCACCCACACCTGGCAGGACCCGAGCCTCACCATCGGCTTCGCCCGCAGCTCCGACCGGGCCAACTGGACCTTCCTGTACGACTATCCGGTCCCGATCACCAACCTCTCCCGCGCCTGGGCGCCCGAGTGGTTCGTCGACAGCGACGGCAGCGTCAACGTCATCGTGTCCTGCTCCACCGCCGACGACGAGTGGATCTTCACCCCTTACCTGCTCAGGGCCACCAACTCCGCGCTCACCGCCTGGAGTTCACCGGTCGCCCTGTCCGGCATCGGCCCGAACCACATCGACACCTACATCGTGAAGATCGGCTCGACCTACCACGCGTTCACCAAGAACGAGACGGCGAAGTACATCGAGTACGGCACCGCGTCGCGCCTCGCCGGCCCCTACACGCTCACGAAGACCGGCGACTGGGCCGGCTGGGGCAGCTACCGCGAGGGCCCGTCCGTCATCCAGCTCGACAACGGCGGCTGGCGGATCTTCTTCGACGGATACGGCGACGGCACCTACTACTACAGCGACAGCTACGACACCTTCGCGACCTGGACCGCGCCCAAGGGCCTGCCCGGCATCTCGGGCACGGCACGCCACTTCACGGTCATCAAGGAGACGGTGACCGGCGGCCCGGCCCTCACGAAGAACGCCACCCGCTCGCTGCGCTCCGCCAACTACCCCACCCGCTACTGGCAGGAGCAGTCCGCCCTGCTCAACCTGCCCGTGGTGAGCGGCTCCAGCGCCGCCGCCGACAAGCAGGCGGCCACCTTCACCGTGGTGCCCGGCCTCGCCGACGCGAACGCCTACTCCCTGCGCGACGCGTCCGGCAAGTACCTGCGCCACTACTCCTTCCGCGCCCGCTTCGACGCCGACGACGGCACGTCGACGTTCGCGCGGGACGCCACCTTCATCGCCCGGACGGGCACGACGAGCGACGCGATCCGCTTCGAGTCGTACAACTACCCCGGCTACTACCTGCGCCACTACGCCTACGAGCTCCGCGTGGAACGGCCCGACGGCACCGACCTGTTCCGCCAGGACAGCTCGTTCGTGCCGGTGAGCCCCTGGGCCTGAACCGCACCCGCGCGTCCCTCGCCGGGGTCAGATCCAGCCGCGTTGGGCCGCCCGCCAGCCCAGTTGGATGCGGTTGTCGGCCCCGGCGAGGTTCATCAGGTGCCGGATCCTGCGGGTGACGGTACGCAGGGACACGCCGAGTTTCCCGGCGACGGCGCGGTCGGTGAGGCCGGCCAGCAGGAGGTCGAGGATCCTGGCGTCGAGCGGGGCGAGCCGGGCCGGACCGGGGCCGCCGTCCGCGTACGGGACCGGGTCGCCGTCCCTGACCGTGCGCGGGCGCAGGGGGTACGCCTCGGCCCAGGTCCGCTCGAAGAGGGCGACGAGCGGGCTGAGCAGGCCGCTGGAGTTGATCAGGATGGCGCGCGGGGTGTCCTGCGGGTCGGCGAACGCCGGTACCAGCGCGATGGCCGAGTCCGCGATGACCATGGACACGGGCAGTTCGGCGGCGATCGCGATCTCCTGGCCCCGGCCGAGGGCCTGGTCGATGTCGACCCCCGAGTCGGGGTCGGCCAGGTACGACTGCTCGATGACCGTACGCATACGTAACCCCCGTCCGGCGACGACGGGTTCGGCGGGGTTGTCCCTGGGGCCGACGGCGACCGGCGGGGACTTGGTGAAGCCGCAGATCTCGCGGTCGGCCGACTCCAGGACCTGAAGGAAGCGTCGGCTGATGGGCTGTACGCCGGTCACGATCTCGATGAGGCCGCCGAGATCGCGACCGGCGGCGGCGCGGTGCCGTTCGGCGAGTTCGGTGATGGCCGACTCGGCCTGGTGCAGTACGTCGCGCCGGGCGGCGAGCAGCGAGCCGAGGGTGACGGTGGGTGGGCCGACGACATGGCGGCCGGGTTCGTCGGGCGCGGTGCTGACCAGCCCGTGCCGGGCGAGGGCGGAGAGCGCGTCCGCGATGGCGTCCGCCGGGTGGGAGAGGGCCGCGCCGAGGGCGGCGGTGGTGGCTTCGCCACGGTCGACGAGGTGCAGGTAGACGTCTTCCTCGACGGGGCTCAGGCCGAGAGCGCCCAGCATGGGCCCCGCCCTCCTTCCGGCCGGCAGCAGCGGGAACACCACAGGGTAGGTCTCCGACGGCTCGTGCGACATGGCGCCCGGCCCGGCCTCTCCTCGGGGAGGCCGGGCCGGGAACGACCGTGGCGTAGGTGGTCAGTTGGCGAGTGGGGCGACCTTGATGGCGCGGATGATGGTCTGCTCGGCGGTGTTGCCCCTGCCGTCCACCGCCTTGGCGCGCAGCGACACGGAGCCTGCGTCGGTGGGCGGCCTCAGCAGCAGGGCGCGGCCCGCGTGCACGGGCACGCGCTGCCAGGTCTTGCCCGCGTCGTAGGAGACGTCCACGGTCAGGTTCCGTACACCCGCGCGCGCCCCTTCCACCGTGACCGGCACGAGGATGGGTTGTCCGGCGGGTGTGGTCGAGTCGGTCGCGAGGCGGGGCGCGTAGCGGACGTTCAGCAGCGGAACGCGCTGGGTGCCGGTCGCGGCCGTCGCCGAGCGGAACGTCCAGGTGGACGTGATGCGGGAGGAGACGTCGGTGATGGTGGCCTGTTGGTTGAGGTCGGTGGACAGGGTGTAGCGGGCGTCGCCTGCCGGGACGGGGATGTTGGTGGTGGCGGGCGGCGCGGCGATGTCGAGCAGGGAGGTGCCGTCTGCCACGAGGGTGGTGCGGGCGCTGCCGCCGAAGCGCAGGCCGGTGCTGCCCGGGTGGCCGGCGCCGTCGGTGTGCAGGGGGATGCTCATCCGGAGGGTGTCGCCGGTGCGGAACAGCCCCCAGCCGGTGCCGCCGAAACTGTCGCGGCCTTCGGCGAGGCCCAGTCCGGGGCCGAAGACGCCGACGCCGTAGCCGGCCCGGTACGTCCGGCCGGGCCGGTACCGGCGTTCCGGGTTGTAGTAGTTGGCCTCGTTCTGAAGCGTCTGGCCGTTCTGCGTCACGATGAAACCCCAGGACACCCCGGCCTCGGTGTTGACGTAGTCGGTCTGCACGCGGGGCAGGGCGGTGGTGGTGCGGATGGCGACGCCCGCGGAGCTCATGCCGTCCGCCGCGTAGGGCACCGCCGAGATGTCGGCGCGCTTCTTCGCGACGGAGGCACCGAGGGTGTTGTCGATCCGGGCCAGGTCACGGCGGGTGAGGTGCCGGGTGAGACCGGCGTACGGCTGGTCCGGCAGCGAGTAGGCGAGCCGGTATTCGGGCGGGTTGGCGCCCTCGTAGGCCTCGGGGCGGGTCCAGACGCCGCCGATCATCGCCTGGAGTGACCCGGTCGTGGACGGAGCTGTGGCGGGGCCGCCGATCTGTGCGAACGACAGCCGGTCGAGTGAGCCCAGCCAGGAACTCGTCAGTCTGCCCTGCCCGTTGCTTGTGGTCCTTCGGACGGCCAGGACCCCGGACGAGGCCGTGGCCAGCGGGTCGGGCAGGGTGACGCCGATCGGCTTGGCGACGCGGGCGTCGAGCGTCAGGGACGTGTCCCTGTCCATGACGATCTGGGGCTGGTAGAGGGCCGCCCGCTCGTAGGAGCCGTCCGTGCGGCGGGTGAAGACGGTGCTGGTGAGGTGGTAGGTGCCGGGAGGGACGCGTACCACCGCGGTGCCGTCGGACTGGATCGAGACCGGGTGGATCTCGCCGGTGACGACGTCGTAGAGGGTGTCCCCGGTCGCCGGGGCCGGGGCGTTCCCGTCCGCCCCGATGTGACGCAGCGTCAGGTCGTAGCCTTCCGTCTCCCGGACGACGCCGAGCGGGGTGCGGGCGACGGCGGCGGCGGACGTCGTGGTTGCGGACGCGGCGGTCGCCGTGACCGTGCCGGACAACTGGCCGAGAGTCGGGCCCACCCGGGTGTCGGAGGTGACGGTGGCGGTCGCCCCGCCGCCTGCCGGGACGGTGACCCGCTCCGGAGAGACGGTGAACGTGCCGTCGTTCACCGGCCGGCCCGCGCGGTCGGTCGTCGACGCCGTCAGGTCGAGGACGACGTCCTCGTCGCCGCTGTTGTGGTACGTCAGGGTCTTGCCGGTCGGCGCGTCGTCGGTGTGCGGATAGGCGGCGAGGCCGAAGCTCAGTGACGCCGGGTCACTGGTGACGCGCTCGTTGATCGCGGCGGCGACGTCGACCCGGCCCGCGCCCTGCTGGAACGCGCCGCGATCGGCGGTGGGCCGGGCGGAGGCCATCAGCGCGCGTTTCAGTTGCTCGCCTGACCAGTCGGGGTGCGCGCTCGCCAGGAGCGCCGCCGCGCCTGCGACATGCGGTGTGGCCATGGAAGTGCCGGACGCCGAGGTGTAGTTGTCGTCGACCGGGCCGTCGCCCGGCTGTACGCAACTGTTCTTGCACAGCGCCGTGCCGGCCGCGCGGGCGGCCACGATGTGCACACCGGGGCCGGTGATGTCGGGCTTGACGGCGTCGTCGTCCAGCCGGGGACCGGTGCTGGAGAACGAGGCCAGGGTGTCGGAGTCGTCGACTGCGCCCACCGTCAGCGCCGCGTCCGCGCTGCCCGGGCTGCCGACCGTGCTGTCGCCGTCGGCGCCCTCGTTGCCCGCGGCGACGACGAACAGGGTGCCGTGCTCGGCGGACAGGGTGTCGACGGCGTCCTCGAGGGGGTCGGTGCCCGGGCTGTCCGGGCCGCCCAGGCTCATGTTGACGACCTTCGCGCCCTGGTCGACCGCCCACTGCATCCCCGCGAGGATGCCCGATTCGCTGCCGCTGCCCTGATCGCCCAGCACCTTGCCGTTCAGCAGACCGACACCGGGGGCGACGCCCTTGAACTTGCCGTCGGCGGCCGCGCCGCTGCCCGTGATGATCGACGCCACATGGGTGCCGTGCCCGAAGTGGTCGACCGCGTCGGCGGAGCTGGAGAAGTTCCGCTCGCCGACGACACGGCCCGCCAAATCCGGGTGACTTGAGTCGATGCCGGTGTCCAGCACGGCCGTCTTCACGCCCTGTCCGGTGTATCCGGCCGCCCATGCGCTCGGCGCGCCGATCTGCGGCACACTGCGGTCCAACGTGGCCCGCACCGTGCCGTCGAGCCAGATCTTCCGGATTCCGGCCGCCGCCCGGACGCCGTTCGGAAGGGTCAGCGTCTTCCACAACTCACCGGCCGTCTCCTTGCCGACCTCGACCGCGACGCCACGCACGGCCGCCAACTTCCTTGTGACGACCGTCCCTTCGGGCACGGGCTGCGAACCCAGCCGGGTGGCGGACAAGGAGGTGGACGTGGACCCGCCCAGGATCAACGGGAGTTCGGCACGGTGCGCGTCGTCGTACCCGGCGTCCAGCAAAGCCTTGAGGTCGAACAACCCACGGTCCAGGGTGTCTTGCGCAATCATCCGCTCCGCGTCCGCGGGGATCGCGTACAGGTGCTCACGGGAGGCCTCGACCCGGAACCCGACCTCGTCGCGCCCTTCGCCGGGCGTGACCGACACGAGGTCGCCGCCGCGATCCACGAGAAACCGGTCCCCGGTGATCAGCGTCACCGCCCGCAACCCCGTCGGCTCGCCGCCCAACGCCTGGTCAACGTTCGCCGGGGGCAGACCAGTTGAGGACGCCACGGCCGCCGCCGAGGACATCGACGCCACGAGCGCCAACGCCGTACAGAACGCCGTACGGACTGTCGTACGAGGTCTTCGAAGGGGTAACACGTGTCGGCCTCCGTAGCGGTGAAGGGGTGGGGCACACGCACCACAAGGTGGCAGACCGGCCCCACCCGCAACAACGACGAGCCCTGACGCGTCTACGCCATGGCGCGAACGAGCCACCCGCGCCGGCTAGTTGGACGACCGCGACGGCTCCGGTTGCAGCACGATGTCGAAGCGGGCCTGCCGGAAGGGGTTGGGCAGGCCGCACGCGGCCGCCCGTTCCGGCGCGTCCACCTGGGTGAACTCCTGTACGAGGCTCTCGCGGACGGCGAAGACCGCGTCCGACTCCAGATAGTCGCTGCCCGCCACGAAGATGTGCGTCGTGACGGGCCGGTGTCCTTCGGCCGTCACGATGAAGTGGACGTGCGCGGGACGGTAGGGATGGCGGCCGGTCGCCGCCAGCAGCGCTCCGACCGGTCCGTCCGTCGGGATCGGATAGGGGCTCGGCACGCACGAGCGGAACCAGAAGCGGCCCTCCGCGTCCGCCGTGAACAGTCCGCGCCCGTTGCCCCGCGGTTGCTCGTCCGGCTGCTGGACGTCGTAGAAGCCGTGGTCGTCGGCCTGCCACACGTCCAGGGTGGCGCCGGGCAGCGGGGTGCCGTCGACGGAGACGACCCGGCCGGTGACGAGGCAGGGTTCGCCGCTGCCGGTGAGGTCGATCGAGTCCCCGAGCGCGCGCGGCGGCGAGGCGACCATGTGGAAGGGGCCGAGGACCGTGGAGTCGGTGGCGGCGGCCTCCTTGCGGTCGTTGACCTCCTCGACGAGCATCGACACGCCCAGGACGTCCGAGAGCATGATGAACTCCTGCCGGGTGTCGTCGCACTTCTGCCCGGTGGCGGTGAGGAACGCGATCGCCTGCTCCCACTCGGCCCGGGTCGGTTCGACCTCCCGCACGAAGTCGTGCAGATGCCGCACCAGACCGGACAGCAACTCCCGCAGCCGGGGGTCGGAGGCGCGGGCGAAACTGTCCACGACCGCGGCGGTCGCGGTCTCGGCGCTGAAGTCCGTCGTCATGGTGATCTCCTGGTCGGTGTCCCCAGACGGTACCCACCCGTTGGGCGATCAGGACCAGTGCCACACCTGGTTGTCGCTGCCCGCGCATCCCCAACCCTGCACCGGCTGGCCGTCGTTGCCGGAGGTGGTGGCCTCCGCGTCCAGGCAGAAGCCGTCCGGGACGCTGACCAGCGTCCCGCGGCCGAGTCGCCACCTCTGAGCGCCGAGTCCGTCGCAGTTCCTGGCCCGGATCCGCCGGCCGTTGTGGCCGGCGGTGCCGGTGTCGGCGTCCAGACAGAGGTGGCTGCCCTGATCGACGACGAGGTACTGGGACATTTCGTTATCAAGTGCGGGGGCTGGGCAGGCGAGTTACCCTGCCCTTCCGGTGCCGAACTCCCGCCGCGGTCTCATACCTCGACCACCTCGACTCCCGCCTCCCGCAGCCGACCGCACGTCCTGTCGTGCGCCGGGGCGTTGGTCACCACGATGTCGAGCTCCTCGGGCCCGCACACCCGGGCCATGCCGGTGCCGGGGAACTTGCCCGCGTCCGCCAGCAGCACCACCTGCGTGCTGGCGGCGATCATCGCCCGCTTGACGGGCACCTCCACGGCGGTGGTGTCCAGCACCTGCCCGTCGGGGCGGATCCCGCTGGTGCCGAGGAACAGCCGGTCGGCGTGGATCTGCCGCAGGTTGTCCTCGGTGAGGAAACCGACCAGCGAGCGGTAGTCGCGCCGCACCACCCCGCCGAGCATGATCAACTGGACGCCCTTGTCGTCCTGGAGCTCCTCGTACACGGCCAGGCTGCTGGTGATCACGGTCAGGCTCCGGCCGCGCAGATGCCGGGCCACCCGGTGGGCCGTGGTGCCGATGTCGAGCAGCACGGTCTCGCCGTCCCTGACGAGGGTCGCGCACCAGGCGGCCAGGGCGTCCTTCGCCTCGGTGCGGACCGAGGCCACGTCGGCGAACGGGTCGTCCTCGCCGACTACGGGTGCCGCGCCGCCGTAGACGCGTTTGAGCAGGCCCTCGTCCTCCAACTGCACGAGGTCGCGCCTGATGGTGGCCTGGCTCGCCCCGACCTTCTCGGCCAGGGAGGCCACCGCGGTGGGCCCGTCCGTGCGCAGGACGCGCAGGATCAACTGATGCCTTCGGTCAGGGAGCATGCCGGAGACCATACTCGCGATCTCTCCAAACTCAAGCAAAGTCGCTCATGTATGTCTCGATATCTGCTTGACCCTTGTCAAACCTGCTCACCGGGTGCACTCTCTTGCGTAATTCGAATCCAGGTCCGGCCCCCACTCCGGTCGGCTGAAGCGGGATGAACGGTGCACACCACCCCTCATCCATGCGTCGGCACCGTCTGAGAAGACCCGGTCACCCACGCCGGGTGGCCGAAGAGTTGACCACCCCTCCGATGCTCTTCGGCCACCCGGTCCCCCGAGCCCATCCCCGCCCTCCCCTTCCGTCCCCTCCCCAACCCGTGCTCACAGGTCCCCGTAGGACGTCCCGGATGCTTCGGAACGTGCCGAAGCGGCCGGACTCGCCGAACCACCCAGGAGAACGCCGTGGACCTTTCCCGCAGACGATTCCTTCAGGCCGCCGTGCTGACGGCCGCCGCGGCAGGCGCCACCGCGGCGTGCGGCGGCGGCTCCGGGACGAGCGGCAGCAAGGACAGCAAGAACCTGAGCCTCTGGTACTGGGCCGGCGGCCTCAGTGACAAGGTCGTCGCGGACGCCAAGCAGCACTTCTCCGACGTCACCCTGAAGACCTCCGTGGTCGGCGGCGACTTCAAGACCAAGCTGCTCACCGGCCTGCGGGCGGCCCAGTCCGCCCCGGACATCACCGGCGTCAAGGGCGAGGACATCGCCTCCTTCCTGCCCAACGCCGACCGCTTCGTCGACCTCAACACCCTCGGCGCGGACAAACTGGCCCCGCAGTACCTGTCGTGGAAGCTGAAGCAGGCCACCACGAAGGACGGCAAGCTCATCGGCTTCCCGATCGACATCGGGCCGTGCGCCACCTACTACCGCGAGGACCTCTTCGCGAAGGCCGGGCTGCCCACCGACCCCGCCCAGGTCTCCGCCCAACTGGCCACCTGGGACGACTACTTCAAGGCCGGCGTCGAACTGCACAAGGCCGTCCCCGCGACCTACCTGATCAACAACATCGGCTCGGTCTTCTCGATGATCGTCGGCCAGGGCACCCAGCGCTTCATCGACGAGGACGGCACGTTCATCGGCGACCAGGACCACATCCGCGCCGCCTGGACCACCGCCGTGAAGCCCTACACCCTCGGCATCGACGCCAAGATCAACGACAACACGTGGAACGCGGCCATCGGCAGCGGCGCCCTGGGCACCGAGATCGGCGCCGCCTGGCACGCGCTGGACATCAGCAACGCGGCCCCGGCCACCAAGGGCAAGTGGCGGGTGGCGAGCCTGCCCGGCGGGCCGTCCAACCTCGGCGGGTCCTTCCTGGCCATCCCCGCGACCAGCGGCAACCCCGAGGAAGCCTTCAAGATCATCAGTTGGATCCTGGACCCGGCGAACCAGGCCCGCGGCTTCACCGACGCGGCCCTCTTCCCGACCGCCCCGGCCGCCTACAAGCTGCCGGCGCTGACCGGCGGCGACGCCTTCTTCGGCGGCCAGAAGACCATCGAGATCTTCGGCCCGGCGGCCGAGAAGATCCCTGCCGCCTACGAGGCTCCGGCCGACGCGGCGGTCTCGGCGCCCTTCTTCAGCGAGCTGACCAGCATCGAGGCCAAGGGCAAGGACCCCGACGAGGCCTGGAAGGACGCCGTCAGCCAGGCGAAGCAGATCGCCCAGCGGCAGGGAGTGAAGTGACATGTCGCCAACCCCGGTAGCCGGCCCGGCACCCACCGGACCGACCTCCGGACCGGCCTCCGGCGCGACCTCGGGGCAGGCCTCGGGACCGGCCTCCGGATCCGGCGGCGCCCCCGGGCCCGCCGGCCGGTCGGCCCCGGGCCGCTCCTCCGGTCCGGGGCGCCGCCGCCGGGTCCGCCCGGTGTCGGCCGGCGCCCCGCGCGGGCCGCGGCGGCGGGTCGCCCGGTACTGGCCGCAGTACCTGGCCGTCTCCCCGTACTACCTGCTCTTCACGGTCTTCATGCTCTTCCCGGTCCTCTACACCGTCTTTCTGGCGTTCCAGAAGTGGGACGGCATCGGGGACATGCACTTCGTCGGGTTCCAGCAGTTCCGCTTCCTGTGGGACGACCCGGTGTTCTGGCTGTCCATCCGCAACACCCTCGTCATCTGGGTGCTGTCGACCGTGCCGATGCTCCTGATGGCACTGGTGCTGGCGGTGCTGGTGAACTCCACCAAGCGCTTCACCGCGTTCTACCGGGTCTGCCTGTTCATCCCCAGCATCACCTCGCTGGTGGCCATCGCGATCTTCTTCGGCGCGATCTTCAGCAACAACTTCGGCCTGATCAACGCCGTCCTGCGGTCGGTGCACCTGTCCGCCGTGCCGTGGATGAGCAACGAGTGGACGATCAAGCTGGTGATCGCGGCGCTGATGACCTGGCAGTGGACCGGCTACAACGCGATCATCTACCTCGCCGGCCTCCAGTCGATCCCCTCGGAGGTCTACGAGGCCGCCAGGATGGACGGCGCAGGACCGGTCCGGATCTTCCTGTCCATCACGGTCCCGCTGCTGCGGCCCATCATCCTGTTCACCGTGGTGATCTCCACCGTCACCGGCCTGCAGAGCTTCACCGAACCGCAGGTGCTGTTCGGCAGCGAGGCGTCCACCAACCCCAACTCCGGCGGACCGGGCCAGGCGGGTCTGACCACCTTGCTGTACTTCTACCACCAGGCCTTCGACAACAACGACTTCGGCTACGGGGCCGCGATCGTCTGGGCCTTCTTCCTGCTGATCCTGCTCATCGTCGTCATCAACTGGCGCCTGGTGCAGCGTAAGGAGCGACGGCCATGAGCGGCACGAGAGGCATGACCGGTCTGAACCGCCGGCGGGTCCGGGGGCTGAGCGTCCATCTCGTCCTGATGACCGGCGTGGCCGTCTCGGTGTTCCCGTTCTACTGGATCGTCGTCATGGCGACGAACACCTCGCAGGACATCTACAGTTACCCGCCGAAGCTGTGGTTCGGCGATCATCTGCTGACCAACGTCCAGCACCTGTTCGCCAAGATGGACTTCTTCGGGTCGCTGCTCAACACCGTGATCGTGGCGGTCTGTACGACCCTGCTGGTGCTGTTCTTCGACTCGCTGGCGGCCTTCGCCTTCGCCAAGTACGACTTCCCCGGCAAGAAGTACCTCTTCGGCCTGCTGCTGTCGATGTACATCCTGCCGACCCAACTGGCGATCATCCCGCAGTACGAGATCATGGTGCAGTTGGGCTGGCTGGGCACCCTCCAGGCGCTCATCGTGCCCGCCGCCGCCAACGCCTTCGGCATCTTCTGGATGCGGCAGTACACCACCACCAGCGTCCCCGACGAACTGCTGGACGCCGCCCGGATCGAGGGCGCCGGGTTCTTCCGCCTCTACTGGCACGTGGTGCTGCCGTGCGTCCGCCCGGCCCTCGCGTTCCTCGGCATCTACACCTTCATCGGCGCCTGGAACGACTACATCAATCCGCTGGTGATGCTGGTCAACCCGGACCGGCTGACCCTCCAGGTGGCGCTGGCGCAGTTGTACTCAGGCCACTCCACCGACTACAGCATGGTGATGGCCGGGGTGCTGCTGTCCGTCGTCCCGCTGGTGCTCGTGTTCACCTTCTTCGCCCGCGGCTTCATCGCCGACGCCACCAAGGGCGCCCTCCGCTGACGGCGCGGGCCAGGGTGGGCGACACCCTGGCGCGCCCGGCCTACGACTGCGGCGGCACCGGCGGGTACGGCGCCCTCGGTGCTAGTCGACGTCCACCCGGCCGTCGTCCGTCTTCTTGGTCTTGTCCTTGGCGCCGTTCTTGGTCTTGTCCTCGCCCGCGCGGAGCTGGAGCAGGGCGGAGGCGTTGCCCGGCTCGGGGCGGCGGCTGTCGCCGGAGTCCTGGCCGCTGAGGTTCTGGCGGACCGAGTCGAGGATCGTCAGGCCCTGGGACACCAGGCCCGCGGCGATCTCGCCCAGGCCGTCCGCGCCGTTCAGGACGTTGACATTGGCGCCGGCCAGGCCGCCGGCCGCCTCCTTCACGATCTGCGGAAGCTGGTCGATGATCATCCGGTCGAGCGCGACCCGGTCGTAGGAGGCCGCCGCCTCGGCCTGGATCTTCATGCGCTCCGCCTCGGCGATGGCCAGCAGCTTGATCCGCTGGGCCTCGGCCTCGGCCGGCTTGACGATCTCGGCGACCAACTGCTGCTGGCGCAACTGGGCCTGGCGCTGCGCCAGTTCCGTCTGGGCGGCGAGCACCTCCTGCTGGGCGTGGGCCTGCGCGAGTGGTCCGGCCTGGGAGGCCTTCGCCTGCGCGCGGTCCACCTCGGCCGAGTACTCCGCCTTGACCACCGCGGTCTGCCGGGCGTACTCGGCCTGGTTGCGTGCCGCGACCTGCTCCGCCTCGACCGAGGCCTGGGTGGCCTGCGCCTGGGCGATCTGCGCCTGCCGGTGGATGGCCGCCTTGTGCGGCGCGGACATGGCCTCGATGTAGCCGACCTCGCCGTCGTCGATCGACTGGATCTGGAGCGAGTCCACGATCAGGCCGATCTTCGCCATCTCGACCTTTGACGTGTCCAGCACCTCGGCGGCGAGCTTCTGCCGCTCGGTGACGATCTCCTCGACCGTCATCGAGCCGATGATGGCCCGCAGGTGCCCGGCGAAGATCCGGCCGGTCAGGACCGACATCTGGTCCTGGTCGGAGAGGAAGCGCTGGCCCGCGTTGATGATGCTCTCGTGGTCGTTGCCGACCTTGAACGCGATGACGGCGCGCACGTGCAGCGCGATGCCCTGCCTGGTGACACAGGTCTCGGTGACCTCGGCCTCGCACATCGACAGCGTGAGGAAGCGGGTCTTGCGGAAGACCGGCAGGACGAACTTGCCGTGCCCCGTCACCACTCGGAACGGCGCGCCGCCCAGTCCCCGCCGGCCCCCCGAGATCAGCATCGCCTCGTCGGGAGCGGGAACGCGGTATCCGAACATTTCTCTTTCTACTCCTCAGTCGGCGCCGGCAGATCGCCGAGCGCGTCCAATGGATCCACCCACTCGATGACGCCGACCTCGCGACATCCACGCGACTCGATCACGAGCACCGTCGCCCCCAGGGGCAGTGGATCTTCGGACCAGGCGAGGAAGGTTTCGGAGCCGCCTCTCACCCGCACCAGGATCTCGCCGGGGCCCGCGGCACCGCGGGTTGCGACGATCACCTGCCCCGTGCAGCCGATCACGGCTTCGTCCTGCGGCATCATGGCCGCTCTCCAATGTTCTGGCCCACGATTCAGACGATAGACCCACCCGGGTCGGTGACCCAACGGGGCTTCCGCCGCGGCCTGCGACCTGCGGCCTTTTGCGGCTTTGCTGCTGCTCAGCCGCGCGGTGACCGGCGGACGGTCAGGACGGCGACGTCGTCGTGGCGCAGGCCGTCCCCGGCGAACGCGTGGGCGTCCTCGTACAGGGCCCGGGGGAGTTCGGTGGGGGACAGACCGAGGTGTTTCACGAGGCGTTCGTCGAGCGGGTAGAACGTGCCGTCGGCGGCGCGGGTCTCGGTGAGGCCGTCGGTGGTCAGCACCAGTGTCGAACCGGCCGGGAACGCGAACCAGTCCACCGTCGTGGGCTCGTCGGCCAGTTCGGCGAGGCCGAGGGGGACGCCGGTGTCCAGCGCGGGCGTGGTGACGGCGCCCTCGTGCACCAACCGGGGCGGCACATGGCCGCAGTTGACGACCTGCGCCTCGGTGCCCGCGTCGACGCCGATGATGAGGGCGGTGACGAACCGCTCGTCCTCGCCGGTCTGTTCGGCGTACGAGTTGTGCCGGACGACGGAGGCGTCCAGGGCGTCGACGAGCGCGGTGAGTGTGGGCTCCCGGTTGGCCGCCTCGCGGAACGCGCCGATGACGGCGAACGCGGCGCCCACCGCCGCCAGCCCCTTGCCCTGCACGTCACCGATCAGCACCCGGGTGCCCCAGGGCGAGGTGACCACGTCGTAGATGTCGCCGCCGACGAGCCGGTCCTCCTGTACGGGCTCGTAGACGCCGTTGACCAGGACGTCGTCGGTGAGCATGGGCAGCGGGTGCAGGATGTGCCGCTGCATGGCGGCGGCGGTGGAGCGCAGCCGCAGCATCTCGTGCTCGCGCCCGATGCGCCGGTGGCAGGCGTAGACGGAGGCGGCTCCCAGGGCGAGCGTGAGCAGCACCAGCAGCGCGCGATCGAGCCACCTCGCCCCGTCACCGGCCCGCAGCACCACGGTGAGGGTGACGAAGAGGGTGGTCCACGCGGCGATGAACCTCGTCTGCTGAACCGTGCACAGCGCGGACGCCGTGCCCGGCAGGAAGACCAGCAGCCCGAGCAGCCACACCTCGGACCCGGACAGCACCCCGAGCACCTCGACCAGCACGGTCACCGACAGCACACCGGCGACCGTCTCCGCGTTACCCGGCGGCTCGATGGCATCGAGGGCGTCGGCGGGTCTCTTCCGACGGATACCGATCATGAACGCTCCCGGGCAAACGGTGATCTCTCCACCTTAGGCAGAACCTCGCACGGACGACGGCCCGGCGGGATACGCGGGATACGTCAGGCGTCGCCTAGGGCGATCACGGCGCGCCGGGGCAGTCGGCGGCGTCGTCCCGGACGGCGCGCCGCGCGAGTCCGCGGCGGGTTCGGGATCGAGCAGGACGACGACACCGTCCTCGTCGCGCACAGTTCCCGGCGCCGGAAGCGAGATGAGGGCCGGGGCCGCGGGCGAGGTCCGGCTCGTCCGGGTCGGCGAAGGCATGCCCGGCCCGGCCCGGTCGGCGGCGGACGGGCCGCAGGCCGCAGGGCGCGCGGGAGGTATGGCGGGATGTGATCCCCTTCAGTCGGGTTCACCGGGTTCACCGGGTTCACCGGGATCTGCCGGGGTCACCGGGATCTGCCGGGACCTGCCGGGACCTGCCGGGTTCACCAGGACCTGCCGGGGTTCACGTGGATCTTGGGGCCGGGGCCTGCGTCGGGCGGGCGGGTGCCGGCGAGTACGGGGCCGACCTCGTCGAGGGGGACGGTGGCGGCGACGAGTGGGCGGGGGTCGACCGTCCCGTCGGCGTAGGCGCGGATGGTGGCGGCGAGGCCGGGGGAGGCGGACAGGACGCCCACCGCGGTCACGTCCTTGAGGGCGAGTGCGCGGGTGTCGATCCTGCTGGGTTCGCCGGCCAGCCCGATGTACACGACACGGCCGCCCGGTTCCACCAACTCCAGGGCGCTGCCCGGCAGATGGGCGGCGTTGGAGGCGTCGACGACGGCGTCGTACGGCAGGTCCGGGACGGCGCTCTCGGTCCACACGTGGGCGAAGCCCAGACCGCGGGCGAAGGCGAGGGAGCCGTCGGTGGCGCCCATCAGATGCACCTCGGCACCGGCGGCCCGCAGGAACATCGCGACCAGCAGGCCGATCGTGCCCGGCCCGAGGACCAGCACCCGGTCCCCGGGACTCGGCGCGGCGGCCCGCGCGGCGCGCAGGGCGTTGCCGCCCGGCTCCACCAGCGCGCCGAGCACCGCGTCGACGGAGTCGGGCAGCGCGTGCAACGAGGCGGCGGGCACCGCGAGTTGCTCCGCAAGCGCGCCGGCCCGCGCGCCGCGGATGCCGACCTCCTGCCGCTCCTCGCATACATGCCCGCGGCCCCGCAGACAGCGGCGGCAGGCACCGCAGCCGAGCATCGTGTCGCCCATGACCCGGCGGCCGAGCCAGCCGGGGTCGACGCCCGCGCCGACGGCGGCCACCCGGCCGGACCACTCGTGGCCCGGCCGCATCGGATAGGACGAGTGGCCCTGGTGGAGGTAGGCCATCGCGCCGGTGTAGAACTCCATGTCGGTGCCGCACACGCCGACCCGCTCGACGTCCACGACGACCTCCCCGGCGCCGGCCACCGGCGCGGGGAGTTCCTGGACCTCGTACGCGCCCGGGGCGGTGAGGACGAAGGCGCGCATGAGGCGGGTGCTCACCGGGGGCCGAGCACGTGCTGACGCTGGGTGCCGAGGTGCCTGATGCCCAGCTCCATCACGTCACCGGGCTGGAGCCACACGGGCGGGTTGAGGCCCATGCCGACGCCGGGCGGGGTGCCGGTGTTGATCAGGTCGCCGGGCTCCAGGACGAGGAACTGGCTCAGGTAGTGCACGATGAAGTACGGGTCGAAGATCATCGTCTTGGTGTTGCCGGTCTGCCGCCGCACCCCGTTGACGTCCAGCCACATGTCCAGCGCGAGGACGTCGTCGATCTCGTCGGCGGTCGCGAGCCACGGCCCGGCCGGGTTGAAGGTCTCGGCGGACTTGCCCTTGGACCACTGCCCGCCGCGCTCCAACTGGAAGGCGCGCTCACTGACGTCGTTGACGACCACGTACCCGGCGATGGCGTCGCGCGCCTGCGCCACGTCGTCCAGGTAACTCGTCCGCCTGCCGATCACGATGCCGAGCTCCACCTCCCAGTCGGTCTTGGCGGACCCGCGCGGGATGCGCACGTCGTCGTTCGGGCCGACGAGGGTGTTGGGCGACTTGGTGAACAGGATCGGCTCGTCGGGCACCGGCATGCCGCTCTCGGCCGCGTGGTCGCGGTAGTTCAGCCCGACGCAGAGGATCTGGTGCGGGCGGGCGATGGGAGCGCCGACGCGTTCCCCGGCGAACAGGCCCACCCGGCCCTCCGCCGCCCGCCGGGCCACGATCGGACGCACCCGGGCGACGCCGCCCGTGCCGAAGAACGCCTCGTCGAAGTCCATGACGACGTCGGAGAGGTCGACGTACGTCTCGTCGTCGATGCGGGCAACGGGCTTCTCGGCGCCGGGGGCACCGATACGCATGAGGTACACGGGTCTCTCTCCAGGGTTCGCGGGGGTCGGTCACGGCAAGCGGCAGGGGTCAGTGGAGCGGTGTGCCCAGTGGGCCGAGGAGGGCGCGGATCTCGTCGAGGGCGTCGACCAGGGTCGTCAGGGGCGTCCGGTAGGCCAGGGCGCTGATGCTCACGGCTCCGGAGGGGGTCGTCGGTGAGGTGAGGTACACGGGTACGGCGAGGCAGTTGACGCCGGTCTCGCTCTCCTGGTCGTCGACGCCGTGGTCGCGCAGCCGGGTGGCCGTCAGCTCGCGGTGCAGGTCGGCGGCCGTGCACAGCGTCCGTGGCGTCCGGCGTTCCAGGGGCGCGTCGCCGATCCACGCCTCGACCTCCGCGAGGGTGCCCAGCCGCCGGGCGAGCAGCAGTTTGCCGACGGCGGTGGAGTGGGCGGGGTTGCGCCCGCCGATCGTCGACGTGAGCCGGACGGCGCCGGTGGGCGGGTCGACCTTGGCGCGGTAGACGACGTCACGGTCGTCGAGACGGCCGTCGACCCGGCTGTCGAGCACCGCGTAGTGCGCGGTCTCGCCGAACCGGCGGGCCAGCGCCTCCAGCACCGGGCGCACCCGGACATGCTCGGGCCGGGCCTCGTGGTGGGCGAAGGCCATGCGCAGGAACTCGTCGCCGAGCACGTAGTGACCGCGGGCGTCCTGGTCGGCCAGACCGGCCCGGCGCAGCGCGCCGAGCGCCCGGTGCACGGTCGGCTTGGGGCTGCCCATCACCCGGGTCAGCTCCTCCAGGCCCACGCCGTCGGGATACCGGGCGAGCTCCCTGAGAACCGCGAGCACCCGGTCCGACCCCACGAGCCGACTGCTTTCGGCACCGGCCGTGCCGCCTCCGGCACCGGTCGTGTCGCCCTCGGCGTGGTCTGTTGGTCCGTCGTCCGGCTGCGTATGCTCCATCGCATTCCAGACTTTAGATCGGTGTACCGATTATTGGAAGAGGTTCGGGATGGGGCTCCGCAGCGCACAGTGGTACGCCGGTCAGGACCGCAACGCCTACCTCCACCGGGCCTGGCTGCGCCGGGGTGTGCCGGACGACGCCTTCGACGGCCGGCCGCAGATCGCCATCGCCAACACCGCCTCCGACCTGACCCCCTGCAACGCGCATCTGAACGAGGTCGCGGCCTCCGTCCGTGACGGCGTGTACGAGGCGGGCGGCATCCCGCTGGAGCTGCCCGTGGTGTCGCTGGGCGAGACGCAGGTCCGGCCCACGGCCATGCTGTGGCGGAACATGGCCGCGATGGCCACCGAGGAGATGCTGCGGGCCAACCCCGTCGACGGCGTCGTCCTGCTGGGCGGCTGCGACAAGACGATCCCCTCGCTGCTGATGGCCGCCGCCTCGGTGGATCTGCCCGCCGTGGTCGTGCCCGGCGGCCCGATGCTCACCGGGACCTTCCGCGGCGCGCCGCTGGGCTGCGGCACCGACGTGTGGCGGCTGTCGGAGGAGGTCCGGGCCGGCACGCTCTCGCAGGAGCAGTTCGCCCGGTCGGAGTCGGCGATGATCCGCAGTCGCGGGCACTGCAACACCATGGGCACCGCCTCCACGATGGCGCTGGTGGCCGAGGCGCTGGGCACGGTTGTCCCCGGGGTGGCCGGGACCCCGGCCCCCGACAGCCGCCTGCTCGCGGCCGCGCACCGCACCGGCCGGCTCGCGGTGGACATGGTCGCCGCGGACCGGCGGCCGGGCACCTTCCTGACCAAGGCGTCCTTCCACAACGCGATCGTGGCGCTGGCGGCCGTCGGCGGCTCCACCAACGCGGTCGTCCACCTGCTGGCCGTCGCCGGCCGGCTCGGGGTCGACCTGACGCTCGACGACTTCGACCGCGTCGGCTCCCGGGTGCCGGTCCTGGTGGACCTCCAGCCGGCCGGCCGCTTCCTCATGGAGGACTTCCACCGCGCCGGCGGCCTGCTCGCCGTCCTGCGCGAGGTCCGCGACCTGCTCGACCCCGACGCGCTCACCGTCCTCGGCACACCCCTGGTCGACTCCCTCGACGACGCCCCGATCTGGGACGCCGAGGTCATCCGCACCCGCGCGCACCCGCTGGTCGCCGAGGGCGGCATCGCCGTCCTGCGCGGCAACCTGGCACCCGACGGGGCGCTCATCAAACCCGCGGCGGCCTCACCGCACCTGCTCAGCCACCGGGGCCGGGCGGTCGTCTTCGACTCGGTCGAGGACTTCCACGCCCGCGTCGACGACCCGGCTCTCGACGTCGACGCCGACTCGGTCCTCGTCCTGCGCGGCTGCGGCCCCCGGGGCTACCCGGGCATGCCCGAGGTCGCCAACATGCCGCTGCCGAAGAAGCTGCTCGAACAGGGCGTCCGGGACATGGTCCGGATCTGCGACGGCCGGATGAGCGGCACCGCCTACGGCACCGTGGTCCTGCACGTCGCCCCGGAGGCCGCGGCCGGCGGCCCCCTCGCGCTGGTGCGGACCGGGGACCTCATCACCCTCGACGTCGCGGCCCGCCGTATCGACGTCGACGTCCCGGCGGACGAACTCGCCCGCCGGACCCCCGACGCGGCCACCGTCACCGGCTACGCCGCGCCCCGGCGCGGCTGGGAACGCCTCTACGTCGACCACGTCCTCCAGGCCGACACGGGCGCCGACCTGGACTTCCTGGTCGGCTCCAGCGGCTCGGAGGTCAGCCGCGACTCCCACTGACGCGACTCCCGTCGACGCCGGGCGGCGACTCTGGCCGTGAATTTTTTCGGGTAGTAGATTTTGGCTCGCCGGTCGCCGGCGAGCCGACTACCCAGGGAGTCCGCATGATCCGCACGTCCTTCAACGACGCCTGGCAGGTCCGGCCCAAGGTCAACCCCTTCGCCGAACTGTCCGGTCGAGTGGTCCCCTTCCGGCCGGTGACGCTGCCGCACGACGCGATGATCGAGCAGCGGCGCACCGCCCCGGACGGCGCGACCACGATGGAGGGCGGCGCGGGCGGGTACTTCCCCGGCGGCGTCTTCGAGTACCGCAAGACCTTCGCCGTCCCCGAGGAGCACCGGGGCCGGCGGATCTTCGTCGAGTTCGAGGGCGTCTACCGCGACGCGACCGTGTACATCAACGGCGACTACGCGGGCCAACGGCCTTACGGCTACTCGCAGTTCCGTATCGACGCCGACCGCTTCCTGCGCTTCGGCGCGGACAACGAGATCCGCGTCGAGGCCCGCGCCCACCGTGACTCCCGCTGGTACACGGGCGCGGGCA
The DNA here is from genome assembly GCF_900110755.1 of Streptomyces sp. yr375. Lineage (GTDB taxonomy): Bacteria > Actinomycetota > Actinomycetes > Streptomycetales > Streptomycetaceae > Streptomyces. The sequence goes on from NZ_FOFF01000001.1 coordinate 338,014, forward strand.
TCTACCGCGACACCTGGCTGCTCGTCGGCGAGACGGTGCGGATCGTGCCCGAGGGCGTGCGGGTCGCCACCCCCGACGTCGACGGCTCGCGCGCCGTCGTCGAGGTCGCCACGGAGGTCGTCAACGACTCGATCGAGGTCCGCACGCTCCCCGTCGTCACCGAGCTGCGGGACGCGTCCGGGGCGGTCGTCGCGCGTGACGTGTCGAGGGTGACGGTGCTGCCCGGCGAGCCGGCCACGGTCCGCCAGCACCTCTACGTCCCCGCCCCGGCCCTGTGGAGCCCCGACACACCGCACCTCTACGGCTGCCGGGTCGCCCTGGGCGAGGTGGACGAGGAGCAGGTCACGTTCGGCATCCGGACCCTGCGGCTCGACCCCGAGCACGGCCTGCGCGTCAACGGCGAGAGCGTGAAACTGCGCGGCGCCTGCGTTCACCACGACAACGGGATCCTCGGCGCGGCGACCTGGGCGCGGGCCGAGGAACGCCGCGTCGAACTCCTCAGGGACGCCGGATTCAACGCGATCCGCATGTCCCACCAGCCGGTGAGCAAGGCGATGCTGGACGCCTGCGACCGCCTCGGCATGCTCGTCGTCGACGAGGCCTTCGACGTGTGGACGTCCGCCAAGTCCGAGTTCGACTACAGCCTGAACTTCCCCGAGTGGTGGGAGCGCGACATCGAGGCGATGGTCGCCAAGGACGTCAACCACCCCAGCGTCATCATGTACTCGATCGGCAACGAGATCCCCGAGACCGGCTCGCCCTTCGGCGCGGCGTGGGGACGCAGACTCGCCGAGAAGGTCCGCTCCCTGGACCCCACGCGCTACGTCACCAACGCCGTCAACAACATGCTGGCGGTGATGTCCGAACTGGGCGCCCTCCACCAGTCGACGCAGAACGCGCGGGAGGAGGCGGCGGCGGAGGACGGCGCCGGCATCAACACCCTCATGGCCGACGCGGGCGACGCGATGAACGCCGTCAGCGCCTCGGAGCTGGTCACCGAGCGTACGGCGGAGTCCTACGCCGTCCTCGACGTGGCCGGCATGAACTACTCCGAGGCCCGCTACGCCCTGGACCGCGAGCTGTTCCGGCACCGGATCATCCTCGGCACCGAGACCTTCCCCACCCGCATCGACGGCAACTGGCGGCTGGTGCGCCAACACGGCCATGTCATCGGCGACTTCACCTGGACCGGCTGGGACTACCTCGGCGAGGCCGGCATCGGCCGCCCCCAGTACGTCACCCCCGACACGCCCGTCCCGTCCCACACCGCTCCCTACCCCTACCTGGTCGCCGGCTGCGGCGACCTCGACATCACCGGCCGTCGCCGCCCCGCCTCCTACTACCGGGAGATCGTCTTCGGCCTGCGCGCCGAGCCGTACCTCGCCGTCCGCCGCCCCGAACACCACGGCAAGACCGTCGCGCCGTCGCCGTGGGCGTGGAGCGACACCGTCGCCGACTGGAACTGGCCGGGCTTCGAGGGCGCACCGATCACCGTCGAGGTCTACGGCGACGCCGACGAGGTCGAACTCCTCGTCAACGGAACCTCCTTCGGGCGGCGTCCCGTCGGCGCGGACCACCGCTTCCGCACCGCGTACGAGATCACCTACGTGCCCGGCGAACTGGTCGCCGTCGCCTACCGCGACGGCGTCGAGACCGGCCGCACCGGACTGCGGTCGACCGACGGCCCCGTCCTGCTGACCGCCGAGGCCGACCGCGAGATGATCGGGGCGACGGGCGGCGACCTGGCGTACGTCACCCTGGCCCTCACCGACGCCCACGGCACCGGCCACACCGCCGCCGACCGCCGCGTAGCCGTCGAGGTCTGCGGCCCCGGCGTCCTGCTGGGCCTCGGCAGCGCGGACCCGTGGACCGAAGAGCCGTTCGGCAGCTCGGAACGCCTCACATACGAGGGACGCGCGCTGGCCGTCCTGCGCCCCACCGGGCCCGGAAAGATCCGCCTCACCGCGACGGCCGAGGGCTGCGACCCGGCCGACGTCGTCGTCACCGCCGAATGAAGGGATCCGACATGGCCACCGATGCGTGGAGCTCCGACGGGATCGGCAAGCTGGTCTCCCGGCTCACGTTGGAACAGAAGGTCGCCCAACTCGCCGGTCTGCACGCCACCGACGTGTTCACCCGGTCGGACTCCGGTCCCGCCGTCGAGCCGCGGCGCGTGGCGGAGCTGCGTCCGCACGGTGTGGGCCACCTGTCCCTGGCCTGGTTCCTGGGCCACGACGCCGACAGCCTGCGCGGACTGCTCGGGCAGATCCAGACGGCCGTCCGCGAGGTCTCGCCGTTCGGGATCGGCGCGCTGATCCACAACGAGGGCGTCAACGGCTTTCTGCACGCCTCCGGTTCACAGTTCCCCACCGCGTGGGCGCAGGCGGCGACCTGGGACCCGGAGCTGGTCCGGCGGGCCGCGACGGTGACGTCCGCGCACCTGCGCGACGCCGGGATCCAGCTCGTGTTCGCCCCGGTGCTGGACATCAGCCGCGACCCGCGCTGGGGCCGCGTCCACGAGACGTACGGCGAGGACCCGGAGCTGGCCGCGCGGATGGCCGTCGCGTTCGTGCGCGGCGCGCAGACGGAGCCCGGCGTCCTCGCGACCGGCAAGCACTTCCTGGGCTACGGCGCTTCGGAGGGCGGCCTCAACCAGGCGGTGACCCCGCTCGGCCGCCGCGCGCTGGTCGACGAGTACGCCGAGCCGTTCCGCCGCGCGATCGCGGAGGCGGGCCTGCGGCTGGTGATGAACTCGTACAACGAGATCGACGGCGTGCCCGCCGCCGCGAACCGCTGGCTGCTCACCGAACTCCTCCGTGACACCCTGGAGTTCGACGGCCTCGTGGTCAGCGACTACGACTCGGTCAACATGCTGCGCGTCCACCACCGCACCGCCCGCACCGAGGGCGAGGCGGCCGTGCAGGCGCTCACCGCCGGCCTTGACGTCGAACTCCCCGGCAACACCAACTACGCGTTCCTGGCCGCCGAGGTCACCGCCGGGCGCTTGGACGAGAAGGTCGTCGACGTGGCCGTGGCCCGCGTCCTCGCCGTCAAGGCCCGCGTCGGACTCGTCCCCGGCTTCGCCCCGACGCCCCCGACGGCGTCCGCGGCGCGCCCGGACCGGGAGGAGGCCGCCGAGGTCCGTCGGGCGATCGCGGCCCGCAGCACGGTCCTGCTCCAGAACGACGGCGTCCTGCCGCTGACCCCGGGTGCGCGGCGCATCGTCGTCGTGGGACCGGCCGCCGACGAACTGCGCGTCCACTTCGGCGCGTACACCTCCGTCTCCCAAGCCGAGATGCCGCTCGGCATGGCGGCGGTCATGGAGGGCCGGGTGCCCGGCGTCGACCCGGCGTCCTTCGTGTTCACCGACATCTTCCAGACCCGGATGCCGGGCATGGACCCCACCTTCGAGGACGCGACCCGCGCCCTGCACCCCGAGGCGCGCACGGTCCTGGACGCCGTACGGGAACTGGACCCGAAGGCCGAGTTCGTCCCCCTGGGCCGGTTCGAGAAGACCGACTCGGGTGACGGCTCGCTCGACGCCGCCACGGTCCAGGCCGCCGTCGCGGACGCCGACCTCGTCCTCGCGGTGCTCGGCGAACGCACCGGCTGGGTCGGCAACAACACGGCGGGCGAGGGCCAGTCGACGGCCTCGCCCGCCCTCCCCGGCGACCAGGAAGAGCTTCTCGACCACCTGGCCGCCACCGGCACACCGCTGGTGACCGTCGTCGTCTCCGGCCGCCCGCTGCTGCTGGAGAAGGCGGCCTCGGCCTCCCGCGCCGTCCTGCTCGCGCCGCTGCTCGGGGAGGAGGCGGCCACCGCGATCGCGCACACTTTGTTCGGCCTGATCAACCCCAGCGGCAAGCTGCCCAGCACCTTCCCGCGCCACCTGGGGCAGCTCCCGCTCTACCACGGCCACCACCACGGCAGCGGCTACGCCCACCCCACCGGCACCCGCCACGGCTACGGCGACCTCGACACCCAGGGCCCCCGCTACGCCTTCGGCCACGGGCTGTCGTACACCACCTTCGAGGTCACGCTCGACGAGCGGGCGGGCCGCCCGGCGGTCGACCTGGCCGACGGGGTGATCCGGACCCGGCTCACGGTCGCGAACACCGGGGACGTGGCCGGCGAGACGGTCGTGCAGGTGTACGCGCGCGACGAGTTCGCGTCGGTGGTCCGTCCGGTGCGCCAGCTCATCGCGTTCGCCCGCGTCGGCCTCGCGGCGGGGGAGACCCGGACCCTCGTCCTGGAAGCCCCGGTGGAGCGGCTCCACCACACCCTGGCCGACGGCCGTCGCGGCATCGAGCCCGGCGACGTCACCGTCCTGGCCGGACTCGCCGCCGACGCGCTCCCCTGCACGGCGACGGTGACCATCCCGGGCCCGGCGACAGGTGGTCGAGCGATGGCCGAATCCCGCAACAGCCCAGGCCGTACGGCGTCTTGTGCGCGTACGGCGTGAAGTACGGTCTGACGGGTGACGAACCAGCGAAAGCCGCGCGGGCCCTACCGCAAGAGCGCCGAGCGACGGGAACAGATCCTCCAGGCCGCCTACGAGGCCATCGACGAGCACGGCGAACGCGCGTCCTTGCAGGACATCGCCGACCGGGTCGGGGTGACGCAGCCGGCGCTGACGTACTACTTCCCCACCCGCGACGACCTGCTGCTCGCGGTGCTGGAGCGGCGGGACGTGGTGGGCAAGGCGACGGCAGGGGGCGCCGCCCGGAGCGAGAACATGGTCGAGAGCATGGCGGCCAGCGCCCGGCACACCACCAGTCACCCCGGGCTGGCCAAGCTGTACGTCACGCTCTCGGCGGCGGCCACCGACCCGGAGAGCCCCGCGCACAGCTACTTCCGCGACCGCTACCGCACCCTCGCCGCCGACGTCACGCAAAACTTCGAGGAACAGCAGCGCACCGGCGGCATCCGCGCCGACGAACCGGCCGAGCACCTGGCCAGGACCCTGCTCGCGGTGCTGGACGGCCTCCAGATCCAATGGATGCACGACCCCACGGTGGACATCGCCGCGATCGCCGAGACGTTCACACGGATGCTGGTGCCCACGACGGATGCCACGACGGATGCCACGACGGATCCCGGGCCGGAGACGAAGCCTGTCGACTAGGCGTCGGCGGGCGGCGGTACCGGCGTCCAAGGGGTCGGTACCGGGTCCGGGTCCGGGGTGTAGGTGAAGCGGGTGACCAGGGCGTCCGTGCCCAGGGCCTCGACGCCGATCACCCGGCCGGTGAAGCCGCCGGCGACCTCGGTCGAGAGGTACCGCCCGTCGATCGTGGCGAGCGTACGGAAGTCGCCGTCGACGAGGTGGCCGAGGTGGAGGTCGTCGGGCCCCTTGGCGAAGCTGTACTGGTCGGTGTTCGCGACGGACCGCAGGGTGAGCGGGTGGTCCGCCGACACGCCCTCGGCGGTGGCCAGCACCTGGTCGAACGGCCCGACGACCGCGCGCGCCGACACGGTGGTGCCCCGGCGCTGCACGGCCGCCCAGTGGGCGTCGTCGATCCGCACGACCAGGGCCGCGTCGCCCTGCGGCACGGTGGCGGTCGCGGTCCAGGACGAGTCCCGGGCCCGGACCGCGAGCAGCTTCTCGGCGTTCCGCGCCCCCGGGTCGCGGCCGGCCGACAGCCGCAGTCCCTCGCCCGGGACGGGCACGGCGAAGGAACGGGGATCGGTGCCCGGCGCGATCCAACGCGGGTGGAGCCGTCCGGCGGCCGACGTGTCCGAGGCTGCCGAGGCGGCGAAGTCTTCGGTGAAGGTGGTCGGCGCCTGCGGGACGTCGTACCGGTCCTCGACGATCACCGGCCAGCCGTCGGCCCAGTCCACGCCGGTGAGGAAGGTCTCGCGGCCGTTGACGTGTGCCTCGGGGAACGAACCGCGCGGCCGCACCCCCAGGTGCACCATCGCCCAGGAGCCGTCGGGCAGTTCGACGAAGTCGCCGTGGCCGGTGTTCTGCACCGGGTGCGTGGTGCTGCGGTGGGACAGGATCGGGTTGGCCGGGTGCGGCTCCCACGGGCCGGCGGGGGAGTCGGAGCGGGCGACGCAGATGCCGTGACCGGGGCCGGTGCCGCCCTCGGCGACCAGGAGGTACCAGTACGCGCCGCGCCGGTACAGGTGCGGGCCCTCCGGGTGGGCCATGCCGGTGCCCTTCCAGATGACGCGCGGCTCGGAGAGCAGTTCGCCGGTCGTCGGGTCGACGGTGGCCTGACTGATGCCTCCCGGGTACGCCCAGGTCAGGTAGCAGGTGCCGGTCTCGTCCCAGGCGAGGTCGGGGTCGATGCCGATCGCCCCCGCCGTGTACACGGGCTCGCTCCACTCGCCCGCCGGGTCGCTCGCCCGCACGATGAGGTGGCCCCGCATCACGTCCTCCCGGTTGGTCGTCGCCATCCAGAACTCGCCGGCGTGATGGCGGACGGTGGGCGCGTAGATGCCGGCGCTGGCTCCCTCCCGGCCCAGCCCCACGGTGAACTGACCGGGCCGGTCGAGGACGTTGCCGATCTGCTCCCAGCGCACGAGGTCGCGGCTGTGGAAGACGGGGACCCCGGGGAAGTACTCGAAACTGGAGTTCACCAGGTAGTAGTCCGCGCCGACACGGCAGACGGACGGGTCCGGATGGAAGCCGGGGATGACCGGATTGACGTTGGTGGTCATGGGCGGCCCTTCGGTGCGCGGTGGTGCGGTCACCCTAGCCGTGAAATTCTTTGAAGAATAGATTTTAGGTGGGGGGCAGGTCGGATCCGTAGACGAGGACGATCTGGGGGCCGGGGATCGCCACGAACCGGGCCCGGTGGCGGACCCTCGGCCCGCCGGGCTCGGTGAGCGCGAGCGGCCACTGGAGGACGAGGTCGCCCTCGCCGAGGACGTCACGGTCGCCGTCCATGCTCAGCAGCTTGCCCTCCCACAGCCGACCGTCGGTCAACTCGACCGCCAGCCACAGGGAATGCCCCGGCGGGGTCAGCTCGACGGCCCTGCGCAGCGGCGGGTGCGGGGTGTGTCGGACCGCCGTGCCCCCGTACCGCGCGACCACCACCCCCGCCGACACCGCGCCCACCAGGCTGATCGTGAACGCCAGGACGCCCGACCAGACGGCCTGCCAGGGGTGGACGGTCAGATAGGGGGAGCCCTTCAGCAGCCCTTCGAGCGGCAGCAGCGCCGTCCAGCCCGGTGCCGCCAGCAGCACCACCAGTGCCCCGACGGCGCTGCCCACCGCGCCCACGCAGACCAGGTCGACGAGTTCGAGGAGCGAGGTGCGCCTGCGCCGGGGCCGACGCACCTCGACGATACGGACGTAGACGTACCCGGGTGCGGCGGAGACGAGCAGCGCGACGAGCGCGACGGCACTGGTCGGCATCGTCAGCCGTTCCCGCTCCCGTTCCCGCTTGCGGAGCCGTCCGGCTGGGGCTGTGGCTGTGGTTGCGGCGGGAGTTGGGCGGCGGCCGGGGTGCCGAACGGGTCCGGGAGCGCGGCGGCCCCCGGGTCCGGCTCGGCCGGCATGTCGACCCCTCGCGGGCCGTCGCTCTCGCCCAACTCGCCCTGGTTCACGAGGTTCCGCAGGTCGACGTGCGTGTCGACGAAGTGGTCGAGGAGCTCCTCGAACTCGTCGTCGTCGAGATCGGCGGCGCGGTCGTAGAACTCGGCGAGGGCGGCTCGGGTCCCGTCGGAGACCTTCTGCCACCCGGGGCCGTGGAGGACGGCTCGGACCCGCCCGTCGGTGCCGGTGCGCGGCGGGCCGGGAAAGGCGGGACGTCCGGAATCGGAACGGCTGGAACGCACGACTGCGACACCTCCGGATACGGCTGGCTCAAGGAGCCCGCCCATCCTGCCAGTCTCAGTCCTGTCAAGGTGTCCCTTTTCTCGCACAAATCTGTTCATCGGTACGTAATGTGGGGGGCGAGAACACGCCTCGCCTCGGTCGTCCAGACGTCCGGGCCTGGGGCCCGGGCAAGGGAGCACGGCACGGTGGTCGGGCAGAACAGGCCTTGTGAGTACCGGGACTTCACCGTTCGCCTGGTCAGGGCGACGCCCCCGACGGGCCACGGCTCCGGGGAGGTCTGGTTCGACGTGCACGCGGTGGAGGCCGGTGTCCAGGAGACGGGCAAGTCTCTTCACCTGGGCCATGTACGGCAGTTCGCCGCGGAGTTCGACCGGCGCTGCACCACCGAGTCCCCCGTGGCGCGTGGCATGGGGCGCGCCCTGCTTCCCGGGCCGGTCGTCGACGCCCGCTTCCGGATCGCCCTGGAGGAAGCCCGTCAGCGGCGGGCCGGAGTCCGGCTGTGCATCGAGACCACCGACCCCGAACTGGCCGCCATCCCCTGGGAGATCAGCGCCGTACAGGTGAACACCACGGGCGGTGGGCCGGAATGGCAGTTCCTGTACCGCCACGAGACGGTCTCCGTGGCCCGCAGGCGGGCCCCCTCCTTCCACCCGGCGGAAGCGGAAGCGTCCGAGGCCAAGGGGCCGGTGGTCGTGGCCACCGCGCTGGACGTCGTCGACCGCCACGGGCGCTTCGGACTCGTGACGGGGGAACCCGGTGGCGCGGGGCACGTCTCCGCGGTCAGCGCCCTCCAGGCGGCCGGCCGGCTCCGGGGTACCCAGTTCGAGCCGGTGGCGCACCAAGACCCCGTCAGCCGCGCCGAGTTGTGCGCCACGCTCGCCACGCCCGCCTGGGCGTTCGTGTTCGGCGGCCACGGCACCGCCGACGGCATCCTGGTCACCGGCCCCGGCGGCCGGGAGGACCTGCGGCTGATGACCGCGCTCGACCTCGCCGACACACTGCGCGGCGCGAACGTACAGGTCGCCGTCCTCGCCGCCTGCCACACAGCCACGGCTACGGCCACCGCTGCCACGGCCGCGGAAGGGGGTGCCGTCGTCGCGGACACGGCCAGTGGCTGGAGCAGCGTGGCCGGGACGCTCGTCGACGGTGGGGTGCCGTGGGTGATCGGGATGCGCGGTCTGGTGGACGACAAGGTGGCGGCCGATCTGACCCGCGAGTTCCTGGCCGGGCTACAGGACGGCGACTCCGTGGAGAACGCGCTCGCCCGGGCCCGCGCCGCGGTGCCGAAGTCCGGCTGGCTCCCCGTGCTGCACACCTCCGCGTCCGTGCCGGACGCCCGGTTCCGGCCCCCGGCGCCGCCCGTGGCCCGCGAGGAACTCGCGGCGTTCCCCGTCGTGTCGCCGAAGCGGGTCGCGGCGGGCGGGCTCGTATACGACAGGGGTCCGTGCCGGCTCGACGTCCTGTGGGGCCTCGACCGGGGCCCGATCCGCGGCGTGCTGGCCGACCGGCCCGGCACCCGGCTCGCCGACGAACTCCACCTCGTCGAGTACGGCCCGCTGTCCCGCGTCACCAGGCCGCCCGGCCGCCCGGCCGCCGTGGGCCAACGGACGGCCGCCGGTACCGCGTTGTTACCCCGGCGGCAGTGGTACGAGGTGCCGCACAGGGACGGCGGAGAGTTACCGGGCTCCTCGGACGCCCTCAACCTCCTGGTCTCCCGCCCGTACGGTTGGAGCGCGCACCTGAAGGCGTACTCCGACGGTTCCTCGATGGGCTTCGCGGTGTGCTGGGACGCGCCCCCCGGCTGCGCTCCGGGCGCCGTCCGCCCCGCCGTGGACCTCATGCGGGCGATCGCCTCGCTGCTCCCCGGCGCGGCCATCGTCCTGCACGTCAGAGGGGACGACGAGGAAGCCCTGCTGGCCGCCGCCGAAGAGGCGGCCGGGTCGCTGCCCGCGCGGGACGACGGCTCGGTCATCGCACCGGCGGTACTGACCCGGGTGCGATGGGGGGACACCGCCTGGCGGCCCGTCATCGCACCCGGTCCACCGGGGGGCGGCCCGACGGCCGACGCCGCCGGACCCCCGACGATCCGCGACCGGGTCGACCGCTACAAGCGCAAGCGGGCTCAACCCGCCGTGGCCGACCCGTGGTTGAACACCGCGAGGCGGGCCGTCGAGGAGTTGGCGGCGGACGAGGAGACCTCCCCGCTGCTGAGGGAACCGGAGTTCCTGGCCGCCGAGTTGTTCCGGGTGGGCACCCAACCCGAGATAGCAGCCCTGCTCAGAGTTCTCGCGCTGGAGCGGGACGACGACGAGGAGCGCTACGCCTCCCTGGCCGCCGCGGCCACCCGGGACGACCACCTGGACGTCTGGCTGGCCGCCGCCGAAGGACTTCCCCCGTCGAGCGACGAACTCGCCGGACCCGCCGAACTCGCCGAGCCCGCCGGGGGTGTCAGGCCGGTCGACCCGCTGTGGCTGCCGCCCGCCCTGTTCCCCGAGCCGGTCCGGACCCGCGTCGTGCTCGGGCTCCTGCGCCGCGGCGACGATCCCGCCCGGGCCGTCCCGCGCCCGGTCTGGGACGGTCAGGTCCCCCGGGAGCTGCGCCGGGTGCTGGAGTATCTGCGCTCCGCGCCCAAGGGCCGTGACACGGCCGACGGCAGAGCGGCCGACCGGGAGTTCCTGCTCGGCCTCGACAACCACACCTACGAAGCGGCGGACATGGCGCTCCGGGCCGGCGTCGGACGGTATCTGACGATCCGTGAACTTGCCCCCGCCGGCGAGAAGTTCCCCCGTGGCCGGCTGTCCTTCGCCGGCTGGGCGGCGCTCGCGTCCCGGCCGCTGGAGCGGTCGTCCGTGGAGCTGCTGGGGGACGAACCCGCGGAGTGGATGCGGCGCGCCGTCGGCCTCCACGAGAAGCCCGCCGAACCCGACGGCGACAACCTCCGCTTCGCCGAGGGCCTGCGCCGCGCACTCTTCACCCCGCACCCGCCCCTCGCCCCGCCCCTCGGCCCTCCCGTCTGACCGCACACCTGCTCACCTGCTCATCGCGCCCCACCCTCACACCCCTCATCGACACACGAGGAGAGCCCGTGCTCGCCGCCTGGTACCTCTGTTCCTGTCTCGGTCTCACCATCCGGCAGAGCGCCGACTACCTCGACATCCTCGAGATCCTGCGCTCGAAGAAGAGCGACGAACATCAACTGGCCGCCGCCGTCGAGAAACTGACGGAGTGTGAGCCCTCGCTGCGGCTGCACGGACTCGCGCACGTCCTCGCGGCGGCCAGGCGACCCGAGCACGGTGAGGGCGGCGGGTTCGGCGTGGCCGCACTCGCCATGGCCACCCGGCTCTGCGACGGCCTCGTCGAGTGGGCCGCGCCCGCCGACCCCGTGAGGCGCCAGACGTTGAGCGAGCTGCTGAAGGACGCCCTCGACGGCGCTCCCCACCCCGGGTACGTCGAGCGGGTCGCCGTACTGCTGGGCGACTGCGGCCAGCGGGCCTCGGCCGTGCCCGCCGAGGCGATCCCGTACCAGGACCTCGGCGACACCGTGCGGCAGACGCTCGCGCTCACGCTCCTGGTGGCGGCCGTGGCGCAGGACCCGGGTGACGCGGCCAAGCTGTGCGTGGGGGACGACCGCCCCGAGGTCGTCACCGACGCGCTGGCGAACCGGCTGGGACGGCTGCCGCTGCTCGTCGCCGTCGACGCCGTCCTGTCCGCCTCCCCCGAGGAGGCCGACGACACCGTACGCACGGCCGTCTGGCACGCGGGACAGGGCTCGGCCGACCTCGAACCCGATCTGCTGACGGCCGCCGCCCGCTCCTGGTTCCGCGCCGGGGCCCGCGACTCGCAGGACGGGGACGACGCGTCCGCCGACGGCCCGCCGGACCTGGACGACCTCGCCCGGCGCTTCGAGACCGAGTTGGGCACCGGCCTGCTGCTGCGCGGCTGGGCCGGGGAGCGGCGCGGCGGCGGGACACGCGGACGAGAGGTGCTGGCCCGGCTCGGCTGCGGGAGCGCCGGCATCGCGGACGCGCGGCTGCGCACCACCCTGTGGCAACTGGTCCTGTGGGAACTGTTCGCCGAGGAAGCGCCCGGGCAGGCGCTGGTGTCGGCCGCGCGCTGGTGGGGCGCGCCCGCCCGGTACGAGAAGCGGACCCTGTCCGGCGGCGCGCTGGCCGTCCTGCCGTCCGCCGAGCCGACCGACTCCGAGCGGCAGACGGCCGTCGACTGGATCGGCACCATGGCGCGCAAGCCCTACCGGCCCGGCGGCGCGCCCTCGGTCACCGGGCGCGACGATCCGGCCGGCCTCCCGCCGCACGTGGTGTGCTCGCCCTGGATGTGGCGGGGCGACAACCGCTTCTCCCTGAAGAGCAAGAAGGAGGCCCCGCCCACCTGGTACCGGAACTGGGACCACCTCGACCTGCTGCGCGTCACCGCGCTGGCCCCGGTCGCGGTACGGCTGCTGCGCGAGGCGCACGATCCGGTCCCGGCCGCGGACCCCGACGGGCGGCGGCCGACCGACCCGGCCGTGGCGTTCCTGTTCCACGTCAAGGACGTCTTCACCGACTCCAGTTGCCGGTTCTTCCTCGACGCCCTGCGTACCCAGTCCCGTCCGGACGACCTGACGGTGGACGTCCGCCTGGCCGCGCTGATCATGCACGGCCATCTCACCGTGGGCCGCGCCGGGCGAGGCCTGTACCCGGAGATTCCGGTGGCGGTGCTCGCGGACTTCCTGATCGACGGCCCCGGCGCGGTGAGCGCGGCCCAGGACAAGGGCCAGTGGTACCAGTTGTTCTCGCGCCCCGCCTTCAACGGCGCCCGGGACTGGATCAGGGACTCCGCGGCCGGCGCCCGGCTCACCGGCACCGACGAGGCCCACGGGCCGCACTGGTTCGACGGCCGCGTGCCGCACGCCCGCCGGGTGCTGACGACGGCCGTCGACCGGCTCCTGCCCCTCGACCGGGTGGAGCACGCGGCCGCCGCGGAGAAGGCGCTCAAGGAGGGCAGGGGCGCCGTCCGGCAGACGTACGCGTCCACCAAGCCGTTTTTGAGGTCGCTCGGCGAGGACTTCACGACGGACCTCGTCCCGGCGGCCCTCGCCGAGATCGACCGGGACTGGTTGACGGAGGACCGGCTGACGCAGCTCGACGGGCGCCACCGGGGGAGGCGGGGCGAGGCCAGGCGGAAGGGCACGGCGGTGCCGCCCGGACTCGGTCTGGACGATCTGCTCGTCGCCGACCGCTACGACGCCCGGACCTGGCAGCACCACCAGGGAAGCGTCGAGCTGCTCGTCCCCGACCCGCTCGACCCCGAGGAGTGGCAGACCTACAAGGAGCCGTTCGAGCGGTTCCTCAACGAGATCGGCGCCGTCCCGCTGACCCTCCAGACGCTCAGGGTGGCCGCCCTGCTGAAGGCGGAGCAGCCGGACGCCATCGACCACGGCGAGCAGTGGCTCACCTCCTGGCTGCGGCTGATGGACAGCGTCACCCACCGCAACCAACTGGGCCGTTTCATCCGCCGGGCGGCCCTGGAGATGTTCCGGACCCCGGACCGGGGCGTCGCCGCTCAGGACCGGGTCCGGCGCGTCCTGGAACGGGTCGTCGGCAGCGTCGTGGCCTTCAGCGCCGAAGCACCGCGCTACTACCAACTCCTGCTGTCGGAGGAGGCGTTGAGGCCCGGCCCTGGCCCGGATGCGGACGCCGTGCGGCCGTTGCCGCCGGAAGGCATGAACCGGCTGCGGGAACAGGCCCTGGACGCGATCCGCCGCCGGCACTGGCACGCGCAGCGCGCCCCGGAGCCGACGACCGGGCCGTGGGAGGTGATCGACGGGCGGCGGGCCCGCGCGCAGATCGACGCGCAGGTCCGCGCGTTCGTCGCCGCGGCGGCCCCCACGCCCCTGACGTCCGACCCAGGCAAGACCCTGGGGGACACCTTCGTACGGTCGTGGGAGCGGTACGCGCTGACCCTGCCGGGCCGCCCCGGGGACGAGGGAGCGGACCCCCGGCTGATCGTCGCCCAGGGCCTGCGGCACCGGACCGGGGAGGCGTGGTCCGGTCTCGGACACTGGAAACTCGCGCCGGAGGAGACCGGCGGCGACGGCTCCCGGACCGCCACCGATCTCGGCCCCCTCGCCCCCGGCGAACGGCGGGCGCTGCTCGACGAGTGGCGGGGCAGCCCGTGGCCCCGGACCGTCCTGGGCGTGGTCTGCGCGCGCGGCACCGCACCCGCCGGGGCAGGGAACGCCGGGGTACGGATCAACTGGGGCGCCGGGTCGCCGCTGTCCGCCGCCGACGGCGGGCGGCTCGCCGTCGGCGACCCCTGCGTCGTGCAGGTGGAGTGGGACCGGGCGGGTCAGGGCTGGCGGCAGGCGGCCGGGGACACGGCGCGCCGGGCGGGCCGCGCCGACCCGCTCGACGGCGAGGTGCGCCGCGCCCGCGTCCGCAACGACGGCGGCACGGTGCGCGTCGCCGTGGACGGCGTACCGGGCGACGCGGTCGACGGCGGAGCCGCCGCCGTGCTCTGGGAACCGGACCTCTCGCAGGTGGTCGTCCGGCCCGCCGACAGCGCCGCACCGGAGGCCCTCGCCACCCTCGCCCGGTGGGACGCGGCGACGGGCCGGTGGCTGCCCGTCGACCGCTCGCTGACCGAACTCGTCTCCGACGACCTGCCGTACGCGCTGCCGGACGGCCGGCGCGCGACGGTCCTGGTGTACGCGGGCCCCGGGGAGGGCGACGGCCCCGAGGAGTTCGAGGCGCGGCGCTTCTGCACCGTCGCCGGCCGCAGCTATCTGCTCCGGCCCCAGGACTGGGCGGACGCGGACACGCTCACGGCCGTCCTCACGCCCGCGCCGCGCGGCCCGAGCGCCCCCGAACAGGACGAACTCCAGACGAAGGAGGCCGCGCCCGCCGCCGGGATGCTCGTCTACGTGGCGCTCGGCGAGGGCGCCGATCCACGGCTGGACCTGGTCCCCGACCCGCCCACTGGCGCCGACAAGCGCTGGCCCGCCCTCGCCTCGGGCGACTGCCGCGACACCCGCAACGTCGACTGGCTGGCCCTCTTCGACGATCCCGGGACCCGCCCGTGGCGAGCCACCCTAGACGAGGACGGGGACGGGGTCCCGGTCTGGCGGGTGACCGTCGAGGACATCGTCGGCTACCCGACGGGCGCCGGCTTTCCTCCCCAAGTGGCCGTCGACGGCGTGGAGTCCGGCACGGGACCGGAACGGCTGTTCCAGCCGCGGCCCTGGGACGAGCAGGCCGCCCGCGCCGCCCGGGTGAGCGGCGACCTGCTGCGCGTCCAACGCCTGGACGACGCCGAACAGCCCCCGGACGGGGCCCGCTTCGACGAGTTCTGGCAGGTCGGCCCCGGCGACACGGTCCCGGTCCGGTCACTGGGCCGCCCCGACCGCCAGGTGCGTACCGTCGCGGCCACGGCGGGCGCGGGCTTCCCGGTCCTCCTGGAGCGCTCCGGACTTGTCTACGAGGAGCAGCTCGTCGTCGGCCTCGCGGCGCGCGTCACGCGGGTCGCTCCCGGGCCCGCGCGGCCCGGGCCGGGCGCGACGCCCCTCGCGGACGGTGACCTGTGCGCCCGCCTCGGGACGACCGCACCCCCCGACACCGCCGTCGAGGGCGTCGTCGTCAAGCTGATACCGCTGCGCGACGACACCGTCGACTCCTACGACGTGTGGCTGCGCGCCCCGGGCGAGGAGCCGCGGCTGTGCGCCCTGCCCGCCGCCTCCTTCCGGGCACCGGTCACCGACGTCGGCACCACGTTCCTCGGCGCGCGCACGCCGGACGGCTGGCGGTTCACCCCGCGCCAGGTGCGGGGCACTCCGCTGCACCGGGTGCCGAAGGCCGATACGGCACCCGGTGCGCCGTGGGAGTGCCAAGGGCTCGTCGGCCGTCCCGGCCGGCAGGAATCCGCCCTGTACGCCCGGCGGGACACCGGCGAGCTCGTCATGGCCCCGCCCCCGGCCGAACGCCCCCGCCCCCGCATCACCGTACGAGCCGCCCTCGGCACGTGCCCCGTACGGGACCGCGACCTGTCGCTGGTGCTCGCGCGGATCGGCACCGCCCACGCCGTGGGCACCCTGCCCGCCGCCCTGGCCGGCCGGACCGTCGCGGCCGGCAAGGTCCCGATCACCGGGACGCACTTCGAGATCACCTCGGACGACCCCCACCCGGATCCCCACCAGGACCACGACCCTGACGGACCGGCCGACGGGCACCTGATCGGTCTCCACCGGTGCT
This sequence comes from Streptomyces sp. yr375, assembly GCF_900110755.1. Taxonomy (GTDB): domain Bacteria; phylum Actinomycetota; class Actinomycetes; order Streptomycetales; family Streptomycetaceae; genus Streptomyces. Next base: position 354,043 of record NZ_FOFF01000001.1, read on the forward strand.
TCGACATGGGCCCCGGTCCCCGCACCGCTCCGAAGGCCGCCCAGCCCCGGCCGCGCACCCGCAAGGACCTCTGGCGCCAGGCCTGCGACGCCGGGGAACCCATGACGGAGACGGGCTCCCTCTCGGGCAGGACGCTGGTCGTGGGCGACTACCGCATCCCGGTCCGCCGCGACGACGCGCCCTTCGTGCGGGCCGTCCGCTACTCCCGGACCGACGTCAGGGCCCGGATCGTCGTCGAGGACGGCGAACTCGTCGCCTCGACCGGCGACGTACCGCCGCTCGACGCCGCGGAGTTCGCCCGCCACCTCGCCACGACGCTGTCCGCGAAGCCGGACCGGGTGTGCGAACTGCCGCGCAGGCTGCACTACGTGGGAACGTTCCGCGAGGGCGGCCAGACCCTGTGGCGCTTCGAGTGGGGGCGGGGCTACACGGTCGCGCTGCGCCGCGACGAACTCACCCGCGACGGGAAACCCTGCGGCGAGCCGTTCCCGCTGTTCCACGGCGACCAGGTGGCACGCCTGAAGTACCGCGAGGAGGCCGGCTCCGGCCGGGTCACCATCGACTTCCGGTCGGGGGACATCCAGGTCCAGGCCGGTACCCGGGTCGCGTACGAGGCGCAGGAGGTCGGCTTCGTGCACCAGGTCACCGTCTTCGCCGACCCGGCCACCGGCGACGTACGCATCAGACGGGTCCGGCTGACGCCCCGTTTCGTCCCCCGGGCGGACGAGCGGTACCAGGACGTGAGCATCGCCGCCCACCTTCCCAAGGCCGACCGGGAGAAGGTGCTGCGGCTGCTGGGGGACAGCGCCCAGGCGACGGAACTGTGCGTGCTGGCCCGCTTCGACCACAAGCGGTACTTCGAGGAAAACGGCAAGGTGCGGACCTTCCACTACGTGGAACCGAGGTTCATCGGCGCGCACGACGCGACAGGACCCGCCAGGAACCGCCTCTTCATGGTCGCCGACGGCATCGCCCGAGACGCCGACGGCACGTATCTCACCCTGAAACTCCCGGAGTCGGTGCGCCAGCCCGAAGGCACCGAACTGACGGTGCGCGTGTCACCCGGCGACTTCTCCGTACGGCCCAACCTGCTGCCCCGGATCCACCACGAGGTCGGCGGCGACGGCCAGGACGCAGAGTCCGACCCGGCCCTGTGGTACCGGGGAGTCGTCTTCCTCGTCGAGGTACAGCCGGGCGAGACGCCCGGCAGTTGGCGGGGCGTCCTCACCTCCGCGCCGGCCAGGGACGCGCGGACCCTCGTCAGCGCCGTACGGCAGGCCGGCGGCTCGCTCCTCGCGGTGGTCGCCGACGAACGGGGGCGGACGGTCGAGATCCTGCCCGGCGTCTTCTTCGAACTGCCCTACCGATCCCGGGAGTTCGCCGCCCAGCAGGGGAAGGGGGCGCTGGTCCGGCTGTCCCCCCGGGGCGGGCCGGCGCTGTTCGTCGGCCTGGCACAGCGGCCGGACCACGACTACCTGAACCCGGACGGGTGGGGCCGTGCCGCGCTCGTCGAGGAAGCCGCGAGCCGCGCCGACGGCCGTGCCGCGTTCCGGGTCAGAGGGCTGCCCGCGCTGTCCGTCGGGGTGGTCGACGCGCTGGCCAGCCGCCTGCGCAGGACGCGGCTTCCCCAGACCGCCGTCCTGCGGCGCAGCGGCGGCAAGGTCACGGCCGTGTCCCCGGGCTCCCGCGCCCCGGTGCGGGCCGCGCGCGTCGACACCGGCAACCGGGACAGCGCGGAGGCCGTGCTGAGGCCCCTGCCGCTCGGCGGCATCCGGGCACCGGAGGAGGGACCCGTCCCCTGGTCCCGGCTCAGCTTCGCCGACGGCACCGCGGAGGACATCCGCGCCCAGTGGGGCCGACGCCGGCCGGACGAGGCGGGCGACACCGGCACCGCCGCCGACCGCCGGCGGGTGCCCGTCTTCTTCGACGACGACGGGACCGGCAACTGGACGCTGCGCTACCGGTCCGAGCGGCTGCTGCGGAACTTCGCCCTGCCCGCGACCGCGCTGACCGAGATCCCGCGACCGCCCGGCCCCACCTGGTACACCGTGGCCGGACCGGCCCGGGACGGCAAGGGCACCGCCTACGGGCTGTGGCTCGAACTGAGCCCCGGCCGTGTCATCGAGGTGCACGGCCGACTGGTCACCGGGCCGTCCGGGCACCCGCTGGCCGATCTCGCCTGGGACCGCTTCGGCCCCGGCGACCAGGTACGTCTGGAGGTGGTCCGGGGCGCGCTCGCCGCACCGCGCGACCTGCGGCTGTCGGACTGGCGTCCGGGCCCCCGTGCCGCCTGGTCGGCCGGCCTGCGCGACCGGGTCTGGCTGCCCGTGCGACCCGTACCCGGCAGGAACGGCGTCGAACTGGGCGTCAAACACTTCCGCTGCCGCTACCCCGTGCCCGACCCCACGTCCTGCCTCGCGCCCGGCGGCACCCTGCACCCCGCCCTGCCGGGAGCCACCGCGGTCGTCCTGGACAGCGCCGCCAACACCCTCTCGCCCGCCCCCGAAACGGGCCCGGCGCCCGGCGACTGCGCCCTGCTCGGCCTCGACCCGCAGGGCGTCCCGACCCTCCTGGGCCTGCCGCACCGCCGCGTCGAGCTCAGCGCGCCCGAGGACGGCTGGCCCGGCGGGGACTGGCTGCGCGAACTGATCGCCGGGCAGCCCGCACCGCTGCTTGAACAACTCGGCTGCCTCCCGGTGACCGTCGAGCAGTGGGGCGAGGAGTCCGTCACCGTGTCCCGCCGGCACCAGCCGACCGGGACACTCCCCGAGCAGGCGACGATGCTGTGCACCGCGCTCGCCGAGACCGGCGGCGACCTCGTGGCACGCTGCGGAGGAGCACTGCATCTGCTGCCCCTGAGCGAGGTCGTGCCCGGGCTGCCACGGGAACTGGCCGCCGACGCCGCCCGCTTCCTCAGCGGCCGGTCACCGCACGAGGCGCAGCAGGACCGGCCCGGCCGACGCCTGTGGTGCCGTACGACGTCCCCCGACGACCGCGACCGGGCCCCCGGCGCCCCTCCCGCCCTGCACGTCCGCCTGCCGCTCGCCCCGCTCTCCCCGCACGCCGACGAACTGCACGCCACACCGCGCGGGGTGCTGGTCGCGTCGGACCGGCCCGACGGGCCGCCGCACGGTCTGCTGCTGGAGGCGGAACGCGACCGGCGCTGGCACTGGATGCCCGCCGAACGCGCGTCCTGGCTGCCCGACCCGACGGCCGGGGAACTGCGCGCCGCACTCGTCGACGGCGCAGCGCCCCTGCGGGTCCGCCGGCTGGCCGACGACACGGTGTCGGTGCTGCACGTGCGCGACGTGGAACGCGCCCGGCTCGCCCTGCGGCCCGGCACCCGGCTGCGGGTCGCCCCCGCAGGCGACCGCGAGCGGACGGCGGGCGACCCGCAGCCGACGGTGGCGCGCGCCCTGCCCACCGGAGTCCTCGTGCAGTTGCGGCCCGCCCGCGACAACGGCGCAGAGCCGGGGCAGCCGCTGTGGTGCGAGGTGGAGCGGCTGGACACCGCGCACGGCCGGGGCCACGTCCGCGTCGTGCCGGTCGGCAGCCGCCGCCACCGGGTGGACCTCCCCGAGCGCCTCGCCGAGGAGTACGCCACCGTCGCCGCCGACCGGCAGACGGCGCTGCGCGAGACCTGCGCCGCCGTGGAGGTCGTCGCCGAGGCGTACCGGCTGCCGCGCGAGCCGGACGCCCCGCTCCCGCCCGCCGCGCGACAGGCACTGCGGCGCTGGCTCACCGAACACGGCCCGGCCGCCTACCACCTCACCGCCGCTCCGCAGGCCCCCGACCCCGAGGCCGCCGGCCTGGACCTGGAGCTGACGGACGTCCTGGCCGTGACCCTCCTGCTGGACCGGCACGGCCGCAGCAGCCCGCCGCACGCCAGAGGCGCGGTCCTGCTCGCCCACCACCTGGGGCTGCGGGCGACCCGCTCGCTCCACGTGGAGCCGCTGGTCCGCTCCTGGGCCTCGCGCGAACGCCTCCGCACCGACCCGCGCCTGGCGCGCCTGCGGTTCCCGGCCGAACTGGACGACACCCAATTGCACGCCGTCCGCTCCTACGGGAACGGGCTGCTGAGCCAGACCGACGGCAGCGGCGGCGCCCACTCCGACGCGCCCCTGGCCCGCGCCGCACTCGCCGCCGTGGGCGACCTGCCGCCGGGCGAGGACCTGGCGGCGGGCGCCGACTGGCTCGCCCCGCTGGCCGCGTTGGGCCGCGCCCTGCACCCGCCGCACGGCGAGGCCACCGCCCAGACCGCACTGGACGCCGGCCAGCGCGACCAGTTGCACAGCTCGCTGCGCAACGCCCTGACCGTCCCGATGCCCCTGCTGGCTCACACCGGCACCGTCCCGGCCCCGCAACAAGACCTCGCCCGGCTGATCCTCGAGGAGGACATCACCTGACCGTCCCGGCCCCCAACCGACTGAACCGTCAGCGCCGTTCACCCGTACCTCTTGCCGACCGCCCGGCCACACGCGTGGTCGGCAAGAGCGCCGGAAACGGAGTTGTACGTGCCTCAGCAGTCCACGGCCCGCCGCGTGCGCGGCGCCGCACTGGCCGGCAGCCTGGCCCTGCTCCCCCTCGCCACCGCGTGCAGCGGCGGCGGCGAGGACGACCGGGCCAGGCGGAGCACACCGGCGCCCACCACGGTGACCGCCGCTCCCGCGGCCGGGGTGGTGGCGCCGGCGAAGGTCGAGGTCATCGCCGGCCTGACCGGCTGCACGGCCACGATCCGCATCGACGCGGACGAGTTGCGCCAGGGCGTCTGCCGGACGGCGGCGGCCGAGTACTTCATCACCACCTTCCCCGAGGAGCGGTACAAGGACACGTGGCTCGAATCCGCCGGCATCTACGGCGGCACGTACCTCGTCGGCTCCCGCTGGGTCGTCAGCGCACAGCCGAAACTGCTGGAACAACTCCGCCCCAAACTCGGCGGCACCATCCAGAAACTCGGCTGAGACCACTAGCGCCGGACACGCCCACGGACACGGCTACGGCAGGCCGGCGGGCGGATCCGCCGGTTCCGGGTGCAGCAGCGCGCTCACCGGCCCGAGCGCCGTCGCCCGGTCGCGCCCGTACGGGTCCACCGCCCCCTCCACCAGATCAGCCAGCGCCGCCGCCGCGCCCCCCCGCGCGCACCCACGCCGTGGCGAGCGCGCCGACGGCGACGACCGCGGCGGGCCACCACCACAGCGCCACCAGGAACTACATCAGCCCCCCGAGACCCCCACCGCTGGGCCGCCCACGTCCGCACCGGCATCTGAGCCGAGGCCCGGGGCAGGTGGACGACCCGCGACGGTGACGCCTCTCAGATCTGGTTGGTGCCGCCGTCGACGTACAGGCTCGAACCGGTGATGAAGCTGCTCTGCTCGGAGGCGAGGAAGATCACGGCCGCGGCGATCTCCTCCGGGCGCCCGAGCCGGCCCAGCGGCACCCGACTTGCCAGTTGCTGCTTGAACTCCTCCGGGTCGGGGGTGAGCGCCGTCAGCGCGGGTGTGTCCGTCGGGCCGGCCCCCACGGCTGCCTGGGTGTCCAGGGCGCCCTGAGCGTCAGCGACTCCGGGCGGGAGGTCCGTGACCTGCTCGTCGCCTGGCGCAACGACGGTTGCTGCCGCATCCGGGACAGGTTCCAGCGGGCCGTCGACGAAGGCGACCTGCCTCCGCAGGCCGATCCACAGCTACTGGCCCGCTACCTCACCACCTTCGCCTACGGCATCGCCGTACAAGCCGCGAGCGGTGTCTCCCGCGACGAACTCCAGGAGCTGGCCGACGCCGCCCTGCGCGACGGGCCACTTTCCTGAGTCCCGCCCGGTGTTCCGGGTGGACGGCGCGGACGTACTACGTCACGGGCGCGGCCAGGGGATGCCGCCGATGGCCTCGATGCCGTTGTTGAAGCGCCGCAGATAGGTGGCGAAGGCGGTCCTGTCGTCGTCCGACCAGTCCCGCATCACCTGGTCCAGGACGTCGACGATGCCCTCGCGTTCGGCGTCCAGCGACCGGGCGCCCTCGTCGGTGATCCGGAACTTGCGGGCCATCCCGCCCGCCGGGTCCGGGATGCGCTCGACGAGGCCCGCGCGCATCGCCGCCGCGGTCTGCCGGTTGAGGGTGGAGGCGTCCAGACCGAAGGCGTCGCTGAGCTCCCCGATCGACATGGGCCCCTGGACCCGGATCCGGCTCAGCAGGATGTAGGCGCTGCGCTCCATGAGGCTGTTCTTGCGGCGCCCGCCCCGCTGGTTCATGAACGTGTGGCGGCTGAGCAGCATCTGCTCGTACTCGACCTCGTGCGTCGGCGTCTCCATGCGGCCATCGTGGCACAACCCCGTGCACGTCCCACATCATGTGCTTGATACATGGGATATGTATGATGCACATCATTCCCATGCCGATCCCCAGAGACGACCGAGGAGTCCGCCCATGGACGCCCCCGCCCCAGCCCCCGCCCTCGCTCCCCAGCCCACGGCCCGTCCGGGCGCGGTGATCGCCACGCTGGCCTTCGCCGGCACCACCGCGGCGATCATGCAGACCCTGGTCACGCCCCTCATCGCCGAACTGCCGCGGATCCTGGACACCTCGTCCTCGAACGCGGCCTGGGTGATCACGGTGACCCTGCTGGTGGCGGCCGTGTGCGTGCCGGTCGTCGGCCGCCTCGGCGACCTGCTGGGCAAACGCCGGATGCTGCTCGCCTGCTCCGTGCCGCTGATCGTCGGCTCGGTGGTGTGCGCGTTCGCCTCCGACGTCGTGACGATGATCGTGGGGCGCGGTCTTCAGGGCATGGGGATGGGCATGGTGCCGCTCGGCATCGCGCTGCTGCGGGACGTCGTACCGGCCGAGAAGCTCAGCGGCTCCATCGCGCTGGTCAGCGCCTCGATGGGGATCGGCGGCGCCGTCGGCCTGCCGCTGGCCGCCGCGGTCGCCCAGTACGCCGACTGGCGTGTCCTGTTCTGGGGCTCGGCCGCGCTCGCAGCGGTCGTCGCCGTCCTGATCTTCAAGCTCGTCCCGGACGCGCCCGCCCCCGCGAAGGGCCAGCGCTTCGACCTGCCCGGCGCGATCGGCCTCGGCGTCGGTCTGGTCGCGCTGCTGCTCGCCGTCTCCAAGGGCGCCGACTGGGGCTGGGGTTCGGCCACCACGCTCGGCCTGGCCGTCGTCGCCGTCGCCGCGCTGATCGGCTGGGGCGTGTGGGAGACGCGCACCACCGACCCGCTGATCGACCTGCGCACCACGGCCCGCCCCCGGGTGCTCCTCACCAACCTCGCCTCGGTCTTCATCGGCTTCGGCATGTACGCGAGCATGCTGGTGATGCCGCAACTGCTCCAGTTCCCGCAGGCCACCGGCTACGGGCTCGGTCAGTCGATGCTCGCCGCCGGACTGTGGATGGCGCCCGGCGGCCTGACGATGATGCTCGTCTCCCCGCTCGGCGGAAAACTCACCAACGCCCGCGGCCCGAAGTTCACGCTGGCCACCGGCGCGCTGGTGCTGGCCGCCGGCTACTTCGCCGCCCTCGCCCTGATCGGCTCCGCCTGGGGCGTCATGCTGGTCACGATCATCACCAGCAGCGGCGTCGGACTCGCCTACGGCGCCATGCCCGCCCTGATCATGAGCTCGGTGCCGCTGACCGAGACCGCCGCCGCCAACGCCTTCAACACCCTCATGCGCTCACTCGGCACCTCGATCGGCGCCGCCGTCATCGGCGTGATCCTCGCCCGGATGACCACCACCATGGGCGGCCACACCTTCGCCTCCGAGAACGGCTTCCGCACCGCCCTCCTCGTCGGCGGCGCCCTCGCCCTCGTCTCCGCGACCATCGCCACCGCCATCCCCACCCCCCGCACCCCGACACCGGGTACGGACACGACCGGCCCGGCCGTCGAGCCCGAGGAAGCCGCGGTCTGACGCCCGGTCGTCCGGCGGTACGAGAGTTCCGGCCCGGTACGAGAGTTTCCGGCCCGGCACGAGGCTCCGGGCCGGTACGCACGACAGCCGACCCGGGTCCGCGATCAGCGTGACCCGGACTCGGAGGGGCCCGGACTCGGAGGGGCCCGGACTCGGAGGGGCCCGGACTCGGAGGGGCCCGGACTCGGAGGGGCCCGGACTCGGAGGG